>NZ_JBFAYT010000004.1:0-360568 GCF_040681455.1 Kribbella sp. NPDC051770 | reverse complement strand
AGGTGTGCGCCTAGCGGCGCCAGGTGCGCGCTGGCGCGCTGAGTTCCGCGCTGCCGCGCGGGCCGTGTCCGGCTGAGCGCCGCTGTGATGCGGCCGAGGAGGTCTGCTGTGGCTGAGGCCGCTCCGGCCGGAGGGCGGTGTGTGTAGAGCCGGCGATTAGCTGCAAAGCACCCGATGCCCGCGTGCGGTGCCCGCGTCCGCACTCGGCGCCCGCGCCCGCACCCGGTGCCCGCACCCGCACTCGGCGCTCGCGTCCGCATCCGTCACCCGCGCCCGCATCCGGTGCCCGCGCCCCGCGCCCGCGCCGTGCGCTTGCACCCGCGCCCCGCGCCTGCACCCGCGCCCGCCGCGCGGCCTGGCGCCTTCCCGCTGGCCGCTCGCCGCTGGCAGCTGGCGGCCCACACCACATCGCCTTCCGGCCGGACCGGTCTCACCACAGCAGACCTCCTCGGCCGCAGTACAGCGGGCCTCTGGGCACCTCTGTAGTTCAGCGGGACTGAGTAGCCGCGTGCGGCAGCCACAGGGTGAACTGGGCTCCGCCTGACGGCGCGTTGCGGGCGTAGATCATGCCTCCGTGCTGTTCCGCGGCATGCTTCACGATCGCCAGGCCCAGCCCGGAACCAGGACGGCTACGCGCCTCGCTCGAGCGGTAGAAGCGTTCGAAGACGTGTGGGAGGTCGGCCTCGGCGATGCCTGGGCCGCTGTCGGTGACGGTGAGGACGCCGTCGCGGAGGCGGACGATCACGCGGGACGGCGGTTCGCCAGGCGCGGGGTTGTCCGGGGTGCTGTACTTCGCGGCGTTGTCGAGCAGGTTGGTGACCGCGCGGCCGAGCAGGCGTTCGTCGCCCCAGACGGGGAACGGCGCGAGCTGCACGTCCCACTCCAGGCCGGGTGCGCGGCGGCGTACCTTCAGGACCGCGTCCTCGACCACGTTCGACAGCTCGATCAGCTCGGCGTCGCGGACCTGCGGGGTGTCGCGGGCGAGCTCGGTGAGGTCGCCGATGAGCGTGGTCAGCTCGTCCATCTGCGCCTGGACGTCGTCGAGCAGCTGCTTGCGGTCCTCGGGTTTGAGGCCGCCGCGCTTGTCGGCCTGCGCGAGCAGGTCGAGGTTCGTGCGGATGCTGGTGAGCGGCGTACGGAGCTCGTGGCCGGCGTCGCCGACGAGTCGACGCTGGCGGTCCTGGGATCTCGCCAGGGCTTGCAGCATCGCGTTGAAGGCCATCGCGAGGCGGGAGATCTCGTCCGTGCCCGTGACGGGGATCGGGCGGAGCTCCTCGGTCCGGGCGACGTGCTCGGCGGCGCCGGTCAGGCGGACCAGCGGCCGGAGGCCGGACTGCGCGATCGCGTTGCCGGCGAGCGCGGCGCCGATCACGCCGACGAGGCCGAACGCCCAGAGCACGATCCCGAGGTTGTGCAGGGTCCGGTCGATCGGGTCGAGCGACTGGGCGACCACCAGCGCGCCCGGCTCGATCTCGTCCGCGGAGCACTTCACCCCGCGGTACGGGCAGAACTGCGTCGGTACGGCGACCACGCGCACGTGCCCGGCGTTCCGCACGCCAACGGTACGAATGCTCGCCTCGTTGCCCTGCCCGACCGCGACCTCCTGCTCGGCCGAGCCCATCGGCGGCAGGTACTGCGGGTCGGCACCGAACTGCTGCCCGTCCGCGCCGAGCAGCCCGAGCTTGATGTCACTCAGCCCGAGCGCGTCCGGCGAGACCTCCTGCAAGTTGGTCAGGTTGGTGAGGATCCCGCGGCTGGCGGCCTGGCCGGCGCGGTCGACGAGGCTGTTGTCGAGGTTCTGGTACATCTGCTGGCGCACGGTCACGTACGCCGAAACGCTGACCAGCGCCACCGCGAACCCGACGGCCACGGCGGCTAGCAGCGTGACGCGAGCGTGCAGGCTCAGCCGGTGCAGCTTCTCCTGCCACCAGCTCTGCGTGCGCGCGGCTGTCGCGGTGATCCGGTTGGGGACGGTGCCGTTGGACCGCCGGACCTCAGCCCCGCTGGAGCTGGATCCACCAGGCCCAGCTGAACCAGGTCCACCGGGGCCACCCGCGCCAGACCCGTCAAGCCCGCCGGAGCCAGGCGCGCCGATCCCAGCGGAGCCGGACGTGCCGGGCGCTCCGCCGCCGGGGCCGCCAGCGCCGAGGTAGCCGCGGCCACCGGAGCCAGACCCGCCGGAGCCGAGCCGGCCGGAGCCAGACCCACCAGAGCCGGGTCCGCCAGAGCCCGGCCTGCCGGGCCCGGGCCTACTGGCACCGGGCGTCGCTGGGCGGGGGCTGGGCGTCGGCGGGATCAGCCCTTGCCCGGTCCCAGGTCCACCCGACCGCGCTGGCCCAAGCGCGCTCGGCCGCGGACTCGGAGTCGGGGGGATGCGTCCGCCGGACGCAGCCGATCCGGCGTCGCGCTCAGCGCGCGGTCCGGGTGTGCTGGCGCCGCCAGTACTCGCGATCGAAGCACTTGCGTCACCGCCGGATGCAGTCGTCGCCGCGTGCTCGGCGCGTGGCCGGGGTGTGGTCACACCGCTTGCACCCGACGTACGGGCGCCGGCGTCGCCGCTCGTGCCCGGCGTTCCCGCGGCAGGCGTGCGTGCGTCGTCGCCAGCGCCTGGTGTGCGCGCGTCAGATCCGCGCTCCGCCGCGCCGGGGAGGACGCTGCCGCCGTCCGCCGGGCCGCCGCTCGTGCCCGGCGCATCCGTGTCTTGCCTGCCAGCGTCTCCGCCGGTGTCTGGCGCACTCGCGTCAGGTCCGCGCCCGGTCGCGCCGGGGAGGACGCTGCTGCCGTCGGACGCGGCGCCACTCGTGCTCGGCATACTCGCGTCAGCCTCACGCTCAGGCCCGCTCGGGGGAACGCGGTCGTCGGCGTACGACGGGAACTCCGGAGGCTCCGAGCTCACGGTGGCGTGTCTCTCAGCACGTAGCCAATGCCGCGGACCGTGTGGATCAGCCGGGGCAGCCCGTTGACCTCGGTTTTGCGGCGCAGGTAGCCGACGTAGACCTCGAGGGAGTTGGCGGTGGTCGGGAAGTCGTAGCCCCACACCGCGTCCAGGATGACGGCGCGTTCGAGGACGCGGCGGGGGTTGCGGATCAGGAGCTCCAGCAGGGAGAACTCGGTGCGGGTGAGCTGGATCGCGACCTCGCCGCGGTGGACCTCGTGGGCGTCGACGTCGACGACCAGGTCGGCGTACTGGAGGACCTCGCCGCGGGGGCCGCCTTCGCCGGGGGTGGCGCTGCGGCGGAGGAGGGCGCGCAGGCGGGCCAGCAGCTCCTCCAGCGCGAAGGGCTTGGTCAGGTAGTCGTCGCCGCCGGCGTCCAGGCCGTCGACGCGGTCGGCGACGGCGTCGCGGGCGGTGAGGACCAGGATCGGGACGTTGTTGCCCGCGGCCCGCAGGGCCTTGGTGGTCTCCAGGCCGTCGAGGCGCGGCATCATCACGTCCATCACGACCACGTCGGGCTCGACGTTGCCGATCACGGCGAGCGCCTCGGCGCCGTCGGAGGCCGTCACGACCTCGAAGTCGTTGAACTCCAGCGAACGGCGCAGCGAGTCCCGGACCGCCCGGTCGTCGTCCACCACCAGTACCCGCATCGTTCGCTCCCCGCGTTGTCCGTTCCTGTCCGCCAAGTGACTTTATGCGCTCTGTTTGAGAATCCGCTGAGAACCCGCTGATCAGTCGCGAAGGACCGAACACCAGGCGTAGCTTTTCCGCGTGGACATCGTCGAATTCTCCCCGGCCAAAGAGCAGCTCACCTGGACCTTCGGCGGTGCCGCGCCGGTCCGCCGCGTCCAACCGGGCAGCCTGCTGCGGCTCTGGACCGAGGACGCGTTCTCCGGCAGCCTCCGCAGTACGACGGATCTGGCCAGCGTCAGCCTGAACATGCCCTTCGTGAACCCGCAGACCGGCCCCTTCTACGTCGAGGGCGCCGAGCCGGGGGACACGCTCGCGCTGCACTTCGTCGAGCTGACCCCGGCCCGCAGCTGGGGCGCGTCGGCGACGATCCCGTTCTTCGGCGGCCTGACCAGCACCGACAAGACCGCCACCCTCCAGGACCCGCTGCCGGAGCGGACCTGGATCTACGAGGTCGACACCGCGAACCAGACCGTCGGCTTCCAGGCCCAGGGCAGCGACTTCGAGCTGGCGCTGCCGATCAACACCATGCTCGGCACGGTCGGCGTCGCCCCGGCGGCGTTCGAGGTCCGCTCGTCGCTGGTCCCGGACTACTTCGGCGGCAACATGGACACGCCCGAGATGAAGGCCGGTACGACGTGCTACCTGCGCGTCAACGTCGAGGGCGCCCTGTTCTCGGTCGGCGACGGTCACTACCGCCAGGGCGAGGGCGAGTCCTGCGGTACGGCGGTCGAGGGCGCGATGAACGTGGTGATGCTGGTCGAGCTGATCAAGACCCCCGGCCCGGCCTGGCCGCGGCTGGAGACCGACGACCACCTGGCCGTCGTCGGGTCGAGCCGCCCGCTGGAGGACGCCTGGCGCACCGGCCAGGTCGACATGGTCGCCTGGCTCGGCGAGCTGTACGGCCTGGACAAGCTGGACGCCTACCAGCTGCTCAGCCAGGTCAGCGAGGTCCCGCTGGCGAACGTGGTCGACGCCAACTACAGCGTCGTCACCAAGGTCCCGAAGCGGCTGCTCCCCAAGACCGACGCGTACGGCGGCATCCACGCGCAGCTGCGCGGCATCAAGCCCTGAACCCCGGTACGACGTCCGCCGCGAACCGCTGCAACGGTTCGTGGTCGTAGGCGACGCCCGGGATGTAAACGATCACGTACTCGATCCCGACCTCGGCCAACTGCTCCAGTTGGATCCGCAGTTGCTTGGCGGTCACGACCTCGGCCCGCAGCCCTTCGAGCCCACCGCCGTTGCCGATCTCGCGGAACTCCTCCAACGAGTAGCGGCCACGCGCCTTCGCCGTCGCGGTGACGGGGTCGGCGCCGGCCTCGACCGGGAACACGTTGATGCTGGTCGACTTCACGATCGCGTCGTAGTCACGCCCGACCGCGTTGCAGTGCGTGCGCAGTACGGCGAGCTTGCGCCGGATCGTGTCGACGACGCCGGTTCCGAAGTTGCAGGCGTCGGCGTACTGCGCGGCCAGTTTGAGCGTGACCTTCTCGCCCCCGCCGCCGATCCACAGCGGCGGCTTGCGCCGCGGTTCGACGTACGGCTTGTCGACCGAGTGGTACTTGCCGTGGAAGACGACATCGTCCTCGGTCCACAGCCGGTGGATCAGCTCGACCGACTCGGCGAAGGAGCCCATTCGGTCCTTGAGGCTGGTCCACGGATACCCGTACGCCGTCCACTCGTGCTCCGACCAGCACGCGCCGCGCCCGGCGTACAAGCGAAGACGGTCTCGCGGGCCGGTTCGGGGACGGTGTGGAAGTGGTCGAAGAGCCAGATCGAGTCCCAGGGGCCGGCGTCGGCCGCGCGGGCGACGGCGGTCATCGCCTCCCACTGGTCGATCGGGTCGGCGAGTTCGATCAGGTCCATTCGCCAGCCCCGGGGGGGACGAAGAGTCCGAACTTCATCGGGCCGGCTCCTTCACTCGGGCGGGGGTGTCCTTGCGGCGGGAGATTGCAACGCCGACCAGGCAGAGCGCGCCGCCGGCGATGGCGAGGGTGGCGGGGGTCTCGTTGAGGAGGAGCCGGCCGAGGAGGATGGCGACGACCGGTACGGCGTACACGGTGACGCCCATGCGGCCGGCGGTGGAGCGGCGGAGGGCGTAGGCCCAGGTGGTGAAGCCGAGGGCGGTGGGGAAGGCGCCTAGGTAGACGACCCACCAGATCGTTGCGGTGCTCGCGGTCCGGAGTTCGGTGAGCAGCGCCGGGGCGAAGGGCAGGCAGACGACGGCGCCGATGGTGCAGGCCAGCCAGGTGACCTCGGCGGCGGGCAGGCGGTTGAGCAGCGGCTTCTGGGTGACGACGCCGACGGCGTACGAGATGGCGGCGGTGACGCAGAGGACGACGCCCCAGGTCTCCGCGCGGCCGGTGGAGGTCGACGTACCGATCACCACGACGCCGGCGAAGGCGACCAGGCTGCCGATGACGAGCGGCCGCGGGAAGCCCTCGCCGAGCGTGAGTCCGGCGAGCAGCGCGATCAGCAGCGGCGCGATGTGCACGAGCATCGCCGCCGTGCCCGCGTCGAGGCGGCGCTCTGCTTCGTTCAGGGTCAGGTTGTAGACGCCGAACCAGAGCAGCCCGCAGGCCAGCAGCAGCGGCCAGTCGTGCTTGGCGGGCCAGCGGCGGACGGCGGGGGCTTCGGTACGGCGTACGAGCAGGAAGGCGCCGAGCAGGACGCTGCCGACCAGGAGGCGGGCCAGCGACAGGGCGCCGGCGGAGAACTCGGTGCCGGTGTGCCGGATGGCGACGAACGCGGAGGCCCAGAGCACGACGGTTGCCGCGGCGGCGAGGACGGGTTTCACAGGGTCTACGGTAGGAAGACGCAACCGCCGATGGCATGGCGTTCTGAAGGAAGAAAGCCAGACAACTTGCGGGTCTGAAAGGATTTCCATGGATGAGTTGAACATCCGATTGCTGACCGAGCTGATGGCCGACCCCCGCGCCCGGACCACCGAGCTCGCGCGCAAGCTCGGCGTCTCGGGCCCGACGGTCCGCGAGCGCGTGACCAAGCTGGAGGAGTCCGGCGTCATCCGCGGCTACCGTCTCGACCTCGACCCGGCCGCGCTCGGGCTGCCGGTCGCGGCCTGGGTGCGGCTGAAGCCCGGCCCGGGCCAGATTCCGCGGATCATCGAGCTGGCCGAGCGGACCCCGGAGGTGGTCGAGTGCCACCGGATCTCCGGCGAGGACTGCTTCCTGATCCGCGTCCAGGTCCCCGCGATCGACGCGCTGGAAGGGCTGCTGGACAAGCTCAACGTGCACGGCTCGACGAACAGCTCGTTCGTCGTCTCGACCCCGGTGCCGCCGCGTGCCGTCCCCCTACGCTGAGTACTTCCGCGCGACCACGGCGAACGACTCCTTCGGCTGCCGCCGATCGGGCTCGTTCACCGGGATCTTCACGACGCCGAAACCGGCCATGTCGAGATCGAACACCGGGTCCGACCAGTGCGGGAAGTCCTGCATCGCGTAGGTGAAGACGAAACAGCCCTGGACACCGCTCGCGTCGTACAGGTCGATCAGCTCACCCAGGTACGCCGCCTGCGTCGCCTCGTCGCGCTGGTACCCCTCCCGGACCCGCGGCGGCGTGGCGAACCAGTTGACGATCAGGAACGACCCCGGCCCCCGCCGGTCGGCCCCGACGAACGAGCCGCAGCCGAACTCGGTGATCACCACCGGCTTGTCCGACCGGTCGACCAGCTCACGCAGCTGCTTCTCGTACGCTGCAGCATCCGTCCCGAAGCGGTAGAAGTTCACCCCGACCACGTCGAAGCCCGACCAGTCGACCTGCTCCCAGTAGCCGGCCGCGTAGCTGACCGGTCCGTGGAACGACTCCCGGGCGATCGCCAGCGCCGCCTTCAGCAGTACGCCGAGCTTCCGCGTGATCCGCCGGTCGAAGAACCGCCGCCAGCGCACCAGCACCTGCACCCGCACGAACACCCGCGGCCCCGGCAGCATCCCCGGCGTGGTCAGCGAGAACTCGTTGCCGACCAGCAGCGTCACCCGACCCGGGTAGCGCTGCCGCAGCTCCTCGGCCATGGCCGCCGTACCGGCCAGCCGCTCCAGCAGCTCCCGGTGCGGCCGGTCCTCGACCGACGGCCGGATCCACACGTCCAGCCCGAGCTGCAACGCGTACTCCGCGGCCGCCCGGTGCCGCTCGGGATCGGACTCGATCAGCATCACCGTGTCGCAGTGCAGCTCCTCCGCGATCGCCCGCAGATCACCCCGTACGACGTCCGGCGTGCTCGCGGGAACGTACGAGATGCCCCGTGGCTGCAGACCCATCCCCGCAGTCTGGCGGCCACCCCGGACTCAGCGACAGACCTGCGGCCAGGCCCGATACCGAAGTCGGCCAAGCCGGGTACCGAAGTCGCCGCTGTCCGCCTGGTGGGCCCCGACCAGCGCCGGAAGTGGTCTGCCTCACTACGCTGGGAGCGACTTCAGCGACCTTCGGAAGGACCCTGACCCATGGCTGCCGACAAGCCTGTCCGCAGAGTTGCCCTTCTCACCGCGGGCGGGCTCGCGCCCTGCCTGTCGTCCGCCGTCGGCGGGCTGATCCAGCGCTACACCGAGGTGGCGCCGGACGTGGAGATCATCGGATACCTGAACGGCTACCACGGTCTGCTCAGCGGCCGGTACGTCGACGTGACGCCCGAGGTCCGCGCCAAGGCCGGCCTGCTGCACCAGTTCGGCGGCAGCCCGATCGGCAACAGCCGGGTGAAGCTGACCAACACCGCCGACCTGGTCAAGCGCGGCCTGATCGCCGACGGCCAGAACGCGCTGCAGGTCGCGGCCGAGCGGCTGGTCGCCGACGGCGTCGACGTGCTGCACACGATCGGCGGCGACGACACGAACACCACCGCCGCCGACCTCGCGGCGTACCTGCACGAGCACGACTACGAGCTGACCGTGGTCGGGCTGCCGAAGACGATCGACAACGACGTGATCCCGATCCGGCAGAGCCTGGGTGCCTGGACGGCGGCCGAGCAGGGCGCGCTGTTCGCCCGCAACGTGATCGCCGAGCACAGCTCGAACCCGCGGATGCTCGTCGTCCACGAGGTGATGGGCCGCAACTGCGGCTGGCTGACCGCCGCGACCGCGCTGGCCTACCGCGAGTGGGTCAAGGCCCAGGAGTGGAACCCGGGCATCGGCCTGACGTCCGGCGGCTGGGACGTGCACGCCGTGTACGTGCCGGAGGCATCGATCGACCTGGACGCCGAGGCCGAGCGCCTCAAGGCGGTCATGGACGAGAACGACTGCGTCAACATCTTCCTGTCCGAGGGCGCCGGCGTCCCGGCGATCGTGGCCGAGCTGGAGGCGCGGGGCGAGGAGGTCGGCCGCGACCCGTTCGGGCACGTCAAGCTCGACACCATCAACCCGGGCGCCTGGTTCGCCAAGCAGTTCGCCGAGCGGATCGGCGCCGAGAAGACGATGGTCCAGAAGAGCGGCTACTTCAGCCGGTCGGCCGCGGCCAACGACAAGGACCTGGCGCTGATCAAGGAGTGCACCGACTACGCCGTCGACGCGGCGCTGCGCGGTGAGTCCGGCGTGGTCGGGCACGACGAGGAGCGCGGCGACGAGCTGCGCGCGATCGAGTTCCCGCGGATCGCCGGTGGCAAGGAGTTCGACGCGAGCGTCGAGTGGTTCACCGCGCTGAAGGCGGAGATCGGCCAGCCGTAAGGCTTCATCGGGAGAGCCGCGTGACCCAGAGGTCCGCGGCTTTCTCGATCTGGTCGAGGACCTCGTCGAAGCCCTCGTCCTCCCCGTAGTACGGGTCCGGTACGTCGACGTCGGCGAACAGCTCGACCGGTACCGGCTCGGTGCCGAGCCGGCGGTTCAGCGCGGACAGGTGCCCGGAGTCCATCGCCAGCACCAGGTCGCGCTCGGCGAACCAGCAGCTGCGGAACTCCTGCGCGCGGTGCGCGCTGCCGTCGTACCCGCGCCGGCGGAGCGCGGCCGCGGCGCGGGAGTCCATCGGGTCGCCGATGTGCCAGCCGCTGGTGCCCGAGCTGGTCACCACGACGTCGTCGAGGCCGGCCGCGGCGAGCTTGGCGCGCAGCACCACCTCGCCGACCGGTGAGCGGCAGATGTTGCCCGTGCAGACGACCTCGACGTGCCGCACGTCAGCGGATCTCGGCCTTGTCGGGCAGGACGGCGTTCAGCAGGACGCCGACCAGCGTGATCACCAGCGACCCGAGCAGCGCCGCCCCGAACCCGTCGACGTGGAACTGGACGTCGAGCTTGCCGGTGATCCACGAGGTGAGCAGCAGCATCAGGGCGTTGATCACGAAGATCAGCAGGCCCAGCGTCAGGATGATGAACGGCAGCGAGACCAGCTTCGCGACCGGCTTCACCACCGCGTTCACGACGCCGAAGATGGCCGCGACGATCAGCAGCGTGAGCACCCGCTTGCCGGTGGTCGCCCCCTCCAGCGTGATCCCGCCGACGACCCAGCTGGCGACCGCCAGCGCGACCGCGTTGGCCAGCAACTTGATGATCAGGTTCTTCATACCCCGATCCTGCCATCCGCCGGTTCATCACCGGCCGAAGCGCGGCCCTGGCTGATCCCTGACTCTTGACAGGCTAATGACCAAGTGATCAGATCATTTTCCTCAAGGTCAATTTCTGTCGAGGTGGGTCATGGTGAGAGACAACAAGTCACGCCGCCGGTGGATCGCCACCGGAACGCTGATCGCGGCGACCGCCGTGACCGGCCTGCCCGCGGCCGCCGGTGACAACCCGACGCCACGCCCCCAGGTCGGCACCTTCCGCTCCCCGACGACCGTTTCCGGTCCGGCGCACGCATTCGCGCCCCGGACCGGCGAGCAGAGCTGTGCCGCCGTCCGGACGAGCTGGACGGCGACCGCGCGGCCGCACGCGGCGCCCGAGAGCCTGTTCAACGCCTACAGCGACACGGGCAAGGGCTGGACCGGCGCGGACAGCACGTACTCGGTCCGCCTGCCCGGCGGCCGGACGGCGTGGATCTTCTCCGACACCTTCCTCGGCCCGGTCAACGCCGACGGCAGCCGTCCGACCACCACGCCGTTCATCAACAACTCGTTCATGGTGCAGCGCGGCAAGTCCCTCCAGACCGTCACCGGCGGCACCGCGTCCGATCCCACCGCGCTGCTGCCTCCGCCCAGCAACGGCTGGTACTGGTTCGGTGCCGCCGGGACGAGCAAGGCCGGCCGGAACCTCGACGTCACCGCGCTCCGGTTCGAGCGGACCGGGACCGGCCAGTGGGACTGGCGCTGGGCGGCCAACTCGCTGGCCAGGTTCGACAGCAAGACGCTGAAGCTGCAGAAGCTCATCCCACTGCCGTCGTCAGCCAACATCCAGTGGTCCGGCTGGCTGCTCCGCGAGGGCCCCTTCACCTACGTGTACGGCGTGGAGGACCTCGGTGCGTCGAAGTACGAGCACGTCGCCCGGGTCCGCGGCGACGACCTGGCCGGCGCGCCCTGGCAGTACTGGACCGGCACCGGCTGGTCGTCGGACGAGACCGCGTCCGCGCGAGTCCTCGAAGGCGTCGCCAACGAGCACAGCGTCACCCGCTGGCGTGACGGGTACCTCCTGGTCACGCACGACACCACCGAGCTGTTCAGCGATCGCGTCGTCGGCTACTTCTCCTGCTCGCCGACCGGCCCGTTCGTCAACAAGACCGAGCTGTACCGCACGCCCGAGACCGGCGCCGGAGGCAGCTACGGCGACGCCGACATCATCACCTACAACTCCCACGAGCACCCCGACCTGCGCCGCGGCAACGAGCTGCTGGTCAGCTACAACGTGAACAGCCTCGACGCCAACAACGACCTGTACGCCGACGTGAGCATCTACCGCCCGCGCTTCACCGGCGTCACGCTCACCCCGAACGGCCTGCGATGAGTACGTCGGGTGGCGTCGCCCGCCGCAGCCTGCTCGACGACCTGGCCGCGTCGATGCTGTCCCTGATCGCCGACCGCAGGCTGGCCTCCGGCGACCAGTTCGAGTCGGTCCGCTCGCTGGCCGAGCGGTTCAAGGTCGCCGTACCGACGATCCGCGAGGCGTTGCGGCGGCTGGAGGCGACCGGAGCGGTCGAGCTGCGGCACGGCTCCGGCGTGTACGTCGGATCGCACATCGGCCGGCTGGTCCTGGCCAACCCGCTCGCTCCGCCGCCGTCGGCGGACCGGCTGGTGGAGCTGCTCCAGGCCCGGGCCCTGATCGAGCCGCCGGTCGCCGCGCTGGCGGCCCGGGTCCGGACCGGCGCGGCGCTGAACCGGATGGCCGGCGACCTGGCCGCGGCCGAGGAGCTGATCGCCTCCGGCGACCACGCCCGGCTGGCCGAGGTCAACATGGACTTCCACCGCAACCTCGCGCAGGCCTCCGGCAACGCGACGCTGGCCGAGGTGGTCGAGTCGGTCACCGTCGTCAACGTCCGTGAGCAGCTCGAGATCCTGTTCATCCACGGCGAGGCGCAGACCGACCTCGACGAGCACCGGGCCATCTACACCGCCGTCCAGGACGGCGACGTCGAGCTGGCCGAGCGGCTCACCCGTGAACACCTGGACGGCGTCCTCGCCGTCATCAACCAACGCGTCCAGCACCCCTGAGCCGAGAGGTCGACCATGTCACGCTTCACGCATCGCAGCACCGCGCTCACCGCACTCGCGGTCGCCGGCGCGCTCGCCCTGTCCGCCTGCGGCGGCGGCAGTTCCCCGGCCGCGAAGGGTGAGGACAAGCCCGTCGACTCGCTGAAGTTCTACAACGACAAGGGCGGCTGGAAGGACGCGTTCGTCCAGGTCGGTGCCGCGGGCCAGAAGGACGCCGGGGTCGGGCTGGAGCCGGTCGGGTACTCCGACTCCAACAGCTACACCGCGTTCATCCGTTCGTCGTTCCGGACCAAGGAGAAGGCGGACCTGTTCACTTGGCACACCGGCAAGGAGCTGGAGGACCTGGTCGACCAGAACCTGGTCGCCGAGACCACCGACCAGTGGACCAAGGCGGTTGCCGACGGCAACATCCCTGAGGCGCTGAAGCCGTACTTCACCTACGACGACAAGCAGTACTGCGTCCCGCTGAACGCCGGCTACTGGGTGATGTACTACAACAAGGCCGTCTTCAAGAAGGCCGGGATCACCGCGACCCCGAAGACCTGGCCGGAGCTGCTGGCCGTCGCCGACAAGGTCAAGGCGGCCGGGGTGAAGCCGTTCTACCAGACCAACATCCTGTTCAGCTTCGTCTGGTTCGAGACGCTGCTGGCCGGCAAGGACCCGGACCTCTACGACAAGCTCGCGAGCGGTGAGGCCAAGTACACCGACTCGGCCGTGGTCGAGGTGATGAACGACTGGAAGAAGCTGATCGAGGCCGGCTACTTCAGCGACCCGGGCTCGAAGACCGAGCCGCAGAGCCAGCTGAAGAACGGCGACGTCGCGATGATCAACTTCGGCACCTGGTTCAGCGGCTCGCTGAACACGCTGAAGATGAAGGCCGGTACCGACTACGACTTCTTCGTGATCCCGAACGTGAACGCGGCGCTGCCGAAGACCTCGATGATCTTCGAGACCGGCCCGGTCTGCTCGGCCGCGAAGAGCGAGCACAGCTCGACGGTCACCAAGTGGACCGACTGGTGGGTGAGCCCGCAGGCGCAGACCGCCTGGGCCAACGCCCGCGGGGACCTGTCCTTCAACCCGAAGGCCGAGGTCAAGGACCCGAGCCTGGCCGCGCTGAACAAGGACGTCGGCGGCGAGGGCTACCGGCTGATCAACCGCTGGTTCGAGGCGACGCCGGTGCCGGTCGCGACCAAGGCGCTGGAGGTGTTCGGCGCGTTCGTCACCAAGCCCGGTGACCCGATGCCCGGCCTGCAGAAGATCCAGGACGAGGCGGACAAGTACTGGGCCGAGCAGAAGTGAGCTCGACCACCCAGCGCCCGGCTCCGGTCCGGATGCTCCCACCCGAGCGACCGGTCCGGATCAAGCGCGACGCCCGTACTGGTGGCCGGGCGGCGCCGCTGTTCGGACTGCCGGCCGTCGGCGTCGTCGCGCTGCTGCTCTACCTGCCGTTCCTGTGGACGACGTACGTCAGCTTCACCGACTACGACGGCCTCGGCTCGCCGGTGTGGTCCGGACTGACCAACTACAAGGCGATGTTCAGCGACCCAGACCTGGTCGGGGCGCTGACCAACACGCTGCTGTGGGTGGTCGGGATGGTCACCCTGCCGGTGGCCCTCGGTCTGGTCATCGCGGTCCTGACGTACGGGCACAAGTGGGGCACCTGGCTGCGCCTGCCGTTCCTGCTGCCGTACGCGATTTCCGGCGTGGCCGTCGGCGTCATCTGGGGCTTCGTGCTGCAGCCGGACGGCGCGCTCGGTCAGGCGCTCGGCTTCTTCGGGCTGCCGGGCGCGAGCACCGGCTGGCTGCAGGCCGGTCCGGGCAACACGCTGATGATGATCGTGGCGGTCACCTGGCAGGCGGCCGGCGTGAACGCGCTGCTCTTCGTGGTCGGGCTGCAGTCCATCCCGGCCGAGCCGCTGGAGGCCGCCAAGCTGGACGGCGCCGAGGGCTTCCGGATGTTCCGGCACCAGCTCTGGCCGCAGCTGCGGCCGATCACCACCGTCGTGATCGGCCTGTCCATCGTCGGCAGCCTCAAGACCTTCGACGTGGTCTGGGTGATGACGCAGGGCGGCCCCGGGACGTCGTCGGAGACGCTCGCGCTGTCGATGTACAAGGAGACCTTCGTGCTCAACGACTACGGCCAGGGCGCGGCGATCGCGCTGTTCCTCAGCCTGGTCACCTTCGCCGCGTCGGTGCTCTACCTGCGCTACCAGCTCGCGGACGGGGACTCCCGATGAAGAACACCTCCTCGGGCCCGGTCCGGACGGTCGTGCTCGCCGTCCTCGGACTGATCTGGCTGGCGCCGGTGTACCTGCTGGTCGTGAACGCGGCCAAGCCGGTCGACGGGTACGACGCGGCGACGGTCTGGAAGCCGGACGGGTTCTCGCTGTTCGCCAACTTCGCCGACGCCTGGGACAAGGCCGCGCTCGGTGGCACGGTGCTCGCGACCACGCTGTACAGCGTGGTGGCGCCGGTGCTCGCGGTCCTGATCGGTGCCGCGGCCGGCTACGCGATCGTCGCCCTGCGGCTCAAGCACGGCTTCGCGTGGTTCGTGTTCATCTTCGGCGGCACGATCTTCCCGCTGCAGATGGTCCTGATGCCGCTGTTCTCCGGCTACGCCAGCTCCGGCCTGTACGACACCAAGCTCGGCATGGTGCTCGTCTACACCGCGATCAGCGTGCCGTTCTCGGCCTTCGTGATGCGCAACTTCTTCACCGGGATCGCCCGCAGCGTGTTCGAGGCCGCGGTCGTCGACGGGGGCAGTCTGTTCCGGATCTTCCGCAGCATCTACCTGCCGATGGCCGGCAGCGCGCTGGCCGCGATCTTCATCCTGCAGGCGACGTTCGTCTGGAACGACCTGCTGCTCGGCCTGACGCTGAGCCAGTCCGACACGGTCCGGCCGATCATGCCGGCCCTGACCGGCCTGCAGAGCACGTACGGCGGCGCGGCGCTGCCCACCGTGCTGGCCGGCGGCCTCCTGGTGTCGCTACCGACCGTCGTGCTCTTCCTCGCCGCCCAGCGCTTCTTCTCCCGGGGCCTCGCCCTCGGCCAGTTCTGATCTCTCGGAGGATCCTCAGATGTCACAGGTGGTGGTGACCGGTGGTGCAGCCGGCATCGGGCGGGGCGCTGTCGAGCGCTTCGTCGCAGCAGGAGCACGAGTCTTCGTGCTCGACCGGGACACCGAGGCCCTGGCCGCTCTGCGGGCCGAGCTGGGCGACCAGGTCAACGCTCTGACCGTCGACGTCGGCGACCGGGATGCCCTGGCCGCCGCGGCCGGGCAGGTCTCGGCAGCACTCGGTGGAGAACCCTTGTCCGCCCTCGTCTGCGCGGCCGGCGTACAGCGCTACGGCACGGTCGTCGAGACGCCGGACACGGTGTACGACGACGTGATGACCATCAACGTCGGCGGTGTCTTCTTCGCCTGCCGGTCCTTCGTCCCGCTGCTGTCGCGCGGCGGCAGCGTCGTGGTCGTCTCCTCCGTCCAGGCGTACGCCGCGCAGCACGGCGTGGCGGCGTACTCGATGGGCAAGGGCGCCCTGCTCTCACTCGTCCGCGCGATGGCTGTGGACCACGCCGCCGACGGCATCCGGGTCAACGCGGTCTGCCCGGGCTCGGTGGACACACCGATGCTGCGTTCGGCGGCCGCGGAGTTCTCCGGCGGACGGTCCACCGACGAGGTGGTCGCCGAGTGGGGCCGTTCGCACCCGCTCGGCCGGGTGGCGACCCCCGGGGAAGTTGCCGAGGTCATCCATTTCCTCACCTCCCCGGCGGCGGCCTTCGTCACCGGGGCCGACGTGAAGGTCGACGGCGGGCTGACCGCCGGGCTGGCCGTCGTACTGCCGGAGGAGACCAAGTGAAGATCGTCGACATCCGGGCGACCACGGTGACCGTGCCGCTCGAAGCACCGTTGCGGCACAGCAACGGCGCGCACTGGGGACGGTTCGTCCGGACCGTGGTCGAGGTCGAGGCCGACAACGGGCTGATCGGCCTCGGCGAGATGGGCGGCGGCGGGCAGAGTGCCGAGGACGCCATCACCGGGCTGAAGCAGTACCTGGTCGGGCACGATCCGGCGCGCACCGAGGCGCTGCGCTGGATGCTGGCCAACCCGACGGCGAGCCTCTACAACAACCGCACCCAGTTGCTGGCGGCCATCGAGTTCGCATGTCTCGACCTGCAGGGCCGGCACCTCGGCGTGCCCGTGCACGAGCTGCTCGGCGGCAAGGTCCGGGAGAAGGTGCCGTTCGCGAGCTACCTGTTCTTCCGCCACGCGGCCGAGGACGGCACCGGCGAGATCAGTACGCCGGAGCAGTTGGTCAAGCACGCGCGGGCGCTGGTCGACGAGCACGGCTTCAGCGTGCACAAGCTCAAGGGCGGCGTCTTCCCGCCGGACTACGAGCGCGAGTGCTTCCGGGCGCTGGCCGAGGCGTTCCCCGGGCACCGCGTCCGGTTCGACCCGAACGGCGCCTTCAGCGTCGAGGAGGCGCTCCGCTTCGCTCACGGGATCGAGGATCTCGACAACGACTACCTCGAGGACCCGACCTGGGGGATGAACGGGATGCGGCGGGTCCGGGACAAGACGCCGATCCCGCTGGCCACCAACACCGTGGTGGTGAACTTCGAGCAGCTGGCCGCGAACGTCCGCGACCCCGCGGTCGACGTGATCCTGCTCGACACCACCTTCTGGGGTGGCATCCGCCCGTGCGTCAAGGCCGCCGGGGTCTGCGAGACCTTCCAGCTCGGCGTGGCCGTGCACTCGTCGGGCGAGCTGGGCATCCAGCTGTCCACCATGCTGCAGCTCGGCGCCGTCGTACCGAACCTGGCCTTCGCCGCGGACGCGCACTACCACCACCTGCGCGACGACATCATTGCCGGCGGCAAGCTTCCGTACGCCGACGGCGCGATCGCCGTACCGGACGGACCCGGTCTGGGCGTCGAGCTGGACCGCGACAAGCTCGCCGAGTACGCCGAGCTGTTCCGCGAGCTCGGCCCCTACCCGTACGACCGCGACCCGGCCAGGCCGGGCTGGTACCCCCTGCTCCCGAACACCGATTGGGCTTCCGTATGACCATCCCCCGCTCAGGTGATCTCGCCAGCGACGTTCTCGTCCACAGCTACGACGACATGTTCAACCCGCCGGGGCTGACCAACTTCCTCGGCACCGCGCAGGTCGACCTGGACGTGTTCGCCGTGCGCAGCGTCAACTTCCCGCCGTACTCGCACGGCGACTGCATCACCGGTCAGCTGTACGTCGACGGCCGGCTGGCCCGCTCGTACGGCGGTCAGGTCGAGGTGGTCTGGCGGCCCGATCACGTGGTGCGCTCGACGACGGTCGACGGGCTGTCGCTGCGCACCACGACGGCCTGTGCGCCGGGGCGCCCGGCGGTCGTCGTACAGCTCGAGATCGAGGGCACGCCTGGACGGGAGGTGCGGATCGGGCTGGCGCTCGCCAGTACGGCGACCCGCTCGCCGAGCGGCTGGTTGCGCCCGGAGCCGCCGTCGGAGCCGAACACGCTGGCCGCTTCCGAGGGCCGGGTCGCGCTGCTGGGCACCGGTGAGTCGGCGTCGGCGGTGAGCCTGCAGGGGTTCGACGGGCCGGGGGAGGTGCGTGGGCAGTCGGTGATCGAGACGACACTGACGCTCGACTCCGCCGGCCAGGCGCGGCTGGGGTACGTGCACGTCCTCACCGGAACCGCCGCCGAGGCAGCTGAGCACTACGACGCCTGCGTGGCCGACGTACCGGCGGTGCTGGCTGCGGCCGAGCAGCTGTGGGACAAGGCGCTGGCTGACGCGTTCGACCCGGCAGGTGACGGGTTCAGCGGATCGTTGCCGATCCTGGAGACGTCGAACGAGGCGCTGCGCAAGCTGTACTGGTGGGGTGTGCTCGGGGTGATCTGGTTCCGCCGGGACAACCCGGCGAGCGTGCTGGGCCGGACGTACGACACGTTGATGCCGCGGTACTGGCAGACCACGACGTTCATCTGGGACTACAGCCTCTCCTCGCTGACCCACGCGCTGCTCGACCCCGAGCCGATGCGGCGGCACATCGAGCACTGGATCGACCTCGACACCCACGCGCACTTCGGGACCGAGTGGCTGACCGGTGGACCGGTCGGCTACTGGTACTCGGTCAACGACTTCGCGATGACCCGGCTGGTCCGCGACTACGTGCGGTTCACCGGGGACGGTGACTTCCTGGCCGCGCCGGTCGGTCGCGAGACCGCCCGCAAGCCGGTCGCGGAGCACCTGCACGACTGGGCGACGGCGTGGCGCGGACTGCGCAAGGACCACGCACTCGCCGACTACGGCGGTATCGACAACCTGATGGAGTGCGTCAGCAGCTACATCCACGAGGTCGCCAGCTTCAACGCGGCGAACGTCTGGTGCCTGCGGGTGGCCGCCGAGGTCGCAGAACGGGACGGCTCCAGCGACCAGGCCGAGCTGCTGCGCAAGGAGGCCGACGAGCAGGCCGGGCACGTCAACGAGCTGTACATCGAGGGCGCCGGCTTCTGGCACGCCCGGCAGCCGGACGGCACCCTGTTCCCGGTCCGGCACTGCTACGACTTCAACATCGTCGGTACGACGATGGCCGACGACCTGTCCGAGACGCAGCGGGCCGAGATGGTCGACTTCTTCCAGCGGGAGCTGCAGACGCCGACCTGGATGCGGGCGCTGTCGCCGTACGACGCGGACGCCGCCTTCAGCCTGCGGCCCGACCACCAGTGGAACGGCGCGTACCCGGCGTGGCCCGCGGACGCCGGGCGGGCGTTGTTCGCGCTGGGCCGCGGCGACGTCGCGCTGGACTGGCTCCCGGGTCTGGCGAAGACGGCGAACCAGGGACCGTGCGGCCAGGCGCACTTCGTGGAGGAGGCCGTCCCGGCGATGGCCGGCGGCGCACGCAAGTCGCCGCCGCAGTTCCCGTACCTGATCGACTGGTCCTGCTCGTCGTCCGGCTCCTGGGTCAGCCTGATCCTCGAAGGTGTCTTCGGTCTGGAGATCGCCCTCGACGGCACCGTCACTGCGAACCCGCAACTGACCACCCTCGACCCGGAAGCCCGCCTGGTCGGCCTCAAGGTCGGTGCGCACACCTACACCGTCACCGCGGAGGGCGCGCTCCCCACACCCTGACCTTCAAGTCGGCGGGAGGCGATCAGCTGTGCGGCATCGCGATGGCTTCCAGCAGGGACTCCTCGGCTCCCGCCAGATGCCTGCGCAACTCCTCGACGCACTCGTCGAGCTCGCCCTTCTCCAGCAGCCGGATGAGTTTGCGGTGGGACGCGACCTGCTGCTTCGCGTCCTGCCGCAGCGCGTCCACCCGGGCCAGCGCGAGCCGCGCCTCACCGGTGATCGAGTCCGCGGTCGCGATCAGCCGCTCGCTCCCGGTCAGCGCGACCAGGCTGCGGTGGATCGCCAGATGCGTCTCGGTCATCGCTTCGGGGTCGGCGCCGTCCTTGGCGGTCGCGGCGAACTCCCGCATCGCCGCCCGGACCTGCTCGCGGGCCGCCTCGTCGGCGTCGTACCAGGCCTTGATGCCGGCCGACTCCAGCACGAACCGGGCCCGGCAGATGTCGGCGACCGCGGCCGGGTGCAGGATCGCGACGCTGACGCCCTTGTTCGGCTCGCGGACCGCCAGGCCCTCGGTGACCAGCATCGTCATCGCCTCGCGGACGGTGCTCCGGGCGACGCCGAGCGCCTCGGCCAGCGGCTGCTCGCGCAGCGGCGTACCGGGTTCGAGGTCGCCGGCGAACAGCGCGGCGCGGAGCGCGTCCACGACCCGGTCCACCGTGGTCGAGCGATCAACTCGCAGCCGTTCGTACATGGGAGGATTCTCGTCCAGTCAGGGGCCGTTGTCGCGCGCGGCACCCGGCTGCGGGCCTACCTGTGGACAACTCGCGACATGATGAGCCGGTTTTCGGGCAGTCTGTGGTCAGGCGAAATCGGCCCGCCCACTCTCCGCCCGGAGAGCCGCTGATCGACCAGGAGGACGCGATGGAGGGTAAGGGGGCACTGCCCGGCCTCAGTGTCGTCGGGCTCGCGCTCGTCCTCCCGCTGATCATCGTGGTGACGATGCTGTTCGTCACCCTGGGCTCGGTCGGCGAGGCCTCGGCGTGTACGCCGTCGTCGACCAGCGGCAGCGCGTTCGGCTGGCCGACCGAGGAGCACGAGGCGTCCCAGGGCTGGGACGACGGCGATCCGAAGCACACCGGCCTCGACTTCGACGTCGACAAGGGCAGCAAGGTGATGGCCGCCGAGGACGGTGAGGTGGTCGACACCTCCGGCGACTGGATCAAGATCAAGCACAGCGACGACGCGGTGCAGACCTGGTACCAGTTCTTCGAGTCCAAGGCGGTCCGGGTCGGTGACAAGGTCACCCGCGGCCAGGAGATCGGCAAGTCCGGCGAGGGCGACGAGGACGACCCGGGCGAGGACGGCGAGCACCTGCACTTCGAGCTGCGGATCCGCGGCGGGGAGAACGGCGGCGGCGACCTGCAGCCGCAGGACCCGACCGACCAGCTCGGCGAGGACAGCACGTCGTCCGGAGGCTGCGGGTGCGGCGGTCCGCTGGTCGGGACGAACAACCAGCAGAAGGCCTTCAACTACTTCACCGCGAACGGGTACAGCAAGGAGCAGGCCGCCGGCATCGTCGGCAACATGATCCACGAGTCCAGCGTGGAGCCGGCCCGGCTGCAGAACACGCCGTCCGGTCAGGTCACCCACGCCAAGGCCGCGGTCGACAGCAGCCTCGGCTGGGGCATCGTGCAGTGGACCCCGGCCGGCAAGATGATCCGGCCGTCGCTGGCCGCCACCAACGGCGACGAGGCCAAGGTCGAGTCGCTGGAGTGGCAGCTGGAGTTCCTGAAGAAGCAGCTCGACGGCGACCCGCCGCTGGCCGAGGGCGAGGCCGGCCGGCAGCTGAAGGAGACCAAGTCGGTCGCCGACGCCGCGGTCGCCTTCGGCCGGTACTTCGAGCGCTTCGCCGGCTCCGACGACCTGAGCAACCCGCGCTACGCGCAGCGCAAGACCGCCGCCCAGCAGGTGTTCGACCACTTCAGCAACGCGCCCGGTGCCGCCGGCGGGACGGACGGTGCCAGCGGCGGCTGCGGCGCGGGGAACGGCAACATCGTGCAGACCGCGATGCTGCTGGCCTGGCCCGACCGCGACGAGTCCCGGGGTCCGAACAAGGAGGACGCCAAGCCGGAGTACCAGGACGCGATGCCGAAGTACAACGGCGCCACCGACTACTACCCGTACACCGACTGCGGCGTCTTCGTCGCGACCGTGATGCGGATGAGCGGGGTGGACCCGGACTACTTCAAGCGCGGGACCGGCAGCCAGCGCGACTACGTGAAGGGGTCGTCGAAGTTCCAGACGTTCGACGACTTCACCGACCTCGGCCAGCTGAAACCCGGGGACATCCTGGTCAACGACGGCCACACCTTCATCTACACCGGTCCGTTCAAGGACCCGGACGGCAAGACCTGGACCGCGATGTCCGCCTCGCTCGAGACCGGGTCCGGCGCCGGGCGGGTTCCGCAGCCGTCGCAGACCGTGCTGTCCGACAGCAACGGCAAGTACACGGTCGCCCGGATCAAGTAACTCGAGTAGGGAGTCGAAGCGCCGATGGAAGAGAAACCCCGGAGCCTGGTGGTGGGCGGCGCGGTGGTGCTGATCGTGCTCGTACTGATCGGAGGATTCCTCTTGTTCCGTGGTGCGCCCGAGCACACCGTCACCGTGCGCTCGGTCCCGAACGACCTGACCCTGACCGTCGACGGCTCGCCGGTCGCCGCGAACGGCGAGGTGAAACTGAAGGAAGGCAAGCACACCCTGGTCGGCGAGCGCAGCGGCTTCAAGTCCTACAGCCAGACCATCGACGTCCGCGACGACACCTCGGTCCGGGTCTACCTGTTCTCGAACAGCGCCGAGGGCCGGGCCTGGGAGAAGGACCACCCCGACCAGGCCCGCGAGGCCGAGGGCGACTCAGGCCGCCGCTACCAGGAGCTCACCGACCGCCTCGAAGCCAAGTACCCGCTGCTCCGGGAGCTCCCGTACGTCGGCCCCGGCTTCGACGTCAACCAGGGCATCTCGAAGCGCGAGCCCGACAACCCCGAGGTCCTCGCGTTCTACGTGAAACTGTCGGACGCCGAGGGCAAGACGAAGTTCCTCCAGTGGATCAAGGGCCTGGGCCTGGACATCAACACGCTGGAGATCGTCTACCGCTAGAACAAGGCGCTCACCACCGACGAACAACGCACTCCCCACCGCCGAACAACGCCTTCCGCGGCGACGAACAACGCACTCCCCACCGCCGAACAACGCCTTCCGCGGCGCCGAACAACGCACTCCCCACCGCCGAGCCAACAAGTGGTGCGCGAAATCCCCAGCACCTCACCCCCAGCACTCCCCACCCGACGAGCCTAAAACCCAAGACCCACCGCACTGAGCCGCCAACCTCACCCCCGCGGCGGCGCCCGCACAACCCTCCCCCCACCCACCAGGATCAACGCACCCACCCCAACCCCCACCACGAACCGGGATTGACGCGGCACCACTCGATCTGCACACTGACTGATTGTCGGACAATCAGAGGATCCGTCGATCGAGTGCGAAGAGGTGCGTCAATGGGTCAGCCGCTGGGGTGGGGTCGCCGGAACCTGATGGTCCGCCCGGACCACTACCGGATCGACTACGTGATCAACCCGTACATGTCGACCCAGGACCAGCCCGACCCGGAGCTGGCGAGCAAGCAGTGGGAGTCGCTGCGCCAGGCCGTCGTCGACGCGGGCGGCACCGTCGAGGTGCTCGAGCAGCGGCCGGACTCGCCGGACATGGTGTACGCGATGAACGTCGGGCTGGCCACCGCCGACGGCCGGGCGATGCTGTCCCACATGCGGTTCGAGCCGCGCCGCAAGGAGTCGCTGTCGGCCGCCGAGTGGTTCACCGGCAACGGGTTCGACCTCGGCCGGACCGGTGCCGACGGTGTCGGCCCGCACTTCGAGTCCGGTGACGCGTTCGTCTTCGGCGACGCTCTCGTCGTCGGCTACGGGCACCGCTCCGAGCCGCTCGCGCTCAAGCACCTGGCGACGGAGTGGAACGTCCGGGTCCGCGGCCTGCGGATCGCGCACGAGGGCATGTACCACCTCGACCTGCCGTTCTGCCCGGTCGACAGCACCCACGCGATGGTCTACCCGCCGGCCTTCGACGAGCCCAGCCGGGTCGCGCTGGCGGCGATCGTGCCGGACCCGATCGTGCTCACCGACGAGGAGGCGTTCGCGTTCAGCGGCAACTCCGTCGTGGTCGGCGAGACGATCCTGATGCCGGACTGCTCGCCGCGGCTGCGGGAGATCCTGACCGGTCTCGGGCTGCGCGTGGTGGTGCTCGACCTGTCCGAGTTCCACAAGGGCGGCGGCTCGGCGCGG
Organism: Kribbella sp. NPDC051770; assembly: GCF_040681455.1. NCBI lineage: Bacteria > Bacillati > Actinomycetota > Actinomycetes > Propionibacteriales > Kribbellaceae > Kribbella > Kribbella sp. NPDC051770. The sequence goes on along the minus strand of NZ_JBFAYT010000004.1, from coordinate 336,951 downwards.
TGCATGACGAACCCGCTCGATTTCGACCTTTCTGGTATTACGGTCGCCGGTGGAGAGGTCATCCTGCCGGAGTAGTCCTCGATCGCTGGACAGTTTGTACAGTCGGCAAATGAACTCTTCTACGCCGGAGAAGTTGGCTTTAACCTGCCGACATGACCGCACAGGATGAGGTCCGCTTCCGCCCCTGCCTGGACGACGTCGCGGCTTACAAGCCGGGCCGTCCGCCGGAGCGCACCGACGGCCGCCCGACGTACAAGCTGTCCAGCAACGAGAACCCGTACCCGCCGCTGCCGGGCGTGCTCGCCGCGGCGACGGCCGCGGCCGGCGACATGAACCGGTACCCGGACATGGGTGCGGTCGACCTGCTCGAGGCGCTGTCGGAGCGGTTCGGCGTACCGGTCGGTGATCTCGCGGTCGGGACCGGGTCGGTGGCGGTGCTCTACCACCTGCTGCAGGCGGCCTGCGCGGCCGGCGACGAGGTGATCTACGCGTGGCGGTCCTTCGAGGCGTACCCGATCGCGGTCCAGCTGACCGGCGCGACGTCGGTCCGGGTGCCGCTGACCGAGGACGCCCGGCACGACTTCAAGGCGATGGAAGCCGCCATCACCGACCGGACCCGGGTCGTCCTGGTCTGTACGCCGAACAACCCGACCGGTCCCGTCGTACGCCGTGACGAGCTGCTCGCGTTCCTGGACGTGGTGCCGCCGAACGTGCTGGTGGTGATCGACGAGGCGTACCGCGAGTTCGTCCGCGATCCCGAGGTCGTCGACGGCGCCGAGCTGTACCGCGAGCGCCCGAACGTGGTCGTCCTGCGCACGTTCTCCAAGGCGTACGGCTTGGCCGGCTTCCGCGTCGGCTACGCGATCGGCCACCCGCCGGTGGTCGCCGCGATCCGCAAGTGCGCGCTGCCCTTCGGCGTCAGCCAGGTCGCGCAGTCGGCCGCGATCGCCTCCCTGCGCGCCGAGCAGGAGCTCCTCGACCGCGTCGAGACCCTGTGCCACGAACGCCGCCGCGTCGTCGGCGAGCTCCAGTCGGCCGGCTGGGACGTCCCCGAGACCCACGCCAACTTCGTCTGGATGCCGCTCGGCGAGGACACCGTCCCCTTCGCCGAGGCCGTCCAGGCCGAAGGCGTCTCCGTCCGCCCCTTCCCCGGCGAAGGCGCCCGGGTCACCATCGGCGAACCCGAGGCCAACGACCTGTTCCTCCAGGTGGCCCGCGCCTGGAAGAAGTGAGGTCGGTACGTTGACGGCGTGAGCCGACAAACGCTGGTCTGGATCTCAGGAGCCTCCGCGGGGATCGGGGCTGCCCTCGCGGCGACCGTGCCGTGGGCTGGTGCGCGGGTGATCGATCTGTCGCGGCGGGGTGGGTCTGCCGAGCACTTCGCGGTGGATCTGGCGGAGCCGGGGGAGTGGGCGCGGGTCGAGCGGCACTTCGCCGAGGTGCTGGAGGGGTTCGACGGGGAGCGCGTGGTGTTCGTGCACAACGCGGGGACGGTGGTGCCGATCGGGACCGCTGGGGTGGTCGACGCGGAGGCGTACGCGCGGGCCGTCTTGTTGGACTCGGCGGCGCCTCAGGTGCTGGGGCAGGGGTTTCTGCGGGCTGTGGCGGGGCTCGAGTGCGAGAAGCACCTGGTGATGCTGACCTCGGGCGCGGCGACGAAGGCGTACGCCGGGTGGTCGGCGTACGGCGCTGGGAAGGCTGCGGTCGACCACTGGGTGCGGACCGTGGGGCTGGAGCCGAACGGGTGCCGGGTGGTGGCGGTGGCGCCGGGGGTGGTGGACACGGCGATGCAGGGGGAGATCCGGAAGGTGGACCAGGGCGCGTTCCCGGCGGTGGAGCGGTTCCGGGAGCTGGACCGGACCGGCGGGCTGGTCACGCCGGAGGATGCCGCGAAGGGGATCTGGGGGCTGTTCGACCGCGAGTTGCCGAGCGGGGCCGTGGTGGATCTGCGGACGCTCTGAGGACAACGAAGAACGGCCCTGAGAAGGAGTGAGGCTTTCTTCTCAGGGCCGTTCGTTGTGTTGCTACCGAGTCAGTCGCCCCACCGAGGCGACGGGTTCGGGTCCTGCATCACTGACCAGGGAGGGTCAGTTGTTCTGGCCGACTTCCTGCTCGCAGGTCTTCAGCGACTCGACGGCGTCCGCGTCGTTGCCGAGACCCAGCACACCGGCGAGGTCCGAAACCGGGACCTGAACGCCGACAGCGTTGACCGGGACGTCGTTGTGGCAGACCTGGAACGGGCCGACCTTGTTGTCGGAGACCGAGATCAGGCCGTCGTCGCCGGCGCGGTACCACTTGCCGTGGTGGTCGTTCTGGCCGACCTCCTGCTCGCAGGTCTTCACCGCGGTGGCCGAGCTGCCGTCGTTGCCGAGGCCGACGATGCCGACGATGTCCTTGACCGGAACCTGGACGCCCACGGCGTTGACCGGGACGAAGTTGTCGCAGGCCTGGAACGGGCCGACCTTGTTGTCGTCGATGGCGATCAGGCCGCCGTCGCGGTCAACGCCGTACCACTTGTGGGCACCCTTGGCGCCGTAGCCCTTGGAGGCCGCGGAGACGGTGTCAGCAAGGCCGCTGTTGGCCTTGGTGTCGTCGATCATGTTCGCGCTGACGACGGTGGCCAGGCCCAGCGTGGCGACGGTCGCCACGGCCGCAGCAGCGGCGATCTTGCGTGTTACCTGCATTATGCGAGGTTTCCTTTCGGGTTTGACGGATTCGTCTTAGTGGGTAACGACGCCTGGGTACGCCAGTTACAAACTTTTTCGTCGAGATTTGTTTCGGATGGATGACAGCCGGAACTTTCCAGGCGGCAGACCAGTAGATCCCTGACGCCGCAACAACCGGCCTCTGACCTGCGAACTTGCCGGTAACTGAGGCCGCAGCGGGTTTGCCTGCCGGGGCGGGAAAGTCGTTCCCGCGAGTTCCGGGCGATCGCGTAACCGATCCCCGATTTCCTCGTTGTGTCATCGCGGGAGACGGATCGCCCGGTGATTCATGGAGATTTCGGTGGGCTCGGTGGCCGTCGAATCGGCAATACCATGATGAATCGGTATGTCGTCGCACTATTACCGGAGTTCGCGCCGTGTTTTTTCGGGGCACAGCGCGCGGCCGGTGACTCTGGACCCGCTGCCGCGCGCATCGGCAGCGGTGGGAGACCCGGGCACCCCATGGGAGCCCGGGTCTTTCCTATTTCTCCCCCGCGCGCGTCCCCGCGCGCGCGAAGTGGTCTACTCCGCCGGGGGAGCCCCGGCGCCGCTCGCCGGCGCCTTCGCCGCGACCGAGGCCGTCGCCGGCCGCCGCTCGGCGGTCACCACCAGCGCGACCCCGAGCACCACCACCGCGCCGCCGATCAGGATCGTCGTGGTCACGTGCTCGCTCAGGATCAGCCAGCCGAGGAACACCGCCACCGCCGGGTTCACGTACGCGTAGGTGCCGATCAGCGAGATCGGCGCGTTGGCCAGCAGGTACGAGTACGCCGTGTACGCGAGCAGCGAGCCGAACACGACCAGGTACGCGAGCGCGAGCCACCCCTCGGTGTCGACCGCCCCGAGGTGCAGCCGGCCGGGCTCGCCGCGGAGGATCCCGATCAGGATCATCGCCGTACCGCCGATGGCCATCTCGTACGTCGTCGCGACCAGCGGGTCGCGCGGCAGCCCGAGCCGCGGGGAGAAGCGGGAGCCGACCGCCCAGCTGATCGTGCCGAGCACGAGGATCGCCACGGACAGCGGCTTCGCCGACGTGTCACCGCCGGACACCGACAGCAGCGCGGCGCCGCCGAAGCCGATCAGTACGCCGATCCAGGTCAGCAGTCGCGGCCGCTCCCCGCCGCCGACGCGCAGCAGCATCAGCCACAGCGGTACGGCGGCCACGAGCAGCGCCGCGAGCCCGGACGGGACGGTCTGCTCGGCGACGGCGACCGCGCCGTTGCCGAACGCGAGCAGCAACAGTCCGACGACGCCGGAGCCGAGCAGCTCGCGCCCGGTGACCTTCAGCCGGCGCGCGCCGGAGCGCAGCGTGAGGAAGGTGGCGAGCAGCAGCGCGGCGGCGAGGAAGCGGGAGGCCATCCCGAGCATCGGCGGGATCTCGGCCTCGACCACGATCCGGATCGCCAGGTACGTCGAGCCCCAGACCACGTACACGACGGCGAGCGCCGACCAGATCATCGCGGTGGACGCGGTGCGCGCGCCCGCGGGCGCGGTGACGGTGGCGGTCATCGGACTCCTTGTAACCAGTCAAACTGCAAGACAGTGCTGACGCTATGCCGCGTGGGCGCCGGCGGCAAGTGGTTTGACTGCCACCCGGCAGCGGTTTCCTGCCGGGTTCACGCACCGGACAACCGGCGGTCACCGGCTGCCGCGATCGTGACCGCCAACCGTGAGGAGACCGAACATGCGCTGCACCCGAGTACTGATGGCCGGGGTGGTGGCCGCCGCGGCAGTGACCGTGCCCGCGACCGCCGTACAGAACAACGGACTGACCGAGGTCCGCGCCGTCGCCGAGACCGCGCCGAACTGGGACGACGAGGCCGGTGGCGACGCCAACGCCGACGACCCCGCGATCTGGGTCAGCCCGACCCGGCCGGACAAGTCCGTCGTGCTCGGGACGCTCAAGAACGGCGGGCTGACCGCGGTCGACCTCACCGGGAAGCAACTCCAGCACATCGCGACGCCGTCGGCGCCGGTCGAGGGCCAGGAGCCCGGGCGCTTCAACAACGTCGACCTGGTCCAGAACGCCGTACTGGGCGGCCGCCTCCGCGACCTGGCCGTCGTCACCGACCGCGGCCGGGACCAGCTGCGGATCTACTCCGTGGACCGCCGCGGCGCCGACGCCAAGGACAAGCTGCTCACCGATGTGACCAGCGCCAAGGCGCCGCTCGTCTTCAGCAAGGACACCACCGAGGTCCAGGACCAGCGCACGGCGTACGGCGTCGCCGTGCTCGCGGACCCGCTCGGGCCGCTCGTCGCCGTCACCCGGCGCAGCGAGGCCCGCGTCGGGCTGTTCCGCCTGGTCGCGGACGGCGCGAAGGTCACCTACAAGCCGATCACGCACTGGGACTTCCCGACCAGCTTCAAGCTCCGCAACGGCAGCACCTGGTCGCCGTGCGAGGACCCGGGCGACCGCCCGCAGTTCGAGGGCATGGTCTTCGACCAGTCCACCCGCACCCTGTACGCCGCCCAGGAGGACGTCGGCATCTGGCGCGTCCCGCTGCACGGCAAGCCCGCGCTCCTGGAGAAGGTCCGCGAGTTCGGCCGGCCGGCGGCGTACGACGAGACGACGGAGGAGTGCGCCCCGACCGGACCGGTCACCGCTGACGATGGCAAGCACTTGAGCGCCGACGCCGAGGGCCTGACGATCGCCTACGAGCACGGCCGCAAGACGCTGTACGCGTCGAGCCAGGGCGACTCCACCTTCGCCGTCTACCGGCTCGACGCCCGGGGGATCACCTACCGGGCCGGTTTCCAGGTCGTCGACGGCAAGGCGAGCGACGGCGTCCAGCACAGCGACGGCGCGGCCGTGACGACCAAGTCGCTGGGCGCCCGCTTCCCGCACGGGCTGCTCGCGGTGCACGACGGCGAGAACACCCCCGGTGACGGCGACCGGGAGGGGACCAATTTCAAACTGGTCCGGCGCGAGCAGTTGCCCTGATCGGTACGAACCTGTGACACAAAACACTCGGGGTGGGCAACTGGCGTCACATCGCCCGCCCCGAGCGTGCGCAGGGCCCCGGACCTGACCACCTGATGGACTGGTGTCTCAACGCGGCACGCGTTTCGGTACCGGCGTACGAGTTGGCGTCCAGACAGTTAGCGGATCAACGATCCGCTGGGTACGGTGTCCGGCAAGATGGGCAGTGGTACCAGTGAGGAGGTTCACTGCCGGACGGTGCATCAACCCCTGGATCCACGTGGTCCGCCTGCGAGGCCTCACCCGGCTGGTCAGGCCGGGCAGCGTGCAAGTTGCGGTCGCGGCGATCCCGCGCTCGAACCCGAGGAGTGCATGTGAGTGAGTCGGTGCCGGGCCTTGCCCCGGAAGTGTTCGCGCCCGTCGAGGCGCCGGTCAGTCCCCCACAGGCCTCCGAGGAGGTCGAGTTCGTCCAGCTGCTGACGCCCGAAGGTGAGCGCGTCGAGCACCCGGACTACTCGTTCGACCTCGACGACGAGGCGATCAAGGGCTTCTACCGGGACATGACCCTGGTCCGCCGGATCGACACCGAGGCGACCGCGCTGCAGCGGCAGGGTGAGCTGGGCCTGTGGGCCTCGCTGCTCGGCCAGGAGGCGGCGCAGATCGGTTCCGGCCGCGCGCTGAACTCCAAGGACATGGTCTTCCCGACCTACCGGGAGCACGGCGTCGCGTTCTGCCAGGGTGTGAACCCGCTGAACCTGCTCGGCCTGTTCCGCGGTGTCGACCAGGGTGCCTGGGACCCGCGCGACAACAACTTCCACCTCTACACGATCGTGATCGGCGCCCAGACGCTGCACGCGACCGGGTACGCGATGGGCCAGCAGCGCGACCACGCGGTCGGCGACGCCGAGAACGGCGAGGCCACGATCGCGTACTTCGGCGACGGCGCCAGCAGCCAGGGCGACGTCAACGAGGCGTTCATCTACGCCTCGGTGTTCAACGCGCCGGTGGTCTTCTTCTGCCAGAACAACCAGTGGGCGATCTCGGAGCCGATCGACCGGCAGACCCGGATCCCGCTGTACCAGCGCGCGGCCGGTTTCGGCTTCCCCGGCGTCCGCGTCGACGGCAACGACGTGCTCGCGACGTACGCGGTCACCCAGCAGGCCCTGAAGCGGGCCCGCGAGGGCAGCGGCCCGACGCTCGTCGAGGCCTACACCTACCGGATGGGCGCGCACACCACCTCCGACGACCCGACCAAGTACCGCCTGTCGGAGGACCTGGAGTACTGGAAGCTCAAGGACCCGATCGAGCGCGTCAAGGCCTACCTGGCCCGCCAGGCCGGCGTCGAGCACGACTTCTTCGACCAGGTCGACGCCGAGGCCGACCAGGTCGCGGCCGAGCTGCGCCGCGGCTGCCTGGCGATGCCGGACCCGGAGCTGACCGAGTTCTTCCAGCACGTGTACGTCGAGATGCCGGACGAGCTGGCCGAGCAGCGTGACCAGTTCGCCGCGTACGCCGCTTCCTTCGAAGGCGAGGCCCGGTGATGACGAAGATCAGTCTCGGCAAGGGCATCAACGCGGGCCTGCGGGCCGCGATGGAGAACGACCCCAAGGTCGTCATCCTGGGTGAGGACATCGGCAAGCTCGGCGGGGTCTTCCGGGTCACCGAGGGCCTGCAGAAGGACTTCGGCGAGGACCGGGTGATCGACACCCCGCTGGCCGAGTCCGGGATCATCGGGACCGCGGTCGGCCTGGCGCTGCGCGGCTACCGGCCGGTCTGCGAGATCCAGTTCGACGGGTTCGTCTTCCCGGCGTACGACCAGATCATCAACCAGGTGGCCAAGATCCACTACCGGTCGATGGGCAAGCTGCGGATGCCGATCGTGATCCGGATCCCGTTCGGCGGCGGCATCGGCGCGGTCGAGCACCACTCGGAGTCGCCGGAGACGCTGTTCGCGCACATCGCCGGCCTCAAGGTCGTCGCCTGCGGCGACCCGGTGGACGCGTACTGGATGATCCAGCAGGCGATCACCTCCGACGACCCGGTCGTCTTCCTGGAGCCCAAGCGGCGCTACCACGAGAAGGCCGAGCTCGACGAGAGCGTGCCGCCGGCGCTGCCGCTGCACAAGGCGAAGGTGGTCCGCGAGGGCACCGACGCGACGCTGTTCTGCTACGGCCCGATGGTCAAGACCTGCCTGCAGGCCGCCGAGGCCGCGCTCGAGGACGGGCGCAACCTGGAGGTCGTCGACCTGCGGACGATCTCGCCGCTGGACCTGCGGACGATCTTCGACTCGGTGAAGAAGACCCGGCGCGCGGTGATCGTGCACGAGGCGCCGTTCTCGCTCGGCCCCGGGGCCGAGGTCGCGGCGCGGATCACCGAGGAGTGCTTCTACCACCTGGAGGCGCCGGTGCTCCGGGTCGCCGGGTACGACACTCCCTACCCGCCGTCGCGGATGGAGGAGGAGTACCTGCCCGACCTGGACCGGGTGCTCGATGGTGTCGACCGGGTGATGGGGTACTGATGGGCATCCAGCAGTTCCGCCTCCCCGACGTCGGCGAAGGTCTGGTCGAGGCCGAGATCGTCAGCTGGAAGGTCAAGCCCGGCGACACGGTCAAGCTCAACGACACCGTCGTCGAGATCGAGACCGCCAAGTCGCTGGTCGAGCTCCCGGTGCCGTACGCCGGTACCGTCACCGAGCTGCTCGTGCCGGAGGGCGAGACGGTCCCGGTCGGTACGCCGATCATCGCCGTCGAGACCGCCGACGCGACGCCGGGCGACCTGACGCCGCCGGTCGGTGGCGGTACGCCCAAGGAAGACCTGGTCCCCGACCTGGACAACGCGGGCACGGGCCGCACGGCGGTGCTCGTCGGCTACGGACCGCGCACGACGGAAGCCAAGCGCCGCCCGCGCAAGGGCGGAGCGCCCGCGGCCGCAGCGGCACCCGTAGCGGCGCCGGCATCCGTAGCCGCAGCGGCACCCGTAGCCGCGCCGGTGCCCGCACCCGCGCCGGTCGTCGCCGCCCCAGCTCAAGTACCGGCCCCCGCTCCGGCTCACGCAGCCGCAGCAGTTGCCTCCAGCAACCTTCATGTGCTGGCCAAGCCCCCGGTCCGCAAGCTCGCCAAGGACCTCGGCATCGACCTCGGCTCGGTCGTCCCGACCGGCCCGGGCGGGATCATCACCCGCGCGGACGTGGAGAACCACACCGTCGGCGCCGGGGTCGAAGAGGCGCCGGCCGCCGGGAGCGCCGGCTTCGCCGCGCCGGAGCACGTCGCCGTACGACCGGCAGCCGGCGACGTCCGGATCCCCGTCAAGGGTGTCGTCAAGGTGATGGCCCAAGCCATGGTGAACAGCGCGTTCACCGCCCCGCACGTCACCGAGTGGATCACCGTCGACGTCAGCGCCACCATGGAGCTCGTCGAGCGGCTGAAGACCGACAAGGCCTTCAAGGACCTCCGCGTCTCCCCGCTCCTGATCGTCGCCAAGGCGGTCACGCTGGCGGCCCGCCGTACGCCGATCGTCAACGCGGCGTGGGACGAAGCCAACCAGGAGATCGTCCTCAAGGGCGCCGTCAACCTCGGCATCGCCGCGGCCACTCCGCGCGGCCTGATCGTCCCGAACATCAAGGGCGCCGAGTCGCTCACGCTGCCCGAGCTGTGCGGCGCGCTGAACGGCCTGGTCGCGACCGCCCGCGAGGGCAAGACCTCCCCGGCCGACCAGGCCGGTGGGTCGTTCACGATCACCAACGTCGGCGTCTTCGGCGTCGACGCCGGGACGCCGATCATCAATCCCGGTGAAGCGGCGATCCTCGCCTTCGGCGCGGTCCGCAAGCAGCCGTGGGTGGTGGACGACGAGATCGTCCCGCGCTGGATCACCACGCTGGCGCTGTCGTTCGACCACCGCCTGATCGACGGCGAGAAGGGCTCGACCTTCCTCGCCGACGTCGCGAGCATCCTGGAAGACCCGGCCCGCGCGCTGATGTTCTGACAACAGAGACAAAAGGAAAGAGGGGGTCCCGGGCGGGGGACCCCCTCTTTCAGCTTTCAGCGGTGGTTCACCAGAAGCGCTTGACCGCGTCCAGCGCGTCCGCGATGCCCTCGCCGTAGAACGCGTTGCGAGCCGTCGTACCGGTGCAGCGCGCGTCCGGCGTGGTCGTCGGGCAGGCGGTGTCGTCGGCCTGACGCTGCAGCGCCTTCTCCAGGTCGCGCGGGCCCCACCACGGGTGCGTCGACTTCATCAGCGCGGCGACGCCGGCGACGTGCGGGGACGCCATCGACGTACCGCTCATCGTTCCGTAGCCACCACCGGGCAGCGTCGACAGGATGCTGCTGCCCGGAGCGGCGACGTCGATCGAGCGGAGCCCGAAGTTCGAGAAGCTGCTCTTGACGCCGGCCTGGGTGGTGCTGGCGACGGTGATGACGCCGGGCAGCTCGGTCGGGATGTCCAGGCAGTCGTTGTTGATGTCCCGGGTCACCGCCGTGCTGTCGTTCGGGCTGGACGTGTCGGTGGTCTTGTTCGACAGGTCGTAGTTCGAGTTGCCCGCCGCGGCGACCGACAGGACGCCCTTCTTGGTCTGGTAGTTCATCGCCCGCCGGACGGCTTCCTGGACCGCGCCCTGGTCACCGTCGTCGTCGCACCAGAACTGCCACGGGTCGATGAAGTAGCTGTGGTTGGTGACGTCCATGTGGTGCTCGGCGGCCCAGACGAAGCCGCAGATCGCGTACTCGGGGTAGATGTAGCCGTCGTCGTTGACGACCTTGACCGAGGCGATCTTGACGCCCGGTGCGACGCCGACGATGCCGACGCCGTTGCGGGCGGCGGCGATGGTGCCGGCCACGTGGGTGCCGTGCGCGCTGGTGGTCGGGCGCCAGCCGCCCGGCGTACGGTCCGGTACGCCGTTACCGGTGCAGTTGACCGAGTTCTTGGCGTCGAAGTTCGGCGCCAGGTCCGGGTGGGTGTCGTCGACGCCGCTGTCGGTGACGCCGACCAGCACGCGCTTGGAGCCGTCGGTGAGCTGGTGGGCCTGGTCCGCCTTGATCTGGACCATGTCCCACTGCTTGGTCTCGTCCGGGTCCGGTACGACGGTCGCCTCGCCGGCGTTCAGCCCCTTGGCGGCGGCCTTCTTCGCGGCGCCGACAGGTCCTTCGGACACGGCGGCGGTCCGGGTCGCGCCGACCGACTGGACCTCACGGCCGTCGCGGCCCTTGCGGACGTCGGTCCGGAAGTCCGGGTTGGTCGACTGCGCGATCACCACGCCGAGCTGGTCGTACGACGTGACGACCGTGCCGCCGGCCGCCTTGACCGCCTTCTCGGCCTTCTTGACGTGCCCCTTCGAGGCCTTGGTGTTGACCACGTAGTTCATCAGCACGCCGGGCTCTGCCGCGGCGGCGGTGCTGCTCGAGGGTGCGAACGGGGTCGCCTGGGCGGCGGTCGCGGCACCGGCGGTGGTGAAGGCCAGGGCCGCCACCGCCAGGCCGGCGCTCAGCCGGCGGGTACGGGAGCTTCGGGGCACACTCTCTCCTCAGGACACAGAGCGAAACGGGACGGCAACGCTCCGGTGAGCCTAGATCGGATTGCCCGCCACGGACACCGACCCGGCCAGGACAGGGGAATACCCGCACCTTGTCCACAGCTTTATCCACAGAATGTGGATCAAACGGTCGACTGGTAAGATAGATACAACAGAGATACCAGTCGTATGTTTCCGAGGAAGAGGAGTGTTGTGGTGAGCGGGGTGCCCGGCGAGCTGCCGGTGCTGGGGGACGAGACGGCCGAGATCGCCCGGGTGGTGGTCGAGCAGGCGCCGGGGGTGGAGAAGATCCCGGCCGCGGAGCGGGTCTACGCGTACGTGAAGGCAGCGATCCTGGACCGGGTCTACCCGGGCGGCGAGCTGCTCACCGAGGGGGAGCTGGCAACTGCCGTCGGCGTCTCCCGTACGCCGGTCCGCGAGGCGCTGCTGCGGCTCGAGGAGTCCGGCCTGGTCAAGCTGTACCCGAAGAAGGGCGCGCTGGTCCTGCCGGTGCTGCCGCAGGAGATCAACGACGTGCTCGAGGCCCGCGAGCTGATCGAGACGCACGCGGCGGCGAAGGTCTGGCCGCGCCGCAAGCAGCTGATCGAGACGCTGACCGCGAAGGTCGACGAGATGCGCGCGCACCGGCGTACCGGGGACGCGAAGAGCTTCCTGGAGGCCGACCGGGCCTTCCACGAGGCGATCGTCGGCGCCGCCGGGAACGAGATCCTGGCCAAGCTCTACAACAGCCTGCGCGACCGCCAGGTCCGGATGGGCGTGCCCGGGATCGAGGTCCAGCCGGCCCGGATGGACAAGTCGATCGCCGCCCACGCCGAGATGATCGAGGCGCTCGGCGGGAACAGCGTGAAGCGGTTCCGCGAGCTGGTCGTGTCCCACATCGAGGTCGCCGCGGCGGATCTGCGAGGGGTGCGGTGACCGAGCTCCTCTTCCCCCTGGGCGGCCGGCGCGCCTGGGCGGTCTGGACGGCTGCCGTCGTCACGTACATGGTCACCGTCCTGCACCGCGGCTCGATGAGCGTCGCCGGTCTGCAGGCGGCCGAACGCTTCCACATCTCCGCCTCGGCGCTGGCCAGCTTCACCGTCGTCCAGCTCACCGTGTACGCCGCGATGCAGGTCCCGGTCGGCGTCCTGCTCGACCGGTACGGCTCGAAGCGGCTGCTGATCGCCGCCTCCGGTCTGCTCTTCGTCGCCCAGTCGGCGTTCAGCCTGGTCGACTCGTACCCGGCGGCGCTCGCCGCGCGAGCGGTCCTCGGCGTCGGCGACGCGCTGGTCTTCATCAGCGTGCTCCGCGTGGTGATGTCCTGGTTCCCCGCGCTCCGCCAGCCGGTGATGTCGCAGGCGACCGGCATGCTCGGCGGCATCGGCGCGATCGTCTCGACGGTCCCGATGGCCGCCGCCTTCCACGCCTTCGGCTGGACCGGCACGTTCGCCGGCGCCAGCGTGCTCAGCCTGGTCACCGGCGTCGCCGTCCTGTTCCTGATCAAGGACACCCCGTACGACGAACCGCTGCACCGCACCAAGCAGTCGCTCACCGAGGTCCGCCACAACCTGCGCCGCGCCTGGCGCGAGCCCGGCACCCGCCTCGGCCTGTGGACGCACTTCACGACCAGCTTCTCCGGCTCGACCTTCGGCCTGCTCTGGGGTTACCCGTTCCTCGTCCGCGGTCAGGGGCTCGCCCCGACGACGGCCGCGGCGCTGCTGATCCTGCCGGTCCTGGCCGGCCTGTTCTACGGCCCGCTGGTCGGCCGGTACGCCGCGCGCTTCCCGTTCTACCGGTCCTGGATCGTGCTGGCCGTGATCAGCGGTTCGGTGCTGATGTGGACGGTCGTGCTGCTCTGGCCGGGGCAGGCGCCGATGCCGGTGCTGCTGCTTCTGATCGTCGTACAGGCTGCTGGTGGTCCCGGGTCGATGCTCGGCCTGGACTACGCCCGGACGTTCAACCCGTCGACGCGCTTCGGCGCGGCGAACGGGATGGTGAACACCGGCGGCTTCATCGCGACGCTGATCTGCATCGGGATGGTCGGGATCCTGCTCGACGTCTCCTCCGGTGGTGCTCCGCAGGAGATCGGCGACTTCAAGTTCGCGCTGGCCTTCCAGTACGTGCTGTGGGCGGTCGGGACGCGGCAGATCCTGAAGTACCGGCGGAAGGCCCGCGGCCACCTGGCCCGGTACAACCCGGACGCGTACCAAGCGCTGCTGGCCAACAAGATCATGCCGCTGAAGGGCTGAGCCAGCGCCCTGGCACCGGCTGTCAGCCGAGTGCCAGGGCGGTGCCAGCGCCCGGGTGGACGGTGGTTCCCAGAGACACGAAGTCATCTGGAGGAACCGAAATGCCCACACCGAACCAGCCCGCCATCGTGGCCGAAGGCCTGGTCAAGCGATATGGCAGCACCACGGCGCTGGACGGCGTCGACCTGACCGTGCCGACCGGCACCGTGCTCGGGGTGCTCGGACCGAACGGCGCCGGCAAGACCACCGCCGTCCGGATCCTCGGCACCCTGCTGCAGCCCGACGCCGGGCACGCCACCGTCGGCGGCTTCGACGTGGTTCGCGAGGCCGGCAAGGTCCGCGAGATCATCGGCCTGACCGGGCAGTACGCCTCGGTCGACGAGGACATGTCCGGCCGCCGCAACCTGGTCATGATCGGCCGCCTGATCGGCCTGTCCCGCCCGCACGCCAAGAGCCGGGCCGACGAGCTGCTCGAGCGCTTCGAGCTGACCGACGCCGGCGACCGGATCGCCAAGACCTACTCCGGCGGGATGCGCCGCCGGCTCGACCTGGCCGCGAGCCTGGTCGGCAACCCGAGCATCCTCTACCTGGACGAGCCGACCACCGGCCTCGACCCGCACGCCCGCAACGGCGTCTGGGACACCGTCCGCAACCTGGTCCTGGACGGTACGACGGTCCTGCTGACCACGCAGTACCTGGAGGAGGCCGACGCGCTGGCCGACTCGATCATGGTCTTCGACAAGGGCAGCGTGGTCGCCGCCGGCCGTCCGGCCGAGCTGAAGGCGCAGGCCGGCAAGCAGTCGCTCGACGTCCGCCCGGCCGAGCCCGGTCACCTGGAGCGGGTCGCCGCGATCGTCGCGGAGTCGACCGGCACCCGGCCCACCGTCGACGTCGTCAACGCCCTGGTCAGCGTGCCGGTCAGCGACGGCACCTCGATGCCGGTCGTCGTACGGCGCCTCGACGAGGAGGGCATCGCCGTCACCGAGCTGTCACTGCGGTTGCCCAGCCTGGACGAGGTCTTCCTCGCCCTGACCGGTCACACCGCCGAGAAAGAGTCCACCGCAGTCCTGGAAGGAGCGGGCCGATGAGCACCGCCACCCTCACCCCGAGCACCACCCCGCAGCACGCCGTACGCCGGAACCGCCCGTTCGCCTGGGTCGAGCAGAGCCTCACCCTTGCCTGGCGCAACATCGTCCGGATCCGGCAGAACCCCGAGGCGCTGGCCGACGTCACGTTCCAGCCGATCATCTTCCTGCTGCTGTTCCTGTTCGTCTTCGGCGGCGCGATCAGCGGCCAGGCCGGCGGCACCTGGCACGACTACCTGCCGTTCCTGCTGCCCGGTGTCCTGGTGCAGTCGGTGGTGTTCTCCACGCTGGGCACCGGTGTCGCGCTGAACGACGACTTCGCCAAGGGCGTCTTCGACCGCTTCCGCAGCCTGCCGATCGCCCGGGTCTCGCCGCTGGTCGGCGCGGTGCTCGGTGACACCGTGCGCTACCTGACCTCGATCGTGATCCTGATGGTGACCGGTTTCGCGCTCGGCTTCCGGTTCGAGAACGGCGTCGGCTACGGCCTGCTGGCCTGCCTGCTGGTGCTGGCCTTCGCGCTGTCGCTGTGCTGGGTCTGGGTCTGGCTCGGCCTGAAGCTGAAGACCGCGCAGGGCGTCCAGGGCGTCGCGTTCCTGGTGATGTTCCCGCTCACCTTCGGCAGCAACATCTTCGTCCAGACCAGCACGCTGCCGGGCTTCCTGCAGGCCTGGACCAAGATCAACCCGATCACCTACCTGGCCGACGCGATGCGCGGCCTGATGATCGGCGGCGACCTGCAGAAGCCGCTGCTGGTCACGCTGGCCTGGATGGTCGGCCTGGTCGCGGTCTTCGCTCCGCTGGCGATCCGCGCCTACCGCAAGCGCACCTGACCGATACGAAAAACAAGCCTTTCACTTTCCGTCATCGAGAACTCGCCATCGCTGCCCCGGGTGCTGACAACAGCTCGCACAGAGTGACTAAGATGAGCTGGTCACGCACGGGGTAGCGACAAGAGGTGTTATGAGCGATCCCTCCGTGCGCCGGTACTCCGGACGCTCGGTCGACGAGTGGAAGGCCGCCAGGCGGGAGCGCCTGCTGGACGCCGCTCTGGAGCTGTTCGGGACCGAAGGGTATCCCGCGACCTCGGTGGAACGCCTGTGTGCACAGGCGAAAGTGTCGACCCGGCACTTCTACCACGAGTTCCAGAACAAGGAAGCCGTACTGCTCGCGGTGCACGCCCAGGTGATCGAGCTGGGGGTGCGCAGTACGGGGGACGCGCTGGCCGCGACCAGGGACGCGCCGGTCCGGGAGCGGATCACGGCGGCCGTCGACGGCTACCTGCGGACCATCATGACCGATCTGCGCCGGGCCCGGATCTCGTTCGTCGAGGTGGTCGGCGCCAGCCCGGCGGTGGAGGAGCAGCGGATCGCGTTCCGCGAGCTGCTGATCTCCAGCGTGGTGTCGGTCGGCGAGGACGCGGTGGCCCGGGGCGAGATCAGCCGGAAGAACTTCCGGTTCATCGGGCTGTCGTTCATGGGCGCGGTCAACACCGTCGTCTACGACTGGATGCTGGCCGACCCGCGACCGCCCGAGGAGGAGGTCGTGGTGGCGCTGCGCGACCTGGCGGTCAGTCTGATGACAGCAGACCCCCGCGACGGCGACCCGTCGGCAGGGTGAACCGCTTGCGCAGCTCGTCGATCGCGTCGTCGTGGCCCAGTCCCGCCCCGGACCGGAACGCGGTCTCGTAGCGTTCCTCGCCCAGCGCCGCGACGGTGTCCTCGACCGTACGCCGAACCCAGCTGTCCGGGATCGCCCGTACGCCGCGCAGCGCCGTCGCCAGACCAAGAGTCCGCGCGGCCAGCTCGGCGTCGCCGCCCATCAGCTCCACCGACGCGGCCACCTCGACGACCGCCGACGCGATCGGCATGTCCTCGGTGGTCAGCGCCAGCGCGACGGCCGGCTCGACGTTCCGGCGCGCGCCGGAAAGGTCGCCCTGGGCAACCAATACCCGGGCCAGCTCGGCGCGCACCATCGCCTCGCCGTGCGGTGCCATCCGCTCGGCCTGCGGGTCGAGCGTCGCCAGTGCCTGCTCGGCCAGCTCCCGTGCCTCGTCGAGCTTCCCGGACAGCCGGTTCAGCGCGGCCATCCCCATCAGCGCGATGCCCTGGCCGCCGCGGCCACCGGTCGTGGTGGCGAGCTGCTGCGCCTCGCGGATGTCGGCCCACGCGCCGTCGAGGTCGCCCAGCTCGGCGCGGCTCAGCGCCGCCTGGCCGAGCAGCTGCGGCATCCCCTCGCTGGTCCCCAGCTCGCCCGTCAGCCGCATCGCCTCGGTCAGCGCGTCGAGCGCGGTCTGGTGGTCGCCGTGCGTCCCCGCGTGCGCGGCGAGCCCGCGCAGCGCCAGCGACGTACCCCAGCGGTCACCGAGGGCGCGGAACCCGTCGAGCGCGCTCTGCAGGTCGGCCGCCATCTGCTCGACGTCGCCCTCGTTCTCGCGGAACATCGCCGCCATCATCCCGGCCATGTTCCGGGTCCAGGCGTCGCTGCTCTCGCGGGCCTCCTCCAGCTGCCGGAAGGAGGTCGCCTTGTCGCGGCGGAACGCGGCCCACGCGGCGTTGGTGAACCAGCCGACCGCCGAGTGCCGCACCTCCTGGTGCCGCCGGCTGAGCATCCGGACCTCCGCGAGACCGCGGATCGCCCGGGTGACGGAGTCCGACGGGTCGGCGCCGTTGGACAGCGTGCCGATCGAGTAGAGCATCACGGTCAGCGCCCGGGCCATCGGCTTGGTCGGCCCCGGTACGGCGAGCGCCGCCTCGAACCAGGTCACCGCCTCCGACGGCCGGCCGCGCATGTTCCAGTACTGGCCGAGGATCGCCACCAGCTCCAGCGATTCGTTGGCCCGGCCGGAGTCGATCTCGGTGCGCAGCGCGTCCAGCAGGTTCTCGTTGTCGGCGTCCATCCGCGCCATCCACTGCAGCTGGTCACCGGTCCGCAGCTTCGGCTCCGCCTTGCGCAGCAGGTCACCGAAGTACGCCGCGTGCGCCTGCCGCACCTGGTCGACCTCACCGGCGGCAGCGAGCTGCTCAGCGCCGTACGCCTTGACTGTCTCGAGCATGCGGTACCGGACCGACCTGTCATCGGCGGCTGCCTCGACGAGCGACTTGTCCACCAGCGAAGCCAGTACGCCGAGCACAGCCTCCGGCGGCAGGTCCGGCCCGCTGCAGACCTGCTCAGCGGCCTCCAGCGTGGCTCCGCCGGAGAAGCGCGACAGGCGACGAGCGACTGCCTGCTCGTCCGGCTCCAGCAGGTCCCAGCTCCACTCCACGACGGCCCGCAGCGTCTGGTGCCGCGGCAACGCCGTACGGCTGCCACTGGTCAGCAGGCGGAACCTGTCGTTCAGCCGGTCAACGATCGCCAGTGGCGTCAGCGCCCGCAGCCGGGCAGCGGCCAGCTCGATCGCCAGCGGCATCCCGTCGAGCCGGCGGCAGATCTCGGCGATCGCCTGCCGGTTCGCGTCGGTGACGGCGAAGTCGGGCCGGACCGCGCGAGCCCGGTCGACGAACAGCCGGACGGCCGGGTAGTCGTCGTCGGTCGCGTCGACCGGCGGCAGCTCCAGCGGGCCGACCTGGTGCAGGTGCTCGCCGGGGATGCCCAGCGGCTCGCGGCTGGTGGTCAGCACCCGCAGCCGCGCGCACTGCGCGAGCAGCGAGTCGACCAGCCCGGCGACCTCCTGGATCAGGTGCTCGCAGTTGTCGAGCACGAGCAGGATCTGGCGGTCCGCGATGACCTCGACCAGCCGGTCCGTGGCCGCCCGGCTGGTGGGGAGCCGCTTCGGCGTCAGCGTGGTCTGGATGGTGTCGACGTACTCGCTCGCGCCCAGCGCCGACAGCAGCGTCGGGGCCACGTCGGCCGCTTCGGCCAGTGGCGCGAGCTCGACGAAGTAGATGCCGTCACCGGCCTGGTTCACCAGCGTCCGGCCGGTCTCGGTGGCCAGCCGGGTCTTGCCGGCGCCACCTGGCCCGACCATCGTCACCAGCCGGGTCCCGTCGCTCAGCTGCCGCGACAGCTCGGCCACGTCCTCGGTCCGCCCGACGAAGCTGGTCAGCGGTGCCCGCAGGTTGCTCTTCGGGGCCGCCGGCGCAGGAGCAACAGCCGGTACGCCGGCCGACGCCGGCGGCGGGTCCAGCTCGTCTCCCCGCAGCACCGCCACGTGCACGTCGCGCAGCCGCGACCCCGGGTCCGCCCCGAGTTCCTCGGCGAGCGTCGTACGGACTCGCTCGTACGCCGCGAGCGCCTCGGCCTGCCGCCCGTCGGCAGCGAGCGCACGGATCAGCAGCTCGTGCGGCCGCTCCCGCAACGGGTGCGCGAGGGTGAGCCGCTCCAGGTCGGCCACCACGTCGCGGGCGTGCCCGGTGGCGATCCCTGCCTCGGCCAGGTCCTCCGCGGTGCCCAGACGCAGCTCGGTCAGCCGGTCCGCCTCGACCTGCGCGAACGGCAGGTCCCGCAGGTCCGCCAGCGCTTCACCCCGCCAGAGCCGGTCGGCCTGCGACAGCACCGACCGCGCCTCGGCCGGGTCGCTCGTGAGCAGCTGCCGCCCACGCCGAGCCAGCTCCTCGAACTGGACCGCGTCGACGCAGTCCGGCCCGATCGTCAGCGTGTACCCGGCCGGACCGGACTGGACGGAGATGCTCGACTCGGTCGCGGGCAGCCCGGCCCGCAGCCGGGAGACCAGCGACTGCAGAGCGTTGGCGCTGGGCGCCTCGCTGCCCCACAACCCGTCGACCAGCGTGTCCACACCTACAGGCTTCCCGGCGCCGAGAGCGAGCCTGGCCAGCAATCCACGCAGCCGGACACCGCGGACGTCCAGCGGAGTACCGTCGGCCGCCCACATCGCGAGTGGACCGAGCACCGCTATGCGCACCCACCCAGCCTCCCACAGCACCCGCTCAAACCCCCTGCCGTTTGTCACCTGACCCGGGCTAAGGTCGGCTCCTGTGACCGACATCGCCGCCGCAACGCAGACAGCCCTCACCCGGATCATCACCGAGCGTCAGACCAAGGGCCGGGTGCCCGGTCTCGTCGGGGCCGTCGCCCGGGGCGGCAAGCTCGCCTGGTCGGACGGGGTCGGGTCGGCCTCGCTGGACGCTCCGGGCGTCGCGCCGACCGCCGACACGCAGTACCTGATCGCCTCGCACAGCAAGACGTTCACCGCGGTCACGGTCATGGCGCTGCGCGACGAGGGCAAGCTCAGCCTCGACGACACGGTCGAGAAGTTCGTCCCGGAGAGCAAGCACGCGGGCGTCACCGTGCGGCAGATGCTCAGCCACGTCAGCGGCATGCAGCGCGAACCGGTCGGCGACGTCTGGGACGTGATGGCCTTCCCGGACCGCGCCGAGCTGATCTCCGGCTGGAACGAGGCCGAGCGGATCGGCAAGCCGCACCACCGCTTCCACTACTCCAACCTGGTCTACTCCGTGCTCGGCGAGATCATCGCGCGCCTCGACGGCAAGTCCTGGTACGAGTCGATCAGCGCCCGCATCCTGCGGCCGCTGGAGATGAACCGGACCACGGTCGGCTTGGACGGCGGCCCGGCCGCCTCCGGGTACTACGTGCCGCCGTTCAGCGACGTCCCGGTGCCGGAGCCGCTGCTCTCGCTCGGCGCGATGGACGCCTGCGGCGGCCTCGCCAGCACCGCCGCGGACCTGGCGAAGTGGACGGCGTTCCTGGCCGACCCGACCGACGAGATCCTGTCCAAGGACACCGTCGAGGAGATGTGCCAGCCGCAGATCATGGCCGACCTGGACCGCTGGCAGCTCGGCTTCGGCCTCGGCTTCATGCTGCTCCGGATCGGCGAGCGCGTGTTCATCGGCCACACCGGCGGCATGCCCGGCCACATCACCGGCACCTTCCTGCACCGCCCGTCCGGTACGGCGGGGATCGCGCTGATGAACACCACCGCGGCCCCGTCCCCGGCCGCCCTGGCCGCCGACCTGGCGATCAAGGTCCTCGACGACGACCCGGTCCTCCCCGAGCCCTGGACCCCCGGTACGACGGTCCCGCCGGAGCTGGCCGGCGTCCTCGGCACCTGGTTCACCGAGGGCCAGCCGTTCGTCTTCTCGGTCCGCGAAGGCCACCTGGAAGCCAAGTCCCCGGCCGCCGCGGACTACACCGCCCCGGCCGTCTTCGAGCAGATCTCGACCGACGTCTACCGAACGGTCTCCGGCCGCGAAACCGGCGAACTGCTCCGGATCACCCGCGACGCCGACGGCGTACCGACGAAGTTGAACTGGGCAACGTACCTGTGCACCCGCGAGCCACTGGCCTTCGGCCAGCACCTGTAGAGGGCAGTCAGCGAGGCCAGTACTTGGGAGGGTCAGTCGCTGGGTCGACGGTCGAGTGGCGTCCATCAGGACCGATGCTGCTGATCCGCACCAGCCGCTGACCCTCCGCCATCGCAAGCTCCGCTACCACGAACGGCATCGCGGACACGACAGCGCCGAACGCGAGCGCCAGTCCCCTGACGCCGAGGTCGTACTTCTGACGGTAGCGAACGTGATGGAGGCCGCTCCTCTTGATCGCCGCTGTCTCAGTTGGATCGTCCAGCTGGCGCGCATCGTTGGTGACCAGGACCTCGAAGTTCTGTGCCGCGGCATCCCGCAGGACGAAGAGGTCTTTCTTGCCGCTCCAACCCAACTTCTGGACATGGTCGACCCGGTGGCCGCGCAGCACGTGTCTCAGCGGCTCGAGGACCTGAACGGCGACGTCCTCGTCGAGCAGGATCCGCATCAGGCCGCAGATGTCCGGCCGAAACGGTCGACGTACTCAGCGAAATCGAGTGCGTCCGTCGCGGCCGCGGCGCCGACGGACGGGTAGAAGTCGGCGATCGCCTCGGCGGCGACGCCGTCGCGGAGTAGGCCGGCGACCACTTCGAACGGCACCCGGGTGCCAAGAATCACGGGATGGCCGCCACGGATCTCAGGATCGACCTGAAGGGCATCACGCGGGTGGAGCAGGTCAGGCACCGGCACCTGATCAGCCGTGACGAATGCCTGCAGTACGTCGGACATCACGACCGTCACCTGATGTCCCGGATGGTCGACCAGGTCGACGGCCGGCGAATCGTCAGGGGCGATGAGCACGACGCTGTTGCCTTGAGCGACGAGACGGTACGTCGAAAGGTGCTCTCCCTCGCCCAGGTCGTACAGGCTCTGGATCGCCCGGCGAACCCGTTGCAGCGAGATCCGCTTGCGGAGGTAGACGGTGGTCCGGAGCGCGATGACGTCGCGGAACGAGTACAGCAGCGGTTGCTGTGAGACCTCCGGGACGAGAAGAGGACCCTCGGAGGCGGTCGACTTTCTCCAGTACGCGAGCTGGTGGACGGACGCGCCCGACAACGCCGCAGCCAGCTGTGGCCGATAGGCCATCGAACACCTCCATCCGTTGGAGATTCGATCGTAACCTCAACCGAGGCGTTGTTTTCGGGGATTGTGGACGACGTGCTGATCTGCCCCGGGAATCCCCTGGGCAGATCAGTCCCGCTATTCCGTGTACCCCGTGCGCCCGTCGAGGAGCTCGCGGATGATGTCGAGGTGGCCGACGTGCCGGGCGGTCTCCTCGATCATGTGGCAGAGCACGTAGCGCAGCGAGGCGGCGCCGCCGCCCGCGCGCATCTCCGGCGGGCCCTGTTCCAGCGCGTCGAGCGGCAGGTCCGCGATCGTCGCGTTCGAGCGTGCGCACTCCTCGTCGTACTCGTCGAGCAGCTGGGCCAGCGGGACGTCGTCGACGAACATCTCGGCGTCGACGTGCCCGTCGTCGGTCCACGGCGTCTGCCCGGTGTCGGGCACGCCGGCCATGTTGAGCTGGAACCAGGAGTACTCGTTCCAGCGCAGGTGGGCGACGAGGCCCGCCACCGTCATCAGCGGGGACGTCGGCAACAGCTTGCGGTGCGCGTCGGCCGGGCTGAGGTCCTTGCACTTCATCCGCACGAACGACCGCTGCAGATCGAGCCAGCCGGTCAGTTGGGTGCGTTCGTCCGCGGTCAGCGGCGGACGGGTCACTTCGGTCATGCACGACTCCCAAACAGAGAATTGCGGAGCCGCCGCTCAGTCGCGGGAAGGACGAGTCGGCAGCACGAGGGTGTTACCAGACATCGCGCTCACCTCCTCTCGTCGTTGCCTGAACCCTAGCGGCCGGCGGACCCGGAGTTCAACAGAATTGCCTTCACCTCGGCCTTGAGCACCTTGCCGACCTTCGAGCGCGGCAGCTCGGTCCAGACCACCACCTGCTTGGGGGTCTTCACGCTGCCGAGCCGGCTCTTCACGTAGTTGCGGACCTCGGACTCGGTCACGGTCAGCCCCGGGTGCAGCTGCAGCACGGCGGTCACCCGCTCGCCCCACTTCTCGTCCGGGAGCCCGACCACCGCGCAGTCCTGGATCGCCGGGTACGTCATCAGCGCCTGCTCGACCTCGGCCGAGTACACGTTGAACCCACCGGTGATGATCATGTCTTTCGCCCTGTCCACGATGTAGAGGTAGTTGTCGTCGTCCAGGAACCCGATGTCCCCGGTGTGGTGCCATCCGTACTTCGAAGCCGCGGCGGTCGCGGCCGGGTCGCGGTAGTAGCCGGCCATCACGAGCGACCCCCGGACCACGATCTCCCCGCGTGCACCGTGATCCAGGAGCCGCCCGTCGTCCGCCATGATCGCGACCTGCGTCAGCGGACTCGGCCGCCCGGCGGAGGTGAAACGCTCCACCGCGGGCGACCCGTCGGGATGGAAGTGGTCGGCCGGCGCCATCGTCGCGATCATCATCGGCGCCTCGCTCTGGCCGAACAGCTGGGCCAGCACCGGCCCGATCCGCTCCAGCGCCTCCTCCAGGCGGGCGGCCGACATCGGCGCCGCGCCGTACCAGAAGCACTGCAGGGAGCTCAGATCCGTGCTGGGCAAGGACTCCTCGGCCAGCAGCATGTAGATCAGCGTCGGCGGCAGGAACGTGTGCGTGACCCGGTGCCGCTCGACCAGCCGCAGGAACGCGGGGAGATCGGGCTTCGGCATCACGACGATCTCGCCGCCGAGCGTCAGGACCGGGAAGCACAGGACACCGGCCGCGTGCGTCAGCGGCGCGAGCGCGAGGTAGACCGGGCGGCCCTCGAAGGGATACGCCATCAGCGTGATCGCCGACATCGTCTCCAGGTTCCGCCCGATCAGCATCACGCCCTTCGGCCGCCCGGTGGTGCCGCCGGTGCCGACCAGCAGCGCGACGTCGTCGACCGGATCGGCCTGCCACGGCTCCGCCGGTACGCCGTCCAGCCACTCGGTCAAGCTGCTTGCCTCAGGCAAGGAATCGTCGAGGCAGACGACCAGCCGCAGCTTCGGCAGGTCGGGCAGGATCCGTTGCACCAAAGGAAGAAAGGCGCGCTGGAACACCAGCACCGAGCAGTCGAAGGCGTCCAGCAGGTCCCGGTTCTCGGCCGCCTCGTTACGTGGGTTGACCGGGCACCAGACCGCGCCGGCCCGCGCGATCCCGAACACGCAAGCGAACGCGATCGGGTTGTTCGCCGACAGAATCGCGACCTTGTCGCCCGGACCGATCCCGCTCTTGGCCAGCGCCCGCGCGACCTGGTACGACAGCTCCTGCACCTCGCCGTAGCTCAGGCTGGTCCCGTCCATCGTCAGACAGGGCGCCGCCGGACCGAGCGACGCCCCTTTGTCCAGATAGTCGTACAACCGCACGCGCAACTCCTCGACCGGGTGGAACAGGCGCGGGAGCGATCCGGGGGGTTTGAGGGACGCCCCCGCGCCTGGCTCAGTGGTGGACGGTCACAACCGGTTCGAGGACCAGCCCGAAGCTCCGCAGCACACCCAGCAGCTCGCGGTGCCCGAAGGCCTGGCAGGCCGAGGCGAGCCCGGCCCGGCGTGGCGGCTGCTGCAGCAGCGCGTACGCGGCGTACGCCTGCAGCGCGCCGGTCTGCTTGTAGTTGCTGTTGCCGTAGATCACGCAGTGCGCGCGGCCGAGCGGTCCGGTCGCGTAGACCGAGTCCAGCGAGGTGTTGATCCGTGGGTTCTCCCGCGGCGGCATGCTGGCCTGGACCGACGCGGCGACCTCGGCCAGCGCGGCCTCCTGCTGGTCGGCGGGCAGCGTCTTGATCTGCGACTCGACCATCTTCACCGCCTCGACCACGCCCTGCATGACGGTCCGGTCGAAGACGCCGCCGGCGACCTTGACGTTCGCCACCCGCGGGTCGTTGCGGAACCAGACCGGGTGGCTGGTGCCGCCCCACGGCAGCGCCAGCGCGGACTCGTGCTGACCCGGTACGTTCACCTCGAACGTGGTCAGCGGGTCCCACTTCACCAGCTGGTTCTGCTCCAGGTAGTGCCAGTCCGCCTTCAGGATCGTGAAGATCGTCTGCGTCGACGCGTACGTCGGGAAGCCCTTCCAGAGCACCAGGATGTCGAGGGTGTCCAGCCCGGGCGTCTCCAGGCAGATGTTCGCCGCGATCTCGCCGGTGGTGTACATCTGCGCGATCCCGGGCCCGAGCAGCAGGCCCTGGTCGGCGAACTTGTCACCCCAGTTGGTCTGCGCGGCCAGCATCCAGTCCTGCTCGCCGGTGGTGTCCAGGTAGTGGCAGCCGGCGGCGAGCGACGCCTCGACCACCTCCGGCCCGTACTTCACGAACGGGCCGACCATGTTGCTGACCACCTTCGCGCCGCTGAACAGCTCGGTCAGCGCGCCGACCTCGTGGTCGACCTCGACCACCTCGTGCTCGACGGTCTCGATCCCGGGGACCCTGTCGAGCACCTCCTGGATCCGGGCCTTGTCGCGGCCGGCGGCGATGAACGGCACGTGGTACTCGCGCAGGTACTCGCAGACGAGCCGGCCGGTGTAGCCGGAGGCGCCGTACACGACGACTGGTTTGGTCATCTCACATCCCCATTCCGCCGTCGACCGGCAGGCCCGCGCCGGTGATGAACTTCGCCGCGTCGCTGGCCAGGAAGACCACCGCGTCGGCCATGTCGCCGACCTCGCCGAGCCGGCCCAGCGGCGTCAGCCCGATCACGTCGCCGACCGCCGCTTCAGCCGACGGCCAGAGGCCGAGCGTCACCATGTCGGCGGCGAGCTTCATGCCCATCTCGGTCGGGACCAGGCCGGGGTAGACGCAGTTCACCCGGACGCCGTACCCGAGCTTGCCGGACTCCATCGCGGCCACGCGGGTCAGCCGGTCGACCGCGGACTTGGTCGCGGAGTACCCGGCGATGCCGGGGAAGGGGATCGTCGCCGCGACGCTGGAGATGTTGACCACCGAGCCGCCGGAGCCCGCCGGACCGCCCGGGCGCATCGCCCGGAACGCGTGCTTCACACCGAGGGCGGTGCCCAGCACGTTGATGTCCAGCATCTTCCGGACGTCGTCCGGGTCGAGGTCCGCGACCAGGCCGGACAGCTCGACGCCGGCGTTGTTGACCAGGATGTCCAGTCCGCCGAGCTCGCCGACGGTCGCGGTGATCGCGGACTCCCAGGCGGCGTCGTCGGTCACGTCCAGCGGGACGTACGCCGCGGTGGCGCCGGTCTGCTTCAGCTCGTCGGCGGTCTGCCGGCCGAGCTCGTCGGAGATGTCGGCGATCACGACGGCGGCACCGGCGGCGGCGAGCGCCGCGGCCATCCCGGCCCCGAGGCCACGGGCGCCCCCGGTCACCAGTGCCCTGCGTCCGGTCAGGTCGTACATGGCATCTCCCCTCGCACGGTGCGGATGCTTTGACGCCACGGCCACCGGTGAGGCGGTGACCGGGCGATGCCCTCAGCGTCACGGATCTCTGGACAGTCGTCAAGACTTCCTTGGACAACTGTCAAGAAAATCGGGGTGAGCGGGTAAGCTTTTCGCAGGAGGGTTGCCGATGACCGAGGTGACGGACCGGATCTCCCGCCGGCAGGTGGACAAGTTCGCGGAGCGCCGCAGCCAGCTGGCCACGTCCGCGCTGCGCACACTGTCCGAGCTCGGCTACGCCCGGACCAGCCTGCGCGAGATCGCCCAGAACTCCGAGTTCTCGCACGGCGTGCTGCACTACTACTTCCGCGACAAGGTGGAGCTGATCACCCACTGCGTCCGCCAGTACAAGGCCGAGTGCGTCACCCGGTACGACGAGATCGTCGTCACCGCGACGACCGCCGAGGGCCTGCGCGCCGACTTCGCTGAGGCGCTGGCGACCACCTGCCGCGAGGACGCCTCGATGCACCGCCTCTGGTACGACCTGCGCAACCAGGCCCTGTTCGAGGAGTCGTTCCGCAAGGACGTCCTGGAGATCGACCAGACCCTCGAGCTGATGATCTGGCGCGTCGTCACGACGTACGCCGACCTCGCCGGCAAACCCCTCGCGGTCACCCCGTCGACCGCCTACGGACTCCTCGACGGCCTCTTCACCCAGGCGCTACTCCGCCACCTCGCAGGAGTCCCCGGCGCCACCGAGGAACTCAGCGCCGCCGCCCACCAAACCCTGCCCAAACTCCTGCAGCCCTGACCTACAAGTCGGCACGCCCGATCACCGAGCCGCTCTCCTCCAGGGAGCCGGCCCTCAGAGCTTCCGCCGGTCGTTGATCCGTTTCGCCTTCCCCAGCGAGCGTTCCAGCGCGTGCGGCTCGACGACCTCGACCGCGGCCGTGACGCCGATGTGGGTCTTGATCCGGTGCGCGAGCTCGCGGCCCGCCGCCGTCTGATCCAGCAGTCCGGGCGCCGCCTCGACCTGCACCGTCAGCTCGTCCAGCCGGTTCGGGCGGGTCAGGACGCACAGGTAGTGCGGGGTGAGGCCCTCGACGAGCAGCAGCTGTTCCTCGATCTGGGTCGGGAAGACGTTCACGCCGCGGACGATCATCATGTCGTCGGTGCGGCCGGTGATCTTCTCCATCCGGCGCATCCCGGGGCGCGCGGTGCCGGGGAGCAGGCGGGTCAGGTCGCGGGTGCGGTAGCGGAGGACCGGGAACGCCTCCTTGGTGAGGGTCGTGAAGACGAGCTCACCCTCGGAGCCGTCGGGCAGCACCTCGCCGGTGACCGGGTCGATCACCTCCGGGTAGAAGTGGTCCTCCCAGATGTGCAGCCCGTCCTTGGTCTCCACGCACTCCTGCGCGACGCCCGGGCCCATCACCTCCGAGAGACCGTAGATGTCGACCGCGTGCATCCCGGTCCGCTGCTCGACCTCGAGCCGCATCTGCTCGGTCCACGGCTCGGCGCCGAAGATCCCGATCCGGAGCGCGGTGTCCCGCGGGTCGAGCCCGCGGGCGTCCATCTCGTCCAGGATCGACAGGAAGTACGACGGCGTCACCATCACGATCTCGGCGCCGAAGTCGCGGATCAGGTCGACCTGCCGCTCGGTCATCCCGCCGGAGACCGGGACGACCGTGCAGCCGAGCCGCTCGGCGCCGTAGTGCGCGCCCAGTCCTCCGGTGAAAAGACCGTAGCCGTAGGCCACATGGCACACGTCGCCCGCGCGACCGCCCGCGGCACGGATCGACCGCGCGATCAGGTCGGCCCACCGGTCGATGTCGCCACGGGTGTAGCCGACGACGGTCGGGCGGCCCGTCGTACCGGAGGAAGCGTGCACCCGCACGACCTCGGATCGCGGCACGGCGAACATCCCGAACGGGTAGTTGTCCCGCAGATCCTTCTTCGACGTGAACGGCAGCCGCGACAGGTCGCTGAGCGACTGCAGGTCGTCGGGCTGGAACCCGACCCCGTCCAGCGCGGCGCGGTAGTGCGGCACGTTCTGGTACGCCGAACGCACCGTCGCCTGCAACTGCGCAAGCTGCCGCGCCCGCAGCTCGTCGACGGACATCCGCTCGCCCGCGTCCTGCAGCTCGGGCGGGCACGCTTCACCGAGAAATCGCTCGGTCATCTGGCGGGACCTCTCTACGGTCGGGCGAGCAAGGTGGCGATCCCCTGCCCGACGCCGATGCACATGGTGGTCAGCGCGTACCCGGCGTCGCGGTGGCGAAGCTCCAGGGCGGCGGTCAGGGCGAGACGGGCACCGGACATCCCCAGGGGGTGACCCAGGGCGATGGCGCCGCCGTTCGGGTTGACGTGCTCGGCGTCGTCGGGCAGCCCGAGCTCACGCAGTACGGCGAGCGACTGCGCCGCGAACGCCTCGTTCAGCTCGATCACGCCGACGTCGGCGAGCGCGACGCCGGTCCGGTCGAGCAGCTTGCGGGTCGCGGGCGCGGGCCCGATCCCCATGACCCGCGGCGGGACGCCGGCCGCCGCCGTACCGACGACACGGGCCAGCGGGGTGACGCCGAGCCGCTCGACGGCCTCACCGCTCATCACTAGCAGCGCGGCCGCGCCGTCGTTCACGCCGGACGCGTTGCCGGCGGTAACCGTGCCCGGGTCGCGGAACGGAGTCTTCAGCCCGGCCAGGGCTTCCAGCGAGGTCTCGCGCGGGTGCTCGTCGGTGTCGACGACGGTCACCGCGCCGCGCTTGCCGGGGACCTCGACGGGGACGATCTCCTCGGCCAGCCGGCCGTTCGCGATCGCCTTGGCCGCACGCTGCTGGCTGCGCAGCGCGAACAGGTCCTGGTCCTCGCGGCCGATCCCGAAGTCGGCCGCGACGTTCTCCGCGGTCTCCGGCATCGAGTCGATCCCGTACTGCCGCTGCAGCACCGGGTTGACGAACCGCCAGCCGATCGTGGTGTCGAAGATCTCCGCCGACCGCGAGTACGCCGAGGTCGCCTTGGGCATCACGAACGGCGCCCGCGACATCGACTCCACGCCACCGGCGATCACCACGTCGTTGTCACCGGCAACGATCGACCGGGCTGCCGACGCGACCGCGTCCAGACCGGAGCCGCAGAGCCGGTTGATGGTCGAGCCCGGCACGCTGTCGGGCAGCCCGGCCAGCAGCACGGCCATCCGGGCGACGTTCCGGTTGTCCTCACCGGCCTGGTTCGCGCAGCCGAGCACGACGTCGTCGATCGCCGCCGGGTCGAGCGACGGGTGCCGGGCGAGCAGCGCCCGGATGACGCCCGCCGCGAGGTCGTCGGGGCGCACCGCGGCCAGCGCGCCGCCGTACCGGCCGATCGGGGTGCGGACGCCGTCGACAAGGTAGGCGGTGCGGGTCATTCGGACTCCTCGATGACGGTTCCGGACAGTTGGCGGCTGCGGCCGCGGAACTCGGCGACTACCTCGTCGCCGCGGGTGACGGTGACGTCGTAGATCCCGTTGCGGCCGAAGCTGGTCCGCTCGCGCGCGTCCGCGACGAGCACGTCGCCCCGCCGTGCGGCGGCGACGAAGACGATGTCGCAGGCCTGCGCGACGGTGACCAGGTTGCGCGAGTTGCAGGCGAACGCGAACGCCGAGTCGGCGAGCGTGAAGACGAACCCGCCGTGGGCGATACCGTGGCCGTTCACCATGTCGTCGCGCACTGTCATCTCCAGCCGCGCCGTGCCGGTGCCGACCTCGATCAGGCGCATCCCGAGCATCGCACTCGCGGTGTCCTCGGCCCACAGCGCCGCGGCCACCCGGGACGGCGGGATCTCGCCGGTGCTCTCGTCCACGCTGTTACACCCTATCGCCGATTCTTCTGCCGACTGTAACATCAGCCTCGTCGACCACCTCAGCTTGGAGCGCACCCGATGACATCGACCGACTGGCTCGCCACCCACCGCGACCGCCTCGACGGGGCGCTGGCCGCGATCCGCAGCCGTGGCTACTTCTCCGCCTTCCCCGAGTCGCCGAGCCCGCGGGTGTACGGCGAGACCGCCGCCGCCGACGGCAAGGCCGCCTTCGAGCAGCATCTCGGCAAGGAGTACGCCCTGGCCACCCCGGGCGCGAACGGATCGGTGGTCACCGAGCAGTCGCCGTTCGGGATCGAGCTGAACGTCGAGTACCCGCGGACCACCGAGAGCGGCCTCGACGAGCTGCTCGCCGCGGCCCAGGCCGGGCTGACCGACTGGCGCAAGGCCGGCATCGACGGCCGGACCGGCGTCGCGCTGGAGATCCTCGACCGCCTGCACAAGCGCGTCTTCGAGCTCGCCAACGCCGTCCAGCACACCAGCGGCCAGGCGTTCGTGATGGCGTTCCAGGCCGGCGGTGCGCACGCGCTGGACCGGGCCCTCGAGGCCGTCGCCTACGCGTACGAGGAGATGAACCGGTACCCGGCCGAGGCGGTCTGGGAGAAGCCGGCCAAGGGCGACCCGATCCGGATGACCAAGAACTTCACCGTCACCGGCCGCGGCGTCGCGCTGGTGATCGGCTGCAACACGTTCCCGACCTGGAACTCCTGGCCGGGCCTGTTCGCCTCCCTCGTCACCGGCAACGCCGTCGTGGTCAAGCCGCACCCGCTCGCGGTCCTGCCGCTGGCGATCACCGTCGACGTCTGCCGCGAGGTGCTCACCGAGGCCGGCCTCGACCCCAACCTGGTCACCCTGGTCGCCGAGCGTCCCGGCGACGGCCTGGCCAAGCCGCTCGCGCAGCGCCCCGAGGTGAAGCTGATCGACTTCACCGGCGGCAGCGAGTTCGGCGAGTGGCTGGAGCAGAACGCGACCCAGGCCACGGTGTTCACCGAGAAGGCCGGCGTGAACGCGGTGATCATCGACTCCACCGACTCGTTCAAGGCGCTCTGCAACAACCTGGCCTTCACGCTCTCCCTGTACTCCGGCCAGATGTGCACCACCACGCAGAACCTGTTCGTCCCGGCCGGCGGCATCGAGACCGACGAGGGGCACAAGTCGTTCGACGAGGTCGGTGCCGGGATCGCGACCGCGATCGGCAAGCTGCTCGGCGACGACGCCCGCGCGGTCGAGATCCTCGGCGGGATCGTGAACCAGGCCGTGATCAGCCGGCTCGAGCTGGCCGACGAGTACGGCGACGTGGTGCTGCAGTCGCGGGCGATCAAGCACCCGGCGTACGAGGACGCGGTGGTCCGGACCCCGCTGCTGGTCGCGGTCGACGCGAAGGACGAGGGTGTCTTCGCCAAGGAGTGCTTCGGGCCGGTCTCGTTCCTGGTCCGGACCGCGGACACCAAGGAGTCGATCGCGCTGTTCGGCCGTACGGTCGCCGAAGGCGGTGCGATGACGGCCGGGATCTACTCGACCGACGCCGGTGTGCTGGAGCTGGCCCGCGACACCGCGCTGGACGTCGGCGTCGCGCTGTCGGAGAACCTGACCGGCCAGGTCTTCGTGAACCAGTCGGCCGCGTTCAGCGACTTCCACGGCACCGGAGCGAATCCGGCCGCCAACGCCACGTACACCGACGGCGCCTACGTTGCGAGTCGCTTCCGCGTCATTCAATCTAGGCGGCATGCCTAACCCTGTGGATGACCGCTCCCTGACCGAAGTCCTGGCGTACTACGACACCTGGCTGGCGTTCAACCAGCGCTACCAGCGGGTCCCGGGGGTCCAGGCCGCCGTGTACGCCGGGGAGCGCGTCGCGTTCTCCTCGGCGTACGGCTCGGCCGACGTCGAGGGCGGCGTCGCGCTCACCACCGACCACCTGTTCCGGATCGCGTCGCACTCGAAGACGTTCACCGCGACGGCCGTGCTGCAGCTGGTCGAGCAGGGCCGGCTGCGGCTCGACGACAAGGCGTCGGCGCACGTCACCGAGATCGTTGGGACGCCGCTCGGCGATCGCACGCTGCGCGACCTGCTCAGCCACGCCGGCGGCGTCACCCGGGACAGCCTGGAGGCCGACTTCTGGCAGCTCGCGACGCCATTCCCGGACCGTGAGCACCTGCTCGCCGTCCTGCGGGCGGACACGTCGGCGGTGCTCGAGGACAACGACCGGTTCAAGTACAGCAACATCGGCTTCGGGCTGCTCGGGCTGGTGATCGAGGCGGTCACCGGTACGTCGTACAACGAGCACGTGCAGACCGCCGTGGTGAACAAGCTCGGCCTGGCCGGTCTCGGGCCGGAGCTCGACCCGGCGCGCAGCACCGAGTACGCCGTCGGCTACAGCGCCTACGCGTACGCCGACCAGCGGGTGCCGATCGAGCACGTCGACACCCGGGCGCTCGCCGCCGCGACCGGCTTCTACGGCACCGCGCACGACCTGGTCAGCTACTGGTCGGCGCACCTCATGGGCGACGAGCGGCTGCTCAGCGACGCGTCGAAGCGGCAGATGCAGCACGGGCTGTGGCGGACGATGGAGGAGGACGGGCCGAAGTACGGGCTCGGCCTGATGATCAACCAGGTCGCCAAGCGGGACGTCTTCGGGCACGGCGGCGGCTACCCCGGGCACATCACCCGCTCGATGGTCGACGCCGAGCGGCGGATCGCGGTGGCAGTGCTGACCAACGCGATCGACGGCCCGGCGGCGCAGCTGGCCGAGGGTGTGCTGAAGCTGATCGACCTGGCGGTGTCGAAGGAGCGTGGTGAGGGCGACCTGGCCCGGTTCACCGGCCGGTTCGCGAACCTGTGGGGCGTGATGGACATCGCGCTGCTCGGTGGGCGGCTCTACCAGATCGACCCGACCGGGGCCGACCCGACGGCCGAGCCGACCGAGCTCTCGCCGTCCGGCGACAGCGCCGTGCGGGTGACGAGCGGCTCCGGCTACGGTGGCTTCGGCGAGGACCTGCGGTTCGAGTTCGATGCCGACGGCAAGGTCGCCGAGGTGCGCGGGGCGAGCGGCCTGGTCAGCCGCCCGATCGAGCAGTACTCGCTGCCCGAAAAGGTCACCGCCGTACGCTGACTGGATGACTGTGCTTTTGGCGTCGACTTCGTCGCCGCGGGTTTTGGGGCTTTTTCGCCCGCTCTTCCCTCGTCGGTCGGTCGCTTCGCTCCCTCCCTCCTCAGTCCAGAGCGGGCGGCCCCAAAACCTTGGGGGACTCCGAGTTTTCGAGGAGTCCCGGTGACCATCCATGGGGACCACCCGTTCCTGCCTGCCGAGAGCGACCGGAGCCCGGTCCGGCGCTTTCGCGGGCGGCTGGCGTCACCGGTCGGGCTCTGGACCTCGGCGTACGCCGGGAAGCGGGCCGGGCTGACCGTGTCCTCGATGGTCGTCGGCGACGGCGATCCCGGGGTCGTGGTCGGGCTGATCGACCCGGACTCCGACCTCTGGGAAACGTTGCGGCAGGCAAAGACCGCCGTGGTCGGGCTGCTCGGCGGGCCGCACCAGCAGCTCGCCGACGCCTTCGGGTACGTCGCGCCCGCACCCGGCGGCCCGTTCCGGATGCTGGAGTGGACCGACACCGACTGGGGTCCGGCGCCGGTCGGCGTCAGCGCCTGGGCCGGCTGCCGCCTGGTCACCGAGGACCCGCCCGAAGCCGGCTGGTCGCTGCAGGTCCAGCTGGCCATCGAGCACGTCGAGCTGCTCGCGGACGACGTACCACCGCTGGTCCACCGGCGTGGCCGCTACACCGTCCTCTGACCCGTCAGGGTCCGGGCCTATGCTGCGGACATGCGAGCCACCACGATCCACGCCCCCTTCGACGTCCGGCTCAGCGAGGTCCCGGACCCGGTGATCGTCGACCCGACCGACGCGGTGGTCAGGATCGTCGCCGGCTGCATCTGCGGGTCGGACCTGTGGTCGTACCGGGGCGAGAACAAGATCCGCCCGGGCAGCCGGATCGGGCACGAGTACGTCGGCATCATCGAGGAGGTCGGCCCCGAGGTCCGGACCGTGAAACCCGGCGACTTCGTGATCACCCCGTTCGTGGCCAGCGACGGCACCTGCCCGAACTGCCGGGCCGGGTACCAGTCGGTCTGCCAGAACCTGGTCGGGATCAGCAGCGACCGCGCCGACGGCGGCCAGGGCGAGTACGCCAAGGTCCCGTACGCCGACGGCACGCTGGTCGCGACGCCCGGCGTACCGGACGAGGCGCTGATCCCGTCGCTGCTGACACTGTCCGACGTGATGGGCACCGGCTGGCACGCGGCCCGCGCGGCCCAGGTGAAGGCCGGCGACACCGTCGTGGTGGTCGGCGACGGCGCGGTCGGGCTGTGCGGCGTACTGGCCGCGGCCCGGATGGGCGCGGAGAAAGTCGTTGCCTTGTCGCGGCATCAGAGTCGGCAAAAACTTGCCACCACGTTCGGCGCGACGCACATCGTCGCCGAGCGCGGCGACGGCGCGCGGGACGCCGTGCTGGAGCTGACCGACGGGGTCGGGGCGGACGCCGTCCTGGAGTGTGTGGGCACCGACCAGTCGTTCACGACCGCGTTCGAGATCGCGCGGGCCGGGGCGACGGTCGGGTTCGTCGGCGTACCGCACGGGGTCGAGGTGCCGATCCGGAAGATGTTCAGCAAGAACGTCGGGCTGGCCGGTGGGGTGGCGCCGGTGCGCGCGTACCTGCCGGACCTGATGGCTGACGTCCTCGCTGGTGAGATCAACCCGGGACTCGTGTTCGACCAGCAGCTCCCGCTCGAACAGGTGGCCGAGGGCTACCTTTCGATGCACGAACGGCGAGCGGTCAAGACCCTTCTGTGGCCCTGACCTACACATTCGGACAAAAGGTGTCACATGTGCACAACTTGCTGGGGTGGAACGTTGACACCCCAGGACGGCGGTGCCCAGAGTTGGCCCGTCAAGGACCGCTCCACGAACTGATCGGAGAAAGAAAATGCGTGGTGGTTGGAGCAAGACCGTAGCGGCGCTGGGTGCCGTGGGTCTTCTCGCGGTCAGTGCCTGCGGGAACAGCGACGACGGTGGCGGCAGCGGCGACTCGGCGAGCAAGGACGTCACCGTCTTCACCTGGTGGGCCGACGGCGGCGAGAAGGCCGGGCTGGACGGACTCGTCTCGACGTTCGGCACCGAGTGCAAGGACTACAAGTTCGTCAACTCCGCCGTCGCCGGTGGCGCCGGCTCGAACGCCAAGCAGGTGCTGGCCAACGACCTGGCCGCGGGCAAGCCGCCGTCGACGTTCCAGGCGCACGCCGGTGCCGAGCTGGGCGACTACATCAAGAACGGCCAGGTCGACGACGTCAGCGACCTCTACAAGGAGTTCGGCCTGGACAAGGCCTTCCCGCAGAGCCTGATCGACAACCTGACCGTCGACGGCAAGATCTACTCGGTGCCGGCCAACGTGCACCGGGCCAACGTCGTCTGGACCAGCCCCGCGGTGCTGAAGAAGGCGAACCTGGACGCCACCAAGGCCCCGGCCTCGGTCGACGCCTGGATCGCCGACATGGACAAGCTCAAGGCGGCCGGGGTGAAGGCCCCGCTGGCCACCTCGAAGGGCTTCGCCGAGGAGATGGTGATGGAGGTCGTGCTGCTCGCCGAGCTCGGCCCGGACAAGTTCACCGGCCTGTGGAACGGTCAGACCGACATGGCCGGCGCCGACGTCACCGCCGCGCTGGAGAAGTTCAAGAAGGTGCTGTCGTACAGCAACGCCGACCGCGAGGCGATCGACTGGCCGGACGCGCTGCAGTACGTGAACAAGGGCCAGGCGGCGTACACCGTGATGGGTGACTGGGTCGCGGCCCAGCAGCTCGCCGACAAGGTGCCGGACTCGGCGTACACCTACTGGCCGGCGCCGGGCACCGCGGGCAACTTCCAGTACCTGGCCGACTCGTTCACGCTGCCGACCAACGGGCAGACGCCCGAGGGCGCCAAGTGCTGGCTGAAGGTCGTCGGTTCGGCCGAGGGCCAGAAGGCGTTCAACACCAAGAAGGGCTCGATCCCGGCGCGTTCCGACGCCGTCGTGACCGACTACCCGAAGTACCAGCAGGCCGCGATGGCCGACTGGAAGGCGAACAAGATCGTCCCGTCCTGCGCCCACGGTGCCGCGTGCACGCTCGGCCAGAACGACTCGATCCTGTCCGCGATGGGCCAGTTCAGCAGCGGCATGGACGTCGGCGTGCTGCAGAAGGCACTCGTCGCGGCCGCCAAGCCGAACTGATCCACCTCTCGTAACCGGCCGACCAACGATTCGGAGTCCTGAGTCTCATGCACGGAAGGATCCGTACCTGGGGACCGGGGGCACTGGTACTGCTGCCCACGGTCCTGCTGCTCGGGTACTTCGTCTACGGGCTGATCGCCTGGACGTTCAACACGTCACTGACGGACAAGCACAACGCCCGGCCGGTGCCGACGAACCACGTCGGCTTCGAGAACTACGTCAACCTGTTCGGTGAGGAACGGTTCCTCAACTCGCTGAAGAACCTCGGCGTGCTCACGGTGGCGTTCATCGTGGGCACGCTGATCTTCGGCCTGCTGTGGGCACTGCTGCTGGAGAAGGGGGTCCCGGGCGAGAGCGTCTTCCGCTCGGTCTTCCTGTTCCCGATGGCGGTGTCGATGATCGCGTCCGGTGTCGTCTGGGGCTGGTTGCTGAACCCGTCCCAGGGCGACGACGCGCGCGGCCTGAACCGGCTGTTCTCGATCCTGCACCTGAACTTCCTGGAGAACCCCTGGTGGACCGCGGGATCCCGGTGGACGACGATGGCGTCCATCGCGCTGCCCGCGGTCTGGCAGCTGTCCGGCTACATCATGGCGCTGTTCCTGGCCGGCTTCCGCGGCATCCCGCCGGAGCTGCGCGAGGCCGCGCGGGTCGACGGCGCCTCGGAGTTCAAGCTCTACCGGCACGTGCTGTTCCCGCAGCTGTCCCCGATCGCGCTGTCCGCGCTGATCATCCTCGGCCACATGTCGCTGAAGCTGTTCGACCTGATCTACGCGATCACCGGGCCGAACCAGTTCCGCACCGAGGTGCCGTCGGTCTACATGTGGAACACCTTGCTGCGCAGTGACATGGCCAAGGCGGCCGCGATCGCGATCGTGCTGCTGGCCGTCGTCGCTGTCCTCGTCATCCCGTACGTCGCGTACACCGTCCGGCAGGAGAGCGAAGAATGAGCGTCGTCGAGGCCGGTCAGGCGACCGGCAAGGCTGCCGCCGCGGTCCGCAACAAGCCGCGGCGCAACGCGGTCAGCGACGGCTCCACCCGGACCAGCCGGACCGTGCGCTACGTGCTCCTGGTGCTCTTCCTGCTGTTCGTGCTGACACCGGTGTACGTCGTACTGATCACCAGCTTCAAGACCTCGCAGGACACCACCGCCGCCGCGCAGTGGTCGCTGCCGGAGACCTGGACGCTCGAGCCCTGGCGCAAGGCCTGGGACGTGCTGCAGCCGTACATGGTCCGCTCGCTGTCGCTCGCCGTACCGGCCGCGATCCTGGCGTCGCTGATCGGTTCGGCCAACGGGTTCGTGCTGGCCCGCTGGCGCTTCCCCGGTGCCAACCTGGTCTTCGCGTTCATCCTGTTCGGGATGTTCATCCCGTACCAGGCCGTGATGCTGCCGCTGCGCCAGACCTACCAGGACCTGGACGTCACCCGCGGCATCCCGACGCTGCTGATCACCCACGTCATCTACGGCATCCCGATCTGCACGCTGATCTTCCGCAACTACTACGCGACCGTGGTCCCGAACGAGATCATCGAGTCGGCCCGCGTCGACGGCGCCGGGCTGGTCCAGACCTATCTGCGGATCATCCTGCCGATCTCGATCTCCGGCTTCGTGGTGACGCTGATCTGGCAGTTCACCTCGGTCTGGAACGACTTCCTGTTCGCGCTGTTCCTGACCCAGCAGAACAACGGGCCGGTCACGCTCGGCCTGGCCGCGCTGGCCGGTGGGCAGAAGGTCGACTACGCCGCCTCGATGGCGGGCGCGCTGATCACGTCGTTCCCGACGCTGCTGGTCTACATCGTGCTCGGGCGCTGGTTCATCGGCGGGCTGATGGCGGGAGCGCTGAAGGGCTGAGTGTTTCCGGGGGTGCCGAGTATCTTTTGAAGAGCAAGTAATAAGTTTGTCCACAGGACTCGCGGACCATCTGCGGTGGGTCGATCTCACGCGGTAATCTCGCCAGGGTGACCAAGTCACGAGACCGGGACGGACGCGGCAGCCACCTGCGGCTGGTCGGCTCCACCCCCGGGCCGAACCCTCCGCCCACCGCGGGTGTCGACGACGCCGACACCACGCCGAGCGTCGCCGTGCTGGACACCCTGCAGGAGACCCTGCTGCTCGACCTGGCCGCGGCGCCGCCGGCCCTGCACCCGGTGATCGCCGAGGCGTCGGTGGCGCGCTCGGCCGCCCTGCTCGCCGACCAGCTCTGGCCCGCCGGCCGCCCCGACGAGATCGGTGAGGTCGAGCGCTTCTTCTGGGCCGACGCCGCCCGCGTCCTCGGCGAACGCCGCGACGTGGATTCCTTTGTCCTGCTGACGAGTCTGGCCCGTACGGTCGGCCCGGCGGGCCGGCTGCCGCTGCAGCGCGCGCACCTGTCGCGGGGCCGGACGCAGTACGACGTACCGGAGTGGGTGTCGCGGATCGCCGGTTTCCGGCTGACCAGCGCGATCGTCTCCGAGGACGTGACGGGCGACGGGTTGAGCGTCGTACTGGACTACGACGACGAGCACCACCCGCACACGCTGGTGGTCTTCGTCGACAACAACCTGGGCGCGATCGCCAAGGACGTCTTCGTCGGCCCGCCCGTCGACCGCGTGGTCGAGGCGTACCAGCGCGGCGGCCGGGTCACCGTCCGCACGGTCCGCCCGGCGACCGCCGCGGGCATCATCCTGCAGGCGCTCGGCTACACCCACGACCACGACGAGCCGCCGGTCACCGAGGACTTCGAGTTCTTCTCGGGTTTGCTGGTCAACCGCCTCACCCAGCTGCCGGAGCGTCCGGTCCGCCCGCCGATCCGCCCGCTGCTGTCACCGCGCCAGCGCGAGCAGCTCGTCGAGGAGTTCCTCGCGTCGCCGTACGCCGAAGACCTGCCCGACGACACCGGCGACATCGCCCACCTGTGGATCGACCATGCCGTCGACCGCACCGTCGGTGGTCCCCTGCGGGTCAGCGCCGTCCTCGTCGAGCTCTTCCTGGCCAACTGGCTCCCTCGCAAAGTCCTTGCCAACAGCACCTACTTCGGCCACGTCCCGCCGGTCGTCAAGGCCTGGCTCCGGTTCGCCGGCGACCGCACCCAGCTGGACCTGGACGCCATCGAGGAAGCGGTCGACGCCGTCGACGTCTGGACCCCGGCCCTGGAGGCCGCGGCGCTGGACGACCCCATCGCCGGCGAACGAGTCTTCCTCGACGAAACCAGCACCGACCTCGACGAGGCCTACCGCTCCCTCTCCGGCCTGGGCACCCCACCCCGCCCCGACCTCGAAGGCCTCGACAAGACCCAGGCCGCGACGCTGTCGGTCCTGGCCCCCCACGCCTGGCTCCTGGCCGGCGAGACCCTGGGCATCCCGTACGCCCCCGACGCCTTCGCCATCGCCGAACGCCTGGTCCGAGAAGCCCCCGACCTCCTCACCAAGGCTCGCCTCTCCACCTGGCCCCGAGCCATCGTCTGGCACCTGGCCCACCACCACCGCCTGGTCGGCCCTGGCGAACCGATGACCCCCCACACGCTGGCCGCCGACCTGGCGTCCTCACCTCCCACCCTCCGCAAAACCACGAAGCTCCTCACCGACACCCTGGTCCTCCCGCGGTAGGGAACGCCACGGCTGGGCGCCGGTGTGGAACGCTGCAGGTATGGAAGCAGTCAGCACGTTGGCCATCGGTGTTGAGCTTCACCTCGTACCGACAGCCGAAGGCGGCCGCGACACCGCGCTCTCCGGCGGCCACGCTCTTGCCGATCGCTTCGCCTATCGGCCGAACTGGGGGCTGCCACGGTGGGGCCCCGGTGAACAGACCGCGGGCCCGGTCCTCGGCTTCTCCACCACCGACATCCAGCCCGGCGAATCCACCCGAGCAGTCCTCGTCCCTACGATTCCCGATCACTTCCCCACCTGGCGCATGGTCCAGCGCGGCGACGTCCTCCGCATGTACGAAGGCCCGCGGGTCTGCGGCCTGGGAACAGTCGTCTGGGTCGAGACGGCAAGCTGGCCGATGCCGGCGTACGAGCAGGAGAAGCTCACTCGCTGGCTGAGCGAGGCCTAGCCCGTACCGCCCCCACTGGGGCATCCCACCCTGGTCCCCGGCGAACAAACCGACGGTCCCGTCCTTGGCCACCTCCTCGTGTCCGTGCAGCCGCAACTTCTCCTCTGGCACAAGTACGCCGTGTTCGTGGGGTGAGCGCAATACGGCGCTAGGCTCCAATTGAAGATTCAACTGGAGTGGAGGTCCGGGATGAAGATCGGGTTTGCTGTGCCGGCGCTCGGGGACGTGGCGCCCGCGGTCGGGCGGGTGGCGGAGTTCGCCCGGGAGGCGGAGCGGGCCGGAGCGGCGAGCCTGTGGGTGGGGGACCGGAACTTCGCGGCCGTGAATCCGAAGGTGGGGGCCGGTGGGCGCGGGAACACGATCCCGGTCGAGTACTGGACGGCCGCGGACCCGTTCGTCGCGCTCGCTGTGGCCGCGGCGGCGACCGAGCGGGTGCGGCTCGGGACGCATGTGCTGATCGCGCCGCTCTATCCGCCGGTGCAGCTGGCGCGGAGTCTGACGACGCTCGACCTGGTCAGCGGCGGGCGGCTGATCCCGGGCTTCGGCGTCGGGTGGTCGCCCGAGGAGTACGAGGCGGCAGGTCTCGACTTCCACCAGCGCGGCGCCCGCCTCGACGAACTGCTGGACGTGCTCGACCTGCTCTGGACCGAGAACCCGGTCGAGTACCACGGCAAGCACCTCGAGCTCCCGCTCCAGCACGCCCCGCTGAAGCCGGCCCAGCAGCCGCACCCGCCGATCCACCTCGGCGGATCCGCGCCCGCGTCGCTGGAGCGGATCGGGCGGCGGGCCAGTGGATGGTTGCCGCTGGCCATGGTCCCGGTGTTCGTCAACGTCGACCTGCTGCTCGCCGAGCGCGCCGCCATCGACACCGCCGCCCGCGCCGCCGGCCGCGACCCCGCGGAGATCGACACCGTCCTCCGGGTCAACGTCGTCGCCGGCACCCCGACCACCCAGGTCGTCGACACCATCCACACAGTCGCCGACCGCACCGGCATCGACCACTTCCTGATCGACTCGATGTCCCTCCCAACCGTCGACGCCACCCTCGACCTGGTCACCGAGGTGATGAAACTCGTCAACCAGGGCTGACGGCGGACGCCCACCACCTTCCAACGAACCCGACGAGAGCCACTCCCCGCCTGACCAACCCGACGAAGCCGTGAAACCACCGGGTTAGTGGGTGATGGGCGTCGCACCGAGACCCTCCCCACCCAGGCGGGATGCTGACGGATGGACGGCCGGCCGATCGCCAAAGCCGTCCGCCCGACCGCCACGCCCGAGCAGAGCACGCCCCGCTCATGCGCCTCCGCTCACGTACCCACCCGGTCTGCCCCCACCTCGCCCGCTCCGCCCGCCCCGCGTCACCCGCCCGCCCCGCTCGGTGTCGCGTCGACATCCACCACTGATCAACGGTCACAAGCGGAGCGACTCCCCGCCTCGCGGTTGCGGCGGAGGTGCGTCGGCGGCGGGTTGGTCAGTGGTGGGTGTCGGCGCGAGCCGCTCGCCCGCCTGCCGGCGTAGCTCGCCTCGCCTGCTTCGCCCGCTCCGCACGCCGCGCCTCGCCTCGCCCGCCTGACCGGGCTGGCCCTGCCTCGCCCGCCCGCTCCGCTCGCCTTGCCTCGCCCCTCCTCGCCCCGCCCGTCTGGCTCGCCCGGTCGCTCCGCTCGGCGTCGCGTCGACATCCACCACTGATCAACGGTCACAAGCGGAGCGACTCCACGCCTGGCCGTCGCGTTTGAGGTGCGTCGGCGGCGGGTTGGTCAGTGGTGGGTGTCGGCGCGACCCGCCCGCCCGCGTGCCGGCGCTGCCCGCCCCGCCCCGCCCACTCCGCACGCCGCGACCCGCCCGCCTGCACCCCCCGCCCGTCCGGCCCGCTCTCGCCGAGCGTCGCCGGTTGGTTACCGGCGGGCGATGACCAACCCTCCAGGGTGGACCAGCCACCGTGGAAGTTGAGGCGAGGCGGACAATGGAGGCATGCATGTGCGCGCGCCGGAGCTCAAGGGTCGGGGTTGGCTGAACACCGGGGGCAGTGAGCTGAAGCTCGCTGACTTTCGTGGGCGGTTTCTGCTGCTCGACTTCTGGACGTTCTGCTGTATCAACTGCCTGCACGTGCTCGACGAGTTGCGGCCGCTGGAGGAGAAGTACGGCGACGCGCTGGTGATCGTCGGCGTGCACTCGCCGAAGTTCGCGCACGAAGGTGAGGAGGCGGCGGTGAAGTCGGCCGTCGAGCGGTACGAGGTCGGGCACCCGGTGCTCGACGACCCCGAGCTCGTCACCTGGCAGAACTACACCGCTCGCGCCTGGCCGACCCTCGTGCTGGTCGACCCGAACGGCTACATCGTCGCCCAGTACTCCGGCGAGGGCCACGCGCACGCGCTCGACGCGCTGCTCGAAGAGCTGATCGCCGAGCACGAGCAGGCGGGCACGCTGACCCGCGGCCGGTCGCCGTACGTCGCCCCGGTAGCGGAGCCGACCGAGCTGCGCTTCCCCGCCAAGGTGATTGCCTCAGGCAAGGGATTCTTGGTCGCCGACGCCGGGAACCACAGCGTCGTCGAGCTCGCCGAGGACGCCCAGACCGTCGTACGCCGCTTCGGCAGCAAGACCCGGGGCTTCGCCGACGGCGCGCCCGCCGACGCGTCGTACTCGGAGCCGAACGGGCTGACCCTGCTCCCGGACGACGTTGCGAAGACGGTCGGGTACGACGTGGTCGTGGCCGACACCGTGAACCACGCGCTGCGCGGCATCACGCTCAGCACGGGCGAGACCCGGACGCTGGTCGGTACCGGCAAGCAGTGGATGGACGGCGACGGGACCGACGTCCTCAGCTCGCCGTGG
Source organism: Kribbella sp. NPDC051770 (assembly GCF_040681455.1). Taxonomy (NCBI): domain Bacteria; kingdom Bacillati; phylum Actinomycetota; class Actinomycetes; order Propionibacteriales; family Kribbellaceae; genus Kribbella; species Kribbella sp. NPDC051770. The sequence goes on along the minus strand of NZ_JBFAYT010000004.1, from coordinate 293,882 downwards.
GACGTGGCGTGGTGGGACGGCAAGGTGTGGATCGCGATGGCCGGCGTGCACCAGCTGTGGACGTTCGACCCGCTGACCGGGGTCACCGAGGTCGCAGCCGGTACGACGAACGAAGGGCTGCGCGACGGCGCCCTGAAGGAGGCGTGGTTCGCGCAGACCAGCGGGCTCGCGGCCGACGGCGACCGGCTGTGGCTTGCGGACTCGGAGATCTCCGCGCTGCGCTGGGTCGACGACGAGGTGCACACCGCGGTCGGGACGGGGCTGTTCGATTTCGGGCTGCGCGACGGGAAGGCCGAGGAGGCGCTGCTGCAGCACCCGCTCGGTGTCACGGCGCTGCCCGACGGGTCGGTCGCGGTGCTCGACACGTACAACGGCGCCGTGCGGCGGTACGACGTACGGCAGAACCTGGTCGAGACGATGGCCACGGGGCTCGCGGAGCCGAGCGGGGCTGTTGTCGTGGGCAACGAACTGCTGGTCGTCGAGTCGGCGGCGCATCGGCTGACCCGGGTGCCGCTCGGCGCTTCCGCGCAGGTCGACGAGTTCAGCACGCGCTCGCAGCGGCCGCCGATGGAGATCGCCGGGGGAGAGGTCACCCTGGAGGTGGTGTTCACGCCGCCGCCGGGGCAGAAACTCGACACCCGCTACGGGCCGTCGACGCGGCTCCTGGTCTCGTCCACGCCCGAGAACCTCCTGCGCGAAGGTGCCGGCGACACTACGGATCTGACGCGGCGCTTGGTGATCGACGAGCGAGTAGGTGACGGCGTCCTCCACGTCGCCGTCCAGGCCGCCTCGTGCGACGACTCCGACGCGGTCGAGTTCCCGGCGTGCCACATGCACCGCCAGGACTGGGGCGTCCCGGTGGTCGTCACCGCCGGCGGGCCGGCGCGCCTGGAGCTGGTCCTCTCCGGCGCCACCAACTGAGCAGACGGCCGGCCCCGTGGTGCCCACCTGAGCACCCCGAGGCCGGCCGTTGCCGGTAGGAGTTGTTACTCCTTGATGTCGCGGTGGTGTTCCTCGACGACGCGGTACTCCTCCTCGACCGCCGGGTCGAGGGACTCGTTCGGGACTCGGCGCCGGCGGTTGGTGATGTAGAAGGAGAGCACGATGCCGAGTGCTCCGGCGAGCAGGAAGATGTAGCCGACGACGGTCAGGTCGACCGCGTCCCAGGAGTCGCGGACGGCGAACGCGAGGATCGCGCCCACCACCATCAGGAAGATCCCCACACCGATGCTCATCAGAGCCTCCTCGTGAAGTCGTTCGACACTGTCGACGCTACTCCCGCCCGCGGGCGGAATCCATCAACGACGGGTGTCGATCACGCCACTTGCGAAGGCCAGGTACCCGGGGGCAAACCTGGGCGGCCCGGCGAGTGACCCGCCGGGCCCCGGGAGGCCGCCGGCTCACGAGCCGCGGGCCGTCAGCTCCACGTCGCCCGACACCGTCGTGGCCTTGATGGTGTGGTCGGCCTGCAGCGCATCCCCGAGGCCGTTTTCGACCTCACCGCTGCGGGTGTCGGTCTCGACGCGATAGGCGCCGCTCGGCGCGCTGACCTCGACGTCGCCGCTCGTCACGTCGGCCGTGACGTCGTTGGCCTCGGCGAGATCCAGCGTCAGATCGCCGGACGTCGTCCGGACGTTCACCGGCCCGCCCTTCAGCCCGTTCGCCTCGATGTCGCCCGAGGTGGAGACCACGTCGAGCCGTCCGTTCAGCCGGTCGACCTGCACATCCCCCGAGGTCAGGTCGAGCTTCACGTCGCCCGCGACGTCGGCGAGCTCGATCTCCCCCGAGCGCGACTTCAGGTCGACCGCGCCGGTCCCCGTCAGCTGCAGGTCGCCGCTGCCGTTGTCGCCGCTGATCTTCGTCCCGCGCGGCACGGTCACGATGTAGTCGGCGCGGCAGTGCCAGCCGCAGTCGCCGTTCAGTTTCAGCGTGTCCCCGTCGACCGAGAAGCCGTCGTCGCGCTTGAGCAGCCAGTAGTTCCGCTTCACCTGCACGGTCGTCTCCGAGCTGTCCGAGACCTTCACGGTCACGTCCGAGTTCGGTGAGTCGAGCTGCACGGTGGCGATCCGGTCGCTCACCTCGTGGGTGTCGTCGGACTGCTTGTCGCCCCACGTCCACACGGCCAGGCCGATCCCGGTCACCAGCAGCAGCGCTCCGACCTGCTTGACGTCAGCCATCGTCCGTCCCATCCCTCGTCCCGCCCGATCCCGTCGTCACGACCCTAGGTCGGTACGGCGTACCGCTGGATCCGGCGCGAACCCCCAGCCACCCCTGACCACCACCTAGGGGCACCCGGGGTCAGGACCGGTGCTGACCCCGCAGCACCGCGGCCGGCAGGTCGTCGGTCAGGTTGCCGAAGAACGTCCGCGCCCACAGGTCGGTCCCGTGCCAGTACGGCCCGTCCTCACCGGGCAGCGACTTCGGCGCCGTCCCGGACTTCAGCGCCCGCCGGCACTCCGCGCACAGCGGCAGCGGCACCGTCGTCCCGCCGCTCTCGACCTGCGTCGGCCGCCCGGAAGCCCTTCCGTGCAAGGGATTGAAAGCGCACAGCGGCGGTACGTCGGCCACCTTGCGGTCCGCGGCGATCGCGACCGCGGCGTCGTACTCGCGCCGGGCCTGGTCGAGCAGCACCATCGCGCCGACCAGGTCCACCAGGTCGCGCGACGAGTCGAGCACCTTGCCCGCGGCGGCGTGCGCGTCGAGCGCGGCCTGCTGGTGCTCCAGCCCCTGACCGGCCGCCGACGGCAGCGCCGCCAGCTCCGACCCGAGCGTGGTCAGCTCGGCGGTCGTCTCCTGCGTCAGCCGGCGCCGCCGCTCGGCCGCGACGGTCTGCGCGACGTGCGGCGGGATGCTGAACGCCTTCTCCCGACGCGGCCGACTGCCGGACGAACGCTGCCGCAGCCCGATCACCAGCGCCAGCAGCACGAGCACCACCACGACACCGGTGACCACGATCCCGGTCACCGACCCGACCCCCTCGGAGTCGGAGGAGCCCGACGAGGACTTGGGCGACCCCGGCACCTCCTTGCGATCCACCGGCCCCAGCGCGGGCCCGGCGAGCAGCTCGTAGAAGCGAGCGACAGCTTCAGCCGGCCCGGAGTCGTACCCCGTGTCCTCCAGCGCGTGCGACCGCGCGTTCTGCAGCCGGTCGTCGTCCTCGTCGAGCGCCGCGACGTCGTGCGCCTTGTAGTACGGGAACCGCGAGCCGCCGTCGACCACGACGTACAGGCCGGGCTTGCGCAGCGCGTCGATGACCAGGGTCAGGACGTTCGACTCCTTGCCCTGGAAGGCGTCGCTCGGCGTCAGCGGCAGGATGATCGTGTACACGTCGTACGAGAGCGCCTCGCCCTTGCTCCGCACCGAGGTCCGCAGGTTCTCCGGCAGCCCGGTCCTGTACGCCGCGTCGACGTACAGCGGGTCCTTCGCGAGCGCGGTCGCGATCTCGCGGGCCCGCTCGGCCGGCGTCTCGGCAGCCTCGGCCGGTACGGCGACCAGCGTCAGCAGGCCCAGCAGCATCGCGACGAGCCCGGTCCTAGCGATCAGCGCCTTCACTGCCGTCCTCCTCGTCGGGCGACCAGTGCCGCCAGTCCCAGCACCAGGGCAGCGACCAGCGCGCCGCCCATCAGTCCGATCAGGCCGCCGCCGACGCCGTTCCCGATCGCCTTGCCGACCGTGAACCGCTCCGGCGGGGAGTCCGGCCCGTCCTCGCGCGGCGGCAGCGGTTCGGTCCGGGCCGGGTCGGCGTCGTACCGGTCGTTGACCTTCACCTCGTCGAGGTACTCGCCGAGCAGCTGCGCCGGGGTCTGCTTGGAGTCGCCGTAGGTCCGGCTGGGGCCCCAGGCGTGCACCTGGTGCTCGATACCGGTGGCGATCCAGTCCTCCATCACCAGGTAGAGCCCCGGCTTGCCGTTCGCGGTCGCGAGCCAGCCAGCGAGCAGCTCGGTGTCGCCCTTCTCCAGGTACCAGGTCCCGGTCGGCACCACCGCGACGTACACGGGCACCGGCGAGGTCGCGATCCGCGCCTGCATGGCCTCGACCTGATCGGCGTACGCCGACGTGTACTGCGGGTCGACGTAGACCGGCTGGTCCTTCCACGCGGCGACGGCCGCGGTGATCCGCGGATCGGTCGGCACGGCGCTCCACGCTGTGGCGGGCAACCCGATGACCAGTACGACGGCCGCAAGAGCCAGCGCGCAGGCGCGGCGCAGCATCATCGAACCCCTCCGTACGCCCGCTCGACGCGCTCGGCCAGGTCGTCCGACAGCGCGCCGAAGCCGGTCGCGACCATCGGGCTGTCCTCGGGGTCGAGCTCCCAGTACGGGATCAGGTCGCGGCCGAACAGCCCGGAGGCGCCGGGGACCTGCAGGCCGCGCGGCGTCTCGCCGCGGCTGACGGTCTGCGCGCAGGTCGCGCAGGCCGGGACGTCGGTCTCGTCGGACCAGGCGGCCGTCGCGGTCCCCGAGGGATGCGTCGGATCGAAGAAGCAGGGCGGCTGAACGTCGTTGCCAGAGGCCACGTGATGAGCCTGCCGCGCGAGCACGAACGCCCCGGTCAGCGCGAGCAGCGCCTCCGCGGACGTCCGGCCCGCGTCGGCACCTGATCCCGTCTCGGCCCTGCGCAGGATCTTCGCGGCGTCGAGCCGGGCTCGCGCGTCGTCGCGCCGGTCGAGCTGAGTGCGCGTCGGCTTCTTCAGCCTCTCCAAGGAACTGACCGCACGGCCTGCCTTGGGAATCCATCGATCAGCCTGCGACCGAACAGCGGACAACCTGGTCGCACCTGATGACGACTGCTTCTTGGACGTCACCGGCTTGCGCTTCGACCGCCCCCGCAGCACCGGGACCAGCACCAGCAGGAACCCGATCACCCCACCGACACCCATCCCGGTGAACGCGGTCAGGTCCTCCTTGTCGGTCACCGACCGCCCGGTCCGCGGCGTCCGCGGGGGCGTCAGATCACTCGCCGGGATCACCGGCAACGCACGCCCGTCGAGCGCGGTCGCGGCCTGCTGGATGGTCCGGACGATCTTCGGCGCCGGCCGGTCGACGACCATCCCCCGGTCCGCCTCGTCCTCGGACTGCACGCTGCTCAGGCTCCGCCCTCGCAGCCCACCCGCCCGGAACAGCTCCGCAGTAGTCGCCCAGTAGTCGTCCGACACCGTCGCCACGAGATACAGCCCCGGCTGCCCGGTCCGTGCCTGGAGCAACGTCGGCAGGTCGTACGTGATGTCCTTCAGGTACGGCGTCCGCGGCACGATCGCGACGTACACCGAGAGCCCCGGCGTGGCCACGGCGGCCCGGATCCGGTCCAGCTCGGGCTTCGGGAACGCGACCCGCAGCGCCGGGTCCAGGTAGACGCGGTCCTTGATCCAGGCGGTCGCGATCTGGTCCGGGAGCTCGGGCGGGGCAGCGGCGGGCGCGGTGGCGTGTGCGGGGCCGGCCGGCAGGAACGCCAGTACGGCGAGCAGCACGGCCAGGACACGGAGACGGGCGGACATCGCGCTCACCTTACGTCGACCGGTCGCCTTCACGCCTGCACAGACGTCCGGCGGACGCCCGCGGTTCCGGGTTGGACGCGGCCCTGGCCCGGACAGGGGAGACCAGGCCAGGGACGCGGTGTTTCAGGACGGAAACGTTGCTACAGGTGAGCGCCCCTGGGGAGGCCAGATTGCAATCTGCCCCGACCTGCCCCGAAGAACCCGCCCGACCGTGCCGCCGCACGCAGCGCGGTCGAGCGCCGTACGCGCTCCGGTCGAGCCGCCGCGCGCGGCACCGCGGGCGGGAAGAACGACGTCCTCCGCGGGGAGGGGCTCCCGCGGAGGACGTCGGCCGGGGGCGACTCAGGGGATCGGCGTCAGAACGCCGACTCGGGCAGGTCCATCACGTCGAGGTCGGTCAGCTCGGCCTTGACCCGCTCGGCGCGCACCGTCGGCATCGTCGACCGGACGAACCACTGCGCCGCCGCGATCTTGCCGGTGTAGAAGTCCTGGTCGGCGGCCGACAGCTCGCCGCCCAGCTTCTCCAGCGCGACCTCCGCCTGCCGCAGCATCAGCCACGAGCAGACCACGTCACCGAGCACGTAGAGCAGTCGCGAGGTGTTCAGCCCGACCTTGTAGATGTTGCGCGGGTCACCGTTCTCGGCCTGCGGGTTGCTGGCCATCAGCGCCTGGCCCATCACGCCGAGGATCTTCTGCGCGTCCTCGAGGCCCTTGGCCAGCAGCCCGCGCTCCTCCTTGAGCCGCCCGTTGCCGGCCTCGGAGGTGACGAAGCCCTGGATCTGCTCGGCGAGATGGCCGAGCGCCTGGCCCTGGTCCTTGATGATCTTGCGGAAGAACAGGTCCTGGCCCTGGATCGCGGTGGTGCCCTCGTACAGGGTGTCGATCTTGGCGTCGCGGACGTACTGCTCGATCGGGTAGTCCTGCAGGAAGCCGGACCCGCCGAAGGTCTGCAGCGACTCGGTGCCGAGCAGCGTCCAGGACTTCTCCGAGCCGTAGCCCTTGACCAGCGGCAGCAGCAGGTCGTTGACCCGCTCGGCCAGCTCGTCGTGCTCCCCGGCGTACCGGGCCTGCTCGGCCCGGTCCTGGTACGTCGCGGTGAACAGCACCAGCGCGCGCAGCGCCTCGGCGTACGACTTCTGCGTCATCAGCGAGCGCCGTACGTCGGGGTGGTGGGTGATCGTGACCCGCGGCGCGGTCTTGGCGGCGTTGGTCAGGTCGGCGCCCTGGACCCGCTCCTTGGCGTACTCGAGCGCGTTCAGGTAGCCGGTCGACAGCGTCGCGATGGCCTTGGTGCCGACCATCATCCGGGCGTACTCGATCACCTGGAACATCTGGGCGATGCCGTCGTGCACCTCGCCGAGCAGGTAGCCCTTGGCCGGCGTGGTCTCGCCGAAGGTGATCTCGCAGGTGGTGGAGACCTTGATGCCCATCTTCTTCTCGACGTTGGTGACGAAGGCGCCGTTGCGCTCCCCGGTCAGCTCGCCGGTCTCCAGGTCGAAGTCGTACTTCGGGACGACGAAGAGGCTCAGCCCCTTGGTGCCCGGGCCGCCGACGCCGTCGATGCCCTGCGGGCGGGCCAGCACCAGGTGGACGATGTTCTCCGACATGTCGTGGTCGCCGGAGGTGATGAACCGCTTGACGCCCTCGATGTGCCAGCTGCCGTCGTCCTGCAGCGTGGCCTTGGTCCGCCCGGCGCCGACGTCGGAGCCGGCGTCCGGCTCGGTCAGCACCATCGTGGCGCCCCAGCCGCGGTCGATCATGATCTGCGCGATCTTCTTGTCCCGGTCGGTGCCGTTGCGCCAGAGCACGTGCGCGAAGTTCGGGCCGGCGGCGTAGATGTGCACGGCCGGGTTGGCGCCGAGCACCATCTCGGCCGCGGCCCAGCGCAGCGACGGCGGTGTCGGCTGGCCGCCCAGCTCCGGCGGCAGCTCGAGCTTGAACCACTCGGCGTCCATGTAGGCGTGGTAGCTCTTCGCGAACGACGCGGGCATCGTCACCGCGGAGGTGGCCGGGTCGAAGACCGGCGGGTTGCGGTCGGCGTCCTCGAACGACTCGGCCAGCTCGTTCTTGGCCAGCCGGTCGATCTCGCCCAGCACCTCGCGGGCGGTGTCGACGTCCATGTCGGCGTACGGGCCCTGCCCGAGCACCTCGCCGCGGCCGAGCACCTCGAGCAGGTTGAACTCGATGTCGCGCAGATTCGACTTGTAGTGGCCCACAGTGATCCCTTCGCTGTACCCGCCAGTAACTTGAGTATATACCGGCCGGTAACGAAGGCAAAGCGCAATCGGCCACCAGGCGGAATCCCTGGTGGCCGATTGTCTGTACTGCGGCGTACTGCGGAGCGTTACGGCGTGTAGACCGTGCCGCTGCCGTACAGCGGGTTGGTGAAGCCGGAGATGTAGCTCGCCGCGTTGGATGCGCCGAGGTCGTAGGTCAAGAAGACGCCGTAGCCCTCGTTCTTGGTCCGGGTCGCCAGGCTGGCCGCGTTCGACGAGACGTTGATCTGGACCGCCGCCGGCGACAGCTTGGACTTCGCGGCCGGGCCGCGCGGGACCGACCAGGTGCCGTAGTACGGGTTCCAGGCGTAGTTGAACTTCTCCGCGACGCTCTGGCCGTTGTAGCTGAGCCGGGCCGCGGCCGGGCCGATGTCGTACAGGGTGATGATCTTGTTGGGCAGCTTCTGGCGCAGCGCCGTCACCAGGTAGAAGAAGGAGCTGGCGTTCGGCTGCGGGGTGCCGTTGACGCCGTAGTCGGCGTACTCGTCGTCGAAGTCGATGCCGTCCAGACCGTAACGGTTGACCGCGTCGGCCAGTAGCTGGGCGAACGCGGCGGCGCTGGCCTGGGACTGGAAGTTGGCGAAACCGGCTCCCTGGTGGTTGCCGAGGATCGACAGCAGGACCTTGATCCCCTTGCGCTGCAGGGGCCGGACCTCGGTCTCGACGTTGTCGAGCACCCGCTGGACGTTCTCGTTGAAGTGCAGGTACGCCTTCGAGCCGTCGTAGTTGATGTTCGCCGCGAAGATCACCGCGATGTCGAAGACCTGGGCACCACCGTTGGCCAGCGTGTACTTGCCGACGTTCAGCATGCTGTTGTTGTTGACCTCGACGTAGGCGACCGAGATCGGGCCGTTCTTCGCGCGCGGCCGGCACTCGGCGGCCGCGGCGGTCAGCGGGACGCCGACCGTGGCGGCGACACCGCCGGCGGCCATCAGGGTCAGCAGACTCCGGCGGCCTAGGAGCTCGTCTTTCATCTCTACCTCTTTCAGGGCGGGAAACGGGCGGAGATAAACCGGTATAGCTCCCCGATCATCGGCGGCCGTGCGGGCTGTGTCAAGGTTCGGACACAGGCGGTGATCAGCCCCTGGGCCGGACTCGCGGTTTGGGAAATGATGGACGAAGATGGTGATGTCAGTGGGAGGAAAGTTACCGGGGGCGAGCGGGGAGAGGACCCGATGAGCAGCTCTGCAGGGACACCGACCGTGGACGTCCGGCGGCACCGCCGGTCGCTGGTCGCCGGCACCGTCGGCAACTTCGTCGAGTGGTACGAGTTCGGCGCCTACGGCTTCTTCGCGACCGTGATCGCGGCCAACTTCTTCAGCGCTACGTCGACCAGTGACGCCGAGAGCCTGATCAAGACCTACGCGTCGTTCGCGCTGGCCTTCTTCTTCCGGCCGGTCGGCGCGGCGATCTTCGGCCGCGTCGGCGACCGGATCGGCCGGCGGCCGACGCTGATCCTGGTGCTGCTGCTGATGACGCTGTCGACCACCCTGATCGGCCTGCTGCCGACGTACGCGACGGTCGGGGCGGCCGCGCCCTGGCTGCTCACGCTGGTGCGGGCGCTGCAGGGGTTGTCGGCGGGCGGCGAGTTCGGCGGCGCGGTCGCGATCATGACCGAGTTCGCGCCGCGCAACAAACGCGGTCTGTACGGCGCGTGGCAGTCGCTGACCGTCGCGCTCGGGCTGCTGGTCGGCGCCGGGCTGGCGGCGATCCTGGCGACCGCGCTGAGCACCGAGGCGCTGCACGACTGGGGCTGGCGGGTGCCGTTCCTGCTCGCGCTGCCGCTGGGTCTGGTGGCGCTGTTCCTGCGGCTGCGGCTCGAGGAGACGCCGAACTTCGCGCGCGTCCAGGCCGTCGAGGAGCGCGAACCGGCCGGCAAGGTGGAGGTCGCGAAGGCGATCGCCCTGGGCATCGGCCGTCTGATGGGCTGGTCCGCGGCGGGGTACACGTTCCTGGTCGTGATGCCGTCGTACCTGCAGTCAACGCTGAACGCGACCTTCCAGCAGGCGCTGGTCGCGACCGTGCTGGCCAACCTCGGGTTCGCGGTGTCGATCATGCCGGCGGGCTGGATCAGCGATCGCGTTGGTCGCCGGCCGGTGATGGTGACGGGTGCGGCACTGGTCGTCGTACTGGCGTTCCCACTGATGAACCTCCTGCAGGACAAGGACTCGTCGAACGCGGCCAAGGGGATCGCGGTCTTCGTCGCCGGCCTTGTGGTCGGCTTGATGGCCGGGCCCGGACCGGCCATGCTGGCCGAGATGTTCACCACGCGGGCGCGCTACACCGGGCTCGGCCTGGCCTACTCGCTGTCGAACGCGGTGTTCTCCGGCTCCGCCGGCCTGATCATCACCGAGCTGATCAAGCGGACCAAGAACATCGACATCCCGGCCTGGTACGTGATGATCACCTGTGCGATCAGCGTCGTCGCGCTGCTGACCCTGCGCGGCGACGACCACCAGCGGGAGCTCAAGGACTGAGATGCGTGTCATCGGACTGATGTCAGGGACCTCGTACGACGCGATCGACGCGGCCGCCGCCGAGCTGTCGTTCGAGGGCGACCAACTGCTGCTGCAGCCGCTCGGGATGCTCAGCCGGCCGTACTCCTCGGAGCTGCGTGACGCGCTGGCCGCGGCGTTGCCTCCGGCAAGTACTTCGCTGGAGGCGGTGACCCGGCTGGACACCGGCATCGGGCAGGCGTTCGCCGAGGTCGCCGTCCAGGCCGTCGAGCAGCTCTGCGGCGGGCACGCCGACCTGATCGTGTCGCACGGGCAGACGGTGTTCCACTGGGTCGACGAGGGCGTCGTCCGCGGAACGCTGCAGATCGGGCAGCCCGCGTGGATCGCGGAGGCGACCGGGACCGCGGTGGTGTCCGACCTGCGGTCGCGCGACGTCGCGGCGGGCGGGCAGGGCGCGCCGTTGGTGAGCCTGTTCGACACGCTGTGGCTGCGCGGCCGCGGCGGTACGCCGGTCGCGCTCAACCTGGGCGGGATCGCCAACATCACCGTCGTACCGGCTGTGGACGAACCCGTTGCCTTCGACACCGGTCCGGCCAACGCGTTGATCGACGCGGTGGTCGGCGAGTTGACGGCTGGGCGGCTCGCGTTCGACGCCGACGGGTTGATGGCCGGGCGTGGCACGATCCACCCCGAGCTGTTCGCGCGGTTGATGGCCGAGCCGTACTACGCGCGGCCGGCGCCGAAGAGCACGGGCAAGGAGCTGTTCCACCTGTCGTACCTGGCCGAGCGGATGCAGGGGTTGCCGGAGATCGCGCCGGACGACGTCGTCGCGACCGTCACCGCGCTGACCGCCCGGACCGTCGCCGACGCCGTCAAGGCGTACGGCGGGACGGAGGTGATCGCCGCGGGCGGCGGCATCCGGAACCCGGCGCTGATGCACCGCCTCGGCTGGGAGCTCGGCGACCTGCCGCTGCTGAGCACCGACGAGCTCGGGCTGCCGTCGGCGGCGAAGGAGGCGTACGCGTTCGCCGTACTGGGCTTCCTGACCGTGCACGGGCTGGCCGGGACGGTCCCGAGCTGCACGGGCGCGCGGCACGCGTCGGTGCTCGGGTCGATCACTCCCGGGCGCGGGCCGTTGCCGCTGACCGCTGCCGCGACGTTCCCGGCGAGCCTGCGGCTGACCTGAGCCGCCGCCGACGGCTGCCCTGCGCTTGACCTGAGCGCGTGTGATCATCCGGCGCATGATCGTGTCGTCGGAGGTCGAGGTGGACGGTCGGCGCGGGTTGCTGACTGTTCCTGGTGATCAGGTGGTCCGCGGCGGGGTGGTCGCGCTGCACGGGTCGAGCAGTTCGTCGTACCGGCAGGTGATCTTCGAGCACCTCGCCGCGACGGTCGCGCCGCTCGGGATCGCGGTCCTGAGCTTCGAGCGAGCCGCTTGGCCGCGGGACGACGTGGACATCCCGTTCAGCGTTCAGGCTTCCGGCGCGGTGGCGGCGTACGACGTGCTGCGCGGTCTGTACGACGTACCGATCGCGTTCTGGGGCGTCAGCCAGGGGACGTGGATCGCCGCGCTGGCCGCGCAGGAGCGCGTCGCGGAGTCGCTGGTGCTGCTCGGGTGCTCGGGGGTGAGTCCGGCTGAGCAGATGCGGCACGCGACGGCGGAGGCGGTGCGACGGGCCGGGTACGGCGAGGAGGCGGTGGGGCAGGCCGTCAGGATTCGCGACGCCGTGGCCGACCTGCTGCGCAGCAGCGCAGAGCCGGAGGCGCCGGCGAGCGCGGAGCGAGCTGCGGTGGTGGAGTTGCTGCAGCGGTCCGCGGGAGAGCCGTGGTTCGACCTGGTCGGACTGACCGCCGACGACCTCACCGGCGACCTCCCCGTCTGGCACGAGCTCGACTTCGCCTCCGAACCCCTCTACGCGACCGTCCGCTGCCCGGTCCTCCTCATCCACGGCGCCGACGAGGCCAACCTCCCGGTCCCGCAGACCCTCGAGGTCTGGCGCCGAGCCGCCGCCACCGCGGGCAACGACCGCGTCGAGCACGTCCTCGTCCCCGACGCCGGCCACTGGCCCGGCACCCCCGACCGCACCCTGGACGGCATCAGCCCGGCGTACACGGAAATCCTCCGCGACTGGTTCCGCGCCTGACTACTCCTGGACCCAGGTGAGGATCTCGTTGGCGGAGTCCTCCGGGGTGCCGTCGCCGGTGACGGAGCGGGGGACGAGCTTGCGGATCTCGACGGCGTCCAGGAGGGCGTCGTCGATCTCGTCCGCGGACCAGCCGCGGGCGGCCAGGCGTTCGCGGCGTACGGCGTCCGGGCAGTCGAGGTGGAGCCAGCGGCCTTCGGGGAGCTGGCTGGGGGTGATCGGGCCGAGGAGGAGCACCGAGACGCCCGAGCGGCGGATGAGTTCGGTGATGCGGAGCCAGAGCGCGTTGTACGCCGGCCAGTGCGGCGCCGCGGCCTGCTCGTCGATCTTGATGCCGAGCAGGCGGCCCTCGTCGTCGAGCAGCTCGTCCATGTCGAGGACGACCAGCCGCTCGCCGCTGAGCCGGAGCAGCTCGGGCACGACGGTGGACTTCCCTGCCCCGGGCGCACCGGTCACGACGTACAACCTGGTCACGGAACCATTGTCCCCGCCGGGGCCCGGCGGCGCGCGTTGACCTTCGAGTGGGGTGAAGGTGTTGGATCAGGGGGTGGTGGACGACCTGCTGAGCATCAGCGCCTTCGCGCGGCGCGTCGGCCTGACCCCGAGCGCGCTGCGCTTCTACGACGACTGCGCGGTACTGCGGCCGGCCGTGGTCGACGAGGGGAACGGGTACCGGTACTACGCGCCCTCGCAGGAGCCGCGCGCCCGGTTGTTGCGCGACCTTCGGGAGATCGACCTGCCGCTGCCCGAGGTGCGCCGGGTGCTCGACGGTGCGCCCGAGGCCGCGGCGGCGGTAGTCGAGGCGCATCTTCGGACGGTCGAACAGAAGGCGGTCAGCACCCGCCAGGCGGCCCAGAGAATCCTCGCCGACCTCACCAGCGCGCCGCCGCGCGTCACCCTCGGTGGCCCGGAGTTGGCGAGCGCAATCCGCCAGGTCACGCCCTCAGCGGCAACTGATCAACTCCTGCCGGCTCTGACCTGCGTACGGATCGAGCTCACCGAAACCGAAGTCACCCTCGTTGCCACCGACCGCTACCGGCTCGCCGTCCGCAAGCTCCATCCCCAGTCCTTCGAAGGCACCCCGGCCGCGATCCTCGTCCCCGCCCCCGACCTCACCAACCTCTCCCGTTGGCTCGCCGCCGCCGACACCGTCGACCTGCAGGCCGGCGCCGCCCTCACCCTCACCACGCCCACCGAGTCCCGCAGCCTCACAGCGGTCGACGCCGAGTACCCCGCCTACCAAGCAATTCTGGAGGGCCTCGAACCACCCGTCACCCGCGTCATCGTCGACCGCACCAGCCTCGCCGACCACCTCGGCACGGATGAGACAGTTGCCCTGAGCATCAACCCTCAGGCCCTCAGCATCGACACCACGTCGATAGACGCGATCACCACCGGCCCTGCGCTCGAGATCACCTTCACCACCCGCCTGCTCGCCGAGGCCCTCGCCACCGGCGTCGGCCCCGACGTCCTGCTCGAGATCCACGCCCCCGACCGCCCCGTCGTCATCCGCTCCGCCGACCAGGGCACCTTCACCACCCTCGTGATGCCCCACGCCCGCTAACCCGGCAGCGTGGTCAGCGGGCGGGCGACCGGCGCCGGGCGCAGCGCCCGGTGCGTGACGACCGCGGCCGCCGCCCAGGCGAGGCCCATCACGACCATCGGGAAAGCATGGCCCGTCTCCTCGTCGAACAGCGCGAACATGGCGAGGTTGACCGCGGTGTGGGCAACCGTCGCGATCGCGAGGTTCGTGCCGCGGGCGGTCTGCAGGACGGCGCCGAGGACGACCGACAGCGAGATCGTCATCAGCAGGAACGCGCCCATGAAGACCGGGCCGTTCGCGAAGCCGCCGACGTGCCAGACGCCCCAGAGGACGCCGACGGTCAGCGACGAGCGCAGTACGCCGTACCGGGTCTGCAGGTAGGGCTGCAGGTACGCGCGCCAGCCGAGCTCCTCCCCGGCGGAGCCGATCAGCATGGTCAGGGTCAGGGCCCAGAACGGGTACTTCTGCTCGTCGAAGTGCAGCGGCTGCCCGGCGATCACGTGGACGAGGACCGAGACGGCGATCGCCGCGGCCACGATGCCGACCACCAGCGCCGACTTCCGCGCGACCACGGCGGCCGGGGTGAAGCGCGCCGCGACGGACGTCGTACGGCGGAACAGCAGGAACATCACCCCGACACCCAGCGCCGGCGCGAACTGCACCAGCTCCAGCAGGTCGGGATCGAGTCCGACGCCGCCCTGGAGCGCGATCATCACGCCGGACAGCAGCAGCGTGGCGACGTAGAACACGGTGACGCGTAGGAACATCTCACTCCTCGTTCAGGTACGGCGCGAGCAGCAGATCGAGCTGGTCGCGCAGGAAATCGGTCAGCGTGCCCCACCCGTTCACGGCCCAGACCTGCAGCGCGCCGTTGAAGCAGACCAGCGTCAGCCGGGCCAGCGCGTCGACGTCGGCGGCCGAAACCAGCTCCCCGGCCTCCTGGGCGGCGCTGAGCATCCGGCGCGTGGTGTCGATGATCGCCGTCGAGTGTGCGAGCGCGTGCGCGCGGAACTCGGGGTCGGCGACGTCGAGCTGGACGAAGCCGAGTCCGTTGCCGAGCTGCTCGCGGCGCTCGATGTGGGCGACGCTCGACAGCGCGAAGTCGCGCAGCGCGGCCAGCGGCGACGTGTTGCGCGCCTCGGCCTCCTCGGCCGCCCGGAGCACCATCAGCGGCGACCGCGCCGCGGACGCGAGCAGCAGCCCGCGCTTGGAGCCGAACCGCTGGATCAGCGTCGGCGCGGACAGCCCGGCCCGCGCTCCGACGGCCGCCAGGGTCAGCTTCAGCGGGCCGAGCTCGGCCAGGACGACGCGGGTCGCGTCGAGGACGGCGTCGTCGTCGATCAGGCGCGGGCGGGCCACGGCGTACTCCCCGGGTAGTTTGTAAACGGCGATTCACTAACTCGGAGACAGTAACAGATCGCTGCCCGATCAGTTATTCGTCAACGACGGCCGACCTCCGCCCTGTGGTTGGGTCTGTGCCGGTCGGTCCTCCGCCCTGGACCTGACATGTCGTCAACGGGAGCCCCACTCATGCGTTTCGCCCGCGTCACCCTCGGCCTGCCGCTCGCCCTGGTGGGGGTGGTCGCCACGCTCGCCGGGGCCGCCTCCGCGTTCTGGCTGGTCGGCCCGGACAGCACCGTCGAGACCGGTGAGCAGCGGCTGGCCGGTCCCGGTCTCGCCGTCGCCACCGCGCCCGACCTGCTCGACCGGCACGGCTTCACGCTGCACGTGACCGCGTCGGGGGAGCGGCCGGTGTTCGTCGGGGTCGGGCACGACCTGGACGTCAGCAGCTACCTCGGCGGGTCGGCGTACACGCGGGTGGTGCGCTTCGACCTGCCGTCGAAGCTCGGGACGCAGGAGATGAAGGGCGGCGTCGAGCGGCTGAACGCGCCGACCGGGCTGGACTGGTGGGTCGCGGACGCGAGCGGCGCCGGGAAGCAGACCGCCGAGTGGGAGACGCAGGACGGCCGGTACGACGTGGTGGTGATGAACGCGGACGGGACGCCCGGGGTGGATGCGGTGGTGACGTTCGGGGTCGAGGTGAAGGGGCTGTTCGGGATCTGTCTGGTGGTGCTGGGGGTCGGGCTGATTCTGGTGTTCCTGGGGGTTTGGTTGCTGATGCCGCGCAGGCGGAAGCCCGAGATCGTCGAGGAACCTCGGGTCGTACCGGCGCCGTTTGTCGTTCCGCCGCTTCCTGCGCGTTCTGCGCCTGCTCCTGAACCTGAAGAGGTCCCCGAAGCGGAGCCCGAGCCTGAACCGGCCCCGACGCCCGCGCCGGCCTCGAAGCCTGCGCCGGCTCCTGAGCCCGAGCCAGAGCCCGAGAAGCGTCCGGCGCCCGTGCCGGGGATCCCCCCGCAGTACCAGGCCCCGGCGTACTCCCCGCCCCGGCTGAAGCGTACGGCGACCGCCCTCACCGGTGGCCTGTTGTTGCTCACAGCAACCAGTTGTGTCGCCGTACCGGAGCAGAACACCAGCACCGGCCCCGCGACCCGCGCCGCCGTCACCGTCGCGGACGGCGTGGCCGTCGTCGAGCACTACAACACCGTCAACAACCAGGCGAACCAGGCCCGCAACGAGAAACTCTCCGAGTCGATCGAGGCCGACCCCACCCTCGCGATGACCCGCGCCGGCTACCAGATCGCCCGCAAGACCGAAGATCCCGGCCAGGCCAAGCCGTTCACCTACACGGATCCCGCGATCGCCGCCCCGCAGTACGGCACGTACCCCATGCGCTTCGTCGTGGCCTCCGGCGTCTCCAACAGCCCGGAAAGCAAGCAGCTGGGCGTCTGGGAACGCACCACCGCAGGCGACCCGTGGGTCCTCAAGTACTCCGTCTACCCCCGGGCATCGGTCAAACTCCCATCCCTGGAAGGCCTCCGGGCTCCCACCAAGACCGACATGAACAAGCTCGCCAGCCTCCCCCAGTCAGCCGCCGCGAACCTCGCCGACTACCTCACCGCCGGCCCCACGTCCCCCAAGGCCGCCCTCTTCACCCCGTCCCCCGGCACGACGGCCCTCCTCACCCAACGCGCCAAGGACAAGATCACCGACACCAAGAAGCCCTACATCGCCACCGCCACCGACACCTTCCGTCCGTCGGGCGACCCCCTCACCTTCATCACCACCGACGGCCACGCCCTGGTCTTCCTGGCCCTCACCGAGCAGTACCTCCAACACATCGAGCCCGGCTCCAACGCCTACTGGACCAGCGGCCCACCCACCGCCTTCAGCAGCTACGTCAAGTACACCCAAACCCTCCACCAGGACTACCTGCACCAGCTCGCGATAGTCATCCCGCCGAAGGGCCAAGGCAAACTCCAAATCCTCTCCCTGGACGGCCAACTCGTCGGAGCCGGCGGCAGCTGAGATCTCGGGTCGCGAGGTCTTGTGGCCCCCGCACCGCAGGACGAAGGTGTGGGGATGGGTGGGAGATGGATCGTTGGACTGGTGGGATTGGCGCTCGCGGTCGGGGGATGCGCGAGCGAGGGGACGCAGAAGGCCGGGACGATGGCGCCGATCGGCGGCCCGGTGAGCCGGGCGCCGGTGAGTGGAGCTCCGCCGAGTCAGACGCCGACCAGTACGCCGTCGACCGCGCCTACGCAGCCGGTGCGGGTGACGCCGGTGACCGAGGTGACGGCGGTCGGGACGAAGACCGCTGAGCAGGACGACGGTGGGTGCGACCCGAACTACAGCGGTGCCTGCGTGCCGATCGCCAGCGACGTGGACTGCTCCAGCGGGAAGGGCAACGGGCCCGAGTATGTGGTCGGGCCCGTTCAGGTCGTCGGCGAGGACATCTACGGGCTCGACGCCAACAATGACGGTGTGGGCTGCGAGAACGGCTAGCGCAGGTCGGCTCGCACCGTTGCGCCGTGCAAGTGGTGGGTGGTGAACGTCAGGCGGGTGCCCAGCAGCGTGTGGGTCAGGCGGACGGCTGGGTTGGGGGTTGTCAGCGTGAGCCAGCGGCCGGGGACCAGCACAGGGATTGTTGTGCGGGTGAAGGTGGGGTCGGAGACGGCGACGGTGAGTTGGCGGCCGTGTGAGCGGGTCAGGACGGAGGTCGGGCCGTCGAGGATCAGGCCGGGGAGTAGGTGGGGGCCTGACGCGAAGGTGTTGGCGGCGGTGAGGGTGCCGGACTGGATCGCCTGGGCTCGGCGGGTGTTGGTGAGGATGCGCACCGGGCGGTGGCCGGCGAGTTGGGTGCGGGTGGCGTTGGGGAGGAGCGAGTAGGCGTGCGACGTCAGCTCGCCGGCGGCGTGGTCGAGGGTCAGGGAGAAGACGTTGCGGGTGACCGCGGTGTCCGGGTTCGAGGTACGGATGACTCGGCGGCTGCGGGTGATCTGGTCCTGGGCGACGCGGGTCCTCAGAGAACCGTGGAAGTAGTAGCCGACTGACTGGGTGCCGTTGGAGTAGTGGAGCCAGCGCAGGTCGGCAACCCCGGGGCCCGTCCAGCGGCGGCCGTTGCGGAGGACGCCTTCGACAGCCGCCGGTACGACGGAAGGCCGCGCGTCAACAGTCGTCGTCGCCGCCCGCGAAGCGTCACCGACGCCCGCGGCGAGGACGACGATCTGGTCGTCGAGCAGGAACCACGACTTCGTCGCGGACGCGTTCCGGTAGGTCACGAAGTCGTCGGGCAGCTCGGCGCGGTGCGCGTACGCGTAGTCGTCGGACTGCACCCACCCGACCGCCCCCAGCGCGTCCAGCGTCGCGCCGCCGGAGTGCCGGTTCGTGCCGACCGGGAAGTACACGTAGGTGTTCTGCGACTCCGACGACGCGGTGAAGTTCAGCGGGTGCGTCGGGTTGTCGTAGTACGCCGTCCCGTACAGCGCCGGCACCGACTGGCGCATCTCGACCGGCGCGGTCACACCCGCGAGCCCGTACGGCGACACGGTGGTGAAGTAGTCGACGCCGTACGCCTGCGTCTGGTCCTGCCCGCTCAGGTAGAGGTAGTACGCGCCGTCGCCCTGGAACCACGGCAGCAGGTTCTCGCCGCTCATGTACTCGTACTTGCTGATCCGCTCCGAGCTCCGCGCCAGCGCGAACGCGTAGCCGGGTCGCCGGTGCACCGTCTTGTCCATCGCGTTGAACGCCACCGACGACGCCGCCGGGTTGAGGTCCGCGGCCACGATCGAAGAATCTGCGACGATCTCCGCGAACCGCCCGACGCTGACCGGTGACACGAAGCTGTTCGGGTTCAGCGTCGGCCGCGCGGTGAACTTCACGTACGACCGCAGTCGCGCAGCATCCGCCGCCGAGGCGTAGTCGGCGAGGTCGACGACCGCCTCGATCACCACCGCGACGTCGTCGTACCCGGTCCCGGGCCGCGAGACCGCGCGGCCCTTGACGATCTCCATCATCCAGCCCTCGAAGATCAGCGGCGCGAACCCGGTCTCGACCCAGCCCTGCACGACCTTCACCAGGTCCCCACTCGTCGCGTACGCCGTACCGTCGAGCAGCTTGACGGTCTGGACGACGCGGCTGAGCAGGCCCTTGCCGTACGAGCCGGTGTACGCGACCGAGCTGTGCTGGATGAACGACCCGTCCGCGTAGTACCCGTCGGTGACCCCGTGCCGCAGGTCGTACGGATCGATCGTCGCGAACACGGTGAACTGGTCCTGCAGCGCCTTCCGGATCCGCGCGTCGTCGCCGAGCAGCGCGCCCTGGACGATCCGGTTGGTGGTGATGTCGGCGAGGTTGGCGCCGGTGTGGAAGCGCGAGTCGAGGTTCACGTCGCCGTTGGTGCCGTTGCGCAGGTACGCGTCCATCGAGGCGACGTACGTCGTGACCAGGTCCTGCGGCGCGTCGAGCAGCGCGAGGGTCTTGCCGGCGAAGCCGGAGATGCCGATCTCCCAGGTGAACCAGTTGCCGTAGTACCCCTTCGCCTGGTCGCCGTAGTAGTTCGCGTGCAGCCAGGTCAGCTTTTCGAGCACCCTGGCCCGGATCGCCGCGTTGCCCTGCAGCTCGGAGGCCGGCCCGGGGCGGCGTACGGCGAGCGCGATCTCGTACAGGTGCTGGTACGACGCGCTGAGGTTCGGGTCGCTGGTCCCGAGCGGGAGCCCGGCGAACGCCTCGGTCGCGCCCGCGCGGTCCATCGCGGACAGCCAGGTGCGGGCGGTCTGGTCCATCGCGGCGAGCTTCGCGGCGACCGCGGGCCGGGCGTTGGACTCGGCGGTCCCGGTGAAGATGCCGGCCAGGTTGGTCAGCAACTGCTCCGGACCGGCGTCGGCAGCCTCACCGGCGACGACGGGATCAGCTGCGGACGCGACCGCGGGATGGACCGCGGTCAGCAGCGTGGCGGCGGGGACGAACGACAGCAGGCGGCGGCGACTGAGTTCCACAACGACTCCCGGGCGAAAGGGAAGAACCTCACGCGCTGAGTCAACCAGCCGAAACTATCTTCCGGCAACCGTTTACCGCCGACTTTCCGCCGCAGTGGAACACATTCGTCGTACCGGAGGTTGCTGTTGGGCGGAAGCCGAGGCGATGGGCGCCGCGGCGACAGAGCGAAGGTGGGCGCAGTGGCCGAGGTGCTGGTGGTCGGGGGCAGCGGGGGACTGGGGTTGGCGATCGCCCGGAAGTACGCCGGGCAGGGCGACTCCGTGGTGGTGACGAGCCGGACCAAGACCGGTGCCGACGAGGCGGCCGCGCTGGTCGGTGGCGCGACCCGCGGGATCGCGGTCGACCTGGCGCAGCCGGAGACGATCGAGTCGGCGCTGGCCGAGATCACCGCGGTCGACCACCTGGTCGTCACCGCGATCGCGCAGAGCGGCAACACGCTGGCCGCCTTCGACCTCACCGACGCGGTGACGGCGGCCACGGTCAAGCTCGTCGGGTACGCCGAGGTGGTGCGGGTGCTCACCGACCGGTTCCGGCCGGGCGCGTCCGTCGTGCTGCTCGGTGGGCTCGCGAAGTACCGGCCCTACCCGGGGTCGACGATGGTGACCGCGACCAACGGCGGTGTCTCCGCGCTGGCCCGCACGCTGGCCGTCGAGGCCGCGCCGGTGCGAGTCAACGTGCTGCACCCGGGGGTCGTCGGCGACAGCCCGAAGTGGAGCGGCACGGACACGGCGCACGTCGCGGCCCGGACGCCGATCGGCCGCACGGTCACGGTCGAGGAGGTCGTCGACGCCGTCGACTTCCTGCTCCGCAACGGCGCCGTCAACGCGGTCGACCTGGAGCTCGACGGCGGGATGCGGGTTCTCTAGACCCGAGAAGGAACAGTGGCGGCCGCACGGCCGCCACTGAAGACGGCCAGCGCACTCACGATGTCCGCCACGAACACCAGATGCAGCACCGTGTTCACCACGCCGTACCGCGGACTCACTGCGCGCCGCCGGATCATCAGCGCCAGACAAGCGATCCCGAAGATCGACGTCGGCAGCAACATCAGGTAGGTCCCGATCACCGTCGGCACCAGCCCGGCCGATGTGAACGCCGCGACGAACGCGATCCCGCCCGGCCCGCCGAAGAAGATGATCGCCCCGCGCGTCACCACGATCGGCAGCAACGTCAGCCCGAGCACGAGCACCGCGCTCAGGACGAAGTTCTGCACGAACAGCGGGATCATCACCAGCTTCACCGTCCGCGCCGACCGCCGCAGCGCCTCGAGATCCCCGGCCAGGAATTGCCGCACAGCAGTCCGGAACGCGATCAGCGGAACCACCGGCAGCACCACGAGCAGCACGAACTCGGCCGGCGGAACGAGCGCCAGCCAGAACACCCCGGCCGCGAAGAACGTCCCCGGCGGATTCCACAGATAGATCACCGCGACGAACAGCAACCACACCGTCGCCAGCCCCGAGCCGACAGCGAGGACCCCGGTCAAAAGATTCCGCGAAACCCTGCCCGGCTCCCGCGCGACCCCGAGGAAATGCCGCGCCGTCTCGACCACGACGATCGTGCCCAGCACGTCGACGACGAAAAGAAACTGCAGCGTCAGATTGACTCCGAAGAACACCGGCCCGGCCGCGTCGTTCTTCCGCAGCACCGCCAAACACCCGACGCCGTACGCCGACGTCGGCAGGAACGCCAGATACGTCAGGACGACGAACAGCACCGCCAGCACGAACCCGTCGAGCCCGAGCCGGTCCAGGTCGTCGGCGCCCTGCACGACCACCGCCCCGGCGAGCGCGACGAAGTTCAGCAGAAAGAACGGCACCGACACGAGCTTCACGAAGTTCGCGGCGCGCTGCAGCGCGTCCAGGTCGCGCTGCCGGGTCAGCCGGGAGGCGTCGGCGACGACGACGATGCCGAGCACCAGGTGCACCGCGAGCCAGCACCCCAGTACGGCGTACGCGACGTGCAGGTCACCAGGATCGGAGATCCGGAACGGCCGCTTCAGCACGATGCCCGCGGCCACGACGCCGGTCAGGATCGCGCCGAGAACCAGCCATCCGCCGAGCACCCGGGCCGGCCCGGTCGTCCGCGTCATCTTCTCGCCCCCAGTGGTCGCGGCCGGTGCGCCGCCTGGACATCCTCGCGCCGGCGTGGGTCATCACCCGGGTGGTTGCCGGGGGCTACCCGCTGTGGGTGTGATCAAACCCGGTGGTCAGTTGATGTTCGAATAGGCCGTGTCGCGGGCCACCGGCAAAGTGAAAAGGCGCCTCCCGGATTCGGGAAGCGCCTGGAGGTGCTGGTCAGGACATGAGCCCTGGGATGGAGCGGGTGACGGGAATCGAACCCGCACTGTCAGCTTGGGAAGCTGATGTTCTGCCATTGAACTACACCCGCACGCCTGCAACGCAGTGGATCATACCCGGTTCCCAGGGCGGTTTGCACAGGGGGTGGGTTGGGGAGTTTTCCACAAAGCAGTGCCCAAGGGCTGGGCAGAGCGCCCGAACTCTGGCAGATTAGAACGCGTTGCCGGGGGCAACAATGGACGCAACGTGAGGATGCGGTCCTGACCAGGACCGGACAAGATGGTTGCGGGGCAACTGCAAAGAAGGGGTGAAGAGGTGGCAACTGACACTAACGACGCACTGGACAACCTGGAACGGGAGCTCGTCACGATGGCGCGCCGGCTGCGAGGTCTGCAGCGGACGCTGTCCGACGAGGCACACCCGGACCTGGAGCCGGCCCAGTACGCGTTGCTGAACCACGTCGAGGAACTGGCACCGGTGCGGATGGCCGACCTGGTGGCAGCACTCGAGGTGGACAAGGGGCCGGTCAGCCGGGCCTGCGCACGGCTGGAGGAGGAAGGCCTGCTCAAGCGGGCGGCGGACAAGTCCGACGCGCGTGCGACGCTGCTGACGCTGACCGCGAGTGGCAAGCGCAAGCTCGCCGCGGCCCGCAAGAAGCGGCACAAGGTGATCGAGGACCTGCTCAAGGACTGGTCCCCGACGCAGGTGAAGACCTTCGCCAACCAGGTCTCGAAGTTCAACAAGCTGGCCTGAGGCCGGTCCGACGAGCCGCCCGGCCCACCAGGTCGTGGCGGAGGCTGTTGCCGACGGCCCGTTCGGGTGCCGTGTTCCGGAGAGCTGAGGGGTCCGGACCGGGGTGTACCCGAGTCGACGGGGAGCGACCAGGGCCGTCGCCAGTACGTTGTTGTGAGCGGCACGGAGGTGTCCGGCCTGCCCTGTCCGGGCCGGCCTGCGCTACTGTGCCTGCGTGCTGCTCTCCGACCGCGACATCCTGGCCGAGCTCGAGGCGAAGCGGGTCCAGCTGGACCCGTTCGACGCTGCGATGGTCCAGCCGTCCAGCGTCGACGTACGCCTGGACCGGTACTTCCGGGTCTTCGAGAACCACAAGTACCCGCACATCGACCCGGCCGAGGAACAGCCCGACCTGACCCGCACGGTCGAGCCGATCGGCGACGAGCCGTTCATCCTGCACCCGGGCGAGTTCGTGCTCGGTTCGACGTACGAGCTGGTCACGCTGCCCGACGACGTCGCCGCGCGGCTGGAGGGCAAGTCCTCGCTGGGCCGCCTCGGCCTGCTCACGCACTCCACGGCGGGCTTCATCGACCCGGGCTTCTCCGGGCACGTCACGCTGGAGCTGTCGAACGTCGCGACGCTGCCGATCAAGCTCTGGCCGGGGATGAAGATCGGCCAGCTGTGCTTCTTCCGGCTCTCCTCACCGGCCGAGCACCCGTACGGCTCCACGAAGTACGGCTCGCGCTACCAGGGGCAACGCGGGCCGACACCTTCGCGGTCACACCAGAATTTCCATCGAACCGAGATCTGAGTTTTTGGCGTCGACTTCGTCGCCGCGGGTTTTGGGGCTTGATCGCCCGGTCTTCCCTCGTCGGTCGGTCGCTGCGCTCCCTCCCTCCTCAGTCCAGACCGGGCGGCCCCAAAACCTTTCCCGCCAGCCCTGTCTCAGCCGTCAGCCCACGGCCTTCGAGACGACCAGCACCTTCTCGGTGTTCCGCGGGGCCTTGTTGCCGGGGTCCAGCAGATAGACGCTGCCGTACTTCGAGACCATCGCCGGTGACTTCGGCTCGCCGTAGATCAGCGAGGTGTCACCCCAGCCGCCGAGGTTCCCGGACCCGTACGTCGGGGCGCCGCTGTCGGTCGGCGTCGACCCCTCGGTCGGCGTCGACCCCTCGGTCGGCGTCGCACCCTCGCTCGGTGTCGCGCTCGGGACGGCGACGTCCTGGCCGGTCTTCGCGTCCAGCAGGATCGCCTGCTCGTCGGCCGTCCCGTAGACCATCCCGTTGTAGATCGCGGTCACCTCGGGGACGATCCGGTTCGCGGTGGCGTCGTACTTCCACGCCACCTGGCCGGTGCTGTCGTCGAAGCCGACGATGCCCTTCTGGCCGTTGATCGGGCGGTTGCAGACCACCGCGGCGACGTGGTCCGAGAAGCATGCACCGCCGTCGGTCCGCTCCTTGGAGTCCGGCAGCTTCGACTCGACCACCGCACCGGTCGCGATGTCGACGGCGTAGAACGAGCTGATGTAGTGGTCCTTCACGTACCCGGTGCCTGTGAAGTAGGCGTGCTTGCCCCCCGACCCCTGCCCGCTCAGGTAGTTGATCGCCGGCACCGGCACGGTCTTCTTGACCGCCCCGGTGAGCGCGTCGACCTGGACGATCTGGTTGGTGCTGACGCCCTCGCCGACCTGGCCCTTCGCGGCCACGATCGTGCCGTTCAGGACCCCCGCCGCCCGGATGTCCGGGATCGTGGTCGCCTTCTTCGTCGCCGGGTCGGCGAACACGGTGAACTCGCGGATCTTCGCCGACCGGTCCGGTGACGACACCGTGACCCCGACCGCGATCTGCCCGGTCGCCGCGTCGTACGCCGGCCGGTAGAAGTCGGCGCCGCTGTTGCCCGGCCCGAGCAGCGTGCTCAGGTCGGCGACCGCGGTGGCGAGCACGTCACCCTCGGACGGGTCGATCCACTGGACCGTCACCTGCCCGTGCGACTTCTGCGTCCCGCTGCCCTGCACGATCTGCGTGTACGCCGTGGCGACGGCCTCCTTGCCGTTCACCTGCACGGCCAGCGGCGCGATGAAGTCGTTGGTCGTCGTGGTCGGTACGTCGGACGCCGGGACCTCCCAGCTGTTCGCGCTCAGCGTCCGCGCGGTCAGGCCGCTGCGCAGCGCGTACAGGGACGCCTCGCCGACCATGCCGGCCGCGATGCTGAACATGTTCGACTGGCCGGTGTTGCCCTGCGCCAGCGCCGACACCGGCGCGAACGCCTTCGGCGGGTCGAAGGTGGCCAGGTCCGGGCCGGTCGGCGTCGACGAGGCGGACGGCGTACCGTCGCTCGCGGAGGGCTGGTCGGTGGACTTGGAGTCGCCGCCGCTGCAGCCGGCCAGCAGCGTGGCGGCAACAGTTGCCATGATCAACGGACGCAACATTCGCTTGTCTCCCATGGCGTTCAGCCGATCGCTTTCAGGATCTGCAGGGTGCCGGCGATGTCGCTCGACAGCTCGCCCTCGCGCAGGTAGGCGGCGCCGTACTCGGAGACGCCGACCGGCGACATCAGCTCGAGGTCAGGAGTGGCCGGGAGCAAGCCCGCGCCCGGCGTGGCCGACGGGGTGTCGGTGGGCGTCGGCGTGTCGGTGGGCGTATGGTCGCCGCCCGGGGTGCTGCTGGCGTCGGGGGAGGCGGTGTCGCTCGGCGTACCGGTCGGGGTCGGCAGCGCGACGTCCTGGCCGGTAAGGGCGTTGATCAGGATCGGCTTCTGCTGGACGGTCGCGTAGACCATCCCGTGGAAGGCCGCGGTGACCTGCGGGACGACCCGGCCGGGGCTCTTCGCCGTGTAGCCCCACGTCTTCTTGCCGGTGCTGTCGTCGAAGCCGACGATCTCTTCCTCGCTCGCGCCGTCCTCGGTGTCGCAGACGACCGCGCTCCGGCCGTCGGCGTGGCAGTCGTAGCCGTACAGGTAGCGGGTCTCCTTCACCGCGGACTTGCTCTGTACGACGGTCCCGGTGGCCGGGTCGACCGCGTAGATGCTGCCGACGTACTCACCGAGGCCGTAGGCGCCGATGCCCTTGGTGTACTTCTGCCCGTACAGGTAGGCGTACTTGCTGCCCAGGGCGCCGGTCGGTTCGAGGCCCTCCAGCCCGGGCAGCAGCCCGGACTTGGTCACCTTGCCGGTGGCGGCGTCGACCAGGGCGAGCGTCCGCCGGGTGTTGTCCTTGCCCTGGGCACCGACCAGGACGCCCTTGCCGAGCCCGGCCGGCTTCATGAACGGGACCGCGACGCCCTTCTTCGTGCCCGGGTCGGCGATCACCGTGATCACGCCGGACTTGGCGCCGATCAGGCTGGCCGGGGCGACGCCGACCGCGACCTGCCCGGTGGTCGCGTCGACCGCCAGGTCGGTGAAGCCGCCGGGAAGGTTGCTGTTCACCTCGGCGTCGCCGAGCAGCGGGGTCACGTCGACGGTGGCCTCGGAGATCGGCTTGCCGTCGGCCGGGTCGAGCCAGCGGAACAGCGCCTGGACGCTGGGCTTCTGCGTCCCGCCGCCCTTCACCCGCTGGTAGTACGCGACCGCGACGGCGGACTTGCCGTCCAGCTGGACGGCGGCCGGCTCGGTGGCGTCGTTGGTGAGGACGCTCTCGTCGGTGGTCTCGCTGGTCGGCGTCTGCCAGGGCTTCTCGCCGGTGTTCAGGCTCTGGCCGTACGCCGCGCTGAGGCTGTTCGCGACGGCCGTCGTACCGATCATCGCGACCTGCGGAGCGAACGAGCTGCGGCCCTTCTCCTCGGCCAGCGACGAGGCCGCGACGGCCTGGAAGGCCTTCGGCGGGTCGAACGCCGTGGGGGCCGGCGGCGTCGGCGTACCAGTGGTCTGTCCGCCGCCGTCCTGCGGGGTGTCGGTCGACTTGTCGTCACCGCCGCTGCACCCGGCCAGCAGTGCGGCTGCGGCTGTGACGGCGAATACCTGACGCAACATCTTTCGTTCTCCCCGGGCCGTTACCGGCGGAACGCGAGTGTCCCGCCGCGCTCACGGAACGCTAGCAGCGCGACCGGTTCCCCGGAGGGGGTGCAGCGCACCGATCAGATTGCATCTTCCTGCAACCTGCGCAGCGGCAGCTCCTCGAACGCCACCGCCGCCAGCCCGCTGACCATCAGCCGCCGGATGTTCCCGTGCGCTTCACCTCCGGAATCGGCCAGCACGTCCCGGTAGTGCTCCCCGAAGGCCAGCAACGCCTGCTCGTCGCTGAGCCCTTCGAGCTTCGCCAGACCGAGCACCTTGCACGATCCCTCGTTCTGCCCCGCGGCGTTGTGCAGGTCGGCGTTGGTGAACGCCTGGGGCCGGTAGTCGTAGTGCTGGGCAACGAAGTCCAGCGTGCCGGCGAACTCGTGCTCGCCCGACTCGACACTGTTCAGGAAGTCCTTCAGGTTCGTCATGGGGTCAGCGGACCACAGACAGACCGGGCCTGCGGTGGCGGGGCTGGGGTTCGAGACGGTCGGCCAGCCGGCGCAGGGCGCCGGCCAGCTCGCGTCGCGGGGCGTTGACGCCGTACTGGCGCTCGTGGTCGGCGCGGTTCTGCTTGCGCAGGGCCCGCAGTTCGGCCTGACGGAGCTGTTCGGCGACCTGGTGGCGCGCGATTTCCTGGTGCTCGGTGATCATCGTGCTTGTCCCCTCGGTAGTCCCCGTGTGTCGATTTGTTGCCTCAGGCCCGTACGACGGTGATGTCGCCGGACACGGTGCGGGCTCGCAGGACCAGCGAGCGCTCTCCCTCGGCCGGCTGCTCGCTCGGCTCCAGGTCGCACTGGATCTGGCCGGTGACCGTCTTCAGGTCCAGGTACGTCGGCACGCCGTCCGGTACGCCGATCTGCACGTCCCCGCGGGCGGTCTCGGCCCGGACGCTCGGCCCGTCGGCCAGCTCGACCCGGACGTCACCGGAGCCGGAGGTGGCGACCGAGTGGTCGCGGATCCGCTCGATGGTGATGTCGCCCGAGCCGACCTTCACGGTGGTCGGAGCGGCCGCGTCACCGACCCGGACGTCACCGGACCCGGTGGACAGCGCGAGCTGGCCGTCGGCCTGCTCGATGTCGATCGACCCCGACCCGGTGTTCGCCCGGACGGCGCCCGCCGCCTGCTCGATCCGGATCTCGCCGCTGCCGGTGCCGGCCGCGAGCGTGCCCTCGACCCGCTCCAGCCGGATGTCACCCGACCCCGTCGACAGCCGGGACTCGCCCAGCGCCGCGCGGGCCGTGATGTCGCCCGACCCGGTCTTGATCCGCGCCGCCAGCACGTCCGGGGTCTGGATCACCACGTGCACCTCCGGCCCGCGCCGGTGGTTCTTGGTGGTCTCGACGACCAGCTCGCTGCCGGACAGCTTGTAGCGGATGTCGTCCTCGGTGCCGTGCTCGACGTCGATCTGGACCTGGGTCCGGTCACCGTCGACGGGCACGATCTCGACCCGTCCGGCCCCGATCTCGATCCGGACCCGGTCGACCTCGCCGGGCTCACCGACCAGTTGCGTGCTGAAGTCGCTCACTGCGCCCACCCCGTCATCCGCTGTCCCGGTCCGCGCCCACCGCGGCCCTGGTGGTTGCCCCGGCCCCGGTCACCGCGGTCGCGGCGGTCGCCACGCTCGCCGCGACGCTCACCGCGGTCGCCGCGCCGTCCGTCGCCGAACACGCCGTCCGGGCCGAACGGTCCGTCCGGACCGAGCACGCCGTCGGGGCCGAAGACCCCGTCCGGACCCAGCGGTCCGTCGGGCCCGAGCGGGCCGTCGGGTCCGAAGATCCCGCCGCGCGGTGCCCGCGGGGGCCGGGGCGGCCGGGGGCCACCGCGGCGGCCGCGGTCGCCGGTCAGGGCGGTCATCACGGTCCGCATCAGCCACGCGTTCGAGGAGATGCCCTCGGCGGTCGCGGCCTCGTCGACCTTGTTCTTCACCGACATCGGCAGCCGCAGGGTGATCCGCGCGGTCGGCTCGTCGGCGTCCAGGGCGAGGTCGGTCGCCGTGGACTGGTTGTCGTTGTCGTCGGTCTCGTCGTCCAGGTCGTCGTCCGCGCCGGTCAGCTGACTCGGGGCGGGGGTGACGACGAACTCGGGACGGCCGCCGGCCATCCGGAGCTCCACCGAACCGGGGGACAGCTCGCGGCTGATCTCCCCGGCGGCGTCGGACAGGGCTGAGATGAGGGCCAGGCGGCCCGCGTCATCCAGCGTGGCTCCGAGGCGCTGGGCCACGGAGCGGGTCTGGTCGTCGGCCAACGCGGTGGCGTTCTCCACGCTACGGCGGACCGACTCGAGGTAGTGGTCAAGTTCCATGACACAAGAGTGACGTCAAAGTGACGTCACTGTCAACCCCCTCTGATGTCACCCTGTCGTCGTGATGGCGTCGCGGGCAGAATGAGGGCCTGCCAACGAGAGGGGACCAGGGTGTCCAGAGGAGTGCTCGTCACCGGGGCGTCACGCGGCGTCGGGGCCGAGGTGGCCAAGGTGTTCGCAGCGGCCGGCGACCGGGTCGTGCTGCACTGCCGCGGCGCGGTCGACCAGGCTCGGGCGATCCTCGAGCAGCTGCCCGGCGAGGGTCATGGCGTGGTGGTGGCCGACCTCGGCGACCCGGCCGCGATCCCTGCCCTGGTTGAGGAATCGGCCGCCGTCCTGGGCCGGATCGACGTCCTGGTGAACAACGCCGCCCTGTACGTCGAGGAGCCGGTCGCCGGCTCCCGGCGGATCGGGCACCCGATCGCGGAGACGCCGTACGACGAGTGGGTCGCGGCCTGGCGGCGGACCCTCGCGGTCAACCTGGAAGGGGCCGCGCACCTGACCTGGTGCGTGGCGCGGCAGATGATCGACACCGGGCCCGCGGACGGCGTCCGGCGGGGCGCGATCGTGAACGTCGGCTCCCGCGGCGCGTCGCGCGGCGAGCCCGACGTACCGGCGTACGGGGCCTCGAAGGCGGGATTGCAGGCCTTCGGTCAGTCGATGGCGGTCGCGCTGGCGCCGCATGACATCACCGTGACGTCAATCGCGCCCGGTTTCATCGGGACCGACATGGTCGCGCAGCGCCTGAACGGCGCCGAGGGCGACGCGCTCCGGGCGCAGAGCCCGTTCAACCGGATCGCGACCGCCGAAGAGGTGGCCGCGGCGGTGCACTGGCTGGCGTCGCCCGGAGCGGGCTGGTCCTCAGGCGCCGTCCTCGACTTCAACGGCGCCTCGTACCTGCATTAGGGCGTGTCTCCCGATTCCCGCCTACTGCGCGGCACTCGGCACGGCACCTCGGAGCACTGGAGCAAAGACCACGATGGAAAAACATCGAGGCCTTCACTCCAGCACTCCGAGCTACCGCACCGAGCACCTGCTCGCTACGGCGGGAATCGGGAGACACGCCCTCGATCAGTTGACGATGTTCTTCTTGGCCGGCGCCTTGATCGTGACCGGGGCGCTGGTCGGGTCCATCGTCATCAGCATGCTGACACCCTGGAGATCGAACGAGAACCGGCGGGCCATCTTGCCGGCATCCAGCCACATCGAGTAGATCATCGTCTTCGGTACTCCGGCAGGGATCTTCTTCTTCTGCGCCTTGAGGACCGCGACGGTGTCGACGGTCAGGTCGTACCGGTCCAGCTTCAGCCCGCCGAGCGTCTCGGACTTCACGAACTTCACCTGGTGCAGCGCGCTCCCGAACGCCTTGAACGTCCTGGTCGGATCGCCGGTGCTGGCCAGTTCGCTGAGCTGCCCCATCGACGCGTCGGAGGCGTCGAGCTTGCGGTACTTGCCGGCCGGCATCGCCCCCGGGACCGACACGTACAGCTTCTCGCCGACCAGGACGATCTTCGCCGTCTTGCCCTGGAACGCCAGACCGGTCATCGACATCGACATCGCCAGCGGCTTGGTCTGCTGGACCGCGGTGATCGACATCAGCACCTCACCGCCCGCCGTCATCTTGCCCGAGGTGCGGTAACTGGTTTGCTTGGCCAGGGCGCTGTTCATCGCCGGCAGGAACGTGGCGCGGTTCAGGTGAGCGACGGCCGGCGCCTTGAGCGGAGCCGGCGTCGGCGTACTGGCCGGTGTGTTCGACGTGGTCGACGTCGTGGTGGACGGCTGGTCGCCGGCCTTCGGCTCCTCGCCGCCACCGCAGGCGGCGACCCCCAGAACCAGCGGTACCACGGCGAGCGCGGCAGCCGCTCGTGTACGAACCCTCACAGTGCGTTTCCCCTCCCAGGTGGATCGAACGCCGGATCCTATGGGCCCGGAGCCCTGCCTGGGAAGGGAAATTGCAGCTTGTTGCAACGCGCCCGGCGCGTCGTCCGCGCCGGGGCGTCAGTTCAGCGTGATCAGCTCTCGCCGCGCTTGACCGACGCGAGCAGCAGCTGCGCGACGTCGGAGACCTCGACCTCCTCGCGGGCCGAGCCGTCGGCCTGCTTCGCGGTCAGCCCGTCGGACAGCATCACCCGGCAGAACGGGCAGCCGGTGGCGATCTTGTCCGCGCCGGTCTCGACGGCCTCCGTGGTCCGGTTCACGTTGATCCGGGAGCCGATCTTCTCCTCCATCCACATCCGCGCACCGCCCGCGCCGCAGCAGAACGACTTCGTCTTGTTGCGCGGCATCTCGGCGTACTCGGCACCGGGGATGATCTCGAGCAGCTCGCGCGGGGCGTCGTACACCTGGTTGTGGCGACCGAGGTAGCAGGGGTCGTGGTAGGTGATCTTCTGCCCGTTCAGCGTGCTGTCCGCGGGAGCGACCGGGGTCAGCTTCTTCTCCCGGACCAGGCGGTTCAGCAGCTGGGTGTGGTGGATGACGTCGAGCTCGACACCGAGCTGGGAGTACTCGTTCTTCAGCGTGTTGAAGCAGTGCGCGCAGGTCGAGACGACCTTCTTCGCGCCGGTCTCCTTGAACACCTCGGCGTTCTGCATCGCCAGCTGCTGGAAGACGAACTCGTTACCGGCGCGCCGCGCCGGGTCGCCGGTGCAGGTCTCGCCGTCACCCAGTACGGCGAAGCTGACGCCCGCGATGTTCAGCAGCTCCGCGACCGCCTGCGTGGTCTTCTTCGCGCGGTCCTCGAAGGCGCCGGCGCAACCGACCCAGAACAGGTACTCGACCTCGGCCAGCGTCTCGACGTCGGTGCCGACCTGCTTCACCTCGAACGGCAGGTCCTTGGCCCAGTCCATCCGGCCGGACGGGTTCATGTTCCACGGGTTGCCCTTGTTCTCCAGGCCCTTGAACAGCCCGTTGAGCTCGGACGGGAACGACGACTCGATCAGCACCTGGTAGCGGCGCATGTCCATGATCGCGTCCACGTGCTCGATGTCGACCGGGCACTGCTGCACGCACGCGCCGCACGACGTACAGGCCCACAGCGCCTCCTCGTCGATGACGGCGACGTCGGCCGCGCCGACCAACGGCTTCTCCTGCTCGTCGAGCACCAGCTGCGACAGCGACTTGCGGTCGTCCTCGGCCGCCAGCAGGTACGGCGCCTTGGCGTACGCGTGCTCGCGCAGGTTCATCATGATCAGCTTCGGCGACAGCGGCTTCTCGGTGTTCCAGGCCGGGCACTGCGACTGGCACCGGCCGCACTCGGTGCAGGTGGTGAAGTCGAGCAGCCCCTTCCAGGTGAAGTCCTCGACCTTGCCGACGCCGAGCGCGGCGTCCTCGTCGAGCTCCTCGATGTTCTCGAAGTCGATCGGCGCGCCGTTGACCATGATCGGCTGCAGCGCGCCCAGCGCCGTACCGCCGTCGGCCTTGCGCTTGAACCAGATGTTCGGCCACGCGGTGAACCGGTGCCAGGCGACACCCATGGTCGCGTTCAGCGAGATGGTGATCATCCACGCGAACGAGATCAGGATCTTCACCATCGCGACCAGGTAGACGGTGTTCTCGAGCTGGTGCTCGGAGAGGTTCCCGAACAGGCCTTGGCCGACGAAGAACGTGCTCGGGAAGTGGAACTTGCTGCCCGCGCCGAGCTGGTACTCCAGCCCCCGCAGCAGCAGGATGCAGACCAGCACCCCGAGGATCGTGTACTCCACGTAGTACGCCTGCCAGGCCCGCGACCCGAAGAACCGGCTGTACCGCCCCTTCTCACCCTTCGGCAGGTTCGCCAGCCGGATCGCCATCAGCCCGATGATCGACACCAGCCCGGTCCAGGTCAGGAACTCACTGACCCACTCGAACACGAACCAGTGCCCGATCACCGGCAACGCGAAGTGCGCGTCGAACAGCTGCCCGAACGCCGTCACCAGACTCAGGAACAACCCGATGAACCCGAACGCCACGAACCAGTGCAGCACCCCGATGTGACTCCACTGCAGCATCCGCGTGTGCAGCAACGACTCCTTGGCCAGCGTCACCGTCCGCTGCCCCGGCGCATCCGTCCGCCGCACCGGCTGCCCGAGCCGAACCACCGACACCATGTGCCCGATCGTCTTGCCGAACAAGGCAACCCCGACCAGCGCCACCACCAGCGAAACCACGACCGCAAAGATCTGCATACCAGCGATGCTATTGGCTGGTTACCGACCAGTCATGTCGATGAGCCCCGCATCACGCTGGCGTGTTGTGTCTCACTTCCCGCGGCGGTTGATCTTCACGTCCTCGAGACAGCTGGCGGTGGTCCGCAGCCGATGGTGGTCCAGACCAGCCGCGTCCAGCAGCTCCAGCGCCACCAACGCACCGGTATCAGCAGCCTCCTGGTCAGCCCGACCGGCCGGCTGCACCACCAAGCACCGAATGGTGAAGGGCCGCAGCTCGGCGTCGTAGCTGAGGGTCCCGGTCTCGGTGTAGGCCGCGAGCAGAAGGTCGTGCTGGTCGAGCTCGTCGCGGAGCTTGGTCCGCTGGTCGTCCGACAGGTTCTGGAACTCGCCACGGGTGACGACGCGGTAGGTGCGGACCTCTGAACTCATGCCCGGGACCCTAGCCGGACGGACTGCTCAGCGCCTCTGAATTCACCACAGGCGACGGTCAGCTCAGAACCGGCCTTAGCCAGCCGCCGACCTCACTATATTTTCTGTTCTCTGTCTTTCTTTCTCTTGTTTCTTCTTGCTCTTGTCTGTCTGTCCTTCCCTGCTTTTGTCCCTGTACGACGAAGGGCCCGGCCGATGGATCGGCCGGGCCCTTCGGTTCTAGCTTGCTGTTACTTCGTGCCGAAGACCTGGAGTTCGGTCATGTCGGTGAACTGGCAGCCGCCGAAGGCGCCGGCCGGGCAGTTCGTCGCGAAGTCGGGGACCTGGGGGCTGAGCATCCAGAAGCGCACGTACTGGACGTTCGCCGTCGCCGCCGACGGGGTGAGCTCGGTGTACTTGCCGCGGTTCGCGGCGGTGAACTCGCCCTCCTGGGCGGTCGCCCAGGTGGTGCCGTCGGTGGACGTCTCGATCCGGTACTTGCCGGTCGAGCTGCTGCCCGGGTCACCACAGGTGTTCGACGGGTCGACCGAGAACTTCGACACCGTGACCGGGTTCGGCAGCTTGATGTCGATGTGCTTCGGGATCATCACACCGGCCGGCGTGCCGTTGTCGTCGCCGGTGGTGCTGCCCCAGCCGGTGCCCTGGCTGGAGTCGATCGCGTACGCCGGCCCGCACTGCGGGCTGAAGTCCGGACCGTTGAAGTCGACCACGGAGCCGCCGCCGGAGGCCGCGGCCCAGTTGCGCCGCGGCGCGAAGTTCGCCGTGGTGCCGCCGGCCTTGACCTTCAGCGCGTTGCCGAGGATCTCGTAGCCCGCGCCGGAGACCACGAACTTGCCGTAGGTCCCGGGGAAGACGTTGTCGATCGAGTAGGTGCCGTCGGCCTTGGTGACGGCCGAGTAGTCACCGGCGTACCCGGAGGCGTGACCGCCGATGAAGACCAGCGCGCCCGCGACCGGAGCCTTGGTGTCGGAGTCGGTCACCTTGCCGCTGATCGTCGTGGTGGCGCCGGTCGGCGGGATGTGGAAGTCCTCGACCGGGGTGGAGTCGCCGCCGTCCAGGACACCGGCGTACCAGCCCATGCCGCGGTTGGCGAAGACCTGCCAGATGATGCCGGCGTTCTTGCCGCCGGAGGCGACCAGGTCGGCCTGCACGATCGCGTTGCGCATGTCGAGCATGGTCGGGTCGGCCGCGGACAGCTCCATCGCGCGGGTGATGATGCTGACGGCGTACGACCGGCCGAAGCGCTCACGCAGGTCCCAGAGGGTCTGCGCCCAGACCTCGCCGGAGGAGTGCACCTCGGGCGCGCCGCCGATGGTCGGGAAGTCGCCGTAGGTGTAGCCGCCCTGCGAGCCGTCGATGCCGACGCAGGCCGCTTCCTTGGCCTTGACCCGGCAGTCGTTCGGCATCGTCCGGATGGTGCCGCCGGCGGTGTCGTACTTGCCGATCCGCATCTCGCCGTTGGCGGTGGTGTCCTTCTCCAGGTTGTGCGAGGCCAGGTAGTCGAGCGCGTAGAAGTCGCTCCACGCCTCACCCATCGAGCCGGCCTGGATGCTGTTCAGCGTCGAGTTGCCGGTCGCGTCGACGACGAGCCGGTTCGACAGGCCGTGGGTGTACTCGTGGTACAGGATCTCGGCCGAGTTCGACGAGCTGCTCGGGACGGTGGCGTCGTCACCGGGCGAGCCGAACAGGTACATCTGCATGGTCGGCGGGGTGCCGTCCGGCGGGGTGTTCATGTTCGCGTTGTTGATGTGGTTCGCGTCCGGGCCGCCGTTGGCCGCGGTCGCGGCGCCGTCCAGCGCGTTCAGCAGGACCGGGTCGCCGCCGTCGGCGTCGAACGAGCCGGCCGCCTTGGTGAAGCTGATCGGCGGCTTGGCCAGCCAGTCGTGGAAGTTGCTGGCCAGGTAGAACCC
This sequence comes from Kribbella sp. NPDC051770, assembly GCF_040681455.1. NCBI lineage: Bacteria > Bacillati > Actinomycetota > Actinomycetes > Propionibacteriales > Kribbellaceae > Kribbella > Kribbella sp. NPDC051770. The sequence goes on along the minus strand of NZ_JBFAYT010000004.1, from coordinate 257,820 downwards.
GTTGGTGACGTCCTGGTTCATGTTCGTCTTCCAGGAGTCCGGCTTGGCCGGGTCCCAGGTGCAGACGAAGCTCGCGGAGCACAGCGGGTTCGACTGGAACGGAACCAGCTTGTACTGCGAGGAGGTGGCGGTGCCCGGCGCGTTGACGGTCTCGCCGGGGTTCGGCTGGTTGTCGTCGTTGACGTCGGCGAACGCCGCCACCGACGTGCCCTCGAGCAGCGTCTTGGCCTTCTTCGGCAGCCACTTGTTGTAGATCAGGTTCTCGGTGCGCTGCACGCCGCCCATCGGGGCGCCCGGGTAGTTGTCCTGGACGAGCGCGTCGCCGATGCCCTCGGTCGCCTTGCTGGACAGGTCGCGCCGGTACAGCAGCGCGCCGGTCTGGGCGTCGATGACGTGGGTGTAGATCAGCGAGCCGCCGCCGTTGGTGTACGTCGACCAGCCCTTGCGCAGCCCGTCGGCGGTGTGGAACCAGACCTCCTTGGCCCAGTCGCCGTTGGTCCAGGTGGTCGTCGTACCGGCGGTCTTCGCGGTCGCGTTCTTCGCGGCGCCGCCGACGTCCTCGGTCGCGGCGCTGCGCGCGGCGGCCGGGCTCAGCTTGGCGGCCGCCGTCCGGGCCTTGGCCAGGCCGACCAGGCCGGCCACCGGCGCACCCTGGACGGAGATCAGCTTGCCGTCCTTGGTGACGTTGGCCTTGACGCCGTTGCCGAAGACCTCGAGGCCGTCCACGACCTGCACCCACGAGATGTGGTGCGTGCCGAGGTCGTCGACGTAGTCCTTGCGGAGCTTGAGGGTGCCCAGGTCGGAGTCGGTCAGCTTGAAGACCTCGGGGTGCGCCTTGATGTAGTCGAGCGCGACCTGGGTGGCCTTCTTGGTGCTCGCGGCGGTGAGGAAGCCGTTGAGCTTGGTCACCTGCGCCGGGGTCCCGGTGTTCTCGTCCATGCCGACGATGCCCTGCGGGCCGAGGGAGTCGCGGAACTTCTCCGCGGCCGCGGTGTCCTTGCCGACCACCTTCGCGGCCCGGGCGAAGCTGGTCCGGGCGCTCGGGGTGCGGGCGTCGAAGTTGCCCTTGCGCTCCTTCGCGCCGACCGACGGGCTGTGCTCGCCGCCGGCGTCCGGAGTGGCTGCTACGGCGGCCGAAGCTCCACCGCCGGCAGCTACGGCCAGTAGGGCGGTCGCGGACACGGCAGAGACTGCCAGGAGCCCCCGCCCTTTGCCTGAAACTTTCACAAACGCTCCATGAAGTTGTGTGCGCGAGTCGCCCTCCACGACCCGTCCGGGCCGACACTAAGCCTGCGTCCGGCCCGGCGGAAGAGAATTCGGCACAAATATGTCTAGTCGAGGGTTGTCCTTCGTGCACGCTGGAAAACGGTCAGTGACAGCACTATGGTCGCGCTGAGCAACGATCCGAACGCGATCAGTGTCGCGCCGCCGGGGTGAACGAGCGACTCGCCGCGCTGGGCCTGCCAGGTGACCAGCCAGATCAACCCCGCGTACGCCGCGGCGCCGATCGTCACCAGGGCGGTCCGCGGCCCTTCGGCGCGCAGTACGGCGTACCGGCGGGCGAGCAGAACGAGGCCGAGGGCAAGCAACGGGATCAGCTGCAGGGCGTGGATGCCGAGGAAGTGGCCGATCCGCAGGTCGCCGCCCTCGGTGCTCCAGCCGGTGATCGGCATCCCGGGTCCGCCGTCCTCGACGCCGACCGAGTGCGAGCCGAAGAATTCCTCGCGACCGGTCGCGTCGATCGCCTGCTGCTGGGCCGGCGTCGCGCGGAACATCAGGCTGCCGAGCAGCATGCCGCCGAGCGTCGTACCGAGGGCGAGCCGGATGCTCCAGCGCAGCGCGCGGTCGCCGGGCTTGTCGAACAGGAGCTGGATCGCGACCACCAGGACGGCGATCCAGATGACGTAGACGGTGCCGGCCATGATGTCGTGGATCAGCGTGTCGCGCGGTGTCGACATGTTGAAGTGCAGCTGCCGGCCGCGGACGACGACCTGGCCGACGATCAGCACCATCTCGGCCGCGACACCGGCAGCGACGATCGTGCCCATCCACCAGCCGAGCCGGCGCGCCTTGGTCTGCAGCGACAGCATCCAGGCGAGCGTCACGCAGTAGAGGGCGAAGCTGATCATGAACTTGAGCGGCTTCATCCAGATCGGATGGCCGAGCAGGTCGCGGTCGTCGAACAGCGCGCCGCCGATTCCGACGAGCGTCAGTACGGCGAGCGCGATCGACACGGCGACGAGTGGCCGGTGCAGCCGGTGCGGGCTGCTCGGCAGAGCGGGTACCTTCGGCTGGACGGTTGTCGAGGTGGTCATGGCATCGATCGTCGGTTTCGCCCGGCCGTGAGACAGGAGCGCCAGCTTCCCCCGCCGCGGTGGGCCTGGACCTACCCTGAGTCCACCCTGATCCAGTGTTGGCCGCCGAACTCCTGGAGGACCCTGGTGCTGCGCTACCCGCTGATCCACCCGCCGCTGCTCGGAGCACTCGCCCGCGCCGGCCACGGCTCCGTCGTACTGCTTGCTGACGGCAACTACCCGTACGCGACCGCGGTCGCCCCCGGCGCCGAGACGATCTGGCTCAACCTCCGCCCCGGCCAGATCCCGGTCGACGACGTCCTCGAAACCCTGCTGGGCGTCGTACCGGTCGAGTCGGCCCGCGTGATGGCCACCGACACCGGCGAGGAACCAGCCATCTACACCCGCTTCCGCGAGCTCCTCCCCGACACCCCGCTGCAACCCCTCCAGCGCGAAGCGTTCTACACCACAGCCCGCGGCCCAGAACTCGCCGTAGCCGTAGCCACCGGCGAACAGCGCCTGTACGCCAACATCCTGCTGACCCTCGGCGTGGTCACATGAGAGTGCCGGCCGTCCGGCAACGCCACCGGACGGTCGGCACTCGCTCTAGAGGAGGCCCAGCTCCATGGACTCCTGGTCGCTGAACAGGCGGGATCTGATCAGGAACCGGACGCCCTCGGGGGCCTCGACGGAGAAGCCGCTGCCGCGGCCTTTGACGACGTCGACGGTCAGGTGGGTGTGCTTCCAGTACTCGTACTGGTTCGCCGACATCCAGAAGCCGACCGGTTTGTCGAGGCCGTCGATCGCCAGGTCACCGAGGTGCACGTCCGCCGCGCCGGTCTTGAACTCGCCGTCCGGGTAGCACATCGGTGAGCTGCCGTCGCAGCAGCCGCCGGACTGGTGGAACATCAGCGGCCCGTGCAGCTCGGTGAGACGGCGGAGCAGCTCCGCCGCCGCCTCCGTGTACGACACCCTGTCCGTCATGGCCTAGAAGAATCCGGCCCGGTCGGGCGAGTAGCTGACCAGCAGGTTCTTGGTCTGCTGGTAGTGGTCGAGCATCATCTTGTGGTTCTCCCGCCCGATGCCCGAGTTCTTGTAGCCGCCGAACGCCGCGTGCGCCGGGTAGGCGTGGTAGCAGTTGGTCCAGACCCGGCCGGCCTGGATCTCCCGCCCGGCCCGGTACGCCGTGTTGATGTCGCGCGACCAGACCCCGGCGCCCAGCCCGTACAGGGTGTCGTTGGCGATCTTGAGCGCGTCGGCGTAGTCGTCGAACCGGGTCACCGACACGACCGGGCCGAAGATCTCCTCCTGGAAGATCCGCATCTTGTTCTCGCCCTCGAAGATCGTCGGCCGGATGTAGTAGCCGCCGCTCAGGTCGCCGCCGAGGTCGGCCTTCTCGCCGCCGGTGATCACCTTGGCACCCTCGGCCTTGCCGATGTCGATGTAGGACAGGATCTTCTCGTACTGGTCGTTGCTGGCCTGGGCGCCCATCATCGTCTCGGTGTCCAGCGGGTTGCCCTGCTTGACCGCCTCGGTGCGGGCCTTCGCGTCGGCCAGGAACTCGTCGTAGATCCCGGCCTGGATCAGCGCCCGGGACGGGCAGGTGCAGACCTCGCCCTGGTTCAGCGCGAACATCGTGAAGCCCTCGAGCGCCTTGTCGTAGAAGGCGTCCTTGCTGCTGGCGACGTCGTCGAAGAAGATGTTCGGGCTCTTGCCGCCGAGCTCCAGCGTCACCGGGATGATGTTCTCCGAGGCGTACTGCATGATCAGCCGGCCGGTCGTGGTCTCACCAGTGAACGCGACCTTGGCGACTCTGTTGCTGGAGGCAAGCGGTTTGCCGGCCTCGACGCCGAACCCGTTGACGATGTTCAGTACGCCGGGCGGCAGCAGGTCCGCGATCAGCTCCATCAGCACGTGGATCGAGGCGGGCGTCTGCTCGGCCGGCTTCAGGACGACGGCGTTGCCGGCGGCGAGCGCCGGGGCCAGCTTCCAGGTCGCCATCAGGATCGGGAAGTTCCATGGGATGATCTGCGCGACGACGCCGAGCGGCTCGTGGAAGTGGTAGGCGACGGTGTCGTCGTCGACCTGCGAGATCGAGCCCTCCTGGGCGCGCAGCGCGCCGGCGAAGTACCGGAAGTGGTCGATCGCGAGCGGCATGTCGGCGGCCAGCGTCTCCCGGACGGCCTTGCCGTTGTCCCAGGTCTCGGCGACCGCGAGCAGTTCGAGGTTGGACTCGATCCGGTCGGCGATCTTGTTCAGGATGTTCGCGCGTTCGCCGGCCGAGGTGCGGCCCCAGCCGGGGGCGGCGCCGTGCGCGGCGTCCAGCGCGGCCTCGACGTCGTCGGAGGTGCCGCGGGCGATCTCGGTGAAGTTCTCACCGGTCACCGGCGTCGGGTTCTCGAAGTACTGGCCCTTGGCCGGCGGGACCCATTCGCCACCGATGAAGTGGTCGTAGCGGGACTTGTAGGTGACCGGGCTGCCTTCGTGCCCGGGAGCGGCGTAGATCGTCATTGGTCCTCCTGCTCGTTCCGGTGCTTGTGCAACCTAGGGCGCCGGACGTTGCATCAACGTTGCACGCCCGGCCCTTGAACGGCGTCCCGATCCGGGCGAGGGTTGGGTGTGGACGCACCGGACCAGGCGCGGCGGCTGAGCGAGCTCTACGACGAGGTGCTCAGCGGAGGCCGCGTACCCGGAGCGCCCCGCGCGCTGGTCGCGGAGTCGTGGCAGCGGTCGCTGGCCGCGCTGGTCGACCCGGAGCTGGACGCACCGCCGGTCGTCGTCTCGGGCGAGGAGCTGGAGGAGATCCGCGCCGGCCACCCGCTGCACGCCGTCCTGCCGGTACTGCGCCAGACGCTGACGACGATCGCCGACGAGGCGTCGCACATCATGATCGTCACCGACGCGCGCGGGCTGATCCTGTGGCGTGAGGGCGCGGCCGACGTACGCCGTCAGGCCGACCGGATCGCGCTGTCGGAGGGCGCGATCTGGTCCGAGGACGCGATCGGCACGAACGGGATGGGGACGGCGCTGGCGGCCGACCAGCCGGTGCAGATCCACTCCGCGGAACACCTCGTACGCCGGATTCACGCGTGGACGTGCGCGGCCGCGCCGGTGCACGACCCCGACACCGGACGGCTGATCGGCGCGGTCGATGTCTCGGGTCCGCTGCGGACCGTGCATCCCGCGATGATGGCTCTGGTGACCGCTGCGGCCGGGTTGGCCGAGGGGCAGTTGCGGGTCCGGATGGCGGCGGCGGACGAGGTGCTGCGGGCGCGGAACATGCGGCACCTGATCGCGTTGGGGGATGCGCCGGGCGCGTTGCTGACGCCGACCGGGCGGGTGCTCGCCGTACAGCCGCTGGCGTGGTTGCCGGATCGGCTCGCCGTACCGGACGGCGCTGATCGGATCGACCTCGGCGACGGGCGTGAGGGCGTGATCGAGCAGCTCGACGAGGGGTATCTGCTGCGGATCCCGGGCGCCGCTCGGCGGCGGATCTCGCTGCGGCTGGAGCTGCTCGGCTCCCGCCAGCCGGTCGCGATCGTGGGCGGGCGGGAGATCCCGCTGACGCTGCGGCGGGCCGAGGTGCTCGCGCTGCTCCTGCTGCACCGCTCGGGCCTCACCGCCGAGCAGTTGATGCTGCAGCTGTACGGCGACGAGGGGAATCCGACGACTGTTCGCGCCGAGATGCACCGCCTCCGGAACCTGCTCGGCGCCGGCGTACTGGACACGAAGCCGTACCGCATCCTGGCCAATGTCACCGGCGACGTCACCGACGTCCAGGCACTGCTCCGCCGCGGAGAGGTCTCGCAGGCCCTCGACCTGTACGCCGGCCCGCTGCTCGAGCGCTCGGACGCTCCGGCGTTGCGCGCGGAACGCGACGAGCTGGACGCGACGCTGCGCCGGGCTGTTCTGGACTCCAGCGACCCCGATCTGCTCTGGCGCTACGCCGAGACCTCGCTCGGAGCGGAGGACCTGGAGGTTTTCGAGGTGCTCGCCCGGGCGCTGCCGCCGGAGGACCACCGGCGGCCCGCGGTCGCTGCGCGGATCCGGCGCCTGCACACCTAGTCGTTCGCCGTCCACCAGCAGGTGGGCCGCGGTCTCAGATCCTGAGAACGGCTTTTAAGTCCACTGAATTAGTCTAGTTTCGATCCTGTGGATGCAGGGGCTCGAAGGTCGTCGTCACGCCGGTGCGGGCGGGGCGGCGACCGAGCCGCGCTCGATCAGGGTCGGGACGACCGTCGTACGGCGGACCCGGCGGTTGGTGTCGACCGCGGAGGTCACCCGGGCGACCACATCGGCGACCAGCTCGTCGAGCGGCCAGCGGAAGGTGGACAGCGGTGGCGTCAGCAGCTGGGACATCGGCTGGTCGTCGTACCCGAGCAGGGACAGGTCGTCCGGGACGCGGATGCCGAGCTCGCTCGCAGCGGCGTACACGCCGAAGGCCATCGAGTCGGCGAGCGCGAGAATCCCGGTCGGGCGAGGCGTCCGGCGCAGGATCGCGCAGGCGACCTCGGTCGCGCCGGTCAGGTCGTGCGGGCAGGAGGTGATCGTCGCGTTCAGCTTCAGCTCGCCGGCGACCCGTTCGGCGATCGCCTTGGCCGGACTGTCGATCTCGATCCGGCGCGACGGCGTCAGGACGGCGACGTCGCGGTGCCCGGCCTCGGCCAGGCGGCGGAGCGCCGTACTGATGCCGAGCTCGTTGTCGAACAGGACCTCGGACTTGGCCTTGGCGGCCGGCAGCGCGTCGCCGATCGCGATCACCGGCGCCTGCTGGGCGATCGGAGCCCAGCCCTTGGCGGCCGGGTCGATCGGGATCACCACGATCGCGTCGGCGCGGTGGTCGACCAGGTGCTGGGCCAGCTCCAGCTGCCGGTCGGCGTCACCGGCCGAGTCGATGATCCAGGCGTTCCGGTCGGGCGCCAGCAGCTCGCGGCCGAGCGCGGCGGCGAGGCGCTGCTGCCACAGGTCTTCCAGCGAGGCGCACAGCACGCCGACGGAACCGCTGCGGCCCGACGCGAGCGCGCGGGCGACCGGGTCGGCCTGGTAACCGAGCCGTTCGGCGGCCTCCTGCACCCGCTGGCGGGTCTCGGGCGTGCCGTGCAGACCTCGCAGCGCGTAGGAGACGGCGGCCATCGAGAGACCGGTGTCAGCCGCGATGTCCTTGAGGGTCGGCCTGCGGCCAGTACCGGACATGAGGTCGAGCCTAGGCGCTCCCGTGGACAGAAACTTGACAAGAACTGCTTTGAAGCGCTTCACTCTTCACATCTTGAAGCGCTTCAAACAGGCTTCGGTTCTCGTGAGGAGAGGAGGATGAGCCGATGATCGACGTCCATCAGCACCTGTGGCCGGCCGAGTTCGTCGACCACCTCCGCGCCCGCCGCGAACCGCCGTACCTGGACGGCTGGACCCTGCACACGCACGGCGAACCGGCGTACGACGTGGACCCGGCGGCGCACGCCGTCGACAAGCGCGTCGCGCTGGAGCTGGACACCGGTACGACGCTCGCCGCGGTCTCGCTGTCGAGCCCGCTGGGGATCGAGGAGCTCGACGACCCGGCGCTGCTGGACGCGTGGCACGCCGGCGCGGCCGCGCTGCCGTCGCCGTTTCGGGCTTGGGCGTCGGTGAATCTTCTGGAGCCTGATCTGGCGGGTCTTGCCGAGCTGTTCGCTGCGGGCTTCGTCGGGCTTCAGCTTCCGGCGCACGTGCTGGCAGTTCCTGCTGCGTGGGACGTGTTCGGTGAGATCCTGGCGGTCGCCGAGCAGGCCAACAAGCCGATCCTGATCCACCCCGGCCCGGCGCCTCACGCCGGTATCCACGCCGGTCCCGCGGCTTCGGCTTCGGCTTCGGCTTCGGCCGATCATCCCGGCTGGTGGGCCCCGGTCGTCGACTACTCCGCCCAGCTCCAGTCAGCCTGGTGGTCGTGGCACGCCTACGCCGGCCGCCAGTACTTCCCCGCACTCCGCCTCTGCTTCGTCGCGGCGGCAGGCCTAGCGCCCGTCCACCACGAACGCCTCTCGGCCCGCGGCGGCCGCCTCGGCACCATCGACCCGAACCTCTTCGTCGACACCTCCAGCTACGGCCCCCAGGGCATCGACGCCGTCGCCCGCGTCCTCGGCATCGACCAGGTCGTCCACGGCACCGACCGCCCGTACGCCGGAATCACCGAGCTCCGCCAGGGTGAGGCCGCCACCACGGTGATCCAGTACGACAACCCGCACCGGTTGCTGTTCGGCACCTCCCCACCCCGCAACGACCCCGGCCGCATCGGCTTCGGGCGCGGCGCCCCGTCGTACTAGCTCTTCCGGCGTCCACCATCCTCCGACGTCCAGTACGCCGGCCAACCACTCGCTGCGGACCAGCGGCGAGCCCAACCATCCGCCGACCCTGTCGGCGTTCCCTAGAGAGGGGAGTGCAGTGACTGCTCAGCCCGTTTCCGACGCACCCGTCGTTCCCGCGCGCCAAGCCACCCGGCTCGTGGAGCTCAACGGCTGTCTGTCACTCGACAGCCTCCCTGGCCGCGACCTGGACCCCGAGGAGCTCGCCGAACTGGCCGGCGGCCTCGCCGCTCAACCCCACCTCTGGGAAGACAAGGTCGCCTACTCCGACGAGGAGAGGGTCTTCGCCTCCCTCCACCGAGACGCCAACGTAGACGTCTGGCTGATCTGCTGGACCCCGGTGAACGACACCGGCTGGCACGACCACGACGTCTCCTCCGGCGCAGTAGCCGTAGCCCAAGGCCGCCTGGTCGAACACAACCTCGCCCTCGGCACCGCCCCCCTCGAAACCGAAATCACCGCCGGCGACGTCTTCAGCTTCGGCCCCGACCACATCCACCGCGTCGTAGGCCTCGACAAGGGCTCCGTCACCATCCACGCCTACAGCCCCCCGCTGTGGCGCATGGGCCAGTACTCAGCCAAGGACGGCGTCCTCAAGCGCACCTCAGTCTCCTACGCCGACGAACTCCGCCCGATCGACTGACCACAGACAGCAGAAGACAGCCCGAAACGCACTGGCTACAAAGGAACTCAGGGGGGTGTGAACACCTCCCCGGGCCCGCGGACAGGGTGTGAGTTGTCTGCGGGGCCCGGTTGGTGTTCACGGTCACTACGGGACTACGGGTGACGCAGTACGCCCAACAGCCCGTGGGTCTCGTTGGCGATGCCTGCGGAGAACCACAGGGCGTCGGTGCCTCCGGTGGTGGCGGTGCCCTGGGTCAGGGCCCACAGGCCGGGGATCACCAGCGTCTTGCCGTGGGTGGTCTTGAGTTGGCCGGTGTAGGTGTAGCGGTGGTGGGGCTTCGGGGTGAGGACGTTGACTCGGCCGTCGCCGAAGTTGCCGATCAGGAGGGAGCCGGCCAGCGAACCCCACGAGGCGGGAGCGAAGGCCACGCCCCAGGGGGCGTTGAGGTTGCCTCGGGAGGCGATGCGGGTGACGTAGCGGCCGTCGGGGGTGAACTCGGTGACGTAGCCGTCGCCGCGGTGGTTGATGCTGCGGCCGGTCTTCGGGTCGACCTTGGCGTAGGTGACGAAGACGCGGGAGCCGAGGGTCTGGACGTTGAAGGGGGCGAAGCCGCGCGGGATGCCGAGGTCCTTGAAGGACCACCAGGGGGTCTTCACGCGGGCGAACGTGGGGCCGAAGACGTCGACGCGGTTCTGGGCGAAGTTGGCGGCGTACAGGCGGTCGTTGGTCGGGGAGATCGCCAGACCCGAGTACGCCGCACCCGGTGTGGTGGCCTTGATCTGGGCGGCGCCGATCAGCGGGGTGACCGGTGGGCCCCAGGCGGCGATCGAGCCGGTCAGGGTGGCGAAGATGAAGCGGGCCGGGGCGCTCGCGGTGCCGTCGGTGAGGACGAAGTTGGTGCCGGCGTTCGCGACCTGGCCGGAGGGAGCAGGGACGTCCACCCGGACGGTCGGGACCTTCGTCGCCGTGGTGGCGGCGGGGGCCGAGGAGTAGAGCGTCGAGGACGACGTACCGGCGTTGGAGACCCACAGTGGCGAGGTTGCGCCAAGGGCTAGGCCCCAGGGGTTCACGAGGTCGGGGTCGTGCAGGGCGGCCTTGCCGGGGAGGTCGGAGACCAGGTTCACCTGCTGTACGGCGAGGCGGTCGCGCGAGGGGTGGTGCGCGCTGGCGGTGGTGGGGGCGATCACGGCCAGGCCCGCGGTGACGGCGGTGGCGAGTGCGATGGTGCCCGTCCGAGCGAATCGGCGGGGTCGGCGCAGCGACATGTCACAGTCCTTCGGGTAGGGAGTGGATCACCTCCCACACGTGCGGTTGCGCTGGCCGGTTCAGGGGTCGGCAGGGTAAGAATTTGCCATGACCGAGCTTGCGATCACTCCGCTCAATCCCCCGATCCTGCCGGCGGCCACCGGGAACTACACGCACGGGGTCGAGGTGAGCGGCGGGCAGCGGATGGTGTTCGTCAGCGGGCAGGTGCCCTGGGGGGACGAGCAGGGGCGGATCCCGGAGGACTTCGAGGACCAGTGCCGGATGGTGTGGCGCAACGTGCTCGCGGTGCTCGAGCAGGCGGGGATGTCGGTCGAGAACCTGGTGAAGGTGACGACGCATCTGTCTGATCGGCAGTACCGGGCGGCCAACTCGAAGATCCGTGAAGAGGTGCTCGGGGATCATGCGCCGGCGCTGACGGTGTTCATCTGCGACATCTACGCGGAGGAGTGGTTGCTGGAGATCGACGCGATCGCCGTCGGTTAGGTTCTCGTACGGCGGGTTGGTGGCTGGGCGTCGCTTGCCCGCCGGGTGACGTTGTTCGAGCTTCTCGCCGCTGCCGGCAGAAATACGTTGGAAAGTCGGCAGCAGTCGTAGGCGGAGGTGGGCGAGGCCCGATCGGCCCCGCCCACCCCGGCGTTCTGCTACGCCCAGGTCTCCGCGTGGGTGACCACGCCGTTCGGCGCGCTGATCTCGGTGATCACGTCGTCGGCGTCGGCCTCGAGGGGCTCGAACGGGTACTCCGGTACGACGTACGCCCGCGCGCCCGCGACCAGGTCGACGCCCGGCAGCTCGAACCAGGCCTCACCCGTTTCGCGGCTGATCTCGTAGATGGCCTGCTCGGCGGTGTCGACGGGGTCGCGGTCGCCGGACTCGTCGAGCTCGACCGGGTGCCGCTCCTGGGCCGCGCGGCCGGCGTCGAGCAGGGCCTCCAGGTCGACCACCTTCAGGTCGAACCGGGAGACCACGCTGATCAGGTGGTCCTGCTCCTCGGGCTCCTCGTCGTCGGCCTCGACGATCTCGTCGTCGAGCAGCAGCGGCGTCGTACCGGTGTGCTCGAACACGGCGTCGTTCCAGCCCTCGACGAGCTCCTCGAGCTGGGCGTTGTGCTCGTCGAGCACCGCCTGCTCCTCGTCGCCGGTCATCGCCAGCAGGGCCTCGGTGTGGGCCTGCAGGCGTTCGGCGAGCAGCCGGCTGGCCTCGGCCAGCGCCTTGCGGGACTCGTCGGAGAAGAACTGCTCGGAACCCTGGGCGGGGAACTGCTGGTCGTCCACTTCAGTCACTGCGTTCTTCCCTAACTCTGCGAAGACTTCTCATTGCCAGGCGTAAGTATGTGGGCTCGGCGCGCAACCACGAAGTCCGGTGCCCGTGAGAGCGCCGTGAGAGCTCGGGAGGCGCCTGTGAGAGAGCTGCGAGAACTCTCCTGACGGCGCAGTCAGCGGCGTTCAGTGAAGACATGAGGACAACAAACGGGTGGGCCCGATGAAGGACCTGCTGTACCTGGCCGTGTGCGTGGCCGTTTTCGCGACCGTCTGGTTCGCGCTGCGTGGGGTGGAGAAGCTGTGAGCGCCGAGCACGTCGCCGGTCTGGTGATCGGCGCGGCACTGGTCGTCTACCTCGTCGCCGCCTTGATCTTCCCCGAGAGGTTCTGATGTCCGACACCGCCGCCGGCCTGCTCCAGGCCGGCCTGCTGGTCCTGCTCCTGGCGGCCGCCTACCGGCCGCTCGGCGGGTACCTGGCCAAGGTCTACACGGCCACCAAGGACACCAGGTTCGAGCGTACGACGTACAAGCTGCTCGGCGTCGACGCGAAGGCCGACCAGACCTGGGCGGTCTACGCCCGGTCGGTGCTGGCCTTCTCCGTCGCCGGGCTGATCCTGCTCTACCTGCTGCAGCGGCTGCAGAGCCACCTGCCGCTCTCGCTCGGCCTGCCGGGCGTCGAGCCGAGCCTGGCCTTCAACACCGCCGCGTCGTTCGTGGCGAACACCAACTGGCAGTCGTACTCGCCCGAGGTGACGATGGGCCATCTGGTCCAGTTCGCCGGCCTCGCGGTGCAGAACTTCGTCTCCGCGGCCGTCGGCATCGCCGTCGCGGTCGCGCTGATCCGCGGCTTCGCGCGCTCGAAGACCGAGCGTCTCGGCAACTTCTGGGTCGACCTGACCCGGACGGTGGTCCGGGTGCTGCTGCCGATGGCGATCCTCGGCGGCCTGATCCTGGTCGCCACCGGGGTGGTCCAGAACCTGTCCGGCCCGCACGAGATCACCACGATCGCCGGCCAGACCCAGTCGATCCCGGGCGGTCCGGTCGCGAGCCAGGAGGTGATCAAGGAGCTCGGCACGAACGGCGGTGGTTTCTTCAACGCCAACTCCGCGCACCCCTTCGAGAACCCGAACGGGATCTCGAACCTGTTCGAGATCTTCCTGATGCTGGTGATCCCGGTCGCGCTGACCCGCACCTTCGGCCTGATGGTCAAGGACAAGCGCCAGGGCTACGCGATCCTCGGCGTGATGACCACCCTCTGGGTCGCCTTCACCGCCGCCGCGACCGCGTTCGAGGTCAACGGCTCCGGTACGGCGACGCAGGCCGCGGGCGCCGCGATGGAGGGCAAGGAGACCCGCTTCGGCGAGTGGGCGTCGACGCTGTTCACGTCGACCACCACCGGTACGTCGACCGGCGCGGTGAACGCCGCGCACGACTCCTACACGCCGCTCGGCGGCGGCACCGCGATGTTCCACATGATGCTCGGCGAGGTGACTCCGGGCGGGACGGGCTCCGGCCTGTACGGGATGCTCGTGCTCGCGGTCCTGGCCGTCTTCGTGGCCGGGCTGATGGTCGGCCGGACGCCGGAGTACCTGCGCAAGAAGATCACCGCGCGCGAGATGAAGCTGGTCTCGCTGTACATCCTGGCCACCCCCAGCCTGGTGCTGGCCGGGTCGGCGGTCGCGATGGGCCTGGCGAGCGCGCGGGCCTCGATCTTCAACACCGACAGCCCGCACGGCTTCTCCGAGGTGCTCTACGCGTTCACCTCGGCGGCCAACAACAACGGCAGCGCCTTCGGCGGCCTGAGCGCGAACACGACCTTCTACAACACCGCGCTCGGCATCGTGATGCTGCTCGGCCGGTTCGTCCCGATCGTGCTGGTGCTCGCGCTGGCCGGCTCGTTCGCCCGGCAGCAGCCGGTCCCGGTGACCACCGGGACGCTGCCCACCCACAAGGCCCTGTTCGTCACGATGCTCGTCGGCGTCGTCCTGATCGTGACCGGCCTGACGTACTTCCCCGCACTCACCCTCGGACCCCTCGCGGAGGGACTGTGACCACGCAAACCCTGACCCCGGCTCCGCACCAGGAGCCGGTGGTCGAGAAGAAGGCGCCGTCGGGTCTGTTCGACCCGAAGATGCTGCTCACCTCGCTGCCGGACGCGCTGCGCAAGCTCGACCCGCGGCTGATGGTGAAGAACCCGGTGATGTTCGTCGTCGAGGTCGGCGCGGTCGCGTCGACGGTGCTGGCCTTCACCGACTCCAGCGCGTTCGTCTGGTGGATCGTGGTCTGGCTGTGGCTGACGGTCGTCTTCGCCAACCTGGCCGAGGCGGTCGCCGAAGGCCGCGGCAAGGCCCAGGCGGCGACGCTGCGCCGGGCCAAGACCGAGACCACCGCGCGCCGGCTCACCGAGGGCGGCGAGGAGGAGGTCCCGGCGACCGAGCTCCGGCTCGGCGACCGCGTCGTCGTCGAGGCCGGCCAGATCATCCCCGGCGACGGTGACGTCGTCGAGGGCGTGGCCAGTGTCGACGAGTCGGCGATCACCGGTGAGTCCGCGCCCGTCATCCGGGAGTCCGGCGGTGACCGCAGCGCGGTGACCGGCGGGACCCGGGTGCTCTCGGACCGGATCGTCGTCAAGATCACCACCAAGCCCGGCGAGAGCTTCATCGACCGGATGATCGCACTGGTCGAGGGCGCGTCGCGGCAGAAGACGCCGAACGAGATCGCGCTGAACATCCTGCTGGCCAGCCTGACCATCGTGTTCCTGATGGCCACTCTGACGCTGCAGCCGTTCGCCCGGTACGCCGGGGTGGACCTGAGCCTGGTCGTCCTGGTCGCGCTGCTGGTCTGCCTGATCCCGACCACGATCGGCGCGCTGCTGTCGGCGATCGGGATCGCGGGCATGGACCGGCTGGTCCAGCGCAACGTGCTCGCGATGTCCGGCCGGGCCGTCGAGGCGGCCGGTGACGTGAACACGCTGCTGCTCGACAAGACCGGAACCATCACCCTGGGCAACCGGCAGGCCGCCGAGTTCATCCCGCTCGCCGGGGTGTCCGAGGCGGAGCTGGCCGACGCGGCCCAGCTGTCCAGCCTGGCCGACGAGACGCCGGAGGGCCGGTCGATCGTCGTACTGGCCAAGACCCGGTACGGACTGCGCGAGCGGCACACCGGTGAGTTGCCGCACGCGACCTTCGTCGAGTTCACCGCGCAGACCCGGATGAGCGGTGTCGACGTCGACGGCCGGCAGATCCGCAAGGGCGCGGCCGGGGCCGTGACGGCCTGGATCCACGACCAGGGCGGCACCGTGGTCGCCGAGCTGGGCGACCTGGTCGACGGCATCTCGGCCTCCGGCGGTACGCCGCTGGTCGTTGCCGTGAGCAAGGAAGAGGTGGCCCGGCCGCTCGGCGTCATCCACCTCAAGGACGTGGTGAAGGCGGGGATGCGGGAGCGTTTCGACCAGATGCGCGCGATGGGCATCCGGACGGTGATGATCACCGGTGACAACCCGCTGACCGCGAAGGCGATCGCGCAGGAGGCCGGGGTCGACGACTTCCTGGCCGAGGCGACGCCCGAGGACAAGATGGCGCTGATCAAGAAGGAGCAGGAGGGCGGCCGGCTGGTCGCGATGACCGGTGACGGCACCAACGACGCGCCGGCGCTGGCCCAGGCCGACGTCGGGGTCGCGATGAACTCCGGGACGTCGGCGGCCAAGGAGGCCGGCAACATGGTCGACCTGGACTCCAACCCGACCAAGCTGATCGAGATCGTCGAGATCGGCAAGCAGCTGCTGATCACCCGGGGCTCGCTGACCACGTTCTCGATCGCCAACGACGTGGCCAAGTACTTCGCGATCCTGCCGGCGCTGTTCGCCGCGGCGTACCCGGGGCTGGAGAAGCTGAACGTGATGCGGCTGGACTCGGCCGAGTCGGCGATCCTGTCCGCGGTCATCTTCAACGCGCTGGTGATCGTCGTCCTGGTGCCGCTGGCCCTGCGCGGCGTCCGGTACAAGCCGTCGTCGGCCTCGGCGATGCTGCGCCGCAACCTGCTGGTCTACGGCGTCGGCGGCCTGATCACCCCGTTCATCGGCATCAAACTCATCGATCTGCTGATCTCGGTCATCCCGGGTATCGGCTAAAGGAAAGCAGAGATGGCAACCAGAAGAAGCCCGTTCGGCCAGTTCGGGGTCGCGGTCCGCGCGATGCTCGTGCTCACCGTCCTGCTCGGCGTGCTCTACCCGCTGGCGATGACCGGCGCGGCGCAGGCGCTGTTCCACGGCAACGCGAACGGCTCGGTGATCAAGGTCGACGGCAAGGAGGCCGGGTCGGACCTGATCGGCCAGTCGTTCAGCCTCGACACCGGGCAGAAGGATGCCGACGGCAACGCCGTGCTGGCGCCCGACCCGAAGTGGTTCCAGCCCCGGCCGTCCGCGGTCGACTACGACGGCGCCGGCAGCTCGGCGTCGCAGTACGGGCCGAACAACCCCGACCTGCTGAAGCTGATCGAGCAGCGCCGCGCGGACGTGGCGAAGTTCGAGGGCGTCGACCCGGCCCAGGTGCCGCCGGACGCGGTCACCACGAGCGGGAGCGGCCTCGACCCGCACATCAGCCCGGCGTACGCCGAACTGCAGGTGCAGCGGGTCGCGCGCGAGCGCGGGCTGGACGTGGCGAAGGTCGAGCAGCTGGTGAAGGACAACACCAAGGGCCGGACGCTCGGTTTCCTCGGCGAGCCCACGGTCAACGTGGTGACGCTGAACGCGGAGCTGAACTGACACTATGGGAGGTATGGCAGGTCGCGGGCGGCTGAGGATCTACCTCGGGGCCGCGCCCGGTGTCGGCAAGACGTACAAGATGCTGGGCGAGGCGCAACGGCGGCGGGAGCGCGGAACCGACGTGGTGGTCGGTTTCGTCGAGACCCACGGGCGGGAGCAGACCGCCGCCATGCTCGACGGCCTGGAGGTGGTGCCGCGGCGGATCGTCGACCACCGCGGCGCCAGTTTCACCGAGCTCGACCTGGACGCGCTGCTGGCCCGGCGGCCGGGCGTCGCGCTGGTCGACGAGCTGGCCCACACCAACGTCCCGGGCAGCCGGAACGCCAAGCGCTGGCAGGACGTCGACGAGCTGCTCTCGGCCGGGATCGACGTGATCTCCACGGTGAACATCCAGCACCTGGAGTCGATCAACGACGTGGTCGAGAAGATCACCGGCGTCCCGCAGCGCGAGACCGTCCCGGACCGGGTGGTCCGGGCGGCGAACCAGATCGAGCTGGTCGACATGGCGCCGGAGGCGCTGCGGCGCCGGATGGCCCACGGCAACGTGTACGCCGCCGACAAGGTCGACGCCGCGCTCGGCAACTACTTCCGGATCGGCAACCTGTCCGCCCTGCGCGAGCTGGCGCTGCTCTGGCTGGCCGACCGGGTCGACGCCGGGCTTCAGCAGTACCGCGAGCAGCACGACATCGACTCGACCTGGGAGGCCCGCGAGCGGGTCGTCGTCGCCCTGACCGGCGGTCCCGAGGGCGAGACGCTGATCCGGCGCGCGGCCCGGATCGCCGCGCGGTCGGCGGGCGGCGACCTGCTCGCTGTACATGTCACGCGGTCGGACGGGTTAACCGGCGCTGACCCGGCGCGGCTCGCGCAGCAGCGGCAGCTCGTCGAGAGCCTGGGCGGCAGCTACCACCAGGTGGTCGGCGAGGACGTCCCGGACGCGCTGCTCGCGTTCGCCCGCGCGGAGAACGCGACGCAGCTGGTGCTCGGCGGCAGTCGCCGATCGTTCCTGTCGACGCTGCTGACCGGGCCGGGGATCGGCGCGACCTCGATCCGCGAGTCCGGCGACATCGATGTCCATATCGTCACCCACTCGCAGATGGGCCGCGGGCGGTTGCCGCGGCTGCAGGGCAGCCTGTCGCGGCGGCGGCTCGTGTACGGGTTCGCCCTCGCGATCCTGCTGCCACCGATCCTCGCGGTGCTGCTCGGGCCAGGTGGTGACACGCTCAACCTGACCAGCAACGTGCTGGCCTTCCTGTTCGCGGTCGTCGTGGTCGCGCTCGTCGGGGGCTTGTGGCCGGCGATGCTGGCGGCGATCGCGGGCACGCTGGTGCTGAACTGGTTCTTCACGCCGCCGACCCGGTCGTTCACGATCACCGAGCCGAACAACGCGCTCGCGCTCGGCATCTTCATCCTGGTCGCTGCGATGGTCTCGTCGGTCGTCGACCGGGCGGCCCGGCGTACAAGGCAGGCAGCGCGGGCGGCGGCGGAGTCCGAGACGCTGGCGACGCTCGCCGGGTCGGTGCTGCGCGGTGAGACCGCGTTGCCGGCGTTGCTCGAGCGGGTCCGGGAAGCGTTCGGGATGACGTCTGCCTGTCTGATGGAACGCATCGACACCGACGAGCTGACCGAGACCTGGCGGCCGATCGCCTCCGCCGGTACGCCGACCTGCCGCCGCCCCGAGGACGGTGACGCGGAGATCCCCGGCCGCGACGACCTCGTGCTGGTGCTGCAGGGCCGGTCGCTGGCCGCGGACGAGCGCCGCCTGGTCGGCGCGTTCGCGGCGCACGCGGCCGCGCTGGTCGACCGGGCCCGGCTGACCGAGGCCGCCGCCGAGGCGAAGCCGCTGGCCGAGGCCGACAAGCTCCGTACGGCGTTGCTGCGCGCGGTCGGGCACGACCTGCGCTCACCGCTGGCGTCGGCGAAAGCGTCGGTGACGAGCCTGCGCAGCTCCGACGTCGAGTGGACTCCGGCCGAGCGGGACGAGCTGCTGGAGACCGCCGACGAGTCGCTCGACCGGTTGAGCCGACTTGTCGACAACCTGCTCGACCTGAGCCGGTTGCAGGCCGGCGTGCTGCCGGTGTTCACGCGACCGATGGCGCTGGACGAGATCCTGCCCGGCGTACTGGAGGAGGACTCGAAGGTCACCGTCGACCTGCCGTCGAGCCTGCCGCTGGTCGAGGCGGACCCGGCGCTGCTGGAGCGCGTGGTCGCGAACCTGCTGGCCAACGCGGTCCGGTACTCGCCGCCGGGGCAGGGGCCGTTGCTGACCGGGAGCTCGCTGGGCGACCTGGTGGAGATCCGCGTGGTCGACCGCGGCCCGGGGCTGCCGGTCGAGGACCGGGACCGGATGTTCGCGCCGTTCCAGCGGCTCGGCGACACCGACAACACGACCGGCGTCGGCCTCGGGCTCGCGCTGGCCCGCGGGCTGGCCGAGGCGATGGGCGGGACGCTGCGGCCCGAGGACACGCCGGGTGGCGGACTGACCATGGTGGTCTCGATGCCTTCGGCAACAATGAGGGACGTGCCGGTGCCGGGCCGTCTGGAGCGAGGAGCCCTGTGACCAGAGTGCTGGTGGTCGACGACGAGCCGCAGATCGTGCGGGCGTTGCAGATCAACCTGAAGGCTCGCCGGTACGAGGTACACGTGGCCGGGAGCGGTACGGCGGCGCTGAAGGTGGCCGCGCAGCACCCGCCCGACCTGGTGATCCTCGACCTCGGGCTGCCGGACTTCGACGGTGTCGAGGTGATCCGCGGGCTGCGCGGGTGGACCGAGGCTCCGATCCTGGTGCTGTCCGGTCGGACGGACAGCACCGACAAGGTCGAGGCGCTGGACGCCGGCGCCGACGACTACGTGACGAAGCCGTTCGGGATCGACGAGCTGCTCGCGCGGATGCGCGCCGTACTGCGCAGGAGCAACGCGGGCGTCGAGCAGCCGGTCGTCACCGTCGGCGACGCCGAGGTCGACCTGTCGGCGAAGCGGGTCACCAAGGCGGGCGGCGAGGAGGTCCGGCTGACGCCGACCGAGTGGCACCTGCTCGAAGTCCTGGTCCGGCATCCGGGCAAGCTGATGTCGCAACGCCAGCTGCTGACCGAGGTCTGGGGGCCGGGCTACGAGAACGCCGGCGGCAACCTGCGCTTCTACATGGGTCAGCTGCGCCGCAAGCTCGAGGCCGACCCGGCCCGCCCGAAGCACCTGCGCACCGAGCCCGGCATGGGCTACCGCTTCGAACCCTGACCGATTTCTGTAAGACAGCCGGGCGCGAACTTGGCAGGCTGTCGGTATGGAGATCTTCGTGAGGGGCCGGGAGTTTGTCAGGCGCGACGCACGGCTGCTGGAGCGGCGGCTGTTCAGCGTGCTGTTCGAGGACGGTGACCCGGCCGGGGTCGTGGACGCGCTGCGCGGGTACCGGAACGCCGACGGCGGGTTCGGGCACGGCCTGGAGCCGGACAAGCGCTGCCCGGACAGTACGGCGCTCGACGTGGAGACCGCGTTCGACGCGATGATCGCGGCCGGCGTCCGCGACGAGGAACTGATCGGCGGTGCCTGCGACTGGCTGCAGTCGGTCGCGACGCCGGAGGGTGCGGTGTCGCTGTGCAACCCGGCGATCGAGGGCTACCCGCGGGCCGACCACATGTCCGAGTGGACGTACGTACCGTCGCTCAACCCGACGGCCGGGCTGGTCGGACGGCTGCACCAGCTCGAGTTCGAGCACCCGTGGCGTGACCAGGCGACCGCGTGGTGCCAGGCCGAGCTGGCCAACGGGCTCCCGGGGGAGGGGCACAGCATGCTGGAGGTGCTGCGGTTCCTGGAGCACCAGCCGGACCCCGGCGTGGACGCGGTCCGGGCCTGGCTGCCGAAGCTCTCGATGTTCCGCGCGAACGCCGACGACCCGACGTACGGCGTGACGCCGCTGCACTTCGCGCCGACGCCGGACAGCGTGTGGCGGCAGCTCTTCACGCAGGAGCAGATCGACGGGCATCTCGACCGGTTGGTCGCCGACCAGGACGCCGACGGCGGGTGGGCGCTGACCTGGGAACCGCCGGGGCCGATGGCGACGCTGGAGTACCGCGGGGTCGTCACTGTGGCGGCGCTGGACAGCCTTCGGCGCAACGGGCGCTTGTCAATCGACTGAATGAACTCACGCCCCGGCTGTGGAAGAATACGGCCGGTGAGGCCGCCCCGATGATGCTCGCCGAGAGCTGGATGCAGTCGCTGATCGCGGCCGTCGCCATGGTCGCTTCGTCGCTGCCCGGCGCACCGGCGCCGGAGGCACCCGCGCGGGTCACCGCTCCGCCGGACGGCTGGGTCGCGAGCTGGGGCGTCGCGGTCACGCAGGCCGGTCCGACCGGGCCGTCCGCGACCGGCGTCCGGAACACCACGATCCGCCAGGTCGCGCACCTCTCGCTCGGCGGCGGCTCGATCCGGATCCGGCTGTCGAACCGCTTCGGCAAGCAGCCGCTGGTCGTCGGCGCCAGCTCGGTCGCACCTCGCAAGGGCGGTGCCGGGACGCCGAATCTCGAGCTGCTGAAGAGCGTCCCGGTCACGTACGGCGGCCGCGCGGCGGTCACGATCCCGGTCGGCGCGGAGTCGGTGTCGGACCCGATCGACCTGCCGATCGGCAACGACAGCGACGTCGTGATCAGCACGTACTTCCCGGGCCCGACCGGGCCGCTCACGCAGCACCCGGCCGGGTACGCGTCGGCGTTCAGCGCCGCCGGGAACCAGACGCGGGCGGGCGGTGCGCCGTACAAGAAGATCCCGGGGATGGCGCGGTTCGTGCTGTCCGGGGTGGACGTGAAGACGTCGTCCGAAGGCGCGATCGTGCTGTTCGGCGACTCGATCACCGACGGTGCTTCCTCGCCGGTCGACGGCAACCTGCGGTACCCGGACCAGCTCGCGGACCGCTTGACCAAACGCCGGTACGCCGTCGTGAACGCGGGCATCGGCGGCAACCGGCTGCTGGTCAACGGCGGTGTCTCCGGCGAGGCCGCGATCGCGCGGTTCGAGCGGGACGTGGTCCGGCGCAGCGGGGTGCGCGCGGTGGTGATCCTCGAAGGCATCAACGACATCCGCGCCGGCAAGGGCTCGATCTCCGGCGCCCAGCTGATCAACGCGCACCGGCAGCTGATCGCGCGGGCGCACGCGGCGGGTCTGCGGGTGTACGGCGCGACGCTCACGCCGTACTGGGCGGCGGACCACTACACCGTCGGGGGCGAGGTCGCGCGGCAGGCGCTGAACCAGTGGATCCGGACCTCCGGCGAGTACGACGGGTACCTCGAGTTCGAGCACGCGGTCCGCGATCCGTACCAGCCGCTGCGGCTCGCGCCCGGTTACGACGGCGGCGACCACCTGCACCCGAACGCCAGGGGTTTCAAGGCGATGGCCTACGCGGCCGACCTGAACCTGCTGACCAGCTAGCGCCGGCTATCCCGACTCGGCCGGGTGCTCGACCTGCCGGTCGCCCCACTGCGTCATCAGCCCGCGCGCGATCTCCAGGTCGTCACGCAGCGAGCGATCGGCCAGCGCCGGCGGAAGCGCCACGAACGCGTCGGCCAGCCAGGGCGCCACGGCGGACGGCGTCAGGTCCTCGGGGGTGAAGCCGGCCAGCCGAATGGCCCGGACGGCGGTGACGAGCTCGCAGGCCAGGACCTCCCGCAGCGCGTCCAGGAGGTGGGTGGTGAGAACCGCGGCCTGGGGAGCGAAGCTGGCGTGGTGCTCGGCGCCCCGGGACAACGTCGCGGTCCCCAGGGTGGCGGGCTGCGCGGTGGAACGGACCGCGGCGAGGGCGTCGTGCGCGACGTACTCGATCATCATCACGCCCGAGCTGGCCTCGGCGCCGCTGGCCAGGAAGCGGGACAGGCCGGTGAAGTCGGGGTCGACCAGGTTCGCGACGCGGGACGTCGAGAGCGTCGCGACGCTGTGCAGGCTGAGCCGCAGCGAGTCCAGGGCCAGGGCGATCGGCATCGCGTGCCAGTTGCCGTTGTGCAGCACGGTGCCGCCGGCCACCAGCGGGTTCTCGGCCGAGGCGTTGATGTCGATCTTCAGAGCGTTGCCCAAGGCATCGACATGGTCGACCGCCGGGCCGAGCACCTGGGCGAACGCGCGCAGGCCGAACGGGTCCTGGATCCGCGCCGCGGTCAGCGGGAGACCGGCCAGCAGGGTGCGCATCCGGGTGGCGACCCGGACCTGGCCGGGCTGCGGGCGAGCCTCGTGCACGCGGACGTCGTACACCTCGCCGTTGCCGCGCATCGCGACGTGCGACAGGGCGCCGACCAGCGGGACGACGTTGATCAGCGTGGCCGCCTCGACGTACGCGAGGCAGCACTCGGCCAGCGTGATCGCGTTGCTGGACAGCAGCGGAAGCGCGCTGGTGCCGTCGATGACGTCGCCGAGCGCCAGCCCGAGCTCGGCGAGGGGCCCGAGGTCTCCGGTGCCGATCGCGCCGCCGCGGTGCAGGTCGGGGAGCTCGTCGTCGTTGAGCAGCCGCACGATCGCGTCGGCGACCTCGGGGTCGAGCCCGGAGCCGCCGGCCGCGAGCTGGTTGACGCGGATCAGCAGCCCGAGCCGCACGACGTCCCGCGGGTACGGCGTGGTGCCGGTCGTGGAGTGCGACAGCAGCAGGCGGGTGCCGTGCTCGGGGTCGCTGGTGAGCACGTCCCGGTTCGCGCCGACGCCGGTGGTGCGCCCGTAGACCGGCTGGTGCCGGGCGATCTCGGTGACGGCCGCGGCCGAGTCGGCCATCCGCTTGCGGGCGACCTCGCCCAGGCGGACCGGCGTACGGCGCTGGCCGAGACCGACGGCGGTCAACGGCGTCAGCCCGGCCCCGGACAGCTCGATCGGCTCCACAGCCACAGTGTGGGACCTGCCCACCCACCGGCTGAAGCACCACGCCCGAACCATCGTCTCGGATCCGAGACGATGGTTCGGGCAAGAAGAAGGCCCGCCGATCCGTGGGGGGAGGGATCAGCGGGCCGGGTGGCAGCAGCCGCCGGGTGGAAGGGCGACCGTGCCTGGTCTGTGGTTACTTCTGGCCGTAGCGCTTCTTGAACTTCTCGACCCGGCCCTGGGTGTCCATCACGCGCTGCTGGCCCGTGTAGAACGGGTGGCTCGCCGACGAGATCTCCACGTCCACCACCGGGTACGTGTTGCCGTCGTCCCAGACGACGGTCTCCGAGCTCTCCCGGGTGGAACCGGTCAGGAAGCTGAAGTTGCCCGACTTGTCGCGGAAGACGACCCGCCGGTACTCCGGGTGAATGTTCTGCTTCATGCAGCGGTACTTCCTTCCAGATAAGGGGCGAACGGATCGGTCAGGCTGCTGACCTCTTCATCCGCACGTAGGACACAACCGTTCAGGCGCCGTTCTAATTCCCAGATGTCGAGATCCACGCCGGTGAAGGACAGGTAGCTCGCCCGGTCCCCGTGCTCCGGGTGCCACTCGAACGCCGAGCGGGCCCGGTGACTGCTGCTCACCTCCGGCCAGCGGTCGGCCGGGAGGTCGGCGAGCCAGCGGCCCAGGACGCCGATCGAGATGTTGGTGCCGAAGCTGTCCCACCCGAGCCGCTCCCGCGGCCGGGTCGCCAGCCAGACCGTGCCCTTCCCGCGGGCGGTCTTGTCGACGAGGTCCTCCAACGCGTCGTACAACCGCTCGGGGTGGAACGGCTGGTCCGACGAGAACAAGAACGTCCGGACCGGGCCGTTTTCTTCCCGCAGCGGGGCGCTGATCGTGCCGGGCTCGACGCGGGCCCGCGCGGTCGCCGGATCGTGCAGTGGCCCGCCGGCCAGCTCGCGGACGTTCTCGATGTGCAGTGCCTGAGGATTCAGGGCCTTGGCCAGTGCTCGGGAATCAGTGCTGGAGCCGGCAACCAGTACGGCGTCCGCGTACTCGACCTGGTGCACGATCGCCTCGGCCAGCGCGCGGTTGTCCTCGGCGGCCGTCGGGATCCCGCGGTCGCGGACCAGCTCCTCGCCGGTCGCGTCCGCGACGAACGTGCTCGCCTCGACCACTGCCAACACCGCGCTGACCTGCAGCTCCCCGCTCGCGTCCCGGGTGATCTCCGCCGCCAGCGCCTCCGGGTCCCCGGCGGCCGGGATGTTCACCACCGCCGCGTCGTACCGGCCGACGGCCGCGATCCCGCGGAGCAGCTCGACCAGCGTGCCGCGCATCGCGCAGGACACGCAGGGATGCCCCATCGTGATCACCTCGCGGTCGATCACGCCGTTGGCCGTCCGCGCGATCCGGACCACCGAGCCGCCGGCCAGCCCGCGCACGTCGTACTCGACGAGCACGGTGCCGGGCAGCAGCAGCTCGGTGGCGGCGGTGTCGCGGGCCGGGGTGTCGACCCCGGTGACCAAGGTGACCGGCAGCATCCGTACTCTCTTCCTCGAGACGCTTGTTGAAAATGATTACCAATACAATCTACACTCCGAGGACCGGAATACGCACCCGGGTCCCAGGTGTTCACCGTACTGAGTCCTACGGCGCGCGAGCGCCCAGAAAGGTTGGTCGATGGCCAAGCACAACGACATCCGTCCGATCGTCAAGCTGCGGAGCACGGCCGGCACCGGGTTCACCTACGTGACCCGGAAGAACCGCCGCAACGACCCCGATCGGCTGATGATCCGCAAGTACGACCCGGTTCTGCGTCAGCACGTCGACTTCCGCGAGGAGCGGTAACGGCGTGGCGAAGACCAGCAAGATCGCCAAGAACGAGCAGCGCAAACGCATCGTCGCGCTGTACGCCGAGCGCCGGGCCGCGCTCAAGGCACTGATCGCCGACCCGGCGACCAGTTCCGACGAGCGCGGCGAGGCGCAGCTGAAGCTGCAGAAACTGCCGCGGGACGCGAGCCCGATCCGGGTCCGCAACCGCGACGCGGTCGACGGCCGCCCGCGCGGCTATGTCGGCAAGGCCGGCATCTCCCGAGTTCGCTTCCGCACGATGGCCCACCGTGGGGAGCTCCCGGGGATCACCAAATCGTCTTGGTGAACCTCTGCTGAGGCCCGGCGTGGAACCAGGTGGTTCCACGCCGGGCCTTCGCTCTGTCTAGCGCCAGAAGCCGAGCCGGTGCCCGGCGACGAAGTCGGTCCGGGTGACGCCGGCCGGGTCGAGCGACAGCACCTGCCGGTCGAACGGCGTCGCCCGCGGCCAGTACGCCGTACCGGCCGCGTTCGGCTGCCCGGTCCTGGCGAAGGTGCTCCACCGCTCGATCACCTCGGCGGACAGCTCCGCGTCAGCCGGCTCGAAGATCGCCAGGTCGAGCAGGTAGGTCAGATCGGTCATGTGGTGCGACCCGACCGGCCACTCCGGCCGCCCCAGCCCGAGGTACCAGGGCGCGTCCCCGGCGAACTCGAACGCGTACGTCGGCATCCGCAGCGACAGCAGCTGGTTCGTCCGGTACGCCGGTGCCGCCCACTGCGCGTCGGTCATCACCGTCGACAGCGCCAATCCGGCGGGCTCGAGGTCGTCGTACGTCGCCAGCACCTTCGGCGCCTTCGCACCGAACTGGGTTCGCACTGCCGTCTCGTACTCCGCCTGCGTGATCGCCACCCCCGTCGCTGCCTCCTGCGCGCCGTACCGGCCGTGCTCCTCGTCGTGGTTGATCCCGTGCAGCACCGGAACCCGGTTGACCCGCCCGCTGAGCAAGGCCTGAGTCGGGTGCAACGGCAGCACCTTGTCGCCGAGCACCGGACCGAACTCGTCCTCTGCTGTCGCTTCCAAGAGCCTCTCCGCCGAGACCTGGCGCAGGCAGTCGTCCGTCGTGCATCCCAACTCGGTCGTCAGGTCACGCCGGTACTTTTCCGCGACCGCCTTCGGCCGTGGCGCCGCGTAGTTGGTCTCCGAGTACTCCTGCGCACACGGTCCGCTCTGCACGATCGCCCGCTGGAACAACCCCGCTGCAGTCGGCGACGCGAGGTGGTCGCAGACGCTGTACGCCCCGGCCGACTCGCCCATGATCGTCACGTTCCGCGGGTCCCCGCCGAAGGCCGCGGCGTTCCGGCGTACCCAGCGCAACGCCTCCTGCTGGTCCTCGAGCCCGTAGTTCCCGCCGAGAAATCCCAGCGCCCCGAGCCGGTACTGCACCTGGACAACCACCAGATCGCCCTGCGCCGCGAGCCGCTTCGTGCCGTACACGCTGTTCGCCCCGTTGGTGAAGCTCCCGCCGTGGATCCAGACCACGACCGGCCGGTCACGGCCCGGCTGCTTCGGCGTCGTCACGTCGACGACCAGGCAGTCCTCGCTCGTGCTGGCCACCCCGATCGGATGCTCCAACTGAGCACAGGCCTTCCCGTACTCCGTGGCGTCCCGCACGCCCTTCCACCGCTGAGCGGGCTGCGGCGACCGCCACCGCAACGCGCCCACCGGCGGGGCAGCGTACGGAATGCCCCGGAATGTCGTCGTGCTGCCGTCGGTCACCCCGCGCACCTGACCGAGATCGGTCCGAACGACCGTGTCGGCCGGTGCGCTGAGTGGAGAAACTGCGCTGAGTGGAGAAACAAGAAGAGCGGAAGTCGCGAGAGCAGTCGCAAGCATGAGGTCCCTTTCCTGAGGAGCTCTCATCCTCGGGAAGACCGGGACGCCGGACACTGGGTGCAGAACCCCGCGCTGGGTAGGCCCAGCACCACTTCAGCCGCGCAGGCGGCGGGTCAACGCGTCGGCGGCCTGACGGACGCGGCGGGCCAGCAGCGAGCGTTCGCCGGGGGAGACCGCGTCGCTGCGGAACGAGATGCTGATCGAGGCGGCCGGATGCCCGGCGTGATCGACGGCGGCGCTGGCGACCGAGGTGACGCCGGCGGTCACGTGCGACTCCTCGACGGCGAAGCCCTGCTGGCGTTCGTCGGCGAGCAGGCGGCGGAGCTGGCTGAGCGTCTGCGGGCCTTGGTCGGTACGCCGTACGAAGGTCTCGGGCGTGGGAAACAGCGCGCGGACCTGGGCCGGCGGCAGCGCCGCGAGCAGGGCGCGGCCCGACGCGGTCAGCGTGGCGGGAAGGCGGACGCCGACGTCGGTGACGAGCGTCAGCGGCCGCGGAGGTTGCTCCTTGAGCAGGTAGACCAGCTCACGGCCGTGCAGGACGCCGAGGTGCGCGGTGTGGCCGACCTCGGCGACGAGCTGCGCGAGCAGCGGGCGGGCGAGCCGTTCGAGCGGGTCGTGGCGCAGGTAGGCACTGCCGATCTCGAACGCCGCGACGCCGAGGCCGTAGCGCTTGTCCTCGGGCAGGTGCACGACGAAGCCCTCGTCGATCATTGCCCGCAGCAAGTGGTAGGTCGACGAGCGTGGCAGGCCGACCGCGGAGGCGATGCGCTCCATCGGTACGGGTCCGGGCTGGGTGGCCAGGAAGGTCAGCACCCGCAAGGTCCGGGTCGAGGCGGGAACGTTGCCGCTCACAACTGTGAGGGTAGCGGCCCTGTCTCAGGTTGTGGACGATTGACGGTTCCGGGCGCGGCCGCGCCGGATCTTCAGCCGGATCAGCTCACCGGCCAGGGCGAACGCGAACAGCCCGCCGGCCAGCCGCCAGTCGAAGACCCGGGCCTCGCCGGAGAGCAGGAAGCCGACCGCCGCCGACAGTACGGCGAAGAAGGTCAGCGACCGGATCAGTTTCTTGTTCACAGCGCCTTCTCCGCGGTCCAGGCCGACCCGGCGAGCCGGTAGCCGAGCCAGTCGTTGACCGCGAGCATCGGCGCGTTCGCGGCGTCGTTCCCGGTCGAGGCCTTGGTCAGCCCGGCCAGGTGGGCGCGCCGCAGCGCGTGCGACTTCACCACCTTGGCCAGCCCACGTCCCCGGTACGCCGGGACGGTGCCGGTCAGGTTCGACCAGATCACGCCGCGGTCCGGGTCGGCCGCCGTACTGACCAGCGAGACCACCTGATCGCCGTCGAGCAGCACGAAGCTGAGGTCGGGGCGCAGGTCCGGGTTCTGCCAGCCCGAGGCCACCCACTCGTCGTACGGGCCGACGAACGACAGCCCGCTCGGGTCGCCGCCGATCACCGCCATCATCGCCTCCCAGACCGGCCGCGGCCCGACCTCCTCGTACGACGCCAGCCGCAGTCCCTCCGGCGGGTCGACCGGATCGGGCGTCGTGGCGAGCGCGACCTCGGAGTGGCTCATCTGCCGGTCGACCACGAACCCGCGTTCGCGCGCGAAGTGCAGCGAGCGGTCGTCGTCCTCGACCACGGTCAGCAGCGACACCGCGCCGGCCTCGGCGGCGACCCGCTCGACCTCGGTCAGCAGCGCCTGCCCGGCACCGCGGCCGCGATGCTCCGGCGCGACCTGGACGGCGATCCGGATCCGCGGCGACTTCTCGCCGGGGTCGGACAGGTACACGTTGCCGTAGCCAACGGGCTGCCCGTCGTCGAGAGCCAGCAGCACGACGCGTGCCTGGCTGGACCTCAGCTCGGACTCGAGCCCGCGGGCCGTCTTCACCAGCCGCGGCAGCGCGGCTGCGAGCACCGCCGCGATCGCTGCCCCGTCACCCGGGACCGCCCGGCGTACCTCGATCATGCCCGCAGCCTATTGCGCGCCGGGGTCGCACAACTGTCTCGCATCTGAGACAGCAACCGGGGTGGCGGTCCTGTCGGTCCGGCGGCGGGCGCGGTGCAATGGGCGGGTGGAGACAGCCGAGGTGGTAGTGGGGACCGGCCCGTTGAGCGCCGGTGACGTGGTCGCCGTGGCCCGGTACGGCGCGCCGGTGCGGATCGACGATCACGCGCTGGAGGAGATCGCCAAGTCCCGGGCCGCGATCGAGGCGCTGGCGCACGCCGACGTCCCGCACTACGGGGTGTCGACCGGGTTCGGCGCGCTGGCGACGCGGCACATCGCGCCGGAGCTGCGCGCCCAGCTGCAGCGCAGCCTGGTTCGCTCGCACGCCGCGGGCTCCGGTCCGGAGGTCGAGACCGAGGTCGTCCGCGCGCTCGTCCTGCTGCGGCTCTCGACGCTCGCCACCGGGCGGACCGGGGTCAAGGTCGAGACCGCCCAGGCCTACGCCGGACTGCTGAACGCCGGTCTCACGCCGGTCGTGCACGAGTACGGCAGCCTCGGCTGCTCCGGCGACCTCGCGCCGCTGTCGCACGTCGCGCTCGCGGTGATGGGCGAGGGCAAGGTCCGCGACCGCGACGGCAACCTGCTCGACGCCGGCGACGCGCTCGCCGCGCACGACCTGAAGCCTGTCGTCCTGGCCGAGAAGGAAGGCCTCGCGCTGATCAACGGGACCGACGGCATGCTCGGCATGCTGGTCCTCGCGCTGGCCGACCTGGACCGGCTGCTGAAGACCGCCGACATCGCCGCCGCGATGAGCGTCGAGGGCCAGCTCGGTACCGACCGCGTCTTCGCCGCCGACCTGCAGGCGCTGCGCCCGCACCCGGGCCAGGGCGCCGCCGCCGCGAACCTGCGCGCCGTACTGGCGGACAGCCCGATCGTCGCGAGCCACCGCGGCCCGGACTGCAACCGGGTCCAGGACGCGTACTCGCTGCGCTGCTCGCCGCAGGTGCACGGCGCCGCCCGCGACACCGTCGCGCACGCCGCGACCGTCGCCGGCCGCGAACTGGCCGCCGCGATCGACAACCCGGTCGTCCTGCCTGACGGCCGCGTCGAGTCCAACGGCAACTTCCACGGTGCGCCCGTCGGCTACGTGCTCGACTTCCTCGCGATCGCCGTCGCCGACGTCGCGAGCATCAGCGAACGGCGGACGGACCGCTTCCTCGACGTCGCCCGCAACCACGGGCTGAACGCGTTCCTGGCCGACGACCCCGGCGTCGACAGCGGGCACATGATCGCGCAGTACACGCAGGCCGCGATCGTGTCCGAGCTGAAGCGGCTCGCCGTCCCGGCCAGCGTCGACTCGATCCCGAGCAGCGCGATGCAGGAGGACCACGTGTCGATGGGCTGGTCCGCCGCCCGCAAGCTGCGCCGCTCCGTCGACGGCCTGGAGCGCGTGCTCGCCGTCGAGATCCTGACCGCCGCCCGCGCGCTCGACCTGCGCGCCCCGCTCGACCCGTCGCCCGCGACCTCCGCCGTACGGCGGGAGCTGCGCACCCACGTCGAGGGGCCGGGCACCGACCGGCACCTCGCCCCCGAGATCGAGCACTCCGTCCGGCTTGTTGCCGACGGCACCTACCTGTCCGCTGTCGAGGCCGTCACCGGCCCCCTCGCCTAGAAAGGCTGGATCACCCATGTCCGGACCCCGTCCCGTACGCGCCGCCCGCGGCACCACCCTGACCGCCCAGGGCTGGCAGCAGGAAGCCGCCCTGCGGATGCTGCAGAACAACCTCGACCCCGAGGTGGCCGAGCACCCCGACGAACTGGTCGTGTACGGCGGCTCCGGCAAGGCCGCGCGGGACTGGAACTCCTTCGACGCGATGGTCCGCACGCTGACCACGCTGAAGGACGACGAGACGATGCTCGTCCAGTCCGGCCGCCCGGTCGGCGTGATGCGGACCCACGAGTGGGCGCCGCGGGTGCTGCTGGCCAACTCCAACCTGGTCGGTGACTGGGCCAACTGGGAGGAGTTCCGCCGGCTGGAGGCGCTCGGGCTGACCATGTACGGCCAGATGACCGCCGGGTCGTGGATCTACATCGGCACCCAGGGCATCCTGCAGGGTACCTACGAGACGTTCGCCGCGGTCGCCGAGAAGAAGTTCGGCGGCACCCTGGCCGGGACGATCACGCTGACTGCCGGGCTCGGCGGCATGGGCGGCGCGCAGCCGCTGGCCGTCACGATGAACGACGGCGTCGCGATCTGCATCGACGTCGACGACTCCCGGATCCACCGGCGGATCGAGCACCGCTACCTCGACGTCCGCGCGGACTCGGTCGAGCACGCGCTGCAGCTGGCCGAGGAAGCCAAGAAGGCGCGCAAGCCGTTGTCGATCGGTGTCCTGGGCAACGCCGCGGTGATCGTGCCGCAGCTGCTCGAGCTCGGTGCCCCGATCGACATCGTCACCGACCAGACCTCCGCGCACGACCCGCTGATGTACCTGCCGGTCGGCGTCGACTTCGAGGACTGGGTGACCGAGCGGCAGAAGGACCCGGCCGGGTTCACCGAGCGCGCCCAGGCCTCGATGGCCCGGCACGTCGCGGCGATGGTCGGCTTCCAGGACGCGGGCGCCGAGGTGTTCGACTACGGCAACTCGATCCGGGACGAGGCGCGCAAGGCGGGCTTCGGGCGGGCGTTCGAGTTCCCGGGCTTCGTCCCGGCGTACATCCGGCCGCTGTTCTGCGAGGGCAAGGGCCCGTTCCGGTGGGCGGCGCTGTCCGGCAACCCGCGCGACATCGCGCGGACCGACCAGGCGATCCTCGACCTGTTTCCGGACAACGAGCACCTGACCCGGTGGATCAAGATGGCCGGCGAGCGGGTCGCCTTCCAGGGCCTGCCGGCCCGGATCTGCTGGCTCGGCCAGGGCGAGCGCGACAAGGCCGGCCTGCGGTTCAACGAGATGGTCGCCTCCGGCGAGCTGGAGGCGCCGATCGTGATCGGCCGCGACCACCTGGACACCGGCAGCGTCGCGTCGCCGTACCGGGAGACCGAAGGCATGCTGGACGGCTCGGACGCGATCGCGGACTGGCCGTTGCTGAACGCGCTGGTGAACACCGCCAGCGGCGCCTCCTGGGTGTCGATCCACCACGGCGGCGGGGTCGGGATGGGCCGGTCGATCCACGCCGGCCAGGTGTCGGTTGCCGACGGCACCGAGCTGGCCCGGCAGAAGCTGGAGCGGGTGCTCACCAACGACCCGGCGATGGGCGTGATTCGGCACGTGGACGCGGGGTACGAGAAGGCGGCAGAGGTAGCGGCCGAGCGGGGCGTACGGATTCCGATGCAGGAGTCCTGACGCTTCGGCCACGGGGAACGGGGTTGTTCGCAGTACGGAGTGCGACCGAGGTATAGCGCTGAGGTGCACTTTCCCGAGGAATGAGAAAGGTGCTGATCGGGTGGCACCGGGCCCTCGTTCCCCTAGGATCGTTCGGGCGATCGCCGACCAGCGCGAAGGGGCGCCATGATCGAGTTCGAAGACGTCACCAAGCAGTACCCGGACGGCACGGTGGCCGTCGACAACCTGTCGCTGCGGATTCCCAGCAACGAGATCACCGTCTTCGTCGGCCCCTCGGGCTGCGGCAAGACGACCTCGCTGCGGATGATCAACCGCACCATCGACCGGACCAGCGGCCGGATCTCGATCGACGGCGAGGACATCAACGCCGGCGACCCGGTCACGCTGCGGCGCGGGATCGGCTACGTGATCCAGCACGCCGGGCTGTTCCCGCACAAGACCGTCGTGGACAACGTCGCGACGGTGCCGAAGCTGCTCGGCTGGGACAAGCGCAAGACCCGGGCCACCGCGATGGAGCTGCTGGAACGCGTCGGGCTCGACCCGAAGCTGGCCGAGCGGTACCCCGCGCAGCTGTCCGGTGGTCAGCAGCAGCGCGTCGGCGTCGCCCGCGCGCTGGCCGCCGATCCCAAGATCATGCTGATGGACGAGCCGTTCAGCGCGGTCGACCCGATCGTGCGCCACCAGCTGCAGGAGGAGCTGCTCCGCCTGCAACGCGACATCGGCAAGACGATCGTGTTCGTCACCCACGACATCGACGAGGCGATCAAGCTCGGCGACAACGTCGCCGTACTGCGGGTCGGTGGCAAGCTCGCGCAGTTCGCGCCGCCGGCCGAGCTGCTCGCGCACCCGTCGGACGACTTCGTCGAGAGCTTCATCGGGCAGGACCGGGGTTACCGCGCCCTTACGTTTGTGACGGCTGAGGACCTGCCGCTCGGACCGGTTCCGGGCGACCTGTCCTGTGGTGAGGACGGCAAACCCTCCGGCTGGCAGAAGGACGGTGAGCTGCTGCCGATCGGTGCGGTCTTCCAGCGCGGTGACTCGCTGCGCGCGGCGATGGACGCCGTACTGACGTCGCCGGTCGGCCAGGGCGTCTGCGTCGACGCGGACGGCAAACCGGTCGGCGTCATCGACTACACCGCGCTGTCCGGAGTACTGCGCCCATGACGTGGGTCGGAGACAACAGCGCCCTGATCTGGGAGCAGCTGCTGGAACACCTGTACCTGGCGCTGATCCCGATGGTGCTCGGACTGCTGATCGCGGTCCCGCTCGGGTACGTCGCGACCCGGTACAGCTGGCTGGCCAACCCGCTGGTCGCGCTCGGCGGCGTGCTCTACTCGCTGCCCTCGATCGCGCTGTTCATCGTGCTGCCGGCGATCATCGGCACCAAGGTGCTGTCGGCCGCGAACATCATCATCGCGCTCACCATCTACGCGGTCTCGCTGCTGATCCGCAACGTGATCGACGGGTTGCGCTCGGTACCCGAGGACGTGCTGCAGGCCGCGGTGTCGGTGGGCTATGGAACCCTGCGAAGGGTGGTGACCATCGACCTCCCGATCGCCGTCCCGGTGATCTTCGCCGGCCTGCGGGTCGTCACGGTCGCCAACATCTCGATGGTCAGCGTCGGCGCGATCATCGGCATCGGCGGGCTCGGGGAGCTGTTCACGCTGGGCTTCCAGCAGGACTTCCTGACCCCGATCCTGGTCGGCGTCGTGCTCTCGCTCGCGCTGGCGCTGCTCGCCGACGTCCTGCTGGTCGGGCTGCAACGGCTGCTGACGCCGTGGGCCCGGGTCAACACGCCGAAGGAGGCCTGAGCCGTGATCCAGGGATTCCTCGAGTTCATCAGCGACTCCGCGAACTGGTCCGGGGCCGAAGGCATCGGCAACCGGATCCTGCAGCACCTCGCCTACACCTTCCTCTCGCTCGCGATCGCCGCGCTGATCGCGCTCCCGATCGGCCTGCTGATCGGGCACACCCGGCGCGGCGCGTTCGTCGCGATCAACACCGGCAACGCGGCCCGCGCGCTGCCGACCCTCGGCCTGCTGACCCTGATCGTGCTGCTGATCGGGATCGGCCGGGTGCCGGTGATCGTGGCGTTGGTCGTGCTCGGCATCCCGCCGATCATGGCCTCGACGTACGCCGGAGTCTCCGGCGTCGACCGGTCCACCATCGACGCCGCCCGCGGGATGGGGATGACCGGCCGGGAGATCCTCACCAAGGTCGAGATCCCGATCGCGCTGCCGCTGATCATCTCCGGCCTGCGCAGCGCGACGCTGCAGATCGTCTCGACCGCGACCGTCGCGGCGTACGTCGCACTCGGCGGCCTCGGGCGGTACGTGATCGACGGGCTGAGTCTGCGCGACTTCCCGCAGATGCTGACCGGGGCCGTGCTGGTCGCCGTACTGGCGATCGTGCTCGACCTGCTCTTCGCGTTCGCCGGCCGGTACGCCGTCTCGGCCGGGCTGACCGGTCGCCTGCGGCGCAAGGCCGACACCAAGACTTCCACTGCTCCGGCACCGGCCGGGGTGTAGTAGACGGACCCCTGGAGGATCCCGTGTTCAGAAGAACCTTCATCCGCAGCGCCATCGCCGCGTCGGCCGTGTTCGCGCTCGCCGCGTGCGGGGGCGGCGAGGACCCGCTGGGCGGCGGCAACGACGCCGGCGGCGGCTCGGCGCCCGACAAGGTCGACTCGCTCACCGTCGGGTCCGCCAACTTCGCCGAGAGCCAGGTGCTGGCCGAGATCTACGGCCAGGCGCTGGAGGCCAAGGGCATCAAGGTCAACCGGAAGCTGAACATCGGCGCCCGGGAGCTCTACATGGCCGCGATCCAGGACAAGTCCGTCGACCTGCTGCCGGAGTACACCGGCGCGACGCTGGTCTACTTCAAGAAGGACGCCACCGAGAACGAGGCCGAGGCCGTCTACAAGGCCATCCCGGGCGTGCTGCCGGCCGGCCTGGAGGTGCTCGACAAGTCCGCGGCGGCCGACGAGGACGCGATCGTGGTCACCCCGGAGACCGCGCAGAAGTACTCGCTGAAGTCGATCGCCGACCTGAAGGCGGTCAGCAAGGACATGGTCGCGGGCGGCGGACCCGAGTTCAAGACGCGGACCGCGGGCCTGGCCGGGATGAAGGACAAGTACGGCGTCGAGTTCAAGGAGTTCAAGACGCTGGACGCCGGTGGCCCGCTGAGCCTGAAGGCGCTGAAGGACGGGACCATCCAGGTCACCCAGTTCTTCACCACCCAGTCGGCGATCAAGGACAACAACCTGGTCGTGCTCGAGGACCCCGAGCACATCCACCTGCCGAACAACATCGTTCCGCTGATCCGCACCGACCACAAGAGCCCCGACGTCGCCTCGACGCTGAACGCCGTCCAGGCCAAGCTCACGACTGACGACCTGACCGATCTGGTCAAGCGCGCCGAGGGCGGCAGCGAGTCCGCCGCCGCCGTCGCGAAGGACTGGCTGTCGAAGAACCCGCTGTCTTGACCTTCGAACAGCTCTGGACGGACCTGTCCGCCATCGGCCGTGACCCCCTCAGCGGGGGTTACCGCCGAGGCGGCTGGACCGACACCGAACGAGCGGCTACTGCGTGGTTCGTTGATCAGTGTGCGTCGCGGGGTCTGACGCTGGAGTCCGACGGCATCGGCAACCTGGTCGCCTGGTGGGACCCGGGCGAAGGCGGAGCGAGCTCCGGCTCGTCCTCGCTCTCCCCATCCCTTGCGCCCTCCGCCGGCGCAGCCGGCGGAGAGCGCAAGGGAGTGGTGACGGGCAGCCACTTGGACTCCGTCCTCGACGGCGGTGCGTTCGACGGCCCTCTCGGCGTCGTCTCCGCTCTTTCCGCCGTCGACCAGCTGCGAGCTGAAGGTTTCCAGCCCTCTGTTCCCATCGGCGTCGGCGCCTTCGTCGAGGAAGAAGGCTCCCGCTTCGGCATGCCCTGCCTCGGCTCCCGCGTCGCCGCCGGTGTGCTGGCTCCTGAAAAGGCTCTGGCGCTCCAGGACCGTACTGGCGTTTCCCTGGCGGCAGCTCTGGAAGCAGCCGGCACCGACCCCGCCGGCGTCGGCCCCTCACCGTTGCTGGACAAGATGGGCACCTTCGTCGAGCTCCACGTCGAGCAGGGCCGCGCGCTCACCGCCCCCGTCGGCGTCGCCTCCTCGATCTGGCCGCACGGCCGCTTCCGCTTCACGTTCTCCGGCGAAGCGAACCACGCCGGTACGACGCTGATGGAAGACCGCCACGACCCGATGCTCACCTACGCGATGACCGCCCTCGCGGCGAACAAGCAGGCCCGCCTGGCCGGCGCCCGCGCGACCTTCGGCCGCCTCTCGGTCGAACCGAACGGGACGAACGCCGTACCGTCGGAGGTCACCGCCTGGCTCGACGCCCGCGCGGCGTCGACCGAGATCCTGGAGTCGTTGCTAGAGGCAATCACCCGTCAGGCCACCGAGCGCGCCGACCGCGACGGCACGACGGTCTCCGTCACCCCGGAGTCGGTTTCTCCGGTGGTCGACTTCCCGGCGGGCCTCCGCGACCGTTTGTCCGGCGTACTGGACGGTGCGCCGATCCTCCCGACCGGCGCCGGGCACGACGCCGGGGTGTTCTCGGATGCGGGCATCCCGACCGCGATGCTCTTCGTCCGGAACCCGACGGGCATCTCGCACTCGCCGGCCGAGCACGCGGAGATGGACGACTGCCTGGCCGGCGTGGACGCGCTCGCCGCCGTACTGAAAGACCTCGCCAAATGACCTCCTACTGGTGCGCACGAGCAGTTCTCCCCACAGGCGTTGAAGATGCTGTCCTGGTGACCGTCACCGACGGACGGATCACAGCCGTCGACGTCGGTGCACCTCCTGGCACTGCGACCCGCCTCGACGGCCTCGTCCTCCCCGGCCTCGCGAACTGCCACAGCCACGCCTTCCACCGCGCCCTCCGCGGCCGCACGCAGACCGGGCGCGGCACCTTCTGGACCTGGCGCGACCAGATGTACGCGGTCGCCTCGAAGCTCACCCCTGACACCTACTACCGCCTCGCCCGCGCCGTCTACGGCGAGATGCTGCTCACCGGCATCACCGCCGTCGGCGAGTTCCACTACCTGCACCACGCCCCGGGCGGCCGCTGGTACGACGACCCGAACGCGATGGGCGAGGCGCTGATCGCCGCCGCCCGCGACGCCGGGCTGCGGATCGCGCTGCTCGACACCTGCTACGTCGCCGGCGGCATCGACCAGCCGCTGAACGACGTACAGCAACGCTTCAGCGACGGCGACG
Source organism: Kribbella sp. NPDC051770 (assembly GCF_040681455.1). Classification (NCBI taxonomy): domain Bacteria; kingdom Bacillati; phylum Actinomycetota; class Actinomycetes; order Propionibacteriales; family Kribbellaceae; genus Kribbella; species Kribbella sp. NPDC051770. The sequence continues at coordinate 220,204 of NZ_JBFAYT010000004.1, read as the reverse complement.
TGGTCGGCTGGGCCTCGCGGGTCAGCCGGTTGCAGGGCGCCGACGACGTGGTGATCGGCGCGGCGGCGCACTCGGTCCGCGGCGTCCCGGCCGACCAGCTCGGCGCCGTCGCCTCCTTGTTGCCTGAGGCCCCTTTGCATGTGCACCTGTCGGAGCAGGTCGCCGAGAACGACGCCTGCCTGGCGGCGTACGGGCGGACGCCGACGCAGGTGCTCGACGAGGCCGGCTTCCTGAGCGCGCGGACCAGCGCCGTGCACGCGACGCACCTGACCGGCGTCGACATCGACCGGATCGGCAGCTCCGCGACGTACTCGTGCTTCTGCCCGACCACCGAGCGGGACCTGGCCGACGGGATCGGCCCGTCGGTCGCGCTGCGGGCGGCGGGCTCGTCGGTGACGCTCGGTTCGGACAGTCACGCGGTGGTCGACCTCTTCGAGGAGATGCGCGCCGTCGAGCTGGACGAGCGGCTGGCCTCGCAGGAGCGCGGGCACTGGTCGGCGGCGGAGCTGCTCGCCGCGGCGACCGTCGACGGGCACCGTTCGCTGGGCTTCTCCGACGCCGGAACGATCGCCGTCGGTGCGCGCGCGGACCTGGTCGCGGTCCGGACCGACAGCGTGCGGACGGCCGGTACCGGTGCGTCGATCGAGACCGCCGTGTTCGCGGCGTCCGGCGCCGACGTCACCGACGTGGTCGTCGAGGGGCAGCTGCGCGTTGCCGATGGCAACCATTCGAAACTCGACGTCGGCGCCGAGCTGGCGGCCGCGATCGCGGAGGTGACATGAGCTCGTTGCTGCTGACCGGGATCAGCTCGCTGGTGACGAACGACCCGTCGCACGGGCCGCTGCTCGGCGAGTTGCACGACGCGGCGATCGTCATCGAGGGCAGCACAGTCGCCTGGGTCGGACCGCGGACCTCCGCGCCTTCAGCCGACTCGTCGCTCGACCTCGGCGACCGCGCGGTGGTGCCGGGGTTCGTCGACTCGCACGCGCACCTGGTGTTCGCCGGTGACCGCGCCGAGGAGTTCGCGGCCCGGATGACCGGTACGCCGTACAGCGCGGGCGGCATCCGGACGACGGTCGCCGCGACCCGCGCGGCCGCCGACGAGCAGCTCGCCGCGAACGTCGCCCGGCTGGTCGCCGAGATGCGCCGCCAGGGCACGACGACGGTCGAGATCAAGTCGGGCTACGGCCTGACCGCGGCCGACGAGGCCCGGTCGCTGGCGGTCGCGTCCGACTTCACCGACGAGACGACGTACCTGGGCGCACACGTCGTACCGGCCGAGTTCGCCGACGACCCGGCCGGCTACGTCGACCTGGTCACCGGCCCGATGCTCGACGCGGCCGCCAAGCACGCCAAGTGGGTCGACGTCTTCGTCGAACGCGGCGCTTTCGACGCCGACCAGGCCCGCACCATCCTCCGCGCCGGCCAGGCCGCAGGCCTCTCGGCGCGCGTCCACGCCAACCAACTCGGCGAGGGCCCCGGCGTCCAGGTCGCCTGCGAGGTAGGCGCCGCCGCAGCCGACCACTGCACGCACCTGTCGGACGCGGACATCGACGCCCTGGCCTCAGCCGGCGTCGTCGCGGGCCTCCTCCCCGCTGTCGAATTCTCCACCCGTTCCCCCTACCCCGACGCCCGCCGCCTCCTCGACGCCGGCGTCACCGTAGCCCTGGCCACCGACTGCAACCCCGGCTCCGGCTACTCCTCCTCCATCCCGTTCTGCATCGCCCTGGCCGTCCGCGAAATGCACATGACCCCCGCCGAGGCCCTCTGGTCCGCCACCGCCGGCGGCGCCGCCTCGCTGCGCCGCACGGACGTAGGCCACCTCTCCGTCGGCGCCCGAGCCGACCTGGCAGTCCTCGACGCGCCGTCGTACCTGCATCTGGCGTACCGCCCGGGCGTCCCACTGGTCACCCAAACCTTCGTCGGCGGCCGCCCGGCGTGAGGCGGACACCCACCACTCAGTAAGTCGCCCCCTCTCCACCTTCCACCGCTTGGCGAACCGCTCAGGCGGCATCCGGAAGGCGGTTAGTGAGTGGTGGGCGTTCAAGCGCTGCAAGTACCGCCTCGACCACCCACTCCGGGTCGTACATCACGTCCTCCCAGCTGAACCGCAGCACGAGCCACCCGTGCAGGCTGAGGTTGACCAGCCGACGACAGTCGCGGACCAACGCCTTCCGGGTGCCGTGGTGCTCGAAACCGTCGGCCTCGAGTGCGATCCGCCGGCGGCGGTGACCGAGGTCCAGCCGGGCGCTGAATCCAGCACTCCGTACCTGGACCTGGGGCTCGAAGCCGTCGATTCCCGCCTCGATCAGGATGACCCGGAGCGCCGACTCCAGCACCGACTCGGCCCGCCCGTCCGCCAGCCCGACAACCCTCTGAATCCGCCGCCGGTTCGGTCCCACCAGCCGCGCCGAGGCGTCCGACAGTTCGGCGTGATCGACCAGGCCGAGGTGCAACGCCGAGTCGGCGACCGAGAGCGCGTCGCTCAGCGGCAACGTCCTGGCGCAGTCGAGAACGGTCCGCACCGGGGTGGTCACGTCGTCGAGCACCGGCACATCGGACCAGTGCAGGACACACGGAAGGCCAGCTCGTCGTCGTTGCCGTCCGACCGGGACAGTCACATGCGGAAGCGCCGGTGCCGAGAGGACTCCCATCCGCCAGTGCTGAGCCGCGCTGAGGTGCGACACCGCGCCGCCCTGACTCCGTGCCGCGGTGAGCGCCGCAGGCGCCTCCGGAAGTGCGTAGACGCCCTTGGCGACCCGCCGGATCGTTCCGGCGGCGAGCGCCGCGCGGATCGCACGCGCGGACACCACGGCCCGGAGATCGGCGAACCCCGCGCTGCCACCACGCCGCGCAAGCACCTCGCCGACCTCAGCCACCGCAGCAGCATGGCGGATCAGCACTGCCGGGCGCCTTTCGTCGTCCACAGGCGGACGCCCACCACTCACTAAGTGCCTCCCTGCGGGGACGTGCGGCCTGATCTGAGCGTGGGGATAGGAGCCGGGCTGCAGTTAGTGAGTGATGGACGTCCGCATGTGAAAGCGTGGGTGCATGAGTCGCGTGGTGATTGCCCAGACCATTGCCGGTCAGCTGCCCTACTTCCCGAGCGCCATCCGCCTGACCGACGGCCGGGTGCTCGTGGTGTGGCGGGAAGGGCTGGGGCACGTGCGGAGTGTGGGGCGCATCGTCGCGGCCGAGAGCGCTGACGACGGGCGGACCTGGTCGGAGTCTCGGGTGGTCGTCGACACGCTCTCCGACGACCGGGACCCGATGCTGGTGCAGCTGGGCAACGGGGACATCCTGCTGAGCTACTTCCAGATCGAGTGGGCGGTGCGGCCGTACACCTGTCCGGGGGTGTTCGTGGCTCGCTCGGTGGACGGGGGTGCTTCGTGGGGTGAGCCGGTAGCGGTGGGGTCCGCGATGGTGGATCACGAGACTGCCGAGGTTTGGCACAGCTTCCGGGCGGGGCACATCGTGGCGCACGGGCAGATCCTGGAGCTGCCGGGTGGGGACCTGCTGGCGCCGGTCTACGGGGTGTTCCCGGGGGACCGGAACCACTCGGCGAGTGTGGTGCGGTCGACGGACGGCGGGCTGACCTGGCCGGCAGCGCAGGAGGTCGTGCTGGGGCGTAGGGACGGGCGGGAGTACCAGGAGCCGGTGCTGACGTTGTTGCCGGGCGGACAGGTCGTCGCGCTGCTGCGGACCGATGAAGAGGCAGAACTCGTCCGCAGCGACGACAACGGGCTGACCTGGTCGGAGCCGGAGCTGTGCGGGCTGCACGCTTCGTCGGCTGACACGTTGACTCTGTCGGACGGCGCTGTGCTGCTGGCGTTCGGGGACGTGTCGAAGCAGTTCAACCCGGGGCGGCCGACGGTGGCGACCATCATCGGTGACCCGCTGGGCCGGTGGGACCAGGACGCGCTGCGCGTGGTCATCGACGCCGGCCGGGACACTCTGGACCAGGCCAACCCCGCGGTCGTCGAGCTGCCCGGCGACGAGCTGCTGGTGATCAGCTACGACATCTTCACCCGGCGGATCGTCGGCGAGCTCCTGCCGAGGGCGGCGCTGCAGTAGACCGGCGCTGCAGCAAACAGGCGCTGCCGTAACCCGGCGCTGCAGTAACCCTGGCCCTGCATAAACCTGATGCGCCCACCGGCCGACCTCGTCACCCTTGGAGGGTGACCAGGTCGGCAGTGCACCAGCAGGCCCGTGGCGGCGTCCGCGGGCAGTTGCGCGCTGCCATCCGCTGGCGGCAGGACCGCGTGGACCGCTGGGCCTCCGCCGACCTCACCGGCTGGTGGCGCGACGCCGAGCTGCTCCGCGACCTCGGCCCTGCCCTCGCCGGCCTGTACGACGAGCAGCCGACCGTCGTGGTCGGCCCGGTGTCGCGCGGTGCGATGGTCGGCGCCCTCACCGCCGCCGCGCTCGAGGTCGGGTTCGTGGAGGCCCGCAAGGAGATCGCCCAGGCGACCGACAGCGACCAGTGGGTCTACCGGACCACCGGACCGGACTACCGCGACCGCAACCTGGTGTTCGGCTTCCGCCGCGGCCTGCTCCGGTCCGGCGACCAGGTGCTGATGGTCGACGACTGGGCAGCCAGCGGCGCCACCGCGCGCACGATCCGGTCGCTGGTCGAGGACTGCGGCGCCCGCTTCCTGGGCGCCGCCTGCATCGTGGACGGCCTCACCGACCCGCGGCTGCGGCACGACCTGCCGCTGCGCGCGCTGCTCGACGTACGAACGCTCTAGCCAGATCGCCTGTACGGCGTACTGCCGCCGGCTAGGTCAGCTCCTTCGACAGCATCGCGCTGGTGGTGCCGTCGGGGCGCTGCAGCTTGCCGACCTCGACGAAGCCGCGGGCCGCGTGCAGGGCCAGCGACGGGATGTCCGGCGGGTCCGACTGGACCCGGCAGACCAGCCGGTCGAACGGCTTGGCGGCGCGCTCGACAGCGCGGTAGACGGAGGTGGCGATGCCCTGGCGGCGGTACGGCTCGGCGATCACCAAGCGGTCCAGGTAGAGGTAGCGGTCGGCGTAGGTGTCGGCGAACCACTGGAAGTCCAGGCCGTCGAACGCGGATCCGGGGGCGAAGGTGAGGACGAAGCCGGCGAGGTCGCCGTCCACGTCGACGACGGCGGCGTGGGCGGCGATCAGGCGCAGCCAGTCCAGCCGGTCGGGGCCAAGTCTGTCGAGGTGCTCCTCGGCGGCGTTGAGGGCGAGTACGGCGGCCTCGTCAACGGTGGACAGTGGGCGGAGTTTCACCTGGTCAGCCTCCCACGGCAAGCGCTTTCAGCGGCAGGGGTCGGATCAGGGCCGGACAGGGGTGAACCCGGAAATTCCGGGGCCGGGGTTGGGAATGACCTGAGGGTGGTGCAATGTTGAGCCAGGTGTACTCAAGTCTGCCGGATCGATGTCCGGAGAGGATTTGAAAGTTCGGTCACAGACCGGCAACATTGAGTCTGCATCACTCAACTTCGTGGAGGTAACGCACATGGCCCGCGCGGTCGGTATCGATCTCGGTACGACGAACTCCGTCATCGCCGTACTGGAAGGTGGCGAGCCCACCGTCATCCCCAACGCCGAAGGTGCCCGTACGACGCCCTCGGTCGTGGCCTTCGCCAAGAACGGCGAGGTCCTGGTCGGCGAGGTGGCGAAGCGCCAGGCCACCACGAACGTCGACCGTACGATCCGTTCGGTCAAGCGCCACATGGGCGAGGACTGGAACGTCTCGATCGACGGCAAGAAGTTCACCCCGCAGCAGATCAGCGCGTTCGTGCTGCAGAAGCTGAAGCGCGACGCCGAGGCGTACCTCGGGGAGCAGGTCACCGACGCGGTCATCACCGTGCCGGCCTACTTCTCCGACGCGCAGCGCCAGGCGACCAAGGAGGCCGGCGAGATCGCCGGCCTGAACGTGCACCGGATCGTCAACGAGCCGACCGCGGCCGCGCTGGCCTACGGCCTGGACAAGGGCACCGAGCAGACCATCCTGGTCTTCGACCTCGGTGGCGGCACCTTCGACGTGTCGCTGCTGGAGATCGGTGACGGCGTCTTCGAGGTGAAGGCGACCTCCGGTGACAACCACCTCGGTGGTGACGACTGGGACCTGCGCATCGTCCAGTGGCTGGTGACCCAGTTCAAGAACAAGAACGGCACCGACCTGTCCGGCGACAAGATGGCCATGCAGCGTCTGCAGGAGGCCGCCGAGAAGGCCAAGATCGAGCTGTCCAGCGCCGCTGAGACCTCCATCCACCTGCCGTACCTGAGCCTCACCGATTCCGGCCCGCTGCACCTGGAGGAGAAGCTCTCCCGCGCCGAGTTCCAGAAGCTCACCAACGACCTGCTCGAGCGCGCCCGCGCGCCGTTCAAGGCCGTCATCAAGGACGCCGGCATCGACGTCAGCAAGATCGACCACGTGATCCTGGTCGGCGGTTCGACCCGGATGCCGGCCGTCGCCGAGCTGGTCAAGGAGCTGACCGGTGGCAAGGACCCGAACAAGGGTGTGAACCCGGACGAGGTCGTCGCCGTCGGCGCCTCCCTGCAGGCCGGTGTGCTGAAGGGTGAGGTCAAGGACGTCCTGCTGCTCGACGTGACCCCGCTGAGCCTGGGCATCGAGACCAAGGGTGGCGTGTTCACCAAGATCATCGAGCGCAACACCACGATCCCGACCAAGGGTTCGGAGATCTTCACCACCGCCGAGGACAACCAGCCGTCGGTGATGATCCAGGTCTACCAGGGCGAGCGCGAGATGGCCCGCGACAACAAGTCGCTGGGCAACTTCGAGCTGACCGGCCTGCCGCCGGCGCCGCGCAACGTGCCGCAGATCGAGGTCACCTTCGACATCGACGCCAACGGCATCGTGCACGTCAACGCCAAGGACCTGGCCACCGGCAAGGAGCAGCGGATGACGGTGACCGGTGGCTCCGCGCTGCCGAAGACCGACATCGACCAGATGGTCCGCGACGCCGAGCAGTACGCCGAGGAGGACCGCAAGCGCCGCGAGGCCGTCGAGTCCCGCAACCAGGCGGAGGGCTTGGTCTACCAGACCGAGAAGTTCCTCGAGGAGAACGAGGACAAGATCCCCGACGACGTCAAGACCGAGGTCAAGGACGGCGTCGCGGAGCTGAAGAAGGCGCTCGAGGGTGACGACGCCGAGGTGATCAAGACCGCCTCGGAGAAGCTCGCCCAGTCCAGCCAGAAGATGGGTGCCGCGATGTACGCGAACGCCCAGGCGGCCGGCGACGGCGCGGCCCAGGACGGCCCGTCCGACGGCGACGCGACCCCGAACAACGACGACGACGGTGTCGTCGACGCCGAGATCGTGGACGAGGACCGCCCGCAGGACTCCAAGCCCGAGGACACCAAGTGACCGATCGTCCGACCGGACCTGGCAGCGAGTTCGGCGACGGGGACCCCGTCGTCCGCGACAAGCGCCGGATCGACCCGGAGACCGGCAACCTGCGGGAGCCCGGCGAGCCCGTCTCGTCGGCCCCCGCGGGGGGTGCGGCACCAGGAATGCCCGGTACGCCGGGCGCCCAGCCGCCGCGCGACCCGTCCGACCTGATCGGCCCGTCGGCCCAGGAGGCCCTGCTGACCGAGGCGCTCGCCGAGCGTACGGCCGACCTGCAGCGTCTGCAGGCGGAGTACGTGAACTACAAGCGCCGGGTCGACCGGGACCGCGAGGCGAACCGCGAGGTCGTGATCGGCTCGGTGCTGACCGAGCTGCTGCAGACCCTCGACGACGTCGGCCGGGCCCGTGAGGCCGGTGAGCTCGAGGGCGCCTTCAAGGCGGTCGCGGAGTCGCTGGAGCGGGTCACCGAGAAGCTCGGCCTGGTCAAGTACGGCGAGGTCGGCGACGCCTTCGACCCGCGCATCCACGAGGCGCTGCTGCACAACTACTCCGACGAGGTCGACGGACCGACCGCGACGCTGGTCATGCAGCCGGGCTACCGGCTGGGTGAGCGGATCCTGCGGGCGGCCCGGGTGGCGGTGTCGGAACCGACCGAGCAGCTGCCGGGGGCAGAAGGCAACGATGACGACAACGACCAGGCAACTGACAAGCCTGCGGAGTAAACGGCGGGAGGTGGGACGTCGATGAGTACGAAAGACTGGTTGGAGAAGGACTTCTACAAGGTGCTCGGCGTCTCCAAGACCGCCGAGGCCGACGAGATCAAGAAGTCGTACCGCAAGCTGGCGCGCAAGTACCACCCGGACTCCAACGCCGGGGACGCGTCGGCGGAGGCGAAGTTCAAGGAGGTCTCCGAGGCCTACGACGTGGTCGGCGACGCCAAGAAGCGCAAGGAGTACGACGAGGCGCGGCGGCTGTTCGGCAGCGGCGGGTTCCGGATGCCGGGCAGCGGCGGCGGCACGCAGGGCGGCGGCTTTGGCTTCGACGTCGGTGACCTGTTCAACCGCGGCGGCGCGAGCTCCGGTTCCGCCGGCGGCGGCCTGGGCGACATCCTGGGCGGCATGTTCGGTGGTGGTGGCCGGACGACGACCACTACCTCGACCGCGCGGCCGCGCCGGGGTGCCGACATCGAGACCGAGGCGACGATCGAGTTCGGCGAGGCCGTCAACGGCGTCACCGTGGCGCTCCGGATGACCAGCGACGAACCCTGCAAGACCTGTCGCGGGACCGGCGCGAAGTACGGCACCGTGCCGAAGGTCTGCCTGAAGTGCGAAGGCACCGGCATGCAGACCTCGGTCCAAGGTGGCGTCTTCGCGATGACCGAGCCCTGCACCGAGTGCAAGGGCCGCGGTCTGGTCGTCGACCAGCCGTGCGAGACCTGCCACGGCTCCGGCCGCGGCCAGTCGAGCAAGACCATGCAGGTCCGCATCCCCGCGGGCGTGCAGCACGACCAGCGGATCCGGCTCAAGGGCAAGGGCGCGGCCGGCGAACGGGGTGGCCCCGCGGGCGACCTCTACGTCACCGTGCACGTCACCCCGCACCGGATCTTCGGCCGCCAGGGTGAGCACCTGACCCTCGCGGTACCGGTCAGCTTCACCGAGGCCGCGCTGGGCGCCGAGATCAAGGTCCCGACGCTCGACGGCCTGCCGGTGACGGTCCGCATCCCCGCCGGTACGGCGAACGGCAGCAAGCTGCGCGTCCGTGGCAAGGGATCGGTCCGCCGCGACGGCAGCAAGGGCGACCTGCTGCTGACGCTGGAGGTGCAGGTGCCGCACGAGCTGACCGACGAGCAGCGCGAGAAGCTGCAGGAGTTCAGCTCGGCGGCGGACCAGCCTGATCTGCGGGCCGGGTTGTTCGGGAGCGCGTGATGGCCCCGAGCGCAAGCAGCCGGCCGTTCGGCCAGGTGCCGACCTGGGACGACCGCACCCCGATCTACGTGATCTCGGTGGCGGCCCAACTCGCCGGCATGCACCCGCAGACCCTGCGCCAGTACGACCGTCTGGGCCTGGTGGTCCCGAGCCGCGCCAGCGGCCGGGGTCGCCGGTACTCGGCGTACGACGTGGCCCGCCTGCGCTACGTCCAGCACCTGTCGCAGGAGGAGGGCGTGAACCTCGCCGGCATCCGGCACATCCTGGAGCTGCAGTCCGAGGTCGAGGGCCTGCGGCACCGGGTGAACCAGTTGCTGGCCGAGGTGCAGCGTGGGGTCGGGGTCTCCCGTCGCTCGACGGCCAGCCGGGTGTTCTCGGCCGGTCCCGCGGGCGACGTGATCGCGATGGGCCGCCAGCAGACGACGACGCGGTGGATCCGCACCGAGCCGCTGGAGATCGGCCCGCGCTGAGCGCGTTTTTCGTTGCAAGAAGCCCGGTTCAGGGAGTCCTGGACCGGGCTTCTTGCGGTCCGGAGTCGCGAGATGTTCATATTTCGGCCCTTGCCGTCCGGGCGCGGCCGATTACCGTGGAGTGGTGACGGTGACTCTGGAGACTGAGCGGCTGCTGATCCGGGACTGGGTCGAGGGGGACGCGGAGGCCGCGCTGGAGATCTACGGCGCCGCGGACGTGGCGCAGTGGTTGTCCCCGGCCATCGAGCAGGTGGCCGACGAGGCGACGATGCGGATGGTGCTCGGCGCCTGGATCGAGGCCCAGCCGAACTTCGTGGTGCCGGCCGGCCGCTGGGCGGTCGTCCGCAAGGACACCGGCGAGGTGATCGGCGGGATGCTGATCCGGCTGCTGCCGCCGTACGAGGAGGACCTGGAGATCGGCTGGCAGCTCAAGCCGGCCGCCTGGGGGCAGGGCTTCGCGAGCGAGGCGAGCCGGGCGCTGATGAAGTGGGCGTTCGACGACGCGGACACCGACGAGCTGTACGCGGTCGCGCGGCCGCACAACAAGCGGGCGATCGCGACCGCGCAGCGGCTCGGGATGGAGTGGGTCGGCGAGACCGACAAGTACTACGACCTCAACCTGCAGGTCTACCGGATCAGGGCGGCCGACTTCCTGTCGCCGAGCAGCACGCTCTGACCGATCAGGAACGCCACACCGACCAGCACGTACGCCGAACCGATCACGTGCTCCGGCAACGACCAGTCACGCCCTTCCGCCGCCAGGAGCGTGTGCGGGCCGACGACGAACGTCGCCAGGACCAGGGCTGCGTACCAGCGTCTGGTCAGCATGAGCACCGCCGGCGCGATCCACACCCAGTGGTGCGACCAGCTCACCGGTGAAGCGAGCAGGCCCCAGACAGCGACCGCCAGTAGCGCGGTGACGTCGTTGCCCTCGGCCCTCCGTCTCCAAGCGACCAGCCAGGTCAGTACGCCGCTAGCAGCAACCAGCGCGAGCCACACCACAGTCCGGGCTGGGCCTTCGTCCATGACCCGCGCCAGCACGGCCTGGAAGCACTGGTTGAAGGCGTACGTCGCTCCGCCGATCCGGTCCGGGTCGAAGAGCACTCCGAACCAGTAGTCGTGCGAGTCGCCGGGTGCCAGCGCCCAGGCCAGCAGCGTGACCCCGGCGAAGCTCAGCGCCGACACCGCCGCCGAGCGGTAGTCACGGCGTACCAGGAAGAACACCACGAAGACGGCCGGCGTCAGCTTGATGGCAGCGGCCAGACCGACCAGGAGACCGCGCGGCCACCGGGTCCTCGGCAGCAGGCAGTCCAGCGCGACCAGGCCCATCAGGATCAGGTTGACCTGGCCGAAGCCGATCGTGGACCGCACTGGTTCCAGTGCCATCGCCAGCAGCGTGCCGGACAGCCCGATGACCGCCGCACGCCGGTTCCAGCCGTGCAGCCGGGCGCTGACCACCAGCAGGGTGGCGGCGAGCCCAGCGACGCTCGCCGCGTTCATCAGCAGCTCGGCGACGGTGAACGGTACGGCGTACAGCGCAGTGAAGAGGATCGCGGCGATCGGGGGATAGGTGAAGGGCAGCCGGATGCCGGGGACGAAGTCGGCGAAGCGCTCGGAGTACAGGCTGATTCCGTGCAGCCAGGCGTAGCCGCCGGTCCGGTAGACCTTCAGGTCCAGCGATCCGGCGTACAGCGTGTAGAGGACGGGCAGCAGGGCGACCAGTCCGGCCAGGACGAGGACGCGGCGGTCACGCAGCACGGCGACGCAGTCCGTAGAGCGCCAGGCCGATCGTGGCGACCGCACACAGCGCGTAGGAGTTGCCGGCCACCAGTTGGAGGCCGTGGTGCGTGTACTCCTTGTCTCCCAGGTACGGCGTGTGCCATGGGAGGCCGAAGGCGGTCGTGACCAACCAGGCCAGTGCCAACCCACCTGCTGCCTTACTGCGCAGGCGGAGAGCATGGTGAGTCAGTACGGCGATGATCGGCAGCGCCCAGACCCAGTGCCCGGTCCAGGAGATCGGCGAGACCAGTACGCCGACCAGCGACGTCAGCAGCACAGACTCGACGACCAGTCCCTGCTCGTAGGCCTTCCGGACGACGAAGAACCCCAGCGCCAGCGTGATCGCGACCGCCAGCATCCAGTACGGCGCGATGCCGTCGATCCCGCCGTTGATCCGGGCGAAGACGCCACGCCAGGCCTGGTTGCTGATGAAGTGCGTCGCGCCCGGCCGGCTCGGGTCGAAGATGTAGTGGCCCCAGAACTGCCGGGAGGCGTCCGGCATCGCGATCGCGCCGGCCACCATCGTGCCAACGGTCGCGGCGGCGGCCGTGGCTGCCTCGCGGTAGCGACGGGTGACGAGCAGGTAGACGATGAAGATGCCCGGCGTCAGCTTGATCCCGGTCACGACGCCGACCAGGACGCCGCGGAACCTCGGCGGCAGGTGCCCGAGCAGGTCGACCAGCAGCAGCGCGGTGAGGATCAGGTTCACCTGGCCGAGGTCGAAGGTGGAGCGGACCGGCTCCAGTGCCACCCCGGCGGCCCCGACGGCCATGCCGATCGCGGCGACCCGGTAGCGCGTCCACTGCGGCCGCAGCGCACGCAGGGTGACCATGCCGATCACCAGCAGGGCCGAGGCGTTCAGCAGCGACATCAGCACCCGGCCGCCCGACGTACCGAGCAGGGCGACCGGCGCGAAGACCAGCGCGGCGAACGGTGGGTAGGTGAACCCGAGGGCCATGTCCTTCGGGTAGGCCAGGTGGGCGGTGTAGATGTCCTGGCCGTTCAGGAAGGCCTGCGCGGACACGACGTACACGCGCAGGTCGTACTGGAGCGAGATCGGCGACCAGTTCCACAGGCAGAGCGCCAGGAAAATGATGCCGGCGGCAACCAGCGGGAGAACCGGACGACGGGTCCGGACGGCTGGGCGAACGGGGGGACTGATGGTCATGGTCACGACCCTCGCCGCGCGGACCCCTCCGGCACATCGCCGCCGAGAGCCAGCTGCGGTCGCCGGTGCGAGTGACCCGCCACGCCGGGGGATCACTCCAAAGAGTGACGGCCCGGGACCCTGCGCACGCGCAGAATGGCGGGGTGACCGCTGAAGCCGTGCCCGCCGCGTCGCCGCGCCGCCGTGCGCTGCGGCCGTTGGTGGTGGACGTCGTGGTCGCCGCGGTCATCACGCTGGCCCTCGACAGCCTCTACGTGTGGATGGCTCCGCCCTGGAACTCGCTCTACCCGCCGCCGTCGACGGCGGCCCAGCTGGTCATGCTCTCGCCGCTCTCGCTGGTCCTCCTGCGCAGGCGGCCTGAGGTGCCGGCGGTGGTGCTGGCACTCGCCGCCTCCATCGCAGCGCCCGTTCTCGAGCCGGTTCCGGTGCTGGCCTGTGTCGCCTTGGCGATGTTCTTCCTGGGGCTCCGACGCTCCCGGCGGTACGCCGCGACGGTCGCGCTCGTCGTACTGGCGATCCCCGTCGTGCAGCAGCACGTGCTGCCGTTCCGGGCCTTCGACTACCTGGACGTCGAGGCGCTGCCTACCTGGTCGTCGACGCTGATGGTCCTCGCCGTGCTGGCAGCGAGCGTGGCAGCCGGTGGCTACGTGCGCAGCACGAGCTGGGCCTCCGCTGCCTTTGGCAACAAGTTGCTGCAGCTGCTGGACGACCCTGTCTTCCGGACCTGGATGGATGGCCTGGTAGCCGCCGGTCTGCTCGTCCTGATGGTCCGCGAGCTGCAGAACGCCCCGGTGGGTGGTGACTGGAGCGACGCCCAGCAGTGGGTCTTGCTGCTGACCGCCGCGGCGCCGGCGTCCATGACCCTGCGGCGCAGGATCCCCGAGATCCCGCTGGTACTACTGGCCTTCACCTGCCTGGTGATCTACCCGCTGGCTCAGACGCAGTGGGTGCTGCTCACCGCCTTCGCCCTGGCGCTCTACTCGATCGGTGTCCACCGCACCTGGTGGAAGTCCGCCCTGTACGCCGGTACGACGCTGATCGCGCTCCGCGTGATCAGCTGGCTGCTCCACGACGGCCCGTCGGCCCGACTGATCGTGGCCGACCTGTACTCCGTCGGTGACGCCCGCATGGCCGAGTTGCTGCAGCGCATCTGGCCGGTCTGGCTGTCCGCCTCGCTGGCCCTGGCCTGGGCGATCGGGCTGCTCACCCAGCTCGCCCTGCAGAACCGGCAGGCCGCCGAGCGCGAGGCCGTGCTGGTCCAGAAGAACCAGGAGCAGGAGCAGCTCCAGGTGCTGCTCGAAGGCCGCTCCCAGATCGCCCGGGACCTGCACGACGTGGTCGCGCACCACGTGAACCTGATCGTCATCCAGGCCGAGACCGGTCCGGACCTGATGCAGCGGGAGCGTGACGACGTACTGGCCGGGTTCCAGCGGATCGGTGACGCCGGCCGGAAGGCGCTGGGCGAGCTGGACCGGATGCTGTCCGCGCTCCGCGACGCCCACGGCATCCCCGACCCGGCGCTGACGCCGCAGCCGGGCCTGGCGGACCTGCGGTCACTCGTCGATGGGCTGGCCGACCAGAACCTGCCGGTGACGTTCGAGCTGCGCGGCTCTGTGGACGACGTACCAGCCGGGGTGCAGCTCACGGCGTACCGGCTGGTGCAGGAGGCGCTCACCAACGTGGTGAAGCACGCGCAGGCGAGCCGCGTGGCGATAGTGGTCGAGGCGGCACCGGAGGGCCTGACAACGCGGGTCAGCGACGACGGAAAGGGCTTCGACCCAGCCCGTACGCCGGACGGCCGGCACGGGCTGACCGGAATGCGGGAGCGCGTCCGCATCCACGACGGGACGCTGCAGCTCGACACCTCCCCGGGCAGCGGGACCAGCGTCATCGCCTGGCTCCCGGTGGGGCAGCGGTGATCGCCGCGGTCCGGCGGCTGTTCGCGGACGCCACCGGTGACGTGGTGCTGGCGGTCCTGGCGATCGGGCTGACCCAGGTCTGGGTGCTGCAGTCGACGGACGACTGGATCTACGCCCGCCTGGGCTTCCCGATCGTCGTCGTCGCGGTCCCGGCGCTGATCGTGCTCTGCCGGATCGAGCCGGTGCTCGCGGCAGCCGGGCTGGCGGCCGGTGCGTTCGGGTCCCTGCTGATCGGCAACGTGAACTGGGCGGTCCTGGCCGGCTGCTGCCTCGCGCTGTGGTGGCTGCCGGCTCGCTGCGACCGGCGGACCGTGGTGATCACCGTCGCCGGTGTGGTCCTGCTGCCGTTCGCGGTGAACCTGATCCGGCTCGACCTGGTGTCGATCGCCCTGCCGAGCGTCTACGAGTCAGTGCGGGACGACAACGGTCAGGTGATCGGGGAGATGCTGGGGATCCCCGGCGCCCGTTTCGACCGCATCTACGACCTGGCCTGGCCCTGGTGGTACTCGGCGCTGCTCCTGCTCGTCGCTGTGGCCGGCTGGCTGTGGTGGTCGCGGCACCGCGCCGGGACCGACGTGAAGGCGGAGTGGCAGCGGCGGCAGGAGCTGGGCGCGTTCCTGCGGCGGTCCGACCGGGAGCTGTTGCTGGACGCAGTACTGGCTGCTGTCGCGTCGTCGTTCATCCTGCTCGACCTGGTCCGCGACGTGGCCAAGGACGGCAACTGGTGGACCGCTCCTGGCTGGATGCCGTACGCCGTCGCCTATTCCGCGCTCACGCTGGTGCTGCGGCGCCGCTGGCCCGTCGTACCGGTGGTTGTGCTCGCGGTGAGCGCGCTGCTGACGTACTGGCAGACGTGGGACAGCTGGTCGGTGCTGGGAGCGCTCGGCCTGGCGCTGTACTCGCTGGCAGCCGGGCGGCTCAAGCTGCGCTGGGTGCTGGTGAGTGCTGTCAGCGTGCTGAGCGCTCTGCCGCTGATCGCGGTGCTGGTGCGCTACCAGCAGATGATCCTGATCTTCCCCGAGCTCGACGAGCAGCCGTTCACCTTCGGCATCCCCGAGGACGGCACCCTGCACAACACCGTGTACGACGCTCTGGTCGACCGGAAGTGGCCGGTGTCCCTGTCGCTGCTTCTGCTGCTCCCGCTGTCGCTGGGCTTCCTGGCCAGGCTCTACCGGCGCAACCGGGAGGCGTCGCAGCGAGAGGCGGTGCTGGAGCGCGCCGCGGCGGAGCAGGACGCGGCACAGGTCGTGCTGACCGAGCGGTCGCACATCGCCAGGGACCTGCACGACGTGGTGGCGCACGCGGTGAACCTGATGGTGATCCAGGCCGAGACCGGACCGGACCTGGTCGCTCGCGGCGACCAGGACGTGCTGGCAGGCTTCCAGCGGATCGGTGACGCTGGCCGGCGAGCGCTGGGCGAGCTGGACCGGATGCTGTCGGCGCTGCGCGATGCTGACGGCGTACCGGATCCGGAGCTGACCCCGCAGCCCGGGTTGTCCGACCTGCGGCGGCTGGTGCAGGACGTGGCGCACGACGGGCTCACAGTGCAGCTCGACGTTCAGGGGGAGACGGAGCTGGCGCCGACCGGGCACCAGTTGGCGGCGTACCGGTTGGTGCAGGAGGCGTTGACGAACGTGGTGCGGCACGCGGAGGCGACCAAGGTGGTGGTGATGCTCGACGTACAGGCCGAGGAGCTGCGCGTGCAGGTGAGCGACGACGGGCACGGGTTCGACCCGGAGGTGGCGCGGGCCGGCGGGCGGCACGGGCTGGCCGGGATGCGCGAGCGGGTCCGGATCCATCACGGCACGCTGACCATCGACGCCGGCCCGGGGCGCGGGACCACGGTCGCGGCCCGGATCCCTTTGACGGCTGAGGTTTCGCGATGATCAAGGTGATGGTGGTCGACGACCAGGACCTGGTCCGGGACGGGATCTCGATGATCCTGGACGGGCAGCCGGACATCGAGGTGGCCGCGCAGGCCGTCGACGGCGCCGACGCGATCCGGCAGGCGGCCGCGCTGCTCGACCTGCGGGTGGTGCTGATGGACGTCCGGATGCCGGTGATGGACGGGATCGAGGCGACCCGGCGGCTGGTCCAGGGCCCGAACCCGCCGAAGGTGGTGATCCTGACCACCTTCGACCTCGACGAGTACGTGTACGACGCGCTGCGCGCCGGCGCCAGCGGGTTCCTGCTCAAACGGTCGTCGCGGGACGAGCTGATCAACGCGGTCCGGGTGATCGCCGACGGCGACGCGCTGCTGGCGCCACCGGTGACCCGGCGGCTGCTGGACCGCTTCGCCCGCAGCCGGCCGGACCCCGACGAGTCCGGCCGGCTGGACGAGCTGACCGCGCGCGAGCGCGAAGTTCTCCGACTGGTTGCCGAGGGCAACTCGAATGCCGAGATCGCCGCTGTGCTGCACCTGACCGAGCACACGGTCAAGACGCACGTCAGCCGGATGCTGACCAAGACCGGGCTGCGAGACCGGGTGCAGGCGGTGATCCTCGCCTACGACACCGGCCTCGTCGAGCCGCGGCCGCTCGATCAGCGGACCAGTCCGTAGGCCCTGGTCACCTCCTGCACCAGGGTGTTGCCGTCGCTGTCCTGCGCGGACAGCTTGAGTGAGGGCGTCTGGCCGGCCTGGCTGTTCGGGTGCGTGACCGTCGTGGTCCAGCCGCCGGCGGTCTGCTTCAGGGCGAGCGCGGTCCACGTGCTGCCGTCGTACGAGACGGACAGCTTGGGCTTGCTGAACTTGGCTGCGCTCTGCGAACCGGTCTGGTGGTGCAGCTTCAGCGTGATGGTCGTCGGCTTGCCGGTGCGGACCTGGCTGCGGGCGTCGGCCTGCGGGACGTCCAGGCCTGCACTGATGAACGGCATGACCTCGTCAGCGCCGCCCTTGCTCTTCCAGGTCCAGGTGGACTTCACCTGGGTGGAGTACTTCCAGTACTTGTTCTCCCGACGGGTGTCCAGCGTGGCCCGGTAGCTCGCAGCGTCGTCCGGCAGCTCCAGCCAGATGCCGGTGTCCTCAGCAACGCCGACCTCCTCTCCGTTGCGCTCCAGCGTGAGCAGGCTGCCGCCGTTGTTGTACGGCGCTGCGTACTCCTGCTGGTGCTGAAACGGGCTCACCTGAACCAGCAGCCCGCCCTCGGCCCGCATGACGCCCTGGACGCCGTCAGGCAGCCCGCTGACGAGCACCGGGGCCAGCCAGCGCTCGCTGGTCCGCGTACCCGGCCGGTACGTCGCCGGAGCACCGTGCGTCTCCATCGCTTCGCCGTCGTCGGTGTTGTTGTAGTACACGCCGCTCTGCCAGGTCAGCCCGGTGTCGGCCTGGACGTAGGACGTGCGCTGGTACGGCGTGGCGAACGTCGGAACCAGCCAGCCGCCGAACTCGTTGCCGCCCGGCGTCAGCGTTCCGCGCGCCTCCGACGTCTGCATGCCGTCGGTGTGGCTGCCGAACGTCTCGTCGACGCGCGCCAGCTGGTTGCGCTTGACCACGTGCGTGCCCACGGCGGGGATCCGGTTCTTCCAGGGCTGCATGAGGTCGTAGACGTACGGCGTACTGGCCAGGCCTGTTAGTTCGACAGTCTTGGGGCCGCCCTTCAGCAGCGCCTGGGCGATCGCCCGTGACGTGCGCATGGCCGGGATGGTGGCGTCCTGATCGCCGTACGCCCAGTAGCTGAAGAGGCCGTTCATGCCGGGGACGTCCGGGTTGTAGAGCAGCGCCGCGGCCGCACCGGCGTCCTCGGCGGCCCGGACGACCTGGCCGTTCCAGCGCGGGTCGGAGTCGCTGAGCTTGATCAGAGCGAGCTTGCCCTTGACGCCCTTCAGCTCGTCCGGGGTGGCCGTGCCGGCGTCGTACAGGGGGAGGGTCTTGGTGCCGGTGAAGCGGGGACCGAAGTAGAAGTCGAGTACCTCTGTTTCTTTGCCCTTGACCTTCAGCTTGTACGGCGGCTGCTCGAGCCGGGCGCCCAGTGCGAACTCGGAGCTACCGGTGGTGAGCTGGGTCGTCGGTGTCGCGCTGGTCAGCCGGGCCGCGCCGGTCCAGGAGACGCCGGTGCCGCCGGTGGTGACGCCGTCGCCGTTCTTGACCGTGAAGCCCATCATGCGCTCCCTGGCCTGGAGGCCGTTCGCGCCCTGGGCGGTGACATCGATCGGCTTGGCCTTGCGCGCGTCGAGGGTGACAGCGGAGTTCTTGTCGACGTGGATCTCGTTGCTGGACAGGACGGAGTACTCCTGCGCCCTGGTGTCGGTCGGATCGGTGAAGAGCAGCGCCGAGACGACGTACCGGCCCGGTGCGAGCCGCGCGGTGGCCTTGCCGTCCTTGAGCGGCACGGTGTTGTCCGGTGTCGGGTCGCCGTCGAGACGGGCGATGTTGACCTCGGTCTGCGCGGCGCTGCCGTCCTTGGAGATGCCCTGGATCGCCAGGTCGTACATCTCGGGCTCGGCGTACCAGCCGAAGGTGGTGACGACCGGGTCGCTGTTGGCCGGCGTCGCGGTGATGCGGCCGGAGTACTTGCCGGCGCCTGCCGCGGCTCGATCGAAGGTGACCGTGGCCTGTGCGCTGCCGTTGGCCGGTACGACGAGCTGCGTGGTGCTGAACGTCGGAGCCGCCTGTGCTGGGTCGATGGATGCGCTGAGCTGCAGCGTCACCGGCTGGGCGGTCGGGTTGGTGTAGGTGAGGACCTTGGCGAGCTGCTCCTTCGCGGGGAACGGCCAGCGGAGGGTGCCCAGCTCCAGCTCGCCGGTGTCGACCGTCACCGACTGGTCGGTGGCCTGGTCGGCGTCGACGCGGCCGGCGCCTTCCTCGTCGACCCTGGCCTGCTGCGGGTCGGCGGTGGAGATCAGCTGCGCCTTGAGCTGGTCGGCGTTCCAGTCCGGGTGGGCCTGGGCGATCAGGGCCGCCGTACCGGCGACGTATGGGCTGGCCATCGACGTACCGCTGGCTGCGGTGTAGTTGTCGTCGACAGGTTCGCCCAGCTCGGTGCCGGCCGCCCGGGCGGCGACGATGCCGGTGCCGGGTGCGGACAGCTCGGGCTTGACGGCGCCGTCACCCGCGCGCGGGCCGCGGCAGGAGCGGCTGCTCAGGGAGCCGTCGCGCTCGAGGTTGCCGACCGCGAGGGCCTTGTCGGCCGCACCGGGCGAGGTGATGCTGCCGGGCTGCGGGAAGAAGCAGTTGCCTGCAGCAACGACGAAGAGGGTGTCGCCGCTCAGCCGGTTGAGCGCCTGGGAGACGTCGTCGGTGCCGTCGGAGGGCTCCTGGCTGCCGAGGCTCAGGTTGACCACGTCGGCGCCCTGGGCGACCGCCCACTCCATCCCGGCGATGATGCCGGAGAAGCTGCCGGAGCCGGTGTCGTCGAGGACCTTGCCGACCAGCAGCGTGGCGTCGGGGGCGACGCCCTTGTACTTGCCGCCGGAGGCCGCGCCGGTGCCGGCCGCGATGCTGGCGACGTGGGTGCCGTGACCGTGGTGGTCCACGGTGTCGGCGGTGTCGGTGAAGTTCTGCTGGGCCCCGATCCGGCCGGTGAAGTCGGCGTGGTTCGGGTCGATGCCGGAGTCGAGGACGGCGATCTTGACGCCCTTGCCGGTCAGGCCGCGCTGCCAGGCGGCGGGGCCGCCGATCTGCGGCACGCTCTCGTCGAGCTGGACCTTCACCTTGCGGTCCAGCGAGACCTTCTGGATGCCGGGCGTGCTGAGGAAGTCCCTGGCGCGGGACTTGTCGACCTTGGCGGCGCGGGCGCCGATGCTGGTCAGCGCGCGCGAGCTCGTGACGCCTTTCAGTGCAGCCTTCTGGGCGTACCGGACGATGACGGGCAGGGTCTTCGTCGTTGCGTCGTCCTGGCCTTCGGCCAGCAGCGTGGTGACGTCGAACAGGGCGCGGTCGAGGCGTCCCGACCTGACGTCCTCGCGGGCAGCTTCCGGTACGACGTACGTGTGGCCGCCGCTGTAGGTGGTGACGGCGGCAGTTGAGCGGCTGGTGGGTCCTGGCTCGAACACGACACGTTCCGGCTGGCCGGGACGGCGGCTGACCTGGACGCGGTCGCCGGTGACGAGGGTGATCCGGGTGCTTGGTGGCGCGCCGTTGTCGGGCGTGGGCGGTTGAGCGGCAGTGGCGGTGGGTGGCAGCGCGCTCACGGTGAGCACGGTGGCCAGCACAGGGGCGATCCAGCGATGACGCAAGAGTCCTCCACAGGCAGAAAGTTGTCGTTCTGGAAGACGTGTTCCGCCTGCACATTGGTTCTGTCGGACGAAAGATTCGGCACTGTCGCAAAGCTGATCGCCGGGCGCACACTCGGCCTAGAGGGGGGACACCATGGGAGTACGGCTGGAGGATCGAGGGCCGCTCGCGCACTACGCCCAGTGGGCCGGGCGCCGGGCAGGCAAGGTGCTTGCGGGGATCGAGCCCACCGGGGGCGTGGCGTTGCTGTTCGCGGCCGACGAGCTGCTGGTGGACGGCGAGCGGGTGAAGTTTCGCGCTGTGCCGCGGGTGGATCGCCAGGACGAGTTGCTGGAGCTGGAGTACGGCGCGGGGGTTGTCGTCACGTCCGACATGGGTGCGGCCGTGGCCGCGCTGGCGATGCGGTACCGGCTGGACGGGCGGTGCGCGGAGTTCGACGTGATGACGCCTCGACCTTTCGGGGACGTGCCGCTCGTCGCCGGCTGCTCGTTCGAAACGGCCGCGCCGTTGCTCTTCCAGCCCGTTCGCTGGAGTCCGGCGCAGTGCCGGAGTTGGGGGCCGGGCGGCTTCGAGACGACTTCGGGTTTCTTCCGGCTGATGGTGCCGGAGCGAACGATCTACACGAGGCCACGCGTCTCCGTCTCCGGCGTGGACCTCGATGTCGTCCTGTACGACGACTGCCACGTCGAGCTCTCCCGCTCGACGGGCGTCGACGCCGTGACCGCGCACCCGCCCGAGTGGTCGACCTGCTACCTCACCGTCGCGAGCCCGGAGCCGTACCGGATCGCCACCACGATGACCCTCGACACCCCGATCTTCCCGGGCCCGCACCAGGAGATCGAGACCCTCCCGAAGTGGTGGGCCGACCCGCCGCCACTGGTGCTGACCGACAAGATCACCCGGTACCTGTACGAGCACTGCCCCGGCGAGGGAGCAGCGCTGTGCTTCGAAACCTGTCCCGACCAGGTCGAGGCCGAGCTGATCGACCGCAGCGGCCGAGCGATCCGGCACGGCCTGCCGCTCGACACCACCGACCTGGAGGCCGGCTGGTACGTCGTACAGCTCACTCGCCGCGAAGCCGGCGTGCTGCCTGTGCGCCTGGTTCCACCGCTTCGACTCCCGATCCTTGCTCGGCAGCGATGAGCAGATCCACCTCGCGATGGTGCCTGGCCACGAACTGCAATCCCACCGGCAACCCGTCGGCGGTGAACCCGGCAGGCACGCTGATCGCCGGATGCCCACTCACGTTGAACGCCCAGGTCAGCGCGACACTCATCACGTCTCCGGGCCCCTCGTGCCCGTGCGGCGGATTGGGTGTTGTCGGCGCCGCGATCAGATCCACGTGCTCGAAGACCTCGCGCAGCCGCCGGTCGTTCTCAGCCGTTGCCTCCTGTGCGCCGCCGGCTCCGCGTAGCGACCTCCACGCGGGCTCCGGATCAACCAGCGCCACCTCAACCGGCTTCTCGACCAATTTGCCCTTGGCAACCATCTTGGTCAACGCCGCCCTTGCCACACGTTCGATCTCCGCCTCGGTCTCCGCGAACCCCAGATCCCCCGACCAAGCCACCCGCAACGGCGTGCTGCTCGGCGTCCGTTCCACCCCCAACCACGCCCACAGATCCTCGGCCTTCCGAGCCAGCACACCGCCGACCCCGAGCCCACTCGCATCCACCGGCGGCACTGTCCCGTTCGTCGCCTTCAACCCCAGCACCCCGCACCACGCCGCCGGAATCCGCACCGACCCAGCCCCGTCGCTCCCGGTGGCCAGCGGCACCATCCCCGTCGCCACAGCCACCGCCGACCCAGCCGAAGACCCACCCGGCACGAGCTCCGGGTTCCACGGATTCACCGTCACCCCGCGCTCGGTCCACCCCCACGTCTGCCACCCGGTCCCCTTGCCCGGCACGGCAGTCCTCCCGACGGGCACAGCCCCCGCCGCGACCAACCGCTCAGCCTGCCGCCCCTTCACAGCCAACGGCACCCCGAGGAGGGTCGGCCCATCCGCTGTCTGCCCTGTCCCACCGAAACCAGCGCCCGCCGTACCGTCCCCACCCCGCTCAGCCCCGGTCCGCCCGACACCGGCCGGCCCGCCCCGTCGTCCCGCCGTCCGCTCGACCCCACCCCGATCGATCACCCGAGCTCTTGCCAGCGCCTGCTCCGCCCAGACCTCCTGGAACGCCCTGACACGTCCGTCGACGTCAGCGATCCGCCGGAGCGCTGCCTCCACCACAGAGATCGCCGACAGTTCCCCAGCTCGCACGGCAGCTCCGATCGCCACCGCCGACCACCGCACGTACTCCGCACCGTCCATCGATCGCTGAGCGTAGTCGAGCCGCTCAGGAGCAACCCTGAGTTTTCCCCAGGATTTGGCAGACTTGAGTGGAATGGACTCAACTCTCGGTAGGTTGTAGTGAGAGACTGTTCTTGAACGCGCTTTGAAAGGCTGGAACCAGATGGATGTTCAGCGGTTGACGACCCTGGCCCGGGAAACCCTGTCGGTCGCGATCCGTCAGACCTCCGCGGCGGGCAACCCGACCGTGGAACCGATTCACCTGCTGTCAGGACTGCTCGCGCAGCCCGAGGGGACCACGGTCGGTCTGCTCGAGGCCGCCGGCGGGGACGTGGACGCTGTCCGGCGCAAGACCGCCGAGCAGCTGGCCCGCCTGCCGAAGGCGAGCGGCGGCAGCGTGCAGGCGCCGAGCCTCTCGCCGAAGACCAGCGACGTGCTGAACCAGGCGGAGCAGCGTGCGCTCGGGCTCGGTGACGAGTTCGTCTCGACCGAGCACCTGCTGATCGCCCTGGCGACCGTCGACGGCGTGGCCAAGTCCGCGCTCGACGTGACACCGGACGCGCTGCTGCAGGCGTTCGACCAGATGCGCGGCAACCGGCGGATCACCTCCCCGGAGGCCGAGGGCACCACCAAGTCCCTGGAGAAGTACGGCATCGACCTGACCGAGCGGGCCCGCGACGGCAAGCTCGACCCGGTGATCGGGCGTGACTCCGAGATCCGGCGCGTGGTCCAGGTGCTGTCCCGGCGAACCAAGAACAACCCGGTCCTGATCGGTGAGCCCGGCGTCGGCAAGACCGCCGTCGTCGAGGGCCTGGCCCAGCGGATCGTCGCGGGCGACGTACCGGAGTCCCTGCGTGGGCGCCGGCTGATCAGCCTCGACCTGGGTGCGATGGTGGCCGGCGCGAAGTACCGCGGTGAGTTCGAGGAGCGGCTGAAGGCGGTGCTGACCGAGATCAAGGAGTCGGACGGCCAGGTCATCACGTTCATCGACGAGCTGCACACGGTCGTCGGCGCGGGTGCGTCCGGCGAGGGCGCGATGGACGCCGGCAACATGCTGAAGCCGATGCTGGCCCGCGGCGAGCTGCGGATGATCGGCGCGACGACGCTGGACGAGTACCGGACCCGGATCGAGAAGGACCCGGCGCTGGAGCGGCGCTTCCAGCAGGTGTTCGTCGGCGAGCCCTCGGTCGAGGACTCGATCGCGATCCTACGTGGGCTGAAGGAGCGCTACGAGGCGCACCACAAGGTCGCCATCTCCGACAGCGCGCTGGTCGCCGCCGCCACCCTGTCGAACCGGTACATCACCGGTCGTCAGCTGCCCGACAAGGCGATCGACCTGGTCGACGAGGCGGCGTCCCGGCTGCGGATGGAGATCGACTCCTCCCCGGTCGAGATCGACTCGCTGCGGCGTACGGTCGACCGGCTGAAGATGGAGGAGCTGGCGCTGTCCCGCGAGGACGACGCCTCCAGCCGCGAGCGGCTCGAGCGGCTGCGCGCCGACCTGGCCGACCGCGAGGAGGAGTTGCGCGCGCTCGAGGCTCGCTGGGAGAAGGAGAAGTCCGGCCTGAACCGGGTCGGTGAGATCAAGGAGCGCATCGACGAGCTGCGCGGCCAGGCCGAGCGCGCCCAGCGCGACGGCGAGCTGCAGCGCGCCTCGGAGATCCTGTACGGCGAGATCCCGGAGCTGACCAAGGAGCTGGAGGCGGCCGCCGCCGAGCCCGAGGTCACCGACGGTCCCGACGCGATGGTCAACGAGGAGGTCGGCCCGACCGAGATCGCCGAGGTGATCGCGATGTGGACCGGCATCCCGACCGGCCGGCTGCTCGAGGGCGAGACCGGCAAGCTGCTCCGGATGGAGGACGAGCTCGGCCACCGGCTGATCGGCCAGCGCGAGGCGGTCAAGGCCGTCAGCGACGCCGTCCGGCGAGCCCGCGCGGGGATCTCCGACCCGGACCGGCCGACGGGTTCGTTCCTGTTCCTCGGCCCGACCGGCGTCGGCAAGACCGAACTGGCCAAGGCGCTCGCGGACTTCCTGTTCGACGACGAGCGCGCGATGGTCCGCATCGACATGTC
Source organism: Kribbella sp. NPDC051770 (assembly GCF_040681455.1). Taxonomy (NCBI): domain Bacteria; kingdom Bacillati; phylum Actinomycetota; class Actinomycetes; order Propionibacteriales; family Kribbellaceae; genus Kribbella; species Kribbella sp. NPDC051770. Next base: position 195,063 of record NZ_JBFAYT010000004.1, on the reverse strand, counting down.
GGAGTACGGCGAGAAGCACAGCGTCTCCCGCCTCGTCGGCGCCCCACCCGGGTACGTCGGCTACGAGGAGGGCGGCCAGCTGACCGAGGCGGTCCGCCGCCGCCCGTACTCGGTGATCCTGCTCGACGAGGTCGAGAAGGCCCATCCCGAGGTCTTCGACATCCTGCTCCAGGTCCTCGACGACGGCCGCCTGACCGACGGCCAGGGCCGCACGGTCGACTTCCGCAACGTCATCCTCATCCTGACCAGCAACCTGGGCTCGGCGTACCTGGCCGACCTCACCCTCGACGACAAGGCCAAGCGAGACCAGGTCCTCGCCGTGGTCCGCCAGTCCTTCAAGCCCGAGTTCATCAACCGCCTAGACGAAATCGTCCTCTTCGACGCCCTCGGCAGCGAAGAGCTCACCAAGATCGTCGCCCTCCAGATCACAGCCCTCCAGAAGCGCCTCACCGACCGCCGAATCACCCTCGACGTCGGCGAAGACGCCCTCGAATGGCTGGCCCTCACCGGCTACGACCCCGTCTACGGCGCCCGCCCCCTCCGCCGCCTGGTCCAATCAGCCATCGGCGACGAGTTGGCCCGAGGCCTCCTGTCCGGCACCGTCCGAGACGGCGAAACAGTCCGAGTCCACCTCAACGAATCCAAGGACGCCCTCGAAGTCAGCTGACGTCCTGCCTGCCAGATGCCCGGGATCGCCTCGATCCCGGGCATCTGCCGTTCTACTCACCCAAGAACATCGTCGAACACCTCGCGGTGCTCCACTGTGAACCCAAGCTCCCGCCGAGACCACGCAATCCTCTCGGCGACCTGTTCAGCACTAGCAACTCCCCGCGGCACCTCACCCCAGAACCGCACGTTCCGGCACTGCCGCTCCAACATCGCATCCACCAGCAGCCCCCGCTCTGCGGCCGACAGCCCGTACCCATCAGCCAGCACCCGCACCTGCCGGGCCTGAGCCTCCACCGAAGCCCGATCAGCCTTCGACGACACACACCAAAGCCAAGCCATGTACCCCAGGTCCTCCAACGGACTCCCCGGCCCAGCCAGATCGAAATCGATGAAGGCCACCGGCACCCCGTCCCGGAAGACCGCGTTGTTCGGCCCCAGATCGTGATGGCACACCACCTGTTGGTCCCCCACCAGTTCACTGCCACGAGTCGCATCGTGCAACTCCCGCACCAGCGCCCCCGCCGCCCCGACCTGCGCATCACTCCAAGCCCGCAACTTCCCGGGAACCCACCCCGGCAGATAACTCAGCACGTCCCGCCCAACCTCATCCGTCCCAAGCCAACGCGGCGCACCGGCAAAGCCAGCCTGCTCCAAGCGTCTGAGCACGGAAGCCCCGAAGGCCGACGGCGGCCGCCGCACGGTGTCCCCAACCCGCACAACCCCACGAGTCATCCGCCCACCCGTCAGCAACACCTCACCACCGAGATCCGTTTGCCCGCTCACCCGCTCCGCTCCCGTTCGCGCCCGCCCGCTCATTCGCTCGCCGCCACCCCACTCATTCACTCACCTGGTCGCTCGCCCAGCTGCTCGGTCGCCCACCCGCTCGCCCACCCGCCGCTCGTCCGGGCGCTCGCCCACCCGCTCGCCACTGCTCGCTGACCTGGGCGCTCATCGGCCCACTCGGTCGCCGCCCTGCCCACCCTTCACCCCGGAGGCTTGCCTACGCTCTCTCCCGCTCGCCCACCCGCCGCTCGCCCGGAGGCTCGCTAGCCTGCCGCCCACTGGGCGCTCGCGCGCTCGCCGATCCGCTCGCCCCCGTCCGCTGACCTGGGCGCTCGCCGGCCTGCTCGGTCGCCACGCCGCCCGCCGCCCACCCGCTTACTCACCCGCCGGTCGCTCACTCGCCCAGTCGACTGCTCGGTCGCAACCCCGCCCGCCCCGCCCACCGCTGGGCCGGAGGCCAGCTTGCGTGCTCCCGCTCGCCCACTCGCTCGCCCGCTGCTGATCCGGGCGCTCGCGCGCGCTCGCCTCCGTGCGCTGGTGCTCGCCTGTCTGCTCGGTCGCACCCCGCCCGTCCCGCGCGCCGCGCACCTGGAGCCTCGCCAGCCCGCCGCGCACCCGCTCACCCGCCCGCCGCTCACCCGCCCGCCGCTCATCCGCGCGCTCGCCCAGCCGCTCGCCAACCCGCCTGCCGCCTGTTATCGGGCGCTCTCGCCTACCCGCTCGCACGTGCTTCACCTGGGCTCGCCTGCTCGTCGCTACCCGGTCGCCGCTCACTCGGAGGCGCGTCTACCCGCACACCGGCGCGCTCTCCCGCTCGCCAACCCGCTTGCCGCCTTTGTCGGGCGCTCTCTCGCCCACCCGCTCGCCGCCGCTCGCGCTCGCCGACCCGCTCGCCTGTCCCGCGCGCTCGCGTGCCTGCTCGGTTGCCGACCCGCTCGCCCTCGCGCGCCGCTCACCCGGAGGTTCGCCCGCCCGGTGACCTAGCGCCCGCCCTCTCGGCCGAGCGTCGGGCGGTGCATCTCCTTCGGCAGATTGGTCTCCCGATCGCGAGGTCTCGTCCACGGCGTCCGGCCCCGGTCAGCCGCGGGTGATCACGCGATCCGGCGTGATCCGTACGACGACCCGCTGGACCTCGGGCGGAAGGTCGGCGTACTCGGCGGCGGCCTCGGGCCCCGCGTACTTGGTCGCCAGCGCCTGAGCGACCACGCGATCGGCGTCTTCGGTGACGATCGCCGTGCCGCGGATCTCGGCGTACCGGAGCGGGTCGGTGCTGTCGACGACGACCAGGCTCGCGCGGGGATCGGACTCCAGGTTGCGGACCTTGCGCAGTCCCGCGGTCGACGAGATCAGGATGTCGTCGCCGTCGCGGCCGACCCAGATCGGGGAGGTCTGCGGGCTGCCGTCCGGGGTCACGGTGGCGAGTACGGCGACGTTTGTCCCGTCGAGGAGTTCGCGTGCCTGGGCGGGGAGTTCCTTGGTCATCCGGCGGAGTGTAGGCGGGCTCGGAGGTCTTTCCCCGCCGGTGCGCGCGGGCGGTTGGGCGATCTGGGAGGATCGTGGGAAGGAAGCGGAGGACACCCACTCACATGAGCGACCAGCCCGGCGGCCCCGCCGCCCCGCACAACCCCGACGAGCCCACAGCGGCCGACGTCCAGCCAACCGAGCCGTCCGCCGATCAGGCGACGCTGCCGGTCGAGGGTGAGCCGAGTTCGCCGTCCGGCGACCAGCCGACGCCACCGGTCGCGGGTGAGTCGGTCTCGACATCTGGTGAGCTGCCGGCGCCTGCAGTTGAGCAGTCCTCCTCCGCGTTGGCCGAGCCGCCGCGCGCCACCCAGGATCCCTCGTCCGTGGCGGGCCAGCCGACGTCCTCCGCTCAGGAGGCCTCTGCCGGGTCGGTTGAGTCGACGTCTGCGGTTGGTCAGCCGGTGTCGCCAGGCGTGGGTGAGCCGACCTCGGCGTCTGGTCAGCAGCCGTCGCCTGCCGGTGAGCAGCCGGCATCTGCATCCGCTCAGGTGGCGCCCGCTGCTCAGCAGCCGTCGTCGGCGTCGGACCAGCCGACGTCCTCTGCTCAGCAGCCGTCGTCCGCTTCGGCTCAGTCGATGCCTGCCGGTGAGCAGACCTCGGCCGCGGCGGGGCAATCGCCTGCTGTGAATCAGCCGGCGGCGTCGGCTGACCCGCGTGGGGTTGCTGGGCAGCCGTTTGGCGGGGGTCAGCAGGGCGGGGGTGACGCACCGACTCGGGGAGAGCAGCCTGGGCCGTACCAAGGGGTGTTCGGCGCGAGCGGGCAGGCGCCCTCGGGAGGGCCGCAGTATGACTCGGCGGCGGGGGCTGAGCGGCCGGGGCCGTACGGCGGGGCGTTTGGGCAGCCGGCGGGGTTTCAGCCGGGGCCGCAGGGGGGTGGGTTCGGGCAGCCTGGACAGGGTGGCCACGGGCAGCAGCCGGGGAATCCTTGGGGGCAGCAGGCGGCGTACGGGTATCAAGGCGGGCCGGTGGCGCCGCCCAAGCAGGTGACCATCGCTTCGGTGATCTCGTTTGCGTTGGGTGGGCTGTGCATCCTGCTGGGGCTGTTCGCGTTGACCTCGGCGGGGGAGCAGATCGCTGAGACGTTGACCGGCGACCCGGGGAGGCGCGGGCTGGTGGTTGCGGTGATCTTGATCTGCGGCGCGGCCTACATCCTGCCGGCGATCTTCGTGCGGAAGCGGCGGCCGTGGGCTCGGATCATGCTGATCGTGGTGGCGGCGCTGGGGATCATGGGCGGGGTGAGTGCGCTGCCGGGGAGTCTGCTCGGGCTGGCTCTGCATGTCGCGTTGCTGGTGATGATGTTGCAGCAGCCGACCAAGCTCTGGTTCACCCACCGCTGATGGAGATCTGGGTCAATCCGGCGTGCTCGAAGTGCCGGGCTGCTACCGCGGCGTTCGACGAAGCGGGGATCGAGTACACGGTACGGCGGTATCTCGACGACCCGCCGACGGTCGAGGAGCTCAGAGAGACGCTCGAGCGGCTCGATCTCGAGCCGTGGCACGTCGTGCGGATGAACGAGCCCGTGGCCGCGGCGCTGAAGTCCGTACCGAAGGACGCCGAGCACCGCGACGAGTGGATCGCGGCGATGGTCGCGGACCCGATCCTGATCCAGCGGCCGATCATCACCGCGGACGACGGGACCACGGCGGTCGCGCGGGACCCGGAGACGCTGAAGCGCTTCCTGCCATAGTCGGAACCAGCGGGCCCGCGTGATCCGGGTGCTGCCGCCGTCGAGTCAGAGTTTGGTGAGTCGGTTCAGCGCCTCTTCCAGGACGTCGAGCTTCTTGCAGAACGCCCAGCGCACCAGCGGGCGGCCGGCGTCCAGGTTGTCGTAGAAGACCTGGTGCGGGATCGCGACCACACCCGTCTTCTCCGGCAGCATTCGGCAGAACTCGACGCCGTCGGTGTGGCCGAGCGGGCGGATGTCGGTGGTGACGAAGTACGTGCCCTGCGGCCGGTGGACGCCGAAGCCCAGCGCTGAAAGGCCGTCGCAGAGCAGGTCGCGGCGCTGCTGGAGGCCGGCGCGGACGCCGTCGAAGTAGTCGTTGCCCAGGGCAAGTGCTTCGGCGACGGCGGGCTGGAAGGGGGCGCCGGAGACGTAGGTGAGGAACTGCTTCGAGGTGTTCACCGCGGTCACCACCTCCGGCGTACCGGTGACCCAGCCGATCTTCCAGCCGGTCACCGAGAACGTCTTGCCGGCGCTGCCGATCGAGACGGTGCGCTCGGCCATCCCCTCGTACGCCGTGAGCGGGCGGTGCCGGCCGCCGTCGTAGATGAGGTGCTCGTAGACCTCGTCGGTGATCACCACCAAGTCGTGCTCGACCGCGAGGGTGGCGATGCCGCGGAGCTCGTCGTCGGTGAGGACCGTGCCGGTGGGGTTGTGTGGGGAGTTGATCAGCAGCACCTTCGTCCGCGGGGTGATTGCGGCGCGGAGCTCGTCGAGATCGAGCCGGAAGTCCGGGGCGCGCAACGTGACCGGGACGCGGTGGCCGCCGGCCATCGCGATGCAGGCGGCGTACGAGTCGTAGTAGGGCTCGAGGGCGATCACCTCGTCACCTGGTTCGACGTACGCGAGCAGGGCGGCGGCGATCGCCTCGGTCGCGCCGGTGGTGACGAGCACCTGCGTGTCGGGGTCGTACTCGAGGCCGTAGAAGCGGCGCTGGTGGTCGACGATCGCTTGCCGCAGCGCGGGGATGCCGCGGCCGGGCGGGTACTGGTTCGCGCCGGAGCGGATGGCGGTGATCGCCGCCTCGAGCACGGAGTCGGGCCCGTCGGTGTCGGGGAAGCCCTGCCCGAGGTTCACCGCCCCGGTCCGCACCGCGAGCGCCGACATCTCGGCGAAGATCGTCGTCCCGAGCCCGTTCAGCCGCTGAGCATGTGCACGCATGCCTCGACATTAGTACGCCGGTACGCCGCGCCGCCTGGGGTGTCTCAGGCGGCGCGGTGCGGGTGGTTGGTGGGCCGGGGCGGTGGTCGGCTGAGGTTGGTGGTGATGCGGCCGGGGAGGTGGTGGGGGTTGAGGCCGCACCGGCCGGAGAGCGGGAGAGCCGGGGTGGCTTGAGCGAGGGGGCGCAGGTTGAGGGGGGAGGGGGCGGTCGCCCGGACGCCACGCTGCACGCGCGGGCGCCACGCCGCCTCGGGTGTCCAGATCGGGTGCGCCGCGGGTTGTTGGTGGGGAAGAGGGGAGGGGGCGGTCGCCCCGAGCACCACGCTGCGCGGGCGGACGCCGCGCCGCCTCAACGAACTCAGGCGGCGCGGTGCCTGTGGTCATTTCCAGGCGGAAGGAGCCGGGGGCGGTACGACGGGTGGGCGGTCCTCGCACCACGAGGCACCCGTCCAGCCTCCGTCGTTGCCCTCCAAGAGGTGGACGTCGAACTCAGGTGGCCCGTTGAAGTGGAAGGTGCCGCAGTTGTTGATGAAGGGGGCGCCGACGTTGCGGGCGTCGACGTTCTCGAAGGTTGCGGCGCCGCCCACTCGGGCGTTGACGACGTTGGTGCCGGTGCCGTCGACCTTGATGTTGCGGACGGTGACGTTGGTCAGGGAGTAGTCGTCCTTGACCGGCCAGTCGACGACGAACATGAAGGCGTTGTACGTCGAGTCGAGGAAGGAGCTGTCGGTGATCTCGATCTGGCCCTCCATGTCCGATTGCAGCGCGTAGAGCCAGATCGCGCCGAGGCCGAGGTCCCAGTTGAGGTCTCGGGGGGCGCCTCGGACGGTGGTGTTGCGGGCGAACGTCAGCTTGCCTTCGAACGGCGTCGAGCCGAAGCGGGAGCCGGCGTGCAGGGTGCTGCCCTCGCGGATCGGGTCGGCGACGAGGTTGTCGGTGACGGCGTTGTCGCGGCCGCCGTAGATGGCGATGTTGTTGGCCAGCACGGGGGTCTGGACGGTGTTGTGGTCGTAGACGTTGTCGTGGTTCACCAGGCCGGACGAGCCAGCCTCCGACCACATCGCGAGCCCGTCGTCGCCGCTGTTGCGGACGAAGTTGTTGGTCGCGCGGACTCCCGAGACCCCGAGGTGCAGGTTCATCCCGTCGGCGATCTGGTCGACGATGATGTTGTCGCGGATCAGCAGGCCGTCCATCGGGCCGTCGAGCCAGATGCCGACCTTGGTGTGGTGCAGGTACAGGCCGCGGATCGACGAGCCGCCGCCGATCGCGCCGCCGATGCCGTTGACCTGGTCGGTGTCGATCCGTTCCCGGACGTCGCTCTCGATCGCGAAGTCGGCGAGATGCACGCGCGTGCTGCCGCCGTCGGCGGCGTACTTGCCGTAGAAGCCGGGCGCCGAGTGCACCGACTTGTCCGGCGCAGGCTCAGGAAGCGGCAGTACCGAGCCCTTGATGATCGACCACCAGTTTCCCGCGCCCTGCACGGTCACCTTGTCGACGACGATGTGCCGGTTCACCTGGAACGTCCCGGCGGGGATGAACACCGACCAGCCGAGCTTCCGAGCGGCAGCGATGGCCCGGTCGATCGCCGGCGCGGAGTCCCGGCGGCCGGTCGGATCGGCGCCGAAGAGGCGCACGTCCAGCGACCGCAGCGGCGCCCGCTTCGGCGGTGCGACGAGCTCGAAGTCAGCGACGTCCAGCACGTACCACGAGGCCGGGGTGTTGCGCGGCACCGAGAACCGCACCCGATCGCCTGCGCGGTAGGTCTTGCCGAGCAGCAGCCGCTGCTCGTCGTAGAAGTGGTTCGGCCGGAACGGCTTGCTCACCGGGTCCGGCTCGGGCTTCCACCAACCGGGGATCGGGTCGACGTCAGGGTCGTTCGAGAACGGGTACATCCCGTACAGCCAGGCGTACTCCGAGGTCAGCGTCATCGTCTGCTTGCGCTTGCCGTTGACGGTCACGTCGAGCGGCGCCCGCAGGCCGCCACCATCGGCAGAGTCCGGGATCGAGTACCGCAGTGTCAGCGCGTTGGCCGGCCGAGTCAGCGTGAACTCGACGTACTGGCCGCGCTCGGTCAGCCGTACGGCGGTCCGCCCGGACGCCTCGGCGGGCAGCGTGTACGCCTCCCGGCTCGGGCCGATCTTCTCGCCGGTGGTGAACGCGTTCTCGGCCTCCTGCTCGACGAACGGCACGGTCGCGCCGCGGCCCTGGACGAGCGCCGGATCGAGTCCGGCCCGGGTCTCCCGGGGAACGGGCCGGGGAGCGGCGGTGGCGGTCAGGGCGGTACCAGTCAGCAGCGCGCCGACGACGACACTGGTCACCGCGAGCCGGCGGCGACGGAACCTTGGGTGGGACAACGGAACCCCCTCGGACGTTGGTGCCCGGACAGTACGGCTCTCCGACGGATCGCTGCAAGATCTCGACATCAGAAAGAAATTTCCGTGCAGAGCCGACGCGGTGGGAGACTGACAGGCGGTGAACGCCACAGCCCTGTCCCTCGTGCTCGGCGCCGCCGTGCTGCACGCCGCCTGGAACTTCGCTGCCAAGCGCGTACGACGCGGTGGCGCGGCCTTCGTCTGGTCCTACTACACGGCCGCGAGCATGCTCCTGCTCCCGGCGCTGGTGATCGCGCTGATCACGTCCGACGTGCACCCGCACTGGAACTGGCTCGTCGCGGCCCTGGTCACCGCGGTGCTGCACATCGGTTACGGCATCGTCCTGCAACGCGGGTACGACGTCGGCGACCTGTCCGTCGTCTACCCGGTCGCGCGGGGGACCGGGCCGCTGCTGTCGGTCGCCTTCGCGGTGCTCCTGCTCGGCGAGCGCCCCGGCGTCCTCGGCCTGGTCGGCGCGGCGCTGATCATCGCCGGCGTACTCGGCATCAGTGGTGGCCGAAGGCAACAGTCGGCGCGGGGCGGCGTCAGGGCCGGGGTCGTGTACGGCGTGGCGACCGGCGCGCTGATCGCGGCGTACACGTTGTGGGACGCGTTCTCGGTGACCGACCTGGCGGTGCCGCCGTTGATCTACTTCGCCGCGGCGTCGATCCTGCAGAGTCTGCTGCTCGCGCCGCAGGTCCTCAGCAAGCCGGAGCCGCTGCGGCTGCTCTGGAGGGAGAACAGGCGCGAGATCCTCGTCGTCGGGGTGCTGTCGCCGATCGCCTACCTGATGGTGCTGTACGCGATGCGGCTGGCGCCGGTGAGTCTGGTCGCGCCGGCGCGGGAGATGAGCATCGTGCTGAGCGGGCTGGCGGCGTGGCTCGTGCTCGGTGAGTCGGGCGCGAAGCGCCGGCTGCTCGGCAGCGCCGTGGTGCTGGCGGGGATCGTCGCGATAGCGCTCGCCTGACGCCTGACGCCTGACGCCTGACGCCTGACGCCTGACGCCTGACGCCTGACGCCGGGCGCGATCGCGCTCGCCGGTCAGTCGGCGGCGGGGAGCTCGACCTGCGGCTCCGGCCGCAGCGCCCGCAACCACAGCTCCGTCTGCGCGATGTGCGCCGACGCCGCGGTCGCCGCGGCGGCCGGATCCCGGTGGCTGATCGCCGCGAGGATCGCCCGGTGCCCGAGATCGCTGGTCCGCTTGATCGCGTCGAAGTCCGCGCCCGGCTCGAAGATCCGGTAGTGCCCACCGCGCCCGCGGATCACCCCGGTCAGCGCGGTCACCGTCGGGTTCCCACCCGCCTCGCAGATCGCGCCGTGGAACTCGGCGTCGAGGGCCTGGATCTCACCCGCGTCGGTGGTCGCCTCGAGCCGGTCGAGAATGCCGGCGAGACGCTCAGCCAGCGCGGGATCCTGCCGCGCGGCGGCAGCGGCCGTCGCGTGCGCCTCCAGGATCCGGCGTACTTCGAGCAGTTGCAGCACACCTTCCAGAGGGATCAGCTCGACCGACAACGAGAACCGGCTGATGATCTCCGCCGGATCCAGCGCCGACACGTACGTGCCCGACCCGTGCCGCGACTCGATCACGCCCAGCGCGGCCAGCGAACGTGTTGCCTCGCGCAACGAACTGCGGGAGACTCCGAGGTGGTCGCACAGCTCCGGCTCCGGCGGGAACTTCGCCCCCGGGCCGAGCTCGCCGGACGCGATCATCTGCCGCAGCCCGGTCAACGCGCGGTCGGTCGCCGCCATCGGCCGCCTCCTCCCCGTTCCACCAGCCGGTCCGACCCGGCGTACTGATGTTAAGTCCTCAGACCACTTACGGTCACATCTGCGGCGAGTTCTTGTCCACCCCGCGTGAATGTGGTTAATGTGCGGACAACGGTTGACCAACTCGTCTGATGTCCCCTGCCCTGGCCCACATCCCCTGAGGAGAAGCGCCATGCGTCACCGACAGATGCTCGCACCTCTGACCGCGGCCCTGGCCGCCGCCACGCTGGCGCTCACCGCCTGCGGCCCCGGCCCGGCCGAGAAGGCCCAGAGCGGCGGTGAGGTCAAGCTCCAGATGGTCGAGAGCCTGACCAACCCGACCCGGACCGCGCTGCTCAAGAAGCTGATCGCCGACTTCGAGAAGGCGAACTCCGGGATCACGGTGCAGCTGATCTCACCACCGACCAACCAGGCCGACCAGAAGATCACCCAGATGCTGCAGTCCGGCAAGGGCGTCGACGTGCTGGAGGTGCGGGACACCACGGTCGGCCCGTTCTCCACCAACAAGTGGATCTACGACATGGCCCCCGACCTGAAGGACTGGGACGGTCTGCAGGCGCTGACGCCGAACGCGCTCGCCGTCACGCAGCAGGGCGGCAAGTCGTACATGGTCCCGTACGGCTTCTACGGCCTGTCGCTGTTCTACCGCAAGGACCTGGTCCAGCAGGCCGGGTTCGCCGGGCCGCCGAAGAGCTGGTCGGAGATGGTCGAGCAGGCCAAGAAGATCAACGACCCGAAGAAGAACAAGTACGGCTACTCGTTCCGCGGTGGGCTCGGCGGGGCCGGCAACGCGATCGCGGTGATCTCCGGCTACGTGATCGACGACATCAACAAGGACAACGCGTTCAAGCTGACCGACGGCAAGACGATCTTCTCGTCCCCGAAGGCCGTCGACGCGCTGAACCTGTACCTCGACCTGTTCAAGAACGCCTCCCCGCCGTCCTCGGTGAGCTGGGGGTACCCGGAGATGGTGCAGGGCTTCACCTCCGGTACGACGGGCTTCCTGCTCCAGGACCCCGAGGTGATCGCGACCGTCCGCGAGTCCAAGACGATCAAGGAGGACCAGTGGGGCACCGCGCCGCTGCCGGTCGGCCCGACCGGTAAGGCCGCGCAGCCGCTGGCCAACGCCGGCTGGGGTGTTGCGCAGGGCAGCGAGCACAAGGCCGAGGCGGTCAAGCTGGTCAAGTTCCTCACCTCGGGCGACTCCGCGCTGACCTTCTCCAAGGAGAACAGCCTGGTCCCGATCCTCAAGTCGGCCGCCGAGGACCCGTTCTTCAAGGACGGCCCGTGGGCGTCGTACGTCGCGATGAACTCCTCGCCGGACACCTACGTCGTGGTCACCCAGCCGCGCGGCGTGCCGTGGTCGACCGAGTGGGGCAACAAGTCCGACGCCGACGTGCAGAAGCTGATCACCGGCAAGGCCCAGCCCGCCGAGATCCTGAAGGGCTGGGACGAGTACTGGACGGCCAAGTGGGCCGGGAAGTGAGTTGATGGCTGTCGACACGAGGCCGCCCGCGAGTTCCCGTCGTACGGCGGGCTCGCGGCCTCCGGCCGGCGGGCGGCGGCGGTTCACCGGCCGGACGGCGCTGGTGCTGCTCGCGTTCATGCTGCCCGCGATCGCGTTCGTCGGGCTGTTCACCTACTACCCGTTGCTGAACGGCATCTCGATGGCCTTCCGCAACTACAACCTGAACGACCTGTCCGACACCTCGTGGATCGGGCTGGACAACTTCCGCACCCTGGTCGGCGACGAGATGTTCCGCGGGACGGTGAAGAACTCGATCGTCTGGGTGGTCGGGTCGCTGGTGCCGCAGTTCCTGATCGGGTTCACGATGGCGCTCTGGCTGCGCCGCAAGTTCCGCTTCCGCGGCGCGTACCAGGCGCTGGTGTTCTTCCCGTGGGCGGTGTCCGGCTTCCTGATCGGGATCCTGTTCCGCTGGATGTTCAACGGTGAGTTCGGCGTCGTCAACGACCTGCTGATGAAGACGCACCTGATCGACACGCCCGTGCCCTGGCTGGCCGACGCGAAGTACGCGATGGTCGCGGTGATCGCCGCGAACGTCTGGTACGGCGTGACGTTCTTCGCGATCATGATCCTGGCCGCGCTGCAGTCCGTCCCCGACGAGCTGTACGAGGCGTCGGCGATCGACGGCGCCGGCAAGGTCCGGACCCTGTTCAGCATCACCATCCCGTCGATCCGGACCACGCTCGCGCTGACCGTGCTGCTGCGGATCATCTGGACGTTCAACTCGCCGGAGCTGATCTTCGGCATGACCGGCGGCGGGCCCGCGAACGAGACCCACATCGTCACGTCGTACATGATCCAGGTGACCCAGGAGGGCGACTACGGGCGCGCCTCCGCGATGGGCGTGATGGTGGTCTTCGTGCTGCTGCTGTTCGCGATCTTCTACCTGCTCGCGGTCCGGACCCGGACACCGAAGACCCGACGGAAGGTGGTGGCCGGATGATCCTCGACCAGTCGCTGGCCGGGAAGATCGCGCGCTTCACCGGGCTCGGGATCTGCCTGCTGCTGACCGTGTTCCCGCTGTACTGGATCCTGGTCACGTCGTTCAAGGACCCGGGCTCGATCTTCGCCTACCCGTTGAAGTACTGGCCCTCGGAGTTCTCGCTGGAGAACTACACCGGCCTGTTCGAGCAGTCGAACTTCGGGGTGTTCATCGGCAACAGCCTGATCGTGTCGCTGGTCGCGGCCGCGCTGGCGACGGTGGTGTCGCTGCTGGCGGCGTACGTGCTGGCCCGGTTCGAGTTCGTCTCCAAGGGCGCGGTGATGGGCGCGTTCCTGGTGACGCAGATGATCCCCGGCTTCATCGCGCTGGGCTCGCTGTACATCCTGATGACGCGGATGTACCTGGTCGACAGTCGCGTCGGTCTGGTGCTCGTGTACGTCGCCGTGTCGATTCCACTGTGCACGGTGATGCTCCGGGGCTTCTTCGAGAACGTCCCCGCGTCGCTCGAGGAGGCGGCGATGGTCGACGGCTGCTCGCGGTTCTCGGCGCTGTTCCGGGTGCTCGTCCCGGTGATGACGCCCGGCATCGCCGCGTCGTACATCTTCAACTTCGTGAACTGCTGGAACGAGCTGTTCCTGTCGGTCACGCTGCTCAACAGCGACAGCAACAAGACCGTCCCGGCGGCGCTGAACGGCTTCATCTCCAGCTACAACATCGACTGGGGCTCGATGTCGGCCGCGGCGGTGCTGTCGATCATCCCGACGATGATCCTGTTCGCGGTGGCCAGCCGCTACATCGTCCAGGGCCTGACCGCGGGCGCGGTCAAGGAGTAGAGGAACGCCGTCAGGGCCCGCACGTGCCACCGCCGTTCACCGAGCAGCTCGTACGCCGTACCGCTGCTCGGTGAGCGGTCCACCCAGGCCGTCCCCATCGGCGTGCCAGGCGGTGCTGTTGGTGTAGACAAGCTTGCGCCCGGGCAGTGCAGTCAGCGCCTCCGCCCGACGTACTCGCGGATGCGCGCGTTCATCTGGTCGGCGAGACCGGTGGCCGGCGGGTAGAGGGTGTTGTCGAGATCCAGCACCCAGGTGTCCACGGGGGCGAGCATCCGGCCAGGATAGTGACAGACTGGGGGCCTCACCGACGGAGGGATAGTGGCGTGGCTACTGCGCTGGTTACCGGGCCCACGGCGGGAATCGGGCGGGCGTTCGCGGACAAGCTGGCGCTCGAGGGGTACGACCTGGTGCTGGTGGCCCGGGACGAGGAACGGCTGAAGGACGTCGCGGCCGAGATCACCAAGCTGCACGGCGTCGCGTGCGAGGTGCTGGCGGCGGACCTGACCGATCCGGAGCAGCTGGCGGTGGTCGAGCGGCGGTTCGCGGACGGGCCGATCGAGGTGCTGGTGAACAACGCCGGGTTCGGCCAGAAGAAACCGTTCTGGGCGAACACGATCGAGCAGGAGGAGCAGCAGCTCGACCTTCTGGTGCGCGTCGTACTGCGGCTGACGCACGCGGCGGTGCTGCCGATGATCGAGCGCGGCTCGGGTGCGGTCGTGAACGTGTCGTCGGTGGCCGGGTTCGTCCCGCGTGGGACGTACGCCGCGCACAAGGCGTGGGTGACGAGCTTCTCCTCCGGTCTCGCGATCGAGCTGCACGCGAAGGGCGTCGCGGTGATGGCGCTCGCGCCGGGCTTCGTGCACACCGAGTTCCACGCGCGGATGGGGATGGACAAGAGTTCCATCCCGTCGTTCATGTGGCTGGACGCGACCGACCTGGTCGACGAGGCCTGGAAGGACCTGATGCAGGGCAAGGCGGTCTCGGTCCCGTCCTGGCGCTACAAGCTGATCGTGGCTGGCGCTCGCTTCATCCCGCGGTCGCTGATCGCGCGGGTCTCCACGCTCGGGCTGGACGGCCGCCGCCGCGGGTGAAGGTCCTCACCTGGAACGTGTGGTGGCGCTTCGGCCCGTGGGAGGAACGGGCCGAAGTGATTCTCGCCGTACTGCGGGAGGCCGACGCCGACCTGATCGGGCTCCAGGAAGTGTGGGCCCAGGGCAACGAGAACCAGGCGGGTCAGCTCGCTGCCGAGCTGGGGATGCACTGGGCGTACGCGCCCTTGCGGCGGCCGGAGCTGTGGCAGGAGCGCATCGGCGACCCATCGGTTGCCGTGGGCAACGCTCTGCTGAGCCGGTGGCCGCTGGAGGAGCCCGCGATGCTGGACCTTCCCGGTGCTGAGGGACGCAATGCGCTGTATGCGCGGACCGGTGGCGTCCCGTTCTTCACCACGCATCTGGAGGCGCCGCTGCACGCCTCGGCCGTCCGCTGCGCGCAGGTCCGGGCGCTGGCCGGGTTTGTTGCCGAGCGCCCCGGTTCGCACCCACCGGTGGTGACCGGCGACTTCAACGCGGTGCCCGACTCCGACGAGCTGCGGCTGTTCGGCGGCGTGCGGACGGCGCCCGCCGTACCGGGGCTGGTGCTGATCGACGCCTGGGAGTACGCCGACGGGCCCGGGCCGACCTGGGACGCGGCCAACCCGTACGTCACCTTCGGGCCGAGCTGCCGGGTCGACTACATCCACGTCGGGCCGCCGGCGCGGGTGACCGGCGTACGGCGTACCGGTGATCGGCCGGTCGACGGCGTCTGGCCGTCGGATCATGCGGCCGTGCTCGCGACGATCGGGAACTGAGACACCGAAACCGGCGGGAAATCCGGAGCCAACCAAATGCCGATCGCTAGCGTCCATTGGGTCGAGGAGCGAACGAGCAGAAGGTTGACGACATGTCGGTACGGGGATGGAAGATCGCGGCCACGATGGCCGTGCTGCCGCTGGCGCTGGCCGCCTGTGGCAACGACAAGCCGGGCACCGGGAGCCCGGCCCCGCTGAGCACCGCGCCCACCGGCCCGGCCAGCACACCGACGCCGACCGGTACGCCGACCGAGGGGACGCCGACGGCGACGCCCTCGGCCACGCCGAGCGGCACTCCCACCGGCGTACCCACGCCGACGAAGACTCCGGGGAAGCCAGTGGAGACACCGACACCGCTCAAACCGGTCCGCCTGACCAACTCGATGCTGCTCACCGGCGGCGAGGTCGCCAAGGGCGACCCGAAGCGCGGCTGGGCCGCGACCGCCGGCAGTGCCAGTACGCCGATCTGCGGCCGCGGCTCGACCCGCGGCGACGGGGTGCTCGGCGCGCTCAGCCGCAACTTCACCAACGGCCTCGACGCCGACGGCGGCCAGTGGCTGACCCGGTACGCCGACGCCAAGGCGGCGACCGCGGCGTACGACTCGATCCTGAAGACGATCGCGAGCTGCAAGGCCGCGCGGCCGGCGCCGACGCACGCGCGCAAGGTCACCGAGAACCGCGCGATCGCGGTCGGCGACGCGACCCGGATCGTCCGCTGGTACGACTACCCGCTGCCGTCGGACCCGGGCAGCGAGGACGGCGGCTTCCCGTACGCCGTGACGCGCAAGGGCGCGATCGTGTCGGTGGTCGCGTTCCGCGAGATGGGCAAGGGCATCAAGCCCGCGAACTTCGAGGCGGTCGCCCGCTCGGCGGCGGCCCACCTGGGCTGACCTGGACCTGGGGGAAGGGGGATCCACGGACTCCGTGTCCGTGGATCCCCCTTTGTTCTAGTTGAGCGCCGCGCGGATCGTGTCGGCGATCGGCGTGGTCGGGCGGCCGATCAGGCGCGCCAGGTCGCCCGGCGTACCGGCCAGGGCGCCGCGCGAGATCGCGTCGTCGACGTCGGCGAGCACCTCGGCGTAGTCCGCGGGCAGGCCGATCGCGACCAGCCGCGCGTGGTTGTCCTCGTGGCCCAGCGTCGTGTGCACGACCGGCTTCCCGGCCTGCGCCGCGACCTCGGCGGCGAACTCGTCGAACGCCCACGCGGTGTCGCCGCTCAGCTCGTACGCCTGACCGAGGTGCCCGTCCGTCCGCAGTACGACGGCCGCCGCGGCGGCGTAGTCCGCCCGCGCCGCGGTCGCGATCCGGCTGCCGGGGGCGACGCCGTTGACGACCGCGCCCGCATCGACCGCGTGGTCGAGCCCGAGGAGCAGGATCTCCGTGTACCAGTTGTTGCGCAGGAACGTGTACGGCAAGCCCGAGTCGAGGATCGCCTGCTCGGTGGCGCGGTGGTCGTCGGCGAGCACGAAGTCCGCGTCCGGTCCACCGAAGACGCCGGTGTACGCCAGCTGCGCGACCCCCGCGGCCTTCGCGGCGTCGATCACCACCTGGTGCTGCGGAATCCGCCGCCCGGCCTCGGTCGCCGAGACCAGCAGCACCCGGTCGCCGGCCGACAGCACGCCGTCGAACGTCTCCGGCCGGTCGTAGTCCGCGACCACGACCTCGACCCCGCGCTCGGCCAGGTCAGCCGCCTTCTCCTTGCTCCGGGCAACCGCCTTGATCTCCCCGGCTGGCACCCCCGCCGCCAGCAGCTCCTCGATCACCAGCCGCCCCAGCGACCCGGTCGACCCCGTCACAACGATGCTCATCTCTGCTTCTTCCTCCGGTCGAGTTTCTCTCTTACACTCACCGTAGCGAGGGTACTAACTCTGCGAAAGTACCCACTTTGAAGTAAGGTACTACTCTCGAAGTAAGGAGGCTCCGATGACCGCTCTGCTCCCCGACGTGAACCGCGTCGGCTGCCCGTCCCGCGTGATCCTGGAACACGTCACCAGCCGCTGGGGCGTCTTGGTCCTGGTCGCCCTCCTGGACCGCTCCTACCGCTTCAGCGAACTCCGCCGCCACATCGAAGGCGTCAGCGAGAAGATGCTCGCCCAGACCCTGCAGACCTTAGAACGCGACGGCTTCGTCCACCGGGCAGCGCAGCCGGTCATCCCACCACGCGTCGACTACTCCCTGACCCCACTGGGCACCGAGGCGGCGACGTACGTGCGCTGCATCACGGAGTGGGTCGAGGCGAAGGTGCCCGAGGTACAGAGCGCGCGCGACGAGTACGACGAAGCCCGCGGCTGATTGCGACCCGGCCGCCGAGGCCTCAGGATGACCCGGTGGACCCCCGCGCCGGTT
The DNA here is from genome assembly GCF_040681455.1 of Kribbella sp. NPDC051770. Taxonomy (NCBI): domain Bacteria; kingdom Bacillati; phylum Actinomycetota; class Actinomycetes; order Propionibacteriales; family Kribbellaceae; genus Kribbella; species Kribbella sp. NPDC051770. The sequence goes on along the minus strand of NZ_JBFAYT010000004.1, from coordinate 177,571 downwards.
TCGCCCAGCTGCTCCGCGGTTTCCGCGCGCGGTCGGCGCTGACCCAGGAAGGCCTCGCCGAGCTGGCCGGGCTCAGCGTGCAGGCGATCAACGCCCTCGAAGGAGGGCGGCGGTTGTACCCACGGCCGGCGACCGTGGGTCGACTCGTCGAAGCCCTCCGGCTGGACGACGAGGAGCACAGTCAGTTGGCCGCGGCCGCACACCGGCCAGCAGCCGCCAAAGTCGCGGTCGGCGGACCGCGGGAGCTGCCGCCGCCCGTCACCGACTTCATCGGCCGGTCCGAGCAGCTGGGCGCACTGCTGCGGTTGCTCCGATCGCCGCGTGCCGCCGCACCTGGCATCGTCATCTCGTCCATCGGCGGAATGGCCGGCATCGGCAAGACCACCCTCGCGGTACACGCTGCGCATCAGGTCGTCAGCGAGTTCCCGGACGGTCAGCTGTACCTCAACCTGCGCGGGGGCGGCGACAAGCCACTGACCACCGCCGAAGCACTCGACGCATTGCTGCTCGCGCTCGGGCTCCCGACCGCCGGCCCCTCGGAACAGGTTCAGGCAACGGCCGCGCGATATCGGACAGCGCTGGCCGGCCGACAGATCCTGCTGGTGCTGGACGACGTCGCGAGTGTGGAGCAGGTGACGCTGCTGATGCCGGGAACCCCCGGCGCCGTCGTCGTCATCACGAGCCGCCACACGCTGGCCGCGCTCCCCGGCGCGCGGCACCTCGCCCTCGAGGTCCTCACCGAGACCGAAGCCGTCCAGCTGCTCGAAGAAGCGATCGGTACGACGACCGGCTGGGACCGTGACGCGGCGCTCGAGATCGTGCGGAAGTGCGGCCTGCTGCCGTTGGCGATCCGGATCGCGGGTGGCCGGGCCCGGACGAACGGGCTGCGCGAGGTCGCGGCGACGCTGTCCGCAGAGCGCGGCCGCTCGGAGATGCTGACTGCTCCGCAGGCGGAGGTCGGTCGCAGCATCGGCCTGTCCCTGAGCCATCTGGCCGGCGGGCCGCCGGTCGACGCGGCGGCCGCGCAGGCGTTCGCCGTACTGGCGTTGTTCGACGGCGAGCACTTCCCGTTGCGGGCGGCCGCGAAGGTGCTCGACGTGTCGCTGGACGACGCCGAAGATCTGCTGGAACGCCTGGTCGACGTACACCTGCTGGAGACGCCGGCGATTCATCAGTACTCGATGCACGATCTGGTGCGCGAGGCGGGCCGGGCGATCGCGGCCGCGGAGCTGCCTGAACCGATGCGCGCGGAGGCCCGTCAGCGCGAGCTGAAGTGCTACCTGTCGGTGCTGTGGCGTTGGAACGAGTTGCGTGGACGCGACGCGCAGTACGGGTCGCGAACCGGTGTGCCGTGGTCCGAAGGAGCTGGTGACCTCGACGACGTCGACCAGGTGGAGGCCTGGCTGAGGCCCGAGCTGCCGAACCTGGTCGGGCTCGTCCGGTCCGCCGCGATCGGTACGCCGGACGAGCGCCTCATCGCCGTACGCCTGGCCCTCGGGATGCCTCAGCTGGCGGTCTCCCTGATGAGATTCGAAGAGGCCAGATCCGCGATGCTGGCGGTCACCGCCATCGCCGAGGTCCTTCCCCCGGCCCTGGAGTTCGGGCGCTACTACCAGGCCGGCTTCGTCTGTGGTTGCCTCGCGCTGTACGACGAGTCGGAGCCGTGGCTGCGCAAGGCCCTCCCGATCGCCCGGCGATCCGGAACCCCGACCGATCTCGCGATCTGCCTGATCGACCTCGGCTACGGCCTCGGCTGCGCGGGCCGCCCCGCCGAAGGCCTGCCGTACGCCGAGGAGGCGCTGGCGGTGGTCGTCGAGCACGGCGTCACCAAGTTCGAGGTCGGCGCCAACGTCGGCCTGGGCGCCCTCGCCGGCCTGGCCGGAGACCTGAAGCGCCAACGCACCGCCTTCGACCGCGCGCTGACCTTGATGCCCGAGCGGTCCCTGCCCATCCCCGCCGCGGTACACACCAACATGATCGGCCGCTCCTACCGCGAGAGCGGCCAGTACGACGACTCCATCAAGATCCTGCGCGGCAACCTGGATTCGGTCCAGCGCCTGGACCGGGACGTCGTCGAGGCCGACACCCTCGAAGAACTCGGCCACACGCTGCTGGCGGCCGGCGATTTCACCGCCGCCGAACCCGTCCTCCGCGCCGGCCTGGAGATCGCCGCCCGCCACCCGGCCGAAAACCGCGAAGCCCCGGCGCTCCACCTCCTCGGCCGAACCCTCGTCGCGCTCGATCGCACAGCCGAGGCCGTGCCGCTCTGGGAGCGTTCGATCCAGCTGTACGAACGCCTCGGCGACCCGCGGTCCGAAGAGGTGCGGAAGTTGCTGTCAGAGGTCGAGTGAGCCCGCGGTTTCCGCCAGCGTCTTGAGGGTCGCGGTGATGAGCGGATGATCCGCGCGCGCCCGCCGAGTCGCCGCGAGCACCCGGCGAGTCGGCGTCGGCGGCTGCAGAGGGCGGATCGCCGCAGGCGTAGTGGGTGGCAGCGTCAGGCGCGGCACCAGCGAGACGCCCGCGTTCGCAGCGCACAGCGCCGCGACCGAGCGGAAATCGTCTGAGGTGTGCACGATGCGGGGCTGGAAGCCGGATTGTTCGCAGGCGAGGAGGACTACGTCTCGGATGGGGTTGCCTACCGAGGTCATGACCCAGTCGTCGGTGGCCAGGGCGGTCAGGTCGACGGGATCGGGCGACAGAGCGGCGGGGTGCGTCGGAGGGAGAACCGCGACGAAGGGCTCGGCGTACAAAGGGGTGAGGGTGAGGCGGTCGTCGTGGGGGGAGCCTCGGTGTTCGACGGTGACGGCCAGGTCGACCTCGCCGTCGAGGAGTTGGGTCAGGGCCTGGTGGCCTTCGGCGTCCTGGATGACCAGGTGCAGGCCGGGGGTGGAGTCGCGGAGGCGGGCCAGGGTGGGTGCGACGAGGAGGCTGATGGCGGTGGCGAAGGCGGCGATGCGGAGTTCGCCGGTGGTGCCGTCGGCGTAGAGGCGCATGGCGTCCTCGGCGCGTTCGACCTCGGTGAGGATGGTGTCGGCGTGGGTGAGGAGGAGGCGGCCGGCCGACGTGATCGCGACGCGGCGGCCGCGGCGTTCGAGGAGTTCCTGGCCGACCTCGGACTCGAGGGCTGCCAGTTGTTGCGAGACGGCCGACGGGGTCAGGTGCAGGACCTCGGCGGCCGCCGTCACGGTGCCGTGGTCAGCAAGGGCCCGCAGTACTCGCAACCTGCGCACTTCGATCACGCCGATCAGCTTCGCACACGCCCTGCCGGGAGCGGCGCGCCCAGCGCAGGACCGCGCGCAGCGGATGGCGGGGCTCGACCTCCACGTGCGGTACGACGGGGGCGTTGGGCAGGGCGGAGTTGGCTTCGCGGCGGACCTTCTCGATCACTGTCACTGGGAAGACGTACACGGTGGTTCCTTTCGTCCCTTCGACGGTAGGAAAAAGCACCTTGATACGTCCAATGAAAGTTGAAGCCGGAGTTGATGCGTAGGATGCATGAACATGGAGCTGCGCCAGCTGCGGTCGTTCGTCGTGGTCGCCGAGGAGCTGAACGTCGGCCGGGCGGCGACCCGGCTGCACCTGACGCAGCCCTCGCTGAGTCGCCAGATCGCCGCGCTGGAAAGGGATCTCGGCGTCGAGCTGTTCGCCCGGGTGAAGAAGCGGTTCGTGCTGACCGCGGCCGGCGCCGCCTTCCTCGACGACGCGCGAGATCTGCTCGACCGGGCCGCCGATGCGCGAAACACCGCCCAGCGCACCCAGCGCGGTGAGGTCGGGACGCTGCGGCTGCGCTTCGTGCAGTCGGCGACGTTCGAGGCGCTGCCGCGGTTGCTCGGCGCCTTCCGTACGGCGTACCCGGATGTCGTGCTCGACCTGGAGACGATGACGACGCTCCAGCAGACCGACGCGTTGCGCGACGGCCGGATCGATGTCGGCCTGCTCCGCTTCCCGTACGACGAACCGCGGCTGCGCTCGCAGGTCGTCTCCGAGGACCGCCTGGTCGCCGCACTCCCCGCCAAGCATCAGCTAGCGAAGCGGCGCAGGGTCGCGCTGAAGGACCTCGCCGAGGACGACTTCATCCTCTACACCCGCGCGACCGGCCCCTCGGTGCACGACGTGATCGTCGGCTACTGCCAGGCCGCCGGGTTCACGCCGCGGATCACCCAGCAGGGCGCCGACGTCCAGACGATCGTGTCGCTGGTCGCCGCCGGGCTCGGGGTGTCGTTGCTGATCGCACCGACCCCGCCGATCGACCCGGCGGCCGTCGTCTACCGCGAGCTGTCCGACGACCTGCCGCCCTGGCGGCTCTCGGTCGCCTGGGCGCCGGGCAACGAGTCACCCGTGCTGCGGCAGTTCCTCCAGTTGCTCAGTTGAAGACGTCGGGGTCGTCGCCGACCCGTACGCCGGTCTCGAGGTCGGCGATCGCGGCCATGTCCTCGTTGTCCAGCACGAAGTCGAACACGTCGATGTTCTCGGCGATCCGCTCCGGCGTCTTCGACTTCGGGATCACCACGTTGCCGAGCTGCAGGTGCCAGCGGATCATCACCTGCGCCGCGGACTTGCCGTGCTTGCCGCCGAGCTCCTTCAGCACCGGGTGCCCGATCAGCTCGCCGGAGGCCAGCGGGCTCCAGGCCTCGGTGGCGATGTCGTTCTCGGCGTGGAACGCGCGCAGCTCGTCCTGCGGCAGCGCCGGGTGCAGCTCGATCTGGTTCACCGTCGGGCGGACGTCGGTCTCGTCGAAGAGCCGCTGCAGCGCCGGGAGGTGGAAGTTCGAGACGCCGATCGCGCGCACCCGCTGGTCGGCGTACAGCTGCTCCATCGCCTTCCAGGTGTCGACGTACTTGTCCTGCTTCAGCGACTGCCAGTGGATCAGGTACAGGTCGACGGTCTCCAGGCCGAGCTTGCCGAGGCTCTTGTCGAACGCGCGCAGCGTCGAGTCGTAGCCCTGGTCGCTGTTCCACACCTTGGTGGTGACGAACAGCTCCTCGCGCGGTACGCCGGACTGCGCGATCGCGCGGCCGACACCTTCCTCGTTGCCGTAGATCGCGGCCGTATCGATGTGCCGGTAGCCGGCCGCGAGAGCGGCCTCGACGACACCGGTGACGATCCCGTCCGGCACCTGCCAGACGCCCAGGCCCAGCTGGGGGATCTCGACGCCGTTGTCCAGAGTGATCGTGGGGACTGTGCTCATCTGCCTATTCCACTGGGCCGGAGGTCTCCAGCCCAGTCATCCGACGTGTGACAACAACCTCATCAACTGGCCGTAACCACCGTGTAGGTCTTCGCATCCGGCTCCAGGAAGCGCAGCAGCGCCTCACCTTCACGCTCAACAGCGGTCATTGTGCGCTTCGCCGTCCGGCCGAACGGGGTCAGCGTGAGAGTTGCCACAGCGCGTTTCTTCTCCGCCGTCCACAGGCCCGCGACCTGTCCGTCGACGAGGTACGTTGCCTTCACCCGCAGGTTTTTCGTGAACACCGCCGGGCGATAGGCGTCGGCTATCACCCGCTCGCGCTTCGCGTACGCGAGCAGCAGGTTGTCGAACTCGGGCAGGAACCGCACCGGCGCAGGGGTTTCCGGGTCGGGTCGCGGAGCCGTCGGTACGTCGTACAGCGTGCGGCCGTTCTCGTCCTCGAAGCGTTCGAGGTCGGAGATCTCGAACAGCTTCTTGGCCGCCGGCAGCCCCGACCAGGTCTGGAAGTCGGCGGGCGTCGCCGGCCCGAACGCGTCCAGATATCGGATGACCAGCTCTTCCGGTACGGCGGACAGCAGCGGCTTGCGGCCGATCCACTGGTCGGCGAGCGTGAAGCGCGAGTTGGCCGTCCAGCCCCAGCGGGTGTCGGCCGGGTACATGACGAGCGGCACCATCATCCGCGTGCAGAACCCGAGCGCGCGGTCGTTCACGTCGGGGAACTGCTGCTGCAGGGCGTCACGTACTTCGGTGAACGTCAGCGGCTCCTTCGCGAGCAACTTCCGCGCCGCGGCGACGACCTTGTCGGGCTCCAGGCCCTCGCCGCGTTCCTTGAGCATCTTCAACCCGGCCTCGAGCACGGGCGCCAGGGTCGTCCGGAAGCGGAGGTAGTCCGCGGCGGTCACGAGATGCAGCGTGCCGCGATAGAGCGACGCCCGTACGAGTTCCCGCGCCTCGACCGCCGCCGTCAGGTCGGCGTCGGCGAAGCTGTCGAGGCGAGTCCACAGGCCGACGTACGGGTGCTTGGCCTCCTGCCCTTGCATCCCCGCCAGCCGTTGCACCGCCTCGACCGGGCTGACGTCCGCCCGCTCCAGCAGAAGCTGCCGACTCAGGGTCGCCCGGTTGATCGCCGCCGCACTCAGCACCGCCATGAAAACATCCTGCACGACCGCACCGACAGATGGTCTGATGAGCCGTGGAAACGCTGACCGCCCATCACCACGCGACCCTCGCACCGCCGCAGGAAGGCGATGAGCTCGTCGACGTCTCCATCGGCCCGTACGGCGAACTGATCGCGATCTGGGCAGCCGCCGGCGACCTCCCCGCCCTCCGAGCGGAAGGCAGGACGCCCGATGGGGAGTATGTCCCCGATGACCTGCTGCTGCAGCCGGTCGGCCTTCGGGTGGTCGCCTACAACCCCGAGCCGACGCTCCTCGTCTCGATCCCGGACTACCGGCGGGCCTGGCCGACGGCGCAGCCGATGCCCGGCGGGAACGTGCTGGTGGTCGGCTCCAGGTCTGAGTGGCATGAGGGTGTGGTCGCGCCGAACGCGATCTTGTACGACGCGAGCGGCGCGGTCGTCGGCGAGCAGTTGTTCGGCGACGGGATCCAGCATGTGCGAGCGACCCCGTCGGGACAGGTCTGGGTCGGATATGCCGACGAAGGGGTGTACGGCAACCTCGGCTGGGGATTCCCGGGGCCGCCGCCGATCGGTGCCGCGGGCTTGCTGCGCTTCGGTCCGGAGCTCGACCTCGCCTGGGAACTGCCCGGTGCGGCTGCGGTGATGGACGACCTCGAGGCGATCAACGTCGCCGGAGAAGTTGTCTGGGCGTCGTACTACCTCGACTACCCGATCGTCGAGATCGTGGACGGGCGGGTGCGGTCCTGGAGTACGTCGGCCGGTGAGGTACGTGCGTTGGCGGTCAGTGGTGACCAGGTTGCCTTGGTCATCCAGGGGCTCAAGCGGTTGGTGGTCGGGCGGTTGGAGGCAGGGCGGCACGTGGTGGAGCGGGAGTACGCACTCGATCTCCCGAACGGTGCGCAGGTCTTCGGGTGGGGGCCCGAGTTGCATGTTGTTGCAGGGCGCGAATGGTTTCAGTTGGAGCTTCCGTGGGACGACTCGACCCGGGTGCCCGCGAGCTTGTCGGCGTACGTGCGCCGGTTGCGGAGGATGGCTGCGGCTTGGAGGCCGAGGGCAACGTAGGCAGCTGAGGCGAGGACGGCGCCTCGGCGGGTGTTGTCTGCTCGGAACTCCCAGACTGCTTGGTGGCCGAGCTCCCAGGGGACGGCGGTCTTCGCGACGGTGCGGAGGAGGGTCTGGCGGTAGGTCGGATCTGCGCCCGATTCGTCACGGACGGTGAGACCCAGCGCGCGTTTGCCGGGGGAGCCGCCGGTGGCTTCGGCGGCGGCGAGGGCGGCGCTCAGGGGGAGGGTGAGGCCGGCTGCGACGAGCACTCGGGCCTTGGCCGGGGACACGTCGGGGAGGGGGCGGTTGCGGTGGCGCAGCAGCGTGATCGCGGCGAGGGCGCCCAGCGGGACGGCCATGGCGGTGTAGTCGATGGCGGTGGCCAGGGCTCGGCGTGCGGTCGGCATGAGGTGAGGTTACGCGACCACTGCCGGAAGGCCGCGCCACGCGGTCGAGTGGACAAAAGCCGATACCACGAAGAGTGATTGTCAAATGATCATTTCAAGCGAATAGTCAAAGCCTACTGAAACACTCGGCATAGCCGAAAGTTGGTCCAGATTTCCCTTGCCTGCTTGACGATCTGTTGACAAACATGGGCAGAACGAAAGAAGTTCTCGCCGTCGGAGAAACGTTCTGTTAGCCTCGTGCCCGGCTGGGGAGCCTGAATTGGGTGCGATTTGTCGAATGATTTTCACCTGTTCAGGAATGAGACCCGAGAGGCAGGTTTCCCGTGCCCACCGAGACCGTTCAGCCACGCCCGGACAGCGTCGGCGCGGCCACCGCGACCGTCGAGGTCGCGGGGGTCCGGAAGCGCTTCGGCAAGGTCGAGGCCCTGCGCGGGGTGAGCCTGGAAGTCCTGCCCGGACAGGTCTACGGCCTGCTCGGCCCGAACGGCGCCGGCAAGACGACCCTGCTGCGGATCCTGCTCGGCCTGGTCCGCCCGGACGACGGGACGGTCCGCGTCCTCGGCCGCCCACCCGGTACGCCGGAAGCGCTGCGCCGGGTCGGCGCCCTGATCGAGACCCCCGCGTTCGTCCCGCACCTGTCCGGCCGGACCAACCTCCAGGTCCTGGCTCGCGCCAAGGGCCTGCCCGACACCGAGGTCGACCGCGTCCTCGAGGTCGTCGAGCTGCACCAGCGCGGCAACGACCGCTTCACCGGGTACTCGCTCGGCATGGGCCAGCGCCTCGGCGTCGCCGCCGCGCTGCTCGGCGACCCGAAGCTGCTGATCCTCGACGAGCCGACCAACGGCCTCGACCCCGAGGGTGTCGCCTCGATGCGCGCGCTGGTCCGCTCGCTCGGAGCCGGCGGTACGACGGTGCTGTTCTCGTCGCACCAGCTCGGCGAGGTGCAGCAGATCTGCGACCGGGTGGTGGTGATCGACCGCGGCCTGGTGCTCGCCGACGACACCGTGACCGCGATCCGGGACCGGCCCGGCAGCGTCACGCTCGACGTGTGGGCGACGCCGGCCGACCAGGCGGCGCGCGTCCTCGCGGAGTACACAGGTCAAACGCCAGTTGAGGATGGAGACGCCGATGACCGGCACCTGCACCTCGCCTCCGCGCCCGACGACGTCCCGGGCCTGATCCGCGCACTGGTTGCCGCAGGCATCGACATCCACGAGGTCCGGCGCGAGCGGCAGACCCTGGAAGGCGTCTTCTTCGCCCTGACCAGCCACGACGACGACCCGACGGAGGAGTCATGATCGACGCGGTCGCCGCCGAGGGCCTGCTGCTGCGCAAGCGGATGGCACCGGTCGTGATCGGGATCGCCTGGATCCTGATGGTGGTCGGGTTCGCCTTCGTCGTGCCGTACATCATCTACAGCGTTCTCGACCCGTCCGACGCCGGCCGCGCCGAGCTGCTCGACATCCTGCTGCCGAACGCGGTCGCGTCCACCTCGCTGAGCAGCTACCCGCTGTTCGGCGGCGCGATCATGCTGATCCTCGGCGTGCTGGTGACCGGTTCGGAGTACCGGTGGAACACCTGGACCGCCCGCTTCAGCCAGGGTCCGGGCCGGGTGCAGGTGCTGCTGGCCAAGTTCGTGGTCGCGGCGATCGCGACCACCGTGATCGCGCTCGCGGCCGCGGCCGCGGCGGTCGCCTCATCGGCGATCATCGGCGCAGTCGAAGGCCGAGCCGCCGACTGGCCCTCAGCCGGCGCACTGCTCGGCTCGCTCGGCGCCGCCGCGCTGATCTCGGCCGCCTGGATGAGCGTCGGGGCCGCCCTCGGCGTCGTCTTCCGCGGTACGACGGTCGCCCTCGCCGCCGGGCTGCTCTGGACCCTCGGCCTGGAGAACGCGCTCTCCGGCCTCGCCGGGATCCTGCCCGGGCTCGAACCTGTCCGCTACGTCCTGCTCGGCTCGGCCAGCGGTTCGCTGGTCGGCGGCCTGGGCGCACCCACCCAAGGCGACGGCGGAACCCCAGGCGTCGTCGACTACCTGAACGTTCCCGCGGCCTGTCTCGTCCTGGTCGCCTACATCGCCGTGAGCACCACCGTGGCCGCCGTCCTGATCCGGCGTCGCGACATCAGCTGAGCCCCGTACCGCCTTCCTTCCGCCCGAGGAGCGACCGTGACCAACCCGCCCGATGAACTCGTCCGTCCGCGGATGCGCCAGGACGTCGCCTTCCTGGAGACCCTCGACGGGGTCTACGTCCGGGGTGCCGACGGCCCCTTCGTGATCCGCGGCGCCGGCGCGTACCGGTACCTGTCGGCGCTGCTGCCGCACCTCGACGGCAGCAAGGCGCTCGGTGAAATCGTTGCCGGGCTCCCCGAGGCGCACGTCGGGGCGGTGAAGTCGTTGCTCGGCACCCTGGCCTCGCGCGGGGTCGTGCTCGACGGTGTCGGCGCGGAGATCGCCGAGGAGGTGCGGGCGAGCTACCCGAGCCAGATCGCGCTGCTCGAGCACCACGGCGACGACGGGAGCGGGTTCGCCCGGGTCGCCGCAGCTCGGGTGGTGGTGATCGGCACCGACGACGAGGCGACCGGGACGCTCGCGGCCGCGTTGAGCGCCAACGGGGTCGGCTCAGGCGCCGAGGGCTTCGTGAAGACGACGGCGGAGCCCGCCGACCTGGTGTGCTTGGTGGCGCTGGACGGACCGTCGCCGGAGCTGTTCGCCCTTGCTGAGCAGGCCCGACAGACCGGTACGGCGTTCCTGCCGCTCGTACGCGTGGGTGATCAGCTCGTCGCCGGGCCCTGGCAGGGGTCGGTGTCGATCCAGTCGGCGCTGCTGCGGATGAGCGACAACGCGGTCGCCGGTACGGCGGAGTTGTGGCAGGCCGCGGTCGCCGGCCCGTCGACGGCTCCGGCGCGGGCTGCGCTACCTGGTGTCGCGGCGACGATGCTGCTGAACGTCGCGGGGTTCGAGATCTTCAAGCAGCTCTCGGGCGTGATGGCGTCGGATCTGGACGAGATGGTCGTGCTGGTCGATCCGGACCGGCTGACCGTGCACACCGAGCACGTGGTCGCGCATCCGGCGGTTGAGGCGCCCAAGGCCGCGAGTCCGGGGGAGGCGGCCGACAGCGTGGAGACTGCTTACCGGCGGTTCGACTCGGTCGTCGCTGACTCCACAGGTTTGATGCGGCGGTTCGACGACGACGCGGTGCCGCAGATCCCGGTGAAGACGGCGGTGCTGCTCGCTCCAGCTGCTGATGCTGAGCCGCTCGTGTCGTTCGGCGTCGAGACCGTGCTGGAGGCGCGGCTGGCGGCGCTGGAGGCTGCGGCGATCCGGTACTCGGTCAACCTGCATCGGCGCTGTCAGCTGCTGCAGGAGCCGGCTGCTGATGCGGAGTACGTCGTACCGGAGCTGCTGGAGTCCTGGCTGGGTGTCGGGCCGGCTCGACCGCACCAGGTCGCGGCGACCGAGGTAGGGACCGGTCGAGCGCTGGCGGTGGATCGGGCGGCGGTGCTGGCCGGGCCGCTGGACTGGAACGCGGCTGAGTTCGAGCCGGATCTCGGTGGGCTCGCTGCTGCGCCGACGAAGGCTGAGGCGGTCTCGCGTGCCCTGGTCGCGGCGGCTGGAGCAGCTGCTGTCGCTGCCGTGGCGCGCGGAGAGCTGCCGGTGTCGAGTGTTTCCGACGAGCTGATCGAGCAGGCGCTGGAGCCGCAGCAGTACCGGCGGTTGATGATCCTGGTGAACGAGCTGACGGCTGCTGGGGACCGAGTGTCCTTCCAGTGCGGTCGGGGTGCTGTGCCGGTCGCGGTGGTTGCTGTTGGCAACGTGCGGATCGCGCGCTCGGGGAGCTCCTGGGTGGCAGCGGCCGAGGAGGCGTTGCTCTCGGTGGTCGGTGAGCGCCAGCTGGCCGGTACCTCGTTCGCACGCACGGAACATCGCCTCGGCTTGGATGCTGATCTCAGTGGACTGAGGTCCGACGGTTCAGAGGTGCAGCCCACCGAGCTGACCCGTTCTGTCACTGATGAAGAGATCACTCAGCGGGCTGCCGTTGTCGATCTCACCCCACCCGACCTGATCGGCGTCACCGCCGTCGCCCGGGTGCTGCTCTTCCGCTCGTCTGTCCCCGTAGCGAAGGACTCGTGATGACCGATCTGACCGCCGAACTGCTCTCGCTGGAGAGCGCCACCTTCGAGGTGGAGGAGATCGCCGACGTCGGGATGGAGGCTGCGAGCTGGTGCAGCTCCAGCACCAGTACGTCGAGCTGCTCCTCGTGCAGCACGTCCAGCTGCTGCGGGTGCTCCAGCTGCAGCTGCAGCAGTGCCAGCTGATCCAGGTACTGCCTCCCCACAGGTTCCGCCGCCCGGCCGGGTGGCGGCTCCCACCCGCCCAGGAAGGAGGTGAACACCATGGCGCTTCGCGAAGAGCTGCTCGTGCTCGAGACCGCGACGTTCGAGATCGAGGACATCATCGACCTCGGTCAGGACGCCGCCGGCTGGTGCAGCTCGAGCTGCTCGTGCTCCAGCTGCTCGTCCTGCAGCACGTCCAGCTGCTGCTCGACCAGCACCAGCACCGGGTGCGGCGGCGGCTGATCGCTGCCTGCCCGTCGTACCGGTTCCAACCGTTCCGCCCAGACGCGGCTGACCAGCCGCGCAGCAGAAAGAAAGGAAGACCGCCATGAGCACTCAGTCGCTCGGCCTCGAACTGCTCGACCTCGAGGCCGTCACCTTCGAGGTCGACGAGATCACCGACCCGTCGCTCGACCTCGCAGCCACCAGCTCGTCCTGCAGCTGCTCCAGCTGCTGCTCCTGCAGCACCTCGAGCTGCTGCTCGACGAGCACCAGCACCTCCAGCTGCGGCTGACGGTGTGCACGTGAGCTGAGTGCTGCGGACCAAGGGCCCTGGTCCGCAGCATGTTCACCCCTCCCGCCCCGACCGTGAAGGAGCAGCACCAGTGACGACCTTGGAAGCCCACCCGCCCTCTCCCACGGCGGACCCTGCCGCCCTGGTCACTGCGGCCGGTACGGCGATCGCCGCACTGCTGCCGCCCGGCCCGGTCCTGACCCTGGACCTCGCGGTGCTCGGCCTGCCGGGCCAGGAGGACCGCACCACGATCGGGTCATCTGGAACCACCGTCAGCATCCGCCTCTATGCAGGCACACTGGTGGTGGCAGCGACCCCTGGTGGCTCTGGACCTTGTCCTACCTGTTTCGACCGTCGCTGGGTGGTCTGTCGCCCTACCGTCGAGCGCCGCATCCTCGACCACCCGCACGGCGTCCTCACCACCGCGTCGACCATGCCCGGTCAGCACGCACTCGCCGTCGCTGCCACGCTCAGCCGGGTCGCCAGCGAGGCGACTCCTGACGGCCCGGCGTACCCCGTGTGGGAGATCGACACCCGCACCGCGCGCGTCGAGCGCTACGGCCTGATCCGCGACTCCTCCTGCGACGCTTGCGCCGAGCCCGGCCCCGACACCGCCGACAACGCCCGCATCCAACTCGTCGGCACCCCCGCGTCGAGCCCCGGCAGCGGCCGCTCCCGCAAGCCCGAGGACCTGAACCTCCCGATGGACGCCCTGGCCAACCCGGTCTGCGGCATGCTCGGCGGCCCGGCGATCCGCGCCTACCACGCCACCGCGACCGCCCCCGCGAGCGGCCACTTCGAGGTTCGCAGCAAGTACGGCCTGCACGAGATGTGGTGGAGCGGCCACGCCGAGAGCTACCGGCGCAGCGAGCTCCTGGGCGCTCTCGAAGGACTCGAACGCGACGCCGGCCAGCGCCCCCGCCGGGTCGACGTGGCGCTGCGCGCCACCCCCGCCGAGCTGACCGTCCCGTACGTCGAGATGGAGCAGTGCGGCCTCTACACCCCGGACTTCTACGTCGGGCACGCCGACAAGTACGTGCCCTGGGCAACCAATCCGAAGGTGCCCTGGGTCTGGGGCTGGTCGGTCCGCGACGACCGCGCGCTGCTCGTCCCGGAGCAGATCGTCTACTACCTCGACCACCGCGAGGACCACCGCAACACCGTGCAGGAGTGCTCGAACGGGTGCGCCTCCGGCAGCTCGGTGACCGAGGCGGTGCTGCACGGCCAGCTGGAGCTGATCGAGCGCGACGCCTTCCTGATCAGCTGGTACGGCGGCCTGACGCCGACCGAGATCGACCTGGACACCGTGGACAACCCGCTGGTCCGGCAGATGCGCGCGCACGTCGACCTGCTCGGCTACGACCTGCGCTGCTTCGACATCCGGGTCGACCTGCCGGTCCCGGCGGTCGGTGCGGTCGCCGTACGGCGTGACGGTGGGCGGGGCACGCTCTGCTTCGCCGGTGGCGCCTCGCTGGACCCGGCGGACGCCGTACGGGCTGCTGTGTGTGAGGTGGCGTCGTACGTGACCGGGTTCGAGGAGCGGGTGACGGAGAGCCTGGACGAGGTGCGGCCGATGGTGACCGACTACCGCAACGTCGGGGAGCTCGCGCACCACGCGCTGCTGTTCGGGATGCCGGAGATGGCCGAGCACGCGCAGCACTGGTTGCGGCAGAGCGAGGTGACGCCGCTGGACGAGGTGTTCGCCGACTGGACCACCGGTCGTGCGCCGGTCACCGACCTGCGCGAGCCGGTCGAGGAGATCGTCGCGCTGTTCGCCGAGCGCGGGATGGACACGGTCGTGGTGGACCAGACCACGCCGGAGCAGCTGGCGATGGGGCTGCGCACGGTGGCGACGATCGTGCCCGGGCTGATCCCGATCGACTTCGGCTGGCAGCGGCAGCGGGTGCTGACCATGCCGCGCACCCTCTGGGCGCCGTACGCCGGTGGCCGCACCTCCCAGCCGCTGACGCCCGAGCAGCTGCACCGGGTGCCGCACCCGTTCCCCTAAGCGCCGTAGCCAGAGTCCACCGTCTTCCGTAGGAGTTGAGCGCAGGTGACCAGCCAGATCGACGCCGCTGCCGGGCCGAGCCGCCCCGCGGTCGCGATGGACTACGCACGCCGGATGTTCGAGCGGCAGCGGGTGCCCCTGCCGCCGCTCGGCTTCCAGGTGGACTGGGGTGACCAGCCGTCGCGGCACAAGCTGTACCTGGACGCGCCGAAGCTGCCGCTGCCTGTGCCGTTCGCGCAGTTGCCGTCGCTGCAGGTGCAGGAGGCAGCGGCCCGTGCGGTGGGACCTGCGGACGACCGGATGCCGTCGCTCGACGTACTGGCATCGGTGCTGGGCTGCTACGGGCTGATCGACCGCCGCACCGGCTTGAACTGGAACGAGGACAGCGCTGCCAAGCTCAAGCCCGCAGCGCCTGTGTGGGCTCGACCGACGGCGTCCGGCGGCGGCATGTACCCGGCGGAGAGCTACCTGGTCGCCGGTGCCGGGGCGCCGCTGCGCACTGGCGTCTACCACTACGACACCGCCCACCACAGCCTCGACCGGCTCTCTTCAGCCAACCGCTGTGCCGACCTGGCGGCCGCTACCGGTGTCGACGCCGGGCTGTATCTCGTGGCCACATTGAAGTTCTGGAAGAACGCGTTCAAGTACAACTCGTTCAGCTACCACGTGGTGACCCAGGACGTGGGCGCGCTGCTCGCTTCCTGGCGGCTGGTCCTGGCCGCGGCCGGCCACGTGGTCGAGCCGGTCCTGTGGTTCGACGAGGCACCGGTCAGTACGGCGCTCGCCGTCGACGGCCGCACCGAGGCGCCCTTCGTGGTGGTCCCGCTCGGCCCAGCAGTCACCAGCGAAGCCCAGCCAACGCAGCCACAGCATCTGAGGGTGTGGGAGAAGTCCGAACGCGTCCGTGACTTCGAGCTGGTCGAGCGCGTCCACGCCGCCACTCTCGTCGGCGACCAGCCCCGACCGGTTAAAGCAGCCGTCACCCCGCAGCCCATCACCGGCGAGACTGTCCAGCTGCCGACACCGGAGACAGCAGCGCATGACCTCACCACCAGCCTCCGCACCAGGCGCTCCAGCTTCGGCCTCTTCTCCGCCTACCCCAAGCTCAGCACCGCCGACCTGGGCGCAGTCCTGGCGACCACCGCCCAGATGACCCGTGCCGGATCGGACATCGAGCCGGCGCCGAGACAGGACCCCTGGACTCGCCTCTGGGTGCTGCCGAACGCAGTGGAAGGCCTGGAGAAGCGTGCCTACGCCTACGACCCCGCAGCCCACCAGCTGATCCGTGCTGGTGAGTTCGACTACCGGGAGGTCCAGCGGCACTACGCGCTGACCAACTACAACCTCAGCGAAGTCGCGGCGGTCGTGGTGATCACCGGTCGCTTGGAGGCGCTGCTGGCGGCGTACGGCGCCCGTGGCTACCGGATGCTCAGCGTCGAGGTCGGCCAGCTCGCCCAGACCAGCTACCTCGCCGCCACCGCCCACGGGCTCGGGATCGGAGCGGTGCTCGGGATCGACAACCTGGCCGCCGACGAGTTCCTGGGGATCGAGGAGACCGACGAGCGCAGCATGCTCTTCCTCCTGCTCGGCCACGAACGCGTCGGCCGGGCCGGCTACGACCACGGCCTGCACCACCGCGCGGCGCAAGGAGACCAGCGATGACCGACGTCCTCTCCACTCCCTACAGCCCAGACGCCGGTACGGCCTCCGGCTGGCGGCTCGGCTCCGGCTTTCTGCTGCGGGTCGCCGGGCAGCCCGCCGAAGCAGTCGCCGTACTGCGGACGCCAGCTGCTGTCGACTGGACCGAGCAGGTGCTCGCCGCCGAGGCGGTTCGGGATGCGGTGGCCAGCGAGGTCAGGGAGGCGCTGGAAGCCGAGCTGGCGACGCGTGACCCGGAGGACCCCGAGCGAGTCGCCTTGATCAACCTGCGCCGGGACGCCTTCAACGGCAGGCGTCCGCGCCCGGCCACGGTGACCAGGGCCGAGCCGCTGCTGCCGGACGCCGTCCGCAGCCTTACGCACCAGTGGATCGCAGCCATTGACAGGGTGCGGGAGCTGTTCGACCAGGGCGTCGCCGTACTCGGTGAGGACCTGGCCGCAGCGCGCGTCAGGGCACGGGAGCTGCTGGCCGACGACAAGCTGCGCGGCGCCGTACTGCTGCAGTCCGAGGTCCTCGAGAAGAACATGGACCGCTACCTCGACCCGAAGCGCAAGGTCGACAAGCACGGCCGTCAGGTCGAGCGGACCCTGCTGGAGCTGCTCTACCGGGCCGCGCTGAAGACCAGCCCGTTCAGCACGCTGACCTCGGTCGGCCTCGGCCGCTTCAGCGACACCGCGACCCGGCCGCGCCCGGAGCCCACCTCGCTGGAGCAGCGGTCCACGGTCCGGCTGAACATCGCCGTCCTGGCCCGCTTGGCGGCCGTCGTACTGGCTGATCCGACGCTGCGCTCCGGGCTGCGGGTGAGTCTCGCGCCGGGTGCCAGCTCGGACGGCGAGACGATGCGCTACGTCCGGCGCCGTACCGCCGCCGGCAACGACCCCGACGCGGTTGTTGCCCTCGACAACGTTCACGAGAACCTGTTCTTCCTGCCCAGCGGCCCCGCGCTCGACGACGTCGTCGCGCTGACCCGCGACGACCGGCCAACGCTGGCCGAGCTGAGCCAGCAGATCGCAGCCAAGGCCGAAGGGCGGACAGCGGCGGAGGCCGACCAGCTGATCGGCCACCTGCTCCGGCTGGGCTTCCTGCTCGCGCCGGACCTGCAGATCGACCTGCGGGCGAGCGATCCCACCAAGGTGCTGCTGGCCGCGCTCACAGCGCAGGACCACCCCACGCTGCAGGAGCTGGCCGCGTCGCTGCAGGCTGCAGTCGACCTGGTCGACGCCTACCCCAGTACGCCGGCCCGCGGCCGCGCCGCGATCCTGAACGCGATCCGCGACCACGTCCGGGCCTGCTTCGAGCTGCTCGGCGCCTCCGAGCAGCTCGTCCCGCGGACGGTGATCTACGAGGACACGACGATCACCGGCAACGGCCTCGAGGTCGACCGTGGGCTCTGGGAGCGCACGCTGCTGCCGGATCTCGCCGATCTCGCGGACCTGCTGCCGGCGTTCGACCTCAACGTGTCCCGACGCCTGACCACCAAGGGATTCTTCAAGGCCCGGTACGGCGTCGGCGGCGACTGCCAGGACGTGGTCCGGTTCTGCCACGAGTTCCAGCGCGACTTCTTCGACCCCTACACGCGCCGGTCGCTGCGCCGCCGCCAGTTCGACGACGACAACGCGTTCGTGCCGCAGGAGAACTGGTTCAAGCTGCCCGAGATCGTCGCGGTCGACAAGGCCCGCGAGGTCGCGTCGCTGCACCTGAAGGGGATCCCGACCAGCACCGAGGAGATCCGCCTCGGCCCGGACTTCGTCGACGCCGTACGCCGGGAACTGCCGCCGGGCCTCGCCCAGCCGTGGTCGTTCTTCACCCAGCTCGCGCGCACCGATGAGGACCCGGGCCGGCTGATCCTCAACCAGGCGTACGCCGGCCTGACGCTGATGTTCTCCCGGTTCGCGCACAGCCTCGACGACGGCGCGACCGAGCTGATCAGCGAGATCCTCCGGGACTACGCGCCGGACGGCGCCGTCCTGGCCGAGCTGCGCGGCGGCTACGAGACGACGAACCTGAATGTGCACCCCGCCGTCACGCAGTACGAGATCGTCTGTCCTGGTGACGCGAGCACCCGGCCGAAGGACGAGCAGATCGCGCTGGACGACCTCTATCTCGTGCACGACGCCGAGGCCGACCGGGTCCGGCTGAGGTCGACCCGGCTCGGCCGCGAGGTGGTCCCGGTCTACCTGGGCTTCCTGATGCCGATGGCGCTGCCGGAGATCCAGCAGATCCTGCTCTGCTTCTCGCCCAGCGGGATGGCGCAGATCGACCTGTGGGCGGGGACCGGCGACCCGATCCCGGTCGACGGCATCCAGGCGTACCCGCGACTGGTGCTCGGCGACCTGGTGCTGCAGCGGCGGATGTGGAAGCTGAACACCGCGGTCTTCCCGTTCCGGGACCCGGCGCACTCCGACGCCGAGCACCTGCTGCGCGTCCGGCGCTGGCGACTCGACCACGGACTGCCCACGCGGTTGTTCGCCCAGATCGACAACGCGGCGGCCAAGTCGCCGGCTGATGACGGCGCGGCTCCGGACACCCCGGAGACGCCGGGCGCCGAGCGCAAGGCCGGCCGCAAGCCGCTGCCGGTCGACTTCGACAGCTGGATGTCGCTGCAGCTGCTGGAACAACTGGCGCTGGGCGCCGCGTCCCGGATCGTGCTCACCGAGGCGAACCCGGACACCGACGAGCTCTGGCTGACCGACGAGCACGGCCGGCCGCACGTCTGCGAACTGTTGATCGAGCTCTACGACACCGGGAGGGACTGCGATGACGAATGAGTGGGTGGCCCTGCACGTCTTCTACGCCAGTGACGCCAACCCGATCCTCGTCGAGGCGGTCCGGCCGCTGGTCGAGGAGCTGCGCGAGGAGGAGCTGATCGACCGCTGGTTCTTCATCAAGTACTGGATGGAGGGCCCGCACCTGCGGATCCGGTTCCGGCCGTCGCGGCCCGAGCTGCGCACCGAGGTGACCCGGCGGGCGACGGCGGCGATCGAGGCGTTCCTGGCCCGCAGACCGGCGCTCTACGACACCGATGTCGAGGGGCTCGGCGACATCTACAAGAAGATGTACCTGGCCGAGTACGGCGAGGAGCGCTTCGTCGAGGAGTACGGCGAGGACGGCCAGATGCCGTTCCGTCCGAACAACAGCGTCGCGCTGATGGCCTACGACCAGGAGTTCGACCGGTACGGCGGCCCGGTGGGCATGGAGATCGGCGAGTGGCACTTCGAGGCGTCCAGCGACCTCGTGGCCAAGCTGCTCGCCACCTCCAACACCCACGTCCGCCCGGTGCTGCTCGGGCTGGCGACGCAGCTGTCGCTGCTAACGGCGTACTCGTTCCTGGAGACCGACGAGGCGGTGCGCCAGTTCTTCCAGCGCTACCGGGGGTTCTGGGAGACGTCGTACCAGGAGCCGTCCGACGACTACCACGACTCCTTCGACAAGAGCTTCGCGCTGACCAGGGCGTCGCTGACCGAGCGGGTCGACCGGATCCGGACGATCAGCGCGGGGGAGACCGGGCAGCAGCTGTCGGGGATCGAGCGGACCTGGCTGGCGCACTGCCGGGAGCTGCGCGACAAGCTGGACGGGGAGGCCTCTCGGTTGCTGTTCCCCAGCCGGACCGGTGGCACTGAGCGGGAGCCGATTCTCGATCCAGCGGCTCGGGCGGCGGTGCTGCTGAGCAGCTACATCCACATGACCAACAACCGCCTCGGTGTGGCCATCCTGGACGAGATTTACCTGTCGTACCTGATCGAGCGGGCGCTGGAGCCCGCCGCGGTCGCGGGATGACAACCGTCAGCGGTCCAGCGGCCAGTAGCTGGCTGGACGATGCCAGGCCTGCGCTGCGCTCGACTGTCCGGATCGGTCCCGGCCTGCTCAGGGGGCCGTCGGTCGTGCACATCATCGGCGACCGCGACACCCAGGCGTTCCTGCGCGTGGGTCCGCGGGAGGCGTTCCTGATGGCGCAGCTCGACGGCACTCGGTCGCTGGCCGACATCGGGGCCTCCTACGCGGAGCAGTTCGGCAAGCGGCTCGGGGAGGCGCACTGGCAACAGCTGCTGGGGTTGCTGCACGCTCATGCGCTGATGGAGCCGGCCGCCGCCGAGCAGCTGGACGCCGTACGGGAGAAGGCGGAGGTAGCGCGCCGTGCTGCAGGTAGGTCGCCGCTGCTGTGGCGGCGGCCGTTACCTGGTGCGGCGGAGTTCGCTGTACGACTTGCCGGCCGCATCGGCTGGCTGCTGAACCCGCTGGTCGCCGTACCGCTGGCACTGCTCGGTACGGCGGTCGCCGTGTCCGTGCTGCTCGACTGGAGCACGCTCTGGTCGGCGGTGACGGATTCACCCTCGCGCTGGACCGCGACCGTGATCGGATTGACCGTCGGCTGGCTGGTGATCGCCGGGCACGAGCTGTTCCACGGCATCGCCTGCGTCCGGTACGGCGGCCGCCCGACCGAGATCGGGGTGATGTGGCGGTTCCCGATGATCGCGCCGTACTGCAAGGTCGACGACGTCGTCACCTTCCCGCACCGCGGGCACCGGGTCGTCACGTCGTTCGCCGGGATCTACGTCAACCTGGTCGCGCTGATCCCGTTCGGCGCGCTCTGGTGGTGGGGGCCGCAGTCGGGCTGGTGGCACGGCCTGGCGGGCGCGCTGCTGCTGTTCGGTGTGGTCGCGGTGGTGGCGAACCTGGTCCCGGTGCTGAAGCTGGACGGCTACCACATGCTCGAGCACGCCACCGCGACGTCGAACCTGCAGGGGGAGTCGTTCCGATTCGCCGGGGCGTTCCTGCGCCGCGGGCCGGCCGGCGTCGCTCAGTACCCGCGTGGGGCCAAGCTGATCTACGCCGGGTACGCCGTACTGGCCACTGCGATCCTCGGACCTGCGGTGGTGCTGCTGGTGCGCAGCTGGTACCTCAGCCTGGCGCACTGGTGGAGCCCTGGCGTTGCTGTTGCCGTACTGGTTGGTGAGGCCGTTGTCGTCGGCGGGCTGCTGCGCTGGGCGATAGTCTGGAAGCGGAGAGCGACGGAGGCCGCCTGATGGAACTGCTGCAGACCCTGCTCGGTGTCCTGTTCGTACTGGGCCTCAGCTGCGGTGGCTGGCTGATCTGGGGTGTGAGCCAGAGCCGCCAGCGCAAGCACGAGCTGGCGATGGCCCGGGAGCGTGAGCTGACCAAGCGCGAGCAGCTGCGGATCGAGTCGGAGGAGCGCATCCAGGAGCGCGCCGACCGGATCTACCTGGACGCCGTCCGCGAGCACACCGGCCCGCCCCCGATCGAGGACGGGCCGGCGCCGAAGAACTAGGCGCCCGAGGGCTGGGCCAGCGCGGCGCGAGCTTCGACGAACGCCGCGACTGCGCGCTCGACGTCCTCAGTGGAGTGCGCCGCGGACAGCTGTGTGCGGATCCGCGCCTTGCCGTGCGGCACGACCGGGTACGAGAACCCGATCACGTAGATCCCCAGCTCCAGCAGCTTGTCCGCCAGCCGGCCCGCCTCGGCCGCGTCGCCGATCATCACCGGCGAGATCGGGTGGTCACCCGGCAGCACGTCGAAGCCCGCCTCGGTCATCTTCGTCCGGAACAGCGTGGTGTTGGCCGCGAGCTTGTCGCGCAGGTCCGACGAGCCGCCGATCAGCTCCAGCGCCTTGAGCGAAGCGGCGGTCACCGACGGGGCCAGCGAGTTCGAGAACAGGTACGGACGCGAGCGCTGCCGCAGCAGCTCGACGATCTCGGCCCGGCCCGAGACGTAACCGCCGGAGGCGCCGCCGAGCGCCTTGCCGAGCGTCCCGGTCACGACGTCGACGCGGTCCTTCACGCCGAACAGCGACGGCGTACCGGCGCCGTCCGGCCCGACGAAGCCGACCGCGTGCGAGTCGTCGACCATCACCAGCGCGTCGTACCGCTCGGCCAGGTCGCAGATCTCGTCCAGCGGGGCGACGTACCCGTCCATCGAGAAGACACCGTCGGTCGCGATCAGCCGGTAGCGCGCGTCGGCCGCGTCCTTCAGCTGGGCCTCCAGGTCGGCCATGTCGCGGTTCTTGTACCGGTACCGCTTGGCCTTGGACAGCCGGATGCCGTCGATGATGCTGGCGTGGTTGAGCTCGTCGGAGATCACCGCGTCCTCGGCACCGAGCAGCGTCTCGAACAGGCCGCCGTTGGCGTCGAAGCAGGAGCTGTACAGGATCGTGTCGTCGGTCCCGAGGAAGTTGCTCAGGGCCCCTTCCAGGTCCTTGTGGATCTCCTGGGTGCCGCAGATGAAGCGCACCGAGGCCATCCCGAAGCCCCACCGGTCGAGCGCGTCGCGGGCGGCGGCGATCACCTCGGGGTGGTCGGCCAGGCCGAGGTAGTTGTTGGCGCAGAAGTTGAGCACCTGCTGGCCCGCGGTCGCGATGGCCGCGTTCTGCGGGGAACTGATCACCCGCTCGGACTTGTAGAGCCCGGCGTCGCGGATCTCGCCGATGGTCGTGGTCAGGTCGTCGCGCATCCGGCCGAACATCAGTGCTTCTCCTCGTACGTCGGGGTGGTCCAGTCCATGATGACCTTGCCGCACTGCCCCTGCCGGGCGGTGTCGAAGGCCTGCTCGAAGTCGGCGTACCCGAACCGGTGGGTGATCACCGGGCCGAGGTCGAGACCGCGCTCCAGCATCACCGACATCGAGTACCAGGTCTCGAACATCTCTCGGCCGTAGATGCCCTTGATCGTCAGCATGTTGAGCACCACCGTGCCCCAGTCGATGGCGATCTCGTCCGACGGCAGCCCGAGCATCGCGATCTTGCCGCCGTGGTTCATGTTGGCCAGCATGTCGCGCAGCGCGACCGGCTGCCCGGACATCTCCATCCCGACGTCGAAGCCCTCGCGCATCCCGAGCTCGCGCTGGGCGTCGGCGATGCTCTCCTCGCCGACGTTCACCGCGCGGGTGACGCCGAGCTTGCGGGCCAGGTCGAGCCGGTAGTCGGACAGGTCGGTGATCACCACGTTCCGGGCGCCGGCGTGGATCGCGACCGCGGCGGCCATGATCCCGATCGGGCCGGCGCCGGTGATCAGGACGTCCTCGCCGACCACCGGGAACGACAGCGCGGTGTGCACGGCGTTGCCGAACGGGTCGAAGATCGCGGCCACGTCCAGGTCGACCGGGTCGCGGTGCACCCAGACGTTCGTGGCCGGCAGGGCGACGTACTCCGCGAACGCGCCCGGGACGTGCACGCCGAGGCCGCGGGTCTTGATGCACAGGTGCCGGCGGCCGGCCCGGCAGTTGCGGCAGCGGCCGCAGACCAGGTGCCCCTCGCCGCTGACCACGTCACCGACCGCGACGTCGCGGACGCCGGCGCCGATCTCGACCACCTCGCCGCAGAACTCGTGCCCGGTGACCATCGGGACCGGGACGTTCTTCTGCGCCCAGGCGTCCCAGTTCTGGATGTGCAGGTCGGTGCCGCACAGCCCGGTCCGGAGCACCTTGATCAGGACCTCGTCGGCCTCGATCCGCGGCTCCGGCACGTCCTGCAACCACAGGCCGGGCTCGTTCTTCGCCTTCACCAGCGCTTTCACTGCGTCCTCCTCGACGATCGCCGTCCACATCGTCGTCCCCGGCAACCACGTGCGTCCATCGACACGACGTACACAGGCTTTGCAGTCGATCTGCATACTGGTCGCCATGGGACGGGGGCTGGTCAGGGGTCTGGGCGTGCTGCTGCTGGTGGCCGGAGTCGGGCTGCTCGGCTGGGTCGGCTGGCAGTACTTCGGCACCGGGATCACCTCGAACCGGCAGATGGACCAGCTCGAGCAGGACCTGCGTCAGCGCTGGACCACCGATCAGGAGACAGCGCCTGCGCCCGGTACGCCGATCACGCTGCTGCGGATCCCGAAGTTCGGCGCGGACTGGGAGAAGCCGGTGGTCGAGGGCGTCGGAAAGGACGACCTGGCCCGCGGGATCGGGCACTACCCCGACACCGCGCTGCCGGGCGAGAACGGCAACTTCGCGATCGCCGGGCACCGGGTCACCCACGGCTCGCCGTTCCGCAAGCTGCTGGAGCTGCGCAAAGGCGACCAGGTGATCGTCGAGACCAGCGACGCCGTCTACACCTACGAGCTGGACGGCTCCCCGAAGGACCTGACCGTGAAACCGGCCGACACCTGGGTCCTCGACCCGGTCCCGGGCAAGCCCGGCGCGGCTCCGACCAAGCCGATGCTCACGCTCACGACGTGCCAGGACCTCTTCCACTCCCCGGACCGCTCGGTCGCCTTCGCGCACTTGGTGAGAACGGATCCGAAGCGCTGACTTAAGCTGTGGCCTCATGAGCTCAGATCGCGATGCCCTGCTGGACCAGGTGAAGAACAAGGCCGTCGTGCACGGGAAGGTGACGCTGGCCTCGGGCAAGGAAGCCGACTACTACGTCGACCTGCGCCGGGTCACCCTGGACGCCGAGGCGGCGCCGCTGATCGGGCCGCAGCTGCTGGAGCTCACCAAGGACCTCGAGTACGACGCCGTCGGCGGCCTGACGCTCGGCGCCGACCCGGTCGCGCTGTCGATGCTGCACGCGGCCGCCGCGCAGGGCCGCAAGCTGGACGCGTTCGTCGTACGGAAGGCCGAGAAGGCGCACGGCCTGCAGCGCCGCGTCGAGGGCCCGGAGGTGAAGGGCCGCCGGGTGCTCGCGGTCGAGGACACCTCCACCACCGGCGGCTCGGTCCTCACCGCCGTCGAGGCGCTGCGCGAGGCCGGTGCCGAGGTCGTCGCCGTCGTGGTGATCGTCGACCGCGCGACCGGCGCCCAGGAGAAGGTCGAGGCCGAAGGCCTGGAGTACCGCTGGCTGTTCGGGCTGGAAGACCTCGGCCTGAGCTGACGCGCCCGTGGAGACGCTGAAGCTGGCGCTGCCGGTGATCGCGCTCGTGGTCGCCGCACTGGCGGCCCGCGGTTACCGGCGGAGCCAGGACTGGAGCCGCGGCGAGCTGGTCAGTGGCATCGCCGAGCAGCGGGACTGGCGGTACTTCGCGGACGAGCCCGGCCTGGTCGACCGCTGGCCGGGCAAGCCGTTCGGCCG
Source organism: Kribbella sp. NPDC051770 (assembly GCF_040681455.1). NCBI lineage: Bacteria > Bacillati > Actinomycetota > Actinomycetes > Propionibacteriales > Kribbellaceae > Kribbella > Kribbella sp. NPDC051770. The sequence continues at coordinate 152,265 of NZ_JBFAYT010000004.1, read as the reverse complement.
CGGCTCCGAGCAGCAGGTGACGAACGTTGTCCGCGGCACCTGGGCGAACCGCAAGTTCCTTGCCTTCGACTACAGCTACGTCGTGCACCACACCTACGACCTGCGCGAGCAGGAGCACGTCCCGACCCACTTCGGCGTCGTGGTGATGCAGCTTCCGGGGAAGCTTCCCTCGGTGGAGGTCGAGCTCGGCGAGGTCGGCTGGCGGATCATGGGTGGGGACCTGCTCGCCTGGGAGCGTGGGCGGGTCGGCGAGGACGGGCTGGTCCGGCGGCTGGAGTTCCTCGCGGAGCTGGTCGGCGAGATCCCCCGGCAGGTCTGGAGCGAGTACGCCGAGCCGGACCCGGAGCGGGGTTAGGCTCCGGAGTACCTCTACCTCGGGAGCAGGGAAATGACCGCAGTCATCATCGTGATCGTGGCGCTCGTCGTGATCCTGGCGATCGCGCTGATCGTCTCGTACAACCGGTTCGTGAAGCAGCGGAACCTGATCCAGGAGTCGTGGCGGCAGATCGACGTCGAGCTGCACCGGCGCTACGACCTGATCCCGAACCTGGTCGAGACTGTGCGGGCGTACGCCGCGCACGAGCGGCACGTGTTCGAGGAGGTCGCGCGGCTGCGCACCCAGGCGGTCGGCGCCGAGGGGGCGACGCCGGAGCAGCGGGCCGCGGCCGAGGGGCAGCTCTCGGGCGCGTTGCGGCAGATGATGATCTCGGTCGAGGCGTACCCGCAGCTGCAGTCGAACCAGAACTTCCTCGGGCTGCAGCGCGAGCTGACCGACACCGAGGACCGGATCGCGGCCGGGCGGCGGTTCTACAACGCCAACGTCGGCGACTACAACACCCGGATCGAGTCGTTCCCGTCGAACCTGATCGCCAACGGCTTCAAGTTCGAGAAGGCCGGCTACTTCGAGGTCAAGGACGAGAGCGTGCGCGCGGTCCCGCAGGTCTCCTTCGGGACGATCGGCTCGGTCGCCGGCGAGCAGACCCCGCCGCAGATGCCGCCGGGAAACCAGTCCTCGGGCCAGATCCAGCCCCAGATGCCGGGCGGTCAGCAGCAGCTTCCGCCGCAGTCCGCCGGCCCGCCCGCCGCGGCCCCCGGCCCGCAGGACGGCCAGCCGCCCTTCACCGGGTCCTAGACAAAAAATTCAGGCCCGGGGTGCGACGGCGATGAGTCCGTCACCCCCGGGCCTGCCCTCCCCCCGGTACCTGCCCCCAGACTGCCCGGCGCGCATACATCCGGCGTACATCGGGACGTACATCGTTTCCCTCCAGCCTTCCCGGAGCGACCGCGGGATGCCACGATGGGGCGCGAACGGAACAGTTGAGAGGGCAGCCAAGTGGACAGTCTGAGGTACGAGATCCTCGGGCCTCTGCGGGTCGCGCACCTGCCGAACCAGCAGTTACGCGCGAGTAAGCCGCGTCAGCTGCTCGCCACCCTGCTCCTGCACCCGAACCGGTTCGTCTCCACCGACCTGATCGCCGACGCGCTCTGGGAGACCTCCCCGCCACGCTCCGCGACCGCCAACATCCGCACCTACGTGCGCGCGCTCAGAGCCGCGCTGCAGGACGCGGGCCTGCCCGCGCCGATCGACACCTCCGCGGCCGGCTACAGCATCGAGGTCGGGGTCGACGAGCTCGACTCCAGCATGTTCGAGTCGCTGCTCGCCGAGGGCGGCCACCTGCGCGACGCCGGTGACACCCGCCAGGCCATGCAGGTGCTGTCCCGCGCCTACGACCTGTGGCGCGGCCACCCGCTGTCCGACCTGGGGATCTCCTCGGCCTGGGAGGGCTCGATCGCCCGCCTGGAGGCCCAGCACCGCGGGCTGGTCGACAGCCTGCTCGACCTGCGTCTCCAGTACGGCGACCCGGCCGGCGCCGCCGTACTGCTGAGCGACCGCCTCACCGAGGACCCGTACGACGAACAGCTGTGGCGCCGCCTCGTCGACACGCTCGTCGCCGCCGGCCGGACCAGCGAGGCGCGAGCGGCGTACAGCAAGGCGGTCCGCACGCTCGCCGACGAGCTGGGCGTCGAGCCGGGCCCGGAGCTCGAAGCAGCCGGCTCCCGCGCCCAGAACAACCACACCGCGAACTGGCCGGACCCAGGCATCCCAGCAGCCCGTACGCCGAAGCAGGAGGCGGCCGAGCTGCCCGGTCCGATGTCCGCACCCGCTCTGACCGAGCCGCAGCGCCCGCCGTCGCAGCTACCGCTCGATCTGCCCGACTTCAGTGGCCGCAGCGAGTACCTGGACCAGCTGCGCGACCTGGTCTGTGGCCGCGACCCGGTCCGCCCGCCGATCGCGGTGATCTCCGGAGCGCCCGGCACCGGCAAGAGCTCGCTGGCGGTCCGGCTGGGCCATCTGGTCCGGGAATCCTTCCCCGACGGGCAGATCTACCTGGACATGCGCGGCGCCACCGACCCGCGCGACCCGGCCGGTGCGCTGACCGACCTGCTGCTCAGCCTGAACATGCCCGACTTCGCCGTACCGGCTGACCCGGACCGGCGGTCCGCGATGCTGCGCTCCGAGCTGGCCAGCCGTCGCGTGCTGATCATCCTGGACGACGTGGCGTCGGCCAGCCAGGTAGCTCCGCTCATGCCCGGCACCGGAGCGTCAGCGGTAGTAGTGACGAGCCGCAACCGGCTGATGGACCTGGCGGGCGCCGACCCGATCCCGCTGGACACGTTCGACGACCGCGAGGCCACCGAGCTGTTGCTGCGCGTCGCAGGCAACGGCCGGATCGACCGGGGATCTCCTGCTGCGGAGGAGATCCTGCTGGCCTGCGGCAACCTCCCGCTGGCGATCCGGATCGTGGCCAGCCGTCTGGCCCAGCGGCCGGACCTGAGCCCGAGCGAGCTGGCCCGGCGGCTCCGCGACGAGACCCACCGGCTGGACGAGCTGACCATCGGCGAGCTGGCCGTGCGGACCAGTGCTGACCTCAGCTACGACTCGCTGAGCCCGGAGGAGGCCCGGCTGTACCGGCTGATCGGGCACTTCGCCGTAGGGGAGTTCTCGGCGCGGGTGCTGGAGCCGGTCGCCAGCCCGGCCGTCGTACGGCGGAGTCTGGACAGGTTGATCGAAGTCAACCTGGTGCAGATCAGCTCGATCGACCCGACCGGCAAGGCCCGCTACCGGGTGCACGACCTGCTGCGGCTGCACGCGATCGGAGTCGGTGACGACATCCAGAAGGCCGACGCGCTGAAGGACCTGGCCACGCTGCTCGACGCCTTGCTGGCCAAGGTACGCCGGGCCGCCGCGGCCCTGCCGTTCGGCTACTTCGGCAACCTCGACTACGAAGGTCCGCTGCTCTCACCGGACCCGCAGCCGTTCACCGACACGGACGCGATCGCCTGGTTCGACAGCGAGCGCAGCAGCTTCGTGCCGGCCATCCGCGCCGCGGCCCAGAACGGCCTGCACGAGCACGCCTGGCGGCTGGCCGCGGCGTGGGGTCCGTACCTCGACATGCGGGCCGGCTTCGACGACTGGAACGAGTCGCACCAGCCGGGGCTGCTCAGCGCCATCGCCTGCGGCGACCGCCGCGGCGCCGCGATCCTGCACCGCAACCTGGGCCAGCTCGCGCTGTACCAGGATGACTGGGACGCGGCCTGGCAGCACCTGTCCACCGCGGCCGAGCTGTTCGCCGAGGTCAAGGACCGGTTCGGCGAGGGCATCGCGGCGGTCGGCGTCGGGACCTGGCTGCGCGAGCGCGGCCGCCCGGACGAGGGCCTGGAGCAGTACGAGAACGCCGTCCGCGCGTTCGTCGAGGTCGGGGACGCCAACGGCGAGGCGGTAGCGCGCAGCGCGGTCGCCTCGATCTGGCTGGCCCGCGACGACACGGTGACCGCCGGGCGCTACCTGGCCGAGGCGTTCCTGCTCGGCGTACGGCGGGGAGACCGGCACCGGGAGGCGAAGGTGCGGCGCCGGATCGCCACGCTGCGGGTCCACCAGGACCGGCCCGACCAGGCCGTTCGCCAGCTGCAGGCCTCGCTGGCGATCTTCACCAAGATCGGCGACGACCACTGCGCGGCGTACGCGCGGGCCGATCTCGGGCGGGCGCTGGTCGCGGTCGGCGAGGACGCGGCGGCCCGCAGGATGCTGCTGGACGCGATCGAGATCGGCCACCGGCTCGGTGACCGCAGCGTCGAGGGCGAGGCGGCGTACCAGCTGGGCCTGCTGCACGCGACGACCGGGAACGCCGACTTCGCCCGCCGCTACCTGCAGCGCGCGGTGCGTGCCTGGCAGCAGATCGGCAACGAGGCCCGGGTCGCCCGGGCCCGCGAAGAAGTTCAAAAATTGAATGTACGGACGCTGTATGCGGGTGCGGAAGGCTGATCTCGCCACGGGGGGAGAAAGCTGATGGAGCGCCAGATGGCAGAGCGGGTGGCAAACCCGAGGGGGACGGAACCGGCCCTGGACTGGCAGTTGGAGCGGATCGGCTCCACCGCCTGGCAGGACTGGACGCTGAAGTTCCAGCGGATGGCGTTCGGTTACGCCAACGACAGCGGCTGGCACGACTCGGCCGACGCGCTGCAGTGGCTCGATCACCACGCCCTCCTGCGCGAGGGGGCGGCGCCACGGGGGGCGCTGGTCTGGTACCAGGCGGTGGACCGGATCCGGGTGGCCTGCTCACTCGGTTCCGGTCAGGTGATCGGGCCGCTGCCGTCCGGCGAGGTGGCGGTGGCCGCGCTGGTCACGCTGAGCACCGACTACGTCTGGTCGGACCCGCACTTCCCGTTCGCCCATTGAGGGCGACGGTCACTCGTTGTTGATCTTCTCCATCACCGCGGTCCGCTCGGCCTCGGTGTCGTAGCGCTCGTCGTGGCCCTGGCCGTTGTCGTGCGCCTTGGCCCGTCGCTTGGCCAGCACGTACTCGACGATCATCGGGATGACCGAGACGAAGACCAGCAGGATCAGCGCCGACTCGAGGTGCTCGTGGATGAACTTGACCCGGCCGAGCGCGTGCCCGAGCAGGGTGACGCCGGTGCCCCACAGGACCGCGCCGATGCCGGTCCAGAAGAAGAACCGGCGCGGGTCCATCTTGCCGGCGCCCGCGGTGACGGTGATGAAGGTGCGCACGATCGGCACGAACCGGGCCAGCACCAGCGCGCGCGGGCCGTACTTGTCGAAGAACGCGTGGGTGTCCTCGATGTACTTCGGCTTGAGGAACTTCGCGTTCGGGTTCTTGAACAGCGTCGTCCCGAGCGCGCGGCCGATGTAGTAGCCGGAGACGTTGCCCAGGAAGGCGGCGACGGTGAGCACCACGCAGGCCAGCCAGAGCGGGACGTCGATGGTGCCGAGCGCGACGAACAGGCCGACCGCGAACAGCAGCGAGTCACCGGGCAGGATCGGGAACAGCAGCCCGCACTCGATGAAGATCACCGCGGCGGTGCCCCACAGAGCCCAGTCGCCCAGCCAGTTCAGCAGGAACTCCGGGTCCATCCAGTTCGGCATGAGCATCGCCATCTGCATCATCACGCCGACAGGGTAGCGTCCCCACCTGTGCAAGAGGCTAATCGTGACAGTGCTGCTGACCTGGTCGGAGCCGATCTCGTCGGTCCCGCGGAGGTCGGCGTCGGCCCCTGGCCGGGCGCCCTGCCGACCGATCCGCGGCTCGATCCGGAGCTGCTCGCCGAGGGTGACCGCCGCAACGTGGTCGACAAGTACCGGTACTGGCGGCTGGAGGCGATCGTCGAGGACCTGGACGCGCGCCGGCACCCGTTCCACGTCGCGATCGAGAACTGGCAGCACGACCTGAACATCGGCTCGGTGGTCCGGACCGCGAACGCCTTCCTGGCCCGCGAGGTGCACATCGTCGGCAACCGGAAGTGGAACCGCCGCGGCGCGATGGTCACCGACCGCTACCAGCACGTCCGCCACCACCCGCAGCTCGCCGACCTGGCGGCGTACGCCGACGAGCAGGGCCTGCCGGTGATCGGCATCGACAACCTGCCCGGCTCGGTGCCGCTGGAGACGTACCAGCTCCCCGAGGCCTGCGTCCTGCTGTTCGGTCAGGAAGGCCCCGGCCTGACCGACGCCGCCCACGAGATCTGCACCGACGTACTGAACATCGCCCAGTACGGCTCCACCCGCTCGATCAACGCCAGCGCGGCGGCGGCCATCGCGATGCACGCGTGGATCCGCCGCCACACCTTCCAGCAGCAGCCGTGAGGTGCGGGCCTGGCTCGCCGTACCGAGAAGGCGTCAGCAAGGCGGAGCTGGGAGCGGCGCGGCAATCCTGCTGAGCGTGTTTCGAGATCTGGCCGTAACTCTCGGCGGGCTGTGGCGTTGTTGGTGCATCAAGTCAGTCCCAACTCGGGCGGGGACGGCTCGTCACTGTGGCGTGCCGTACTGGGTGTGCGACGACGTGGGGGAGAAGACGGTGAGTTCTGGCCTGTACGCGCATCGACCGGAAGAACTGGACGAGATCGCGGTGGTCCCGCCTGCTCAGCGGGCGGCGATGCGGGAGACCGCGCAGATCTGGTCCGACCTGATCCACGAGCTCGCGACGGTGAAGGCGCTGACGGCGGCGGCGCTCGGCGCCTCCGACGACTCGGCGCGGGTCGCGATGCTGATGCTGATCGAGGCGGAGACCAACGAGGCGACCGCCCTGGCCCGGCAGCTGAGGGCCGACCCGGCGGCCTGACTCCACCTGCTCGGCCTCGAACCGACCCGGACCGCGTGCAGGCGTGGGCCTCACTCTCGCCCGAAGAGTCTCCAACGGCGTTTGCGGGAAGGGGGAGCGTCGGGCCACGCCGGTGGGAGTGGTTGCGCCGGTGCATTGGCGAGGTGGGCTTCCAGCGCCTCGGCGCAGCTGGGGCACAACGCCCAGGCGCTGGAGTCGGCCATGACCTGCGCGAGCCACTGGTCCGACATGTTGAAATCACTCAGGCCGAGGTTCCGGGCGACGGCGTCGCCCGTGGCGATGGCGCCACGCGGCCGGAACCCGCTGACCGCGGCCGCCTTGACGGTGTCCGCCGGGTAGCGGATCCCGTCGCACTCGTCGTTGCAGAAGTCGCAGATCGCCATCAGGTCTCCCTTCGACCTGACCAACCTACGGGTGCCGCACCACCGTGCGACACCCGTGGCCAGAAGCGGTCAGCGCCCGAGGATGCTCGCGAAGGCCGCCTGCAGAGTCTCGGTCGGATCGGCCGGTAGCTCGCTGGAACGGAAGGCGATGTGCGCGTCCGGCCGAACCACCAGGCACCCGGTGTCCGGGATCTCGCGCAGCCGGGCCCAGTCGCCGTACAGGTCGTCGAGCTCGCGCCCGGGACCGATCACGGCCGCCTCGATCGGCAGCCCGAGCGACTCCGAGACCGCCTGCGCGGCCTTCACCCACGACTCGCCGCCGATGCCGGTGAGCACCGTGAAGCGGCCCTTGCCGACCACGTCGAGCGTCGACACCGTCTCGGACCCGCGGGTCAGCCAGCAGTGCGGGATCCGCGCGCCCGGCCAGGTGGTCGGGTGGTAGTACAGCTCCGCGTCCCGCTCGTACGCCGGTTCGGGCGTCTCGTCCGGAACGACCGCCGAGGACGTGTACCGCTGACCGAGCTCGACCCCGTGCGCGTTGAACTCGTAGTCCTTCAGCTCGATCGCCTCACGCAGTTCGTTGCGCTGGGCAACGCCTTCCGGAGTGTCGTCCTTGCGCGACTCGATGGTCCGCCCGGCGGGCGCGTCCGGCGTCATCCCGAGCGCCCGGAAGATCTGCCCGAACTGGGTGCGGCTCTTGTTCGCCCGCTCCACGATCTGCTTGGCGATCGGCACCCGCTCCTCGTCGTACGACGCCAGCAGCGACGGCGCGGCCTGGCCCTTCAGCACCAGCGCGAGCTTCCAGGCCAGGTTGTACGCGTCCTGGATCGACGTGTTCGAGCCGAGCCCGTTGCTCGGCGGGTGCCGGTGGATCGCGTCGCCCATGCAGAACACCCGGCCGACCGACGCCTGCTCGGCGTACATGTGGTTGACGCTCCACACCGAGGTGCCCTTGAGCTTCACGTCGATCGTGTCGTCACCCACCAGGTTGTGCACGATCTCGGTGGCCATCGCCTCGTCGACGACCGGCGCGGGCTGGTTGATGTCGTAACCCCAGACGATCAGCCACTCGGTCCACGGCCGGACCATCCGGATCAGCCCGGCGCCGATGCCACCGATCTGCGCGCCCGGCTGCAGCACCCAGTACAGGACGCTCGGCCGGTGCGCAACGTACTTGGACAGGTCGGCCTCGAAGACGATGTTCATCGAGCCCTCGATGTCCATCGCGCCGGCCATCGGCAGCCCGATGTCCTGCGCGACCTTGCTCCGGCCGCCGTCGGCGCCGATCAGGTACTTGGCGCGGATGTCGTACTCCGCGCCGCTGAGCCGGTCCCGGACGTGTGCGGTGACGCCGTCCGCGTCCTGCTCCAGCGACAGGTACTCGGTGTCGAACCGGACGCGCGCGCCGCGCCTGGCCGCCGTACTGACCAGGATCGGTTCGAACAGCGTCTGCGGCAGGTCGCACGGCAGCGTCGGCGACGCCTCGGTGTAGTCGGCCAGCCGGCGCGGATGCGTTCCCCAGGTCCGGATCCGGCCGATCTCCTCACCGGCGAGGCTGGTACAGAACGCGGTCTGGCCCATCAGGGCGTGCTCGGTGCCCTTGTCGATGACCTGGTCCTCGATGCCCATGTCGCGCATCAGCTCGACCGTGCGCTGGTTGGTGATGTGCGCCCGCGGCGTGCCCGCGGTCCAGCGGTACCGGTTCAGCACGACGTTGTCGATCCCGTACGACGACAGGAACAGCGACGCAGCTCCCCCGGCCGGCCCGCTGCCGACGATCAGGACGTCGGTCTCGAAGGGTTCCGTCATCGGGTCTCCTCGGTGGTGGCCAGGACCAGGTCGTAGTGCACCGAGGCCCACGGCTGGTCGACCGCGCGGCCGTCCGGCGCTGTACCGGCCTCGTGCTCGGCGAACTCGGCGACCAGCGAGTCCTTGACGCCGAAGACCGCGTCGTTGGCCAGGTACTCGTCACCGGCGGCGAAGATGTGCGTGATCAGCCGGGCGAATCCGGGCGCGGTGACCATGAAGTGGATGTGCGCGGGCCGCATCGGGCCACGCCCGCCGGCCCGGAGCAGCTCGCCGACCGGGCCGTCGTCGGGGATCGGGTAGGCCACCGGGCGCACCGACCAGAACGAGTAGTTGCCCTCGGCATCGGTCGTGAAGTGGCCGCGGTTCTGCGGGACGGCGACGTCCTTCTGTACGTCGTAGAAGCCGTCCTCGTCGGCCTGCCAGGTCTCCACCAGCGCACCGGCGACCGGCTGGCCCTTGGTGTCCAGGACCCGGCCGCTGACCAGGCAGGGCTCGCCCGGGGCGCCGTTGGCGATGTCGTCCCCGAGCTCGTACGCCGGGGAGCCCTCGACGAAGAACGGGCCGAACACGGTCGCGGCGGTGGCCTCCGGCGGCAGGTTGGTGTCCAGCCCGACGGTCAGCATCGACAGGCCGAGCACGTCGGCCAGCAGCACGAACTCCTGCCGGGTCGCGGTGGAGATCTGCCCGGTCCGGGTCAGGAAGTCGATGCCGCGGAAGTACTCGTCCTCGGTCAGGTTCACCTCCTGCGCGAACGCGTGCAGGTGCCGCACCAGCGCACCCATCACTTCCTTGGTCCGCGGGGTGAGGCTGCCGTCGAAGCTGGCCACCACCTCGTCGGTCAGGTTGTCGCTCATCTGGTTGCCTTTCATGCCTCGATCACCATCGCCAGTCCCTGGCCGACGCCGATGCACAGCGTCGCCAGGCCGTAGCCACCGCCGCGCCGGTGCAGCTCGTGCGCGAGAGTGGTGAGAATTCGGGTGCCGGAGCTGCCCAGCGGGTGCCCGAGCGCGATCGCGCCGCCGTTCACGTTGACCTTCGCGCGGTCCAGCTCGGGCCACTCGCCCAGGCAGGCCAGGCTTTGCGCGGCGTACGCCTCGTTGAGCTCGACCAGCTTCAGGTCGTCCCAGCCGATGCCGGCCTTGGCCAGCGCCTTGCGGGACGCCTCGACCGGGCCGATGCCGAAGTACTGCGGCTCGACACCGTGCACCCCGCGGCTGACGATCCGGGCCAGCGGGTTGATCCCGAGCCGCTGCGCGGTCTGCTCGTCACCGATCAGTACGGCGGAGGCGCCGTCGTTCAGCGTGGAGGCGTTGCCCGCGGTGACCGTGCCGTGCGCGCGGAAGGCGGGCTTCAGCTTGGCCATGATCTCCGGCGTACCGCCTTCGCGGATCGACTCGTCGCGGGTCAGCGGCTGCGTCTTCGGCGGCAGGTACGGCGCCAGGTGCTCCCAGGGGACGATCTCGCCGTCGAACGTCCCGGCGGCCCAGGCCTTCGCGGCCTTCTCGTGCGACTCCAGCGCGAACAAGTCCTGCGCCTCGCGGGTGATGCCGTACTTCTCCGCGAGCTGCTCGGTCGCCTCGCCGAGCGAGACCGTCCACTCCTTCGGCATCCGCGGGTTCACCAGCCGCCAGCCGAGCGAGGTCGACTCGGCGGTCATGCTGCCGTGCGGGAAGGCGCGGTCGGGCTTCGGCAGCACCCAGGGCGCGCGGCTCATCGACTCGACACCGCCTGCGACGACAAGCCCGGCGTCGCCGGTCTCGACCGCGCGGGCGGCCTGGATCGCGGCCTCGAGGCCGGAGCCGCAGAGGCGGTTGACCGTCGTACCGGGGACGCTGGTCGGGTAGCCGGCGAGCAGCGCGGCCATCCGGGCGACGTCGCGGTTCTCCTCGCCGGCGCCGTTGGCGTTGCCGAGGAAGACGTCGTCGATCTCGGCGGGGTCGAGGCCGGGGTGCCTGACCAGCAGTTCCCGCAGAGTCACGGCGGCGAGGTCGTCGGGGCGTCCGCCGGCGAGCGCGCCGCCGAGCTTGCCGACCGGGGTGCGGACGGCGTCGAAGAGGAAGGCGGCGGTCATGGTCGGTCTCCAGCCCAGGCGTGGACGAGCAGGTCGGTGAGTACGGATTCATCAACAGGCACAGGGTTTTCTGGGTGGCCGGCCGCGAACGTCCGGGCGGCTTCCCGGGCCTGTTCTTCGGTGAGGCCCAGGGCGCGGAGGCTGGTGGGAACACCTGTGGCGGTGAAGAAATCGTACAAGCCGGAGGCCAGATCCCCTGCCTGGATGGCAGATTCCAGCCGTGCTCCGGCGCGCGGCACGGCGGCCGCGTTGAGGTGTGCTACGTGCGGCAGGACCGCCGCGTGGGTCTCCGCGTGCGGGAGGCCGTAGCTGCCGCCGAGCAGGTGGCAGAGCTTGTGGTGCAGGCCGGTCCCGGCCGACGCGAGGGCCGAGCCGGCCAGGCTGGCGCCGTACAGGAGGTTGCCTCGGGCATCCAAGTCGTGCGGGTCCTGGACGACGGCGAGCAGCCCGTCGTGGAGCGCGCGAGCGGCTTCGACGGCGAGCACCTCGGTGATCGGGTCGGCCTTCGGGGTCCAGGTCGCCTCGACGCAGTGGGCCAGCGCGTTGGCGACGCTGGCCGCGGTGATGCCGAGCGGGAGCCGGCTGCTCAGGACCGGGTCGTAGACGACGGTCCGGGGGAGGACGGCGAGGTCGGTGCCGGTGGTCTTGCGGCCGTCGGCGGTCTGGCCCCAGACCGGGGTCATCTCGGACCCGGCGTACGTGGTCGGTACGGCGAGGATCGGGAGGCCGGTGGTGAGCGCGATCGCCTTCGCGAGGCCGATCGCCGACCCGCCGCCGATGGCCACGATCCCGTCGGCTGCGATCTCCTGGGCTTTGGCCCGCGCCGCCTCGGCGCGCTCGACCGGTACGTGCTGCCGCACCTCGTCGATCCGCCCCGCGAACCGATCGCCCAGCCCCAGCTCGACGACATCGGCAGCCTCCCGAGCAGACCCCGTGGCAATCACCAGCGCCCTGGAGACCCCAAGCAGTTCCACCTCGCCGGCGACCTGATCCAAGGCCCTGGCCCCGAACACCACTCGGCTCGGAAGCCCCACATGGACGAAGGCCTCAGGCATCGATCGGCTCCCGGCTGCGCAGCTTGCGGAGCACGTCCAGCTCGTGGGCGGTCGGCGCCGGTACCTCTTCGATGCTGTCGGCAACCTTCAACGGCCAGCCGGTGGCGGCGACCGCCTGCTCGACGGTCACGCCGGGGTGCAGCCGGGTCAGCGTCAGCTCGTGCGTCACCGGGTCCGGCTCGAGGACGCCGTGGTCGGTGATCACCAGCGTCGGCCCCGCACCCGGTGCCTCGCGCTCCTGCCCGGTCGGCCCGTAGCCGACCGAGGAGACGAAGTCGACGGTCTCCACGAACGTCCGCGGCGACTGCTTCACGATCACGATCACCCGGCGCGCGGCGGCCGCGATCTCCGGCGCGCCACCCGCCCCGGGCAGCCGGACCTTCGGGTGCGCGTGGTCGCCGATCACCGTGGTGTTGATGTTGCCGAACCGGTCGATCTGCGCGGCGCCGAGGAACCCGACGTCGATCCGCCCGGCGCCGACCCAGAAGTTGAACATCTCCGGGACCGACACCACCGCGGTCGCGGTCGCGGCCAGGTCGTCGTCGCCGATCGACAGCGGCAGCCGGTGCGGCCGGGCGTCGATCGCGCCCGACTCGTAGACCAGCCGGCAGTTCGGCGCGTGCGTGTGCCGGGCCAGGTTCGCGGCCAGGTTCGGCGGGCCGACGCCGACCAGGCAGACGTCGCCGTCGTCCAGGGCCCGGGCGGCCGCGACGTTCATCATCTCGGCGCTGTCCCACTCAGGCATCGGCGTGCTCCTTGAGGTCGTTGTCCGTGGCCCAGGCCAGGAAGGCGTCCCGGTCCCGGGCGACGGTGTCCCAGCGCTGGTAGAAGTCGTTGTCCCGCACTGAGTAGCCGGCGGCGTACGACGGCCAGGCGCCGTTCGGCACCACGCAGACCGCGCTCAGCACCCAGTTCGGCAGGATCACCGCGCCGGTCCGCTCCGGGAAGCTGTCGACGACCTCCTCGACGGTCACGATCGCCCGGTCCGCGGCCAGCACGGCCTCGCGCTGGACGCCGGTGATGCCCCAGAGCATCACGTTGCCGTCGCGGTCGGCGAGCTGCGCGTGGATCACCGTGACGTCGGGGTTGACCGCCTTCACCGCGGCCAGCTCCTCGCCGGTGAACGGGCAGGTGACCCGGGAGATGATGTCGCTCTGCTGCTCCAGGTCGGTGCCGCGGTAGCCGCGCAGTACGGCGAACGGCAGCCGCGCGGCGCCAGCGGAGTACGCGTTGGCGAGCCCGGCGTGGCTGTGCTCGGAGACGGTCAGCGGGTGCGGCCACGCGTTCTCGACGGCGTCGCGCAGCCGGTGCAGCGAGCCGACGCCCGGGTTGCCGCCGTACGAGAAGACGAGCTTGTCGGCGACCCCGAGCCCGATCAGCTGGTCGTAGACCAGGTCCGGCGTCATCCGGACCAGGGTCAGGTGGCGGCGGCCCTGGCGGGCGATCTCGTGCGCGGCCGCGAACGGGATCAGGTGCGTGAAGCCCTCCAGCGCGACGGTGTCGCCGTCGTGCACGTGCGCGGCGACGGCTTCGGCCAGGGAGGTGATCGGTGCTGCTGGACTCGGCATGAAAGCTCCGCTAGGATTTCGCTCAGCGAAAAGTTCTTCTTTCAACGAAAAGGCTAGCCGATGGTTGGTGACGCGTCTACAGGCACGTTCCTGCAGGGCCTCGAGCGTGGGCTGGCGGTGATCCGCGCGTTCTCGGCGGACACGCCGTCGCTGACGCTCAGCGAGGTGGCGCGCGACGTCGGGATCACTCCGGCGACCGCGCGGCGGATCCTGCTGACGCTGGAGCAGCTCGGGTACGTGCGCAGCGACGGACGGCGGTTCACACTCACCCCTCGTGTCCTGGCGCTGGGCTGGGCTTACCTGTCCTCGCTGGACCTGGGCGACATCGCCGGTCCGTTCATGGAGGAGCTCAGCGCGCAGACCCGGGAGTCCTGCTCGATCGCGACGCTGGACCTGCCCGACATCGTGTACGTCGCCCGCGTGCCCACCCGGCGGATCATGACGGTCGCGCTCGGCGTGGGGGCGCGGCTGCCGGCGTACGCGACGTCGATGGGGCGCGTGCTGCTCGCCGGGCTTGCTGCTGACGAGCTGACGGCGTACCTGGATTCGGTGGAGACCGAGCGACTCACCGAGCACACGCTGACCGCGCCGGACGAGCTGCGGGAGGCTGTGGAGCAAGCAGGTGCCGACGGCTACGCGGTGGTGGACCAGGAGCTGGAGCTGGGGTTGCGGTCGATCGCCGTACCGATCCTGGACTCCAGGGGCCGGCCGGCTGCGGCGCTGAACGTGTCGGCGCACGCTTCGCGCAGTACGAAGGCTGCGCTGGTCACCGAGTCGTTGAAGCCGTTGCAGGAGTGCGCTGACCAGATCGGCACAGCGCTGCGCCAGCGGGGACGGATCTAGGGCTTCGCGACCTGCGGGGCTTGCAGGTCAGTCGCGCTGCAGCTCGAGCATGGTTGGTGAACAACAAGACCCCAGGTGATTCCGGCCGGAGTGGCGGGAACTACCTGGGGTCTGCTCGGCCGGCTCTGTGCCGGCTTCAGCTCGTGGGCTGTGTTCTAGTCGGTCTGCGTGACCTTGCGGAGGCCGCGGGGGGCGTCGGGGTCGAGACCGAGCTTGCGGGCCAGGGCCTCGATGGCGCGTTGGGCGGGGATGACCAGCGCCAGGGGAGCGAGGGTCTCGGGCAGGTCCGGACCGGCCAGGTTGACGTCGCACAGGGAGGCGAACTTGGGGTCGCCGCCGATGCCGAGGATCTTGCTGCCCTTTTCGCGGACGATGGTGGCGAGCTCGGTCATGCCGGGGAGGGCGGGGCCGTCGGCGGCGGCGACCAGGATGGTGACCAGGTCGGCGTCGACGACGGCGATCGGGCCGTGCTTCAGGTCGGCGTAGGAGAGGCCGCGGACGGGCTGGAGGCAGGTCTCCTCCAGCTTGAGGGCTACCTCGAGGGTGGTGCCGAAGGTGAGGCCTCGGCCTGAGGAGAGGACGTCGTGGGCGCCGGCCAGGAGGTCGGCGGCTGACTCGACTGAGCCCTCGAGCATCTTGGCGGCTGCTTCGGGGACTCGGGCGATGTCGGCGTCGAGGGTGCCTGGCTTCTGGGCGAGGGCGTCGACGGCGACGGTGATCGCTGCGAGTTGGGTGGTGTAGGTCTTGGTCGCGGGGACGGCCAGTTCCTTGCCGGCCTGGGTGATCAGGGCGACATCCGCCGTGGAGGCCAGGGGGCTGTCGGCGTCGTTGGTGATGCCGACCACGGCGGCGCCGTTGCGCTTGGCCCATTCGGCGGTGTCGACGATCTCCTGGGTGGCACCGGACTGGCTGACCGCGACGACCAGGGAGTTCGACAGGTCGAGGTTGGCGCCGTACAGGGTCGCGACCGACGGGGCGGCCAGCGAGGCCTGGCGGCCGGCGTGGATCTCGGTCAGGTAGCGGCCGTAGACCCCGGCGTTGTCCGAGGAGCCCCGGGCGACGAAGATCACGTGCCGGCGCCCGGCGGCGAGCCGGGTCACGTCGTGCCGGCTGGGCAGCACGTGCTCGAACGTCGCGGCCAGTGCGGCCGGCTGCTCGGCGATCTCGCGTGCCATCTGGGTGGCAGAGGCGGGGACAGACACCACTGGGATCACTGGTCCTATCTGGTCTTAACAGGTATGCTGCGCACGATAGCAGTGAGCGGCCGCCCGGGGCACCCCCGTGCGATCGCCCAGGTCTGGAGGATCGAGATTCGATGGTGGCAACCAAGCGGGCCCAGGTCCGGTCGGTGCTCGAACGGCTGATCGACGTCGAGCTGCACCCCGGCGACCCGATCCCGTCGGAGCGGGCCCTGGTGGACAAGCTGAACGTCTCCCGGGTGACCGTCCGGCAGGCGATCAGCGACCTGGTCGAGTCCGGCGCGCTGGAACGCGTGCACGGCAAGGGGACCTTCGTCACCGGGCCGCAGGTCGACTCCCAGCTGCACCTGACCTCGTTCTCCCGGGAGATGCGGGCGCGTGGCCTGGAGCCCGGGACGGTGGTGCTGTCGGCGACCGAGATCGAGGCCTCCGACGAGACCGCGAAGGGGCTGCGGGTGCCGAAGGGCACGAAGGTGATCCGGGTCGAGCGGTTGCGCACCGCCGACGCGTCGCCGATGGCCTACGAGGTCGGCTACTACCCGTCGACGCTGTTCCCCGGCCTGCTCGGCCGCGAGCTCGGCACCCTGTACGACGTCTTCGCCAGCGAGTACGACGTCGTCGTCACCTCGGGTGAGCAGACCGTCCGGGCGGACAACGCCGACGGTCACGTCGCCCGGGTCCTCGGCGTGGCCCGGCGGGCACCCCTGCTGGTCCTCGAGCGGACCACGTTCGCCGGCCGCAAGGTCGTCGAGCTGTCCTGGTCGGCGTACCGCGCCGACCGTTACCGGCTGCACATGGCGCTCACCCCGCGCGGCCCCCGTACCGGGTCGTCCACCTGACAACTGGACCGATCCTGTTCCACCACTGGTCTGTTCCCCTGCTGTTTGCTCCCCGGTCACCCTGACCGGCTCAGCAGGTGGCCCACTGCGGACGACGAGGTCCGCGGCGGCGATACTGGAGCTCAACCCACATGAACTTTGCTGTGAGGAGTACCGCGAGACATGCCTATTGCCACCCCTGAGGTCTACGCCGAGATGCTGGACAAGGCCAAGCAGAACCGCTTCGCCTACCCGGCCATCAACGTCAGCTCGTCGCAGACGCTGACCGCCGCGATCCGTGGTTTCGCCGAGGCGGGCTCGGACGGCATCGTCCAGGTCTCCACCGGCGGTGCGGAGTACCTGTCCGGGTCGACGATCAAGAACATGGTCACCGGTTCGGTCGCGCTGGCGGCGTACGCGCACGAGGTCGCCAAGAACTACGGCGTGAACATCGCGCTGCACACCGACCACTGCCCGAAGGACAAGCTGGACGGGTTCGTCCGGCCGCTGCTGGAGATCTCCGCCGAGCGCGTCGCCCGCGGCGAGAACCCGCTGTTCCAGTCGCACATGTGGGACGGCTCGGCCGTGCCGCTGGACGAGAACCTGGAGATCGCCAAGGACCTGCTGGCCCGGGCGCACGCGGCCAAGATCGTGCTGGAGATCGAGGTGGGCGTCGTCGGTGGTGAGGAGGACGGCGTCGCGAACGAGATCAACGACAAGCTGTACACCACCGTCGAGGACGGCCTGGCCACGGTCGAGGCGCTCGGCACCGGCGAGAACGGCCGCTACCTGACCGCGCTCACCTTCGGCAACGTGCACGGCGTCTACAAGCCCGGCTCGGTCAAGCTGCGCCCGGAGATCCTGAAGGAGATCCAGGACGCGGTCGGCGCCAAGGTCGGCAAGGAGCGCCCGTTCGACCTGGTCTTCCACGGTGGGTCGGGCTCGACCCTGGAGGAGATCCGGGCCGCGGTCGACAACGGCGTGATCAAGATGAACGTCGACACCGACACGCAGTACGCGTTCACCCGCCCGGCCGCCGCGCACATGTTCAGCAACTACGACGGTGTGCTGAAGATCGACGGTGAGGTCGGCAACAAGAAGGCCTACGACCCGCGCGCCTGGGGCAAGGCCGCCGAGGCCGGCATGGCCCAGCGCGTCGCCGAGGCCTGCGAGAACCTGCGCTCGACCGGTACGTCGCTCAACGCCTGACAAGAAGCACCCGACGGACCCGTTGCCTTGGGCAGCGGGTCCGTTGTCGTTGGCCATGGTGTTCCTCCTCTGGTTGGTGATCGGCGGGACTAGCGCGGGTTCGGGGCGCGGGGCCTGCGGCGGCCGCGCGGGAAGGGCCGGACGGTGGTCGAGCGGTGGGCCTGGGCGAACGTCGCGCGGATGCGGTGCGCGACGGTCGCGGGGTCGTCCAGGTCGGACCAGGCGATCCAGCAGGAGGCGGCGGGAGAGGGCTCGGCGAGCTGGCCAGGACGCGGTACGCCGAACGCCCGGTCGGCCGCCTCGGCCAGGTAGGCGGCCAGCGCCGGTGAGCCGTCGTCGGGGGAGTCGGTCCAGTACGGGCGGTGTGGTTCGAACTCGACGACGGTGCGTTCGTCGGGGAACCAGAGGGAGCAGGCGAGTTGGTCGGCGTCGACGCCTGGTGGGGGCGCCGGGGACGGTGTGGGGAGTCCGGCTTCGGCGAGGATCAGGCGCAGGCGGGACTCGGCGACCGAGGCTGACTCGGGGGTCGCGCGGGTGATGATCGTGCGGGCCTGGTCGAGGCCTTCGGGGAGGTGGTCGGCGGCTTTGCGGAGCGCGCTGGGGGTGGTGAGGCCGGAGTACAGGCTGGCGTCGGCGACTGCTTGGGCTGGAGCGGATGGGCAGGTCGCGGCGACCTCGACGACCGCGCGCGGAGGTGAGGTGACGCGCAGCCCGTTCCAGGAGATGACGCCGGGGCCGAGAGGGTTTCGCACATGCCGTACGACGTCATCGTCTGCACGGCACCCACGGCCGCGGAGGACCTCGGGGACCTCAGCCAGCGTGAGGTGCACTTTCGTCAGATCCAAGCCCCACAAGGGCAAACCGTGCAGGGCCGCAGCCGACTGGTGGCTCGCCGTACGGCCTGACGACTCGCGCAGGAGCTGGAACGTCCGGCGGACGTGCAGGGTCTCGTCGGTGACCAGGGTCAGGTCGCGGAAGACGGCGTACCGGCCGGGGCGGACGCGGCGCCAGCCGCCGGTGCTGAGGAAGGAGTCGATGTCGGGGTCGGAGTAGCCGCAGGCGCGGGCGTCGGCGCGGGTGAAGACGCCGCCGCGGATCGCGCGGAGCACGGTGAGAGTTGGGTTCACACCTCAGAAGATGCCGTGATCAACGCCAACCGCGACGGCCTTCACCCAAGCTGTGGACGACCCCGGAAAAGGGCATAAAAAAGGCCCGTCATGTCTCGATGACGAGCTCGGCGCGGGTCGGTACCCAGGGTTGCCACAGCAGGGGCATGTCGGCCTCGGACGGCGTCCGGTTGCCCTTCCGCTCGTTGCAGGCGGCATGGGCGGCGACCGCGTTCAGCCACTCCGTGCGGCCGCCCCTGGATCTGGGTTGGACATGGTCCATGGTGTCGGCGTTCTCGAGCCCGCAGTAGGCACACCGGAACCGGTCGCGCCGCAGCACGCCGTGCTTGCTGTACTTCATCCGGCCGGCCGCGTAGCGCCAGTGGGTGACCACGTAGCGGACCAGGCGCAGCACCCGTGGAACCGGAAAAGGGCCGATGGTCCGTTCGCCGTGCGCCTCTTCGACCACTGCCACCTCGCGCACCAGCATCCGGATGGCGTGCTGGATCGAGACGGTGTGCAGCGGTTCGTACGACGCGTTCAGGACGATGACACTCATCCGGTGCCTCCTCTCCGGCCGTAGCTGGGAACCACGGCGGTACGACGCAGGGTCTCAAGCATCCGTGGCCGGTACGTGAACGGTCAACGGATTTCGTCAGACGGTCACGTGCCGGGCCGGCTGCGTGATCGGCGAAGATGTGCCTATGGAATTGAACAATCTGCTGAGCGGTCCTCCCGAGACCCTACTCCCCGAGGACCCGGCCGCGGCGGAACTCGCCGCCGGACTCGCTCCGGTGGACGCGGCCGCCAAGTACCCGACCTCGTCGCTGGCCTGGTCCCAGCTGGCCGAGGCCGCCTTCGCGGACGGCCGCACCATCGAGGCCTACGCCTACGCCCGGACCGGTTACCACCGCGGGCTCGACCTGCTCCGCCGCAACGGCTGGAAGGGTCACGGCCCGGTGCCGTGGGAGCACGAGCCGAACCGCGGGTTCCTGCGCTGCCTGGCGGTGCTCGGCAAGGCGGCCGCGGTGATCGGCGAGAAGGAGGAGGCCGAGCGCTGCGCGACCTTCCTGCGCGACTCGTCGCCGACTGCTGCCGACGTGCTGAGCTGAAACCTGCTTGTCGGGTGCTGAGCCGGCGGGAATGATCTCGCCGGTGAGCAGCCCTTACGCACAGACCGCGTACCGCGTCGGTTTCGACTGGGGACCGGCCGGTGCCGCCGCCGTACCGGGTGCCGTGGTCGCGGTCGTCGACGTCCTCTCGTTCACCACCTCGGTGACGGTCGCCGCCGACCGCGGCATCACCGTGCTCCCGTACCGCTGGCGGGACAGCAGTGCGATCGAGTACGCCGAGAAGCACGCCGCCGCGCTTGCTGTCGGCCGGTCGGAGGCGGGTGCGGACGGGATCAGCCTGTCCCCGGCGACCATCCGCCGGGCGGCAGGTGTGGAGCGGCTCGTGCTGCCGTCGCCGAACGGCTCCACGATTTCCCAGCAGCTCGCGGACAGTGGGTCGACGGTCGTGGCGGTGTCGCTGAGAAACGCAGCTGCTGCTGCGGAATGGGCAGCGGCACAAGCAGTACAAGTCGTTGCCATCGCTGCAGGTGAGCGCTGGAGGGACGGGTCGCTGCGGCCCGCTGTGGAAGACCTGTGGGGCGCCGGCGCGTTCGTGGCGAGGCTGCAGGAGCTGGGCGTTGGGCCGCTGTCGCCGGAAGCGCGAGCGGCGGCTGCGGCGTACCGGGAGGTGGCTGATGAGCTGCCCGAGATGCTGCGCGAGTGTGCGGGTGGGCAGGAGCTGAAGCAGTACGGCTTCCCTGAGGACGTCGCGATCGCGGGTGAGGTGAACAGCAGCCGCAGCGTTCCCGTCCTGCGCGCTGGGGCCTTCGTAGTAGACTGAACGCGCTAGAACACCCTCATCGATGTTCTGCCCGGTGACATAGCCGGCGGGCGGCGTGCGTCCCCGCTTCCTGCCGAACATGGACGGTTGTAGGCGGCACTGACGGACCGAACGAGCTGGACGCCCACGGTCAGATCACCGCCCCGCCGGGTAGCGAAAGGCTCACCCGTGCCGGCACTCACCGGACGGATCAGCACGCCCCGCACCAGCTACCGCAGCGTCCTCGCGACGCCGGGCGCGTGGAAGTTCTTCCTGGCCGCGGCTCCCGCGCGGATCGGTATCGCGATGACCGGCCTCGGCATCGTCTGGCTGGTGCACGGCTCCACCGGCTCGTACGCCGTGGCCGGCAGCGTGACCGGCGGCTTCGCCGTCGCGGAGGCGCTCGCCGGGCCGCAGGTGGCCAGGCTGATCGACCGCTACGGCCAGACCCGCATGCTGCCGATCACCCTGCTGCTGCACGCGGCCGCGGTCACCCTGCTGATCACTCTCACCACCACCCACCATCCCCAGAGCGTCCTCATCGCCGCAGGTGTCCTCGCCGGTGGCACGCTGCCCCAGGTCGGCGCGCAGACGTCAGCCCGTTGGGCTCATGCCCTCCGCGGCAAGCCAGGACTCAACACCGCCTTCACTCTGGAGGCTCTGAGCACCGGTGTCGCCTTCATGGTCGGCCCAGCGCTCATCGGCACGGTCAGCTCGCTCACCTCGCCAGTAGTCGGCTCAGTACTGGCCACCAGCCTCCTGGTTGGCGGCGGCCTCTCGCTGGCGCTGCAACGCGGTACTGCTCCACCGACCGCGGCCAAACAGGTGCGCGACAGCTCAGCACGCCTTCTGCACAAGGGGTTTCTGGCGCTGGTCGCAGTCAGCGTCGGCATGGGCCTGTTCTTCGGAAGCATGCAGGTGTCCGTCACAGCCTTCGCAGTCGGCGACGGCAGCCCGTCCCTGGCCGGTCCGCTCTACGCGATCACGAGCCTGGCCAGTCTCGTCGCAGGCCTCGTGTACGGCGCAAGGCAGTGGCCGATGCAGCCGGCGAAACAGTTCGTCCTGGCACTGGCCACTCTGACCGTGACCTCGGTCCCGCTACTCCTGGCCGACAGCCCGTTGGCCCTGGGGCTGACGCTCGCCCTTCCAGGCTTGGCGATCGCACCGATCCAGACGCTCTCCGCGGTGCTCACCGAGCAGGAGGTCGCGCCGAGGGTTCTCACGCAGGCTTTCACCTGGCTGAACTCCGGAGGCGCAGCCGGAGTCGCCCTCGGTGCGGCCTTCGCCGGCCAGGTCGTGGACGCTCACTCGCCCCGCCACGGCTTCGCGCTCGCCCTCGCGGCAGCGGTGACGGCGACGGTGTTCGGGTTGGCGGCCAAGCGTCAGCGGTAGGTGATCTGCCGCTCGGCAGCGGTCCGCGCGGCGTAGTCGGTCGGGGTGAGGCCGATCTGGTCCTTGAACTCGCGGGTGAAGTGGGCCTGGTCGAAGTAGCCGAGCGCGACGGCCAGGTCGGCGAGCTCGGTGACCTGTCCGCGGGCGAGCAGCTCGGCGCCGTCGTGCAGGCGGTAGCGGCGCAGCACCCACTTCGGGCCGACGCCGACGTACCGGCGGAAGAGGCGCTGCAGCGTACGGATCGGTACGCCGAACCGCTCGGTGATCTGGTCGACCCGGGTGATCGAGCGGTCCTCGGCCATCGCGGCGACGATCTCCCGGACCAGCGCGTACGACGGGTCGTCGGCGACCAGGTGGTCGGCCAGGTACGCCTCGACCACGGCGCGACGGCGTACGTCGGTCTCCGCGGCGAACATCAGGTCGGCGAGCCGGTCGGCGTCCGGGAACACATCGGTCAGCGGCAGCACCTGGTCGCGGAACGACGCCACGTCGCGCCCGGTCAGCGCGCCGAAACCGCCGGCCCAGAACTTGACCCCGAAGGCCCGGCCGCGGCCGGTCAGCTCGCGCTCGAACTTGCGGGTGCAGACCCCGTTCAGGAACGCGCCGCCGGGCTGCTCGAAGGTGACGTTCACGCTCGGGTAGGGCAGCACCTCGGCGACGTACGGCGTACCGAGGTCCCACTCGACGATCCAGTACCACTCGACGAAACGGCCGACGGTCGGCCCGGGCGCGAGCCTGGTCAGCGAGCGGTGCCGGGCCTGCTCCTGCGGGTGCAGGATGCCCTTCTCGCTGTCCGGGGGCTGCGTCACGCTGGCTGTCGCTTTCTTCCAAGACCGGGAGGGCCGGTACGGCGTTGACTGGATGTCATGACGACGAACACGGTAAACCCCGTCCCCGACGGTTATCACTCGCTCACGCCGTACCTGGCCGTCGACAACGGGCCGAAGGCGATCGAGTTCTACACCGAGGTCTTCGGCGCCGAGGTGGTCAGCCGGCAGGACATGCCCGACGGCCGGCTCGGGCAGGCCGAGCTGCGGTTCGGGAACTCGATGCTGCAGCTCAGCGACCAGATGCCGCAGATCGGGCTGCGGGCGCCGAACGGCGAGTGGGTGCACTCGTCGCTGGTGCACTACGTGCCGGACGTCGACGCGACCTTCGCGCGGGCGGTCGCGGCCGGGGCGACGCAGGTCGAGCCGGTGTCGACGTTCATGACCGGCGACCGGTACGGCACGGTGATCGACCCGTTCGGGCACCGGTGGGCGATCCTGACCAAGGTCGAGGACGTCTCGCCGGAGGAGGCCGACCGGCGGGTGAAGGAGTGGCTGGCGTCGAACCCGGAAGGGCTGGACGCCTAGGGCAACAGAAACCCGGGACATGAGA
Organism: Kribbella sp. NPDC051770; assembly: GCF_040681455.1. Lineage (NCBI taxonomy): Bacteria > Bacillati > Actinomycetota > Actinomycetes > Propionibacteriales > Kribbellaceae > Kribbella > Kribbella sp. NPDC051770. The sequence continues at coordinate 128,925 of NZ_JBFAYT010000004.1, read as the reverse complement.
CTGTCCCCGGACATGAGGAAGCGGCCCGCCGGAACCGTCCCCTGCGGCAGTTTCGGCGGGCCGCTGACTAAGAGTGTGCACGTGATCACCGAAAATCGCAAGCCCGTCCCGAGGCCGACGTCACTGACGCGGAAAGCTCTGCACGGACCCGGGGTCCGGTAGGCTTCGGTCGTAAGAGCCTGGAACGCCTGCCGGATGAACGTCTGGTGAAGCGTGCCGGGCTTCACCGTTTCCAGCGGCCGACCACTCGCGGCGATGATGCCGCAGGTCGACGCGTTGAAGAGGAGGGCTGAGATGCCCGCAATCGTGCTCGTCGGCGCCCAGTGGGGCGATGAGGGCAAAGGCAAGGCGACCGATCTGCTCGGCAACACCGGGACCGCGATCGACTACGTGGTGAAGTTCAACGGCGGCAACAACGCCGGCCACACCGTTGTCATCGGCACCGAGAAATACGCGCTGCACCTGCTGCCCAGCGGAATCCTGACCCCCGGCGTGACCCCGGTGATCGGCAACGGCGTCGTGGTCGACCTGAGCGTCCTGTTCGAGGAGCTGGACGCGCTCCAGGCCCGCGGGGTCGACACCAGCCGGCTGGTGGTGAGCGCGAACGCGCACGTCATCCCGCCGTACAACCGGACCCTGGACAAGGTGACCGAGCGGTTCCTCGGCAGCCGCCGGATCGGCACCACCGGCCGCGGCATCGGGCCGACGTACGCCGACAAGATGAACCGGATCGGGATCCGGGTCCAGGACCTGTACGACGAGAAGATCCTCGAGCAGAAGATCACCGGCGCGCTGGAGCAGAAGAACCAGCTGCTGGTGAAGGTCTACAACCGGCGCGCGGTCGAGATCTCCGAGGTCCTCGACGAGCTGCTCGGGTACGCCGAGCGCCTGCGCCCGATGGTCGCCGACACCAGCCTGCTGCTCGGCAAGGCGCTGGACGCGGGCAAGACGGTGCTGATGGAGGCCGGGCAGGCGACCCTGCTCGACGTCGACCACGGGACGTACCCGTTCGTCACGTCGTCGAGCGCGATCTCCGCGGGCGCCTGCACCGGCGCGGGCATCCCGCCGACCCGGATCGACCGGGTGATGGCGGTCGTCAAGGCCTACACCACGCGCGTCGGCGAGGGGCCGTTCCCGACCGAGCTGCTGGACGCCGACGGTGAGTGGCTGCGCCAGCAGGGCTTCGAGTTCGGGACGACGACCGGGCGGCCGCGGCGCTGCGGCTGGTACGACGCGGTGATCGCGCGGTACGCGGCCCGGGTCAACGGCGTCACCGACTTCGTGCTGACCAAGCTGGACACGCTGACCGGGCGCGAGAAGATCCCGGTCTGCGTCGCGTACGACGTGAACGGCGTCCGGCACGACGAGATGCCGATGACGCAGACCGACTTCCACCACGCCAAGCCGGTCTACGAGGAGCTCGACGGCTGGAGCGAGGACATCACCGGCTGCCGCAGCTTCGACGACCTGCCGAAGAACGCGCAGACCTACATCCGCACGGTCGAGGCGATGAGCGGTGCGCCGATCTCGGCGGTCGGCGTCGGGCCGGAGCGCTCGCAGATCGTGATGCTGGACGACCGGATCTGAGTCCTGCCGAACAAGGCGCTCCACAGCTGATGCTGTGGAGCGCCTTTTCTAGTTGATGAACGGCAGGTCGCGGATGACCGGGAGCTGGCGCAGGTCGCCGAGTGTAGGGCTGGGCAGCTGCGGCAGCTCGAAGGCGTTCGCCAGCGGGGTCCAGTTGGTGCCGCTCTGGTAGCCGCGGAGCGCCAGCACGCCGGTCACGACCAGCAGGGCGACGGTGACGAGCCCGCTGAGCCAGGCCGGGCGGAACACCGTCCGCAGGCCGGCCCTGGCGCCGTGGCGCAGTGACGAACCGCCCGGGCCGCCCCAGGCGCTCATCAGGCCGAACACCGCGCCGATGGCGATGCTGATCGGAGCCAGCAGCGGCCACTCGAAGCCCTTGCCCATGGCGATCACCAGCGTGGTGATGCCGCCGACGGTGAAGCCGACGATCAGCGGCAGCAGCGCGGCGGGGAGTGAGACGAGCGCGGCGCTGGTGAGGTGCACCGGGCTGGCAGCGACGGCGACCAGGCCGTCGGACTTGCCGCGGTAGCCGCGGGCCTCGCGGCGGCGCAGCAGCGCCGTACTGGACTTGTCGACCATGCGGGCGAGCACTGTCAGCGCGGCGGCGACCAGCATGCCGAGGACGGGCAGTACGGCGATCAGTGCCGCGAGGGCGAGCAGGAGCGCGAAGAGCAGGCCGCCGCGGGAGGCGGGCGGGAGCGGCGGGCCTGATGGGCGCTGCTCGAGTGCTCGGTTCTGCTTCTGAACAGGTTGGTGCTGCTGCTGGGGGACCGGGTAGTTGGAGGGCGGCGCGTAGTTCGGCCCGGTCGCTGGGCCGCCGAGCCCGCCGGGGGCCGACTGGTACGGGAGCGGCATCGCTGCCGGAGCGGCGGCGCCGGGGACAGGGCTGTATGTCGCCGGGTGGACCGGGACGGCTGCTGCCTTGGCGGCGAGCCGGGCGGCCTTCTGCTCGGCGGCGACGTCGCGCAGCTTGTCGCGGAGGGGTGCGAAAGCTGAGAGAGGCGGGATGACCGCGGGGACGAGCTGAGCGACAGCGGCCGGGTCGGAGGGGTCTTCGCCGGGCATCAGGCGAGTGCCGTCGGGCATCACGCGGGTGCCGTCCGGCAGCAGCTGCGTGCCGTCGGCCCTGACCTGGGTGCCGTCCGGGAGCACCCGGGTGCCGTCAGCAAGCATCTGAGTGCCGTCGCCCAGCACCTGCGTGCCTGCTTCTGCTGCTGACATCACCGTGGTCGGCGGGTGCAGCTGGATGGTCTCCGGCGCCGTCAGGACTGTCTTCTCCTCGGCCGCCGGCACCAGGGCGTCGCGGCCCTCGGCGTACCGGTTGAGGCCGGCCATGATCTCGATCTGGGTCGGGCGGTTGCGGCGGTCCGGCGAGAGCGCGGCGGCGAGCAGCGGCTTCAGGCGCGGGTCGAGGCCCTCCAGGTCGGCCTGGCCGCTGTGGACGCGGCTCAGCACGACCTCGAACGGGCCCTTGCCGAACGGGCGCCGCCCGGTCGCGGCGTACGCGGCGGTCGCCGCCCAGCCCCACCAGTCGGCCGACTCGGACACCATCTCGCCCTCGATCAGCTCCGGCGCCAGGTAGCCCGGCGTACCGATGACGAGCCCGGTCTGCGTCAGCCGCAGGTCGTCGGCGGCCTGGGCGATGCCGAAGTCGATCATCACCGGCTTGCCGTTGAACATCATCACGTTGCCTGGCTTGAGATCCCGGTGGATCACCCCTGCCGCGTGGATCGCCTGCAACGACTCGGCCAGACACCCGGCCAGCGGCAACCACCGCTGCGGCGTCAGCGGCCCCCGGTCGTCCACCTGCTCGTCCAGCGGGCGCCCCGGGATGAAGCGCGTCACCAGGTACGGCCGGTCACCCTGCAAGTCGTAGTCGAGCACCCCGGCGACCCCCGGGTGGTCGATCCGCCGCAGCGTCGTAGCCTCCCGCTCCAGCCGCGCCCGCGCGGTCGGGTCGTGCGCCACGTGCGACCGCAGCACCTTGAGCGCAACCTCACGCTTCTGCGGTCCCTCGGCCAGGTAGACCACCCCCATGCCGCCCTGCCCGAGCCGCCGGATCAGCCGATACGGCCCAATCCGCTCCTCCACCTCCAACGGCGCTGAAGGCTGTCCCCCTGTACCCGACATGCCATCTACCGTACGTCGCCAGAAGCGCAACCACCCGGCCAACCGTAGGACGCGGCCGGTGCCTCGGGGCGGTGGGCGCCGGCCGCGTCCTGGATCAGGTGACGGGAAGCTTGAAGGCGAGCAGCCCGGCCCCCGTCGCGTTGGTGATCCACGGCCCGGCGCCAAGATGACCCTGGTACGTGAGACCCGTGACACCGGTCGCCGGCCCCGACAGCGTCAGCACGAGCTTGCCGCCCGGCTGGTAGGCGACGGACGAGACGGTGACAGCTCCACCTTCCAACACGAAGTCAGACGCAACACCACCCGCCACCATGAGCGGGTCAGCAGAGCGAAGCTGTACGACAAGCTGCGAGCCACTAGCAGTCACCACAGACGGGTTCGGCGGCGCAACACCCGCCGACGGGCCGCCGTACAGGTCCCTGCCGAGTACGGCGAACGTGTGGTCGCCCATCTCCCGGTAGCCGCCCAGATACGCGTAGTGGCAGCCGTCATGGCCCGACAGCCCGTTGGTCGACAACAGCGTCACCCCGGCGGTGTCGCCGAGCTGCCGCTGAGCCTCGCGGACGTTGATGTTCGTCGTCGTGCCGCAAGGCGACGTACGCACCTGATACACGTAGTACTTCGCAGCGCCGAAGTCACTCCGCCAGTCCTGCAGCAGCGTGTTGAAGCCGCTCACATGCACAGCGGCGTTGTCATTGTCCGACTCGCCCTGATACCAGAGCACGCCTCGCACACTCCCCAGCACACCAGCAGCCCGCAGACGTTCCCGCAGCCGCCCGTAGTTCGTGCCGAGGTCGCCCGGGTTGCTGTCGTTGCGCTGGAAGAAGCTGATCGGCTGGCCGCCGTGCGCGCCGTTGAACAGAGCCACCGGGACCTTGTAGGTGTCGACGATCCTCCGGCCCATCCGAATCGCCCACTGGCCGACGGAGCCGGACTGGTTGGTCACGTCACCGGTCGCGTAGTGCCAGACCCGGTCGGCGCCCGAGATGGTGCCGTCGGAGGTCGGCGTACCGAAGCTGCGCAGGTACGGCGACTCCTCCGCGTTCGCAGCGCCGTTGTACTTGGCCGCCTCCGCGTTGGACTGCCCCTGCACCACCAGTACGTCGCCGGAGACCACGCCGTCGCGCCGAGCGACCACGCGGTCCAGCCCGGGACCAGTGGCCCGCAGCTCGAAGCTGTACTCGTGCAGCCCGGCAGTGATCCGCGGAGTGAAGCGGAACGACTTGGAAGAAGAGGTGAAGGTCTCGGTCCGACCAGCACCGGTCACGCGCAGCTGCACCCGCCGTACGCGGGGGTCGGTCACAGTGCCTGCCACCGGTACGACGGCGCCATTGCGGGCGTCTCGCGGAACCAGCTGCCGGTCCTGCGGCGACTCCGTCACGCTCACCACCGAGCTGCGCACGTACGCCGTCAGCCGCCGCTGCGAGTACCGCGTGGCGTTGTTGGCGAACGTCCAGTCCGGCTGGCCGCTCAGGTTGGTGCCGATGCCCAGCGACAGCACGCCGTTGGCCGACTCGGTGAACGTGTTGATCGCGAACACCTGCTTGGCCGCGAAGCTCGACGGCCGGTCGGCGCCGATCTGCCCGACCTGGAACGAGCCGTAGCCGAGCGGGGAGGTCGGGTTGTCGTCCACGTCGAAGGTGATCGGCGAGGCGTTGGCGACCTGCGTGCTGGCGCTCTCCTGGTACTGGTTCGGCCACATCTCCAGGTAGCCGGTCTGGCCGCTGCCGTTCGTCACGCCCGGGACGTTCGACCGGACCTCCAGGTCGCCGACCCGCTGCCGCACCAGCTCACCGGGACGCGTCGGCAGGCCGATCCGGGAGGCGGCCGAGCTGAACGGCTCCATGGCAGTCCACACCCACTGCGGCCCGTCCGGACCGTTCAGCTCGACGCAGTACCCGACCCGGTCGAAGTTGGAGCCGACCTCGCTCGTCCGGTCGAGGCTGTACGGCGGTGTCTGGTTCAGGTAGCTGCCGCGCTCGGGCAGATCGAGCTGGAGCACCGGGGTGAAACCCGCTGCAGCGCTGTCGCAGGAGGTAGCGGCAGCCGACGTGTCAGGGACGGCTGAGGCCGGAGAGACCAGTGCGTTGAGCGAGACGCCGCCGGCCAGCACGGTGGTGGCGACAGCGATGAGCGAACCGGCATGGGAACGACGTACCAGGGCGCGGGCGGGCGCAGAACGAGGCATGGACGGACCTCCGGTGGCGGGATGTCTCCACCATGGGTAGCGGTCCGCTCACTGTTCGTGCGAGCACCTTGCGCCCAGCGGTCCGATCCCTGCGCCCAGCGGTCTGGCCAGATCTTCCCGAAGACCGGCCGCCGGACGGCTGGTCGCAGCCGGCCGCAGCCGGTGGGATGGAGGCATGCGGATCGAGATGCTGGTGTTCGACGGCGTGGACGAGATGGACGTCATGGGCCCGTTCGAGGTGTGGAGCCACGCAGCTGCGCGCAGCGGTGAGCTGGAGCTCGCACTGGTCGGGTTGGACGGCCCGGTCGAGGTCACCGGTATGCACGGCCTGCAGTTCCGCGCACCGGAAGGTCTCGGTACGCCGGACGCGCTCTTCGTGCCTGGAGGCGGCTGGCTGAACCGGGCCGAGCGCGGCTCGTGGGCGGAAGCGCAGCGCGGCGTACTACCGGCCAGGCTCGCCGAACTGGCTCCGCAGCTCGACTGGATCGGCTCGGTCTGCACCGGCTCGATGCTCCTCGGTGCTGCCGGCCTGGTGAAAGGCCGTCCGGCTACCACCAACCGCAACGCGTGGGAGGAGTTCACGGCGTACGGTCCGGACCTGAAGAAGAACCGCGTCGTCGACGACGGCACTCTGATCACCGCCGGCGGCATCACCGCAGGCATCGACCTGGCCCTCCGCATCGTCGAACGCGCCCTGGACCCCGACCTGGCCGACCGCATCGCCGCCTCCATGGAGTACACCCGCGACCGCGACCTCTACGTCAGCAACTGATCCCACTGCCGGTCATCGCCCTCCCAGCGCCCGGGCTGAGTAGTGATGACCACAGCACCGGGCAGCGGCGTACGCCTGATCCACAGCACTTCGGCACGCGACGGCAGCACCGCCCGCACGGCCTGCAGGTCGTCCACGCTTATCTCGTCCAGCGCATCCTGCAGCACGTAGACGACCTGCTCACCCGAAGCGACCATCGCCCGCCAGCGCTCGGCGAGGAACGCGTACTTCTCCCGGACTGCCGGTAACTCGGCAGCGATCGCGTCGGCCGAGCTGAAGTCGTGGTAATACCGCACACCGGTGTCCCGGTCGAGTGCGCACTGTCCCTCGTCGTCAGGGACCACGTCCAGCAGCACGCCGTCGAAGTCCCTGGCGAGCAGACCGACCAGCGCCCGGTGGTCCAGGTCCAGCCAGTCGAAGTAGTTCGCCTGCTCGACTCCGGTGATCCGGCGCAGCTGGTACGTGCTCTCGCAGTGGCGGCCGAGTCCGACGTACCGGGTCATCGCCGGCGGAGCAGTACGCCGCGGCTGCCGCGTTTGCGCAGGTAGGCGCGGCCGCCGACCACTGGCTCGAAGCGTGGAGCGACCAGCTCGACCTGCTGCTCGACACTCCAGCCGCTCGGCCAGGTGCGAGCCGCCAACTCCACCGGCTCCATCGCCACGAACAGGTGGTCGGTGGGGAAGCGGTCCAACAACGCGAGGTCCTGCTCGTAGTAGAGCATCTCGATCAGCAGGTACGCCGAACCAGTGAGGCGCCGGGTCGTCGTCAGGTCCTCGTAGCTGTGCGGGTGCACCCGCACGTCCCCGCGCACCTCGCGGAGCCGCTCGTAGAAGGCCTGGTTGGGCTCGGTCGCGTCGACCGAGTAGCCCTCGGCGACGAGCCGGCTGGTCAGTGCGCCCTCACAGGCACCGACCTCGATCACCCGGCCGGCCGCCGGGTCCAGCCGCGACCGCACCCAGGCCACCGTCGCGTCCAGCCGTTCCAGCTCGTACGGCGACGTCGCGAACTCCCACGGGTCGGTGACCAGCGCGGCGTTCTCGCCCATGCTCCCCATCAGCGCGAACAGCCGGGCCCGCTCGTCCGGTGTCGAGCCGAAGAACCGCTCGACCGAATGCACCTTGCCGGTGAGCAGCGCGTTCTCGTCCTCCTCGTCCAGCCCGAGCAGGTCGGTGCCGTGGGTGTTGACGAAGTCCAGCTTCGCGTCGATCAGCGCCGGGCTGAGCCGCTCGTCGGTGTCGGTCACCCACTGGAACCACTGCGCGTCGCCGACCGCGTGCAGCACCGGCGCCCGGCGTACGAGGCCTGCGAGCTCGAGACCCCAGCGGCCGCGGCGCTCGCGGCTGTCGGCGGGGTTGTGGGTCCAGACGGTCGCCTCGACGTCGCCGGTCTCCAGCGCGATCGCGTCGGCGGCGGCGCCGGGCGAGAACGGCTTGGCGCCGTCGGCGGAGGTGGCGAGCAGCTCGGCGAGCGGTGCCAGGCGGCCGGCCAGCGGGACCCCCACCGGCAGCTTCAGGTAGGTGCCGCGGTCGGCGACGAGCAGGTGGACCTCACGGCCGCGGGCGGGGTCGAGGACGGACAGGAAATCGACGACTACATCTTCCGGACGGAGCACAGCGACGACATCGATCACTCCCCGATTTTACGCAAGCTCCCTGCGAAATGCCGGTCGAAGCGTGTCGGTTCAGTCCCGCAGCAGCGCGGCGACCGCCTCGGTGACGATCCTGCGCCGGTCCGCCGAGGAGGTCTGCTCGACGAGCGCGGAGTACTCCGGGGTCATGTTCGCCCACAGGGTGGCCTGGTGGATGACCAGGCTGAGCAGCACGATCGGGCTGTACCGCGTGGTCAGCAGGCCGTCGCGCTGGGCCTTCGCGATCGCCTCGGTCTTGTGCCGGTTGCTCTCGATGATCGCATCCAGCGGATCGTTCGTGCCGGCCCGCTCCAGCCGGTACCAGGTCGCCAGCCGCTGGATCTCGGGGTGCTGCTCGTAGCCGTCGAACAGGCGGCCGGCGTACTCCGGGAGGTCGGTCGGGTCGATCGGTGTCGCGCTCACGGTGTGCTCGACGATCTCGTTGAAGACCGCGTCGAACAGGCCGTCCTTGCTGCCGAAGTAGTGGTAGATCTGCGCCTTGTTCGAGCCGGACTCGGCGGCGATCCGGTCGACGCGCGCACCGGCGATGCCGTACGCGCCGAACTCCTTGCGGGCTGCCTGCAGCAGCCGCTTCCTGGTCGCCTCAGCGTCTCCGGCCATGCGCCGATGGTACCTCACTAACTAGATAGTTGACTCGCCTCGACTCGCGTGCTTCACTTCAACTAACCAGTCAGTCAGGAGTCAGGGAGCATCATGAAGGTCTTTCTCGTCACCGGCAGCTCACGCGGTCTCGGCCGCGCGATCGCCACGGCCGCGCTGGCCGCCGGGCACCAGGTGGTCGCCACCGCGCGCCGGCCCGAGCAGCTCGCCGACCTGGTCAGCCAGTACGGCGACCAGGTGCGCGCCGTCGCGCTCGAAGTCACCGATCTGGCCGCGGCGCAGGCGGCGGTCCAGGCCGCGGTCGACGCGTTCGGCCGGCTGGACGTGGTCGTGAACAACGCGGGCTACGCGAACTTCGTCGCCTTCGAGGACATCCCGATGGACGACTTCCGTGCGCAGGTCGAGACCAACCTGTTCGGCGTCGTCAACGTGACCCGGGCCGCGCTGCCGGTCTTCCGGGCGCAGGGCTCGGGGTACTTCGTCCAGGTGTCGTCGTCCGGCGGCCGGTCGATCGCGCCCGGGCTGTCGGCGTACCAGGCGTCGAAGTGGGCCGTGGGTGGGTTCTCCGGCGTGCTCGCGCGGGAGGTGAACCCGCTCGGGATCAAGGTCACCGTGCTGGAGCCGGGTGGCATGGCCACCGACTGGGCCGGGCCCTCGATGAAGGTCTACCCGGTGAGTGAGGCGTACGAGCCGTCCATCGGCCGGCTCCGCGACTACCTGTCGGGTGGGATGTCCGGGAGCGACCCGGCGAAGGTCGCGCAGGTCGTGCTGCAACTGGCGGACAGCGACGAGGTGCCGGAGCGGCTGCTGCTCGGGAGCGACTCGTTGATGGCTGTCGCGGACTACGAGGACAAGCGGGCGGCCGAGGCGGCGCAGTGGATCGAGACGAGCCGCTCGACCGACCCGGACGGTGCGACGCAGGAGAGCATGAACCCGGTGGCGCACCTGTAGGCAACCGACCTGCGCCGGCGTGCGGGTGGACCGCAGTCGGTCGCGACCTCCGCCGGCGCACCGGTGGTGACCTGGCCGGTCACCACCGGCCGGGCCGGTCAGCCGGCCAGCTGGGTGTAGACGGCCTCGATCGGCGAACCCGGAGCACCCTTGGCGAAGCGGGCGGTGTCATCGGCGAGCACCTCGTGGGCGCCGGCCTCGACGCCGTCCAGCGCGGCCTTGGCGATGTCGGAGGGCTTCTCCTTCGGAGCGTCGACGGCCGCGGCCATCTCGGTGTCGACGTAGCCCATGTGCAGGCCGGTGACACCGATGCCGCGGCCCGCGAGCTCGACCCGCAGCGCGTTGGTCTGCGACCACAGGGCCGACTTCGAGGCGGAGTAACCGCCGTGCAGCGCGACCCAGGACAGCGCCGACAGCATGTTCAGCAGGTGACCGCCGCCGTTGCGCTCGATCACCGGGACGAAGGCGCGGGTCAGCTCCAGCGGGCCGAAGAAGTTGACGTCCATCACCCGGCGGAGGTCCTCGACCGGGGTCTCCAGGTAGGTGTTGCCGGGGACGTCCATGCCGGCGTTGTTGACCAGCACCGTGACGTCCGGCGCGGCCTCGACCAGGGCCTCGATCGACGCCGGGTCGGTGACCTCGAGCGGCAGCGTGACCACCCGCGGGTCGGTGCTCGGCTCGGGCTTGCGGGAGGTCGCGTAGACCTTGGCCGCGCCGCGGGTGAGCAGTTCGTCGACGACGGCCTTGCCGATCCCGCGGTTGCCGCCGGTGACCAGGACGACGGCGCCTTGCAGTGAAGTCATGAGGAGCTCCGATGTCAGGAAACTGATCTGTTCCCAACGAACATACACCGATCGGTTTATTCGATCAAAACGGAGCGGTACGCTCGACGTATGAAGAGCCAGGCGACATCCCGCGAGCGGCTGCTGGAGGCCGCGAGCGAACTGTTCTACCGCGACGGCGTGAGCATCGGCGTGGACGCACTCTGCAAGGCCGCCGGGGTGTCGAAGAAGTCGATGTACCAGCTGTTCCGGTCCAAGGACGAGGTGATCGCGGAGAGCCTGGCCGCCCGCGGGCCGTACTACAACGCGCTGCTGCTGCCGAGCCCGGACGACGAGCGCTCGCCGCGGGCCCGGATCCTGTCGGTCTTCGAGCGCGAGGACGAGCGCGCGGCCGACGACGACTTCTTCGGCTGCCCGTTCGTCTCGACCGCGACCGAGCTGAAGAACCCGGAGCACCCGGGCAGCGTCGTCGCGCGGCACTTCAAGCAGGCGCTGACCGACTTCTTCCGCGCCGAGCTGGTCCGCGCGGGCGCCGAGGACCCGGACACGCTGGCCGTTCAGCTGACGATGATCTTCGACGGCGCCTCGGCCCGCGCGGTCGTTCGCGCCCAGCCGCTGCGCGGCGTCGGCGTCCAGTTGGCCGCGACGGTGCTGGAAGCAGCCGGCGTACGCGACGAAGAGCTCGCCGCGCACGCCAACTGACAACTAGCTGGTCAGCGTCGCGAGTTCTGCACCAGCCAGCAAGAACGCTCCGACCCCGAAGTCCGCGGTCGACTGGTAGTTGACCGGCTGGCTCGACTCCGGCCGGTCGCCGACCTTCTGGACGTAACCGAGGAAGCCGTCGGGGTGGACGGCGGTGGCGACCATCCCGTTCCAGGCCTTCGCGGCCACCGGCCGGAAGGTTGCCGACGGCACCAATCCGGCCTTCACGGCGTACGCCGTCGCGTAGCAGAAGAACGCCGTCCCGCTCGTCTCCGGTCCCGGCAGGTGATCGGGATCGCCCAGGTTGACGTTCCAGAAGCCGTCGCCGCGCTGGATCGGCCGCAACGCGCCCACCAGTTGGGTCAACGTCGACCTGTACTCCGCGACGTTCGCCTGCCCCGCGGGCAGCGCCTTCAGCGTCTTCACGTGCCCCGCCGCGACCCATCCGTTGCCGCGCGACCACAGCACCGGCTTCCCGTTCGGCGACACGATCTTGCCCGGCAGGAACCGGTCGTCGCGGTACCACAGCCCGCTCGACGGCACCCACAACCCGCGCCGCCGCTTGGTGTCGTTGTACAGCTGGTACAGCTTCGACCAGTACGCCGGATCGTTGCGCAGCCGCCCGATCCGGGCGAACGGCGGCATCGCCATGTGCAGCGCGTCGTCCCACCACCAGTCGTCGATCTTGCTGCTGGCAACCATCCGGCGCAGCGTCTCGGTTGCTCCGGTCAGCTTGTCCGCGGACGGCTCCACGTCGTACAGGTCGAGGTAGGCCTGGATCGCGTTGTGGTTGTCGGCGTGCCGGGTCTGGACGCCCTCGCGGATCCCGTACCGGTGCTTCTCGGCCCAGCTGCGGGTGTAGTCGAGGTAGCGCTTCTCGCCGGTCAGCCGGTACGCCGCCATCAGGCCGCTGAAGAAGGTCGCGCGGGCCCAGCCGTTGTCACCGGAGTCGGCGTGGGTGGCGATCCACTGGTCGGCGACGCGCCGGACCAGGGCGGTGATCTGGGCCCGCGACGGGACCACGTCGGAGGGCGGTGCGGCGTACGCGGTGGTGGTTACGGAGGGTAGTGCCGGGGCGGCCATGGCGACGGTTCCGAGGGTCAGGAACTGGCGTCTTTTCATGGGACAAGACCTCACTTCGTTCCAGAGGAGTGGGACAAATCAGCATTTTGTTCCACAGTGAAGTTTCTTCGTCTTTGGATATTGACGTGTTCACCCTGTGTCGTCAAACTTCCGAAAAGACCCTGCGGTAATGGGGGAATCGCAGTGTCCTCCCGCCCCCGGAGAACAGGACATCCGCCCATGCGAACCAAACCGATCCTGCTGGCCGCGGCTTGTGCCGCGCTCGTCGCCGGCACGCTCAGCAGTCCCGCCGTCGCGGCCACGAAGGCCGAACCGGCCGCCGCGAACCAGCCGTCCGCCGTCCTGGCGCCCGGTGCTTTCACCCACCCCGGAGTCGGGGTGAGCAGGCAACAACTCGACTTCGTCCGCGGCAAGGTGCAGGCCGGGGCGCAGCCCTGGACGAACGCCTACAACCAGGCGAAGAACAGCGCGTACGGCTCACTCAGCCGGACGCCGAAACCGCGCGCGGTGGTCGAGTGCGGCTCGTACTCGAACCCGAACTACGGCTGCACCGACGAGCGTGAGGACGCGATCGCGGCGTACACGACCGCGCTGGTCTGGTACATCACCCGCGACGACCGGTACGCGCAGAAGTCGATCCAGCTGATGGACGCGTGGTCCGCGACGATCCGCGACCACACGAACTCGAACGCGCCGCTGCAGACCGCGTGGTCGGCGTCGTCGTGGCCGAAGGCGGCCGAGATCATCAAGCACGTCTACGGCAACTGGCCGAACGCCGGGCGCTTCGGGACGATGCTGCGCAACGTGTACCTGCCCGAGATCATCAACGGCTCGAACTCCAACGGGAACTGGGAGTTGAGCATGACCGAGGCGATCCAGGGCATCGGGGTCTTCCTCGACGACAAGGCCGTCTACGACAAGGCGATCTCGCTGTTCCGGGTCCGGACGCCCGCGTTCGTCTACCTGGAGTCCGACGGCGCGCTGCCGAAGACCAAGCCGTCGCAGAACCTGAACACCCGCGACAAGATCGTCGCCTACTGGCAGGGCCAGGGCACCTTCGTCACCGGCCTCACCCAGGAGACCTGCCGCGACTTCGTCCACACCGGCTACGGCATCTCCGCGATCTCGCACGTGATGGAGACGTCGTACATCCAGGGCGAGAACCTGTACCCCGAGTTCGGTGAGCGGCTGCGCCAGGCGCTCGGCTTCCAGTCCAAGTGGGAGCGCAACCTGGAGCCGGTCCCGTCCTGGCTCTGCAAGGGCACCCTGAAGCGCGGCCTCGGCCCGATCACCGAGGTCGGCTACAACGGCCTGCACACCCGCCTCGGCGTCGCGATGGCCAACACCCAGGCCCTCACCGAGTCCCGCCGCCCGTCCGGCTCCAACAACCTCTTCGTGGCCTGGGAAACCCTCACCCACGCAGAGAACCCGAGCTGACCCAGCGGCAACACAACAGCGCCCCCGCGTGATCCGCGGGGGCGCTGTGCTGTTCAGATCTGGGCTTCGCCGCGTTTCCAGTAGCCCTGGAAGGAGATGTTCGCCTTCGGGAGACCGACCGTGTTGACCAGGTGGCGGCGGACGGTCTTGATCATGCTGGACTCGCCGGCGACCCAGGCGAAGTCGACGTCGGGCCGGAGCGCAGTGGATTTGAGGGCCGCGGGCAACCAACCGTCGGTGATCCAGGTGACGTCGGCTGTGCCGGGCGTCGGGAGCGGGCGGATGTCGCGCGCGTCGGGGACCTGGACGAAGACCGTGGCGTGGACGTCCACCGGGAGCTGCTCGAGGATCGTGGCGACCGCCGGGAGGGCGGTCTCGTCGGCGACCAGGAGGCGGTGACGGCTGGTTGCCGGGGGCACGTAGTCGACGCCGGACTGGAGCAGGCCGCGGGTGCTGGTGGTGTCGACCGCGAAGGGGACGATCAGGCCGACCTCGTCGCCGACCGTCGCCGTACTGACCCAGGCCGACGCCGGGCCGTTCACGCCGTGCAGGACGAACTCGATGTCGAGCTCCGCGACCGCGGGCCGCAGGGCGCGGATCGTGTACGTGCGCATCACGAACCGCTCGTCGGCCGGCATCGCGCACCACTGCGCGAACCACTCCGATCCCACCGGCAGCCGCAGCTCGCCGCCGTTCGGCGGGGTGAGCAGCACCTTGATCCGCTGGTCCGGCCCGGCCGGTACGACGTCCGCGAGCCGCGGCGCGACGAACGTCACCCGGCGCAGGTGCGGGCTGAGGTCCTCGATCGCCGCCACGGTCACGAGAACGGAGTCGAACGTGATGGGACGCTCGAGCACTGTGGTCATCGCAGGGTCTCCACGCGAAAGTAGTGACAAAGCAGGGGGCCTCGGATGCGTCCCGGTGGCGAGCGGGCTATTCTGAGGCGTCTAGAGGTAAGCCTTACCTAAGAGGATCCCAAAAGTCCAATGACCTCGCCGCCTGCCGCCGCGACCAGGCCGGCCACCCCCAGCCAGGACAGCGCGAACCGCCGTCCGCCCGTCCGGCGGACCACCCTGGTCGCCGGGCTGCTGGTGGCGGTCGCGCTGCTGCTCGTGGTCTGCCTGCTCAGCATCGCCGTCGGGTCCAAGCAGATCCCGTTCGGCACCGTGATGGACGCGTTGCGCCACTACGACGACACGAACACCGATCACGTGATCGTGCACTCGCTGCGGATCCCGCGAACCCTGATCGGTCTCCTGGTCGGTGCCGCGCTCGGCCTGTCCGGCGCGCTGATGCAGGGCGTCACCCGTAACCCGCTCGCCGACCCCGGCATCCTCGGGGTCAACGGCGGTGCTGCTCTGTTCGTTGTCGGCGGCATCTACTGGTTCGGCCTGACCAGCCTGACGGCGTACGTCTGGCTCGCCTTCGCGGGCGCGGCGGCCGCGTCGGTCGCGGTCTACGCGCTCGGTTCGCTCGGCCGCGAGGGCGCGACGCCGGTCAAGCTCGCGCTGGCCGGTGCGGCCCTGACCGCGATGCTCGGCTCGCTGACCACCGCGCTGCTGATCGGCGACGTGGACACCTTCGACCAGTTCCGGTTCTGGTCGGTCGGCTCGCTGGCCGGCCGCGACGCGAACATCGCCGCCCAGGTCGCGCCGTTCATCCTGGTCGGCATCGTGCTCGCGCTGGTCTCCGGCCGGCTGCTGAACGCGCTGTCGCTCGGCGACGACGTCGCCCGCTCGCTCGGTCAGCGGGTCGGCCTGGCCCGGGTGTTCACCGCGGTCACCGTCGTCCTGCTCTGCGGCGCGGCGACCGCGGCCGCGGGACCGATCGGTTTCATCGGCCTGACCATCCCGCACGTGGCCCGCCTGATCACCGGCCCGGACTACCGCTGGATCCTGCCGTACTCGATGATCCTGGCCCCGATCCTGCTGCTCGGTTCCGACGTGCTCGGCCGGGTCGTCGCCCAGCCGGGCGAGCTCCAGGTCGGCATCGTCACCGCGGTGATCGGCGCGCCGTTCTTCATCGCGCTCGTCCGCCGCCGGAAGCTGGCCGACCTCTGATGACCCAACTCACCGAGACCCCGGCGCAGGTCATCACCCGCGCCCGCACCGCCCGCCAGGCCCGCACGATGGTCGTCACGGTCGTCGTCGCGGTTCTGGTCTTCGCCGCGTTCTGCGTCTCGCTGTCGCTCGGCGACTTCAAGATCCCGGTCGTCGACGTGGTGAAGACCCTCTTCGGCCAGGGCGACAAGGCGACCGAGTTCATCGTCAACCGGCTCCGGCTGCCGCGCGCGCTGACCGCGCTGCTGGTCGGCGCCGCGCTCGGAATGTCCGGCGCGATCTTCCAGAGCATCGCCCGCAATCCGCTGGCCAGTCCCGACATCATCGGTGTCACGTACGGCGCCAGCGCGTTCGCCGTGTTCGCGATCGTCACCCTGGGCCTGACCGGCCCGGCGGTGGCCGGGATGGCGATCCTCGGCGCGCTGCTGACCGCGTTCACGATGTACGTGCTGGCTTGGCGGCGCGGCGTGTCGAGCTACCGGCTGATCCTGGTCGGGATCGGCATCGGCGCGATCGCGACCAGCGTCACGTCGTACCTGCTGACCAAGGCCCGGGTCGAGATCGCGCAGCAGGCGCTGATCTGGCTGACCGGCAGCCTGAACGGGCGGGACTGGTCGCACGTCCGGACGATGGCGATCACGCTGGTGGTGCTGGCGCCGTTCGTGGTGGTGCTGGTGCACCGGCTGCGGATCCTGCAGCTCGGCGACGAGACGGCGTACGGGCTGGGGCTGCGGGTCGAGGGATCGCGGCTCGGGCTGATCGTGATCGCGGTGCTGATGGCGGCGGTCGCGACGGCCGCGGCCGGGCCGATCGGGTTCGTTGCCTTCGTGGCACCGCCGATCGCCCGCCGGCTGACCCGCTCGCCGGGCCCGGCGATGATCACCTCCGCGCTGATCGGCGCGCTGGTGGTCGCCCTGTCCGACCTGATCGCGCAGCACGCGTTCGGGGACACCCAGCTGCCCGTCGGTGTGGTCACCGGTGTGGTCGGCGCGCCGTACCTGATGTTCCTGCTGGCCCGGTCCAACCGGGTGGGGAGTGGTGGCTGAGAGATGGAGAACTCTGTGGAGCACTCGCTGTCCGCTGACGGCCTGGCCGTCGGGTACGACCAGCGCGAGATCATCCACGACCTGTCGGTGCGGATCCCGACCGGCAAGATCACGGTGATCGTCGGGGCGAACGCGTGCGGCAAGTCGACGCTGCTGAAGACGCTGGCCCGGCTGCTGAAGCCGTCCCGGGGCGCGGTGATGCTGGACGGCAAGAGCATCCAGCAGGTGCCGACCCGCGAGGTCGCGACCAAGCTCGGGCTGCTGCCGCAGTCGCCGACCGCGCCGGAGGGGATCACGGTCGCCGACCTGATCGGCCGCGGCCGGTACCCGCACCAGGGCTGGATCCGGCAGTGGACCAAGGCCGACGACGAGGCGGTCGCCGCCGCGATGGTGTCGACCGACGTGCTGGAGATCGCGGACCGGCCGATCGACGAGCTGTCCGGCGGTCAGCGGCAGCGGGTCTGGATCGCGATGGCGCTGGCCCAGGAGACCGGCATCCTGCTGCTCGACGAGCCGACCACGTTCCTCGACCTGACCCACCAGTTCGAGGTGCTCGACCTGCTGGTCGACCTGAACAAGCGCGACGAGCGGACCATCGTGCTCGTGCTGCACGACCTGAACCAGGCCTGCCGGTTCGGCGACCACCTGATCGCGATGAAGGACGGCGCGATCGTCTGCGAGGGCGACCCGCGCGAGGTGATCACCGAGCAGACCGTCGAGGACGTGTTCGGGCTGGCGGTGAAGATCATCCCCGACCCGGTCGCCGGTACGCCGATGGTGGTGCCGGTCGGCCGGCACACCGCGCCGGCCGCCGTACAGGACACGAATCCGGCGGCCCGGGCGCTGGCCGCGAGCGCGCTGGCCAACGGGATCTGCCGGCCGACGGACAAGTAGTCAGCTCTTGCGGGCCTGGAACACGATCAGTCCGGCCAGCAGAGCGCCCAAAGTACCGAGCGCCATGTCGCCGAGCGTGTCCGTGTACGCCGTCTGCAGCTCGGTCGAGTGCCGGATGAAGGCGTAGTACTCGCCGACCTCCCACACCACCGCGGCGGTCGCGCCGAAGCCGAGCGCGACGAACGCGGTCAGCCCACGCGACAGTGGACGCGGCGCGAACGCGAGCAGGACGCCGGCGGTGAGGAAGCCCCAGAGCACGAAGTGCATCGCGTCGTCCCACCACGGGACGGTGTCGAACAGGTTCAGCCGGTTGCCGATCAGGTCGATCAGCCAGGGCAGCGTCATCAGCAGGTCGGCGGTCCACGGGAAGTTCCGGTGCAGCTTCGACCGGGTGCGCCCGTAGGCCCACCACCACAGCGGCAGCACCATCGCGCCGACCGGGTAGACGATCAGGCGGGCGGTCGACGCCTTGCCCTTGATACCGCTCAGGTCCGGCCAGATCAGGGCCGTCAGCAACAGCAGGAACAGGACCGCCTTGGCGGCCAGGGCGGCGTACCGGATCCAGCCGGCGGTCCGTGCGGTGGCCTGGACTGCGGGAGCAACCATCGTCGTCATACCTCCCAGTCAAACCGGCCGGGCGGCGCCGCGGATGAGTGGAACTACGCGAAAGCCCCCGGATGCGTCGATTGTGACGCACCCGGGGGCTGAACTGCGGTAGGTCAGCTGACGCTGATCAGGTCCACCACGAAGATCAGGGTCTCGCCGGGCTTGATCGCGTTGCCCGCGCCGCGGTCGCCGTAGCCCAGGTGCGGCGGGATGACCAGCTTGCGGCGGCCGCCCACCTTCATCCCCTGGACGCCGGTGTCCCAGCCCTGGATGACCTGGCCGACGCCGAGCTGGAAGGCCAGCGGCGCGCCCCGGTTGTACGACGCGTCGAACTCCTCGCCGGTGGAGTGGGCCACGCCCACGTAGTGCACGTTGACGCGGGAACCGGCCTTGGCCTCGTCGCCGTCGCCCTCGGTGATGTCGGTGATCTCCAGATCCGCCGGCGGCGGGCCGTCCGGAAAGTCGATCTCAGGCTTGTCAGTCATGCCACCAGCTAAGCAGATCGGCGGACGTGCACCACCCACCAACCCCGAGTTGGCCGCTTTCCGGAGCCGTCGCCACGCCTGGCCGGGCGTGGCGACGGAGGGTTAGTGGGTGGTGGGCGTCCGCCCTCAGGCGTCCAGGGTCTCGCGGAGCTTGCCGGCGAACGCCTCGGGCTGGCCGGCCATACCGCCGCCGTACTCGTCGCCGAGGAAGCCGCCGTGGTTGCTCGGGAACACCACCGGGGTCAGCCCGAGTCGCGCGGCGATCGCCTCGCCGCCGCGGCGGGCCAGTTGCGTGCCCGACTCCTCACCGACCGCGACAACCAACCGGTCGGTTGCCTGGGACAGCGCGCCCTCGTCCGGCCGGTACGACGTACAGCCGCGCAGGTTCTGCTGGAGCAGCGCGTCGTCGCGGTTGCCGTCGTCCTCGCTCGGCAGCCCGAACATCGCCGGGTCCGGCGCGGGCTGCTTGACGTAGTCCGCGGTGAACTCGCCCTCGTGGCTGGTGATCGCGATGAACTTGGCCATCGCCGGGCCCATGCCGTCGCGGTGGTAGGTCTCGTAGATGTCCTCGGTCGCGGCCAGCGCGTACTCGGAGTCGGAGATCAGCGCGGCCAGCGGGGGCTCGTGCGCGACTACGCGGTTGATCAGGTCAGGGCGCTTGGCCAGCAAGGCGATCGCGTTGACGGCGCCGCCGCTGCTCGCGAACAGGTCGACCGGGCCCGCGTCGAGCTTCTCGATCAGCGCGACGAGGTCGCCGGCGTGGTCCTCCGGCGACAGCTCCCCGCTCCCGTCGGTGCGCTGACTGCGCTCCACGCCGCGCGGGTCGTAGGTGACCACGGTCCGGTCCGCGAAGTGCGACGCCAACGTCGGGAACCCGCTCGCGCCCATCGGCGACCCGATCAGCAGCAGCACCGGCCGCGCACGGTCGGCGAGGTCGCCGCGGACGTCGTACGTCAGGACGGCCCCGGGCACGTCGAGGGTGTGGCTGACAGCTTCCGGCATCTCAGCTCCTTGGGATCGGACTTTTCTGGACCCTAATCCCGGGCGGGGTTCGTGAACAGGATTACTGTCGGTGTCCATGCGGAAGATGTTCGCGGTGCTGCTCGTGCTCGTCCTCGGTGCCGGGGTTCAGCCCGCGCAGGCTGCCACCGCGGAGAACTACGGTCAGTACTCACTCATGTTCGAACGCTCCGCGGGCCAGTACTGGGCCGGCGGTACGGCGGCCGGCCAGTGGGCGTGGACACCGCTGTCCGCCGACGCGGCCGACATCTCGTGGGGCGACCCGAAGGCCTGGCCGCCGAAGTCCGCCGAGCACTTCGTCCGCGACGGCGACTGGGTGCTGCTCGAGGGCTACAACGACGGCGCCGGGCGGCCGTTGACCCAGATCCAGCGGGTCACGTCCGAGTCGGTGGGAAGCGCGACCTGCTCGGCGATGAAGCCGCTGCCCTCGGCCGGCGGGCGCCAGCACTACGTGAGGTGGACGATCCCCGCGGCCGGCTACTGCCTCGACGCCAAGGGAACGATCAAACCGCCGAACGGTTCGACCACCGTCAACTTCCGCCACCTGCAGAAATGGCTCCCGCCGCACCCGTGCTCGAACCCGTCGTTCACCGGCCAGACCTGCATCACCCAGGTCGAGCAGTGGTGGGACGACAACAACCACCCGTACTCGCTGCAGCTGTCCCGAACGCTGGAGCTGGCCCGCGGCCTCGGCATGGCGTTCACCAACCGCACCACCGTCCCCGTCACGTGGAACGCCGACGCTCGGTACTACTGGCACTACTGAGTCAGACTGGGACCGTGAGCGAGCAGGGGGAGGCGCCGGACCTCGACCGGCTGCGGTCGATCGCGGGCAGGCCCGCGCGGCGGCTGATCCAGCGGCTCTCGGCGCTGCAGGCTGCGGCCGAGGAGCTGGTCGAGAGACCTGCGGTACTGCGGGCGCAGGCGCGGGACCAGCTGCGGTCGCTGACCCGGCGGCAGGTGCAGAACGAGCTGGACGGGCTCGCCGTGTCGTCGCTGCAGGAGGTGGTGGGCGCGCGGTTCGTCGGCGTACTGGAGGAGGCTCGGTACGCGACGATCGGGCGGCTGGTCGGGGTTTCGGACGAGGAGCTCGTCGCGCTGCCGGGGATCGGAGCGAAGACCGCGTCGAAGATCAGCGACGCGGTGCGGACGGTTGTCGATCAGGTGGCGCAGTCAGCGCGGTTCCGTTTCGACCCGGACCGGCCGACCGAGCAGCAGCGGGAACTGTTGGCGACGTTGGCCGCCGTACGGCGTGCTGATGCTGCCGCGGCGGAGCTGATCGGGCCGGCGCGGGAGATGGCCGACACGGCGCGGACGCTGCTGGAGGCCGCGGCGCCTGCGCGCGGGCGGGTGCGGTTGTGGTTCGCCGGGCGGGAGCGGCGGCGGGCGGCGCTGGACGCGCTGGGGCAGCTGGAGGTGATCGACGGGCATCCGCGGACCGCTTGGCTGGAAGGGGAGCTGGCGCGACACGCAGTTGTTGCTGAGGACAACGACCTGTGGGGCGAGTACGCCGCGGACGCGGCGTCGTACAACGCGATCCTGTCGACGGTCGGTGAGGTCGCGGTCGAGGGCGAGGCCGCGCAGGGGTTCATCCCGGAGGAGCTGCGGCAGCGGATCACCGCCGTACCGCTGGACACGTCGCTGGTGCGGTCGACGCTGCGCGGGTACCAGGTGTTCGGGGCGCAGTACCTGATCCACCAGGAGCGGTCGATCCTCGGCGACGAGATGGGGCTCGGGAAGACCATCCAGGCGCTCGCCGCGGCGGCGCACCTGGCGGCGCGGGGGCAGCAACGGTTCCTGGTTGTGTGCCCGGCGAGCGTACAGATCAACTGGCTGAACGAGATCGAGAAGCACACCCGCCTGCAGGCGCACAGCCTGCACGGCGCGCACCGCGAGGGCGCCGCCCGGCGGTGGTTACGCGACGGCGGCGTCGCGGTCACGACGTTCGGGACGCTCGGCAGCCTGTCCCTGCTCGACGAGCACGAGACCGCGCTGCTGATCGTCGACGAGGCGCACTACGTGAAGAACCCGTCCACCGCCCGATCCCGCGAGGTCGCCGAGGCCTCCGCGCTGGCCCAGCGCGTCGTCTTCCTGACCGGTACGCCGATGGAGAACCGCGTCGAGGAGTTCCGCACGCTGGTCGGCTACCTCCAGCCCGCCACCGCGAAGCGGCTCAAGGCAACAGACGCCGTCGCCGGCGCCGAGCGTTTCCGCCGGGCCGTCGCGCCGGTCTACCTGCGCCGCAACCAGGAGGACGTCCTCACCGAGCTGCCGGAGAAGATCGAGATCGACGACTGGGTCCTCCTCGAGGACCAGCGCCCGTACGTCGACGCCGTCCGCTCCGGCAACCTGATGAAGATGCGCCAGGCAACCTTCCCGGCCAAGACCGACCGCATCGCCGAAATCATCGAGGAGGCCCGCGAAGACGGCCACAAAGTCATCATCTTCTCCTTTTTCCTCAATGTTCTGGCCGAGCTCGAACGATCCTGCTCTCCGGTGGGCATCATCCAGGGCTCCCTCCCACCCGCCCAGCGCCAGCACCTCATCGACACCTTCACCGCCACCCTCGGCCACGCCGTCCTGCTCAGCCAGATCGACGCCGGCGGCGTAGGCCTCAACGTCCAAGCCGCCTCGGTGGTCGTCATCACCGAACCCCAGTGGAAACCCAGCACCGAGGACCAGGCCATCGCCCGAGCCCACCGGATGGGCCAGATCCGCACCGTCCAGGTCCACCGCCTGCTGGCCAAGGACACCGTCGACGAACGCCTCCGCGACCTCCAAGCCCACAAACGCGACCTCTTCGACGAGTACGCCCGCCAGTCCGAAGCCAAATCCCTCGACCCCCGAGCCACCGACACCACCCACCACAACGCCCTCCAGGACCAGATCGTCCAGGCAGAACAGGACCGCCTGGGCCTCACCCCGGAAATGCCGAAGCGGCCGGCCCCCGAGGGACCGGCCGCTTCGTGAGGGTTACTTCTTGACCGTCTTGTTGTACTGGTCGATCTGGGGCTTGATGCTGTCGGCGGCGGCCTTCATGGCCTGGGCCGGGTCGGTGCCGAGGACTGCCTTTTCCAGGCCGTCCTCGGAGGCCTTGCGGGCCTGGGGCATGACGCCGAGGATGCAGCCGGACGACGGGTTGCTCGGCTTGGTGTTGTGGAGCTGGGTGATGGCGGTGGTGAACTGCGGGTACTGGGCGACCCACGCCTTGTCCTCGGGGAGGTCGAGGGCCTTGGAGTTGATCGGGAAGTAGCCGGTGCCGGTGTGCCAGGCGGCCTGCTGCTCGGGGGTGGAGGCGAACTTCACGAACTCCCAGGAGGCGCGCTTCTCGGCGTCGGAGTGGCCGGGGCCGTCGACCCACAGGGAGGCGCCGCCGATGATCGGGCCGCCGGTGCTGTCGGCGGACAGCTTCGGGAACGGCGCGGTCATCACGGTGAACTTGCCCTTGGCGGCGTCCAGGTAGCCGCGCAGCGAGCCGGTGGACTCCAGGTGCATCGCCGACGTGCCGGACTTGAAGACGGCCTGGGCGTCGTCGGTCTTCTTGCCGGTGTTCGGCATCAGGCCCTGCTTGACCATCTGCTGGTACCAGGTCGCCACCTTCACGCCCTGCTCGTCGGCGAAGTTCACCTGGGTCGCGAGGTCCTTGCGGCCGTTCTCGTTGTCGCAGTACGTCGTACCGGACTGCGCGATCAGCTGCTCGACGAACCAGCCGTAGATCGCCGCGTTGAAGCCGTACTGGACCGTCTTGCCGCCCTGCTTGACGGTCAGCTTCTTCGCCGCCGCCATGATCTCGTCCAGGTTGGCCGGCGGCTTGGCCGGGTCCAGGCCGGCCTTCACGAAGGCTTCCTTGTTGATGTACAGCAGCGGCATCGACGTGTTGAACGGCATCGAGTTCAGCTTGCCGTCGATCGAGTAGTAGTTCGCGATGTTCGGCTCGATAGAGTCCAGCGTGTAGCCGTCCTTGTCGGCGAACGACTGGATCGGCACGGTCTGCTTGGAGTCGATCATGAACCGCGAGCCGATGTCGTAGATCTGCACGACCGACGGCGTGTTGCCCTGCTGGACCGACGTCTTGTACTTCGTGATCGTCTCGTCGTAGTCGCCCTGGTAGACGGCCTGGACCTCGATCTTGCCGCTGTTCTTGGCGTTGAACGCCTTCACCAGCTTGTCGACGGCCTCACCGTTGGCACCCTTCATGCCGTGCCAGAACGTCACCTTGGTGACACCGGTGGCGCTGTCCAGCGCGCTCGCGTCGGGCGCGTCCTGCCCGCCGGCGGAGTCGCCGTCACCGGAGTCGCTGCCGCCGCAGCCGGCCGCCACGAGGGCGAGCACCGCCAGCAAGGACACCGTGGTCGCAGTACGCCGGGAAAGGACTGATCGCATGCTCATACCTCTCGTCGAACTAACGGATCGCGCCCGCGGTCAGCCCGCGGACGATGAAGCGCTGGCCGAAGATCACGATGGCCAGGGTGGGCAGGATGGACAAGGTGACGCCGGCCAGGATCAGGCCCGGGTCGGCGGCCTCGGCGTCGTTCAGCTGGCTGATGCCGATCTGCAGCGTGCGGCGGTCGGCCGAGTCGCCGATCAGCAGCGGCCAGAAGAACTGGTTCCAGGCGGCCAGGAAGACGTACAGCCCCACCGCCGTCAGTGCCGGCTTGTTCAGCGGCACCAGAATCCGGGTCAGGAAGCGCCAGTGCCCGGCGCCGTCGATGGTCGCCGCGTCGCGCAGCTCCAGCGGGAACTGCAGGAACGACTGCCGGAGCAGGAACACCCCGAAGGCGTTGGCCAGGAACGGCAGCACCAGCGCCACCATCGTCCCGGCGTACGACGCGGTCAGGCGTTCGCCGCCGACCGACCAGCTGGTGATGGTCAGGTAGTTCGGCAGCACGATCGACTCCCACGGCACCATCAGCGTGGCCAGGAAGAGCCCGAACAGCACGGTCCGGCCCCACATCCTCATGAAGACGAACGCGTACGCCGCCAGCACGCTGGTGATCAGCTGGGACAGCGTGATGATCGAGGTCTGCAGGATCGAGTTCAGGTACTGCCGGCCGATCGGCGTCCCGGACGACGAGGCGCCCTCGTAGTTGCCGGTGAAGATGCCGTGCGGGAACAGGTCCGGCGGGTACGACGAGATCTGGCCGGGTGACATGATCGAGCCCGCGATCACGTAGTACACGGGGAAGATCACCGCCAGCGCGGCGAGGATCAGTACGCCGTACGTGACGAGCCGCCCAACGCTCAAACGAGTCACTTGTAGTGCACCCGCCTCTCCAGTACGCCGAACTGAATCGCCGTACACGCCAGCAGGATCACGAACAGCACGATCGCCTGCGCCGACGCGGCGCCGAAGTCGCTCGCGTTGTTCGCGAACGCGGTGTGGTAGATCGAGTACACGAGCGTCTTGGTCGACTGCTCGGGCCCGCCCTCGGGGGTCAGGATCTTGATCTGGCCGAAGCCCTGCAGCGACTGGATCGTCGAGATCACCACCAGGAAGAACAGCTGCGGGCCGAGCAGCGGCACGGTGATGAACCGCGACGCCCGCCAGCCGCCGGCGCCGTCCAGCGTGGCCGCCTCGTTGATCTCCTGCGGGATCGCGCCGATCCCGGCCGACAGCACCAGCACGTTGTAGCCGATGCTCATCCAGACCGTGGTGATCGCGACGCTGATCAGCGCCCAGGACGGGTCGGTCAGCCAGCCGATCCGGTCGACGCCGAACCGGCCGAGGACACCGTTGGCCAGGCCGATCGCCGGGTTGTAGATGGTGGCGAAGATGACCGACGCGCTGGCCACCGAGAACGCGAACGGCAGCGCGAAGGCGGTCCGGAAGATCCGGATCCCCTTGATGTGCTGCTCGAGCAGCAGCACGATCGCCAGGCCGCCGAGGACGCCGGGGATCACGGTCAGCAGCACGAACGCGAAGGTCACCCAGAGGATGTGCCGGAACTCGGCCGAGCCGAGCATGTCGCGGTAGTGCTGCAGGCCGACGAAGGCGTCGGGGCGGCCGAACAGGTCGCTGCCGTGCAGCGACAGCGAGATCGACTTGCCGAGCGGCCAGACGATGAACAGCGCGAAGATCACGATGCAGGGGGCCAGCATCAGCCAGGACAGCAGGGACGCAGGGGTGGGCCGGCGACGCAGCGGCGCCGGTGCCGAGCTAGTAGTCAATCGAGTACCTCCAGTAACGCGCAGTCTTACACCGCCCAGGGGCGACCGTCCCGGTACCCGCACAAGTGCACTAGGCTCAGGGCCCGTGAAGGTATTGGTCATCGGCTCTGGCGGCCGTGAGCACGCACTGGTCTGGGCGCTGAGTCAGGATCCCGACGTCACCCAGGTGGTGGCGGCCCCGGGCAACCCTGGCATCGCGGTGTTGCACCCGGCGTACGAAGGGCAAACGATCGTTTGCCGCCCGGTGGACATCTCCGACCACGACGCGGTGGTCGCGCTGGCGCGGGAGTCCGGGACCGATCTGGCCGTGGTCGGGCCCGAGGCGCCGCTGGTGGCCGGCCTCGCCGACCCGCTGCGGGAGGCCGGGATCGCGGTCTTCGGGCCGTCGAAGCAGGCCGCGCAGCTGGAGGGCTCGAAGGCGTTCGCCAAGGACGTGATGGCGGCGGCCAGCGTACCGACCGGCCGGGCCTACGTCTGCCGGACGCCGGAGCAGGCCGCGGAGGCGATCGACGCGTTCGGTCCGCCGTACGTGGTGAAGGACGATGCGCTTGCCGCGGGCAAGGGTGTGGTGGTGACCTCGGACCGCGAGGCGGCGCTCGCGCACGCGGCCGAGTGCGGGCAGGTGCTGATCGAGGAGTACCTGGACGGCCCGGAGGTGTCGCTGTTCGCGATCACCGACGGGACGACGGTGCTGCCGATGCAGCCGGCCCAGGACTTCAAGCGCCTCGGCGACAACGACGAGGGCCCGAACACCGGTGGCATGGGCGCCTACACACCGTTGCCGTGGGCCCCTGAAAACCTGGTCGAGGAGATCACCGAGAAGGTGCTCCAGCCGACCGTCGACGAGATGCGCCGCCGCGGCACGCCGTTCAGCGGCCTCCTGTACGCCGGGCTGGCGCTGACCAGCCGCGGCGTCCGCGTCATCGAGTTCAACTGCCGCTTCGGCGACCCCGAGACGCAGGCACTCCTGCCGCTGCTCAAGACGCCGCTCGGTGGCGTCCTGTCCGCCGCCGCGACCGGCAAGCTCGCCGACGCCGAGCCGCTGGCCTGGAAGAACGGCTCCGCGGTGGCGGTCGTCGTTGCCGCGAAGAAGTACCCGGAGAAGCCGCGCAGCGGCGACGCGATCGCCGGCATCGAACAGGCCGAGGCCGGCAACGTCCGCGTCTTCCACGCCGGAACGAGCCAGGACGGCGAGGAACTGGTCACCTCCGGCGGCCGTGTGCTCGCGGTCAGCGCGACCGGCAAGGACCTCGACGAGGCGCGGCAGCGCGCGTACGCCGGGGTCGGGCAGATCCGGATCAAGGGCTCGCAGCACCGCACGGACATCGCGCTGAAGGCGGCCCGGGGCGAGATCACCGTCTGACGATTGCGCAACATCGTCAATTGACCGTACGGGTCACGCAGGGGCTGCTCGACTTGGCCCATGCGTACTCCGACAACTTCCGCGGCGATCGCCGCGCAGCTCGTCCGGGCCGATCGGCAGCGGTTGCTCGATCTCGTCGACGGGCTGCCTGATGACAGGCTCACCGAACCGTTTCGCGTGACCGACGGCCCGCTCGGGCACTTCTGCGACTCGTTGCACGACCTCGTCGCGCACGTACTGATGTGGGACGAGATCACGCTCGCGCTGCTGCGTGAGGCGGCGGCTGGGCGGTCGCACTGGAGTCTTGATCCGCGGTGGGAGACGGCGGAGATCGGTAGTGCGCTGAACGTCGGTGGGGTCGAGGCCGGGCGGCAGTTGCCGTCGGGGCTGCTGATCGAGCGGTTCGGGGGCGTGGTGGACGCGCTGGTCGCGGAGATCTCGTCGTACGACGAGGTCGCGTGGCGGGATCCGGCGACGGGTGGGCCGTTCGGCGGGAGCGTGGGGGCGCTGGCGGAGTACGCGGCGACGCCGCCGGACGGGACGCCGCCGTACGCGCATGTGGGGAAGCACCTGGGGCTCGAGGAGGCCGTTGCGTGAGCGAGACGATCGAGGATGTGCGGTTCGGGCCGGAGACCGACCGGCTGCTGGCGCGCTTCGCTGCCGAACCACCCGAGGAATCAGATCCGTACGACGCGCTGCTGCGGGACCGCAAGGAGCTGCCCGACCCGGAGCTCGCAGGCGTCGTCCATCCGGCGGCGCGGGTGAGCGATCTCGAGCTGGAGCTGCCGGGGCGGACGCTGCAGGCTCGCGTCTACAAGCCGGCCACCGACGAGCCGCGGCCGGTGCTGCTGTGGTTGCACGGTGGCGGTTTCATCGGCGGCGACCTGCGGGACATCGAGTACGCCGCCTCCGGGATCGCGGTCCACGGCAACGTCGTGGTGGTGTCGCTCAACTACCGGCTGGCGCCGGAGCACCCGTACCCGGCGGGGCTCGACGACGTGGTCGACACTCTCGAATGGTTGCGGGAGCACGGATACCCCCGGATCCTCGTCGGCGGTCAGAGCGCGGGCGCCGCGCTGGCTGCCGGGGCCTGTCTGGTCGCGAAGGATCGTGGGCTGGCTCAGCCTGAGCGCCAGATCGTCTGCTACCCGAGCCTGGATTTCGACCAGGACACCGAGTCGGCGCGGCTGTTCGACGGAGTGTTCCTGAGCACGAGACCGGGCTGGGCGGACGAGGCGTACTTCCCGCCGGACGAGCTCAGCGCCGAGCGCGCGGGCCTCGGGCGCCGCCTCCCCGCGCACGCCGTACCGATCCGCGCCGAGGACCTGAGCGGCCTCCCGCCGGCGCTGATCCTCGCCGCCGGGCGGGACCCGCTGCGCGACGACGCCCGCGGCTACGCGGCCCGGCTCACCGCCGCCGGCGTACCGGCCAGACTCGTCGAGTACGCCGACACCATGCACGCGTTCCTCAACTTCCCCGCCGTCCTGTCCGCCGGCCGGCACGCCGTCGACCTGATCGCTGCGGACCTCCGAGCCCGCTGAGATCCGGACGCCCACCACTCACCAAGCCGACGCCCACCACCCACCAACCCCGCCGATCACCGCTCGCCGAGGCTCGTTCACGCTCAGTGCGCGGCCGGGCCCGGCGCTTGGACGGTGGTGGGCGTCGGCTTACTGAGTGGTGGGGGTCCGGCGGAGGAGGCAGGCCCGACCAGGGAGAATAGGAGCGTGCCGAACTCCAGCAAGCCCCGGATCCCGAACGTTCTCGCCGCGCGTTACGCCAGCCTGTCGATGGCCGAGCTGTGGTCGCCGGAGCACAAGATCGTGCTCGAGCGGCAGCTGTGGCTGGCGGTGCTGAGCGCGCAGAAGGAGTACGGCGTCGACGTCCCGGACGGCGTCCTGGAGGACTACCGCCGGGTGCTGGACCAGGTCGACCTGGAGTCGATCGCCGAGCGTGAGCGGGTCACCCGGCACGACGTGAAGGCCCGGATCGAGGAGTTCAACGCGCTCGCCGGGCACGAGCACATCCACAAGGGCATGACGTCGCGCGACCTGACCGAGAACGTCGAGCAGCTGCAGATCCGGGCCGGGCTGGAGCTGGTCCGGGACCGCGCGGTCGCGACGGCGGTCCAGCTCGGGCAGAAGGCGGCCGAGCACGCGGCGCTGGTGATGACCGGCCGGTCGCACAACGTGGCGGCCCAGGCGACGACGCTCGGCAAGCGGTTCGCCTCGGCGGCCGACGAGCTGCTGGTCGCGATCGCCCGCCTGGAGGAGCTGATCGACCGGTACCCGCTGCGTGGGATCAAGGGCCCGGTCGGGACGTCGCAGGACATGCTCGACCTGTTCGGCGGCCAGGACAAGCTGCTCGCCGGGCTGGAGTCGGAGGTCGCCCAGCACCTCGGCTTCCGCCGTACGCTGACCAGCGTTGGCCAGGTCTACCCGCGCTCGCTGGACTACGAGGTGGTCTCCGCGCTGGTCCAGCTGGCGAGCGGGCCGTCGAGCCTGGCGACGACGATCCGGCTGATGGCCGGGCACGAGCTGGTCACCGAGGGGTTCAAGGAGGGCCAGGTCGGCTCGTCCGCGATGCCGCACAAGATGAACACCCGGTCCTGCGAGCGGGTGAACGGGCTCGCGGTGATCCTGCGCGGCTACGCGTCGATGGCCGGTGAGCTGGCCGGCAACCAGTGGAACGAGGGCGACGTCTTCTGCTCCGTCGTACGGCGGGTGGCGCTGCCGGACGCGTTCTTCGCGCTCGACGGGCTGTTCGAGACGTTCCTGACCGTGCTCGCCGAGTTCGGCGTCTACCCGGCGGTCGTGGACCGCGAGCTGGAGCGGTACCTGCCGTTCCTGACCTCGACGAAGATCCTGATGGCCGCGGTGAAGAACGGCGTCGGCCGGGAGACCGCGCACGAGGTGATCAAGGAGCACGCCGTCGCCACCGCGCTCGACCTGCGCAAGGGCCTGGCCGCGAACGACCTGTTCCACCGCCTCGGCGCGGACGGCCGGCTCGGCCTGACCGAGGACCAGATCGTCGGCATCGTCGGCGAGCCGCTCACCTTCACCGGCGCGGCCGTCGCCCAGGTCGACGCGGTCGTCGCCAAGATCGACCAGCTCGCCAAGCGCTACCCCGAGGCGGCGTCGTACGCCCCGGGTGACATCCTCTAGTCCGTGTACGAACCGCTGACCTGGGTCCTCGTCGGACTGTCCCTCGCCGCGATGGTCTACGCGATTGTGCTGGCCGCGCTCGATCGCCGGATCAACTGGACGCTGCTCGCGGTGCTCGGTGTGGTCGAGGTCGCGCTGGTCGCGCAGCTGGTGGTCGGGATCGTGCAGTTCGCCGGGACCGACCGGGACGTGTCCGGAGGCTTCTTCTTCGGGTACCTGGTCGGTTCGCTGATCATCCTGCCGCTCGGCGCGCTGTGGGCGCTGGCGGAGAGCAGCCGCTGGGGCGCCGGTGCGCTGGCGGTCGCGTGCTTCGTGATCCCGGTGCTCGAGCTGCGCATGCACGAGATCTGGACGGCCTGAGATGACCGACGAGCAGACCGCCGACCCGGCTGTGACTCGGCACGGCCCGGGCCGGATCCTGATCCTCGTGTACGGCGTGTTCGCGCTCTCCGCGACCGGCCGCGCGGTCTTCCAGATCGTCAACCAGTTCGACCGCGCCCCGATCGCCTACGTGCTGTCGGCCGTTGCCGCGATCATCTACTGCCTGGCCACCTTCGCGCTGGCCAAGGCAACGAACTTCTCCCGCCGGATCGCGACCATCGCGATCGTCATCGAGCTGATCGGCGTCGTCGGCATCGGCGCCTTCAGCTACGCCGTCCCCGACGACTTCCCCGACGCGACGGTCTGGTCCCACTTCGGCCAGGGCTACGGCTTCGTCCCGCTCGTCCTCCCGATCCTCGGCCTGCTCTGGCTCCGCCGTACGGCGTAGCAACTCCCAGGAAGTTCCCAGCCGCGGCCAGGGACCGGCACAGGTTGGCCGGAGAGCCTGGGAGGCATGCAGAACCAAGGTCATCCGCGGGTCGAGATCGTCGTTCCCGTGCGCAACGAGGAGTACGACCTCGCCCCGAACGTTCGGCGGCTCCGGGACTTCCTGGACGCCGCCTTTCCGTTTCCGGCCGAGGTCTGCATCGCCGACAACGGCAGTACCGACGCCACCTTCGAGATCGGCACCTTGCTGGCCACCGAGCTGCCCGGGGTCCGGATCGTCCGGATCGAGCAGCCGGGTCGCGGCCGGGCGCTGAAGCAGGTCTGGTCCGGTAGCGACGCCGACGTCCTGGCCTACATGGACGTCGACCTGTCGACCAACCTGAACGCCCTGCTCCCGCTGGTCGCGCCATTGCTGGCCGGCCACAGCGACGTCGCCATCGGGACCCGGCTGGCCCGTGGGTCCCGCGTGGTCCGGCGGCCGAAGCGGGAGCTGATCTCACGCGGCTACAACCTGTTGCTCAAGGCAACCCTCGGGACACGCTTCTCGGACGCGCAGTGCGGTTTCAAGGCGATCCGTCGCGACGTCGCCGAGGCGCTGCTGCCAATGGTCGAGGACACCAGCTGGTTCTTCGACACCGAGCTGCTGGTGCTGGCCGAGCGGGCCGGGCTGCGGATCCACGAGGTCCCGGTGGACTGGGTCGACGACCTGGACTCCCGGGTCGCGATCGCGCAGACAGTGGCGGACGATCTGCGGGGGATCGCCCGGCTGCACCGCACCGCCGACCGGCTCCCGCTGGAGCCCGTACGCCGTACGTACGGCCGTCCCGCGGTCGCTGACCCCCGGACGGCGCTCGCCGCCCGAGCCCTGCGGTTCGCGGCCGTCGGCGTCCTGAGCACGATCGCGTACGCCGTGCTCTACCTCCTGCTGCGGCAAACGATGCCCGCCCAGGCCGCGAACCTGCTCGCGCTGCTGATCACCGCCGTCGGCAACACCGCGCTCAACCGTCGCGTCACCTTCGGCGTCCGCGGGCTCGACCACCGCGGCCGGCACCAGTTGCGCGGCCTCGTCACCTTCTTCATCGGCTGGAGCCTGACCGCGTCGTCGCTGTGGCTGCTGCACACGGCGGTCGCCGTACCGGCCACGGCGATCGAGGTGACCGTGCTGACGATCGCCAACCTCGCGGCCACGATCGTCCGCTTCAGCCTCTTCCAGAACTGGGTCTTCGACGACGAAGCGCCCGTTCTGCCCACCCTGGAAATCCTCGACAACGCCCGGAGCCACTGATGAGCACCCTGACCGAACCGAGACGGGTGACGCTGGCGGCGTCGTACCCGATCAGCCGTGAGAAGACCCTGTACGGCGGCCTGCTGGTCCTGACCGCGATCGCCTACCTGTGGGGCCTGTCGAAGAACGGCTACGCCAACGAGTACTACGCGGCCGCGGTGCAGGCCGGGTCGACGAGCTGGAAGGCCTGGTTCTTCGGGTCGTTCGACTCCGCGAGCTTCATCACCGTCGACAAGACGCCCGCGTCGCTGTGGGTGATGGGGCTGTCGGGCCGGATCTTCGGCTTCGGCGTCTGGAGCATGCTGATCCCGCAGGCGCTGATGGGCGTCGCGAGCGTCGGATTGGTCTACGCATCGGTGCGGCGCTGGTTCTCGCCGTACGCCGCACTGCTGGCGGGCGCGATCCTCGCGCTGACGCCGGTCGCGGTGCTGATGTTCCGGTTCAACAACCCGGACGCGTTGCTGGTGCTGCTGCTCGTCGCGGGGGCGTGGGCCGTGACTCGGGCGATCGACTCCGTCCGGTACGCCGGGCGGTGGATGGCGCTGGCCGGGATGCTGGTCGGGTTCGGGTTCCTGACGAAGATGCTGCAGGCGTTCCTGGTGCTGCCGGCGTTCGGGCTGGCGTACCTGGTCGCCGGCCGGCCGGCGCTCGGCAAGCGGATCGCCCACAGTTTCGTTGCCCTGGGCGCGATGATCGTCAGCGCCGGTTGGTGGATCGCGATCGTCGAGCTCCTGCCTGCGTCGGCCCGCCCGTACGTCGGTGGGTCGCAGACGAACAGCATTCTCGAACTGACGCTGGGCTACAACGGCCTCGGGCGGCTGACCGGTGACGAGGCCGGATCGGTCGGCGGCGGGACCGGAAACCCCGGCTGGGGTGGCGCGACCGGGCTGCAGCGCTTGTTCGGTGGCGAGTTCGCGGGGCAGATCGCGTGGTTGTTGCCTGCGGCACTGATCGCGACGGTGGTGCTGGTGGTCGCGGCCGGGCGCTCGGCGCGGACCGACCGGACGCGGGCGTTCGCGATCCTGTGGGGCGGCTGGCTGGTGGTGACCGGGCTGGTCTTCAGCTACATGCAGGGGATCATCCACAGCTACTACATGGTCGCGCTGGCACCGGCGATCGCGGCGCTGATCGGGGCGGCGGCGATGGTGCTCTGGCGGCGCCGGTCGGAGTGGTTGCCGCGGGTGGTGCTCGCTGGTGGGGTACTGCTGACGGCAGGGTGGAGCTTCTCGTTGCTCTCGGCGTCATCGGACTACCTGCCGTGGTTGCGGTGGCTGGTGCTGCTTGGCGGGGTGTTGGCGGCGGGCGCCGTACTGGTGCTGCCGGAGTTGGGGGTGCAGCGGGGTGGGGCTGTCGCCGGTGTGTTGCTGGTGCTGACCGCACTGGCTGGGCCGACGGCGTACTCGGTGACGACGATCAGCGATGCGCATGCGGGGGCGCTGCCTTCGGCGGGGCCCGCTAGCACTGCAGGTTTCGGTGGCCGAATGGGAGGACCGCCTGGTGGAGGGATGGGCGGTCCGCGTGGCGGGGGAATGGGCGGGCAGCCCGGCGGAGCGAACGGCGGACAGCCCGGTGGAGCGCCCGGCGGGCCGGGTGGTGGAACGGCCCGAGGCGGAGGCGGCGCGGGCGGCTTCCTCGGAGGCGGCGGCACCAGCGGAGTCTCCAGCGAGCTGATCACCTTCCTGCAGCAGGGCGCCCAGGGCTACACCTGGGCCGCGGCCGCGGTCACCGCGAACGGTGCCGCGCCGGTGCAGATCGCCGCCGAGGTCCCGGTGATGGCGATCGGCGGCTTCAACGGGACCGATCCGGCGCCGTCGCTCGCCGAGTTCCAGGAATTGGTTGCCCAGGGCAAGGTCCACTATTTCGTCGGGAGCAGTGGCGGAGGATTCGGTGGCCGCGGTGGGACCTCCAGTGAGATCTCCACCTGGGTCGAGCAGAACTTCGAGGCCCAGACCATCGGCAGCACCACCGTGTACGACTTGACCAGCAACGGAGCCTGAATGCGAATCCCGACACGCTTGGTGTTCCGTACGCCGTCAAGTGGGGTAAGGATCGGTTCGTGGAATGGTCGAACGTCACCTGGTTCCTGACCGCTCTGGGCGCTGTCGTCGTACTGCTGACGCGGATCCGGCTCGGCGGTGAGAGCGCGGGTGAGCAGAACCGCTCCAGCGGCGTCGCGGGCTACTCGTCGGCGCTGCTGCGGCTGCACACGGTCGTCGGCGTGCTCACCCTGATCGCCTGGGTCGTTGCCCTGGTCACCACGCGCCGCGTGATCGCCCTCGGCGCGCTGGGCGGCTGGTGGTTGCTGGCGCTGATCGGGTTGTTGCTGCTGGCCCGCTGGCTGCCCAGCGGCGGGCGGCACTCCGAGGACAAGGCCGCCGATGCCTGGGGATCCGGCGCCGGCCTGTCCTTGCTCGGCCATCTGGGCGTGGTGATAGGCAGCGCCTATTTCACGTTCGTCGTCCTCACCGATCGGTTGTGACCAGCGGCCGCGGGATCGCGCCGCGCAGCGCCCGGGCCAGCGTCTTGGGCTGCGCCAGCAGGTTCGGGTGCGCGAGCATCGTGGTGACGCGGGCGAAGTCGTCGTTCAGCTGCGCGTCGCGCAGCGAGGCGCTCAGGATCAGCCCGGTGAACCAGCGGGTCAGCTTGTACCCGCGCGGGAACGGCCCGTTGACGTGCGGCAGCGCGAGATCGGCGAACGTCGAGATCTGCCAGGCCGCGTCGACCACCACGCGGACCTGCTTCAGGTACTCCCAGGCCGGCTCGTCGAGCGCGGGGTTCGAGCGCAGGTACGCCGACAAGCAGGACGCGTGCAGCGTCGCTGACGTCATTCCCTGCCCGTAGATCGGGTTGAACGACGCGACCGCGTCACCCGCGACGATCAGCCCGGCCGGGAAGCGGTCGAGCTCGTCGTAGTTCCGGCGCCGGCTGTCGGCCTGGTGGTAGGTGACGACGTCGCCGATCATCGGGTTGTTGTCGACGATGTGCGCGTACACCCAGGGGAAGTCCTCGCGGCAGCGGCGATGGAAGTCCTCGGTCTCCCGGCTCGGCCGGTCGTCGGCGAACCCGGCGACCAGCACCAGCCAGCGGTCGCCCTCGACCGGCAGGATGCCGCCCATCCGCGCGGTCTGGCCTGGTTGCGCCATGGTCTGCGAGGTGGAGAGCAGTACTTCGCCGGGCTTGCGCTCGAAGAGTGCGGAGGCGTAGTTGAGCTTGATCGGCATCCGGGTCAGCGTCGGCTCGGGCCAGCCCGCGGCGCCGAGCCAGTCGCTCAATCGGCTCGACCGGCCGGTCGCGTCCACCACCAGATCGGCGTCGACGCTCTCGGTGGAGCCTGCCGCGACGTACTGCACACTCGTGACCCGGTCGCCGGTGAAGCCGATCCCGTCCGCCCGGCCCGCGACCAGCCGCACGTTCGGCAGCGCGAGCGTCCGCTGCCGCACCCGCGACTCCAGGAACGGCCGGGTGCTGATCAGCGTGCGGATCTCGGTCAGCGGCGGCGGCGTCACCCGGCGTACGCCGTTGACGAACGTGTACGCCTGATCCGGTGTCGGCTCGATCAGACCCTCGGCGACCGCGTCGGCGGAGAAGCCGGGAAACCACCGGTCGAGCTGGGCGGCGCCCGCCGGAAGCAACGCGTGCACCTGCGTTCCCTGCGGTACGCCGGGCCGCGGGTCGTCGCCGTTGTCGGAGTCGTCCCGCTCGATCACCAGCACCTCGTCGGCGTGGTCACTGAGCACGCGCGCCGCCATCAGCCCGGCCATGCTCGCCCCGAGGACCACGGCCCGCCGCAGAATCACCTCCGTCCGCGCCGGTCGTTCGGATGTGGCGATGGCAGCAAACGCTTCAGCAAGTGACACCGGAACCCCCACAGGCGGAAAGTGGTAGTGACTTCCACATTAGGGATGAAGTGCCGGCTTCGCAGACCTGCGCATGTCGCTCGTCAGTCGGCGCTGAAGCCAGTCAGCAGAGCGGCGACTGCCCGGCGCACTGAAAGCTCCCAGGCGTCGTCCGCGAGTGTCCGGCCGGCGCCTGCGACGCGGTCCCAGAGGAGGCCGTCGAGCATCGCCGCGCACGGCCACGCCGCCTGTTCGGGCTCGCGGATGCCGAGCCCGCCGAGGATGCCCGCGAGGTGTTCGCGCAGGACGCGTCCGCCCTGGGTAATCGCGTCGAGGAGCTCCGGCCGCCGGCTGGCTTCGAGGGAGAGCTCGTAGCGCGCGAGTTGGTCCTCGGCGCGGTCCCGGACGAGCCCCAGCATCATCTGGGTCAGAAGAGCCTCTACTTGGGCCGATTGCACCAAGGGCAGCTGGCCGCCCGGGGGCTGGGCGGCGAGGTCGCGTTCGAGCATCCGGCTCACGCACGCGGTGAGCAGCGCGTCTCGCGTGCGTAGGTAGTACGACGTCGAGCCCGGCGGTAAGCCCGCCTCGGTGTCGACCGCGCGGTGGGTCAGGCCGCGCAGACCTCGGGTGGCGACCAGGTGGATGGCGGCGTCGGCGATGGCGGCTCGGCGGTCGTCGCCGCGGGGTGGGGTGGAGGGCACGCGCACACTCTATCCAGATGGACTCTACGGATGTAGAGTCGAAGCCATGAAGACGGCGATTGTGGTGGGGGCGGGGATCGGTGGGGTGGCGGCTGCGCTCGGGCTGGAGCGGGCGGGTCTGCGGGTGACGGTGCTGGAGCGGGCGCCGGAGCTGGGCGAGGTGGGGGCCGGGATCTCGGTGTGGCCGTCGGCGGTGAAGGCGCTGGAGGAGCTCGGGGTCGAAGGGGTCGAGAAGGCGGCGGTGGAGTCGGCGCCGGCGGGGATGCGGCGGCCGGACGGGCGGTGGGTGCTGCGCGCGGAGGCGCTCGGCGTGGAGGTGCCGGTGATGATTCACCGGGCGCGGCTGCACGAGCTGATCACCGAGCGGTTTCAGGGCGTCAGCGTGCGGACCGGGGTCACGGTCGACGGGTTCGTGGACGGCGCCGTGCGGGCCGGCGGGGAGGAGTTCCGGGCGGATCTGATCGTGGCGGCCGACGGGCTGCGCAGCGTCGTCCGGCGAGCGCTGTACCCGGCGTACGACGGTCCGCGGTACGCGGGCTACGCGGCGTACCGGGGGATCGCCGACATCGAGGTGGACGACGGGGGTGGGGAGACGTGGGGGCGCGGGCGGCGGTTCGGGTTCGCGCGGCTGATCGACGGGCGGTACTACTGGTACGCGACGGAGAACCGGGCTCCTGGGGTCGTGGGGGCGGACGTCTGGGCCGGGTTCGGGAGCTGGCACGACCCGATCCCGAAGTTGCTGGAGGCAACGGGTGAGGTGCTGCAGAACGACATCTACGACCTGCGGCTGCCGCTGGTTCCTTTCGTCCAAGGGAATGTGGTGCTGCTCGGGGATGCCGCGCACGCGATGACACCGAACCTCGGCCGAGGAGCCTGTACGGCGATCGAGGACGCGGCTGCTCTCCCCAAGCATTTGAAGAATCTGAAGGCGTACGACGCCGAGCGGCGACCCGCCGCGACCAAGCTGGTGCGGGTCTCGCGGACGATCGGCCGGGTCGGGCAGCTCGACAGCGGCCTGCTCTGCGGGATCCGCGACGGTGCGATCACCCTGGGCGGCAAACTGGCCGGGGTGCGGGCCCGGAAGCGGGCAGTGGGACAATCGCCGGTGTGACCACACTTCCGCAGGCTGTTGAGATTCCCGGCGCCAAGCACCTGCACTCGGGCAAGGTGCGTGACCTGTACGAGCTCGAGTCCGGCCACCTGCTGATGGTCGCGAGCGACCGGATGAGCGCGTTCGACTGGATCCTGGAGACGCCGATCCCGGACAAGGGCAAGGTGCTGACCGCGATGAGCCTGTGGTGGTTCGAGCAGCTCGGGGTGCCGAACCACATCATCTCGACCGACGTCCCGGCCGAGGTCGCGGGCCGTGCGGTGGTCTGCGAGAAGCTCGACATGTTCCCGGTCGAGTGTGTCGCCCGCGGGTACCTGAGCGGCTCCGGGCTGCTCGACTACAACGCCACCGGCGAGGTCTGCGGCATCCCGCTGGGCGCGGGCCTGGTCGAGGGCTCCCGCCTGGAGGAGCCGATCTTCACCCCGGCCACCAAGGCCGAGCTCGGCGAGCACGACGAGAACGTCTCGTACGACGCGGTGGTGGCGACGGTCGGGGCCGACATCGCCGGCCGGCTGCGCGACCTGACGCTGGAGATCTACGGCCAGGCGCACGCGATGGCCGAGCGCCAGGGCATCATCCTGGCCGACACCAAGTTCGAGTTCGGCGCCCGCGCGGACGGCACGATCGTGCTCGCCGACGAGGTCCTGACGCCGGACTCGAGCCGGTTCTGGCCGGCCGCCGAGTGGGCGCCGGGCAAGCAGCAGCCGTCGTACGACAAGCAGATCGTCCGGGACTGGCTGCAGTTCGAGTCCGGCTGGGACCGGCACTCGGGCGAGGCCCCGCCGCCGCTGTCGGCCGAGGTCATCGAGCGCACGCGTTCGGCGTACGTCGACGCCTACGAGCGCCTCACCGGCCGCAAGTTCTAGATCAGCTCGTAGCGCAGCACCGAGAGGAAGCGCAGCTTCTCCTCGCTCTCGCTGCCGGGCTCGGTGGTGTAGACGATCAGGTGCTGGGTGCGGTCCGGGCTGTGCAGGGTCTCGCGGTAGAGGTGGACGTCGCCGACCTCCGCGTGCCGGACCAGTAGCGGTGCCGGATCGTCCTCGGTGACCGGGTGCTCGTGCCACAGCTCGGTGAACTCGGCGCTGGTGTGCAGCAACGACCCGATCAGCGCGGCCAGGCGCGGCTCGGACCTGTTCTGGGTGTGCGCCAGCAGCAGGTGCGCCACGATCGTGCGCGAGTGCCGCGCGTGATCCTCGACCGGGAACGGCCCCCGCTCGGCACAGGGGTCGGTGAACCAGCGGTACGCCATCGCCCGCCGCAGCCCGGCGTACCGGGTCTGGTCGCCGAACAGGATGCTCGACAGCCTGTTCTGCACGATCTTCTCGGTCAGGTGGTTGACCACCTCGGCCGGTGAGCCGTCGAGCTGCTCGAACACCCGCCGTACGCCGGGCGACAGCCGGCCGTGGTCCGCGACCTCCAGCGGCGCCGCGTAGCCCGCGATCCGGTACAGGTGGTCGCGCTCGGGCTGGGTCAGCCGCAGCCCGGTCGCGATCGCCGCGAGCAGCTGCTCCGACGGGTGCGGCCCGCGCTGCTGCTCGATCCGGCTGTAGTAGTCGGTGGACATCCCGGCCAGCGCGGCGACCTCCTCGCGGCGCAGCCCGGCGGCGCGCCGGCGACGGTGAGCCCGCGGCAGCCCGACGTCCTCCGGCTGCAGCGCCTCGCGACGGCTGCGCAGGAAGTCGGCGAGCACGGACCGGTCCACGAGGATCAGAGTAACCGGTCCAACCGGTGACGTCGAGTCGATGGGTGTGGCCTGGATCACGGGACAACTCGTCCCTGTTTCCCCGCCGGCGGCCTTGTTTCGATCGGGGCCATGAGACGACTAGTGATGATTCTGGCGGCCGGGGTGGTGCCGGTGTCGGTGCTGGTGCCCGCCAGTTCAGCGGCTCCGGCCGCACCCACGGCGACGGCTTGTACGCCGGTCCCGGTGCAGGCCCCGGCCGGGGCACGGGTCGAGTCCGTGGTCGCGGTGGCCAGGCCCGGCGGCACGGTGACGTTCCCGTCGAACCCGCCGTTCCCGCCGACGCCGCCGGTGGACGGCGTACCGGCGTACTGCGAGGTCACGGTGACGCTGACCCACGGCAGCGACCACGTGAAGGTGATGACGCTGCTGCCCGAGCAGGGGTGGAACCAGCGCTTCCAGGCGCTCGGCGGCAGCGCGTACGCCGCCGGTGACGTGATCGGCGACGCCTCGGTGAAGGCGGTCAAGGCCGGGTACGCCGCCGCGACCACGGACGCCGGTGTCGGCCCGTCGCCGATCGACCCGGCCTGGGCGCTGACCGCGCAGGGCAAGGTCGACCAGACGCTGCTGAAGAACTTCGCCCACCGCTCGCCGCACGAGCT
This sequence comes from Kribbella sp. NPDC051770, assembly GCF_040681455.1. Taxonomy (NCBI): domain Bacteria; kingdom Bacillati; phylum Actinomycetota; class Actinomycetes; order Propionibacteriales; family Kribbellaceae; genus Kribbella; species Kribbella sp. NPDC051770. The sequence continues at coordinate 88,195 of NZ_JBFAYT010000004.1, read as the reverse complement.
CGCTGTCGTCGGCAAGGCCGTCACCAAGGCGTACTACGGCCGCGCGGCCAACTACGCGTACTGGAACGGCTGCTCGACCGGCGGCCGCCAGGGCTACTCGGAGGCGCAGCGCTACCCCGGCGACTTCGACGGCATCCTCGCTGCCTCGGCGGCGATCAACTGGGACCGCTGGGCGCCCTCGGCGGTCTGGCCCGCGGTGGTCGTCAACCAGGAGAAGCACGCGCCGACCAGCTGCGAGCTGGAGGCGTTCAACGCCGCGGCGATCAAGGCCTGCGACACCAAGGACGGCGTCCGTGACGGCGTCATCGCCGAACCGTCCAACTGCACGTGGGCGCCGGAAAGCCTGATCGGCCAGCAGGTCGAGTGCTACGGCGAGCAGGTGACGATCACCGCCGCCGACGCCCGGATCGTGCGCCGGATCTGGGAGGGCCCGAAGGGTCTCTGGTACGGACTGACCCGCGGTACGACGTTCGCCGGGCTGCTGCCGACCCCGCCCGACCAGCCGGCCGCGCCGCTCGGTGCGCCGTTCGTCGTCGGCGACGCCTGGGTCAAGTACTTCCTGAAGCAGAACCCGGGCTTCGACACCAAGACCGTGTGGTACGCCGACTTCGTCAAGCTGTTCCTGCAGTCGGAGCTGCGCTACAACGCCGTGATCGGCACCGACGACCCGGATCTGTCGGCGTACCAGAAGTCGGGCGGCAAGCTGCTCGCCTGGCACGGGCTGGACGACCAGCTGATCACCGCGCAGGGCTCGGTCGACTACCGCAAGCGCGTCGAGCGGACCGTCGGCGGTAACGTCGACAGCTTCTACCGGCTCTTCCTCGCGCCGGGCGCCGTCCACTGCGGACCGGGCGCCGGGCCGGCACCGGCCGACCCGCTCGCCTCGCTGGTCCAGTGGGTCGAGCACGGCAAGGCCCCGAACACGTTGCCCGCAGCAACGGCTGACGGCAGCACCGTGCGCAATCTGTGCGCCTATCCCAAGCTGCCCCGGTACGCCGGCGGCGACCCGAAGGTGGCCACGAGCTACCGCTGCGCCTGAGCGATAGGGGCTCTCGGCGTCAGAACAGGCCGACGCCGAGAGCCAGCAGCACGAACCGCGCCGCCCGCCCGGTCAGCACCGACAGCGCGAACGTGACCACGCCCATCCGGCTCGCGCCCGCGATCAGCGCCACGCCGTACAGCGGAGGGACGCCGACCGATGCGCTGAGCAACGTCACCGGGACACCCCACCTGCGGTCGCTCAGCGCGTCCAGCAGCCGCTTGCTGAGATCGCGGTTCCACTGCACGAACCGCCCCCAGCGGGTGTCCAGGTCGACCGCCTTGGGCTCCTTCGACTTCTTCCGCCCGGTGTAGCCCGGCCGGTGCCGGACGGCCAGGAACATCGCGACCTTGCCGATCGTCTGCCCGATCGAGACGCCGACCGCCGCGACGACAGGGTTCAGCGCGCCGGACACCCCGACGCCCAGCACGTACGCCTCGGCGTTCAGCACCGGGACGACGGCGGACCCGATCCCGAAGCCGATCGCCAGCACCAGTTGCCACACCCACATGACTCCGAGGCTATGCGCACTCAGCAGGGCCGTCACGGGACCCAGCTCCACACCGGGGACGAACCAGGGACCCACCCCACCGGGGTCCCAGGGTGCTTGACAGTGGTCATCGCACCGCCGGTACGGCGTCGCGCCGGCCGCGCAGGATCGCGACCAGCCGGGTGAGCGAGGCGATCTTGACCGCGGCGGCCGCGGCCGCGACGCCGTACGGCAGCCAGGGCACGTGCAGCAGGTGGTCGATCACCAGCGAGACGACGACCGCGCCGGTGTTCACCGCCTTGGCCGGTTTCGACCAGTTCCAGACGTAGATCGGCTGGTCGACCTTGTAGAAGTAGTTCGGGCTCAGCGTCTCCTTCCAGAGCAGGAAGGACAGCGACAGCATCGTGTCCAGCACACCGAACTGGACCAGGTAGATCGCCAGCGGCCCCACCGTGTCCGGGTAGGTCGTCATGAACGCCGCGGCCAGCAGGAACGAGCTGGCCCGGTCGCAGACGATGTCGAAGACCGCACCGACGACCGTCTCCTGCTTCAGGTACCGCGCGACACCGCCGTCGAGCGAGTCGCCCAGCCAGTAGGTCAGGTAGCCGGCCACCAGCCAGCCGAAGTCGCCGGTGACGAAGGCGATCGTCGCCACCGTCATCGCGACCAGGGTGCGGACCAGCGTGATCTGGTTCGGCAGGCCGAGCAGGAGCTCGACCGAGGCCGGCCGGGGGATCTGGGTGGTGCTCATCAAGCGGCCCTCAGATTCTCGGGATCGAGTGCGTCCCGTAGCTGGTTGCGCAGCAGGAAACCGGCGAGCGCGGCACCGGCCGTGGCGACCGCCCAGCCGAGGACGAGCAGCGCCAGTACGGCGATCAGTGTGGTCCCGAGCGAACTGCTCTCGTCGTCGGGGTTGCCGATCAGCCGCCACAGGCCGGTCAGCACCCCGGCGACCAGGCCCGCGCACAGCGTCGGTGCGGCCGTGGTCATCAGCTCGCGGTGGATGACCCGGCGCAGCAGCCGGTCGCCGACGCCGAGCGCGGTCAGGGAGGCCAGCTGGCGGCGCTGGTTGACCAGCTGGTCGGCCATGCCGACGGTGAAGGCCGCCAGGGCGATCACCGCGATCAGCAGCACGCCGACCATGCTCAGGCCGAAGCCGGTGATGAAGAACTGCTGGTCCTGCCAGTCCGGCCGGTCGTGCATCACGCCCAGCAGCGAGCTCAGCATCGCTCCGACCAGGAAGCCGCAGCAGAACAGCAGCGTGCCCATCCGGGCAGCGGGCCGGGCGTCGGCCACCAGCCGGGCTCCGGTGAGCAGCTTGACCGGGTCGCCCGACTGCATCAGGCGCCGGCCCACGACCCGGCTGACCCCCGCCGAGCCGCTCCACCAGAGCATGCCCAGCCCGATCACCGTCGCAGCCGCTCCGAAGTACCCGATCGCGTAGGTCAGCGTGGCTCCGGCGACCGCCAGTCCGAGGCCGACCACCGGCCAGACCCGGTCGGGTGCGATGTCCGGTTGGTCGCTGGCCCGGGGCTGGTCCCGGTGCAGCACGAAACCCAGCAGCACGCCGCCCAGGGTGAGCAGCCCGACGATGAAGAGCCAGGCCAGGAAGTCCCACGCGCCCAGACCCGGGAAGAGCCGGGCCATCCGGGGCAGCTGGCTGAAGACGCCGGTGAGCAGCATGTACATCGGCCCGGCCAGCAGACCACCGGCCAGGCCGACCAGTCCGGCGTCCGCCACCGACAGGCGGCGTACCTGGGACTTGGAGGCGCCGGCCAGCCGGAGAGCGCTGATCCGCTGCTCCCGCGCGGCGGTGCCGATCCGGAGCGCCTGGGCGGCCAGGCCGCCGGACAGGACGGCGAGGACGATCAGGATGGCGCCGAGCCCGGAGCGGAGGCCCACCTCGGCGATGTAGTTGCTGTAGACGCCGCTGTCGAGGTCGCCGGGGCCCATCCCCATCACGTGGATCGCGTTCAGCACCAGCGCGCCGCTGAACGCCAGGGCCACGGTGGCCAGGCGGACGCGGCTGCGGTCGGCCGGCGTACGGGTCCTGGCCAGGTGGAGGGTCGTGCTCAGCGGGAGGCTCATCGCAGAGTCACCTCGTGCTGGATCTTGCCGTCGCGGAGCCGGATCTCCCGGTCGGCGGACGCGGCCAGCAAGTTGTCGTGGGTGACCATCACCAGCGCTGCGCCGCGGTCGCGGGTGGACTGCAGCAGCACCTTGAGCAGGTCCTGACCGGCCTGGCTGTCCACACTGCCTGTCGGCTCGTCCGCCAGTACGACGGAGGGATCGGTGATCAGCGCCCGGGCGATCGCGGCCCGCTGGGTCTGCCCGCCGGACAGCTGAGCCGGTACGGCGTCCGCCTCGTCGGCGATCCCCACCCGGCCGAGCCACTCGACAGCGGCGGCCCGGGCGGTCTCCCGCCGGGCTCCGCCGAGCAGCAGCGGCAGCGCCACGTTGTCGGCCAGCGACAGGTCCGGCACGAGCTGGCCGAACTGCAGCACGATGCCGATGCTCGTACGGCGCAGTGCTGACCGGTCCTGCTCGGCCAGCGTGGACAGGTCCTGGCCGGCGACCTGGACGGACCCGGAGTCCGGCCGGAGGATGCCGGCCGCGCAGTGCAGCAGCGTCGACTTCCCGCAGCCGCTGGCGCCGGTCACGGCGACCACCTCGCCGGGGGCGACGGTGACGCTCACTCCGCGCAGCGCCACGTTCCGGCGGTACGCGTACTCGAGATCGGTGAGCTGAAGGGCCGGTGGGGGCGTCATCGGCTGGCCTCCTTGTCGTCGGTGAGCCGCTCCAGCGCCTGGTCGAGCCAGCGCAGGTCGGCGTCGAGATGTATGACGAGGTAGGAACGCACCAGGTTGGTCGTCGGGTCGTCCTGGACCGGTGTCAATTCCTGCAACTCGCGGATCCGGCGCAGGTGGCCGGCCCGCTGCCGGGCCAGGAACGTGGTCGCGTCACCGCCGGTGCGCAGCGCGGTGACCAGCTTGCGGATCATCTCGTCGGCCGTGCCCCAGGCGGGCGGGACCGGGTCGGCGAGCCAGTCGGCGAGGTGCTTGCGGCCCTTCTCGGTGATCGCGTAGACGGTCCGGTCCGGACCGCCGCCGGAGGTCTTCTCGACCACCTCGACCAGACCGTCGCGCTCCAGCCGGGCCAGCGTCGTGTAGACCTGCCCGAACGCCAGCGGGCGGCCGTCGGGGAACCATGCGTCGTGGCCGCGCTTGACGTCGTACCCGTGCGCCGGGGCGTGGGACAGCAGTCCCAGAACCAGCTCCGCGGTCGCCATGCGATCGACTATACACTCCGTGTATGTACTGAGTGAATAGTCCGCTCTACGCCTGCCGGATGCTGGGTTCTGGGCTCCGGTCGGTAGGATTCGGGCGTCACCCCGGATCGAAACCAGGAGTAGTCAGTGGCTCGCGTTGTCGTCGACGTCATGCTCAAGCCCGAGATCCTCGACCCGCAGGGCAAGGCGGTGCACGGCGCGTTCGGCCGGCTCGGCTTCGACGGCGTGGCCGACGTGCGTCAGGGCAAGCGCTTCGAGATCACCCTCGAGGGCGAGGCGACCGAAGAGCGGGTCGCGGAGATCCGGAAGGCCGCGGACACCCTGCTGGCCAACCCGGTGATCGAGGACTACACGCTGCACGTCGAGGGCGACCGGTGAAGATCGGGGTCGTCACCTTCCCGGGCTCGCTGGACGACGTCGACGCGCGCCGCGCGGCCGCGGTCGCCGGGGCCGAGGCGGTCGCGCTCTGGCACGGCGACGCCGACCTGCACGGGGTCGACGCGGTGGTCCTGCCGGGCGGCTTCTCCTACGGCGACTACCTGCGCGCCGGGGCGATCTCCCGGTTCGCGCCGGTGATGGACACGATCATCAAGAAGGCCGGCGAGGGGATGCCGGTGCTCGGCATCTGCAACGGCTTCCAGGTGCTCTGCGAGTCGCACCTGCTGCCCGGCGCGCTGATCAAGAACCACCACCGCAAGTTCATCTGCAAGGACCAGGGCCTGCGGATCGAGAACAACCGGACCGCGTGGACCAGCGACTACGACGCGAACCACGAGATCACCATCGTGCTGAAGAACCAGGACGGCTCCTTCGTCGCCGACGAGGCCACCCTGGACCGGCTCGAGGGCGAGGGCCGCGTGGTCGCCCGCTACCTGGGCAACCCGAACGGCTCGTACCGCGACATCGCCGGCATCACCAACGAGCGCGGCAACGTGGTCGGCCTGATGCCGCACCCCGAGCACTGCGTCGAGACGCTGACCGGCCCGAGCACCGACGGCCTCGGCTTCTTCACCTCGGTCCTGAAAGCCGTCGTCGCCTCCTGATGAAGCTCTCCCGGGTGCGGCGCACTTCTGCCCGCACCCTGTTCCTGGCCGCGCTCGCTCTCGCCGTACCGATGCATGCTTCTGCTGCTCCTGAGCAGTTGGCCGCGAAGGTGGTGGTCATCGGCGTACCGGGTCTGACCTGGAACGACGTGAAAGCCTCGCCCGAGCTGACCGCGCTGGTGAACCAGTCGAACGTCGGGTCGATCTCGGTGAAGACCGCCGGCCCGCACACCTGCCCGGTCGACGGGTGGCTGACGCTGAGCGCCGGGAGTCGCGCCTGGGGGAGCGTCCCCGACGCGCCCTGCGGTGACCTCCCTGAGGTCGCCGGCGGCAAGATCAACGGCTGGCAGACGTACGTCGACCGCCAGGCCGAGCACCACACCGGCGCCCCGCTGGGCCGCCTCGGCGAGAGCCGGGCGAACGTCTGCGGCTTCGGTCCGGGCGCCGCGCTCGCCGTCGCGCGCACCGACGGCACGGTCAGCAACTGGCAGCCCACCTTCGACGCGACCAGGCTGGCGAGCAGCGCCTGCGGCGACGCGGTCGTCGACGCCGGCGCGATGCCGATCCGCGAGGGCCGCGCGGAGGCCCGCAAGAAGGTCGCCGACCTGGTCGCCCAGGCCCGCGCGGCCGACGGCTGGGTGGTGCTGGCCGGCATCAGCCAGGAGATCGAGTGGGCGCACCAGGAGACCCTCCCGGTGCTGCAGCTGCCCCCGGACGACGGCACCCGCTGGCTGACCAGCGACTCGACCCGCCGTCCCGGCCTGATCCAGCTGACCGACCTGACGGCGACGATCCTGCGCGGCGAGGCCAAGTCGATCGACCCGGCGGGCGCGGAGAAGCCCGGCCCGCTCGACGGCAACGAGATCCGCGCGTCTGGCGACGTGCACACCGACGCGGCCGCGGTGATCGACGAGCGGATGGACACCAACGAGCGCTTCGACCAGCCACGGCCGATCCTGGTCATCGTCGCGATGACGATCCTCGCGGCCGAGCTGATCACGCTGGCCTGGTTCTGGTTCACCCGCAGCAAGCGTTCGCGCAGCGCGTTCTCGTTCGCGCTGCTCACCCAGGGCGGCTTCTTCATCGCGGTCTTCCTGTCCACGGTCACGCTCTGGTGGCGCTGGCCGTCCCCCGGCCTGTCCCTGTACGCCGTGGTGATCGCGATCAGCGCGGGCTTCGCGGCCGCCGCCAAGCTGCTGCTCGGCCGCCACGCGTACGTCGGGATCGCGCTGGCGGCGTACCTGATCCTCCTGGTCGACGGTGTCCTCGGGACGCCGCTGCAGTTCGGCAGCATGTTCGCCGACGGCCCGGTGATCGGCGGCCGGTTCTACGGTTTCGGCAACTCGACGTTCGCGACGCTGGCGGTCGCCGCGCTCGTGGTCGCCGGGGTGGCCGCGCAGAAGCTGATCGACCGCAGCCGGGTCCAGGCCGCGCTGGCGGTGCTCGCGATCGGCGGCGCCGCGATCGTCGTCGACGGCAAGCCCGGCTGGGGTACGGACTTCGGCGGCATCATCGCGCTGACGCCGGCTGTCCTGCTGATGGCTTGGCTGACCTGGCGTGGCGGAATCACGCTGCGCGCTCTGATCGGCATCGGCGTGGCCGGCGTACTGGCGGTGTCGGCGGTGGCGTTCCTGGACTACCTGCGGCCCGAGGACCAGCGCAGCCACTTCGGGGCGTTCGTGGCCCGGCTGCTCGACGGTGACGTCGCCGACGTGCTGATCCGCAAACTGGAGATGGCGGTCGCGTTCTTCTCCGGCCCGGCCGGCTGGGCGATGCTGGTCGCGGTGATCCTGGCGATGCTGGCCACCGTGCTGCCCGACCGGGTGCCGTCGGCGGCGTACCGGGAGTTCTACCCCAGCCGGGCGATGATCCGGCCCACCCTGCTCGCGCTGTCGACCTGCGGTCTGGTCGGCATGCTGCTGAACGACGCGGGCGTCGCCCTGCCCGCGATCATGACCGGCTTCGCCGTCCCGCTGCTGGTGGCCCACCTGGTCGCCTCGCCGAAGCCAGCTACCGTTTCTCCCGAGTCCCACCTAGTTCAGGAGCACTGAAGAATCGTGTCCACCGACACCGTGAGCAACGCGACCAGTACGCCGGACGTCGAGCAGCCGTGGGCGGAGCTCGGCCTCAAGCCGGACGAGTACCAGCGGATCCGGGACATCCTCGGCCGGCGCCCGACCAGCTGCGAGCTGGCGATGTACTCGGTGATGTGGAGCGAGCACTGCTCGTACAAGTCGTCGAAGGTGCACCTGAAGAAGTTCGGCGACATCCCGCAGGAGACCCCGGCGGGCAAGATGCTGGCCGGCATCGGCGAGAACGCCGGCGTGATCGACATCGGTGAGGGCTACGCGGTCACCTTCAAGGTCGAGTCGCACAACCACCCGTCGTACGTCGAGCCCTACCAGGGCGCCGCGACCGGCGTCGGCGGCATCGTCCGCGACATCCTGGCGATGGGCGCCCGCCCGGTCGCCGTGATGGACCCGCTGCGCTTCGGCCCGCTGGACGCGCCGGACACCAAGCGCGTGCTGCCCGGCATCGTCTCCGGCGTCGGTGGCTACGGCAACAGCCTCGGCCTGCCGAACATCGGCGGCGAGGTCGTCTTCGACTCGACGTACCTGGGCAACCCGCTGGTCAACGCGCTCTGCGTCGGCGTGATGAAGCACGAGGACCTGCACCTCGCGAACGCGACCGGGATCGGCAACCAGATCATCCTGTACGGCGCGAAGACCGGCGGCGACGGCATCGGCGGCGTCTCGGTGCTCGCGTCGGAGACCTTCGCCGACGGCGGCCCGACCAAGCGCCCCGCGGTGCAGGTCGGCGACCCGTTCATGGAGAAGCTGCTGATCGAGTGCACGCTGGAGCTGTTCGCGGCCAAGGTCGTCGAGGGCATCCAGGACCTCGGCGGCGCCGGACTGTCCTGCGCGACCTCGGAGCTGGCCAGCGCGGGCGACGGCGGCATGCACGTCTCGCTGGACAAGGTGCCGCTGCGCGACGCGTCGCTGGCGCCCGAAGAGATCCTGATGAGCGAGTCGCAGGAGCGGATGATGGCGGTCGTCACGCCCGCCAACGTCGAGCGTTTCCTGGAGATCTGCGCCAAGTGGGACGTCCAGGCCGACGTGATCGGTGAGGTCACCGACACCGGGCTGCTGCAGATCGACTGGCACGGCGAGCGCGTCGTCGACGTCCCGCCGCGCACCGTCGCCCACGACGGCCCGGTCTACGAGCGCCCGTACGAGCGCCCGTCCTGGCAGGACGAGCTGCAGGCCGACGGCGCCGAGAAGTTGCCGCGGGCAATCACCGGCGAGGAGCTGCGGGACACCCTGCTCAAGCTGATCGCCTCGCCGAACCTGTGCGACAAGTCCTGGGTGACCGACCAGTACGACCGCTACGTGCTGGGCAACTCGGTGCTCGCGCAGCCCGAGGACAGCGGCATGATCCGGGTCGACGAGACCAGCGGCCTGGGCGTCGCGGTCTCCACCGACTGCAACGGCCGGTTCGCCAAGCTCGACCCGTACACCGGCGCCAAGCTGGCGCTGGCCGAGTCGTACCGCAACGTCGCCACCACCGGCGCCCGCCCGGCCGCGGTCACCGACTGCCTGAACTTCGGCTCGCCCGAGGATCCGGCGGTGATGTGGCAGTTCTCCGAGGCGATCCGCGGCCTGGTCGACGGCTGCATCGAGCTCGGCATCCCGGTCACCGGCGGCAACGTGTCGTTCTACAACCAGACCGGTGAGACCCCGATCCTGCCGACGCCGGTCGTCGGTGTCCTGGGGGTCATCGACGACGTCACCCGCCGTACGCCGATCGGCTTCACCGCCGAGATGGAGGGCCACCAGCTCTACCTGCTCGGCGAGACCGAGGAGGAGCTGTCGGGCTCGGAGTGGGCGCACGTCGTGCACGGTCACCTCGGTGGCCGCCCGCCGGCCGTCGACCTGGCCGCCGAGCAGCAGCTCGCCGACATCCTGATCAACGCGTCCCGCGACGGGCTGATCGACGCGGCGCACGACGTCAGCGACGGCGGCGTCGCGCAGACGCTGGTCGAGTCCGCCATCCGTGGCGGCGTCGGCGCGCGGGTCTGGGCACCGGACGGGCTGGACCCGTTCCTGTTCCTGTTCGCCGAGTCGGCCGGGCGTGCGGTGGTCGCCGTACCGCGGACCGAGGAGGTGCGGTTCACCGACATGTGCACCGCGCGCCGCTTCCCGCACGCGAAGATCGGCGTCATCACCGGCGACACCCTGGACGTCCAGGACCAGTTCGAGATCGCACTCACCGACCTGCACGCCGCGTGGACCGCGACGCTGCCGGCCGCGTTGGGCTGATCTTTCGTGCCGGAGGAGTGGGACGGCGCCGCCCGTGAACTCGAGTGGGACGGCGCCGTCAACGCCCGTGACCTCGGTGGCCTGCCGGCCACCGGGGGCCCGATCCAGTACGGGCGGGTGTTCCGCTCCGCGCACCCCGACGCACTGACCGAGGCCGGCCGCGACGCGCTGCTCGCGGCCGGGATTCGTACGATCGTCGACCTCCGCAACGCCGACGAGCGGCTCGCCGTACGGGACATCCCCGGCGTCGAGGTCCACCACCACCCGGTCGAGGACCAGTCCGACGCCGCCTTCATGGCCGAGTGGGGCGAGCGGCTGAACACCCCGGCGTACTACAACGCCGTCCTGCACCGCTGGCCCGGCCTGGTCACCGCGGTCTTCGCCCGCCTCGCCGACGCCCCGCCCGGCGGCGTCGTCATCCACTGCCGAGCCGGCTGCGACCGCACCGGCATGATCACCGCCATGCTCCTCAGCCTGGCCGGTACGCCGGTCGCCGACATCCTCGACGACTACGAACTGGCCCTCCGCACCTACGCGGCCGGAGCCGACGACCGCCCGCTGCCCGACCAGACCCTCGACCAGCACTGCGCCCAGGCCTGCGCCGACCTGGTCGGCTTCCTCGGCTCGGTCGACGTTCCCGGCTTCCTCACCTCCGCAGGCCTGACCTTCGAACAGCTCGACCGGGTCCGCGAGCGGCTGGTCGCGACAGACTTCGCGTAACCACCTGTCTGGCACACTCTTTGAGACGCGAGTGGGGAGTGTGAAATGGCTGACAAGCAGTGGGATCGGCGGCCGGATCTGCCCTGGGAGCGGGGGCAGCAGCAGCTGGGGAATCTGGCCGGGATGGCGGCTGCGGCGGGGCAGGAAGCTCGGGTGGTGGCGGCTCGGCGGCGACTGGCTTCGGTGCGGTTGACCGACGAGGAGCGCCGGGTCTGTTTCGACGAGTTGGCTGAGCAGTTCGCGATCGGGCGGCTGGACGAGGGCGAGCTGCACCGGCGGGTCGATCTGGTGCAGGAGGCCGTGACGCACGGGGACCTGCTGGTCGCGTTCGGCGGGCTGCCGGCGCCGTCGTTCTACTCGCCGCCGGCCAAGAAGCCGGGGCGCTGGCGGTGGGCGGCGTTCGTGGGCATGGTGTGGCTGGCGCTGCCGTTCTTCCTGACCGGGTTGGTGTTCCTGGTGTTCGGCAAGGAGGTCGCGGCGGCGATCTTCGCGCTGCCGGCGGTTGCGTGGGTGCTGGTCAGCTGGCGCTGGGCGTCGGCGCCGAAGCGACAGGCCCGCCGGTCCGGGTAGGACCGACGGGCCACGGGCTTACTTGGTCGCCGAGACGTCCAGCTGGACCTCGCCGGCGACGTACGACGTGGCGTCGTGCACGAACCAGCTGTCCGGCGGAGTGTCGATCGGGCCGGTCTCCGGGCGGGTGCCGGCGGCGTGGTAGCTCTCGATCGTCAGGCCGTGCGCGGCCAGGACCGGTCTGACCTGCGCGATCGTCAGGCCGCGGAACTTCACCCCGGCCAGCACCTCGCCCGGGTCGTCGATGTTGCTGCTGAAGTGGTGGTACAGCTCGCCCTTCTTCGCGGCCCGGCCGAACTCGATCTCCGCCCAGCCGTCCAGGTTCTTCGGCACCTCGACGCCGTCCTGGCAGCCGGGGTCGGAGGCGTTCAAGGTGCCGCTGCACTTCTCGCCCGGATCGAGCAGCCGCAGGCCGTCGCCGCCACCGACCGGGACCGCGTAGGTGATGAACTTGCCGACGCCCGGCGGGCTGACCGGCACGGTCTTCACCTTGACCTTCAGGCCCATCGCCTTGAACTCGGCGTTGTAGCGCTTCGGGTCGGCGTTCGGATCGACCACCCGGACGATCACGGTGTTGCCGCTGTCGGTGAACGACAGAGCCTGCGGCTGATCCTGCCCGGGTGTCCGTACGACGGTGGCCGCGACGACTCCGACGATCAGCAGGCTGAACGCACCGGCCAGCGCGAGCCGGGGACGGGAAGGACGACTGATCCGTCGCCAGTTGGTCGACGCAACCGAACTACCGTCCTGGGCCAGCGGGTGCACATCAGGTGCAGAGATCGCATCCGCGAGGTGGTCCCAGGTCTCGGCGCCCACCTGAGGCGTCGTACCGGGCTTGAGGGCGCGGACGGCCGCGTCGGTGTCAGATGTCTTCATGGGATACCTCTCCTCGCACCGTCACCGGTGGGCGGGTGGTGAGCAGCTTGGTGAAGCGCTTGCGCGCCCGGTGCAGCCTGATCCGTACGGCGTTGCGCGAGCAGCCGAGCACGGTCGCGATCTGCGCGGTGTCCAGGTCCTCCCACGCGACCAGCGTGAGCAGCTCCCGCTCCGGCTCGGGCAGCGCCCGGAACGCCTGCGCCGTCGCCGAGTCCCCGTCGAGCGGCTCCGGGCCCGGGGTCGCGGTGTCGACCAGCTCGTCGCGCAGCCGGTCGGCGAGCGCGTTGCGGCGGCCTTCACCGCGCCGGTGGTTGGCGAGCACCCGCCGCGCGACGCCGTACAGCCAGGGCTTGGTCTGGTCCCCGCCGGGCACCTCGTCGAGGCGGCGCCAGGCCACCACGAAGGTGTCCGCGAGCAGGTCGGCGGCGTCGTGGCTGGAGCCGGTCCGCCGCAGCAGGTAGCCGAGCACCGCCTCCCGATGGGCGGCGAAGACCTGCTCGAACCGGTCCCGGCGGCTGCTGTCGCCCGGCGGGTCGTGCACAGCTGCCTCGCTCACTGGCCCGGGGCGGGGCCTGATCGGTGTCTGCGTCATGCCCCGTACATGTCCAGCACCTTTCGGCCCATTTCAGCGCACGGAAGTGTCAGCGGGTGAGCACCTGGGGTAGGACTGGGGTGTCTCACGTTGTCATCCGGCGAAAGGCGAGCCCGTGCCCGACCTTCCCCCGGCCACCCGCGGTGGCCACTACGTCCCGAACCGGGAGCCGCTGCGGCCGGTCCCGTTCCAGAAGCTGCCGCCGGGCGCGATCGTGCCGCGCGGCTGGCTGGCGCAGCAGCTCGACCTGCAGGTCAAGGGGCTCTGCGGCCGGTACGACGAGATCTCGGACTTCCTCGTGTACGAGACCAACGGCTGGGTCGACCCGGCGCTGGACGCCTGGGAGGAGCTGCCGTACTGGCTGCGCGGCTTCGGCGACCTCGGCTACGTCACCGGCGACCCCGGCGTACTGATGAGGACCGAGCGGTGGATCAACGGGATCCTCGCGACCCAGGCGGCCGACGGCTGGTTCGGGCCGGAGCGGCTGCGGACGTCGCTCGAGGGCGGCCCCGACTTCTGGCCGGGGATGCCGCTGCTCGGCGCGCTGCGCTCGTGGTTCGAGTACACCGGCGACGAGCGGGTGATCCCGTTCATGACCCGGTACCTGGCGTTCCAGAACACGCAGCCGCCGGAGGTGTTCAACCGGTCGTGGGGTGCGTTCCGCTGGGGCGACAACATCGACAGCGCGTACTGGCTCTACAACCGGACCGGCGACGCATGGCTGCTCGACCTGGTGCACAAGATGCACGCGGGCTCGGCCGACTACGTCTCCGGCATCCCGAACTGGCACAACGTGAACCTGGCGCAGGGGTTCCGGGAGCCGTTGCAGTACGGGCTGTTGGCCACCGATCGCGACTACGCCGCGGCGACGTACCGGAACTACGCGACGGTGATGGCGGAGTACGGGCAGTTCCCCGGCGGTGGGTTCGCCGGGGACGAGAACCCGCGGCCCGGGTTCGTCGACCCGCGGCAGGGTTTCGAGGTGTGCGGGATCGCCGAGTTCATGCACAGCTTCGAGATGCTCACCCGGTTCACCGGAGACACGGTCTGGGCCGACCGCTGCGAGGAGCTCGCGTTCAACGCGCTGCCGGCGTCGTACGACCCGTTGCAGCAGGTGCTGCACTACATGACGTGCGCGAACAGCGTGCAGCTCGACGACCGGATGAAGCACGGGCAGTTCGAGAATCCCTTCCCGATGCAGGCCTTCAAGTACGGCGTCCGCCAGTACCGCTGCTGCCCGCACAACTACGGGATGGCCTGGCCGTACTACGCGCAGGAGCTCTGGCTGGCCACCACCGACGGCGGGCTGGCGGCGTCGCTGTACGCCGCGAGCGCGGTGACCGCGACCGTCGGGGACGGTCGCACGGTGACTGTTGCCCAGGACACCGAGTATCCGTTCGGCGACACGATCACCTTCACTGTCGGGACGGCTGATCCGGTCGAGTTCCCCTTGTACCTGAGGATTCCCGGCTGGGCGGAAGGGGCCGAGGTCGACGGTGAACGGGCCGAGGGCAACTGGGTGAAGCTCGACCGGACCTGGTCCGACGGTGACCAGGTGACGCTGAAGCTCCCGATGCGGATCACCACCCGGACCTGGGCGGCCAACCAGAACTCGATCTCGGTCGACCGCGGCCCGCTCACCTACTCGCTTGCGATCGCCGAGCGCTACGAGCGGATCGGCGGCACCGACGAGTGGCCCGAGCTCGCCGTCCACGCCGAGTCGCCGTGGAACTACGGGCTCCCGACCGATGCCACCTTCGAGCTCGTTCGCCGCGACGCCGGGCAGGACCCGTTCACGCAGGACGGCGTACCGCTCGCGATCACGACTACCGGGCAGCGGATCCCGCAGTGGGAGACCGACACCGAGGACGTCGTCGGGCTGCTCCAGCCGAGCCCTGCGCGGAGTACGGAGCCGGTCGAGCAGATCGCGCTGATCCCGATGGGCGCCGCGCGGCTGCGGGTCACGGCGTTCCCGCAGGTCGATGCCGAGGGCATCGATTGGGTGTACCGCACCCGGATCACCGCGTCGCACGTGCATAAGGCCGACTCGCTGGAGGCGGTGAACGACGACCGGGTCCCGGCGTCGTCGGCCGATGTCACGATCCCGCGCTTCACCTGGCGCGAGCAACGGGGGACGACCGAGTGGATCCAGTACGACCTGCGGACGCCACGGGAGCTGTCGACCGTGTCGGTCTACTGGGTGGACGACGCGGGGGACTGCCGGCTGCCGGCGTCGTGGCGGGCGCTCTGGTTGGACGGCGAGATTTGGCGGCCGATCGAGGCGACGTACCCGGTGGCTCCGGACTGTCTCAGCACCGCGAGCTTCGCGCCGGTCCGGGCGCAGATTGTTCGGGTCGAGGCGACGCTCCAGCCGACGGCATCGGCGGGAATCCTGCAGTTGGTGGTCGGCTGAGTTCTGCAGCTTGCTGCAACTGAGGGTTGGCGACCGGTGGTGGGTGGGAGACTACTGCCGGTCGGCGGGCTGGGGAGGCCGGGGTGGAGCAGGACGACGGTGCGATCGAGCTTGCGCTGCTGCGCGCGCTGGAGAGCGGGCCGCGGACGGAGAACGAGCTGGCCCGGGCGGTCGGGACGAACCCGTGGCGGGTGGCCGAGCTGCTGGACCAGATGGTCGAGGACGAGTACATCGCGGTGCTGCCGCTGGACGGCGACTCCGGTGGCGCAGGCCGAGCAAGCTCGGGCGGGCCGCGGTTCGAGCTGGCGCCCGGTGGGATCGGGCGGCTCAGCTTGCGGCGGGCGCTGGCCAAGCCTGGCGCGAGGTTCATCGATGCGGCGCTGGCGGCGCGGGTGGAGAAGAAGCGCGCGATGCGCCGGCGGGTAGCTGGTCCGCGGGCGAAGGTCGAGGCGCCGGAGGACGCACTGCGGACGCAGGTTCTGCGGATGCTGGCTGCGGGGCCGCGGACTCGTGAGGACCTTGCGCGGCGTACGGGGGTTGCCGAGGACCAGCTCGGAGCGGTGCTCGAGGAGCTGGTCGAGCGGGGGTTGGTTGAAGGGGCCTACGAGCTGACTGACGCCGGTCGGGTGCAGGCTCGGTGGAGTACACAGCTTCTGCATGGGGGTGCGGTCGAGGGGATCGCGCACTTTCACGGTACCGAGTGGAAGCGCCGGCAGCGGAAAGAAGAGGCTGAAGCGCAGCGACACGACGAGACACAACGTCGAGCAGCACCCCCTCCCGCGCCGCCTCGCGCGAGTCGCTGGGCGGCGATGCGTGCACAGCAGCGCGAGCAGGCGATGATGCGGCTGCCCAACCCGACCGATCCGCCCGGCCGCTCACCGGTACTAGCCGGGACGTTCCGCTGGTGGATCGAAGTCGTGCTCCAGGGCCTGCTCGGCGGCGCGGCACTCGTCGCCAGCGTCCTGATGCTGATCCTCGAGCACCACCCCGACAAGGTCCTGCACGCGGCGACCGTGATGCTCGTCGGCGGCACGTTGCTGTTCCGAGCGACCAGGGCCCACCACGGCGCGCCCTGACAGCCTGAAATAGCCTGACCGGTGTGACCCCTGTACTGCGGCCCGCCGTGGCCGCCGACGCCGCCGCGATCGCGGAGCTGATGCGGGCGTCGGTGGCCGAGCTGTTCCCGGCGTACTACGACGAGCGGCAGACGGCCAGTGCCGCGGTGCACATCGCCGCGCTGGACCTGGCGCTGATCGACGACGGCACGTACTACGTGCACGAGGCCGCCGGGGAGATCGTCGCCTGCGGTGGCTGGAGCCGGCGCAACAAGCTCTACAACGGGACCGGCGCCGGCGCGGACGCGCGGCTGCTCGACCCGGCGACCGAGCCGGCCCGGATCCGGGCGATGTTCGTCCGCGCGGACTGGACCCGGCGCGGCCTCGGCCGGGCGATCCTGACCGCCTGCGTGGACGCCGCCCGGGCCGAGGGGTTCACGCGACTCGCGCTGATGGCGAC
This sequence comes from Kribbella sp. NPDC051770, assembly GCF_040681455.1. NCBI lineage: Bacteria > Bacillati > Actinomycetota > Actinomycetes > Propionibacteriales > Kribbellaceae > Kribbella > Kribbella sp. NPDC051770. The sequence continues at coordinate 71,329 of NZ_JBFAYT010000004.1, read as the reverse complement.
GCTGCCCGGCGTACCGCTGTACAAGTCGTTCGGCTTCACCGAGCTCGCCGCGGAGGAGCTGACCATGCCCGACGGCGTCGTCCTGGGCGGCGTCGCGATGGAACGGTCCGTCGACTGAATCGGAGAGATCCACGATGACTGCAGGAACCACCGCGCTCGCCCCGGACGGCACCGAGGTCGTGCTCGGCGAGATCGGCACCCGGGTGCTGCTGGAGAACCCCCGCGTCCGGGTCTGGGAGGTCGCGCTCGACCCGGGTGAGGCACAGGGCTGGCACCTGCACCACAACCCGTACGTCGTGCTGTGCCTGTCCACGTCGCCCTGCCACATGGACTGGCTCGACGGCAGCCCGGCTCGCCAGCTCAGCGAGACCGTCGGCGGCTCGGTCTACCGGCCGGTGTCGCCGGTGCACATGCTCACCAACCACGGCGACGCGGCGTACCGGAACCGGCTGATCGAGGTGCTCGATCTCGGTGAGGAGGCGTCCGGGGCGGCGTACGACGTACCGGAGGGTGTTGCGGCGGAGAGCGCGTTCGCGGAGGTCGGTGAGGTCCCGGCGAAGACCGTGGTCGACGAGGACGACGTCCGCGTCCAGCACGTGACGCCGGACGCGGGGGACACGTACACGTGGCGCACCGGCGCCTACCCCGCACTGGTGGTCGACCTGGATCTGGAGACGGCGCCCCAGGACGGGCTGGTGTACCTGGAGCCCGGGGCGTCGTACACGCTCCCCGCCAAGTCGGTGAAGACCTCCGGCTACAACCTGGTTGAGCTGCGCTACTTCAACCGCTGACGGACCGCTGCTGCGCTGTCCAGGGTCAGTGCGGTCGCTGCAGCCATCGCTGCATCGACCGCGCTGATCTGACGCAGCTTGGCCTTCACCAGGGGGACCTGCGGGCCGACAGCGCTCAACTCCTGTACGCCGAGCCCCACCAGCAGCACAGCCGCCAGCGGGTCGCTGGCCAGGTCGCCGCAGACTGCCACGTGCACGCCCAGCGGGACCTGCCTGACCACACGGTCGATCAGCCGCAGTACGGCGGGGTCGAGCCCGTCGGCCAGGCCGGCCACTGCTGTGTTCGTCCGGTCGGCGGCTGTCGTGTACTGCGTGAGGTCGTTGGTCCCGATGCTCACGAAGTCGAGGTCCTTCGCGAGCGTCTCGATCCGCAGCGCCGCGGCCGGGACCTCGACCATGATCCCGACCTTCAGCCCCGCCGGCCGCGGACCGAGCTGCTGAAGGGCCCAGGTGACCTCCTCGGCGGTGGTCACCATCGGGAACATCACCTGTACCGGAGTCTCGGCAGCCACCAAGCGGATGGCCTCGAGCTGAGTCGCGAGCAGGTCGGACCTCGACTGACGGAACGTGCGGATCCCTCGCTCGCCCAGAAACGGATTCGCTTCGGTCGCTTGCGGGAGGAACCGCAGCGGCTTGTCGCCACCCACGTCCCAGGTCCTGATCGTGATCGGCTTCCCACCCAGCGCCGCCGCGATCTCCCGGTACGCCGCCGCCTGCTCGGCCGCCGTCGGCGCCGTCGCGCGATCACCGAACAGCACCTCCGTCCGGACCAGTCCTGATCCGTCGGCCCCGCGCGCATCCCGCGCGTCCTGCACCGACCCGACGTTCACCAGCACGGGGATCGTCCGCCCGTCGGTCGTCGTCGCCGGTTCGTCGACCGCCGTCAACGCGGCATCACGCTCGTCCTGCCGCTCCCGGATCGTCCGCTCGAACGCCTGCCGATCAGCCTCCACCACGAAGCTTCCGCTGCGCGCGTCGAACCCGACCAGCACCCCGTCGGCCACGGTGACATCGCCGATCCCGGTGATCAAAGGGATTCCCCGCGACCGCGCCACGATCACCCCGTGCCCGGTCGTCCCAGCAGCCCGTACGGCGATCCCGGCCACTCCCGCGTCGACCACCGCAGCCGTCGCGGCATCCAGCTCGGGGACCACGAGCACGCTCCCCGCCGCCGGCGCCGCAGGCTCCGGGGCGCCGGTCAGCGCCCGGAGGACGCGGTCCCGCACGCTTCGGACATCCTGCGCCCGCTCCCGCTGGTAGGCGTCGTCGAGCCCGTCGAACTCGTCGGCCAGCCGATCAAGCGAGTCCCTCCAGGCAACGGCCGCATTGGTGCCTTGGGCAACCAGTCGGAACACCCCGTCAAGCACCACGCTGTCCGCGAGCAACCCCGCCTGAGCGTCGAAGATGCCCGCCTCGTCTCCACCGAGCCGCTCCGCCGCCGCGTCCCGCAACCGCCGCAACTGATCCTCGGCGGCGCTTCGCGCCTGCTTGGCCCGATCCCGCTCGATGTCGATGTCGCCGGCCGCGTAGCCTCCCAGCTCAACATCAGCAGCAACCACCACAGCAGGTCCGACAGCAACATCCAGCCCAGAACCACTCCCACCCTCGGCCCTACCCACCGCGACCTCTGGCTGGTCATCGAAGTCCCGATCGGCCAGCGCCTTGATCGCCGCCAGCACTTCCGCCGCCTGCGGACCTGACGCCGCGAACTCCACCCGATGGTGCTGCTGCGCATTCAACGTCGCGACCCGACTGAGGCTCCCCGCATCAACCGGCCCCTTCCCGGTGTCCAGGTTGTACGCCGTCACCGCAGCATCGAACTGCCGCACCAGCGCAGTCAACCGAGCCGCCGGCCGAGCGTGCAACCCATGCTCGATGCGCAAAGCAACTTCCAGCGTCTGTCCACCAGCAGCAACCGGGGCAGGCTCCTCAATCACAGCCTCACCCAGGTGATCCTGCTTCCCCGCCAACCCCCGCGCAGCCTCCGCGGCCACGTCGTCCAACGCAGCCCCGGTCGACGCCGTCACCACCGCAGCGACCAACCCTTCGACCAGCGGCGCGCTCGACAGCTTCACCCGCTCGACGATCTCCGGGTCCACGAACTCCAGCGCCAGCTCGGCGCTCAGTACCGCGCTCCCGAGATCGAGCAGCACCAGCACACCATCGGCCGAGTCCGCCGTCCCGATCGCCTCCGCGACAGCCGCCGCATCAGTCCCGAACGTCGTCTCGTCCAGCCCGGCCGCCACCGCGATCACCGGACGATTGCCCTCAGCAACCATCTCCGAGGCCAGCCCGACCGCGGCATCGGCCAAGGCGCGGCTGTGCGAAACCACCACGATCCCGATCACGCGTCAGCCCAGGGTTCGCGCGGCCGACTCCAGCAACAGCGTCGTACTCGTCGCTCCAGGATCCTGATGCCCCGCGCTCCGCTCGCCGAGATAGCTCGCCCGCCCCTTCCGCGCGACCAGTGGCACCGTCTCGTCCCGCCCCTTCGCCGCCGCCTCGGCCGCCGCGACCAGCGCCCCGCGCAGGTCCGAGCCGCCGGCAACAGCCTCGTCGTACGCCGAAAGCGCGGGCGCCCACGCGTCGTACATCGTCTTGTCCCCGACCTCGGCCTTGCCCCGGGCAAGGATCCCGCCGACCCCGGCCTTCAGTGCCTCGCCGACAGTCGCCGCCGACACCTCGACACCGGCCAGCGCGGTCCCGAAGCGCAGGAAGAACGTCCCGTACAACGGCCCGCTCGCCCCGCCGACCTTGCTGACCAAGGTCATCCCGGCCTTCTTCAGCAGCTCGTCGACCGCCGTGAACGACGTCTCGTCGAGCACTGCGACGACGGCCTGGAAGCCGCGGTCCATGTTGCTGCCGTGGTCGGCGTCGCCGATCGCCGAGTCGAGCTCGGTCAGGTACGCCGCGTTCTCGTGCAGGCTCGCGGCCAGGTCGCGCAGCCAGTTCGCGAAGTCGTCGACACCCATGCTCACGCGCCCCAGCGCAGGCCGGGGGTGTTCACGGGGGCGTCCCAGAGCCGGACCAGCTCGTCGTCCACCTTCAGCAGCGTTACCGAGCAGCCGGCCATCTCCAGCGAGGTGATGTAGTTGCCGACCAGCGAACGGGCGACCGTGATCCCGGCCGCGTCGAGCAGCTGGCGGACCTCGTTGTACATCACGTACAGCTCGATCAGCGGCGTACCGCCCATGCCGTTGACGAAGGCGATCACCGAGTCGCCCTGCTGGTACGGGAGGTCCTGCAGCACCGGGTCGACGAGCAGCGCGGCGACGTCCTTGGCCGGGGCCAGCGGCAACCGTTGCCGGCCGGGCTCGCCGTGGATGCCGATACCGACCTCCATCTCGTTCTCGGCCAGCTCGAACGTCGGCTTCCCGGCGGCCGGGACGGTGCACGAGGTGAGCGCCATGCCCATGCTGCGGCCCTGGTCGTTGACCTTCTTGGCCAGGTCGGCGACCTCCTGCAGCGGGCGGCCCTCCTCGGCGGCCGCGCCGACGATCTTCTCCAGCAGCACGGTCACGCCGACACCGCGGCGGCCGGCCGTGTACAGGCTGTCCTGGACGGCGACGTCGTCGTCGGTGACGACCGACAGCACCTCGGTGCCGGCCTCGGCCGCGGCCAGCTCGGCGGCCATCTCGAAGTTCATCACGTCGCCGGTGTAGTTCTTCACGATGTGCAGGACGCCGGCGCCGCCGTCGACCTCCTTGGTCGCGGCCATCATCTGGTCGGGCACGGGAGAGGTGAAGACCTCGCCGGCGCAGGCGGCGTCGAGCATGCCGAGGCCGACGAAGCCGCCGTGCATGGGCTCGTGGCCGGAGCCACCGCCGGAGATCAGCCCGACCTTCCCGGAGCGGGGTGCGTCCTTGCGGTAGACGATCCGGTTCTCGTGGTCGACCCGGACGTGGTCGGGGTGCGCGAGAGCGATCCCGCGCAGCGCTTCACTCACAACATCGGCAGGGTCGTTGATGAGCTTCTTCATGTCCCCATCTGAGCACAGACCAGGTCGCGGCGGGAGTCCCCGACGGCTGCTCAGCTGTTGAACGTTCAAAGGAAGTCATCTGCAGCCGCCCGGGGGTCCCGGGCCGGGGGCTTCGACCAGAACCCGAGGTCGGGGGCCGGCTGCCAGGTGCTGGCTGGTACTTGCTGTGGAGACTGTTCCCTTTGGGTCAGTCTTTCGGGCGAAGCAGCGGCCGGACGACCTCGCGCGCGTCGTGGATGCGGGACTTGACCGTCCCCAGCGGCGCTCCGACCTCGGCCGCGATCTCCTCGTACGAGAGGCCGTAGACGTCGCGCAGGACCAGCGGCGTGACCATCTGGGGACGCGACTTCTCCAGCGTCTCCAGGGCCTCCAGCAGGTCCAGGCGGGTGCCGGCGATCACGCTGGTGGTGCGCGGGTCCGGCTTGTCCATCGTGTCCGGGTTGTGCGCGGCCTGCGCGGTGCGCTTCAGCTTGCGGTACGTCGAGCGCGCCGAGTTCGCGGCGACCGAGTGCACCCAGGTGGAGAAGCTGCTGCGGCCCGAGTAGGTGTTGATCTTGGTGGCGACGTTCAGCAGCGCCTCCTGCGCGGCGTCCTCGGCGTCCGCGGAGTACGGCAGCACGCTGCGGCAGATCCGCAGCACCCGCGGGTAGACCAGCCGGAGCAGGTCGTCCAGGGCGTTCTTGTCACCGGCCTGGGCCCGTTCGGCCAGGACTCCGAGATCGTCGGTCGGTCCGCTGGTGTCGCTCATCAGCACCTTGTCTGTTCGATTCCGCCACGGTGGTTCCCGGGGTTGTCAACAGGGTTGTCAACACGGCCGGGACCAGGGAACTCCCAGTGATCCATAATGCCTTGTATGGGGGTCCCATCCAGACTAGGCCGGTACGTCGTGCGCCGACGCCTGGGCTCAGGCGGTTTCGCGACGGTGTGGCTGGCCCACGACGAGCAGCTGGACGCCGAGGTCGCGGTCAAGGTGCTGGCCGAGAACTGGGCCCACGACGACGCGGTCCGGAAACGTTTTCTCGAGGAAGGCCGCTTCCTGCGCCGGGTCGAGTCCGAGAACGTCGTCCAGGTGCACGACGTCGGTGAGCTCGAGGACGGCCGCCCGTTCCTGGTCCTCACCTACGCCGACCGCGGCACGCTCGCGGACCGGCTGAAGAAGGAGCCGCTGGCGCCCGCGGAGGCCGTCGGTGTCGTCGTCCAGGTCGGTCGCGGCCTGCAGGCGCTGCACCGGCGCGGCCTGCTGCACCGGGACGTGAAACCCGCGAACGTGCTGTTCCGCAGCGCCGACGAGGGCGAGCGCGCGGTGCTGTCCGACCTCGGGCTGGGCAAGTCGCTCGACGAGGTCTCCCGGATCACGATGCCCGGCGGTACGCCGTCGTACGTCGCGCCCGAGCAGGCAATGGGCGAGCGGCTCGACGAGCGCGCTGATCAGTACTCGCTGGGCGCGGTGGCGTACGCCGCGCTGACCGGGCGGTCGCCGCACCAGGTCGACGGGCTCGGCGCGGCCGGGCGGGTGAACGCGCCGGCGCCGCCGAGCAGCCTCGGGTTCGACGTACCGGACAAGATCGACGAGGCGATCGTGCGCGCGCTCGACCCGGATCGGGCGAACCGCTGGCCGGACGTGGCGAGCTTCACGCGCGAGCTGGTCGGGGCGCTGGACGAGACGACGCACGGGTATCTGCCGCAGCCGGTCGTCGGTGAGCCGACGGAGGTCGTGGCGGTCGCGGAGACTGTCGCGACCGACGACCCCGAGCTGACGGCCTTGAGCGACGAGAACGCGCCGACGGTGATGAAGGCCGAGGCCTCGTCGCAGCCGGATGGAGCGCTCCCTGGGCCTCGGCGCGCGCCGGTACTTGATGAGGTGGCGCCGGCAGGGGTCTCGCCGGTGGCTGCTGTGGCGCCTGCGAAGGGCTGGGCGGCGGCTGCTGTGGGGTCTGCGGAGGGTTCGGCCGCGGGGGCTGCCGTGGCACCTGCAGGAGTCTCGGCGGGTGCTGTGGGGCCTGCGGACGGCTCGGCGGCAGGTGCTGTGGCGCCTGCGGAGGGCTCGGGTGCTGCGCCTGTTCGGAGTGGGCGGCGGAAGGGCCGGTGGGTGGCGGCGGCGGTGATCGCGTTGCTCGTCGGCGGGGCCGCCGGGTTCAGCTACCAGCGGTACGTCGAGCCCCGGACGCTGGGCGAGATCTCGCCGTACAGCACCGTCCTGCGCAATTGATTCGTAAACTTTGGTGTCAGGGGGATTTCACTGTCCGCGCCCGGACGCCTACTCTGCTGCGGCCCCCAACTAGTTCCACGCCGCTGAGGAGTCCCCGTGCGGGATGTGATCGACCGGCTGACGCCGTCGCCGGCCCTGGTCCAGTCGAGCCGCCGCCGGTTCTACCGGTTCCGCTCGATCGTCTTCCGGATGATGTGGCCGCGCGACGCGTCATAACGAGGAGTCGGACCGGGTGACCGTCTCACTCGCTCGGTCGAGCACCGCGTCCAGGGCCTCCCGGTCCTGGTCGAGCCCGCCGGTTCCGATCTCGACGGCACTGTTGCCGGAGTCGTCGAGCGCGACCCACCGCACCATCACGTAGCGCAGCGTGCGGTCCGGGATCCAGGTGTAGACCAGCGTCGCCGACCGCTTGTCGTTGGCAACGACCTTGCTGACGATCTTCAGGTTCGCCCGGTACGGCGTAGCGGCGAGTCCGGCGATCCGTGCCGCCAGCGCCGCCGCCGGCGGCTCCTCGATGGTGAAACCGGCCTTGATCCGGATGAACCGCTTCGCCGCCGGATCGGTGAAACGCGCCTCGTTCGGTGTTTCGGCCGACATCGTCATCGGCCAGTTCTTCGGCACGTCGACCGTGACCTGCGAGCGGACCGTCAGCTCCGAGGTGAACTCGCGCTCCTTGTACTGCAGTTTGTTGCGCTTCAGCGCGGGCGTCGGGTCCGGCACCGCGACATTGCGCGGCTCAACCGGCGTCGGCGTACCGGTGCCGGGCCCGAGCGGGCTCGCCGTCCCCGACGGCCGCTCCTCCGGCTGCGTCAGGTGCCCGAGACCGTACCCACCGGCGCCGCCGGCCAGCGTGACCAGCACCAGTCCAGCGCTCAGCAGCACGCGTCCTGCTCGCCCGGCCACGGGCATCCCTCCTCCCCGGCTCGCCCCCGATGGCTTTGGGACACCGTAAACCGGGAAAAGGTTCGCTCCGGTGACTCAGTAGCCCCGAACCGTGACCGACTCCGTGGCCTTGGCCAGGACGTCCTTCAGGCCGGGGGCGTCCTGCGGCAGACCGGTGACGCTCATCTCGACGGTGGCGTCGCCGTCGTCGGTGGCGATCCAGCGGACGATCACGTAGCGCAGGGTCTCGATCGGGATGTAGGTGTAGATCAGCGTCGACACCTCGTGCGGGTTGCCGTCGGCGCCGTTCTCGGTGGAGTCGTAGTTCTCGAGGATCTTCAGGTCGTTCTCCGGCGCCTGGCTGCTGGCCAGGTTGGCGATCAGCTTCTCCCGCAGGGCGCTGGGGAGCAGCGTCTCGGGCAGCGACGACTCGACCCGGACGCCGCGTTCCTTCTCCGGGTCGAGGAACTTCACCTCGCCCGGGGCCTTCGTCGCGCGGGTCAGCTGCCAGCCGCGCGGCATGTCGATCGACACCGTCACCCGGGGCCGGTCCTGCTGCTGCACGCTGAAGGTCTGCTTGCGGTACTTCAGCCCGGCCGACTTGAAGGCCGGCTTGTGGTTCGGCACCGGCGTCTTCACGATGTACTCGACCGGCGGCGAGTCGCCGCTGCCGGGGTTGCCGTTGGCGCTCGCGGTCGTCGGCTGGGTCAGGTCGCCGACCAGGTAGCCGCCGGTGGCGCCGAGCAGGCCGAGGACGACGACGCCGCTCGCCAGGACCGCGGTCTTCACCCGTGCACCAGGTCCCAGAACGCGATCTCGAAGCGGGCGACGCGGTCGAAGCCGAGCTCCATCGCCGGGGTCAGCTGCTCGCGGTCGACGAGGGCGGCCAGTTGTTCGACGTACGCCGAGAACTCCGGCGAGGACCAGTTCGCGATGAAACCGGCGTACGGCGTGTCCGGCCCGGTGGTGTCGCGGACCGAGGCCCAGGCGTCGAAGTAGGCCTTCTCCACGGCGTACAGGACGGCGATCGCGGCCGGCCAGCCCTCACGCACGGTGCTCAGCAGGTACGCCGAGTAGCCGACGTTCAGCAGTGAGGGCTCGACGCCGAGGTCGAGGCCGCGCTCGGCGGCGGCCTTCTCGAACAGAGCCAGCTCCGGGACGAGCGCGGCGATGCCCCCGGCGAGGACCTCGCGGGCCTCGTCGTCGGGGGCGATCGCGCTCAGCTCGGCCAGGTAGACCTGGAACGAGCGGACGAAGAAGTAGTCCTCGGTCAGCCAGCGGTCGAACGTCTCCCGCGGCAGCGTGCCGTCCGACGTACGCCCCACGAAGGGGTGCGTGACGATCCGCTGCCAGGCAGAGCGCTGCCCGCTGACCAGTTCCTGTGCCGTCTCACCCACCCGGCCATTCTGTCACCTACGAGACCTCGATCCGGTCGACGCTGATCTGGGTGCTGGTCGAGGCCGGGTTCTTCTCGCCGGTGACCCGGATCTTCAGGGTGTGCGGGCCGGGGGCGAGCGTCGGGCTGACGTAGGTGAGCTGCTCGCCGACGCGGATCGAGCTGTAGTAGTCGACGCGCTGCTCCGGGCCGCCGTCGATGGAGATCGCGGCGATGCCGTTGCCGACGTCGACGACGCTGAGCAGCGCGACCTTCGTGCCGGTGAAGCGGATCGTCGCCGACGCGTTCGCGATGCCGGTCCAGTGGTCGTTGCCCCAGAAGCACTGGTTGCCGCAGCCGGAGCCGGAGTTCCACGTCCCGGCGTACTCGACCTGGTTCTGGCCGGTGCCGATGTCGGTGTCGTTGATCACCGAGGTCGCCGCGCCGGGATCGCCCGACGGCAGTTGCTGGGTCGCGCCGGCGGCGAGCGGGCTGCCGAGGTTCGGTGAGCCGTCGGCGTTCCAGGTGATCTTCTGCACCCGCGCGGTGCGGAACGCGTACGTGTAGGTGCTGGTGTTCTTGCCGTGGTAGGCGATCCAGTCCTCGGTGCCGTCCGGCGAGGTGAAGAACGAGTGGTGGCCGGGACCCCAGACGCCGTTGGCGTCGTTGCGGGAGAAGATCGGGCCCGGGTGCTGGACCCAGTTCGCCGCGACCATCGGGTCGGCGCCGTTGGCGATGCTCTTCATCCACAGCTGGTAGTCGGGTTTGCCGGTGTCGCAGGAGGAGTACGTGAGCCAGGTCCGGCCGTTGCGGTACAGCGGTGTCGGGCCTTCGCGGACTTCGGAGCAGCCGCCGTCGGCGGGGATCGCGACCCGGTTGCCGGTCGCCGTCCAGGGGTTGCTCATCCGGACGATGTAGAGCTGCGCGGGCCCACCCTGGCCGCGGCCGGGGCCGGTCCAGACGAAGTACTGCTGCCCGTTGTGGGCGATCGGTTCGCCGTCGATCGCGTACTCGCCGAAGTCGGCGATCTTGCCCTTGAAGGTGTACGGGCCGAGCGGGTCGTCACCGGCCGACTCGAGCACGTACATCCTGTGGTTCGCGTCGACGCCGTCGGAGGCGGTGTAGTAGACGTACCAGCGGTTCCCGACGTGCCGGAAGGCCGGCGCCCACATCTGCTGGTTCCGGCTCGGGTCGCTGTCGCGGTACACGACCTTCTCCGGAGCGGTCAGCAGCGTGGCCAGGCTGGGCGACGACCAGATGCCGATGTGGTCACCGGTGGTGGTCGCCACGTGGTACTGGCCGTTGGCGTGGATCAGGGACGGGTCCGCGCCGGTGTTGACCGGGTTGCGGAAGGTCGAGGCCATCGCTTTCTCCGTACGGGCAGGGGATTCGGGCGGTTCGGCAGCGGCGGCGGGGACGGCGGCGGTGGTCAGCAGCAGGGCGGTGAGAACAAGGTGGGCGATTCTCATGAGCCATTGTTACAACGTTGGAACGACAAGCGGAAGGGCTCACGCCCGGATCACTGACGGTCACCCGCCGTAGGCGGCCGACGGTTCCGGTACGACGTGGTCGTTGGCCGACCAGAAACGGTTGCGCAGGGCAAGCATTGTCTGGGTGAGCAGCTCGGCCCGCGGGCCGACGAGCTCGTCGTCGAGCAGGCGGGTGCCGCCGGAGGTCTCGAACTCGCGGGCGCTCGTGGCGACCAGGTTGAGCAGCTCGGTGTTGCTGCGCAGCGTCAGTCGCTGCAGCGCGATCCGGTGCGCGGCCCCGCCGCGCAGGCCGAGCAGGAGGCGCTCGGCCAGCAGGATCTCGGCCCAGGCGTCGGCGAGCTGCTGCGACAGTCCGCCGTCGCCGAGCCAGGGCCGGACCGCGGGGTCGAGTCGTTGCCGGTAGCCCGCAAGCCAGGGCGAGCAGTCGGCCTCGATCGCCGCCGTCGTGAAGTACGCCGGGGTGGAGCCGTCGCCGACCATCGCGCGGAGCATCGCGACCTTGTCCCGGACGCCGGCGAAGCGCGGCGTACCGGTGAACAGGTCGAGGTCGTACTCGACCAGGATCCCGAGACTGCGCAGCACCTGGACGGCGAGCACGAGCTCGCGGACGCGGGTGGCGTCGCCCGCGACGCCGCTCAGGTCGACGCGGGCCAGGAAGAGCCCGCTGTCGCGGAGCTGCTGGAAGTTCGCCGGGGCGACGTCGTACGCCGTACAGGTGGTGCTCCAGAGCACCTGGCCGAGCAGGCCGTCGGCGGTCAGCTTCGCGACGGCGTCGGCGCCGAACGGGCGGCCGGGACGTGGGCGGGCGCACTGCATCGTCAGCAGCGTGGAACCGCCGAACCTGTGCGGCAGCGCGACGCTCTGATCAGAATCCATGGTCCCCCCACGACGCCGATCGACTGAGATCAAGGTCCGTCGGTCCGCGGGCGATGTCAACCCTCGGTGAGCTTCGCTGCGCTGCGTCACGAGATCGTGGCTGATGGCAACGGCACACAGAGTGGCGAATCGTCACTACCTGTTGGGGTGTCAGAACGGGGCTCTGGGCCATAAACTTTACGAAGATTTAGGCGTGACGTTCGGACAACGAAGTCGTTGAGGAGTCAGACACTTCTTGCCGACGAGTCTCCTGGGGAATCCGGAAGGGCCGCCCGTGCATCGATTCAACTCACCACCCGACTGGCCTGAGCCGCCGAGTGACACCTGGCGACCGCCGGTCGGCTGGGAACCTGACCCGGAGTGGCCGGACGCACCGGCCGGCTGGGGTTTCTGGACCAACCGGCACGGCCGGCCCGTGAGCGGCCCGATCGGCGCCTTCGGCGCGGTCGACGCCGGCCGCCTCGAAGTCGCGACCGCGCACCCGTCGCTGCTGCTGATGCACAGCTGAGGACTGCTCTCTTACCGCTTCCTGATGTTATGTTACCAACGTAGCTAACATCGGGAGGCGGAACTGTGGCGTGGATCGGCGTCGACCTCGGCACGCAGAGCGTGCGCGCCGTACTCGTCGACAGCTCCGGCGATGTCCTCTCCCGGGCATCGCGCCCGCTGACCAGCCGGCGCGGTGAGGTCTGGCACGAGCAGGACCCGCGGGAGTGGATCAGCACGGTCGAGCAGGTGCTCGCCGAGGTCACGCCGTACGGCGAGGTCGAGGGGCTGGCGATCTGCTCCACGTCCGGGACCGTTGTGCTGACGGATCGCGACGGGCGGCCGGTGTCGCCGGCGCTCATGTACGACGACGCGCGCGCCGCGGGGTTTCTGCCGCGGATCGTGGCTGCTGATCCCGAGCGGTGGGGTTCGTCGATGCAGCCGACGTGGGCGCTGCCGAAGGTGTTGTGGCTGGGGCCTGAGAGCGATCAGCTGGTGGCGCACAGCGCGGATGTGGTGGCGGCGCATCTCGCGCGGCATCCGGTTGCTACCGACACAAGCCACGCGCTGAAGACTGGGTATGACTTCGGTTGGCCTACGGAGTCCTTCGAGCGCCTTGGACTGTCGGCTGATGTCCTTCCTGGGGTCGTGCTGCCCGGAACCGTGATCGGAAACGTGAAAGCGCAGGTCAGCGGGGTCCCTGCCGGTACTCCGATCGTCGCTGGGATGACCGACGGGTGTGCCGCGCAGATCGCCGCGGGGGCGCTGACGCCGGGCGCCTGGAACTCGGTGCTCGGCACCACGCTGGTGCTGAAGGGCGTCACCAAGGAGCTGATCCACGATCCGACGGGTGCGGTCTACAGCCATCGGCACCCGGACGGTGACGGGTGGCTTCCAGGAGGTGCGTCGAACACCGGCGCGGGGGCGCTGACCGCGATGCTGCCCGGTGCTGACCTGGATGTACTCGATCGAGCCGCGTGGGATCGGCAGGTCGAGGCCGCGATCTACCCGTTGACCAAGCCCGGCGAGCGGTTCCCGTTCGTGGCGCCTGAGGCCGAGGGGTTCGTCCTCGGGGAGGTCACTGACGATCTCGACCGGTACGTCGCCGTCCAGCACGGGGTCGCGTTCGTCGAGCGGCTCGCCTTCGAGCACCTCGCCGGGCTCGGCGCCGAGCCGCCGCGGTCGGTCGCGCTCACCGGCGGTGCGGTCCGCAGCGAGCACTGGAACCAGCTCCGGGCCGACGTGCTCGGCGTGCCGGTCGAGCTGCCAGAGGCTGCCGATCCGGCGTACGGGATGGCGGTGCTGGCGGCATCTGGTGGTACGTCGGTGGCGGAGACCGCGCGGCGGATGGTCCGGGTCAGCCGGGCGCTCGAGCCGCGGAAGAGCGACCGGCTGGAGCAGCTGTACGGCGAGTTCGTGGCTGAGCTGAAGCGACGGGAGTACCTGCGATGAGGACCACCGTCGTGCTCGCGCGCCACGGCCGTACAGAGTGGCACCACGGGAACCGCTACACCGGCTCGACCGATCTCCCGATCGACTCCGTCGGGCTGCAGCAGGCCGACCTGCTCCGCGAATGGGCGGAGGACTTCCGGCCCGACGCGCTCTGGTCGTCGCCGATGCTCCGCGCCCGGCAGACCATCGCGCCGACCGCCGCGGCGCTCGGCCTCGAACCGTCCACCGACGCGCGGCTGCGTGAGGTCGACTTCGGCTCGGCGGAGGGCAGGATGCTCAGCGAACTGCCGCCCGCGGTCGCCAGTGCGTTCACCCTCGACCCGGTCGCGAATCCCTTCCCTGGCGGGGAGAACGTGCGTGATGCGGCCGAGCGCGTGCACGACGCCTTCACCGAGATCGTCGAGCGGCACCCGGGCGGCAAAGTGCTCGTCGTCGCGCACAACACGCTGATCCGGCTGCTCGTCTGCCGGCTCCTCGGCCTGCCCGTCCGCGACTACCGCAGACTGCTCCCGGCGCTCGGTCCCGCGGCGCTCGTGCGCTTGCGCGCCGAGTTCGGCACAGTGGGGCTCGAAGCCTTCAACGTCCCCGCCGTACGAACGGAGATCCCCGAATGACCGATGTCGACGACAGCTCCGAGCTGAGCCGGCCCGCACGGCGGCAGGCCGAGATCGCGGCGTACGTCGTCCAGCACGGTTCGGTGTCCGCGAACGACCTGGTCGAGGCGTTCGGGGTCAGCGTGATGACCGTGCACCGCGACCTCGACGAGCTGGAGCGGCAGGGCGTCGTCCGGAAGTACCGCGGTGGGGTGAGCGCGCAGCCGACCAGCGTGTTCGAGAGCAACGTCGCGTACCGGCTGACCACCGCGTCGGCGGAGAAGGCCGCGATCGCGCGGCACGCGCGGACGATGATCGAGCCCGGGATGTCGGTGATGCTCGACGACTCCACCAGCGCGCTGGCGCTGGTGGAGCTGCTGGAGGACATCACTCCGTTGACCGTGGCAACGAACTTCCTGCCGGCGATCACGCGGCTGGCCCAGCTGCGCGACGTCACGCTGCTCGCCCTCGGCGGGATCTACTCGGCGACCCACGACTCGTTCGGCGGGCTGCCTTGTGCCGAGGCGGTCGGGGCGTTGCACACGGATCTGTTGTTCTGCAGCGTTTCCGCGGTGTCGCCGACGCACGCTTTCCACCAGGAGCAGGAGATCGTGCTGGTGAAGCAGACGATGCTGCGGTCGGCGCGGACGAAGGTCCTGCTCGTCGATCACGGCAAGCTGCAGCGTACGGCGTTGCACCGCCTCGCACCGCTGACCGACTTCGACGTCGTCGTGGTCGACGAGAAGACGCCGGACGATCTCGTCCGGGCCCTGCGCGACCAGGGCGCCCAGGTCGACGTCGCACCGCTCTAGGAGGCCGCTGTGGACATCGGTGTCGACGTCGGAACCACGGTCACCAAGGCCGTGGCGTTCGACGAGCAGGGCCGGCAGGTCGCGGAGGCGTCCCGCCCGACGCGGCTGACCCGCCCGGGACCTGGCCGCTTCGAGCACGACACCGACGAGATCGTCGCCTCAGTCAACGAGGTGGTCCGGGAGCTGATCTCAGGCGGGATGAGCGGCGGCCGGGCGACCGCGCAGCTGGTCTCGGGGCGAGGGGCTCCCGTCCCCTCCTCTCCCGGGGGCGAGGCCGGCGGAGCCGGCGAGCCCGTGGGCGTGGTGGCGATCACCGGGCAGGGTGATGGGCTGTGGTTGGTGGACGACTCTGGCCAGCCGGTGCGGCCTGCGATCTCCTGGCTGGATGCTCGGAGCAGCTCGATCCTCGGGGAGTGGACTGCGAGCGGCGTCGCCGAGCAGGTCTTCCGGCGGTCGGGCAACCGGATGTTCCCCGGCGCCTCGGGGCCGCTGCTGGCTGCCGTGCTGGCGGAGGAGCCTGAGACACTCGCGAAAGCGGCGACGGCGGCGTACTGCAAGGACGTCGTCATGCAGCGGCTCACCGGCGTACGGGCTACTGATGTGTCGGATGCCTCGGCGCCGTTCCTCGATCCGAGGACGGGTGAGTACGACGAGGAAGCGCTGGCGGCCTGCGGGTTGAGCGACTGGCGGCATCTGCTGGCGCCAGTCGGTACGCCGACTGGTGAGCTGACGGATGACAGCCTCGGCCTGCCACTGGGGACTCGCGTGTCGGCTGGTCCGTACGACCTGCCGGCGGCGGCGATCGGCGCCGGGGTGACCGAGCCCGGGGACGCGCTCCTGACCGTCGGGACGACGCTCGCCTGCCAAGTCGTGACGCGGGATCTCTCGGTCGACGGCGAACCGGCCGGGCTGTTCCTGGGGACGTGGACGCCCGGCGTCTGGCTGCGCGCGATGCCCGCGATGGTCGGGACCGCGGCGCTCGATCAAGTGCTGAAGCTCGTCGGCGCGACGACCGATCAGCTGCACGGGCTGCTCACCACCAGCCGCCCCGGCGCGAACGGTGTGACCGTGCTCCCGTACCTGTCCGAGGCCGGTGAGCGAGCGCCGTTCGTCGACACCAACGCGCGGGGCACGTTCGACGGGATCTCGCTGTCCACCACCCCGGCCGATCTGCTGCGCGCGACCTGCGAAGGGATCGCGTACGCCGCACGCCACTGCCTCGAAGCCGCCGGGTGGACCGGCAAGGTCACCGTCTGCGGCGGAGGTGCCCGCAGTACCGAGTGGACGCAGATCCTCGCCGACGTGCTGAACACGCCGCTGCACACCACCGAGGCTTCGCAAGTAGCGGCCCGCGGCGCGGTGCTGGCGGCCAAAGCTGTTCAGGCTCCCGAGTGGATCGCCCAGACCAAACAGATCGACCCCGACGAAACCCGCGCGGCCTTCTACGACGACGGCTACGCGCACTACCTCCGCCGCATCGAGTCGGCCCGCCCGCGCTGGGCCGACCCGTCCCCGACGTACTCAGGAGCTTGATGAAAACCCTGCTGGCCGGCGACCACTTCGTCCGCAACGAGCTGCTCGCCGAGAAGCTGTCTGCCTTGCCGGGCGCCAGCTTCGAGTTCAGCGAGCTGACGCTGCCGTGGCCGCTGACGCCGTACGGGCGGGTCGCCGAGGTCGACGAGGCGAGTGACGTCGAGGACGAGCTGATCGCGGCGCTGCCGGGGATCGAGCTGGTGGTCACCCAGATGGGCCCGTTCACCGAGCGGGTCCTCGACGCCGCGCCGGACCTCCGCTACCTGGTCTGCTGCCGCGGCGGCCCGGTCAACGTGAACGTGCCCGCGGCAACGAGGCGCGGCGTCCAGGTCGCCTCGACGCCGGGCCGCAATGCCGGCGCCGCCGCCGAGCACGCGATCGCGCTGATGATGGGGGCCCTGCGCAAGCTTCCGCAGCTCCAGCGCACCCTCGAGCGCGGCGAGTGGCGCAGCGACCTCTACGCGTACGACGAGTGCGGCGGCGAGCTCGACGGCGCCACCGTCGGCCTGGTCGGGTACGGCGCGATCGGCAGCCGCGTCGCGCGGGTGATGCGCGCCTTCGGCGCGCACGTCCTGGTCGCCGACCCGATCCTCGACCCGGCGTCCCCGCCCGACGGCATCGAGGTCGTCGAGCTCGACGAGCTGCTCACCCGCTCGGACGTGGTCAGCCTGCACGCGCGGCTCACCGACACCACCCGCGGCATGATCGGCGCCGCCGAGCTGGCCCGGATGCCGCGCGGCGGCGTACTGGTGAACTCTGCTCGTGGGGGTCTCCTCGACTACGAGGCCACGGTCGATGCCCTCGAGTCCGGCCAGTTGGGGGCGGCCGCGTTCGACGTCTTCCCGGCTGAGCCCGTCCCCAAGGACTCCCGCCTCCTGACCGCACCGAACGTCGTGATGACACCGCACCTGGCCGGTGCCACCCGGCAGACCGCCCGCCGCGCGGCGACCCTCGCGGCCAAAGCTGTTGCAGACTTCTTGACATGACGTGGTTCTCGGAGAGCACCGGTACGGAGCTGCTCCTGCTGTCGATCGCGTTCGGTCTGTCGATGGTGATCGGCCTGGAACGCCAGCTGCAGCAGAAGAGCGCCGGGATGCGCACGCACGCGCTGGTCGGGACCGGCGCGGCGCTGTTCACGCTGGTCTCGGGCTTCGGCTTCTCGACGGTGCTCGGGACGGACGTGAACCTGGACCCGTCCCGGATCGCCGCGCAGGTGGTCTCCGGCGTCGGCTTCCTCGGCGCCGGCGTGATCTTCATGCGCCGCGACGTCGTCCGCGGGCTGACCACCGCCGCGACGATCTGGATGACCGCGGCGATCGGGATGGCTTGTGGGGCAGGGATGCCGGTGCTCGCCGGGGCTGCGACCGTGCTGCACCTGATCGCGGTCGGTGCCTTCGGCCACCTTTCCCGGATCCTTCCGTCGCCGGACCGCAACCGCGTGGTGACCGTGCGGTACCTGGACGGCTCCGGGGTGCTGCGGGCGATCCTGTCCACCGCGACGTCGATGGGCTTCGAGGCGTCGGTGCTCTCGACCGACGTACGGCGTGAGGACGGGCGCCAGCAGGTCCGGGCGTCGATGCGGTTCCGCGGTCGCCCACCGCTGCAGCACCTGGTGGTCGCGCTCGGCGAGTTGGAGGGTGTGACCGCGGTCAGGCTGCACCTTGACGAGGATTGATGTGAATTCAGTGAGAAAATCACACTCCAGGACTGTTTGAAACCATCATTCGGTGATAATTTCACCGGCATGTCCAGTCCCGATCCGCGCGACCTGCTCGGTGTGGCGACGCGTCTGGCTCATTCGGCCGGGGCCGAGCTGCTCGCCCGGCAGGACGAGGTGTCGCTGGAGAGCGCGCAGACCAAGAGCTCGGGCACGGACCCGGTCAGCGCCGCCGACCGGGCGTCGGAGCAACTGATCGTCGACGGCGTGCTGAACGCTCGTCCCGGCGACGGGCTGCTCGGCGAGGAAGGCGCGCGGGAGAAGTCGACGACCGGGCTGACCTGGGTGATCGACCCGCTCGACGGGACGGTCAACTACCTGTACGGGCGGCCGGACTGGTGCGTCAGCATCGCGGTCCAGGACGCGCGCGGCGCGCTCGTCGGCGTCGTCCACCAGCCCACGACCGGCATCACCTGGTCCGCAGTCCGCGGCGCGGGAGCCTCGCGGGACGGGAAGTTCCTGAAGCTCCGCGAGGGGCGCGAGCTCGCCGACGCGCTGGTCGCGACCGGCTTCTCGTACCTGGCCGAGCGCCGCGCGGAACAGGCGGAGTACCTGCGGCAGCTGCTGCCCGTCGTACGGGATCTGCGGCGGGGTGGATCGGCCGCACTCGACCTGTGCTCGGTCGCGGACCGTACGGCGGACGCGTACTACGAGCACGTGATCCAGCCGTGGGACGTCGCGGCCGGTGGGTTGATCGCCCGGGAGGCCGGCGCCCGCACGATCGGCGGTCCCGGGACGGCGTTGCCGGGCGGGCTGCTCGCGGCCGCGCCCGACCTGGCCGAGGACTTGGTCAGGGTGTTGAGCAGGGTGAGGAGACGAGTGGCATGACAGTGGTCGACCTGCCGGCCCGGGCGCACCCGGACGAGGTGAAAGCGCCCGCCGGGACCGACGAACGACGGCGGCGACGGCGGCGCGAGTACGGGCTGTTCGCGTTGCTGGTGGCACCGAACCTGCTGGTGATCGCGGTCTTCGCGTACTGGCCGATCCTCTACAACGCGTTCCTCAGCCTGACCGACTGGAACATGATCGCGGCCCGGCCGACGTTCGTCGGGCTCGACAACTACGTGAACACGCTGACCGACCCCGCGTTCCACAAGACGCTCGGTGTCACGGTCGCATTCACGGGCCTGATCGTGGCCGGCAGCCTGGTGATCGGGCTCGCGCTGGCGGTGCTGTTCAACCAGCCGCTGAAGGGCCGCGGTCTGGTCCGGACGATCTCGTTCGCACCGCACATCCTTTCCGGCGCCGCGGTCGCGACGATCTGGCTGTTCGTCTTCGACCCGGGGTACGGACTGATGCGCGCGCTGATCGAACCGTTCGGCGCCGAGCCGCCGGACTGGATGAACAACTCCGACTGGGCGCTGCCCGGCCTCGTCATCGTCTACCTGTGGAAGAACGTCGGGTTCACCGCGCTGATCTACCTGGCCGGCCTGCAGGGTCTGCCGAAGGAGCTCGACGAGGCCGCCGCGATCGACGGCGCCGGCACCTGGACGCGGTTCCGCGCGATCAAGCTGCCGCTGCTCGCGCCGATCTCGTTCTTCCTGCTGATCACCACCGTGATCGGAACCTTCCAGGCCTTCGACGTGATCGCCGTGATGACCGGCGGCGGTCCGGGCGACGCCACCACGACGCTGAGCTGGTCGATCTACAACGAGGGCTTCCAGGCGTTCAACGCCGGCCGGGCCGCGACGCTGTCGATCATCATGTTCGTGATCCTGCTGGTGGTCACCACGATCCAGGCCCGCGTGATGGAGAGGCGGGTGCACTACCGATGAAGGTGCGTGCGGTCCAGTACGTCGTCCTGCTCGGCGTCGCGGCGATCTTCCTGGGACCCCTGTACTGGTTGATCTCCGCGGCCGTGAAGCAGCCGGCCGAGATCTACCGGTGGCCCCCGGTCTGGTGGCCCGACGACTTCACCTGGGACAACTTCAAGCTCGCCTGGGAGGCCGCTCCGTTCGACCGGTTCTTCCTGAACTCGACGCTGATCACGGTCGTCGGCACGCTGCTCAAGGTGGCGAACGCGGTACTGACGGCGTACGCGTTCGCGTACCTGCGGTTCCCGTTCAAGAAGGTGCTGTTCCTGCTGATCCTCGGTGCGATGATGGTGCCGGGCCACGTGACACTGCTGCCGAACTACCTGACCGTCGCGTCGCTCGGCTGGATCAACACGTACGCCGGACTGATCATCCCCGGCATCGGCTCGGCGTTCGCGACCTTCCTGATGCGCCAGCACTTCCTGACGCTGCCCGGCGAGGTCACCGACGCGGCCGCGGTCGACGGCGCCGGCCACCTGCGCACGCTGTGGCGCGTGGTGCTGCCGATGTCGCGGCCGATGCTGGTCACCGTCGTGGTGATCACCGCGGTCGAGGAGTGGAACAACTTCGTCTGGCCGCTGATCGTCACCAACACCGCCGAGATGCGCACCCTCCCGGTCGGCCTGCTGATCCTCAAGGACGAGGAGGGCCTGGCGAACTGGGGCACGATCATGGCCGGCACCCTGCTGGTGCTCGCGCCGATGCTGCTGATCTTCCTGTTCGCCCAGCGCTACATCGTCGGCGGCATCACCCAAGGAGCGTTGAAGGGATGACCATTCGTCGCAGGGCGTTCCTCGGCCTGGCCGCCGGGGCCTCGCTGGCCGGGTGTGGTTACCGGTCACCGGACGCCGAGTACAAGCAGCCGGCCGGCGCCGTACCGAAGCAGTACGCCGGGCGGACGCGGGTCGTGTTCTGGTCGTCGTACGGCGGGACGAACGGCAAGGCGGTCGACACACTCGTTGCCAAGTTCAACGAGTCGCAGAGCGACGTGTACGTCGAGGCGCAGTTCCAGGGCAGCTACGACGACGTCGCGCAGAAGGTCGCGGCCGGGCTGATCGCGCGGCAGACACCGGATCTCGCGGTGCTGTCCGACGTGACCTGGGAACGGTTCTTCCTCAACGACGCGCTGGAGCCGCTGAACGGTTACTTCACCGACGGTTTCGGGCCGGCGGTGTTCCACCAGAAGCTGTTCAACGAGTACGTCGTGAAAGGGCAGAGCTGGTGCGTCCCGTTCGCGCGCAGTACGCCGATCCTCTACTTCAACCGGGACGTGTTCGCCAAGGCCGGGCTGCCCGACCGGGCGCCGCGGACCTGGAGCGAGTTGCGCTCGTGGGGTGACCAGCTCGCGAAGGTCGACGCCAAGGGACGGCCGATGCGGACGCTGGCGCTGGCGAAGGTGGACGGTGACTGGCAGTTCCAGGGCAACGTGTGGCAGTTCGGCGGCGCGTACTCGAACGGGCTCGACGTCGCGATCGACCAGGATGGCGCGGTCGCGGCGGGGGAGTTCCAGCGGCGGCTGATCCACGAGGATGGGCACGGCTACATGGCGAGCAGCCCGATGACGGACTTCGCGGGCGGGCTGGTCGCGATGTGCCAGGACTCGACCGGTGGGCTGAAATCCGCGATGAGTAAGGCGAAGTTCAAGGTGGGCGCGGGATTCATCCCTTCTGAAGTCGCCGCTGGGCTGGCTACCGGCGGTGGTGGGATCGGGATGTTCCGGAACGCGTCGGCCGAGCGGAAGCAGGCGGCCGCGGCCTTCCTGCAGTTCCTCGCGACGCCCGAGAACTCGGCGTGGTGGACGACGCAGAGCGGGTACCTGCCGGTGGTCGACAAGGCGCGTGAGGATCCGGCGCTGAAGAAGCTGGTTGCCGATGAACCCAACTACGGTGTGGCGATCGCGCAGCTGGTGAACGCTCGGCCGCAGGACGCGATCCGGCTGTACGGGCGGAACGCGAACGTGGCGATCTACACCGGGCTGCAGCAGATCTACGCCGACAACGCCTCGCCGCGGAAGGTCTTCGCGTCGGTCGCCCGGCGGCTCGAGGCGATCGGTGAGGAAGTGTCCCGGCTCTACGAGGAGAAGGTGCTGTGATCATCACTGGGCATCGCGGGGTGATGGGCTCCGAGCCTGAGAACACCCTGCGCTCGTTCGCGAAAGCGGTCGAGTACGGGTGCGACGAGATCGAGCTCGACCTGCGGGTGACGGCGGACGACCAGCTGATCGTGTTGCACGATGCAACGGTCGACCGGACCACGAACGGCAGCGGCCCGGTCGAAGAGTTGACCTTCGACGAGCTGCGCAAGTTCGACGCCGGGCGGGGCGAGCAGGTGCCGACCTGGGCCGAGACGGTCGCCGCTGTCGGTGTCCGGATCCAGGCCGAGGTGAAGGCGGCGCGCGCCGTACCGCTGCTCGTCGCGTCGCTGGAGGCCGATCCCTCGTTGGCCGCCCGGACAATGGTGACGTCGTCGAGCGCGGAGATCCTGCTCGCCGTCCGGCGATCGATGCCGTCGGCAACGACTGGGCTGATCTTCGGGCGGACGCCGGACGTCGCGGACGTGCTCGCGCTGACCCGCGCCGCGGAGGCCGGGTGGGCGCTGTGCGGGATCGCCGGGCTGACTGCTGCGGCCGTCGCTGAGCTGCACGGCGCTGGCCTGCAGGTGACGGCCTGGCCGGTGCCGGATGCCGCGACGCTGGGCCGGGCCGAGGCGCTGGGCGTCGACGGGATCACGACGGACCACCCGGACCGGTTGGCCGCCGTACGGGGGTGAGAGTGGCCTGGATCACACATTTCAACGTGCGGATTTGTTCTTTCGTGGAACAAAAATGTGTGATTGCCTTGACCGCATGAGCATCAGCATCGGTGTGGTCGGAGCCGGCCAGTTCGCCCCCTCGTTCCTGCGGTTGTGGACCGCGCACCCCGACGTCACCCAGGTCGCGCTGACCGACGTGCTGCCGGAGCGGACGGCCGAGATGGCCGCCAAGCTCGGCGTGGAGGTCACCTACGCGTCGTTCGAGGAGATGCTCGCCTCGGACCTGGACGCGGTGGCGATCTTCACCCAGCGCTGGCTGCACGGCGAGATGGCGATCCGGGCGCTGGAGGCCGGCAAGCACGTCTACTCGACGGTCCCGATGGCGATCGAGGCCGACCAGATCGCCCGCATCATCGAGCTGGTCAAGGAGACCGGCCTGACCTACATGATGGGCGAGACCAGCTACTACTACCCGTCGTCGGTCTACTGCCGCGAACGGCTGGCCAAGGGCGACTTCGGCCGGGTCTTCTACAGCGAGGGCGACTACGTCCACGACATGGACCTCGGCTTCTACGCGGCGTACCAGTACTCCGGCGGCGAGAACTGGAAGCAGACCGCGTCGTTCCCGCCCATGCTCTACCCGACGCATGCCGTCGGCAACGTTCTCTCGGTGACCGGGCAGCACGCGACGCACGTGTCCTGCGTCGGCGTGAAGGACGACCGCGGGGACGGGGTGTTCGACAAGGAGATCAGCCAGTTCGACAACGACTTCTCGAACGCGACCGCGCTGTTCACGCTGGCCGACGGCGGCGTGATGCGCACCAACGAGATGCGCCGGGTCGGCTACCCGTCGCACATCCGCGAGTCCCGGCTGCGCGTCTTCGGCACCGAGGGCAGCTTCGAGCAGCTCGCCACCACCACGGTCTGGCAGACCAAGGAAGGCGTCGAGGACATCAGCCAGCTGATGGAGACCAAGGCCTCGGGGAATGCTGAGGAGCTCGACAACGTCGACCCGGCGCTGCGCGACGCGTTCCTGTCGGGTCTGTCGCCGGTGCATGACCGGTCGCGCCTCCCCAAGGAGTTCGCCGGCCTGCACAACGGGCACGAGG
The DNA here is from genome assembly GCF_040681455.1 of Kribbella sp. NPDC051770. NCBI lineage: Bacteria > Bacillati > Actinomycetota > Actinomycetes > Propionibacteriales > Kribbellaceae > Kribbella > Kribbella sp. NPDC051770. Next base: position 47,460 of record NZ_JBFAYT010000004.1, on the reverse strand, counting down.
GCTCGCACCACTTCCTCGCCGACGACTTCGTCCGCGCGGTCGTCGACAAGACGATCCCGCCGGTGAACGCGTGGGTCGCGGCGCGGTTCACGCTGCCGGGCATCTACGCGCACCAGTCGGCGCTGCAGGGCGGCGTACAGCTGGAGATCCCGGACCACGGGGACGCTCCCGTCTGAGTTCTCTGAACAAGCAGAAGCCCCGATCTGGAGTAGCAGGTCGGGGCTTCTGGTGTTGTCAGGCAGCTACCGAGCGCGTGGCCTGCTGCTGGAGGCGCTTGATGCGCTCCTCCATCGGCGGGTGCGTGGCGAACAGCGCCGCGACCCCCCGGCTGTTCAGCGGGTTGGCGATCATCAGGTGGCTCTGGGTGGCGACGCCGGACTCCGCCGGGAGCGGCAGGGCCGCCGTACCGCGGCTGATCTTCGCGAGCGCACTCGCCAGCGCCAGCGGGTCGCCGGACAGCTCGGCGCCGTCGTGGTCGGCCTGGTACTCGCGGCTGCGGCTGATCGCGAGCTGGATCAGACCAGCAGCGACCGGCGCCAGCAGCACGGTCAGCAGGACGGCGAACGGGTTGGGCCGGTCGTCGTCGTCCGAGCCTCCGAAGGGCAGGAAGATCGCGAGGTTCGCCAGCATCGTCACGATGCCGGCCAGGCCGGCGGCGATGCTGGAGGTCAGGATGTCGCGGTTGTAGACGTGGGCCAGCTCATGACCCAGTACGGCGCGCAGCTCGCGCCGGTTGAGGACCTGCAGGATGCCGTCCGTCACCGCGACCGCCGCGTGCTCCGGGCTGCGCCCGGTGGCGAACGCGTTCGGCTGGGCGACCGGGCTCACGTAGATCCGAGGCATCGGCTGCCCGGCGCGCTGCGCCAGCTCCGCGACCACGGCGTACAGCTCGGGGGCCTGCTGCGGGCTCACCTGGCGGGAGGCCATCGAGCGCAGGGCGAGCTTGTCGGAGTTGAAGAAGAGGTAGGCGTTCAGCCCGAGCGACAGCACTGCCGCGATCACCAGGCCGGTGGTGCCTGCGACCAGGCCGCCGACCGCGACGATCAGACCGGTCAGAACCGCCAGCAGAACGGTGGTTTTGACGGTGTTGCTGAGTGTTCGTGTCACATTGATGAGAACACTGGCGGGCTGGTGGACATTCCGGACGACTCCTTGCGGACCAGGGATGATCAAACGTAGGAACTAGGTATGACCCTTCGCCGTACCGCCCTGTCCGGCTCCGCTCTGCTGGTGATGTCCCTGGCCGTTGGCGGTCTCGCCGCTGCCGCACCGCCACCCTCCTCAGCAGGCGGCTCCTCGGCCGCCCGGCTGCCGCTGGGACCGGCCGACCTCCGCGAGTCCCGCGTGACCAGCACCCTTCTCCCCGGCGTCACCCTGGCCAAGATCACCCGCGGCCAGACCGGCCCGGGCTCGACCTGGACCGTCGAGGTCGCGATCCCCTCCAGCTCACCCGACCCCGACGCGCCCGCGACCGCGTTGTCCGACAAGCCCGGCGCCGACGCCGCTGCCGCGAAGCTCGCGGCGGCCGGGCTCGAGGCGCGCGTCGAGGACGTCCCGACGCCGCGCCTGGCCGACGCCGGCGGCGGCAGTCTCGGCTGGCGCGTCCGCCTCGGCTCCTTCGGCACCAAGGCTGAGGCCGACGCGCTGCGCACCAAGGTGATCGCCGCCGGCCTGAGCGGTTCCAGCATCTACACCGGCTGGGACGGCGAGCCCGACGACATCAGCGGCTCGACCGGGCCGTGGCAGGTCCAGGTGCTGACCATCGACCCGAAGAGGTTCCGCGGCAGCCTCGACGCGACGTACGGGCTCGATCTGGAAGCCCGCGAGACGACCAGCACGCTCGCGACCCTCACCGGCGCGACCGCGGCGATCAACGCCGGCTTCTTCGTGCTCGACCCGAAGGCCGGTGCGCCGGGCGATCCCGCCGGAGTTGCCGTGTACGACGGCCGCCTGGTCAGCGAACCGACCGCCGGCCGGCCCGCGCTGGTGCTCGGCGCGCGCGGCACGTCGGTGGAGCGCTTCCGATGGCACGGCGAGGTCCGCGGCCTCGGTCGCCCGCTCCCGCTCGACGGGCTCAACCGCGTCCCCGGCCTGATCCGCAACTGCGGCGGCACCGCCGACGACCTCCCGACGGCCAAGCCGCTGCACGACGTGACCTGCACGGACGCCGACGAGCTGATCGCGTACGACGCGTCGTACGGCGTCGCGACGCCGAGCGGACCGGGCGCCGAGGTGATCGTCGACCGCCGCGGCATCGTCACCGCGATCCGTCCGACGACGCGCGGCGGCGGGATCCCCGAAGGCGGCCGCACCGTCCAGGCCACCGGCCAGCAGGTCGCCGGGCTGCTCGCAGCGGCGAAGGTCGGCAAACACCTGCAGATCAAGGCTGCGCTGACCGACGCCCGAGGTCACGACGTCCGCCTGGACCGGCGTACGACGATCGTCAACGGCGGCCCCGAGCTCGTCCGCGACGGCCGCATCACCGGCACCGCGAAGGCGGACGGCATGGCCGACAACGCGAACTTCTACTACGGCTGGGTCCACAAGCGAAACCCGCGCACGATCGCCGGCGTCGACGCCCAGGGCCGTACCGTCCTCATCACCGCCGACGGCCGCGGCGTCAACAGCCTCGGCCTCGGCATCGGCGAGGCGGCGGCGGTCGCCAAGTCGTTCGGCCTGCGAGAAGCGATCAACCTGGACGGCGGAGGCTCGACCACGATGGTCGCCAACGGCCAGGTCCTCAACACCCCGTCGGACGCGACCGGCGAACGCCCGGTCGGCGACGCGTTGGTGATCACTCGCTAGAACAAGAACGGCCGGGGCGGAGAACGGTCCGCCCCGGCCCTTCAGCAGTGGCTCAGCTGTCGAGGTGCTTCAGGTCGGTCAGCTCCGCCACGTCGACGGTGCGCTCGAAGTCACCCCGGAAACCGTCGAACACGTACGCCGGCTGAACGCGCTCGGCCTGCTCGTCGGACTCGGTGCGGGTGGTGGTGCCGCTGTGGTCGGCGACCTCTTCGGTCACCGTCTTCGCGGTCGCCTGACCGAAGTCACCGGCCAGCGCGAAGCCGTCGTAGGAGTACGGGAAGGCCGAGTGCACGACCGACTTGCGGTCCGACGCCACCACGGTGTCGTCACCGTCGGTCGCGAAGACGTCGTTGCGACGGTCCAGGAAGGCCAGCGACGGCTTGCCGCTGATCGCCCCGGACTTGCCGGCGATCGCCTGGTGCGACGCCGACTCCTTCGTCACCGTCTTGGTGACGCTGCCGTGCTCGTTCTCGAAGCTCTTGCTGTCCGAGGTCTTCGAGGCCTGCGCCTGGGAGACGAACCCGCTCACCCCGTCGAAGTGGAACGGTGCCGCGAGCTTGCCGGAGGTGTCGCTGGAGTTCAGGCCGACGACCGAGTCCTCGCCGTCGGTGGCGAAGATCGAGCGGCGCCGGTCGATCACGATCGCCTTCGGGTCGGCGACGAACTGGCCGACGTTCAGCCCGGCTTCGGTACCGGAGATCTGCTCGTCCGAGTGCTCCTCGGTCCAGGTCCCGCGCCGCGTGGTGACGGTCTGCTTGCGGTGGCCGGTGGCGGCCTGCTGCTGCGAGGTGTGCGCGGTCAGCCCGCCGAACGAGATCGGCGACGACCCTTCGGTCACGGTCTTGGAGTCCGAGCCCACCAGGCCCGCACCGTCCTCGCCGAACCAGCCGGTGACCGACTTGTGGCTGTCGAACGAACCCTGCGGGTCGACCTTCAGCTCACCGACGCCGACCGAGGTGCTGGTCTTCGACGCCTGCTCCTTGGACTCCTCGGAGGTGACCGAGCCCTTCTTGCCGCTGATCGTGGTCTTCTTCGAGGTCGCCGACCAGTTCTCGTGCTCGGTCGTGAGCTCGGTGCCGCCGATCGAGATCGGCGACTTCACCGATCCGCTGCTGTGCTGCTGGACCGAGCCCTTGGCGCCGTGCTCCGACTTCTGACCGACCGCCTTGGTCACGCTCTTCAGGGTCGCGCTCGGGTTCACCGAGACCTTGCCGGTCTTCAGCCCGACGGTGTCCTTGCGGCCGGACTCCGAGGTCTTGGTCGTCGTCGCCGTGCCACGACGGTCGGTGTGGGTCACGGTCGAGCTGTGCTTGGACGACGACTCGCTGCTCAGGCCGAGCCCGACCGAGCCGATCTCGAGCGGGCTGGACAGGCTCGCAGAGTCGTTCGCCTCGGCCGCACCGGTCTCGGTGGAGGCCTGCGCGGCCAGCGAGCCGGCGAAGAACAGGCCACCGGCGACGGCGGCGGTGCTGAGGGAACGCTTGACCCAGATGTTCATGCTCATGGAGGAAGTGCCTTCCGTGATTCGTTCGAGGTACGACGGGTGGAACGCGCCCCGTCGGAGGGAGGTCGTACTGACCGGCGGAGGGTGCCGGTCGGGACGGGTTCGAACGGGAAGGTCAGTCGGGAGTGGTCCCGGGGCGGGTGCCCGGAGCGGGACCGATCAGGTCGTCGTCGGCCGCCACCGGCCCGGTGACGGCGAAGCGCTGGGCGGCGGTGCCGCCGAGTACTGCGAACTTCTTGGCGATCGTCGAGCCCGACGCCGAGGACAGCACCTGAGTCGGCGACGGTGGGGCCGACGGAGCAGTCGGACCCGGGAGAGCGGGCGCGGGGACCGGTCCGGCCGGAGTCGACGTGGTGAAGGCGGCGTCTCGTGTCTCACCGGCGGCAAGCTTCTGCGCAGTACCGGAAGACAAGTGGTGGGCCAGGGCGGCGGTCTGCGCCGGAACACTGTGCCGGGTGCCGACCTGCGTCTTCGCCGACTCGGCTCGTGGAGACGCCGGGATCGGAGCGGTGACGGCAGGCGAAGCGACGTGATCCACAAGGCCCGGACGGACCGGCGAGGTCGCCGGGGCTTCGGCCACGGGAGCTTTCCGCCCGAGGACTCCGGTCACCACCGGCTTGGCCACCTGGTCGGTCGCCGGCCTCAGGATCTGGTCGGTCACCGGCTTCAGGACCTTGCCGACCACGGGACGGGTGACCTCGTCGACCACTGGCCGCGCCACCTTGTCCACGGTGGGACGAACGACGCGGTCGGCCACCGGACGAACGACCTCGTCGATCGCCGGGCGGGCGACGCGGTCACGCAGCGGGTCGAGGGCATCGGAGGTGGCCCGGAGCTTCGCCGACAGGCGATCAGCGGTCTGCCGTCCGTCGAGACCGGTCGACCGAGCGTCGACTGTCCGGTGATTCGCTGCCGGACGATGGTCGTCGACCCGGTCCGCGGGGCCGGTTGCCGCCGACGCCGAACTGGTGGACAGAGCGGCAGCTGCCGCCGTACCCGCCAGAACACCGAGCATCCACAGCGCAGGCCGCACGATGCGGTGGCTTCGGAGCACGGTCATGGCGGTCAAGGTCTCCACTGCGTCAGGAAGTATGCGTTGACAGTGAAGGCTTCGGGACTGATCGCTGACCGGATAGGTGAGTTGCGAACTTTTCTTGCTACTGGTCGTAGATCCCGCGCAACCGGATCGACATCGAGTTGGTCAGGTGCTGGGTCATCGACGCTTCGGCGGCTTCCGGGTCGCCGGAGCTGATGGCTTCGACCAGGTGGCGGTGCTCGACGAGGACCTCGGGGCCGGTGTCGCGGTCGTAGTGGAGGCGGAAGATGTGCAGGTGGCAGTGGGTTCGCTCGAAGGCGAGGCGGACCTGCTCGCTGCCGGAGAGCTCGGCGATCAGCGTGTGGAAGCGGTTGTCGTGCGCGGTGAGCGACTTGTACCCCGCGTAGTCCACCGACGTCGGCTCGACCGCCGTCGACAGCTCGGCGGCGAGACGCTCGCGGCCGGTGTCGTCGATCAGCTCGGCGGCGCGCCGCGCGGCCCACGGCTCCAGGAGCCGGCGGAACGAGTACAGGTCCTCGAACTCCTCCAGCGTCAGCAGCGGCGTCGCCCGGTACCCCTTGAGCGGCTCCTTGTCGGCGAGCCCTTCCGACTCCAGCCGGGCCAGCGCCTCCCGGACCGGTGTCGACGACACCTGGAACTCGCGCGCCAGCCCGTCGATGGAGATCCGCCCGCCGGGCCGGATCGCGTGGTCCATCAGCATCGTCTTGATCGCCTCGTAGACGTCGTCCGCCAGCATCTGCCGGCGCAGCAGCCGCCGGTCGTGCGGCTCCAGGATGTCCGTCATCGGCCTCTCCACAGGCTGGTCCAGCTCTTGACCCAGCATCATCGATTAGGCAGGGTTACGGTCGTAATCATGCATCATGCACGATTTCACGTACGCCGACCAGCGCTGTGGGAGACGCGATGCTGAGGTTCGACGAGATCGGGGTCCTGCCGGAGCCCGCCGACAATGCGGCGATCTGCTCCCGCCGGCTCGACGCCGGGACGGTCATCGACTTCGACGGGACGCCGGTGACGCTGCCGCACACCGTCCTCGAAGGGCACCGGATCATCGTCAAACCGGTCCGGGCCGGTGAGGCGATCACCTCCTGGCAGACCCCGTTCGCGCGCGCCCTGCGCGACCTCCAGGTCGGCGACTACGTCTGTACGCCGCCCAGCCTGGCCGCCGTCAGCGCCCGTGGCGTCGACGGCCTGCCGACCGAGCCGTCGGCGAGCAACGAGCCGCTCGACCCGTACGCCCTCGACGAGAACGCGCTCAACTTCGGCCGCCAGATCACCTCGGTCGAGCAACCGGGCACGTTCCTCGGCTTTCCACGCGAGCAGGGCCCGGCCGGCACCCGCAACCACGTCGTCCTGCTCGCGACCAGCTCACGGTCGAGCGGGTTCGTCACCGAGCTGGCCCGGCGCTTCGACGGCGCGGCGGCCGGCGACGGCGTCGTACCGGTCGCGCACACCGAGGGCGGCGAGGACGGTACGCCGAACAACCTGCACTTCCTGCTCGCGACGCTGGCCGGTTTCGCGCTGAACCCGAACGTCGGGGCGGTGCTGATCGTCGACACCGAGGAGGACCTGGTCTCGGGTACGGCGATCCGGGAGTTCGCGGCCGCGCAGGGATATCCGTCGCTGCTGGTGCCGCACGCCTACTTCACCCGTTCCGGCGGGTTCGAGGCAGACCTGACGGCGGCCGGGCAGCTGATCGAGCCGTGGTTGCCGGTCGTCGATGCGCAGCAGCGCGTCGAGGTGCCGCTCGCCGACCTGCTGATCGCGTTGCAGTGCGGCGGGTCGGACGCGTTCTCCGGGATCTCGGCCAACCCGCTGGCCGGCAACGTCGGCGCCGAGGTGATCCGGCACGGCGGCGCCGCCGTACTCGCGGAGACCGACGAGCTGATCGGCGCCGAGGGGTACGTGCTGAAGAACGTCCGCGACCTGGGCACCGCGCGGCGGTTCCTGAAGCTCGTCCAGGAGTTCAAGGACCGGGTCGGCTGGCACGGCCACACCGCGGAGGGCAACCCGTCCGGCGGCAACATGTACCGCGGGCTCTACAACATCGTGCTCAAGTCGATCGGCGCCGCCCGGAAACTGCCGCGCGAGGTCCGCCTCGACCACGTCATCGAGTACGCCGAACCGCTACCCGGCACCGGCTACGTCTTCATGGACAGCCCCGGCAACGACCTGGAGTCGGTCGCCGGCCAGATCGCCAGCGGCTGCAACCTGATCTTCTTCACCACCGGTAACGGATCGATCACCAACTTCCCGTTCGTCCCGACGCTCAAGTTCGTCACGACGAGCGCGCGCTACGAACACCTGCAGGCCGAGATGGACGTCGACGCCGGCCGCTACCTCACCGGTACGTCGATGGAGACGCTCACCGCCGAGACCTTCGATCTGACGGTCCGAGTCGCCTCCGGCGAACGGTCAGCCGGTGAACGCGCCGGCCACAGCCAGGTCTCCATCTGGCGCAACTGGCGCCAGAGCGGCCCTCGCGAAGGCATCAGCATCACCACCGACGGCCGGATGAGCCGTCGCCTGGAAGACCTCCCCGCGGAAGACCGCGACGCGCTCCTCCCCGGCGAACCTCTCTCGGGCGTAGGCCCTCAAGTAGTTGCCACCGACCGCCCAGCAACTCCTGTCAGTCTCTTGTCTGTGGACGGTCGCCAACTCCCCGAAGCAGTCGGCCTCATCCTTCCCACCAGCCTGTGCTCCGGCATGATCGCCCTCCGCCTCTCCGCACAAGCCGAGCTGGAGAAGTGGGCCGGCGACGCCGTCACCCGGATGGTCGCCCTCCCGCACACCGAAGGCTGCGGCAGCTCCGGCGGCGCCTCCGAGGAGACGTTCGCGCGCACCATGCTCGGCTACCTCCTCCACCCGAACACGCGGATGGCTCTCCTGCTCGAGCACGGCTGCGAGAAGACGCACAACGACTACTTCCGCTCGAAGCTCGTCGAGGCCGGCGCGGATCCGTCGCGCTTCGGCTGGGCGAGCATCCAGGCCGATGGCGGGCTCGACGCGGTCGGCGAGCGGGTACGCGAGTGGTTCGGCAGCTTCAACCTGCCCACGCCGGTGGAGGTCGACGGAGATATCGGCGCGCTGACGGTCGGGCTGGAGGCTCGGGGGCCGTTGAGTGACGAGACGGCTGAGGCGCTGGCGTTGATCGGTTCGGAGATCGTTGGTTCCGGTGGATCGGTGGTGTTGTCCTCTCGGGGCGGACTACTTGCCAACAACGCTTTCCGCCAGGCGGCGTTCGGGTCTGCGGCTGAGGTCGGGCCGACGGTTGCCCACGGCCAGCGGTTCGCCGTACCAGGTTGGCACGTCATGCGGATGCCCGGCACCGACTGGATGGAGACCGCGACCGGCTTCGGTGCGGGCGGGGTCCAGCAGATCCTCGCGCACGTTGCCGGCGGCACCTTGTCCGCGCAGCGCTTCGTCCCGGTGGTCGAGTTCAGCAGCGACCCGGAGACGGTCGCGAGGTACGGCGACGACCTGGACGCCGTCGCCGCCGGTGACGCCGCCGAGCAGGCCCGGACCGGTCTCGACGCGATCGCGGCCGTCGCGAGCCGGCGGCAGATCCCCAAGGCAGTTGCTTCAGGCAACGTTGGTTTCCAGATCACCCGTGGTCTGCTCGGGACGTCGATGTGAAAGGTGAATCCATGCACGTGGTCCGATTCCAGTCTCCCGGCGGCCGTCCGCAGGCCGGCGTCCGAACCGGTGACACGGTGGCACCGGTTCTCGGCGTCACCGACCTGGCCGAGCTGCTCCGGCTGACCGCCGGGGAGTTCCAGGCGGCGGTGGCCAAGACCGGCGACCCGGTCGACGTCGGCAGCGTCAAGCTGCTGCCGCCGCTGGACGGCCGCGGGGAGGTCTGGTGCGCGGGCGTCACGTACGAGCGTTCGCGCGGCGCCCGGATGGAGGAGAGCGGCGACGAGGACATCTACGACCGGGTCTACTCGGCCGAGCGTCCCGAGCTGTTCCTCAAGTCGCCGGCCTGGCGGCTGGTCACCGACGGCGAGCAGATCGGTATCCGGGTCGACTCCGGGCACGACGTACCGGAGCCGGAGCTGGCGATCGTCGCCAACGCGCACGGCGAGATCGTCGGGTTCACGGTCTGCAACGACATGAGCTCGCGCTCGATCGAGGGCGAGAACCCGCTCTACATCCCGCAGGCGAAGGTGTTCGCCGGCGGCTGCGCGCTGGCCAGCGGCATTCGCCCGGTCTGGGAGGTCGCCGACCCGAAGGACCTGACCATCGACCTGGTGATCCGCCGCGGCGGCGCCGCGGTCTTCACCGGTACGACGTCGACCGCGCAGCTGATCCGCGGCCTGCAGGACCTGATCGACGTCCTGTTCGTGCCGAACGACTTCCCCGACGGCGTGATCCTCGCCACCGGGACCGGCATCGTGCCCGAGCTCGACTTCGCCCTGGCCGCCGGTGACGAGGTCGCGATCTCGATCAGCGAGGTCGGAACCCTGACGAATACGGTGGTCGTGGGACGTGAACCCTTCGCGTACCTGGCCGCTGAATCCCTGGAGGAGAACCGATGAGCACCGACACCACCCCCGCCGAGCTCGAGCAGGCGCTGGCCGACGCGGCCGCGGCCGCGGCGCCGCTGGCGGCGTCGGCGCCCGCCGTACGGGCCGGGTGGATCCGTGCGGTCGCCGACGCGCTGGACGCGGCGAGCGGCGAGCTGGTGCCGATCGCGCAGCGGGAGACCTCGCTGCCGGAGGCGCGGCTGAAGGGCGAGGTCGGGCGGAGCAGCGGGCAGCTGCGGATGTTCGCCGACGCGCTCGAGGAGGGGGCGCTGCTCGAGGTGATCATCGACACCGCCGACGCTGACGCGAAGCCCGTTCCGCGGCCCGACCTGCGGCGGGTGCTGGTGCCGCTCGGGCCGGTGCTGGTGTTCGCGGCGAGCAACTTCCCGTTCGCGTTCAGCGTCTGCGGCGGTGACACGGCGTCGGCGCTGGCCGCAGGCTGCCCGGTGATCGTGAAGGCGCACCCGGGACACCCGGAGCTCTCGGTCCGGACCGCCGAGGTGATGATCGAGGCGCTGACCGCCGCCGGTGCCCCGGCCGGGACGCTCGGCCTGATCCAGGGGTACGACGTCGGCGTGACCGCGCTGAAGGACCCGCGGATCACCGCGGCCGGGTTCACCGGCTCGGTCCCGGCGGGCAAAGCGCTGCACGAGATCGCGGTCACCCGGCCGGAGCCGATCCCGTTCTACGGCGAGCTCGGCAGCCTGAACCCGGTCTTCGTCACCCAGGCCGCGATCGATGCCCGCGGCAACGAGATCGCGACCGGGTACGTCGGTTCGTACACGCTCGGCGTCGGGCAGTTCTGCACCAAGCCGGGGCTGCTGTTCCTCCCGGCCGGGCACGGCCTGCAGGAGCAGCTGGTCGAGGCGACCGGCGGCGTCGCGCCGGCCACGATGCTGAACGAGCGGATCGCCGACGGCTTCTCGTCCGGGCTCGACCGGCTGCGCAAGGTCGACGGGCTGCGGGTGTGGAGCGAGGGCGGCGGCGCGACGCTGCTGCAGACCACCGTCGCCGAGCTGCTGGCGCGGTCGGACGAGATCCTCGAGGAGTGCTTCGGGCCGGTCTCGATCGTCGTCGAGTACGCCTCGGTCGACGAGCTCGTCGCCGGCGTCGAGTCCTTCGGTGGCAACCTGACCGCCACGCTGCACGCCGAGTCGTCGGACGCCGAGTTGGCCGCTCGGCTGCTTCCGCTGCTCACGGCGCGCGCCGGCCGCGTCCTGTGGAACGGCTGGCCGACCGGCGTCGCCGTCTCCTGGGCCCAGCACCACGGCGGCCCGTTCCCGTCCACGGTCGGTTCGATCCACACCAGCGTCGGCGTCACCGCCGCCCGCCGCTTCCAGCGCCCGGTCGCGTACCAGGACACCCCGGACGCGATCCTCCCCGCCGTACTGCAGGACCAGAACCCAGCCGGTATCACCCGCCGAGTCAACGGAACCATCACCACCGCGGAGGTTTCTCGATGACGGACCTGCCCCCGACGAACGACCCGAACGACGTTGGATCTCCCGCCGCCGAAGGCGAGGCGGGGGCGGAAGGCCTCTCTCCCTCCTCCCTCCAGCGCGATGCCGGAGGCGAGCCGACTCCGGAGAAGACGGGGCGGCCGGCTGGAGAGCCGCCGAGTGCGGCGAGCGGCCACACCGGTCGCCGCAGTTTCGACCACTGGTTCGGCGAGAAGGACCGCAACGGCTTCATCCACCGCTCCTGGATGCGAGCCCAGGGCTTCTCCGACGAGGTCTTCGACGGACGCCCGGTCATCGGCATCTGCAACACCTGGTCCGAGCTGACCCCCTGCAACGCCCACCTGCGCCGCCTCGCCGAGTCCGTCAAGCGCGGCGTCTGGCAGGCCGGCGGGTTCCCGCTCGAGTTCCCGGTGATGTCGCTCGGCGAGACCATGCTCCGCCCGACCGCCATGCTGTTCCGCAACCTGCTCAGCATGGACGTCGAGGAGTCCCTGCGCGGCAACCCGATCGACGGCGCCGTCCTGCTCACCGGCTGCGACAAGACCACCCCCGGCTCGATCATGGGCGCGGCCTCGGTCGACCTGCCGACGCTCGTGGTGACCGGCGGCCCGATGCTGAACGGCAAGTTCCGCGGCTGCGACATCGGCTCCGGTACGGCGGTCTGGCGCTTCACCCAGGACCGCAACGCCGGCCGGATGTCCGAGGAGGACTACGCCGCCGCCGAGTCGGGCATGTCCCGCAGCAACGGCCACTGCATGACGATGGGCACCGCCTCCACGATGGCCTGTATGGCCGAGGCGCTCGGCCTCCAGCTCACCGGCTCCGCGGCGATCCCCGCGGTCGACTCCCGCCGGTACTCGATCGCCCAGCAGGCTGGTCAGCGGATCGTCCAGATGGTCCACGAGGACCTGAAGCCGAGCGACATCCTCACCCGCGACGCCTTCGCCAACGCCGTACGGGCGAACGCCGCGATCGGCGGCTCGACGAACGCGGTGATCCACCTGCTGGCGATCGCCGGCCGGGTCGGCGTCGACCTGACGCTCGACGACATGGACGAGTGGGCGCGCGGCGTCCCGTGGCTGGTCGACCTGCAGCCGTCGGGCAAGTACCTGATGGAGGACTTCTACTACGCCGGCGGCCTCCCCGCGGTGATGCGCGAGATCCTGCCGCTGCTCAAGGCGGACGCGATCACCGTGACCGGCAAGACGATCGGCGAGAACGTCGCCCGCGCGGAGCGCACCGACTGGAGCGGCCAGGAGGGCGAGCCCGCGCATCCGGTGATCCGCCCGGTCGGCGACCCGCTCGGCAGCGGCGCCGGGACGGCGGTGCTGAAGGGGAATCTCGCGCCGGACGGCGCCGTGGTGAAGCAGTCGGCGGCGTCGGAACGACTGCTGCAGCACCGGGGGAAGGCGCTGGTCTTCAGCAGCATCGAGGAGTACGACAAGGCGGTCGACGATCCGGACCTGGACGTCGACGAGGACACCGTGCTGGTGCTGCAGAACTCGGGGCCGCGGGGTTACCCGGGGATGCCGGAGGTCGGCAACATGACCATCCCGCGCAAGCTGGCCGAGATCGGTGTGGACGACATGGTGCGGATCTCGGACGCGCGGATGAGCGGTACGGCGTACGGCACGGTGGTCCTGCACGTCGCGCCGGAGGCCGCCGTCGGCGGCCCGCTCGCGCTGGTCCGCACCGGCGACTGGATCGAGCTCGACGTCCCGAACCGCCGCCTCCACCTGGATGTGTCGGACGAGGAGCTCGCCAAGCGCCGCGCCGACTGGCAGCCCTCCACAGCACCCACCGACCGCGGCTGGGCCCGCCTGTACGTCGAACACGTCACCCAGGCGAACCAGGGCTGTGACCTCGACTTCCTGATCGGCCGCACCGGCTCCGACGTCGCCCGCCAGAGTCACTGATGAGCGCCGACGAGCCCCACCCGGCTGCGCCGGGCGGGGGTGGGGTGGGGGGAGAGGGAGCCGCCGCCCCCGGGGCCACGGCTTCGCCGGGCCAGCCCGGCACCACGCGCCCGCAGCCCTCGGCGTTCCAGGAGATGACGCCGGGGCCGAGAGGGTTTCGCACATGCCGTACGACGTCATCGTCTGCACGGCACCCACGGCCGCGGAGGACCTCGGGGACCTCAGCCAGCGTGAGGTGCACTTTCGTCAGATCCAAGCCCCACAAGGGCAAACCGTGCAGGGCCGCAGCCGACTGGTGGCTCGCCGTACGGCCTGACGACTCGCGCAGGAGCTGGAACGTCCGGCGGACGTGCAGGGTCTCGTCGGTGACCAGGGTCAGGTCGCGGATGACGGCGTACGGGCGGGGGCGGAGGGGGCGCCAGCCGCCGGTGCTGAGGAAGGAGTCGATGTCGGGGTCGGAGTAGCCGCAGGCGCGGGCGTCGGCGCGGGTGAAGACGCCGCCGCGGATCGCGCGGAGCACGGTGAGAGTTGGGTTCACACCTCAGAAGATGCCGTGATCAACGCCAACCGCGACGGCCTTCACCCAAGCTGTGGACGACCCCGGAAAAGGGCATAAAAAAGGCCCGTCATGTCTCGATGACGAGCTCGGCGCGGGTCGGTACCCAGGGTTGCCACAGCAGGGGCATGTCGGCCTCGGACGGCGTCCGGTTGCCCTTCCGCTCGTTGCAGGCGGCATGGGCGGCGACCGCGTTCAGCCACTCCGTGCGGCCGCCCCTGGATCTGGGTTGGACATGGTCCATGGTGTCGGCGTTCTCGAGCCCGCAGTAGGCACACCGGAACCGGTCGCGCCGCAGCACGCCGTGCTTGCTGTACTTCATCCGGCCGGCCGCGTAGCGCCAGTGGGTGACCACGTAGCGGACCAGGCGCAGCACCCGTGGAACCGGAAAAGGGCCGATGGTCCGTTCGCCGTGCGCCTCTTCGACCACTGCCACCTCGCGCACCAGCATCCGGATGGCGTGCTGGATCGAGACGGTGTGCAGCGGTTCGTACGACGCGTTCAGGACGATGACACTCATCCGGTGCCTCCTCTCCGGCCGTAGCTGGGAACCACGGCGGTACGACGCAGGGTCTCAAGCATCCGTGGCCGGTACGTGAACGGTCAACGGATTTCGTCAGACGGTCACGTGCCGGGCCGGCTGCGTGATCGGCGAAGATGTGCCTATGGAATTGAACAATCTGCTGAGCGGTCCTCCCGAGACCCTACTCCCCGAGGACCCGGCCGCGGCGGAACTCGCCGCCGGACTCGCTCCGGTGGACGCGGCCGCCAAGTACCCGACCTCGTCGCTGGCCTGGTCCCAGCTGGCCGAGGCCGCCTTCGCGGACGGCCGCACCATCGAGGCCTACGCCTACGCCCGGACCGGTTACCACCGCGGGCTCGACCTGCTCCGCCGCAACGGCTGGAAGGGTCACGGCCCGGTGCCGTGGGAGCACGAGCCGAACCGCGGGTTCCTGCGCTGCCTGGCGGTGCTCGGCAAGGCGGCCGCGGTGATCGGCGAGAAGGAGGAGGCCGAGCGCTGCGCGACCTTCCTGCGCGACTCGTCGCCGACTGCTGCCGACGTGCTGAGCTGAAACCTGCTTGTCGGGTGCTGAGCCGGCGGGAATGATCTCGCCGGTGAGCAGCCCTTACGCACAGACCGCGTACCGCGTCGGTTTCGACTGGGGACCGGCCGGTGCCGCCGCCGTACCGGGTGCCGTGGTCGCGGTCGTCGACGTCCTCTCGTTCACCACCTCGGTGACGGTCGCCGCCGACCGCGGCATCACCGTGCTCCCGTACCGCTGGCGGGACAGCAGTGCGATCGAGTACGCCGAGAAGCACGCCGCCGCGCTTGCTGTCGGCCGGTCGGAGGCGGGTGCGGACGGGATCAGCCTGTCCCCGGCGACCATCCGCCGGGCGGCAGGTGTGGAGCGGCTCGTGCTGCCGTCGCCGAACGGCTCCACGATTTCCCAGCAGCTCGCGGACAGTGGGTCGACGGTCGTGGCGGTGTCGCTGAGAAACGCAGCTGCTGCTGCGGAATGGGCAGCGGCACAAGCAGTACAAGTCGTTGCCATCGCTGCAGGTGAGCGCTGGAGGGACGGGTCGCTGCGGCCCGCTGTGGAAGACCTGTGGGGCGCCGGCGCGTTCGTGGCGAGGCTGCAGGAGCTGGGCGTTGGGCCGCTGTCGCCGGAAGCGCGAGCGGCGGCTGCGGCGTACCGGGAGGTGGCTGATGAGCTGCCCGAGATGCTGCGCGAGTGTGCGGGTGGGCAGGAGCTGAAGCAGTACGGCTTCCCTGAGGACGTCGCGATCGCGGGTGAGGTGAACAGCAGCCGCAGCGTTCCCGTCCTGCGCGCTGGGGCCTTCGTAGTAGACTGAACGCGCTAGAACACCCTCATCGATGTTCTGCCCGGTGACATAGCCGGCGGGCGGCGTGCGTCCCCGCTTCCTGCCGAACATGGACGGTTGTAGGCGGCACTGACGGACCGAACGAGCTGGACGCCCACGGTCAGATCACCGCCCCGCCGGGTAGCGAAAGGCTCACCCGTGCCGGCACTCACCGGACGGATCAGCACGCCCCGCACCAGCTACCGCAGCGTCCTCGCGACGCCGGGCGCGTGGAAGTTCTTCCTGGCCGCGGCTCCCGCGCGGATCGGTATCGCGATGACCGGCCTCGGCATCGTCTGGCTGGTGCACGGCTCCACCGGCTCGTACGCCGTGGCCGGCAGCGTGACCGGCGGCTTCGCCGTCGCGGAGGCGCTCGCCGGGCCGCAGGTGGCCAGGCTGATCGACCGCTACGGCCAGACCCGCATGCTGCCGATCACCCTGCTGCTGCACGCGGCCGCGGTCACCCTGCTGATCACTCTCACCACCACCCACCATCCCCAGAGCGTCCTCATCGCCGCAGGTGTCCTCGCCGGTGGCACGCTGCCCCAGGTCGGCGCGCAGACGTCAGCCCGTTGGGCTCATGCCCTCCGCGGCAAGCCAGGACTCAACACCGCCTTCACTCTGGAGGCTCTGAGCACCGGTGTCGCCTTCATGGTCGGCCCAGCGCTCATCGGCACGGTCAGCTCGCTCACCTCGCCAGTAGTCGGCTCAGTACTGGCCACCAGCCTCCTGGTTGGCGGCGGCCTCTCGCTGGCGCTGCAACGCGGTACTGCTCCACCGACCGCGGCCAAACAGGTGCGCGACAGCTCAGCACGCCTTCTGCACAAGGGGTTTCTGGCGCTGGTCGCAGTCAGCGTCGGCATGGGCCTGTTCTTCGGAAGCATGCAGGTGTCCGTCACAGCCTTCGCAGTCGGCGACGGCAGCCCGTCCCTGGCCGGTCCGCTCTACGCGATCACGAGCCTGGCCAGTCTCGTCGCAGGCCTCGTGTACGGCGCAAGGCAGTGGCCGATGCAGCCGGCGAAACAGTTCGTCCTGGCACTGGCCACTCTGACCGTGACCTCGGTCCCGCTACTCCTGGCCGACAGCCCGTTGGCCCTGGGGCTGACGCTCGCCCTTCCAGGCTTGGCGATCGCACCGATCCAGACGCTCTCCGCGGTGCTCACCGAGCAGGAGGTCGCGCCGAGGGTTCTCACGCAGGCTTTCACCTGGCTGAACTCCGGAGGCGCAGCCGGAGTCGCCCTCGGTGCGGCCTTCGCCGGCCAGGTCGTGGACGCTCACTCGCCCCGCCACGGCTTCGCGCTCGCCCTCGCGGCAGCGGTGACGGCGACGGTGTTCGGGTTGGCGGCCAAGCGTCAGCGGTAGGTGATCTGCCGCTCGGCAGCGGTCCGCGCGGCGTAGTCGGTCGGGGTGAGGCCGATCTGGTCCTTGAACTCGCGGGTGAAGTGGGCCTGGTCGAAGTAGCCGAGCGCGACGGCCAGGTCGGCGAGCTCGGTGACCTGTCCGCGGGCGAGCAGCTCGGCGCCGTCGTGCAGGCGGTAGCGGCGCAGCACCCACTTCGGGCCGACGCCGACGTACCGGCGGAAGAGGCGCTGCAGCGTACGGATCGGTACGCCGAACCGCTCGGTGATCTGGTCGACCCGGGTGATCGAGCGGTCCTCGGCCATCGCGGCGACGATCTCCCGGACCAGCGCGTACGACGGGTCGTCGGCGACCAGGTGGTCGGCCAGGTACGCCTCGACCACGGCGCGACGGCGTACGTCGGTCTCCGCGGCGAACATCAGGTCGGCGAGCCGGTCGGCGTCCGGGAACACATCGGTCAGCGGCAGCACCTGGTCGCGGAACGACGCCACGTCGCGCCCGGTCAGCGCGCCGAAACCGCCGGCCCAGAACTTGACCCCGAAGGCCCGGCCGCGGCCGGTCAGCTCGCGCTCGAACTTGCGGGTGCAGACCCCGTTCAGGAACGCGCCGCCGGGCTGCTCGAAGGTGACGTTCACGCTCGGGTAGGGCAGCACCTCGGCGACGTACGGCGTACCGAGGTCCCACTCGACGATCCAGTACCACTCGACGAAACGGCCGACGGTCGGCCCGGGCGCGAGCCTGGTCAGCGAGCGGTGCCGGGCCTGCTCCTGCGGGTGCAGGATGCCCTTCTCGCTGTCCGGGGGCTGCGTCACGCTGGCTGTCGCTTTCTTCCAAGACCGGGAGGGCCGGTACGGCGTTGACTGGATGTCATGACGACGAACACGGTAAACCCCGTCCCCGACGGTTATCACTCGCTCACGCCGTACCTGGCCGTCGACAACGGGCCGAAGGCGATCGAGTTCTACACCGAGGTCTTCGGCGCCGAGGTGGTCAGCCGGCAGGACATGCCCGACGGCCGGCTCGGGCAGGCCGAGCTGCGGTTCGGGAACTCGATGCTGCAGCTCAGCGACCAGATGCCGCAGATCGGGCTGCGGGCGCCGAACGGCGAGTGGGTGCACTCGTCGCTGGTGCACTACGTGCCGGACGTCGACGCGACCTTCGCGCGGGCGGTCGCGGCCGGGGCGACGCAGGTCGAGCCGGTGTCGACGTTCATGACCGGCGACCGGTACGGCACGGTGATCGACCCGTTCGGGCACCGGTGGGCGATCCTGACCAAGGTCGAGGACGTCTCGCCGGAGGAGGCCGACCGGCGGGTGAAGGAGTGGCTGGCGTCGAACCCGGAAGGGCTGGACGCCTAGGGCAACAGAAACCCGGGACATGAGACTGTCCCCGGACATGAGGAAGCGGCCCGCCGGAACCGTCCCCTGCGGCAGTTTCGGCGGGCCGCTGACTAAGAGTGTGCACGTGATCACCGAAAATCGCAAGCCCGTCCCGAGGCCGACGTCACTGACGCGGAAAGCTCTGCACGGACCCGGGGTCCGGTAGGCTTCGGTCGTAAGAGCCTGGAACGCCTGCCGGATGAACGTCTGGTGAAGCGTGCCGGGCTTCACCGTTTCCAGCGGCCGACCACTCGCGGCGATGATGCCGCAGGTCGACGCGTTGAAGAGGAGGGCTGAGATGCCCGCAATCGTGCTCGTCGGCGCCCAGTGGGGCGATGAGGGCAAAGGCAAGGCGACCGATCTGCTCGGCAACACCGGGACCGCGATCGACTACGTGGTGAAGTTCAACGGCGGCAACAACGCCGGCCACACCGTTGTCATCGGCACCGAGAAATACGCGCTGCACCTGCTGCCCAGCGGAATCCTGACCCCCGGCGTGACCCCGGTGATCGGCAACGGCGTCGTGGTCGACCTGAGCGTCCTGTTCGAGGAGCTGGACGCGCTCCAGGCCCGCGGGGTCGACACCAGCCGGCTGGTGGTGAGCGCGAACGCGCACGTCATCCCGCCGTACAACCGGACCCTGGACAAGGTGACCGAGCGGTTCCTCGGCAGCCGCCGGATCGGCACCACCGGCCGCGGCATCGGGCCGACGTACGCCGACAAGATGAACCGGATCGGGATCCGGGTCCAGGACCTGTACGACGAGAAGATCCTCGAGCAGAAGATCACCGGCGCGCTGGAGCAGAAGAACCAGCTGCTGGTGAAGGTCTACAACCGGCGCGCGGTCGAGATCTCCGAGGTCCTCGACGAGCTGCTCGGGTACGCCGAGCGCCTGCGCCCGATGGTCGCCGACACCAGCCTGCTGCTCGGCAAGGCGCTGGACGCGGGCAAGACGGTGCTGATGGAGGCCGGGCAGGCGACCCTGCTCGACGTCGACCACGGGACGTACCCGTTCGTCACGTCGTCGAGCGCGATCTCCGCGGGCGCCTGCACCGGCGCGGGCATCCCGCCGACCCGGATCGACCGGGTGATGGCGGTCGTCAAGGCCTACACCACGCGCGTCGGCGAGGGGCCGTTCCCGACCGAGCTGCTGGACGCCGACGGTGAGTGGCTGCGCCAGCAGGGCTTCGAGTTCGGGACGACGACCGGGCGGCCGCGGCGCTGCGGCTGGTACGACGCGGTGATCGCGCGGTACGCGGCCCGGGTCAACGGCGTCACCGACTTCGTGCTGACCAAGCTGGACACGCTGACCGGGCGCGAGAAGATCCCGGTCTGCGTCGCGTACGACGTGAACGGCGTCCGGCACGACGAGATGCCGATGACGCAGACCGACTTCCACCACGCCAAGCCGGTCTACGAGGAGCTCGACGGCTGGAGCGAGGACATCACCGGCTGCCGCAGCTTCGACGACCTGCCGAAGAACGCGCAGACCTACATCCGCACGGTCGAGGCGATGAGCGGTGCGCCGATCTCGGCGGTCGGCGTCGGGCCGGAGCGCTCGCAGATCGTGATGCTGGACGACCGGATCTGAGTCCTGCCGAACAAGGCGCTCCACAGCTGATGCTGTGGAGCGCCTTTTCTAGTTGATGAACGGCAGGTCGCGGATGACCGGGAGCTGGCGCAGGTCGCCGAGTGTAGGGCTGGGCAGCTGCGGCAGCTCGAAGGCGTTCGCCAGCGGGGTCCAGTTGGTGCCGCTCTGGTAGCCGCGGAGCGCCAGCACGCCGGTCACGACCAGCAGGGCGACGGTGACGAGCCCGCTGAGCCAGGCCGGGCGGAACACCGTCCGCAGGCCGGCCCTGGCGCCGTGGCGCAGTGACGAACCGCCCGGGCCGCCCCAGGCGCTCATCAGGCCGAACACCGCGCCGATGGCGATGCTGATCGGAGCCAGCAGCGGCCACTCGAAGCCCTTGCCCATGGCGATCACCAGCGTGGTGATGCCGCCGACGGTGAAGCCGACGATCAGCGGCAGCAGCGCGGCGGGGAGTGAGACGAGCGCGGCGCTGGTGAGGTGCACCGGGCTGGCAGCGACGGCGACCAGGCCGTCGGACTTGCCGCGGTAGCCGCGGGCCTCGCGGCGGCGCAGCAGCGCCGTACTGGACTTGTCGACCATGCGGGCGAGCACTGTCAGCGCGGCGGCGACCAGCATGCCGAGGACGGGCAGTACGGCGATCAGTGCCGCGAGGGCGAGCAGGAGCGCGAAGAGCAGGCCGCCGCGGGAGGCGGGCGGGAGCGGCGGGCCTGATGGGCGCTGCTCGAGTGCTCGGTTCTGCTTCTGAACAGGTTGGTGCTGCTGCTGGGGGACCGGGTAGTTGGAGGGCGGCGCGTAGTTCGGCCCGGTCGCTGGGCCGCCGAGCCCGCCGGGGGCCGACTGGTACGGGAGCGGCATCGCTGCCGGAGCGGCGGCGCCGGGGACAGGGCTGTATGTCGCCGGGTGGACCGGGACGGCTGCTGCCTTGGCGGCGAGCCGGGCGGCCTTCTGCTCGGCGGCGACGTCGCGCAGCTTGTCGCGGAGGGGTGCGAAAGCTGAGAGAGGCGGGATGACCGCGGGGACGAGCTGAGCGACAGCGGCCGGGTCGGAGGGGTCTTCGCCGGGCATCAGGCGAGTGCCGTCGGGCATCACGCGGGTGCCGTCCGGCAGCAGCTGCGTGCCGTCGGCCCTGACCTGGGTGCCGTCCGGGAGCACCCGGGTGCCGTCAGCAAGCATCTGAGTGCCGTCGCCCAGCACCTGCGTGCCTGCTTCTGCTGCTGACATCACCGTGGTCGGCGGGTGCAGCTGGATGGTCTCCGGCGCCGTCAGGACTGTCTTCTCCTCGGCCGCCGGCACCAGGGCGTCGCGGCCCTCGGCGTACCGGTTGAGGCCGGCCATGATCTCGATCTGGGTCGGGCGGTTGCGGCGGTCCGGCGAGAGCGCGGCGGCGAGCAGCGGCTTCAGGCGCGGGTCGAGGCCCTCCAGGTCGGCCTGGCCGCTGTGGACGCGGCTCAGCACGACCTCGAACGGGCCCTTGCCGAACGGGCGCCGCCCGGTCGCGGCGTACGCGGCGGTCGCCGCCCAGCCCCACCAGTCGGCCGACTCGGACACCATCTCGCCCTCGATCAGCTCCGGCGCCAGGTAGCCCGGCGTACCGATGACGAGCCCGGTCTGCGTCAGCCGCAGGTCGTCGGCGGCCTGGGCGATGCCGAAGTCGATCATCACCGGCTTGCCGTTGAACATCATCACGTTGCCTGGCTTGAGATCCCGGTGGATCACCCCTGCCGCGTGGATCGCCTGCAACGACTCGGCCAGACACCCGGCCAGCGGCAACCACCGCTGCGGCGTCAGCGGCCCCCGGTCGTCCACCTGCTCGTCCAGCGGGCGCCCCGGGATGAAGCGCGTCACCAGGTACGGCCGGTCACCCTGCAAGTCGTAGTCGAGCACCCCGGCGACCCCCGGGTGGTCGATCCGCCGCAGCGTCGTAGCCTCCCGCTCCAGCCGCGCCCGCGCGGTCGGGTCGTGCGCCACGTGCGACCGCAGCACCTTGAGCGCAACCTCACGCTTCTGCGGTCCCTCGGCCAGGTAGACCACCCCCATGCCGCCCTGCCCGAGCCGCCGGATCAGCCGATACGGCCCAATCCGCTCCTCCACCTCCAACGGCGCTGAAGGCTGTCCCCCTGTACCCGACATGCCATCTACCGTACGTCGCCAGAAGCGCAACCACCCGGCCAACCGTAGGACGCGGCCGGTGCCTCGGGGCGGTGGGCGCCGGCCGCGTCCTGGATCAGGTGACGGGAAGCTTGAAGGCGAGCAGCCCGGCCCCCGTCGCGTTGGTGATCCACGGCCCGGCGCCAAGATGACCCTGGTACGTGAGACCCGTGACACCGGTCGCCGGCCCCGACAGCGTCAGCACGAGCTTGCCGCCCGGCTGGTAGGCGACGGACGAGACGGTGACAGCTCCACCTTCCAACACGAAGTCAGACGCAACACCACCCGCCACCATGAGCGGGTCAGCAGAGCGAAGCTGTACGACAAGCTGCGAGCCACTAGCAGTCACCACAGACGGGTTCGGCGGCGCAACACCCGCCGACGGGCCGCCGTACAGGTCCCTGCCGAGTACGGCGAACGTGTGGTCGCCCATCTCCCGGTAGCCGCCCAGATACGCGTAGTGGCAGCCGTCATGGCCCGACAGCCCGTTGGTCGACAACAGCGTCACCCCGGCGGTGTCGCCGAGCTGCCGCTGAGCCTCGCGGACGTTGATGTTCGTCGTCGTGCCGCAAGGCGACGTACGCACCTGATACACGTAGTACTTCGCAGCGCCGAAGTCACTCCGCCAGTCCTGCAGCAGCGTGTTGAAGCCGCTCACATGCACAGCGGCGTTGTCATTGTCCGACTCGCCCTGATACCAGAGCACGCCTCGCACACTCCCCAGCACACCAGCAGCCCGCAGACGTTCCCGCAGCCGCCCGTAGTTCGTGCCGAGGTCGCCCGGGTTGCTGTCGTTGCGCTGGAAGAAGCTGATCGGCTGGCCGCCGTGCGCGCCGTTGAACAGAGCCACCGGGACCTTGTAGGTGTCGACGATCCTCCGGCCCATCCGAATCGCCCACTGGCCGACGGAGCCGGACTGGTTGGTCACGTCACCGGTCGCGTAGTGCCAGACCCGGTCGGCGCCCGAGATGGTGCCGTCGGAGGTCGGCGTACCGAAGCTGCGCAGGTACGGCGACTCCTCCGCGTTCGCAGCGCCGTTGTACTTGGCCGCCTCCGCGTTGGACTGCCCCTGCACCACCAGTACGTCGCCGGAGACCACGCCGTCGCGCCGAGCGACCACGCGGTCCAGCCCGGGACCAGTGGCCCGCAGCTCGAAGCTGTACTCGTGCAGCCCGGCAGTGATCCGCGGAGTGAAGCGGAACGACTTGGAAGAAGAGGTGAAGGTCTCGGTCCGACCAGCACCGGTCACGCGCAGCTGCACCCGCCGTACGCGGGGGTCGGTCACAGTGCCTGCCACCGGTACGACGGCGCCATTGCGGGCGTCTCGCGGAACCAGCTGCCGGTCCTGCGGCGACTCCGTCACGCTCACCACCGAGCTGCGCACGTACGCCGTCAGCCGCCGCTGCGAGTACCGCGTGGCGTTGTTGGCGAACGTCCAGTCCGGCTGGCCGCTCAGGTTGGTGCCGATGCCCAGCGACAGCACGCCGTTGGCCGACTCGGTGAACGTGTTGATCGCGAACACCTGCTTGGCCGCGAAGCTCGACGGCCGGTCGGCGCCGATCTGCCCGACCTGGAACGAGCCGTAGCCGAGCGGGGAGGTCGGGTTGTCGTCCACGTCGAAGGTGATCGGCGAGGCGTTGGCGACCTGCGTGCTGGCGCTCTCCTGGTACTGGTTCGGCCACATCTCCAGGTAGCCGGTCTGGCCGCTGCCGTTCGTCACGCCCGGGACGTTCGACCGGACCTCCAGGTCGCCGACCCGCTGCCGCACCAGCTCACCGGGACGCGTCGGCAGGCCGATCCGGGAGGCGGCCGAGCTGAACGGCTCCATGGCAGTCCACACCCACTGCGGCCCGTCCGGACCGTTCAGCTCGACGCAGTACCCGACCCGGTCGAAGTTGGAGCCGACCTCGCTCGTCCGGTCGAGGCTGTACGGCGGTGTCTGGTTCAGGTAGCTGCCGCGCTCGGGCAGATCGAGCTGGAGCACCGGGGTGAAACCCGCTGCAGCGCTGTCGCAGGAGGTAGCGGCAGCCGACGTGTCAGGGACGGCTGAGGCCGGAGAGACCAGTGCGTTGAGCGAGACGCCGCCGGCCAGCACGGTGGTGGCGACAGCGATGAGCGAACCGGCATGGGAACGACGTACCAGGGCGCGGGCGGGCGCAGAACGAGGCATGGACGGACCTCCGGTGGCGGGATGTCTCCACCATGGGTAGCGGTCCGCTCACTGTTCGTGCGAGCACCTTGCGCCCAGCGGTCCGATCCCTGCGCCCAGCGGTCTGGCCAGATCTTCCCGAAGACCGGCCGCCGGACGGCTGGTCGCAGCCGGCCGCAGCCGGTGGGATGGAGGCATGCGGATCGAGATGCTGGTGTTCGACGGCGTGGACGAGATGGACGTCATGGGCCCGTTCGAGGTGTGGAGCCACGCAGCTGCGCGCAGCGGTGAGCTGGAGCTCGCACTGGTCGGGTTGGACGGCCCGGTCGAGGTCACCGGTATGCACGGCCTGCAGTTCCGCGCACCGGAAGGTCTCGGTACGCCGGACGCGCTCTTCGTGCCTGGAGGCGGCTGGCTGAACCGGGCCGAGCGCGGCTCGTGGGCGGAAGCGCAGCGCGGCGTACTACCGGCCAGGCTCGCCGAACTGGCTCCGCAGCTCGACTGGATCGGCTCGGTCTGCACCGGCTCGATGCTCCTCGGTGCTGCCGGCCTGGTGAAAGGCCGTCCGGCTACCACCAACCGCAACGCGTGGGAGGAGTTCACGGCGTACGGTCCGGACCTGAAGAAGAACCGCGTCGTCGACGACGGCACTCTGATCACCGCCGGCGGCATCACCGCAGGCATCGACCTGGCCCTCCGCATCGTCGAACGCGCCCTGGACCCCGACCTGGCCGACCGCATCGCCGCCTCCATGGAGTACACCCGCGACCGCGACCTCTACGTCAGCAACTGATCCCACTGCCGGTCATCGCCCTCCCAGCGCCCGGGCTGAGTAGTGATGACCACAGCACCGGGCAGCGGCGTACGCCTGATCCACAGCACTTCGGCACGCGACGGCAGCACCGCCCGCACGGCCTGCAGGTCGTCCACGCTTATCTCGTCCAGCGCATCCTGCAGCACGTAGACGACCTGCTCACCCGAAGCGACCATCGCCCGCCAGCGCTCGGCGAGGAACGCGTACTTCTCCCGGACTGCCGGTAACTCGGCAGCGATCGCGTCGGCCGAGCTGAAGTCGTGGTAATACCGCACACCGGTGTCCCGGTCGAGTGCGCACTGTCCCTCGTCGTCAGGGACCACGTCCAGCAGCACGCCGTCGAAGTCCCTGGCGAGCAGACCGACCAGCGCCCGGTGGTCCAGGTCCAGCCAGTCGAAGTAGTTCGCCTGCTCGACTCCGGTGATCCGGCGCAGCTGGTACGTGCTCTCGCAGTGGCGGCCGAGTCCGACGTACCGGGTCATCGCCGGCGGAGCAGTACGCCGCGGCTGCCGCGTTTGCGCAGGTAGGCGCGGCCGCCGACCACTGGCTCGAAGCGTGGAGCGACCAGCTCGACCTGCTGCTCGACACTCCAGCCGCTCGGCCAGGTGCGAGCCGCCAACTCCACCGGCTCCATCGCCACGAACAGGTGGTCGGTGGGGAAGCGGTCCAACAACGCGAGGTCCTGCTCGTAGTAGAGCATCTCGATCAGCAGGTACGCCGAACCAGTGAGGCGCCGGGTCGTCGTCAGGTCCTCGTAGCTGTGCGGGTGCACCCGCACGTCCCCGCGCACCTCGCGGAGCCGCTCGTAGAAGGCCTGGTTGGGCTCGGTCGCGTCGACCGAGTAGCCCTCGGCGACGAGCCGGCTGGTCAGTGCGCCCTCACAGGCACCGACCTCGATCACCCGGCCGGCCGCCGGGTCCAGCCGCGACCGCACCCAGGCCACCGTCGCGTCCAGCCGTTCCAGCTCGTACGGCGACGTCGCGAACTCCCACGGGTCGGTGACCAGCGCGGCGTTCTCGCCCATGCTCCCCATCAGCGCGAACAGCCGGGCCCGCTCGTCCGGTGTCGAGCCGAAGAACCGCTCGACCGAATGCACCTTGCCGGTGAGCAGCGCGTTCTCGTCCTCCTCGTCCAGCCCGAGCAGGTCGGTGCCGTGGGTGTTGACGAAGTCCAGCTTCGCGTCGATCAGCGCCGGGCTGAGCCGCTCGTCGGTGTCGGTCACCCACTGGAACCACTGCGCGTCGCCGACCGCGTGCAGCACCGGCGCCCGGCGTACGAGGCCTGCGAGCTCGAGACCCCAGCGGCCGCGGCGCTCGCGGCTGTCGGCGGGGTTGTGGGTCCAGACGGTCGCCTCGACGTCGCCGGTCTCCAGCGCGATCGCGTCGGCGGCGGCGCCGGGCGAGAACGGCTTGGCGCCGTCGGCGGAGGTGGCGAGCAGCTCGGCGAGCGGTGCCAGGCGGCCGGCCAGCGGGACCCCCACCGGCAGCTTCAGGTAGGTGCCGCGGTCGGCGACGAGCAGGTGGACCTCACGGCCGCGGGCGGGGTCGAGGACGGACAGGAAATCGACGACTACATCTTCCGGACGGAGCACAGCGACGACATCGATCACTCCCCGATTTTACGCAAGCTCCCTGCGAAATGCCGGTCGAAGCGTGTCGGTTCAGTCCCGCAGCAGCGCGGCGACCGCCTCGGTGACGATCCTGCGCCGGTCCGCCGAGGAGGTCTGCTCGACGAGCGCGGAGTACTCCGGGGTCATGTTCGCCCACAGGGTGGCCTGGTGGATGACCAGGCTGAGCAGCACGATCGGGCTGTACCGCGTGGTCAGCAGGCCGTCGCGCTGGGCCTTCGCGATCGCCTCGGTCTTGTGCCGGTTGCTCTCGATGATCGCATCCAGCGGATCGTTCGTGCCGGCCCGCTCCAGCCGGTACCAGGTCGCCAGCCGCTGGATCTCGGGGTGCTGCTCGTAGCCGTCGAACAGGCGGCCGGCGTACTCCGGGAGGTCGGTCGGGTCGATCGGTGTCGCGCTCACGGTGTGCTCGACGATCTCGTTGAAGACCGCGTCGAACAGGCCGTCCTTGCTGCCGAAGTAGTGGTAGATCTGCGCCTTGTTCGAGCCGGACTCGGCGGCGATCCGGTCGACGCGCGCACCGGCGATGCCGTACGCGCCGAACTCCTTGCGGGCTGCCTGCAGCAGCCGCTTCCTGGTCGCCTCAGCGTCTCCGGCCATGCGCCGATGGTACCTCACTAACTAGATAGTTGACTCGCCTCGACTCGCGTGCTTCACTTCAACTAACCAGTCAGTCAGGAGTCAGGGAGCATCATGAAGGTCTTTCTCGTCACCGGCAGCTCACGCGGTCTCGGCCGCGCGATCGCCACGGCCGCGCTGGCCGCCGGGCACCAGGTGGTCGCCACCGCGCGCCGGCCCGAGCAGCTCGCCGACCTGGTCAGCCAGTACGGCGACCAGGTGCGCGCCGTCGCGCTCGAAGTCACCGATCTGGCCGCGGCGCAGGCGGCGGTCCAGGCCGCGGTCGACGCGTTCGGCCGGCTGGACGTGGTCGTGAACAACGCGGGCTACGCGAACTTCGTCGCCTTCGAGGACATCCCGATGGACGACTTCCGTGCGCAGGTCGAGACCAACCTGTTCGGCGTCGTCAACGTGACCCGGGCCGCGCTGCCGGTCTTCCGGGCGCAGGGCTCGGGGTACTTCGTCCAGGTGTCGTCGTCCGGCGGCCGGTCGATCGCGCCCGGGCTGTCGGCGTACCAGGCGTCGAAGTGGGCCGTGGGTGGGTTCTCCGGCGTGCTCGCGCGGGAGGTGAACCCGCTCGGGATCAAGGTCACCGTGCTGGAGCCGGGTGGCATGGCCACCGACTGGGCCGGGCCCTCGATGAAGGTCTACCCGGTGAGTGAGGCGTACGAGCCGTCCATCGGCCGGCTCCGCGACTACCTGTCGGGTGGGATGTCCGGGAGCGACCCGGCGAAGGTCGCGCAGGTCGTGCTGCAACTGGCGGACAGCGACGAGGTGCCGGAGCGGCTGCTGCTCGGGAGCGACTCGTTGATGGCTGTCGCGGACTACGAGGACAAGCGGGCGGCCGAGGCGGCGCAGTGGATCGAGACGAGCCGCTCGACCGACCCGGACGGTGCGACGCAGGAGAGCATGAACCCGGTGGCGCACCTGTAGGCAACCGACCTGCGCCGGCGTGCGGGTGGACCGCAGTCGGTCGCGACCTCCGCCGGCGCACCGGTGGTGACCTGGCCGGTCACCACCGGCCGGGCCGGTCAGCCGGCCAGCTGGGTGTAGACGGCCTCGATCGGCGAACCCGGAGCACCCTTGGCGAAGCGGGCGGTGTCATCGGCGAGCACCTCGTGGGCGCCGGCCTCGACGCCGTCCAGCGCGGCCTTGGCGATGTCGGAGGGCTTCTCCTTCGGAGCGTCGACGGCCGCGGCCATCTCGGTGTCGACGTAGCCCATGTGCAGGCCGGTGACACCGATGCCGCGGCCCGCGAGCTCGACCCGCAGCGCGTTGGTCTGCGACCACAGGGCCGACTTCGAGGCGGAGTAACCGCCGTGCAGCGCGACCCAGGACAGCGCCGACAGCATGTTCAGCAGGTGACCGCCGCCGTTGCGCTCGATCACCGGGACGAAGGCGCGGGTCAGCTCCAGCGGGCCGAAGAAGTTGACGTCCATCACCCGGCGGAGGTCCTCGACCGGGGTCTCCAGGTAGGTGTTGCCGGGGACGTCCATGCCGGCGTTGTTGACCAGCACCGTGACGTCCGGCGCGGCCTCGACCAGGGCCTCGATCGACGCCGGGTCGGTGACCTCGAGCGGCAGCGTGACCACCCGCGGGTCGGTGCTCGGCTCGGGCTTGCGGGAGGTCGCGTAGACCTTGGCCGCGCCGCGGGTGAGCAGTTCGTCGACGACGGCCTTGCCGATCCCGCGGTTGCCGCCGGTGACCAGGACGACGGCGCCTTGCAGTGAAGTCATGAGGAGCTCCGATGTCAGGAAACTGATCTGTTCCCAACGAACATACACCGATCGGTTTATTCGATCAAAACGGAGCGGTACGCTCGACGTATGAAGAGCCAGGCGACATCCCGCGAGCGGCTGCTGGAGGCCGCGAGCGAACTGTTCTACCGCGACGGCGTGAGCATCGGCGTGGACGCACTCTGCAAGGCCGCCGGGGTGTCGAAGAAGTCGATGTACCAGCTGTTCCGGTCCAAGGACGAGGTGATCGCGGAGAGCCTGGCCGCCCGCGGGCCGTACTACAACGCGCTGCTGCTGCCGAGCCCGGACGACGAGCGCTCGCCGCGGGCCCGGATCCTGTCGGTCTTCGAGCGCGAGGACGAGCGCGCGGCCGACGACGACTTCTTCGGCTGCCCGTTCGTCTCGACCGCGACCGAGCTGAAGAACCCGGAGCACCCGGGCAGCGTCGTCGCGCGGCACTTCAAGCAGGCGCTGACCGACTTCTTCCGCGCCGAGCTGGTCCGCGCGGGCGCCGAGGACCCGGACACGCTGGCCGTTCAGCTGACGATGATCTTCGACGGCGCCTCGGCCCGCGCGGTCGTTCGCGCCCAGCCGCTGCGCGGCGTCGGCGTCCAGTTGGCCGCGACGGTGCTGGAAGCAGCCGGCGTACGCGACGAAGAGCTCGCCGCGCACGCCAACTGACAACTAGCTGGTCAGCGTCGCGAGTTCTGCACCAGCCAGCAAGAACGCTCCGACCCCGAAGTCCGCGGTCGACTGGTAGTTGACCGGCTGGCTCGACTCCGGCCGGTCGCCGACCTTCTGGACGTAACCGAGGAAGCCGTCGGGGTGGACGGCGGTGGCGACCATCCCGTTCCAGGCCTTCGCGGCCACCGGCCGGAAGGTTGCCGACGGCACCAATCCGGCCTTCACGGCGTACGCCGTCGCGTAGCAGAAGAACGCCGTCCCGCTCGTCTCCGGTCCCGGCAGGTGATCGGGATCGCCCAGGTTGACGTTCCAGAAGCCGTCGCCGCGCTGGATCGGCCGCAACGCGCCCACCAGTTGGGTCAACGTCGACCTGTACTCCGCGACGTTCGCCTGCCCCGCGGGCAGCGCCTTCAGCGTCTTCACGTGCCCCGCCGCGACCCATCCGTTGCCGCGCGACCACAGCACCGGCTTCCCGTTCGGCGACACGATCTTGCCCGGCAGGAACCGGTCGTCGCGGTACCACAGCCCGCTCGACGGCACCCACAACCCGCGCCGCCGCTTGGTGTCGTTGTACAGCTGGTACAGCTTCGACCAGTACGCCGGATCGTTGCGCAGCCGCCCGATCCGGGCGAACGGCGGCATCGCCATGTGCAGCGCGTCGTCCCACCACCAGTCGTCGATCTTGCTGCTGGCAACCATCCGGCGCAGCGTCTCGGTTGCTCCGGTCAGCTTGTCCGCGGACGGCTCCACGTCGTACAGGTCGAGGTAGGCCTGGATCGCGTTGTGGTTGTCGGCGTGCCGGGTCTGGACGCCCTCGCGGATCCCGTACCGGTGCTTCTCGGCCCAGCTGCGGGTGTAGTCGAGGTAGCGCTTCTCGCCGGTCAGCCGGTACGCCGCCATCAGGCCGCTGAAGAAGGTCGCGCGGGCCCAGCCGTTGTCACCGGAGTCGGCGTGGGTGGCGATCCACTGGTCGGCGACGCGCCGGACCAGGGCGGTGATCTGGGCCCGCGACGGGACCACGTCGGAGGGCGGTGCGGCGTACGCGGTGGTGGTTACGGAGGGTAGTGCCGGGGCGGCCATGGCGACGGTTCCGAGGGTCAGGAACTGGCGTCTTTTCATGGGACAAGACCTCACTTCGTTCCAGAGGAGTGGGACAAATCAGCATTTTGTTCCACAGTGAAGTTTCTTCGTCTTTGGATATTGACGTGTTCACCCTGTGTCGTCAAACTTCCGAAAAGACCCTGCGGTAATGGGGGAATCGCAGTGTCCTCCCGCCCCCGGAGAACAGGACATCCGCCCATGCGAACCAAACCGATCCTGCTGGCCGCGGCTTGTGCCGCGCTCGTCGCCGGCACGCTCAGCAGTCCCGCCGTCGCGGCCACGAAGGCCGAACCGGCCGCCGCGAACCAGCCGTCCGCCGTCCTGGCGCCCGGTGCTTTCACCCACCCCGGAGTCGGGGTGAGCAGGCAACAACTCGACTTCGTCCGCGGCAAGGTGCAGGCCGGGGCGCAGCCCTGGACGAACGCCTACAACCAGGCGAAGAACAGCGCGTACGGCTCACTCAGCCGGACGCCGAAACCGCGCGCGGTGGTCGAGTGCGGCTCGTACTCGAACCCGAACTACGGCTGCACCGACGAGCGTGAGGACGCGATCGCGGCGTACACGACCGCGCTGGTCTGGTACATCACCCGCGACGACCGGTACGCGCAGAAGTCGATCCAGCTGATGGACGCGTGGTCCGCGACGATCCGCGACCACACGAACTCGAACGCGCCGCTGCAGACCGCGTGGTCGGCGTCGTCGTGGCCGAAGGCGGCCGAGATCATCAAGCACGTCTACGGCAACTGGCCGAACGCCGGGCGCTTCGGGACGATGCTGCGCAACGTGTACCTGCCCGAGATCATCAACGGCTCGAACTCCAACGGGAACTGGGAGTTGAGCATGACCGAGGCGATCCAGGGCATCGGGGTCTTCCTCGACGACAAGGCCGTCTACGACAAGGCGATCTCGCTGTTCCGGGTCCGGACGCCCGCGTTCGTCTACCTGGAGTCCGACGGCGCGCTGCCGAAGACCAAGCCGTCGCAGAACCTGAACACCCGCGACAAGATCGTCGCCTACTGGCAGGGCCAGGGCACCTTCGTCACCGGCCTCACCCAGGAGACCTGCCGCGACTTCGTCCACACCGGCTACGGCATCTCCGCGATCTCGCACGTGATGGAGACGTCGTACATCCAGGGCGAGAACCTGTACCCCGAGTTCGGTGAGCGGCTGCGCCAGGCGCTCGGCTTCCAGTCCAAGTGGGAGCGCAACCTGGAGCCGGTCCCGTCCTGGCTCTGCAAGGGCACCCTGAAGCGCGGCCTCGGCCCGATCACCGAGGTCGGCTACAACGGCCTGCACACCCGCCTCGGCGTCGCGATGGCCAACACCCAGGCCCTCACCGAGTCCCGCCGCCCGTCCGGCTCCAACAACCTCTTCGTGGCCTGGGAAACCCTCACCCACGCAGAGAACCCGAGCTGACCCAGCGGCAACACAACAGCGCCCCCGCGTGATCCGCGGGGGCGCTGTGCTGTTCAGATCTGGGCTTCGCCGCGTTTCCAGTAGCCCTGGAAGGAGATGTTCGCCTTCGGGAGACCGACCGTGTTGACCAGGTGGCGGCGGACGGTCTTGATCATGCTGGACTCGCCGGCGACCCAGGCGAAGTCGACGTCGGGCCGGAGCGCAGTGGATTTGAGGGCCGCGGGCAACCAACCGTCGGTGATCCAGGTGACGTCGGCTGTGCCGGGCGTCGGGAGCGGGCGGATGTCGCGCGCGTCGGGGACCTGGACGAAGACCGTGGCGTGGACGTCCACCGGGAGCTGCTCGAGGATCGTGGCGACCGCCGGGAGGGCGGTCTCGTCGGCGACCAGGAGGCGGTGACGGCTGGTTGCCGGGGGCACGTAGTCGACGCCGGACTGGAGCAGGCCGCGGGTGCTGGTGGTGTCGACCGCGAAGGGGACGATCAGGCCGACCTCGTCGCCGACCGTCGCCGTACTGACCCAGGCCGACGCCGGGCCGTTCACGCCGTGCAGGACGAACTCGATGTCGAGCTCCGCGACCGCGGGCCGCAGGGCGCGGATCGTGTACGTGCGCATCACGAACCGCTCGTCGGCCGGCATCGCGCACCACTGCGCGAACCACTCCGATCCCACCGGCAGCCGCAGCTCGCCGCCGTTCGGCGGGGTGAGCAGCACCTTGATCCGCTGGTCCGGCCCGGCCGGTACGACGTCCGCGAGCCGCGGCGCGACGAACGTCACCCGGCGCAGGTGCGGGCTGAGGTCCTCGATCGCCGCCACGGTCACGAGAACGGAGTCGAACGTGATGGGACGCTCGAGCACTGTGGTCATCGCAGGGTCTCCACGCGAAAGTAGTGACAAAGCAGGGGGCCTCGGATGCGTCCCGGTGGCGAGCGGGCTATTCTGAGGCGTCTAGAGGTAAGCCTTACCTAAGAGGATCCCAAAAGTCCAATGACCTCGCCGCCTGCCGCCGCGACCAGGCCGGCCACCCCCAGCCAGGACAGCGCGAACCGCCGTCCGCCCGTCCGGCGGACCACCCTGGTCGCCGGGCTGCTGGTGGCGGTCGCGCTGCTGCTCGTGGTCTGCCTGCTCAGCATCGCCGTCGGGTCCAAGCAGATCCCGTTCGGCACCGTGATGGACGCGTTGCGCCACTACGACGACACGAACACCGATCACGTGATCGTGCACTCGCTGCGGATCCCGCGAACCCTGATCGGTCTCCTGGTCGGTGCCGCGCTCGGCCTGTCCGGCGCGCTGATGCAGGGCGTCACCCGTAACCCGCTCGCCGACCCCGGCATCCTCGGGGTCAACGGCGGTGCTGCTCTGTTCGTTGTCGGCGGCATCTACTGGTTCGGCCTGACCAGCCTGACGGCGTACGTCTGGCTCGCCTTCGCGGGCGCGGCGGCCGCGTCGGTCGCGGTCTACGCGCTCGGTTCGCTCGGCCGCGAGGGCGCGACGCCGGTCAAGCTCGCGCTGGCCGGTGCGGCCCTGACCGCGATGCTCGGCTCGCTGACCACCGCGCTGCTGATCGGCGACGTGGACACCTTCGACCAGTTCCGGTTCTGGTCGGTCGGCTCGCTGGCCGGCCGCGACGCGAACATCGCCGCCCAGGTCGCGCCGTTCATCCTGGTCGGCATCGTGCTCGCGCTGGTCTCCGGCCGGCTGCTGAACGCGCTGTCGCTCGGCGACGACGTCGCCCGCTCGCTCGGTCAGCGGGTCGGCCTGGCCCGGGTGTTCACCGCGGTCACCGTCGTCCTGCTCTGCGGCGCGGCGACCGCGGCCGCGGGACCGATCGGTTTCATCGGCCTGACCATCCCGCACGTGGCCCGCCTGATCACCGGCCCGGACTACCGCTGGATCCTGCCGTACTCGATGATCCTGGCCCCGATCCTGCTGCTCGGTTCCGACGTGCTCGGCCGGGTCGTCGCCCAGCCGGGCGAGCTCCAGGTCGGCATCGTCACCGCGGTGATCGGCGCGCCGTTCTTCATCGCGCTCGTCCGCCGCCGGAAGCTGGCCGACCTCTGATGACCCAACTCACCGAGACCCCGGCGCAGGTCATCACCCGCGCCCGCACCGCCCGCCAGGCCCGCACGATGGTCGTCACGGTCGTCGTCGCGGTTCTGGTCTTCGCCGCGTTCTGCGTCTCGCTGTCGCTCGGCGACTTCAAGATCCCGGTCGTCGACGTGGTGAAGACCCTCTTCGGCCAGGGCGACAAGGCGACCGAGTTCATCGTCAACCGGCTCCGGCTGCCGCGCGCGCTGACCGCGCTGCTGGTCGGCGCCGCGCTCGGAATGTCCGGCGCGATCTTCCAGAGCATCGCCCGCAATCCGCTGGCCAGTCCCGACATCATCGGTGTCACGTACGGCGCCAGCGCGTTCGCCGTGTTCGCGATCGTCACCCTGGGCCTGACCGGCCCGGCGGTGGCCGGGATGGCGATCCTCGGCGCGCTGCTGACCGCGTTCACGATGTACGTGCTGGCTTGGCGGCGCGGCGTGTCGAGCTACCGGCTGATCCTGGTCGGGATCGGCATCGGCGCGATCGCGACCAGCGTCACGTCGTACCTGCTGACCAAGGCCCGGGTCGAGATCGCGCAGCAGGCGCTGATCTGGCTGACCGGCAGCCTGAACGGGCGGGACTGGTCGCACGTCCGGACGATGGCGATCACGCTGGTGGTGCTGGCGCCGTTCGTGGTGGTGCTGGTGCACCGGCTGCGGATCCTGCAGCTCGGCGACGAGACGGCGTACGGGCTGGGGCTGCGGGTCGAGGGATCGCGGCTCGGGCTGATCGTGATCGCGGTGCTGATGGCGGCGGTCGCGACGGCCGCGGCCGGGCCGATCGGGTTCGTTGCCTTCGTGGCACCGCCGATCGCCCGCCGGCTGACCCGCTCGCCGGGCCCGGCGATGATCACCTCCGCGCTGATCGGCGCGCTGGTGGTCGCCCTGTCCGACCTGATCGCGCAGCACGCGTTCGGGGACACCCAGCTGCCCGTCGGTGTGGTCACCGGTGTGGTCGGCGCGCCG
The DNA here is from genome assembly GCF_040681455.1 of Kribbella sp. NPDC051770. Taxonomy (NCBI): domain Bacteria; kingdom Bacillati; phylum Actinomycetota; class Actinomycetes; order Propionibacteriales; family Kribbellaceae; genus Kribbella; species Kribbella sp. NPDC051770. The sequence continues at coordinate 12,096 of NZ_JBFAYT010000004.1, read as the reverse complement.
TACCTGATGTTCCTGCTGGCCCGGTCCAACCGGGTGGGGAGTGGTGGCTGAGAGATGGAGAACTCTGTGGAGCACTCGCTGTCCGCTGACGGCCTGGCCGTCGGGTACGACCAGCGCGAGATCATCCACGACCTGTCGGTGCGGATCCCGACCGGCAAGATCACGGTGATCGTCGGGGCGAACGCGTGCGGCAAGTCGACGCTGCTGAAGACGCTGGCCCGGCTGCTGAAGCCGTCCCGGGGCGCGGTGATGCTGGACGGCAAGAGCATCCAGCAGGTGCCGACCCGCGAGGTCGCGACCAAGCTCGGGCTGCTGCCGCAGTCGCCGACCGCGCCGGAGGGGATCACGGTCGCCGACCTGATCGGCCGCGGCCGGTACCCGCACCAGGGCTGGATCCGGCAGTGGACCAAGGCCGACGACGAGGCGGTCGCCGCCGCGATGGTGTCGACCGACGTGCTGGAGATCGCGGACCGGCCGATCGACGAGCTGTCCGGCGGTCAGCGGCAGCGGGTCTGGATCGCGATGGCGCTGGCCCAGGAGACCGGCATCCTGCTGCTCGACGAGCCGACCACGTTCCTCGACCTGACCCACCAGTTCGAGGTGCTCGACCTGCTGGTCGACCTGAACAAGCGCGACGAGCGGACCATCGTGCTCGTGCTGCACGACCTGAACCAGGCCTGCCGGTTCGGCGACCACCTGATCGCGATGAAGGACGGCGCGATCGTCTGCGAGGGCGACCCGCGCGAGGTGATCACCGAGCAGACCGTCGAGGACGTGTTCGGGCTGGCGGTGAAGATCATCCCCGACCCGGTCGCCGGTACGCCGATGGTGGTGCCGGTCGGCCGGCACACCGCGCCGGCCGCCGTACAGGACACGAATCCGGCGGCCCGGGCGCTGGCCGCGAGCGCGCTGGCCAACGGGATCTGCCGGCCGACGGACAAGTAGTCAGCTCTTGCGGGCCTGGAACACGATCAGTCCGGCCAGCAGAGCGCCCAAAGTACCGAGCGCCATGTCGCCGAGCGTGTCCGTGTACGCCGTCTGCAGCTCGGTCGAGTGCCGGATGAAGGCGTAGTACTCGCCGACCTCCCACACCACCGCGGCGGTCGCGCCGAAGCCGAGCGCGACGAACGCGGTCAGCCCACGCGACAGTGGACGCGGCGCGAACGCGAGCAGGACGCCGGCGGTGAGGAAGCCCCAGAGCACGAAGTGCATCGCGTCGTCCCACCACGGGACGGTGTCGAACAGGTTCAGCCGGTTGCCGATCAGGTCGATCAGCCAGGGCAGCGTCATCAGCAGGTCGGCGGTCCACGGGAAGTTCCGGTGCAGCTTCGACCGGGTGCGCCCGTAGGCCCACCACCACAGCGGCAGCACCATCGCGCCGACCGGGTAGACGATCAGGCGGGCGGTCGACGCCTTGCCCTTGATACCGCTCAGGTCCGGCCAGATCAGGGCCGTCAGCAACAGCAGGAACAGGACCGCCTTGGCGGCCAGGGCGGCGTACCGGATCCAGCCGGCGGTCCGTGCGGTGGCCTGGACTGCGGGAGCAACCATCGTCGTCATACCTCCCAGTCAAACCGGCCGGGCGGCGCCGCGGATGAGTGGAACTACGCGAAAGCCCCCGGATGCGTCGATTGTGACGCACCCGGGGGCTGAACTGCGGTAGGTCAGCTGACGCTGATCAGGTCCACCACGAAGATCAGGGTCTCGCCGGGCTTGATCGCGTTGCCCGCGCCGCGGTCGCCGTAGCCCAGGTGCGGCGGGATGACCAGCTTGCGGCGGCCGCCCACCTTCATCCCCTGGACGCCGGTGTCCCAGCCCTGGATGACCTGGCCGACGCCGAGCTGGAAGGCCAGCGGCGCGCCCCGGTTGTACGACGCGTCGAACTCCTCGCCGGTGGAGTGGGCCACGCCCACGTAGTGCACGTTGACGCGGGAACCGGCCTTGGCCTCGTCGCCGTCGCCCTCGGTGATGTCGGTGATCTCCAGATCCGCCGGCGGCGGGCCGTCCGGAAAGTCGATCTCAGGCTTGTCAGTCATGCCACCAGCTAAGCAGATCGGCGGACGTGCACCACCCACCAACCCCGAGTTGGCCGCTTTCCGGAGCCGTCGCCACGCCTGGCCGGGCGTGGCGACGGAGGGTTAGTGGGTGGTGGGCGTCCGCCCTCAGGCGTCCAGGGTCTCGCGGAGCTTGCCGGCGAACGCCTCGGGCTGGCCGGCCATACCGCCGCCGTACTCGTCGCCGAGGAAGCCGCCGTGGTTGCTCGGGAACACCACCGGGGTCAGCCCGAGTCGCGCGGCGATCGCCTCGCCGCCGCGGCGGGCCAGTTGCGTGCCCGACTCCTCACCGACCGCGACAACCAACCGGTCGGTTGCCTGGGACAGCGCGCCCTCGTCCGGCCGGTACGACGTACAGCCGCGCAGGTTCTGCTGGAGCAGCGCGTCGTCGCGGTTGCCGTCGTCCTCGCTCGGCAGCCCGAACATCGCCGGGTCCGGCGCGGGCTGCTTGACGTAGTCCGCGGTGAACTCGCCCTCGTGGCTGGTGATCGCGATGAACTTGGCCATCGCCGGGCCCATGCCGTCGCGGTGGTAGGTCTCGTAGATGTCCTCGGTCGCGGCCAGCGCGTACTCGGAGTCGGAGATCAGCGCGGCCAGCGGGGGCTCGTGCGCGACTACGCGGTTGATCAGGTCAGGGCGCTTGGCCAGCAAGGCGATCGCGTTGACGGCGCCGCCGCTGCTCGCGAACAGGTCGACCGGGCCCGCGTCGAGCTTCTCGATCAGCGCGACGAGGTCGCCGGCGTGGTCCTCCGGCGACAGCTCCCCGCTCCCGTCGGTGCGCTGACTGCGCTCCACGCCGCGCGGGTCGTAGGTGACCACGGTCCGGTCCGCGAAGTGCGACGCCAACGTCGGGAACCCGCTCGCGCCCATCGGCGACCCGATCAGCAGCAGCACCGGCCGCGCACGGTCGGCGAGGTCGCCGCGGACGTCGTACGTCAGGACGGCCCCGGGCACGTCGAGGGTGTGGCTGACAGCTTCCGGCATCTCAGCTCCTTGGGATCGGACTTTTCTGGACCCTAATCCCGGGCGGGGTTCGTGAACAGGATTACTGTCGGTGTCCATGCGGAAGATGTTCGCGGTGCTGCTCGTGCTCGTCCTCGGTGCCGGGGTTCAGCCCGCGCAGGCTGCCACCGCGGAGAACTACGGTCAGTACTCACTCATGTTCGAACGCTCCGCGGGCCAGTACTGGGCCGGCGGTACGGCGGCCGGCCAGTGGGCGTGGACACCGCTGTCCGCCGACGCGGCCGACATCTCGTGGGGCGACCCGAAGGCCTGGCCGCCGAAGTCCGCCGAGCACTTCGTCCGCGACGGCGACTGGGTGCTGCTCGAGGGCTACAACGACGGCGCCGGGCGGCCGTTGACCCAGATCCAGCGGGTCACGTCCGAGTCGGTGGGAAGCGCGACCTGCTCGGCGATGAAGCCGCTGCCCTCGGCCGGCGGGCGCCAGCACTACGTGAGGTGGACGATCCCCGCGGCCGGCTACTGCCTCGACGCCAAGGGAACGATCAAACCGCCGAACGGTTCGACCACCGTCAACTTCCGCCACCTGCAGAAATGGCTCCCGCCGCACCCGTGCTCGAACCCGTCGTTCACCGGCCAGACCTGCATCACCCAGGTCGAGCAGTGGTGGGACGACAACAACCACCCGTACTCGCTGCAGCTGTCCCGAACGCTGGAGCTGGCCCGCGGCCTCGGCATGGCGTTCACCAACCGCACCACCGTCCCCGTCACGTGGAACGCCGACGCTCGGTACTACTGGCACTACTGAGTCAGACTGGGACCGTGAGCGAGCAGGGGGAGGCGCCGGACCTCGACCGGCTGCGGTCGATCGCGGGCAGGCCCGCGCGGCGGCTGATCCAGCGGCTCTCGGCGCTGCAGGCTGCGGCCGAGGAGCTGGTCGAGAGACCTGCGGTACTGCGGGCGCAGGCGCGGGACCAGCTGCGGTCGCTGACCCGGCGGCAGGTGCAGAACGAGCTGGACGGGCTCGCCGTGTCGTCGCTGCAGGAGGTGGTGGGCGCGCGGTTCGTCGGCGTACTGGAGGAGGCTCGGTACGCGACGATCGGGCGGCTGGTCGGGGTTTCGGACGAGGAGCTCGTCGCGCTGCCGGGGATCGGAGCGAAGACCGCGTCGAAGATCAGCGACGCGGTGCGGACGGTTGTCGATCAGGTGGCGCAGTCAGCGCGGTTCCGTTTCGACCCGGACCGGCCGACCGAGCAGCAGCGGGAACTGTTGGCGACGTTGGCCGCCGTACGGCGTGCTGATGCTGCCGCGGCGGAGCTGATCGGGCCGGCGCGGGAGATGGCCGACACGGCGCGGACGCTGCTGGAGGCCGCGGCGCCTGCGCGCGGGCGGGTGCGGTTGTGGTTCGCCGGGCGGGAGCGGCGGCGGGCGGCGCTGGACGCGCTGGGGCAGCTGGAGGTGATCGACGGGCATCCGCGGACCGCTTGGCTGGAAGGGGAGCTGGCGCGACACGCAGTTGTTGCTGAGGACAACGACCTGTGGGGCGAGTACGCCGCGGACGCGGCGTCGTACAACGCGATCCTGTCGACGGTCGGTGAGGTCGCGGTCGAGGGCGAGGCCGCGCAGGGGTTCATCCCGGAGGAGCTGCGGCAGCGGATCACCGCCGTACCGCTGGACACGTCGCTGGTGCGGTCGACGCTGCGCGGGTACCAGGTGTTCGGGGCGCAGTACCTGATCCACCAGGAGCGGTCGATCCTCGGCGACGAGATGGGGCTCGGGAAGACCATCCAGGCGCTCGCCGCGGCGGCGCACCTGGCGGCGCGGGGGCAGCAACGGTTCCTGGTTGTGTGCCCGGCGAGCGTACAGATCAACTGGCTGAACGAGATCGAGAAGCACACCCGCCTGCAGGCGCACAGCCTGCACGGCGCGCACCGCGAGGGCGCCGCCCGGCGGTGGTTACGCGACGGCGGCGTCGCGGTCACGACGTTCGGGACGCTCGGCAGCCTGTCCCTGCTCGACGAGCACGAGACCGCGCTGCTGATCGTCGACGAGGCGCACTACGTGAAGAACCCGTCCACCGCCCGATCCCGCGAGGTCGCCGAGGCCTCCGCGCTGGCCCAGCGCGTCGTCTTCCTGACCGGTACGCCGATGGAGAACCGCGTCGAGGAGTTCCGCACGCTGGTCGGCTACCTCCAGCCCGCCACCGCGAAGCGGCTCAAGGCAACAGACGCCGTCGCCGGCGCCGAGCGTTTCCGCCGGGCCGTCGCGCCGGTCTACCTGCGCCGCAACCAGGAGGACGTCCTCACCGAGCTGCCGGAGAAGATCGAGATCGACGACTGGGTCCTCCTCGAGGACCAGCGCCCGTACGTCGACGCCGTCCGCTCCGGCAACCTGATGAAGATGCGCCAGGCAACCTTCCCGGCCAAGACCGACCGCATCGCCGAAATCATCGAGGAGGCCCGCGAAGACGGCCACAAAGTCATCATCTTCTCCTTTTTCCTCAATGTTCTGGCCGAGCTCGAACGATCCTGCTCTCCGGTGGGCATCATCCAGGGCTCCCTCCCACCCGCCCAGCGCCAGCACCTCATCGACACCTTCACCGCCACCCTCGGCCACGCCGTCCTGCTCAGCCAGATCGACGCCGGCGGCGTAGGCCTCAACGTCCAAGCCGCCTCGGTGGTCGTCATCACCGAACCCCAGTGGAAACCCAGCACCGAGGACCAGGCCATCGCCCGAGCCCACCGGATGGGCCAGATCCGCACCGTCCAGGTCCACCGCCTGCTGGCCAAGGACACCGTCGACGAACGCCTCCGCGACCTCCAAGCCCACAAACGCGACCTCTTCGACGAGTACGCCCGCCAGTCCGAAGCCAAATCCCTCGACCCCCGAGCCACCGACACCACCCACCACAACGCCCTCCAGGACCAGATCGTCCAGGCAGAACAGGACCGCCTGGGCCTCACCCCGGAAATGCCGAAGCGGCCGGCCCCCGAGGGACCGGCCGCTTCGTGAGGGTTACTTCTTGACCGTCTTGTTGTACTGGTCGATCTGGGGCTTGATGCTGTCGGCGGCGGCCTTCATGGCCTGGGCCGGGTCGGTGCCGAGGACTGCCTTTTCCAGGCCGTCCTCGGAGGCCTTGCGGGCCTGGGGCATGACGCCGAGGATGCAGCCGGACGACGGGTTGCTCGGCTTGGTGTTGTGGAGCTGGGTGATGGCGGTGGTGAACTGCGGGTACTGGGCGACCCACGCCTTGTCCTCGGGGAGGTCGAGGGCCTTGGAGTTGATCGGGAAGTAGCCGGTGCCGGTGTGCCAGGCGGCCTGCTGCTCGGGGGTGGAGGCGAACTTCACGAACTCCCAGGAGGCGCGCTTCTCGGCGTCGGAGTGGCCGGGGCCGTCGACCCACAGGGAGGCGCCGCCGATGATCGGGCCGCCGGTGCTGTCGGCGGACAGCTTCGGGAACGGCGCGGTCATCACGGTGAACTTGCCCTTGGCGGCGTCCAGGTAGCCGCGCAGCGAGCCGGTGGACTCCAGGTGCATCGCCGACGTGCCGGACTTGAAGACGGCCTGGGCGTCGTCGGTCTTCTTGCCGGTGTTCGGCATCAGGCCCTGCTTGACCATCTGCTGGTACCAGGTCGCCACCTTCACGCCCTGCTCGTCGGCGAAGTTCACCTGGGTCGCGAGGTCCTTGCGGCCGTTCTCGTTGTCGCAGTACGTCGTACCGGACTGCGCGATCAGCTGCTCGACGAACCAGCCGTAGATCGCCGCGTTGAAGCCGTACTGGACCGTCTTGCCGCCCTGCTTGACGGTCAGCTTCTTCGCCGCCGCCATGATCTCGTCCAGGTTGGCCGGCGGCTTGGCCGGGTCCAGGCCGGCCTTCACGAAGGCTTCCTTGTTGATGTACAGCAGCGGCATCGACGTGTTGAACGGCATCGAGTTCAGCTTGCCGTCGATCGAGTAGTAGTTCGCGATGTTCGGCTCGATAGAGTCCAGCGTGTAGCCGTCCTTGTCGGCGAACGACTGGATCGGCACGGTCTGCTTGGAGTCGATCATGAACCGCGAGCCGATGTCGTAGATCTGCACGACCGACGGCGTGTTGCCCTGCTGGACCGACGTCTTGTACTTCGTGATCGTCTCGTCGTAGTCGCCCTGGTAGACGGCCTGGACCTCGATCTTGCCGCTGTTCTTGGCGTTGAACGCCTTCACCAGCTTGTCGACGGCCTCACCGTTGGCACCCTTCATGCCGTGCCAGAACGTCACCTTGGTGACACCGGTGGCGCTGTCCAGCGCGCTCGCGTCGGGCGCGTCCTGCCCGCCGGCGGAGTCGCCGTCACCGGAGTCGCTGCCGCCGCAGCCGGCCGCCACGAGGGCGAGCACCGCCAGCAAGGACACCGTGGTCGCAGTACGCCGGGAAAGGACTGATCGCATGCTCATACCTCTCGTCGAACTAACGGATCGCGCCCGCGGTCAGCCCGCGGACGATGAAGCGCTGGCCGAAGATCACGATGGCCAGGGTGGGCAGGATGGACAAGGTGACGCCGGCCAGGATCAGGCCCGGGTCGGCGCCGCGCACGCGGCTTCGCCAGGCACGCGGGACGCGGCCGACGGCCCGGGCTCCTGGGGCCCGTTCGACGCCATCCGGGGGCTACGGCCTGACGGCGTTCTCCCTCAGGTCACCCCGATCCGGCGGCTCATGCCCGATCTTCCCCTCGAGACCGACCCGTACGGCGCCGCGCGGGCCGCACTCGAGAACCTCCCCCGGGAGATCCGCCCGGGGGAGCGGATCGCCGTCACCGCCGGCAGTCGCGGGATCCGCGATCTCGTGCCGGTGGTGAAGGCCGCGGTGGACTGGCTGCGGGCCGCGGGCGCCGAGCCGTTCGTCGTACCGGCGATGGGGTCGCACGGCGGCGCGACGGCCGACGGGCAGCGCGAGATGCTGGCCGGGCTCGGCGTCACCCCGGAGTCGGTTGGATGCCCGGTCGAGGCGACCATGGAGACCGTTGTCGTCGGCAAGCTCGACGACGGCACCCCCGTCCACCACGACGCGATCGCCGCCGCGGCCGACGGCGTACTGCTGGTCAACCGCGTCAAACCACACACCGACTTCCACGGCCCCGTCGAGAGCGGCCTCGCGAAGATCCTCGCGATCGGGCTCGGCAACCACCGCGGCGCGGCCTCGTTGCACGCGGGTGGCATTCCGTCCCTGGGCGGTGCGATCGAGGCCGCCGCCCGCACTGTGGTTGCCGAAGGCAAGATCATCGGCGGCCTGGCGATCCTCGAGAACGCCGTCGACAAGACCGCCGCCGTCGAGTTCGTCCCCGCCGACGGCATCGGTGCCGCCGCCGAGAACGCTCTCCTGCAACGTGCCGGCAGCCTGATGGGCCGGCTCCCGTTCGACGAGCTCGACGTCCTGATCGTCGACGAGATGGGCAAGGACAAGTCCGGTACCGGCATGGACACCAACGTGATCGGCCGCTGCTGGGTGCACGGGATCCCGGAGTTCGACCTGCCGGAGATCGCCGCGATCACCGTGCACAGCCTGTCCGAAGCGTCGCACGGCAACGCCTCCGGGCTCGGCCTCGCGGACGTGATCCCGGCCCGGATGCTGGAGCAGATCGACCTCCATGCGAGCTACGTGAACGCCCTGACCTCCGGCGCAGGCGGAGCACGCAGATCGCGGCTCCCGATGGTGCTGGAGGATGACGCGGCCGCCGTACTGGCCGCGGCGACGATGAGCGGCCGGCGCGACTGGTCCGAGCTGCGGCTGGCCCGTATCTGGGACACGTTGTCGCCGCACGAGCTGCTGGTGTCGCCCGCGCTGCTGGTCGAGGCGGGCGACAGGTTCGACCTGGAGATCACCGGAACAGCGCGGGACCTGACCGACGCGTCGGGCTCGCTCGGGAGCTGGGGAGAGGTATGAGGCTGCAGGAAGCACGCGCGTTGCTGACCGAGCGGGGGTTCGGCGCGGCCGGCGACTCGGACAAGCGGTTCGGCGACGGTACGCCGTACAAGATCGAGATCCCGAGCTGCGAGGGACCGGCGGTGATGCGGGCCGTGCTCGACGAGGCGGCGGCCCGGAACGTGAAGGTCGACCGGATCTCGCAGGGCAGCGGTGTGATGATGCTGACCGACGACGAGATCTCCGAGATGGTCAAGCTCGGCGCCGCCGAGGACGTCGAGGTGTGCCTGTTCCTCGGGCCGCGCGGCGCCTGGGACATCGGCGGCCAGGCGAAGGTCTCGGCCGCCGTCGGTGGTGTTGCCCGAGGCAACGAGATGGTTGCCGCGTCGCTGTGTGACGCCTACCGGGCGGTCGATCTCGGGGTGCGCAGCCTGCTGGTCGGCGACGTCGGCGTACTGGAGCTGATCGGCGCGCTGAAGCAGGAGGGTTCGTTGCCCTCCGACCTGGTGCTGAAGACGTCGGTGCTGATGCCGTTGCCGAACGCACCGACCGCCGCGCTCTACGAGCGGTTCGGGGCGACCAGCCTGAACGTCTCGACCGACCTTCCGGTCCCGGTGCTGGCCGAGATCCGCTCGGTGACGTCGGTCCCGATCGACATGTACATCGAGGTCCCGGACGACCAGGGCGGCCATGTACGGTTCTACGACGTACCGGACGTGGTCCGGGTCGCGGCACCGGTCTACCTGAAGATGGGGCTGCGGAACGCGCCGAACATCTACCCGGTCGGCGCGCATCTGGCCGCGACCGCGGAGGCGCTCGGCCGGGAACGGGTCCGCCGGGCTCAACTGATCTTGCGGCTGCTGGAGGAGCAGGGTTGATGGACAAGCTGGTCGAGCGGCTCACCTCGGTGCTGGGGTCGGGAGCGGTGGTCACCGATCCCGACGTCCTGGAGACGCACCGGCAGGACACTGCCACGTTCTGTACGGCGGGCGTGCCGCTGGTGCTGGTCCGGCCCGCGTCGACGGCCGAGGTGCAGGAGGTGGTGCGCGCGGCCGGCGAGTACGGCGTACCGATCGTGACGCAGGGCGCGCGGACCGGCTTGTCCGGCGCCGCGAACGCGATCGACGGCTGCATCCTGCTGTCGACCGCGCGGATGAACAAGGTGCTCGAGGTCTCCGCCGAGGACCAGGTCGCGGTCGTCCAGCCGGGCGTGGTGAACGCCGAGCTGTCCCGCGCGGTGCTGGAGAAGGGGCTGTTCTACCCGCCGGACCCGTCGTCGTGGGAGATGTCGACGGTCGGCGGCAACATCGCGACCAACGCGGGCGGGCTGTGCTGCGTGAAGTACGGCGTGACCGGCGATTTCGTCCGCGGGCTGGAGGTCGTGCTCGCGTCCGGTGAGGTGGTCCGGACGGGTCGGCGTACGGTGAAGGGCGTTGCGGGTTACGACCTGACGCACGTGATCGTCGGCTCCGAGGGCACGCTCGGGATCGTCACCGAGGCGACGCTCGCGCTGCGGCCCGCGCCGGAGGCCGCGCTGACCGCGGCCGCGACGTTCCTGTCGATCGAGGAGGGCGTCGCCGCGGCGGCCGCGGTGATGGCGTCGGGGCTGCGGCCCTCGCTGCTGGAGTTCATCGACGGGATCACCGCGCGGGCGATCCAGGACTACCGCGACATGGGGCTCCCGGCGAACGTCGAGGCGTTGCTGCTGGCGCAGTCCGACCGGGGACCGCGCGCGGCCGAGGACGTCGCCGCGATCGCCGAGATCTGCACCGCGCACGGCGCGGTCGACGTCGCGGTCGCCTCGGACGCCGATGAGTCCGAGATGCTGCTCGAGGCCCGCCGGCTGGTGCACTTCGCGAACGAGAAGCGCGGCACGACGCTGATCGACGACGTCGCCGTCCCGCGCTCGCGGCTGGTCGAGCTGCTGCACGGGATCGATGCCATCAGCAAGCAGTACGACGTACTGATCGCGTGTCCCGGGCACATCGGTGACGGCAACATGCACCCGACGGTAGTCTTCGACCAGGCTGATCCGGCGGCACGTGCTCGTGCGCTGGAGGCCTTCGGTGCGGTGATGGAGCTCGGTCTGTCGCTGGGCGGCACGATCACCGGCGAGCACGGCGTCGGCAAGCTGAAGCGCGAGTGGCTGGCCCAGGAGCTCGGCCCGGTCGGCCTCCAGCTCCAGCGCGACGTGAAGGCGGCGTTCGACCCGCGGGGGTTGCTGAACCCGGACAAGCTCTTTCTCTGACGGCGAACGGCGCCCTGGGAGAGTCTCGGGGCGCCGGTCCGTTGAGCGAGCATGACGACTTCTGCGCGGTACGACGAGGTAGCCGACTACTACGCCACCGGCTGGAGCGACGACCTCAGCGATCCCACCACTGCAACACTGCTCGACCAGCTGGGGCCGGTCGCGGGCCGCGAGGTACTCGAAATCGCTTGCGGCCACGGACGGGTGTCCCGCGGGCTCGCTCGGCTGGGTGCGTCTGTTACCGGCGTCGATCTGTCGTCGGCGATGCTCGCCAAGGCGGCCGAGGCTCGGGAGCCGTTGGGGATCACCTATCTGCAGGCTGACGTGGCCTCGCCCGACCTGCTGGCCGGCCGGACCTTCGACTCCGTGGTGTGCAGCTTCGGCCTGTCGGACATCGACGACCTCGACGGCACCCTCGCGACGGTCCACCGCCTGCTCCGCCCCGGCGGCGTCTTCGCCTTCAGCATCCTGCACCCGTGCTTCCCCGGTGTCGAAGGCGTCTCGGGCGCCTGGCAGGGCTCGTACTACGACGAGCGCTGGTGGCAGGCCGACGGCTCCCTGTCGACGCTCCGCCAACAGGTCGGCGCCAACCACCGCACACTCTCGACGTACTTCAACGCCCTCCGCAGGCACGGTTTCCTCGTCGACGCTCTGGAGGAGCCGCAGCCGGAGATCCCCGCCGACTCCCCGCGCGCCGCGATGACGTCGTACCCGGTCTTCCTCGTCGCCCGCTGCCTGCGCGCCTGAGTCTCCCTGCCCGGAGTCGAACCGGGGACCCGGCCTTCGGAGGGCCAGGCGTGCATCCGTCACCAGAGAGAGTCGACACCCACCACTGATCAACCTGCCCCTGTACGGTCGCCGCACGCTCAGCGAGCGTGGGGGGGCGGGGGGGTTTGGGATTAAACACGGCTGTAAAAAAAACAACTCAAAAAGCAAAT
>NZ_JBFAYT010000003.1:436276-718120 GCF_040681455.1 Kribbella sp. NPDC051770 | reverse complement strand
GAGGCAGCGCTTGAGCGCTGCCTCGCCTCGCCGTCTGCAGCCATCCAGAGCAGCAACCGGCTGAATCCAGGAACGACCTGTCAGATGTCCAGGTCCCACGGAAAACCGTAGTCCCGCTGAATCGACACCGTCGCGTCACGATCGAGAACACGCCAAGCCTCGACAGGCCCGGAGGAGTCAGGGAAGACCTCGAGGGTCATTCCGGCGGACCACCGCACGATCAATGCCCCGCCGCTCGAGATCTGCACCTCCGACACCAGCCCGTCGAGACGTCCGAGGATGTCGTTCACGATCACCGCGGCCGAGTCGAAGATCGTCCGGAACTCGTCGAACGCCGCTGTTCCGGTCCCGCGTTGAGGGAACTTCATGTCAGCCGACCCAAGCAGGATCTTCTCGTCGTGGAGAAGCCTGAACGGGCACTGGGCGTGAATCGCCAACCGCTGCCCCCGCGAGCCGGTCAGTTCGACGATCCCCATGGTCAGGGCCCGGCCGACTGAACCGACGTTCGCCCCGATCAGCATCGCCCGGATCTCGTCGCGCTTTCTCTCAGCATCCACCACAGAGCCCTTACCTACGCGATGACGTGCAGGAGCACCTTACGTTGACGGCTCGCCTTCTATCGTGGGGCCCGTGGAGGAGCTCGATCGGATCACCGCGGCGATCGCGAAGTATTGCGCGGAGTTGCACAGGTTGACGTTGGCCTGGGTGGACGAGCAGATCGATCGGGAGGAGCACGATCGGCGTGCTGCTGGACCGAAGGCCGCGCTCGAGCGGTTGCACGCAGCGCGCGTCGAGCTCCACTCGACAGCACCGGAGACCGAGGCGGAGCTTGATGCGCTCATCGCTGATGTTCGCGTGTGTCGGCAGGAAGCGATCGAGCGGCGGGGGCGGCTTCGGGATCCGCAGCAGTCTGTGGCTGACGAGATCGATGGGTACACGTTGCGGCTGGAGGAGCTGACCAAGCGTGGGACCTTCGAGGATCCGCTGGTGGTGTGGGCGGATTGCCGGTACTGCCGGCATCGGATCAGGCGGCCGGCTGAGGATGACGGGCCTTGGGTGCACTGTGATGTGGACGGCAGGCCGCTGCCCAGCAACGGCGCCAGGGGGTGTCGGGCTGCTTCGTTCGATCGGGATGGGGATTGGAACGATGCGCTGCCGCGGACGAAGACGGCTGCGCCGGCCAGAGGCACCGTGACGCAGGTCGTGCCGCGCGGGTAGGAGCACGCTGCGCTCGCCCGGATCGGGGGAGGTCACGAGCGCACCCGTACGGAACAGTCTCGTCGGGGGGTACGGCGAGGAGGCGGGATGAATCGCGGGCTGTTGAACTCGTTGAGCGGGGTCGAGCGCCAGCTGATGGACGAGACCGAGTCGGAAGCTCTCCAAAAGCTCGACGAGGACGAGTTGCTGGAGCTTCATCAGCGCGTACGGCGGGCTCGGACGAAGCACGTGAAGAACTACCGGCGGGCAGCCGGAGCCGCGGTGGTGCCGGCGGGTGGGCGTGGGATGGCTTATCCGGCGAACCAGCGGGACCGGGACAAGGCGGAGCTGTTCGAGGGGGCGTTGGCGCGGGTGAGCCGGGAGGTCGCGGCGGCGGCGAGCCGGGCGTCGATGGAGTTGCGGAGTGAGCGCCTGGCGGCGGCGCGGGCCGGAAAGGCAACAGGCGCAACGGCAAACGCAAACGCAAAGCTGGAGAGCATGCCGCCGAAGACAGCGCCGAGGAAACCAGTGAAGACCACCGGTGGACTGAAGAAGGACGCCTCCTCCCGCGCGGCCGGCGCCCGCCGGCAAGCCAGGAAAGACGCCCGCTGACGTCACCCGATTCAGGGGATCCCCAGCACCACCCCACCGTGCTTGCCTGCACTGGTGAAGAGGGGCAAACTCGCGCGCGCACTCGTCGTCGGTGCCGCGCTGGTGACCGTCGGCGCGGCGTACGCCGTACTGGCGCCGGACAACGCGTCCGGTGCCGACGGACCGCAGTCGGACCAGGTCGAGCAGGGGCGCCGCCTCTTCGCCGTCAGTTGCGCGAGCTGTCACGGTCTCAACGCCGAGGGTGGGACGAACGGCGAGGGCCGTGACACCGGTCCGTCGTTGATCGGCGTCGGCGCGGCCGCGGTCGACTTCCAGGTCAGCACCGGGCGGATGCCCGCGGCCCAGCCCGGGGCGCAGATCCCCCGCAAGCCGCCCGTCTTCACCGTCGACGAGATCAACGCCCTCGCGGCGTACGTCGCCTCGCTCGCACCTGGTCCGGCGGTTCCCGCCGAGGAGTCGTACGACGTCAGCAAGGCGACGCAGGAGGAGGTGGTCCGCGGCGGCGAGCTGTTCCGCACCAACTGCACGGCCTGCCACAACTTCGCGGGCCGCGGCGGCGCGCTGCCGGACGGCAAGTACGCGCCGACGCTGATGACGTCGACGCCACGCAACATCTACCAGGCGATGCTGACCGGACCGCAGCAGATGCCGGTGTTCTCCGACCACGTGCTGCTCCCCGAGGACAAGCGCGCGATCATCGCGTACGTCGTGGCGCTGCAGCAGCGCGACGACCCGGGCGGGTTCGGCCTCGGCCGGCTCGGCCCGGTCTCCGAAGGCTTGTGGGGCTGGCTCGTCGGGATCGGTTCGCTGGTCGCGGTCGCGGTCTGGATCGGTGCGAAGGTCCCGCGCGTGCACCGCGGTACGAAGGACGACTGACTCGAACGCTTGCCCAACACCCACCCCCGCGAACCCCTGCCGCAACGGTCGCGGACCCGTTAGTGTCGTATCCCGGAACGTGGAGGACGGCAACGACGACGGGCACGCCCACCCAGGGGGTGATGCGCGTGGCGGGTCCAGCACAACGGCGACCACAGCACCCCCAGCGAGCCGGGAATCTCCCCCGCCCGCCGCTGACCCTCGTCTCCCGGGAGCGTCTGCACGCAGCCCTCGATCTCGGTGTCCGCTCGGCGCTGACCGTCCTGGTCGCACCGGCCGGGACCGGGAAGACCGTCCTGCTGTCGGACTGGGTCGCTCGCCGGCAGCGCGCCGGGGAGCAGGTCGTCTGGGTCTCGGGGCAGACCCCGGAGATCCTCGCCAGCGCTCTGGACAGCGAGGTACCGGTCGTCATCGACGACGCACACCTGCTACCCGCCTCCGACGTCGCCGAGATCTCCAGCGTGCTGCAGCAGTCGCCGCACGCGGTCCGCCTGCTCCTGGCCACCCGCTACGACCTCGCGCTGCCCGTGGCCGAGCTGGAGATCCGCGGCATGGCGCTGACGCTGCGCTCCCGCGACCTGCGCTTCAACGACGCCGAGGCGACCGCGCTGGTCCGGGCCCACGCCGAGAGCGCGACCGCCGACGACATCATGGTGTTCCAGGAACGTACGGCGGGCTGGGCCGCCGCCCTGGTTCTCGCCGCACGGACGCTGCAGGCCTCAGGCGATGCCGTCTGGCCGCTGGTCAACCAGCGACCGGTGCTGGACCTCCTGCTCGGCGAAACCCTCAGCACGCTCGACGAGCCGGTCCAGACGATGCTGCTGAGCACCTTCGGTGCAACGTCGCTGACCGAGCACCTCGCCACCGTGCTGAGCGGCGACGCCGAGGCCGGTCCGATGCTCGCTGACCTGGCCGGCAACGGCCTCCTCGTCACGGCGTACGCCGACGGCCCCGGCAGCGACCCGCACTACCAGTACCACCCGCTGCTGGTGGAGCTGCTCCGCCGCCGGATCGCATCCAGCGACGAGGACAAGGGCCTCGTCGTCGAGGCCCAGCACCGCTCGGCGGTGTACCACGAGAACCGCGGCGACCACGTCGACGCTCTGCGCAGCGCTGTCGGTACCGACGACGCGGCGCTGATCGGCCGGATCCTGCTCCGGCACGGCCCCGCGATCCTGTCGGCCGGCGAGTCCGCGCTCGTCGAGACCGCCTTCGAAGCCCTGCCACCCCTGTACGTCGGCCAGCACCCGCACCTGCTCGGTGTCCGCGGCCTGCTCCGCCGTGTCACCGGGTACGTCAACGGCGCGGTCCTCGACGCGGCCGCGGGTGACGCTCAGCTGAGCAAGATCGACCCGGCGGACCCGGACGACGACGCACTCGCGGCGGACGTCGTCCTGCTCCGGCTGTGGGAGTCCCGCTACGGCTGGTACGAGGTCGACGTGGCGATCGCCCGCGCGCGATCGCTGCTCACCAAGGCCGTCCTCGGCCCCGAGCGCCTGACCTGGCTGCTGATCGAGCTGGCCGCCGCCGAGACCTGGTCGAACGACCTCGACACCGCGCTCGCAGACCTGGACGAGGCGCTCGTCAGCGCCCGGATGGCCGCCCACCAGCAGCTGATCGCCGGAGCGCTCGCCCACCGCGCGATCGTGCTCTACGCCCGCGGCCAGGTCCAGAACGCGGCCCGCTCGGCGCAGGGCGCCCTCGACGCCGGTGGCAGCCGCGGCCTCCCTGAGGAGTACGCCGCCCGCGCGCACGTCGTACTGGGGTTCGCCGCGCTGCACGAGCTCGATCTCGACGCGGCCTGGCAGCACCACCGGACGGAGACCGAGGTCGCGGAGTCCGACACCGTCGTCTGCGCGCTGCGTTCGATGTTGCGCGCCTCCCTGCTGATGGAGGCCGGCCGGCTCGACGAGGCGCTCACCGAGCTGACCACCGATCCGGCGTCGGCCGGTCCGCTCCCGGCCTTCCTCTCCCGCGACCTCGCACTGCTGCGCATCCAGCTGGCCGATCTCGTCGGCGACCTGCCCGTGGTCGAGACCCAGGTCGGCGTCCTCGAACGCAACGGTCATCCGGCCGAGGCCGAGGTGATCCGGGCGATGGTGTCGATCGTGCACGGCGACGTCCAGGCCACCTTGGCGCTGATCGACCACGTTCTCGACCAGCCAGACCTCTACCCACCGCTGGCCGCAGCAGCCGCCTCGTTCCGCACCGTGCTGCTGGCCAGGACCGGCGACGAGCCCGCAGCCGACGCCGCGCTGGTGGACACGCTGAACCGCGTGACCCCGCAGCATCTGCTGCACGCCGTCGTCTCGATCAGCCACGAGCCGACGTTCCTCGACCGCCTCCGCCGCCACGTGACCGGCCCGAACCCGCACCCGTTCGCAGCGGTCGCCCTCGAGAAGCTGGCCGGCGACCCGGCGGGCTGGGCCGACGTCGGCGGAACCACTCTGCTCGCCAGGACGAGACCCGACGCCCACCGCCCGCTCCCCCGCCGGCTCGAAGCCGTCATCAACGGCGCCCGGATCCAGCTCACCGCGCGCGAGGCCGACGTGCTCGACGAGCTCGCGCTCGGCAGCTCGTACACCGAGATCGCCCAGGCCCTGTTCATCACCGAGAACACGGTCAAGACGCACCTGATGTCGCTGTACCGCAAGCTCGGCGTCGAGAAACGGTCCGCCGCGCTCCGGGTCGGCCGCACCGCCGGGCTCCTCTAGCCCTCCCCCGTACCGGGTGACCGGTACGCCGCCGTCCGAGGTCACCTTGTTCGGAGGAGGCCCGCCGCCACCGGGGTTGATGGGATGAGGCGTTCTGCAGAGGAGGAACCCACCATGACCCATCTGGTAGTGCTCGGGCTGGACAGCCGTGAGGACGCCGAACGCGTGATCCAGCTGACCGAGGACCTGGCCAAGCAGCAGCTGCTGCAGCGCGACGACGCCGCGATCGCCTACAAGGACGCCAAGGGCAAGGTCCGGATCGAGCAGACGATCGCCCTGACCGGCCCAGCCGCGGCCAGCGGCGCGTTGTGGGGCACGGTGATCGGGCTGATCTTCCTGAACCCGATCGCCGGCCTGGCGGTCGGGGCGGCCACCGGCGCGGTGGCCGGGAAGCTCACCGACGTCGGCATCAACGACGACCTGATCAAGCAGGTCGGCAGCCAGCTGCAGGAGGGCAAGGCCGCGGTGTTCCTGCTGGCCCGGTCGGCGACCGTCGACCGCGTCGTGGACGCGCTGAAGCCGTTCAGCCCGACGATCATCCAGACCAACCTGACCAAGGAGCGCGAGGAAGAGCTCATCCAGGCTCTGCAGAGCTGAGGTCCGGCCGGAGGAGGTTTCGTGAACACCACCAAGGACGACTTCGACCCGATCCCGTCGACCCGCTTCCAGGCCACTGTCGGGGTCGGGTCGCTGGAGCAGGCGCAGACCGAGGCCGACGCGCTCGCCGTACCGGTCGGTGCGGACGGCGAGCCGGCCGCGGAGCTCGGGACTGACCGGGCCGCACTGGCCTCGGCCGGTTTCACCGGGCAGCGCGGCCAGTCGCTCGTGCAGCCGCGCAGCGACGGACCGGTCCGGGTCGCGATCGGGACCGGTGCCGGTGAGGTCGACCTCGCCCTGGTCCGGGACCTGGCGGCCGACTTCGCCCGGGCCGTGCCCTGGCACCGGCGGCTCGCGATCGAGGTGCCGCCGCAGCTGCGCGGCGTCTCGGTCGCCGACTTCGCGCAGGCCGTCACCGAAGGCGTCCTGCTGGCCCGCTGGCGGTACTTCCTCGGCAAGGACGCCGACAAGCCGACGCTGGAGTCCCTGCTCGTGGTGGCCTTCGACGAGGACTCCGAGCAGGCTCGCCAGGGTGTCGAGCGCGGCCGGGTCGTCGCGGCCGCGTGCAGCCTCGGTCGCGACCTGGCCAACTGTCCCGCCACCACGCTGTCCGCCGTACGGATGGCCGAGATCGCCGTCGAGGTCGGTACGGCGGCCGGCCTCGAGGTCGAGGTCTACGACAAGGACCAGCTGATCGCGATGGGCTGCGGCGGCCTGCTCGGCGTCAACCGCGGCAGCGTGCAGCCGCCGCGGATGGTCCGGCTGCGCTACACGCCCGAGCAGCCGACCGGCCGGATCGCGCTGATCGGCAAGGGGATCATGTACGACTCCGGCGGTATCAGCCTCAAGCCGAGCGACGAGTCGCACGCCCAGATGAAGAACGACATGACCGGCGCGGCGACCGTGCTGGCCTCGATGACCGCGCTGCGCGACCTCGGCTGTACGGCGGCCGTCACGGGCTACCTGATGTGCACCGACAACATGCCGTCCGGTTCGGCGATGATGCTCGGCGACGTGCTGCGGATGCGCAACGGTACGACGGTCGAGGTGCTCAACACCGACGCCGAGGGCCGCCTGGTGATGGCCGACGGCCTGGCCCTGGCGACCGAGGAACCGGTCGACGCGATCGTCGACATCGCCACCCTCACCGGCGCTTGCCTGCGCACCTTCGGGGTCGAGATCGCCGGCGTGATGGGCAACGACCCGGCGGTGGTCACCCAGCTGAAGACAGCCGGTGAGATCGTCGACGAACCGGTCTGGGAGCTCCCGCTGCACCGCCCGTACCGCAAGCAGCTCGACTCCCCGATCGCCGACCTGACCAACATGGGCGGCGTGAACGCGGGCTCGATCACCGCCGCGCTGTTCCTCGAGGAGTTCGTCGACGGCAAGCCCTGGGCGCACCTCGACATCGCGGGGACCGCGCAGCTGCCCGAGGCCCGGAGCTGGCGGAACAAGGGCGCGACCGGTTTCGGCACCCGGTTGCTGATCGAGTTCGCGCGATCGTTCGCGACGCCGTCATGAGCGCCAAGACGGTCGGTGACAAGCCGGTCAAGGCCGGCGGGATGCAGCGCGTCCTGGACGGGATCGAGCGGGTCGGCAACAAGGTCCCGCACCCGGCGCTGATCTTCCTGGGCCTGATCGTGATCGTCATCGTGACGTCGCAGATCCTGTCCTGGGCCGGCACCAGCGTGACCACCGAGGTGGCCGAGCCCGCAACCGTCCAGGTCGCGCCGGAGTACCCGCAGGGCACCAGCGTCGCGGGCAACGACGCTCCCCCGGCCCCGCCGGTCCCGGACTTCGAGGTGCGCGAGGAGACGATCACCGCCGAGAGCCTGCTCGACGGCGACGGCATCCGGTTCATGTTCACCACCGCCGTGCAGAACTTCAACGACTTCGGCGTGGTCGCGGTGATCCTGGTCGCGATGATCGGTGTCGGCGTCGCCGAGGAGGCCGGCCTGATCGCGGCGCTGATCCGCAAGATGGTGAAGGTGGCGCCGAAGGGCGCGATCACGTTCATCATCGTGCTGCTCGGCGGCATCTCCAGCGTCGCCTCGGACGCCGGCTACCTGGTCCTGATCCCGCTCGGCGCCGCCGCGTTCGTCTCGCTCGGCCGGCACCCGCTGGCCGGGATCGCGGCCGCGTACGCCGGGGTCAGCGCGGCCTTCTTCGTGAACGTGCTGATCACCCCGGCGGACGGCATCATCACCGAGGTCACCAACGAGACGGTCGCGCTGGTCGCGCCCGACGTGCACCTCAACGTCACCCACAACTTCTTCTTCAGCATCGCCTCGACGATCTTCTGCGCGATCGTGATGACGATCGTCACCGAGCGGGTGCTCGAACCGCGACTCGGCCGCTACGACCCGGCCGAGGCACCGGCGGACGCGCCCGCCGACCACGTGCCGACCGAGGAGGAGATGGCGCTGGAGTCCCGCGGGCTGCGGTTCTCGGTCTACTACCTGCTGGTCGCGGTGGCGATCGTGTCGGCGCTGACGTTCATCCCGGACGCGCCGCTGCGCAACCCCGAGACCGGCGAGATCTTCGGGTCGTCCCCGTTCATGAGCAGCCTGCTGTTCATCATCTCGATGCTGTTCCTGGCCGCGGGCCTCGGCTACGGGCGCGGCGCGAAGTCGCTGACCGGCAGCACCAACGTGATCAACGCGATCGTGAAGACCTTCAACGGGCTCGGCGGCCTGATCTTCCTGATGCTGCTGATCGCCCAGTTCATCGCCTACTTCAACTACACCAACATCTCGACGCTGGCCGCGACCGGTCTGGCCGACCTGCTGGAGCGGGCCGACATCGGCGCGCTGCCGCTGCTGATCGGGTTCATCGTGCTGGTCGTCGTGATCGACCTCATCATGCCCGGCGTGATCCCGAAGTGGGCGATCCTGGCGCCGATCTTCGTGCCGCTGTTCTACCGGCTCGGGATCGCGCCGCAGACCGTCGTCGCGGCGTACCGGGTCGGGGACGGGCCGGTGAACGTGATCACCCCGCTGATGGTCTACCTGCCGTTCATCGTGCTGGTCTGCCAGAAGTACCGCAAGAAGGCCGGACTCGGCACGGTGGTCTCGATGATGCTGCCGTACACGCTGGTGGTCCTGGTCGCCTGGGCGCTGTTCTACGTGGTCTGGTACCTGACCGGGATCCCGTGGGGGCCGTCCTCCCCGGTGCACCTCGGCTAGGCCCGCGCCATGGATGACGGCACGGTGAGCCTGATCATCCTCGGGCTCACCGTCGTGGCGTTCGTCGCGAACCGGCTGCCGGTCGAGGTGGTCGCGGTGCTCACCGCGCTCGCGCTCTGGATCACCGGCGTGCTCGACTTCACCGCCGTGCTGGCCGGGTTCGGGGACCCGGTCGTCATCTTCATCGCCACGCTGTTCGTGGTCAGCGAGGGTGTCGACTCGACCGGCGTGACGGTCTGGGCCGGTCAGCAGATCGTCAAACACGCCGGTACGACGCGCGGCCGGCTCCTGGTCGCCGTGACCGCACTGTCGGCCGTGCTCTCGGCGCTGATCACGCTGAACGGCGCGGTGGCGGCGCTGCTGCCGCTGGTGGTGATGCTCGCCGTCCGGATCGGTCAGCCGCCGTCGCGGATGCTGATGCCGCTCACCTTCGCGGGCAGCGCCGGGTCGCTGCTGATGCTCACCGGTACGCCGGTCAACATCATCGTGTCCGACGCCGCGAACGACGCGGGCGCCGGTCCGTTCCCGTTCTTCTCGTTCGCCGTGGTCGGCGTCCCGCTGGTGGTCGGCACGATCGCGATCTCGGTGCTGCTCGGCCCGAAGCTGCTCCCGGCGGCCCGGCCGGCCAACCCCGCGGCCGACCTCGCCGTGCATGCGACCACGCTGCACGCCCACTACACGCTGCCCGAGCGCCTGCACCGGCTGCAGGTCCGCGACGTCTCACCGCTGCTCGGCCGGGTGCCGCACGACGTCGACCTCACGTCGTACCCGGACGTGGTGATCGTCGGGATCCAGGACGGCCAGGGCCGCCCGCGCGCGGACGCGGCGATCGACGTCGGCGACGTGCTGGTGGTCACCGGTCCGGCCGACCAGGTCGCCGGACTGACCACCGAGTCGTTGCTCGCAGCAACCTCCGTGCCGATGGACGGGCTGATCACCCGCGACGCCGGGGTGGTGGAGGTGGTGATCCCGCCCCGGTCGTCGATGGTCGGCGAGACGGTCTTCCCCGGGATGCACCGGGCGCACGACCTGGTGGTGATCGCCGTGCAGCGGATGGGCAAGGACCGCGGCCGCCGGTCCACCCAGCTGGCCGAGGGCGACGCGCTGCTCGTCTACGGCCCCTGGCCCGAGCTCGACGAGCTGACCCGGGACCGCGACGTCCTGCTCGTCGACGCCCCCGAGCTGGTCCGCCGCCAAGCGGTCCCCTGGGGCCCGAAGGCGTCGGTGGCCGTCACCGTGCTCGTGGCGATGGTCGTGCTGCTCGCGACCGGCGCCGTCCCGCCCGCGATGGCCGGAGTCCTCGCCGCGACCGCGATGGTGCTGACGAAGGTCGTCACGCCAGGCCAGGCCTACCGGGCGATCTCCTGGCAGATCGTCGTCCTGATCGGTGCGCTGATCCCGTTGTCGGGCGCGATCCAGTCCAGCGGCGGCGCCGACCGGATCGCCGACCTGATCGTGGACGCGGTCGGGCCGGGCCGCCCGTACCTGCTGCTGCTGGCTCTGTTCGTGCTCACCGCCGCGCTCGGCCAGATGGTCAGCAACACCGCGACCGTGCTGATCGTCGCGCCGATCGCGGTGGCTGCGGCGCAGGGCACCGGGACGTCGGTGCAGCCGGTGCTGATGCTGGTCGCGGTCGCGGGCGCGGCCTCGCTGCTGACCCCGATCTCTACCCCGGCGAACATGATGATCATGAGCCCGGCCGGCTACCGGTTCGGCGACTACTGGAAGCTCGGGCTGGTGGTGCTCGCCTGGTGGTTGCTGACGGCAATCGTCATCGTCCCGCTGGTCTGGCCGTTCTGATGCCACCGGACCGGTTCGTCTCGACCGGCGGCCTGCCCGGCGGGGCGACCGTCGGCGACCTGGTCGAGACGGCGTACCGGCTCTTCCGTACGACGGACGCCGGCGAGCTGTCGGCGGTCTACCCGGCGCTGACCCGCGCCGACCCGGACAGCTTCGGGATCTGCGTCGCGGCGATCGACGGCCGGCTGTACGAGGTGGGCGACTCGCGGCGGGCGTTCACGATCATGAGCGTCGCCAAGCCGTTCGTGTTCGCGCTGGCCTGCCAGGCGGTGGGCGTGGACGCCGTCCGCGCGCTGGTCGGCGTGAACGCGACCGGGCTGTCGTTCAACTCGGTCCAGGCCGTCGAGCGGTCGAACGGCGGGCGGACCAACCCGATGGTGAACCCCGGCGCGATCGCCACGACCAGCCTGACGCCGGGCGAGAGCCTGGACGATCGGTGGCGGTTGCTGCTCGACGGTCTGAACCGCTTCGCCGGGCGGCCGCTCGCGCTGGACGCCGAGGTGCTCGCCTCGGCCCTGGCCACCAACCACCGCAACCGTGCGCTGGCCGCGCTGCTGAAGAGCGTCGACGGTCTGGCCGGGGACACCGACGCGGCCGTCGAGCTCTACACCCGGCAGAGCTGCCTGAGCGTCACCGCGACCGACCTGGCGATGATGGGCGCGACGCTGGCCGACGGCGGCGTCTGCCCGATCACGCAGGAGCGGGTGGTCGACCCGGAGATCGCCCGGGTGACGCTGGCGGTGATGACGATCGCGGGTCTGTACGAGACGTCGGGTGACTGGCTGCTCGATGTCGGGATCCCGGGGAAGAGCGGGATCGGCGGTGGGATCGTGACGGTCTCGCCGGGCAAGGGCGCGCTGGCGACGTACGGGCCACGGCTCGACGAGGCGGGGAACAGCGTGCGGGGGATCCTGACCGCGCGATACCTGTCACGGCACCTCGGGCTGGATCTGCTCGCGTCGCAGCCGGTCGCGCCGGCTTAGCGAGCGCCGGCTTAAGGAGCGCCGAGCGTCAGCATGGCGTTGGCCGGCGCACCTCCCCGTACGAAGGTCAGCTCGATCGTGTCCCCGACCTGCCGGGTCAGCGTCGCGACGACGACCTGCTCGCTGCTGGTGGCCGGCTCACCGTCGATCCGCGTGATGATGTCGCCCGCCTTCAGCCCTGCCTTCGCGGCCGGTCCCCCGGCGTCGACAGCGAGCACGAACAACCCGGTCGGAGCCCCCGACGCCTTCGCGACCGCGGGCGGGATCTCCTGCACCTGCAGCCCGGTCGTCGGGTGTCCCGGCTGACCGGTCTTGATCAGCGAGTCCGCGATCGGCTTCGCGAGATCGACCGGGATCGCGAAGCCCAGGCCGACGCTGCCGCCCCCGCCGACCCCGGCCTCGTTCGGTACGGTCGCGATCGCCGCGTTCACCCCGACCAGCTTGCCGGCGCAGTCGACGAGCGCGCCGCCGCTGTTGCCCGGGTTGATCGCCGCGTCGGTCTGGATGGCGCCGATCAGGTGGTGGGTGACGCCGTCGCCCGGCACCGGCACGTACCGGTCCAGCGCACTGACGATGCCGGACGTGACCGTGCTGGCCAGTCCGAGCGGCGCGCCGAGCGCGACCACCGGCTGGCCGATCTTCAGCGCGGCCGACGAGCCGAAACCGATCAACGGGTAGTCCTTCGCGGCGTCGGCTGCCTTCAGTACGGCGAGGTCGGTGCTCGGGTCGCGCCCGACGATCACGGCGTCGGAGCTGCGGCCGTCGCTGTACTGCACACTCACCGCACCACCCGCGCCAGCGGCGACGGAGATGACGTGGTCGTTGGTGAGAACGTAGCCGCCCTCGGTAATGATCTGCCCCGACCCGGTCCCGGCCTGGGCGCCACGACGGGCCGAGATCGTGACGATCGACGGGAGCACCTGGTCGGCGACCGGTACGGCGGCACACATCGCGGTGTCCGCGTCGGCCGCCGCCGGAGTCGACGCGCTGCCGCTGTCGTCCCGTACGGCGACGAAGACGAGGGCGGTGATCAGCGCGCCGACGACTGCGGCGGCGGCCGCGATCGGCACCAGCGGGTTCCAGGAGCGGCGTGCCGCCGGCGGTTCGGGCTGGACCATCTCGGCCTCCTCCGGTCCGGTCAGGAGCCTGCGCGCACGCTCCCGTCGCCATCCCGAGAATAGGTTCGGCGATCGCCCGGCAGCTCCCCTGATCCGGGTGAATCCGGCCGCGGTTCGGCGCGGTCGAAGGACAGGTAGACGACCGCGGCCGCGGCGACCGGCATCGCCAGCGCGAACAGCACCGACGACGCGAGATTGATCAGCCCCGGTGCCAGGTCGGTGCCCAGCAGCAGGACGATTCCGGCGATCGGCCCGGCCGCCAGCGCGAGCCCGACGACGATCGCGAGCGGACCAGCGGTGCGCCACCAGCGGCCCTTCACGAGCAGGCGGCTGCGTCTGAGCGCCGTACGGCCGGTGCATCGCTCGGCGACCACGATCGGGATCGCGAACGCCCGGCTGGCCGCGTAGTAGATCGCCAGCGGGATCGTCGCGACGAAGACCGTCAGGACGGTGATGACGACGAAGTACTGCACAGCCGCGTGGGTCAGCGGTCGCCAGTGCGCGGCCACCACCTGCAGAGCGCGCGACACCGTCATCGGGCGGCCGCGGTCGAGCTGGTCGAGGGTCGCCGTCACGGCGGCCAGCAGGACGACGTACGTCGCGACCGTGAGCAGCGTGATGACGAGCGCGGTCAACGACGCCCAGAAGCCGGTCGCGTTCTCGGTCGGGGCGCCGAGGTCGGTCGGCGCGTCACGCCGCGCGACCTGCAGCTCGGCAAGGACGAGCGTCAGCAGACTCAGTACGACGAACGCCGCGGCGAAGCCCGCGAACAGGCGTGGTCGTCGCCGGAACAGCTGCAACGCCGCGACCACCGTCTGACCCCATGCCCGGTGCCGGCGGGCCGGAAGGGGGTCCGCGTCGCTCCAGCGGGTGCGGCTGGCGGCGTACCAGATCAGTACGACGACCGCGGCGAGGATCAGGCCGAGCAGCCAGGTGCGGTCGAGGGTCTCGCGCAGCAGGTTCGAGCCGGTCGCGACGGCGGCGCAGAACGCGTTGGTGCTGTTCGGGCCGAGCAGCGTGCCGGCGGGGACTGTGCTGCTGTCGTCGCGCCAGCTCGTCTCGGCGTCCTGGATCGGCGCGGTCCACGAGGTCTTCATGTTCGGGCCGGTGGGTCCGTCGAAGAAGGATCGTTGCCGTTCGCCCCATCGTCCTTCGAACGCCAGCCACGGGTACTGACGCAGGTAGTCGGCGCGGTCCATCGGGACGTACGCGACGCGGGGGCGCAGCTCGGTGGCCGGGTTCGTCGTGTCGTCGCAGCCGAGGCCTTCCGAGCCGCGGCCGAGGTAGAGGCGGCGGCCGTACTTGTTCGCGTGCGAACCGGCCGCGGGGTAGACGACCGGATGGGTCGAGTCGACGAGCTCGAGCTTGGCGTCACCCCAGCGGGCGCGTTCGGCGCCGCCGTGCTGGCTGTAGCCGACCGCGGTCGGTTCGGTGCTGAGCGCGGCCTGGGGAGTGGCCGCGTCGAAGACCAGCCGGATCGACTCCCAGTCGCCTTCGTGGGTGTTGTTGTAGTCGTTGAACACGTAGAAGAACCAGTACTCCAGGGAGAGCTGACCGGGGAAGCCCGGGTCGGCGACGACGTGGGCGTAGACGGTCGACGGGTGCGCGGCGTTGATGCGGGCCGACCACTCGGCGTACGAGCATCCGGGGCGGAGCGGGTCGCCGGGGAAGTCGAGGAAATGGCCGGGGAAGCCGTGGCCGAGGTCGGCGGCTTCGGGTTGCGGTTTGACCAGGTCGGGTGGTCTCCACGGTCCACGGAGCGCGACCTGCTGATCGCCGAGCACGGCCTCGACGTCGGTGGGCTGAAACTGCTCGCCGTCCGCGCAGCGCGAGGAATCGCCTTGGAGCTTGACCACCGGCGCGTAGCGTTCGGCCAGTTGCTGTGCGGCGGCATCGGCCGGAGGATCTGCGGCCTGGGCGGGTGCGGTCGGCAACAGTGCGGCCGGCAGGATGCACGCGACCGTTGCCAGTGCTCTCTTCCAAGCCGTCATGCCCACAGGATGTGCACGCCCGCGCACTCCCCACACCATCCGGCTCCGGCCTGATCGGCACCGGCCAGGTCACCCGATTCGGGTGATCCGCCCGATCCCGGCGGCACCGGAGGATCTGGGTGTTCTGCGGATTCCGTTGGGAGGCCCGATGCCGGACCAGGAGCCTGTGCTCGGCCCGATCGACCTGCTGGTCGTCGAGGTCCCCGCGTCCGGCCCCGGCCCCCGCGGGCTGGCCGCGCTGCTCCGCCTCGCCGAGGCCGACCACATCCGCGTCCTCGACCTCGAGATCGTGCACAAGGCCGCCGACGGCACCCTGGCGCTCGCCGTACCGGACCCGGACGCGATGCCCGAGCTGACCCCGTTCGTCGGCTGCTCGTCCGGCCTGCTCGGCGCCGACGACCTGCAGGAGGCCGGCGACTTCGTCTCCGCCGGCCGCTCGGCGATCGTCGTGATCTACGAGAACGAGTGGGTCGTCGCGATGGAGACCGCCCTGCGCGAGGAAGGCGCGCGCCTGGTCGCCGCCGGCCGGATCCCGGCCGCGGACATCGAGGCGGCGCTCGGTGACGGCTGGGAGAAACCGTGAGCCTGTTCAGGAGCGCGGCCCGGACCGCCGTCATCGCCGGTACGGCGGCCCGCGTGCACAACCGCGTCGCCGCCCGCCAGCAGGGCAAGTGGGCCGCCTCGACCGTCGCCCCGCCGCCGACCGTCGCGAAGGACCGCTCCGGCGTCCTCGCGCAGCTCCGCGAGCTCGGCAGCCTGCGCGACGACGGCATCCTCAGCGACGCCGAGTTCGAGGCCGAGAAGGCCCGGATCCTCGACACCGCCTAGGCCGTCGACCGCCGCCACCACATCACTGTCAGCAGGCCGACCACCACCGGCACGACCTGTACGGCGACCCGCCAGACCAGCAATCCCGCGACGAGATCTGTCGCGTCCAGCGCGGTGTGGTCCGCCACGAACGCGGCGTACGTCGCGTCGAGCACGCCGGCGCCCATCAGCGGCAGCCCGGTCAGCGGGTACGCGACCATGAAACTGCAGACCATGACGAGCACCGTCCGCCCGTCCAGCTGCACCCCGACGAACGCCAGGCACAGCACGAGCACACCCGCCTCGACAGCGACCAGCAGCACCTGACTCAGTACGGCGAGCCACCCGCGCTCACTCATCCGCCCGGCGCTGTGCGACTGGAACGAGACCAGCCGCTCCTTCCACACCTCGGGCCCCTGGCTGGACGGCCGCACCCGGCGGAACACCCGCCCGAGCAGGCGCCCGATCGTCGCCGCGGTGCGTTCCGCGCGCAGCGCGTACAGCAGCCCGACGAGCAGCACCAGCGCGCCCGCGCCGAACAGCAGCCCCGACCAGGCGAACGGCGGGTAGAGCTCCAGCGCCGCCCAGAAGATCACGAAGCCGAACGCCGGCGCGGCCAGCCGTACGACGTAGAAGAGCGTCGTCGCGAGCGTCAGCCCGGACGCGGCGTCCGTGGTGTCGATCCCCCACGACCGCAGCATCGCGAGCCGGATCACCACGTCGCCGGGTGAGGGCGCGATGGTCGCGACCGCCGCCGCGGCGACGTCGCTGACCATCGCGCGGACGTAGCCCAGACCGGTGATCAGCAGCGCGAGCGGCGCGGCGAGGACCGCGCGCCGGCACAGCATCGCGACCAGCAGCACGCCGACCTGCCACAGGCTCAGGTGCGTGAGCGCGTAGCCGACCTCGCTCCAGTCGACGCCGCGGATCAGCCGCAGCAGCAGCCAGCCGACCACGACGACGAGCAGCACCCGGCCGATCCGCAGTACTGGCTTCGGGACCCTGGCCCGGTGCGCCGGTGTCGACGTCTCGGCCATCTGCCCAGCCTGTCGCTCCGGCGCCCGCTCACCCTCCCCCGATCCGGGCGACCGGTACGGCGTCCGGAGGCGTCGCCCAGGAAGGGTGATGCCCCGCCGAGCCGCGAGTCGCACAGTCGTTGCGAGAGGGGTCGTGAAAGGGGCGTCCCATGGGCCACTACGTCATCCGGGTGAAGGGCACCCTGTCGCGGGACCTGACCGCCGCGTTCCCGTCGCTCAGCGTGGACCGGGAGCCGGCGCAGACCGTGCTGCACGGGTACCTGGACGACCAGGCGGCGCTGGCCGGCATCCTCAACCACCTGGACATGCTGGGGATCAACATCCTCGAGGTGCTGCAGGTCCCGCCGACCCAGCCACCGAACGGCTCCTGAGGTGTGGCCGGTCGCCGGAGCGGTCTTCCCGCAGGCGATGGCGATCGCGCTGAGCCCGGTGCCGCTGGTCTGCATCGTGCTGGTGCTGATGTCGGACCGGCCGGTCCGCGCGGGGCTCGCGTTCACCGCCGGCTGGTTCGGCGCGTTGACGCTCGCGACCGGGCTGGTCGCCTGGCTGACCGACGGCGTCGCGGACGACAACGCGGAGGCGACGCGGGACGGCGTCGACGTACTGCAGCTGGTGGTCGGGCTCGTGTTCGCCGTACTCGCGGTCCGGTACTGGCGTAAGCGGCCGCCACCCGACGCTCCCCCGCCGCGGCCGGCGATCGTCGATCGGATTCCGGCGTTGTCGGCGCCGGCTCTGGTGCTCGCCGGTGCGGGGGCGGCGCTCGCGAACCTGAAGAACGTGCCGCTGGTGCTGAGCGCGGGCAGCTCGCTGGGCTCGGCCGCGCTCGGCACGGGGTCGTTGATCGGCGCGGTCGTTGTCTTCGTCGTCGTCGCGTCGTCGACGATCCTCGGACCACTCGCCGCCGTCGCTGTTGCCGGAGCGCGGAGGTCGGCGCCGACGCTGAAGTCGCTGGAGAGCTGGCTGCTCGGCAACCTCACCACGATCACCGTCGTCGTCCTCACCGTCCTCGCCACCACTCTGATCGGCCGTTCGCTGGACCTGTTCCGGTAGCCGGTACTCGGTGCTACTGTGTACTGGTACTCGGTGCCACCGAGTACCAGAGAGGACCGCGATGGACGACCTGACCGAGATGCTGAAGGGCACCCTCGAGGGCTGCGTGCTGGAGATCATCGGCACCGAGGAGACCTACGGCTACGCGATCACCCGGCAGCTGAACGAGCTCGGCTTCGCCGACGTCGTCGAGGGCACGGTGTACACGATCCTGCTCCGGCTGGACCGCAACCGGCTGGTCCAGGTGACCAAACGGCCGTCCGCGCAGGGACCGCCGCGCAAGTTCTACGCGCTCAACGCGGCCGGCCGCGCCGAGCTCGCGACCTTCTGGGGAAAGTGGGACTACGTGACCGCACGGATCGAGAAACTGCGGGAGGGGACGCGATGACGACGTTCTGGGAGACCATCACCGGCAGCGACCTGACCCGGGAGTGGAAGGCGTACGAGGTCCGCGCGGCCGCGCTGCCGAACGCGTACCGAGCCGCCTGGGAGGAGATCAAGGGACACCTGTTCGGCTACTCCGACTTCACCGGGCGCAACCTGATGCCGATCTTCGACAGCGCGCTCGGCCTGCTCGAGGAGTCGGCCGCCGAGGGCCAGACCATCTACCAGGTCGTCGGCGACGACATCGTCGGCTTCAGCGCCGCCCTGGCCGGCGGGGCCGGCGCCCGCACCTACCGCGACCGCTGGCGCGACCAGCTGAACAAGAACGTCGCGAAGAAGCTCGCCAAGCTAGGAGACTGACGTGGGCATCCAGGACATCATCGAGGGCAAGAAGCAGTGGCGCGCGCACGTCGCCCGGATCAAGGCACTTCCGCCCGACTACCAGATCGTCTACCGGGAGATGCAGCGCTACATCTTCAAGGTCGGCCCGGTCGACCTCACCGACGGCACCCTCCTGAACGGCATCGCCGACTTCTTCGAGGAGGGCGCCGCCAGCGGCCGCGGCGTGCTCGACCTGATCGGCCCCGACGTCGCCGCCTTCTGCGACGACCTGCTGAAGGACCACCCGACGTACGCCGAGCAGTACCAGCAGTCCCTCCACGATCAGTGAGCGTGGGCCAGCAGACTCTCGGCGGTCTCCGCGATGGTCCGCTCGATCGGGCGCGGTCTCCAGCCCAGCAGGCGTTCGGCCTTGGCGCTGGTGGCGTCGAAGTCCTGACCGAGCTGCGGGCGTACGGCGCGTAACTGCGGGTTGAAGTGGCTCAGAATACGGGCCAGCGGCAACGGAATCTCCCGGGTCGGCGCCTTCGCGGCGCGCTCGCCGAGCTGCTCGCGCAGGATCCGGCCGACCTCGACGGTGCGCAGACTCGGACCGGCCGAGGCGAGCCAGCGTTCGCCGACCGCGTTCGGGTCGGTCATCACGCGCAGGTGCAGATCGGCGACGTCACGGACGTCCACCCAGCTGGTGCCGAACGGCGGGCAGGCGGGCAGCGCGCCGTCGAGCATCTGCCGGATCACCCGCAGCGAGGGCGGGTCGTCCGGACCGAGCACCGGCCCGAGCACACCGACCGGGTGCACGGCCGTCAGTTCGAGGCCTCGGCCTTCGTTCTGCACGAACTCCCAGGCCGCGCGCTCGGCGAGCGTCTTCGACTTCTGGTACGGCGCGATGTCGGCCTCGACGTTCGTCCAGTCCTGTTCGGTGAACGGCGTCGCCCGCCGCGGATGCCCGTAGCCGACGGCACCGAACGCGCTGGTCAGCACGACCCGCTTCACCCCGGCCGCGTGGGCCGCCCGCAGCACCCGCAGCACGCCGTCCCGCGCGGCGCTGACCATCGACGCCTCGTCGACCGGTCCGTTCCGGAGCGTCGGCGACGCGACGTGCAGCACGTACTCGCACCCGTCGACCGCCGCCGGCCATCCGTCGTCGCTCTCCAGATCAGCCCGGACGACGCCCAGCCGCGCGTCGTCGAACTCCGTTGCCGCATGCAACTGCTCGCGCAGCGCCGCCTCGCGTTCGAGACTCCGAACGGTGGTGCGCACGTCGTACCCAGCCTGCAGCAGCGCGAGCACGCACCAGCTGCCGATGAACCCCGAACCGCCGGTGACCAGCACCTTCGCCCCGCTCATGCCAGCGCCATCCCGGGCACGCGCTGCCGGATCACTTCCAGCTCGGCCTCGTCGGAGACGCCCTGCCAGTCGAACCGCGGCGTGTACGGCGCCTCCAGGCGGCGTACGTCGTCGTCGGTGAGCTCGACGTCGAGCGAGGCCACGGCGTCGTCGATCTGCTGAACCGATCCGGCCCCGACCAGCGGCGCCGTGACCACGGGCTGCCGGCGCAACCAGGCCAGCGCGACCTGCGCCCGGTTCACACCGTGGCCCTGGGCAACTTCTCCGACCGCGTCGACGATCGCGTGGTTGGAGGCCTCCTGCTCCGGGCTGTAGAGCGTGTCGGCGTACGCGCCGTCGCTCTCGGACCGGGTCGTGGTCCGCGCCTCGTCCCAGGCGCGAGCCAGTCGGCCGCGCGCGAGCGGCGACCAGATGATCGTCCCGACCCCCTCGTCGAGGCAGAGCGGGATCATCTCGCGCTCCTCCTCGCGGGCCAGCAGGTTGTAGTGGTCCTGCATGGAGACGAACCGCGCCCAGCCGTGCTCGGCCTGCAGACGCAGCGCCTTCGCGAACTCCCAGGCGTGCATCGACGAGGCGCCGAGGTAGCGCACCTTGCCGGCCCGGACCAGGTCGTTCAGCGCCTCGAGCGTCTCCTCCCACGGAGTGGTGTGGTCGTTGCGGTGGATCTGGTACAGGTCGATGTAGTCGGTGCCGAGCCGGCGCAGCGAGTGGTCGACCTCGGTCAGGATCGCCTTGCGGGACAGGCCGCGGCCGTTCGGGCCGGTCCGCATCGGGTGCCGCAGCTTGGTGGCGATCACCACCGCGTCGCGGTCGGCGAAGTCGCGCAGCGCGCGGCCGAGGATCTCCTCGCTGGACCCGTTGGAGTACAGGTTCGCGGTGTCGAAGAAGTTGATCCCGGCGTCCAGCGCGTGCTGGATCAGCGGGCGGGCCTCCTGCTCGCCCTTCGACCAGACCGGGTGCCCGCGGTCGGGTTCGCCGTACGTCATCGCCCCGATGGCGATCGGTGACACGTCCAGACCGGTCGTGCCGAGCTTGATGTACTGCATGACGCTCCTCTAAGCTATGTGGAGAACTCTCCAGATACGTTAGTGGAGAACTCTCCACTTAGCAAGACGAGGTCTTTTCATGGTTCGTTCCGACGCCCGCGAGAACCGGGCCCGCATCCTCGCGGCCGCCCGCGAGGCCTTCGCCGAGGACGGCGCGCCGTCGATGAACCAGGTCGCCCAGCGCGCCGGCGTCGGCGCGGGCACGCTCTACCGCAACTTCCCGACCCGGGAGGCGCTGGCGCTGGCGGTCTACCAGGACGAGGTCGAACGCATCGTCGGCACGGTCCCGGAGTTGCTCGCCGGCCTCACGCCACTGGAGGCGCTGCGGCAGTGGACGCTCGTCCTCGTCGAAGCGATGCGCCGCAAGCACGGCCTCGGCGACGCGCTCAGCCCGAGCGCTCACCAGACGATCACCGAGCAGACCTACGGCCCGGTCATCGCCGCGATCACCGAGCTGCTCGACGCCGGCAAGAAGACCGGCACCATCCGCGAGGACGCCGAGCCGGGCGACTTCCTCCAGCTCACCGGCGCGCTGTGGCGCGCGGCGACCAGTCCCGTCGACCGGGCTCCCTACCTGCTCGCCCTGATCCTGGACGGTCTGCGGCCGAGGTAGTCACGGACGCTCGTCCCGGCCCGCTTCCACCAGGCCGCCTTCGGCTCCGCCCGCAACAAGTTGCCCTCGGCATCGAGGTAGACGACCAGGAAGTACTTGATCTCGGCCGCCGAGACGACCACCGAGTCCCACGCGTCGAGGGTCTCCCAGCCGGTCGCCGGGTTCGCCTTCGGGCGCAGCCGCCTGATCGGCGATCCCCCGATCGAGATCTCCTGGACGTCGTCGCTCTCCCCCGGCGTGTACCCGCGCAGCCCGCCCTTCAGCTCCGTGCCGTCCTTGGTCACGATCCACAGCCAGACCCTGGTCGCCGCGGCCGGTACGTCACGCCGCAGTACGCCGTACCAGAGGCTGCCCGCGAGGATGTTGCCGCGCAGCCCGCGCCCGGTGCCGGCCTCGAACAGGATCGCCAGGCAGCAGGCCAGGACGAGTTCCAGCAGCAGGAACAGGCCGACCTTCGCGTAGTTGTCCGGCAGGTAGGCCCCCGGATCGCGCAGCCAGGTGGAGATCTCGGGCAGCGCCGGCCACGCCGACGCGACCACCACCATCACTGTCGTCGCCGCGACCGTGAACAGCAGACTGGTCAGCGCGACCCGGCTGGCCTCCCGGAACGCACTCTCCACCGATGGCGGCCGCCGCCGCTCGCGCCGCGCCTGGTACACGAGTCCGGGCGCGACCAGCCCCAGCAGCGCGAGCAGCGCGGCCGCACTGTCCGGGATCACGGCCCCTGGGGGCCGCCGCCGTATCCCCCACCGGAGAAGTCGGTCCCGGCCGAGGGCTCGTTCTCGCCAGGACCGGTGAAGTCGCTCGCCGACCCGGGAGCGACGCGCTCGCCCACCGTGCCGCCGCTGGGCTCGGTGTCTCCGACGCCCGCGGGCCCCACGGGCTCGATCGCTCGTGCCACTTCTTCCGCGGATGCCGCCGCGGCCTGCGCCTCCGCCGCCGCTTGCTCGGCGTGCTGGGCCGACTCCCGCGCAAGATCAGCCAACCCGTCTCCCGGTTCCATCACGCTCATCAGATCCCCTCCCCCTTGCAGTGTGCTCGCCCGCACCCCGCGTGAGAAGTCCCCGCCCTGCTCAACCCCGAGCAGCACCCAGCTTCGACGGATGCGTCGCCAGCGGCGTCACCCGGATCTTCATGTACGGGAACAGCGGCAGGCTGGTCAACAAGTCGTGCAGCTCGTCGTTCGAGCTGACGTCGAAGATGCTGAAGTTCGCGTACTCGCCCGCGATCCGCCACAACTCCGGCCAAGCACCCGAGGCCTGGATCTCCAGCGCGCGTGCCTTCTCGCGTGCCACCAGGTCCGCCCGGACCTCCGGATCCAGGTTGTGCGGAATCGCCACATCCATCCGTACGTGAAAGAGCACAGTCACTCCCCCCGCACCAGATCCGTACGCCGCAACGCGGCCACCGCGTCGAGATTCAGCGTGACGCCGAGTCCCGGTCCCTCCGGCAGCTGCAGCTCCCCGTCGACGTACCGCAACGGCGTCTGCAGGATCTCCTCGGCGAACAGCAGCGGCCCGAACAGCTCACTCCCCCACGTCACCCCAGGCGCAGCACACGCCAGATGCAGCGACGCCGCCGTACCGATCCCGGTCTCGATCGACGTCCCGCCATGACAGGGAATGTCGGCGGCCTTGGCGATCGCCACGATGTCCCGCGATCGCCGCAGGCCACCCATCTTCGTCGTCTTCATCGACCACACATCAGCAGCCCGCAGCCGAACGAGCCGAACAGCATCGACCGGCGTCCGCAGACTCTCGTCAGCCATCACCGGAACCGGCAGCAGCGCGTTGATCTCCGCGAGCGCCTCCACCTGCTCACCAGGCACCGGCTGCTCGACCAGCTCGACCCCGGCCGCCACCAGCCGCGGCAGGTACGTCCGCGACGTCATCAGATCCCAACGCGCGTTGAGATCCACCCGTACGCCGGCCGACCCGGCCAGCTTCTCCGTGATCGCGCAGATCCGCCGGGTGTCCTCCTCCGGCGGCAACGCGCCCATCTTCAGCTTGAACGAGCGGTGCTCACCCGCGTGCAGCTTGGCCAGCGCCTCCTCGACGACAACCTCCTCCGGCTCCGCGCCGAGCGCCCACGTGACGTCGATGCTGGTTCGCGCGAGCCCACCGAGCAACGTGTGAACCGGTACGCCGAGACACCGCGCCCACGCGTCGTGCAGCGCGACCTCGACGGCGGTCTTGGCGTACAGGTTCGCGTTCACTCGATCGGAGATGTCCCGCCAGATGCCCTCGATGTCGTCCACGCGACGGCCGAGCAGCAGCGGTACGACGTACGTGTCGATGGTGACCTTCATGGACTCGACCGACTCACCGCCCCACCAGGGCCCGCCGGGCACGACGCCCTCGCCGACCCCGACCACGCCGGAGCGGGTGTGGATCAGCGTGAGCAGCACGGGCTGGGCGTCCATGGTGACGCGGGCGAACTTGTGCGGCCGGCGCAGCGGGACGTCGAGGATGATCGTCTCGACCCGCTCGATGGTCAGGTCGTCGTGGCTGACGGGCACGGTGCTGCCTTTCGGGTCGGGCCTGCCGAGGGGGCCGGGGTCACCGGTCCCCCGGCCGGATCAGAAGGGTTCGAGCTCGAAGTCGTACGTCGAGCGCCGGGTGCCGGTGCCGTCGTCCTGGGGGTCGATGATCAGCTCCGGCTTGGTCGCCTCGGCGACGTCGGAGTCGAGCCACTCGCCACCGGCGAAGTACAGCTGCGTCGTGATCGGCCGGTACCCCTCGGCCCGCACGATCACGTGCAGGTGCGCGGGCCGCCACGGGTGCCAGCCGGCGGCCGCGATCAGCTTGCCGGTCGGCCCGTCGGTCGGGATCTGGTACGGCGCCGGCTGCACGGTGGTGATCGCGAACCGACCCTCGGCGTCGGTGGTGACGACGCCGCGCAGGTTGCCCTCGGGCAGGTGCGGCGCGAAGCCGGAGTAGTAGCCGTCGGCATCGGCATGCCAGATGTCGACGAGCGCGCCGCCCAGCGGCGTACCGTCGAGGGCGCGGACCTGGCCGTCGAGCACCAGCGGGTCGCCGCGCTCGTCGTCTCGTCGCGGCAGCTCGCAGGTCGAGCCGAGCGCGACCTGGCCGGGCAGGTAGTACGGGCCCTCGATGCTGCCCTTGGTGCCGTGCTGCGTGGTCGAGGCGACGTCCTCGACGACGTGCTCGACGAAGACGTCCATGAACAGCGGCCACTCGCCGGTCTCGCCGACCTCCATCAGCCACGCCTTCGCGGCCTGGAACTCGGGGTAGGTGACCTGGTGCTCGCGAACCGCGTCGTGGACGCCGCGGAGGACGGCGGTGACGATCGCACTGACCCGCTCGGGGCTGGTCCCGGCGGCCGTACGGCGCTCGGCCGCGGCCCGGAAGTTCTCGCTCGCGCTGGCCCCGGAGCCGGCGGCGGTCGGTGATTCCTGCACGGTGCTCATCAGGGGACTCCTTCAGCGGTTGAGGATGCGGTTCACGTCGGTGGGGTTGATCAGGTCCGGGACCGTCCAGCCGTCGAGGTCGTACTCCGACAGCATCGTCTCGGCGAACCCCTTCATCGCGTCGGTCTCGCCCTGGGCCTCGGCGGCGAACAGGATCTCGGCCTTCACGTTCTCGTGGTTGCCGGAGTAGTTGCGCTCGTACAGCTCGTGGCGGCCGCCGAACTCCGACCCGACCGAGTCCCACAGCGCCTTCATCACCTTGACCCGGTCGACCGCGTCGTACCCGTTGGAACCGCGCACGTACTTGTCCAGGTACGGCCGGATCTCGGGGGTCTTGAAGTCGACCGCGTTCGAGTTCAGGTAGATCAGGCCGGACGCGACGTCCTGCATGATGATCTCCTTCACCCGCGGGTAGGCCTGGATCATCAGCTGGCGGTAGACCAGCCCGTAGTCGAGCTTCGGCAGCACGGTCCCGTTCGGGCCCGGGTCGGGGTTGAGCGCCATCGCGTCGGCCAGCGCGCGGAACGTGTTGCGGTAGCCGATCACCTCACCGACCCGGGTCTGGACGCCGCGGAAGTCCTTGCTCCCGGTCGCTTCGAGGGCCTTGAGCAACAACCCGGCGATGAAGTCGAGCTTGACCGACAGCCGGATGCAGCCGTGGAAGGTGAACCGCGGGATGAACCCGGACTGCGGGAAGAAGCCGTTGATCTTGTCCGGGTCGCCGTAGGCGAACACGTTCTCCCACGGGACGAGCACCTTGTCGAAGACGAAGATGGTGTCGTTCTCGTCCATCCGGCTGGACAGCGGGTAGTCGAACGGGCTGCCCATCACGTCGGCCTGCAGGGTGTACGACGGCCGGCAGATCAGCTTGATGCCGGGGGCATCCATCGGCACGGTGCAGACGATCGCGTACTCCTTCTTCTTGATCGGCAGCCCGTAGTGCGCGATGAAGTTGTAGTTGGTGATCGCCGACCCGGTCGCGACCACCTTCGCGCCGGACACGACCAGCCCGGCGTCGGTCTCCTTCTCGACCCGCATGAACACCTCGCCGGCCTCGTCGGGCGGCAGGTTGCGGTCCACCGGCGGGTTGATGATCGCGTGGTTCCAGTACAGGACCCGCTCCTGGCTCTCCTTGTACCAGCGCTTCGCGTTCTCCTCGAACGGCTGGTAGAACTCGCTGTTGCCGCCGAGGGTGCCGAGGAAGCTGGCCTTGTAGTCGGGGCTGCGGCCCATCCAGCCCCAGGTCTGGCGGGCCCAGTGCTCGATCGCGTTCCGGTCCGCGACCAGGTCGGCCGAGCTGTGCGGCGCCCGGAAGAACGGGTGCGTGAAGCCGCCGTTGCCGGTGTCGGTCGGCACCGTCATCACACCGCGGGCCGCCTCGTCGTGCAGCGAGTCGTACAGCCGCGCGGTCATCCGGACCGGGTTGCGGAAGGCCGGGTGCTCGGTGACGTCGCGGACCCGCTCGCCGTAGATCCAGACCTCGCGGTCGTCGCGGATGGACTCGATGTACTCCGCACCGGTCATCGGGCGGACGTCGTTCGGCCCCTCCTCGACGGTGCTGAGCTTGCGGTCCTGGGTGACGGTCATGGTGCTTCCCTTCGAACGAGGTGATGGGTCTCTCAGACCCGGGTGACGTCGCAGAGGGCGGTGAACTGGGCGGTGGCGTCGAACCAGCCGTGCCCGGGGTTGTCGATGGAGCCGTCCCACGCGAGCGCGGTCGGGAGCGGCCCGAGGTGGCGGAACTGGCCGCCGTGGAAGAGCAGCGGGTCGCGGCCGGGAATCTCCACGGACTCGACCTCGCCGATCACGATCAGGTGGTCGCCGCCGTCGTACGTACGCCAGGGCCGGCACGAGATCGTCGTCGCGGTCCCTTCCAGCACCGGGGCGGTGCAGCCGGCGGCCCAGGCCGGCGGGCGGGCCGCGGGCCGGCCCGCGAAGTGCCAGGCCACGTCGAGCTGGTCGGCGGCGAGCACGTTGATCGCGAAGCCGCGGCCGGCCAGGAACTGGCAGGCCTTGGAGCTGCGGCCGAGAGTGACCTGGGCCAGCGGCGGGTCGAGGGAGACGGCGGTGAAGGCGTTGACGGTGGCGCCGTGCGGCTCGCCGTCCTCGTTGGTGCAGGTGACCACGGTGACGCCCGTGGCGAACTGGCCGAATGCGTCCCGGAGCTTGCGTGCCTCCATGTCGCCCACCTCCTGATGTACGCTGTGCGTACTCGTTGCACGCTCTGCGTTCGTCATCGACAGTGCTCGACGGCGACCGGCCGCGTCAACGCGTGGAGCCGTCCGCATCAATACCGAATTGGGCAGGACTGAGAGGCCGGGCGTATGAATCCGTCACCCGAGGCGGGCCAGGACCGCGATTTCGTCCAGAGCATCGAGCGCGGCTTCGCCGTCCTGCTGGCCTTCGACGCCGACCTGCCGAACCCGACCCTGGCCGAGATCGCGACCCGGACCGGCTACTCGCGTCCCGCCGTACGCCGGATCCTGCTCACGCTGCAGCGCCTCGGGTACGTCGCCGGCGCCGGGCCGCGCTGGTCGCTGACGCCCAAGGTGCTGACGATCGGCCAGCACTACGCGGCGACGCACGGCATCGTCGAGGTCGCGCAGCCGCACCTGCTGCGACTGGCCGAGGCGACCCAGGAGTCCGCGTCGCTGGCGCAGCTCGACGGGACCGACGTCGTGTACGTCGCCCGCGTGCAGGTGCGGCGGATCCTCAGCATCGCGGTCGACGTGGGCAGCCGGGTGCCGGCGTACGCCACGTCGATGGGACGGGTGCTGACCGCTTGGGCTCCGCCCGCGGTCGTCGAGGCGGTCATCGAGGCCGGTCTGCCGCGGAGGGCCGAGCGGACGATCACCGATCCGGTGCGGTTCCGGGACGCGCTGCACGACGTACGGCGGTTGGGATATGCGGTCGCTGAGTCGGAGCTGGAGGACGGGCTGCTGTCGGCTGCGGTGCCGGTGGTCGATCAGGGCGGTGAGGTGATGGCGGCGCTGGCGTACTCGTCGACGCTCGGGCGGACGACGCCGGAGCGGTTGGTCGCTGAGGTGGTGCCGTTGATGCTCGATGCTGCGAAGGCAATCGGGCGCGACCTGGCTGCGGTGCGGACTACTCGAACGCTCGCGCCGAGTGAGCGCGACGGGTTCTTCTAGCCGCCGGCGAGCTCGCCGAGAAGCTAGTAGCTGGTGAGCTCGCCGAGACGCTAGTCGCTGGTCAGCTCGGCGAGGATCGCCAGCGCTCTCGCCAGCACAGGCGCGTCGTCACCAACGCGCGTCGCCGCCGCCAGCTCGACCTGACCGCCGCCGGCCAGCGGCCGGTACGTCGCCCCCGCGACGGTCAGCGACGCCACCGACTCCGGCACCAACGCGACCCCCAGCCCAGCGGCGACGAAGGTGACCAGCGTCGACGTCTCCCCCACCTCCTGCCGCACCCGCGGCTCGAACCCCGCCTCCCGGCACAGCGCGAGCACCCGCCCGCTCATCACCGACCGCCGCTGCCCCGGGTAGGCGATGAAGTTCTCGTCCCGCAGATCGACCACCCGCAAGCGCTTCCGGGCCGCCAGCCGGTGCCCGTCCGGCAGCGCGACGATCAGCTTCTCCCGCCGTAACGCATGCAGTTCCAGCCCGGGCTCGTCGACCGGCGGCCGCAGTACGCCGAGATCGATCTCCCCCGCCAGCAGCGCCGCCGCCTGATCGGGCGCGAGCATCTCGCCCCGGAAGCTGAAGTCCACCCCCGGCAGCTCCTCGCGCAGCGTCCGCGCCAGGCTCGGCAGCAGGCTGTACGTCGCCGAGCCGACGCAGCCCACCATCAACCGTCCTTCGAGCCCGGCCCCGATCCGCTGCGCCTCGATCGTCGCCGCGTCGACGGCACCCAGGATCTCCCGCGCCCGCTGCAGGAACGCCGCGCCCGCCTCGGTGAGGTCGACCCGGCGCGTGGTGCGCCGCAGCAGCTCGACGCCGAGCTCCGCCTCGAGCTGGCGGATCTGCTGCGACAGCGGCGGCTGGGCGATGTGCAGCCGCGCCGCGGCCCGGCCGAAGTGCCGCAGCTCGCCGACCGCGACGAAGTACCGCAGATGACGCAGCTCCATCGGCCCATCCTCGCAGAATTGATAGCCGTGACGTCTTGATCGACGCGAAACCGATACTTCTAACTCTCGCCGCAGCCGCCTAGCGTGGACGGCATGACCCAGGTGCATCGCGTCGTGACCGGCCCCGCCGACGCCCCGGTCGTCGTCCTGTCCAACTCCCTGGGCTCGACGACAGCGATGTGGGACGCGAACCTGGCCGGCCTCGAGCAGCACTTCCGGGTCGTCCGCTACGACACCCGCGGCCACGGCGCCTCCCCGGTCCCACCCGGCCCGTACGTGATCGACGACCTCGTCGACGACGTGCTCACGCTGCTCGACGACCTCGACGTCGCCCGCGCCCACTTCGTCGGTCTCTCCCTCGGCGGCATGACCGGCCTCCGCCTCGCCGCCCGCGAGCCCGACCGCGTCGACCGCCTGGTCGTCCTGTGCACCAGCGCCCACCTCGGCCCGGCCTCCGGCTGGTACGACCGCGCGAAGACCGTCCGCACCGAAGGCACAGCAGCCGTCGCCACCGCGGTCGTCTCCCGCTGGTTCACCCCCGCCCTCCTCCCCACCGAGCGCGCCCGCAGCGAGGCCATGGTGAGCTCAACCCCACCCGAGGGCTACGCCGCCTGCTGCGAAGCCATCGCGACGATGGACCTCCGCCCCGACCTCCCCACGATCACCACGCCCACCCTCGCGATCGCCGGCGCCGACGACCCCGCGACCCCACCTCCCCACCTGGCCGCGATCGCCGACTCGGTCCGCGACGGCCGCCTGCTCGTCGTACCGAACGCGGCGCATCTGGCGAACGCCGAGCAGCCCGCGATCATCACCCCGGCGATCGTCGAGCACCTGACCGTCACAAAACCGGGTCGTCATTCGGTCCTACCGGTATGAGATGGCTACAGCTGGCCGCCTGCCGCGGCGAGGACCCCGCACTGTTCTTCCCGATCGGCTCGACCGCCCCCGCCCAGATCCAGATCGAGTCCGCCAAGGCGGTCTGCGCCCGCTGCGAGGTGACCGCCGACTGTCTCGACTGGGCCCTGAGCACCGGCCAGGACGCCGGCGTCTGGGGCGGCCTCGACGAGGACGAACGCCGGGCCCTGCGCCGTCGACTCACCCGGAAACACCCGCCGGCGCTGCGGAAGAACGGTTGACGGAGCACGCATCATTGGCACATGCCCATCCACGAAGGCTTTCGGAACCAGCGGATCGTCGTGGTGCCCAGGCCGCTGGTGGGCGAAGCGTTGGGGCGGCCGGTCACGCGGCGGCTCGTCGTCACGGTCGCCGGATACTTTCCGTTGGCCCGCGGGCACCGGATGCAGCGCCCGCGCGGGATCGACGAGACCGTGGTGATCGTCTGTACGGCGGGCACCGGCTGGGCACAGGTCGGCGACACCATGCACCGGATCGGCTCGCAGTCCGCGTTGGTCGTTCCGCGCGGAGCGCCGCACACCTACGGATCGGACGAGGCGAACCCGTGGTCGATCTGGTGGTGCCACCTGTCGGGCACGGACGTCGCGGAGCTCGTGGAGACGCTGGAGGTCACCGTGGAGCGGCCGATCGTGCCGATCCGCCGGATGGAGCGCGCGGTCGCGCTGCTCGACGAGATCGTGTCGAGCCTCGAGCGCGACCAGTCGCCGCCACGCTTGATCGGTACGGCGGGCGCGGCGTGGAAGCTGCTCACCCAGATCAACGTCGACCGCGTGATGCCGGCCGACGGCGACCCGCTGGAGCGCGCGATGAGCTACCTCGCCGACCGCCTCGACAGCACCGTGCGCGTCCCGGAGCTGGCCAAGCTCGTCGGCGTCTCGCCTTCGCACCTGAGCTCGCTGTTCCGCAAGGTCACCGGCGGCGGCGTACTGGCTCATCACCAGAGCCTGCGGATGGCCCGCGCTCGGCAGCTGCTCGACGGGTCGCCGGCGACCGTCGCCAGCATCGCCGACGAGCTGGGCTACACCGATCCGCTGTACTTCTCCCGGCAGTTCAGCCGGTTCCACGGGATGAGTCCGACGCAGTTCCGGCGCCGGAACATCCCGTGACCGATCAGCCCTTCAGGCCGCTGTTCG
This sequence comes from Kribbella sp. NPDC051770, assembly GCF_040681455.1. Lineage (NCBI taxonomy): Bacteria > Bacillati > Actinomycetota > Actinomycetes > Propionibacteriales > Kribbellaceae > Kribbella > Kribbella sp. NPDC051770. The sequence goes on along the minus strand of NZ_JBFAYT010000003.1, from coordinate 686,859 downwards.
CGATCCCCGAGAAGAACTGCCGCTGCAGCGCGATGAACACTGCGACCAGCGGGATCGTGCAGACCAGCGCACCCGCCATCAGCGCCGGGTAGTCGGTCCCGAACTGGCCCTGCAGGCTGGCCAGCCCGACCGGCAGCGGCCGCGCGTCACCCGCCGGAGCGACGATCAGCGGCCAGAGCAGGTCGTTCCACGAGTACAGCGACGTCAGTACGGCGAGCGCCGCGAGCATCGACCGCGCCATCGGCAGCATCACGCTCCAGAAGGTGCGGAACGTCCCGGCCCCGTCGAGCCGCGCCGCCTCCTCGTACTCCTTCGGCATCGTCAGGAAGGCCTGCCGCATCAGGAAGGTCCCGAACGCAGAGAAGATCCCCGGGATCGCCAGCGCGGGCACGGTGTTGAGCAGCCCGAGCCCCTTCATGATGTCGAACTGGCCGAGCAGGAACAGCTGGCTCGGCACCATCAGCATCAGCACGAAGAGCGCGAACAGCACGTTGCGGCCGGGGAACCGCAGCCGCGCGAACGCGTAGCCGGCCAGCGCGGCCACGAAGACCTGACCGGCGACGCGCAGGACCAGCGAGATCACCGAGACGCTGAGCTGGGCCCAGAACGGCGTCACCCCGAAGAAGTCGCGGTAGCCCCGGTCCGACGGGTCGGCCGGGAACAGCGTCGGCGGCAGCGACGCCACCTCGTTGCTGGTCTTGAACGAGGTGAGGATCTCCCACGCGAACGGGACCACCATCACCGCGACCGCGATCACCAGGATCACGTGGATGCGCCACTCCTTGCGCCGTACACCGGTGTCAGTCATAAACGACCCACTTCTTCTGAAACCTGAACTGCACCGCGGTGACGATCATGATGATCACCAGCAGCACGATCGCGATCGCCGCGGCGTACCCCTGCTTGAACTGCACGAACGCCGCCTCGTAGAACAGGTAGACGATCGTCTTCGAACCGCTCAGCGCGGTGTTGTTCACGCTGCCGAGCATGATGAACACCAGGTCGAACATCTGCAGCGCCGAGATCGTGGTCAGGATCGTCACGAAGAAGACGCTCGGGCTGAGCAGCGGCAGCGTGATCGCGAAGAACTGCCGGACCCGGCCGGCGCCGTCGAGCGCGGACGCCTCGTACAGCTCGACCGGGATGTTCTGCAGCCCGGCCCCGAGGATGATCAGGTTCACCCCGAGGCCCATCCAGATCCCGACCACCGCGAACGCGTAGACGGCGAACCGGTCGTCGGCCACCCAGTACTGGCCGGGGATCCCGACCAGCGACAGCAGGTAGTTCAGCAGCCCGAAGTCGCCGTTCAGGATGAATCGCCAGACCATGCCGACCGCGACCGGCAGCGTGACCACCGGCAGGAAGAACAGCACCCGGTAGACCGCCCGGCCGCGGGAGACCTGCTCGATCAGCGCCGCGAAGACGATCGCCAGCGGGATGCCGAGCAGCACGATCACGGTGTACTTCGCGGAGTTGCCGAGCGCGCTCCAGAAGTCGGCGTCGGAGAGCAGGTTCTGGTAGTTGTCGACGCCGTTGAACTTCGCCGGACCGAAGACCGGCACCTTGCTGAAGCTCTTGACGAAGGTCGACAGGAACGGCCAGAGGTACAGGGCGGCCAGGCCGATGAACGCCGGAGCGATCATGGCGTAGGCCGCCCAGTCGGTGCGCTTCCTCATCCGTTCTCGGCCAGGACCTTGTCGATGGCGTCGGCGTACTGGGCGGTGGCGTCGGCGACCGAGGTCTTCCCGTCCCAGGCGTCGGTCAGGTACTTCGCCTGCAGCCCCTGCCACTCCGCCGCGTTGCCCTGGACCGGCAGCGGTACCGAGTACGCCTTGGCGTCGATGAACACCTGCAGGTTCTTGAACTCGGGCATCGCGCTCATCCACGCCTTCTCGGTGCCCTCGTACGCCGGGAGCACCGCACCCGACTTGGCCTGGATGTTGGCCGCCTCCTGGCCGCTGGCGAAGAGCAGGAACTTCTTCGTCGCCTCCGGGTGCTTGGTCCCGGCGAACCCGACGTTCTCGATCCCGCTGGTCACGGTCGCCTGCTTGACACCGGTCGGCAGCGGGACGACGTCGACGTTGGGCCGGAACGCCTTGTTGTCGTACAGCTTCAGCGCCCAGTAGGCCCCGGAGACGTACATCGCGACCTTGCCCTGCTCGAACATCGTCTCGGCCTCGGTGTCGGACAGCTGCTTCAGCGTCGGCGACGACTTGTCGGCCTGCAGATCGGTCCAGAACTTGATCCCGGCCTGCGCCTCGGGGCTGTCGATCGCGGCCGACTTGCCGTCGTCGGCGATCACCTTGCCACCGGCCTGGAAGATCGAGTTGTAGTACCCGCCCTGGTAGTCCAGCGGCGCGGCCACGCCCCAGGTCCCGGCGGCCGGGTCGGTCAGCTTCTTCGCGGTGGCGCGGAAGTCGTCCCAGGTCCAGCCGGCCTTCGGCAGCGGGACGCCGGCCTTCGCGAACAGCGCCTTGTTCACCCAGACCGCGTTCGTGTCGACGTCCTTGGGCAGCCCGTAGAGCTTCCCGTCACCCTGGTCGTACAGGTCCAGGACCGCCTTCGGGTACTTGCCGAGGTCAACGTTCTGGTCCTTGACCGCGTCCGAGATGTCGAGCAGCTGCCCACCGGCGGCGTACGGCCGGATCTGCTGGGCGAGCATCCAGAACGCGTCCGGCGCGGTGCCACCGGCGGCGCCGGTCTGCAGCGTCGACCAGAACTCCGGGTACGGCCGGGTCTCGATCTTCACCGTGATGTCCGGGTTCTGCTTGGTGAAGGCGTCGGCGATCTCCTGCATGGCCGGTGTCTGCGTCCCGGCCCAGATGCCGTACGTGATCGTCACCGGCTTCCCCGCCTCGGCCGACGCCCCGCCGTCGTCGGAACACCCTGCCAGCAGCGCCGCCACGAGCACGAGCGCGGGGGCTGCGAACCACTTCCTGTTCATCTGTTTCCTTTCGTCACCAAGAGGCGGGCCGAGGCCCAGTCCACGTGGGCGGGAGCGTCGCCGACGGCGACCTCTTCCGTGGACAGGGTCAGTACCCGTACGCCGCGGACATCGAGGTCGATGTCCACCGCGGTGTTTCCTGCTTCCAGCACGACGCTGGTGAGTTCACGGCCGTCACCGCTCACCACAGCCCGGGCACGGGTCTGCGGTGTTTCGTCGTCGATCCCGACCCGCGCGGTGAACCGGCCGTCGTGGCCCCCGAGGTACAGGTCGAGCGTGGACGGCGTCGAGACTCCCAGACCGTCCGCGAAATGCGCTCCGGCGATCGTCATCGGCGATCCGTCGTTGGGGTTGCCGCCGCCGTTGCTCTGGTCGCGCTCGACCGGGCCGCTCTCGTTCGTGAACGAGAGCATCGGGAGCGCCGAGACCTGGTGGATGCCTTCGGTGAGCGGTACGACGGCGCGCGCGTGGGCGACGACGGGTGGCATCGAGGTGGTTTCGACGGTGATGACGCCCTGGGAACCGGGGGTCTGGTCCTGCGGCGCCTGGATCCGCCACTGGCCGTCGCCGAGCGGCTCGGCGCTCCAGCCGGGGGCCACTCGGACGTCGGCGCCGGCGGTGATCACCGCGCTCTTGTTCTCGTCGAGCACCACCAGAGCAGGGTCGACGATCGGCGCGTCGGTCGTGGGGCGCGGGGCCGACCGAAACAGATCTGCGCCGTCGGCAACGATCGCCACGAAGCCACCGTTGGGTGCCAGCTCCACGTCGAACGGGCCGTGCACGGTCCGCTCGGCCAGTGCGTTCTCGCCGAACCCGTCCTCGACGATCCACGCGACCGGGTCCGTCAGCCCCAGCCGGCCCAGGTCGACCGTCACGGTCCGCTTCTCCCCCGCGGCGACGCACCCGACGAACCACCGATCGCCGTTGCGTCGAGCAACCACTGCCTCGCTGTCCGGCGTACCGGACAACAGCACCGTCTCGTCCCACACCGGCGCGAGCTCGGCCAGGAACCGGGCCGCGAGCGGCCGCTTGGCGTACGCCGCGACGTCGTCGGCGAAGTGCGTGATCCCGCTCTCGAACACCACGCCCAGCGCGAGCTCGTGCCCGTCGCTGGTGACCCGGTCCGGGGCCGAGAACGCGACCGGGGTGTAGTCCATCGCGCCGACGACGTTGCGGGTGAACGGCTGGATCACGTTGTGCTCGGCGGTCAGCGGGGTGTCGTTGTAGAACACGTAGTACTCCGAGCCGCGGATCGCCTCGTACCCGATCACCTGCGGCCAGGTCCGGGCCCAGCCGCGCGGGATCACCGAGCCGTGGAAGTTCACCATCAGGCCGAGCCGCGCGGTCTCCTGCAGCACCGAGTCGTACCAGCGGTAGCGGTCCCGGGACTCCGACTCCATGAAGTCGACCTTGATCCCGGCGACGCCCCAGGACCGCCACAGCGCCAGCTTGCCGAGCTTCTCCGGCCCGTCGAGGTCGTGCCAGACCGTCCACAGGTGCACCTGGATCCCGCGCCGGCTCGCGTACGCGACGATCTCGGGGACCCAGGTCTCCTCCCAGCCGCAGTCGATCAGCAGGTGCTCCCAGGACAGCTCGGCCGCGGCGTCCACGAACCGCTTCTGCTGCTCGAGCTGGGCGCCGGAGTAGAAGTCCGACCACCACGACCAGGCGGCGCGGCCGGGCCGGATCCACTCGGCGTCGGCGAGCTCCGGGCGGACGGCGGGAGCCAGCTCGTCGACGAACAGCGACTCGACCACGTCGGCGAGCGAGCCGACGGTGAAGACCCGCCAGGGCGTCACGTCGCCGCGGGCGATCTCGACCGCCGGGTCGGCGATCGCGAAGCCGAGCGTCGTACCGGTGACGGCTGCGTGGGCTCCGGCGAACCGGCCGTCGATACCGGACTCGGTGACGAGCAGGTAGTCGTCCGCCGCCTGGGCCAGGAACGGGAAGCCGTAGGCGCCCGGTGCGAGGTCGGCCAGGTCCACGCCGACGCGCGGGGTCTCGTACCAGGTCTGGTAGTCGAGGACCCAGGCTCTTTCGAAGAGGCTCAGGTCGAGCTTCGTGCTGTCTGAGGTGAGGGTCGCGGTGCCCTGCAGATCCGGTACGGCGTACCGGACGGCAACGCCGTCGCGGCCGATCCGGACCCGGAGCGTCCAGTCGCGGCCGGTCGCCGCGTGCCGGAGGTCGACCCGCAACTCACGGTGGTCGACCGTGTGCGCGCCGCGTGCCTTGCCGGAGTGGGCGAACCACTCCTCACGCACCGCGAACTCCGCCGACCGGACGACACTCGAGCCGGCGCCCAGATCCGCACCGTCGATCCCGATCCCCAGGGCCACCTCGGCCAGCGCCCGCCCGCGGCGCGTGATGGTCAGGTGCATGGAGGATTCGCCGACGGCTAACGACGCTCCGAGTGCGTCGTGGGCGAGCGTCGAGGTCCAGGCGGTGGAGATGGTCACGGTGGCAACCCTAGTGACGGCGCGGGCGGCCGACCATGGTTCTTCGGTGCCCGAGCATGGACGATTCGATGATGTTGCGAAGGGCCACGATCCCCGCCGGAGCGGGAATCGTGGCCCCGGGCTGGAGGATCAGCGGACGACGCTGACCCGGTCGATCCCGACCGCCGCCGACGAGGCCGACTTCACCCGGATCACGTTCGACCCCGTGGTCAGGGCCAGGCCGAGCGTCTTGGTTGCCACGGCTGTCGCCGACCCGGTCGCGGGCAGCGTCACGGTGGTCGCCGTACCGCCGTTCACCTGGACCTGCACGGTCTGGGCGGTTGCGCTGGCGTAGTCCAGCCGGACGGTGTGGTTGCCCGCCGACGACGCCGTCACCAGGTTGACGTCGAGCGTGCCGCTGCCGCTCAGCGACTTCACGAACGTGCCACCCGAGCAACCGGCGCACGCGGCCGTCGCGGCGCCGCCGGCCAGGGTGTTCCCGGCCGCCTCCGCCTCGGTCGCCCGTTCGATCGTCAGCGCGTCGATGTCCGGCGCGAACGCGCTCGGGTTGTCGAACTTGATCGTGTTCGACCCCGCGACCAGCGGGACGTCGACCGACCACTTGTTGACGAACTCCCAGCCGCCCGAGTCCGGCAGGTTCGCCGTGGTCAGCACCGTGCCGTTGACGGTGATCCGCACCGAGCGCGGGTCGGCCGAGGTGTAGGTGAACGTCATCCGGTGCGTGCCCGCGGTCGAGGCGGTGACGCCGTTGAACTGGACCGAACCGCCGGACCCGACGTTGCCGACCTTCGAGCCCGTCGAGCAGCCCTTGCAGGCGTCGACCGACGCCGCACCCGCGCGGGTGTTGGACCCCGACTCCGCCTCGTACCGGGTGTCGGCACTGCCGATCTGCGCGAGCGGCGTCTGCGAGATGTGCACCGACACTCCCCCGGACGCGATCATCGGCAGCGACAGCGTCGTCGCGCTCGTCACCGACTGCGTGCTGACCTGGACCCGGCCGGACGCGTTGTCGGAGAAGATCGTCGCCGTGTAGGTCCCCGCCCCGAGGAACGACAGCGGCACCGACGCCGTACGGGCCGGGGACGTCATCCCGGCGACGAACCAGTCCGCGCCGGAGCGCCTGGCCAGCGTGATGTGGTCACCCGGGAAACCCTCGACGACCTTCGTCTCGTCCCACTTGGTCGGGATCACCCGCATCAGGTGGCGGCCCGGCCACTGCCCGTACGCCGCGGCCGAGTCGGCGTAGTTGATCATGCCGGTGTTGTAGACGATCGCCTGCGCGAGCGTGTGGCCCTGCGTGAGCACCGACGCGTTCTGCGAGATCATCGCCGGCGTGTAGTCCATCGGGCCGATCGGGCCACGGGTGAACGGGTAGGTCACGTCCGCGGCGGCGGTCGTCGGCGGCGGGTACTTGTAGTGCTCGGTCCCGGCGACGGCCTCGGACGTCAGCACCCACGGCCAGGTCCGGTTCTCGCCGCCCGGTTTGGTGCTGCCGTGCAGGTCGAGCATCATCTGGTTCGCGCCGGCCGCGTCGCCGATCGACTGGTACCAGCGCTGCACGGCCTGCGAGTCGTTCAGGAAGAAGTCGACCTTCAGCCCGGCGACGCCGTACGCCTTGTGGTCGACGACGAGCTGGTTCGCCTGCGCCGGCGTCTGCCCGGCGTCGGCGGTGACCCAGGCGAACACCTTCACGCCCTTCTGGGCGGCGTACGCCGAGATGGCGGGCAGGTCGACCGCCGGGGTGTAGCAGCAGTCGACGGTCACGTACTCGAAGCCCATCTCCGCGGCGAAGTCGACCATCTGCTTCTGCTTGCTGAGGTCGGACGCGCTGTCCTCGTCGGTGTACCAGGACCAGGCCGCGCGGCCCGGCTTCACCCAGGACGGCGTACTCGCGGCCGGTGGGTTGAGGTGCTGGACGAGGTCGGAGTTGTAGAGCACGTCGAGGTTCGGGGCGATGATCGCCACCCGCCACGGTGTCTGGAACGGGTAGGTGCTGGCCATCGGGAAGCCCTGGTCCGGCGTACGGGAGAGCTTGAGCAGGCCGGTGCCGAGCCCGTCGCCCTCGAGCATGCCCGGGGCGTAGCTGGCGTTGGAGTTGTAGACGTTGGCTTCGCTGATCAGCGTGAAGTACGCATTGTTGTTGATCGAGGCGAGCGCGGGCATGGTCAGGTCGACGCCGGAGTTGAGCTGCGCGGCGTTGCGGTAGATGTAGTCCTGCTCGTAGTTGGCGTTCCAGGGCGCGGCCCAGCCTCCGGTTGTCACCGGCAACCGGAAGCCGGTCGACTCACCGGTGATCGACATGTTGCCACTGCCCGGAAGCACGTAGCGGAAGGCGATCCCGTCGTTGTCCGCGCGGACGACGAGCTGCATCGTCGCGCCGCTCTTGGTGTAGGTCAGCGTCAGCTGGCGGCCGTCGTTCAGGTAGCTGGGCTTGGTCCCGGCGGGCAGCGAGTAGGTCTCGGTGACGACCGAGCGCGCCTCCCCGGCGTACGTGAGACCGGAGGTGAAGTCGACACCGCTGGTCGAGATCCCGAGCGGCGAGTCCCCGAAGATCGTCGTCGACCCGGTCACGACGCTGTAGGTCAGCCCACCACCCGGCTGATCGGTCACGGTGATGTTGGTCAGCCCGTCGGGCGAGGTCAGGGTGTGCGTGACGAGTGCGTTCGCCGGGGTCGCAGGAAGCAACGGTAGACCGACCGCAAGCGCCGCGACCAGCACCACCGCCGGCTTCGCGAGACGCCTGAGTCTCTGGGAGATCTGCATGGTTTTCCCTTGGTCGTTGGCCAATGTGCCTGTCGACCGGTGGGCCCACCGGCAGTCCGAGAGTACGGACGCCCAGCGGCGTCGAGAATGCGCCAATCGCACCCAGACATGGACGATCCGCCGCACTTGCCCTAGCTCGCGGACTTGCTCCTGCTCGCGGGGAGTGCGCGGGTCCGGGCCGGGCCGGTGGTCTTGCCGCGGTGCAGGGTGGACTGGATCGTGCGGTGCTGGGCCGGGCGGCCGCGGTCGGCCAGGCGGTCCATGATCAGGTCCACGGCCAGGGCGGCGGCCTCCTCGTGGGACTGGGCCATCGCGGTCAGGTCGAGCTGCGGGATGTCGTCGAAGAGGACCGCGTTGAAGCAGGCGACCGACATGTCCCGCGGTGCCTGGAGGCCGGCCGCTTCCAGCGCGGTCAGCGCGCCGACCCCGCCCCAGCCGGACAGCGCGATCACCGCCGTGACCTCGGGGTTCGTCTGGAGCAGGAGCGCGGTCGCCTTGGTGCACTCGTCGAGGTCGTAGCCGGCGTCGACGTGCAGCAGCTTCAGGTCGTGCCGCTCGGCCGCCTGCGCGATTGCGGCCAGGCGGGCCTCGGCGCTGAAGTGGTTGCGTACGGCAAGGACGGCGACGTGCTGGTGGTTCAGCGTGGCGAGGTGCTCGAACAGGGCGTCGGCGGAGCGCTGCTCGTCGACCTGCACGGAGTCGACCCCCGGCACCTGCCGCCAGCAGGTCGCCGTGGGCACCCGGTTCGCGACCTTGCTGATCGTCTCCGGGGGCAGCTTCCCGCTGCCGATCACCAAGCCGTCGACCTGCAGCGACAGCAGGGTGTCGAGCCCGGCCCGCTCGGAGTCGACGTCGAGGTTGCCGGTCACCGTCAGCACCCGGTACGCATGATGGGTCGCCCGCTCCTGCAGGCCGACGATCAGGTGCGAGTACCCCGGGTCGGTCACCTTGCGGATCAGCGCGCCGATCGTCTTGCTCCGCCCGGTCACCAGCGTGCGCGCCGCGGTGTTGGGCCGGTAGCCGAGCCGCTCGGCGGCCGCCAGCGCCTGACTCCGCGCCGCCTCGCTCACCGACCCGGTCCCGGTCAGCGCCCGCGACACCACCGAGCGGGACAGCCCGGCCTCGGCCGCCACGTCGAGGATGGTCGGCCGCGGCTTGCCTTCACCGGCTGGCATCGTTCCCATTCCGGCGGTGTCGTCTCCGGTCTCTGCGCTCACGCTGGGAACGATACCCCACTGTTCACTTGACAGGTGGGACGCGCGGTCCATACTGGGTACGTTCCCAATTGGGTACGTTCCCAAGGAGTGAAATGACCCGCACACTGCACCTCGCGCGCCGCCGGGACCAGCTCGTCGGGTCGGCCGCGATCGTGCCGGCCCTGGTCCTGTTCGCGGTGTTCGTCTTCTACCCGCTGGTGAAGACGGTCGTGCTGAGCCTCAGCGGCACCGACCTGTTCGGGCGCTCGACCGGGCTGGTCGGCTTCGACAACTTCAGCGCCCTGGCCGGCGACCCCGCGTTCGGCCAGACGATGCGGGTCACCGCACTGTTCACGCTCGGCGTCGTCGTACTGCGGCTGGTCTGCGGCATCGCGATCGCCGCACCGCTGGCGACGAAGCTGCGCGGGCAGCCCGTGTTCCGTGCCCTGCTCACCTCGCCGATGGCGGCGTCGGTGGCGACCGGTTCGGTCGCCTTCGCCGCGATGCTCAACCCGGGCGTCAGCATCGTCAACGCGATCGTCGTCGCCCTCGGCGGCTCCCCCGTCGAGTGGCTGACCAGTACGACGTGGGCGCTGCCCAGCGTCATCGTCGCCACGGTGTGGGGTGAGCTGGGCTTCACCGTGCTACTGCTGACCACCGCGTTCGCCAACGTCGACGAGCAGGTGCTGGAGGCGGCCCGGATCGACGGCGCCTCGTCGTGGCGGATCTTCCGGTCGATCACGCTGCCGCTGGTCACACCGACGCTGTTCTTCCTGCTCGTCACCGGCACGGTCGCCGCGCTGCGCACGTTCGGCCAGATCCAGATCCTGACCAAGGGCGGGCCGTCGAGCTCGACCACGACGCTCGTCTACAACATCTACACCGCGGCCTTCGGCTCCGGCGGTGCCGACCTGGCCGCCGCGTCGGCGATGGGACTGGTGCTGTTCGTCATCGTGCTCGCGATCTCCGGCCTCCAGTTCGGCGTCCTCGAGAAGCGGGTGAACTACTGATGCGCGCAGCCGGTCGTACGGCGACCTACCTGTGGCTGACCGTCGCGTCCGTCGTGATGGTCTTCCCGCTGTACTACGTCTTCGTCGGCGCGTTCGTCCCGACGTCCGAGCTGGTCCAAGGCGTCCGGGGCCTGTTCCCGGCGCACCCCACCCTGGACAACTTCCGCGACGCCACCACGCTGGTCCCGCTGGGCCGGCAGTTCGTCAACAGCGTGCTGGTGACGCTGGCCCAGACGACCGGGCAGTTCGTGATCAGCGTGCTGTCGGCGTACGCGCTGGTTTTCTGCAACCTCCGCGCGGCCAGGGCGCTGTTCCTGGTCATCCTCAGCACGCTGATGATCCCGGCGGAATCGATCATCGTCGCCAACTACCTGACCATCTCATCCTTGGGCCTGCAGGACACACTGACCGCGATCTTCCTGCCGTTCCTGGCGTCGGCGTTCGAGATCTTCCTGCTCCGACAGGCGTTCCTGAGCTTCCCGCGGGAGATCCACGAGGCCGCCAAGCTCGACGGCGTCGGCCACCTGCGCTTCATCGGCGCGATCCTGCTGCCGCTGACCAAACCGGTGGCGACCAGCGTGATCCTGATCAGCGCCATCAACGCCTGGAACGGCTACTTCTGGCCGCTGCTGGTCACCGACTCCCCCACCACCCGCACCGTCCAGCTCGGCATCGCCCAGCTCAACGACGCCGAGGCCAGCAACCTCGGTGTCGTCCTGGCCGGCGACGCGCTGGTGACGCTTCCTGTCCTGCTGCTCGTCCTGCTCGGACAGCGGTTCCTCGCCACCGGCCTCACCGCCGGTGCGATCAAGTAGCTCCAAGGAGACCCTCATGCGACCCCGTCAGCTCCTCATCCGTGCCGCCGCGCTCAGCGGCGTCGCGGCCCTGGCCGCCTGCTCGAGCAGTACGACGCCGGACACCGCCGCGCGAGACGCGTCCGGCGCGGTGCAGGTAAGCCTGTGGCACTCCGCGTCCGGTGCCGCCGCCGAGACGCTCGCCCAGCTCGTCGACCAGTTCAACGCCGGCCACCAGGGCAAGATCGCGGTGACCGCGTCCTTCCAGGGCTCGTACGCCGACGCGCAGACGAAGTACACCGCGGCCGTACAGTCCGGGAAGACGCCGTCGATCATGATGATGAACGACGTCAGTACCCAGTTCATGATCGACTCCCAGCAGACCGTGCCGGTCTCGACGTTCACCGGCGCCGACAAATCCTTCGACGCGGCAACGATCCCGACGCCGGTCAAGAGCTACTACAGCGATGCCGACGGCAACTTGCTGTCGATGCCGTTCAACGCCTCCCAGCCGATCGTGTACGTCAACAACGCGCTGATCACCAAGGCCGGTCTCGATCCCAGCCGGGTCCCGACCACCTGGAGCGGTCTGGCGGCGTGGGCGAAGCAGATCAAGGCCAGGACCGGCGCCCACGGGTTGGCGATGACGTTGACCGACTCCTGGATGATCGAGGAGCTCAGCGCCACCGCCGGGGTCGAGTTCTGTACGCCGCGCAACGGCCGCTCCAGCGACCGGGCGACCGCGGTCAGCCTCAGCGACCCGAAGCAGCTCGCCCTGCTCGGGCAGCTGCAGGACCTGTACACGTCGGGCGCGGCGTTCAACGCGGGCGCCGGCAGCAGTGCGCTGAACAACGCGTTCGCGAGCGGGAAGGTCGCGATGATGATGGCCTCCACCGGCGCGTTCGGCACGATCAAGAAGGACAGCTCGTTCCCGCTCACCGTCGCCGCGTTCCCGAAGGTGTCCGACACGGCCGACGCGGGAGTTGTCGTCGGCGGGGCGTCGTTGTGGATCGACGCCGTCGGGCACAGCAAGGACGAGCAGCAGGCGTCGTACGAGGTGCTGAAGTACCTGCAGTCCGCGTCCGTGCAGGCGCGCTGGGCGCAGGCGACCGGGTTCCTGTCGGTCAACACCGGTAGTGCGGAGTTGCCTGAGGGCAAGGCTCTGCTTGCGCAGCCCGCGTTCGCCGCGATGTACAAGCAACTGGCGGAGACTCCCGCCAACACCGTGACGGCCGGCTGCCGGATGGGCCCGTACACCGCGGTCCGCGGCGCCGTGATCTCCAACGTCAACAAGCTGCTCGCCGCCGACCAGACTCCTGCGCAGACTGCCCAGGCCTCCCAGGAGGCGGCTGCATCGATCCTCGCCGACTACGCCAAGCGCATCCAGAAGTAGAAGGACGACTCCATGACCTCACCCCGCTACCGCTACGGCCTCTTCCTCCGCCCGCCGGCGAAGCTCGCGAGCATCCAGGCGCAAACTCATGCTCTGCTCCGCGCACAGTTCGGGCTCGTTGCCGCCGGCGCCTTTCCGCCGCACGTCACGATCCTCGGGCACGTCGCGACCGATGCCTCCGACAACGACATGGTCGCCGCCGCCGCGGCAGCTGTCGAGGGTTTCGGTGCGGTGCCGGTGCACAACCGCGGGCTTGCGCCGTACCACGGCGGGATCTGCCACGACGTCGGCTCGCTGGCCTCCGGCGAACCGAACCCGGCGCTGCTCGAGCTGTTCCGTGCGGCCCGGAAGCATCTCGACCCGCTGCGGACGCCGCTCGGCCCGGCGTACCGGGGTGGGGTGAAGGAGGAGGACGAGTTCTACGGGCACATGTCGCTGGCCGGGCACGACCTGACCCGGCGGCCCGACCTGTTCGCGGAGGTGCTGCGGTTCCTCACCGACCTCGACATCGGTGCCCCCGGCGACTACGTGTTCGACGTCGTCTCGCTCTACCGCTTCGAGACGCGGACCGGCTGGGACGGGCCTTGGTGGGAGACCATGACCTGGACCCTCCTCAGCTCGCACCGCCTGCCGTGATGCCGATGCAGTGGGCCCAGCAACTCGGTCTCCTGGCCGGGCTCGCGCTGGCCGTGGTACTGGGTGCCGCGGTCGGCACCGAGCGCCAGTTCCGGTCGAGCAACAGTGGGATCCGCACCCACTCGCTCGTTGCGCTGGGCGCTGCGGTCTTCACCGCCTCCGGCACGCTCGTCGGGGCGGCCGGCAGCTCTCTCGACCCGTCGCGGATCGCGGCCCAGGTGGCGTCCGGCGTCGGCTTCCTCGGCGCCGGTCTCATCTTCGTCCGCCGCGACACCGTCCGCGGGCTCACCACCGCGGCATCGCTCTGGCTGTCCGCGGCCATCGGTGTCGCGGCGGGCGCGAACCTGATCCTGATCGCCGTCGCGGCCACCGCCTGCCACTTCTTCGTCGTCCTGGTCCTCCCCCACGTCCCCCGCCTCGTCCTCCGCCGCCGCTACTTCTCGGCGACCGTCACGATCCGCTACCCCGACGGCCACGGCGTACTGCGCGGAGTCCTCGCGGCCCTGACCACCGAAGGCTGGACCATCGACAACTTCGACATGCGCCACGACGAGACCCGGCACACCGTGCACGCCACCCTGCACGTCCACGGCCAGGGCACCAGAGCCGACCTGATCGACCGCGTCGAGGCTCTCGACGGCGTCACCACGATCGAACTCGGCGACACCCACGCCCCCGCCTGACATCCTGGGCGGATGAGCGCCGCCGAGTGGGCCGATCAGCAGGTTGCTGCTGTTCGTGATGATCCGTTGGGGCGGTTGGCGCTGATGCAGCGCTGCTACTGCGGGCCGTACGGGAGGGCGCCGCGGCATCTGCCGTTCCGGCGGGCTGCTACGGCGGCGATGCGGTGGGAGCTGGCGCGGGGCGTGCTGCTCCCGGGCGGGAGTCCGTGGTGGCGGGCGGTGAACGAGCAGATCCTGCGGGACGGGTGCGAGGCGGTGGCGTTGACGGGTGACCTGCCGGGTACGCCGTCCTCGCGGGCGGTCGGGTTTTGGCAGTCGTTCGCGCAGTACCCGACGTCGCGGGCCTGGTGGCGGGCGCACAACGCGAGTGTGGTGACGGCGTACGCGACGTACCGGGAACTGGCGGCCGAGGAGACGCTCGCCGAGCGGTTCTTCATGAACGTGGTGCTGTGCCGGGTGCTCTACACGCACGCACTGGCGGCCGCGCCGCGGATCGCGTTGAGCTGGCTGGCTCCGATTGGTCCGCTGCTGGGTGATCCCCGGCTGGGGATGGCGGGGATCTTCCTGCAGCTGGCCCGTGTTCTACCCGACGACTATCCACTTGCCGAGGACCCGCACTTCTACATCCGCCAGGAACTCACCCTCGGCCGCCTGCTCGACTACGGCCTGATCGTCCCCCGGCTCCGACAGCTCTACGACTGGTCCGCCGCAGAACTCGGCGTCCCCGAGCTCACCCAGTGGGCCGAGCCCAACGCCCTCTCGTACGCCATGACCGCCACCGAGTGGCGCATGTGGGAGCCCCAGTCGCGAGCCCTCGTCCGACTAGTACGCCGCGCGCTGCCGGCGGGGTTCTAGAACCCCGGCAGGAACAGGCAGAACACGTGCCCGGCCGGATCCGCCATCACGCGGACTCCGTCGCGTTGCGGTTGCCAGCTCATGGTCGTCGCGCCGGCTTCGACCGCCTGCTGCTCGGCGGCTTGCAGATCCTCGACCTGGAAATCGAGGTGGAGCTGCATCTGCTGCTGGCCCGGCTCGCTCGGCCACGCGGGAGCGGTGTGGTTGGGCTCGCGCTGGAACGAGAGTTTGCTGCTGCCCTCCGGGCCGCGCAGCGACACCCACTCGTCGCCGCTCTGCACGATCTCCCAGCCGAGCAAGCGCCGGTAGAACTCCGCCAGCGCCCGCGGATCAGGCGCGTCCAGCACCACACCACTCAACGGAACCACGAGGCCTCCTCCGGTCGGGCTCTCGTCCAGCGGTGCCCATCGGAGCCCGCGCGAAACTCACTGCGGGGCGACGTTCTTCTGGAGCCAGTGGGTGAGCGGACGGAGCTGGGTGAAGGCGGTGAGGACGTGGTCGGCGGCCTCGGGGGTATGGAGCCACGGCTCGCAACCCAGTGGGCGGCTCGCGATGAGGGATTTGTGGCGCGGCAGGCTCGCTCGGGGGTGGTCGGGTGGGGATCCCCGGAGGGGGCGTTTGAGTTGGTCGCCGGTGATGGTGAAGCCGTCGCGTTCCAGGGAGCGCAGGATGGTGACGAGGCGGCGGCCGGGGCCGTCGGCTGCTACGGCGGTGCGGTAGCGGTCGATCTGGGGTGATGGGGCGTACCACCAGCAGAGGGCGACGGTCAGGCCGTCCAGGTCGAAGCGGACGGTGAGCTCGACGTTGCGGGCCATTCGGACGATGGCGTGCTGGCGTTGCCAGGCCTGGAGGATGACCTCGCCGTAGCCCCAGACCGAGAAGTCCTCGTACGCCGGATCGGCGTCGGCCACCACGTTCAGCAGCGCGATCATCGGCTCGCGGACCAGCGCCTCCCGGTCGCGCCGGCACGCGCGGCGGGTGTCGGCCGACGGCTCGCCTTCGAGCTGGAGCAGGACGTCGAACGCCGCCGAAGGCCAGCCGATGAAGTCGCTCACCCGGTCAGGCTAACGAGGACCACCGACAAGACGACCTCACGATCGCGAACGCTGCCCGGTCTTAGGGGGCGACAGCGCGAGAGAAGTGGGGACGACGATGCGGACCGAAGGTACGGCGTACGGCGTGGAGCGGTCGTGACGCACGCGATCACCGGTGGGGCGGCCGCGACCCTCGCGGAGATGCTGGACGAGCGACGGCACCTGCTCGACGTGGGGGTGCGGATCCTCGACTCACCGGTGATGGCCGAGAAGGTGATCCGGGAGACGTACCGGCGCTGGTACGCCGTCGACGACGACGCGCGCGCCGCGATCCCCGCACCGCGGGACTGGCTGACCAGAGTCACCGCGGAGATCTGCCGCGAGCTGCTCCCGACCGTCGCACAACAGCAGCCGACAGCCCCGGACAACGCCATGCCGCCGGCTCGGCCCGACCAGCCGAGGCGGCTCGTGCTCGATCAGCACACTGCGCTCGTGCACTGTTTCGCCGCCGCGTGCGAGCGCGGTGACGCGACGCAGCTCGCAGCCCTGCTCGCCGATGACGCGGAGATGGTGATCGACGGCGGCGGCCGGCTTCGCGCCGCGATCCGCCCGATCCGCGGTGCCCGCGAGGCCGCCGAGCACATCGCCACCCTCCTGGCCGGGCAGCTCTGCAACGTCGAGCGCGTCAACGACCGGGCCGGTCTGGTACTGCGGCGGGCGGGTCAGGCCGTCGGAGTCGTCAGCCTGAACCTGACGCCGGCCGCGGGCACGGCAGCGAACCTCGCCGCGGCCGAGGTGACCACCGTCTGGATCGTCCTGAACCCGGACAAGCTCCGCAACTGGCAGTCCCTGACCGATGGCCGGCGTTCTGGCTGACGGGCTGCTTCGGTGTTGGACATCCCCGGCGTCCGGCGCCACGATGAGGGCGGAAGGCAACAACGTCCGAGGAGTCGAAGTGACCGGCGCGGAGCTCACCGATGCGGTGACGGTGTTCGAGGCCGCCCGGGCCCGCCTGTTCGGCATCGCCTACCGGCTGCTCGGCAGCGTCGCCGACGCCGAGGACGTCGTCCAGGACACCTGGATCCGCTGGCAGCGCACCGATCGTACGGTGGTCAACAACCCCGAGGCGTTCCTCGTCACCACCGCGAGCCGGCTCGCGCTGACCGCGGCGACCTCCGCGCGTGCGCGCCGTGAGCTGTACGTCGGCCCGTGGCTGCCCGAGCCCGTCCCCAGCGGGGAGGACACCGAGCAGACGATCGAACGCGGTGAGGCGCTGGAGCTAGCTCTGCTCCTGCTGCTCGAGCGCCTCACACCGCCGCAGCGCGCGGTGTACGTCCTGAAGGAAGCGTTCGACTACCCGTACCGGCAGATCGCGGAGTTCCTCGACATCACCGAGGAGTACGCCCGCCAGCTAGGCCGTCGCGCCCGTGGGCACATCGCACGTGAGCGCGGCGTCCGCGTCGCGCCGGATGAGCGCGACCGGCTGCTCCGGGCGTTCCTGGCCGCGGCTCAGCGCGGGGATGTCGAGCAGCTGCAGACGATGCTCGCAGAGAAGGCGATCGCGTACTCCGACGGTGGCGGCGTGGTGACGGCGGCGCAGAAGCCGGTCACCGGGCGCGAGCGCGTGGCGACGTACATCGCCCGGACGGTCGCGATCTACGGCCAGGGCGCGGACGTGCGGCTCGTCGAGGCGAACGGCCAGTACGTCGTACTGGTGTCGAAGGGCGGCGAACCGATCGCCGCCTGCTGGGTCGACGCCTCCGCGGACGGCATCGACCGGGTCTGCATGCTGATGAATCCGGCCAAGCTGGCCACCCTGGCCGCCGCTGTGTGAGGCCCGGCACACCGGTGTCACGGATCCGTTCCCCGCGCAGTCTGAAGGGGGAAGGAGGACGCGATGACACCCACGCAGGACGCCGAGGTGCTCGACGAGCGACGGCACCTGGTCTCGCTGGCGTTCCGGATGCTCGGGACCGTCAGCGAGGCCGAGGACGCGGTCCAGGAGACTTACATCCGCTGGTACCGGCTGAGCCAGGACGAGCGGGACGCGATCGAGAATCCCCAGGCCTGGTTGACCCGCGCGGCGAGCCGGATCTGTCTCAACGTGCTGGCCTCCGCGCGGCACCGGCGGGAGCAGTACGTCGGTCCGTGGCTTCCGGAGCCGGTCCCGGCGTACTCGTTCTCCGCGCCGACGCTGTCGTCCGACACGCCGCTCGAACAGGTGACCCTCGACGAATCGGTCAGTACGGCGTTGCTCGTCGTGCTCGAGTCGATGACCCCGGCCGAACGCGTCGCGTTCGTGCTGCACGACGTCTTCGCGGTCCCCTTCGACGAGATCGCCGAGATCGTCGGACGCTCACCGGCCGCGTGCCGCCAGCTCGCGACCTCGGCTCGCCGCCGGGTGCAACGCGACCGGACCAGACACGCGTCGCGCGCCGAGCACGACGAGGTGGTCCGAGCCTTCGCGGCGGCAGCGCAGGCCGGTGACCTGGCCGGCCTGGTCAGCGTGCTCGACCGCCGCGTGGTGCTGCGCTCCGACGGTGGCGGCGTCGTCACCGCGGCCCGGCACCCGGTCGTCGGGACGGACAAGGTGGCGCGGCTCCTTTTCGGTGCCCTGCGCAAGTACTCCGACGCGGCGGTCCGGCTGCAGCAGCTGCCGGACGGGCTCGGTCTCGCCTTCCGGACCGGGGATCGCGTCGTCGGCGTGGTCACGCTGGACGTCGCGGCCGGCCTGGTCACCGGCGTCCGGATGACGCTGAACCCGGGCAAGCTGACGCTCTGGAACCGGACCTCACAAACCGCCCCAGCACCCGGTCTTGCCTGTTGACGGCGCGGCTGAGCGCGCCGCGATCGGAGAGGCAGACCGTGACGACGACCCACACCGCGAGCATCGCGGACAGCGACCTGGACTACCGGCGGATCGGGATCAGCCGGGACAAGATCGCCGCCTGGGAGGACGGCGCCCGCACCGACGGCCGGAGCGGGACGTACGAGTGGTGGTACTTCGACGCCCACCTCGACGACGGCGCGAAGCTGGTCGTCATCTTCATGACCAAGGACCTGTCGGCGCCGAACAAGCCGCTGACGCCGATGATCCGGCTGAACCTCGACCTGCCCGACGGCCGCAGCCGCAGCTTCATCCGGACCTTCGCCGCCGAGTCCTACTCGGCCGCGACCGAGCACGCCGACGTACGGATCGCCGGGAACCGCTTCACCGGTGACCTGACCCACTACGAGATCGACGCGGAGATCGACGACGTCAGGGTCCAGGTCACGCTGGACGCACAGATCCGGCCGTGGCGGCCGCACACCGGCTACATCGTGTTCGGCCCGGAGCGCAACGAGGAGCTGTCCTGGTTGCCGGCGGTCCCGCAGGGCGCTGTCCAGTGCACGTACGAGGTGGACGGCGTCCGCACCGAGACCAGCGGCGTCGGCTACCACGACCACAACTGGGGCAACATCGGGATGACGTCGATCATCAACGACTGGTACTGGGCGCGCGGGCAGGCCGGGCCGTACTCCGTGATCGCGTCGTACATCACCGCGCACAAGAAGTACGGCTTCGACCCGGTCCCGATCTTCATGCTGGCCCGCGACGGCGAGATCATCGCCGACGACGCCGAGTTCGTCACCTTCGAGGCCTCCGACGTGTACACCGACGCCACGACCGGCAAGCCGGTCGCGAACGTCACGCGGTACAGCTACGACGACGGCGACGACCGGTACGTCGTCACCTGCACCCGCCGGCGCGACCTGGTCGCGAACACCTTCGTCGAGCAGATGGAGGGCTGGCGCAAACTCGCCGCCAAGCTGGTCGGCTTCGACGGCGCCTACCTGCGCTTCACCGGTGACATCACCGTCGAGCGCTGGTCGGGCACCGAGCTCGTCGAGTCGTTCAGCGACGAGGCGATCTGGGAGCTGATGTACTTCGGCCACGCCCGCGCCGCCGGGTAGTCAGAGCTCTGTCGTCAGGCCGAGCGCAGTACGGCCAGTGCGCGGCTCCACTCGGCGACCTCGTCGAGTACGCCGGTGAGCTGGTCCGCGCGGTGCTCGGCCGGCTGGAAGTCGGCGTAGTCCTGGAAGTCGGTCAGCGTCGACAGCGCCAGGTGGTTGCGCACGTCGGCGAGCTTCAGCGCGCCGGCGACCAGCCGCAGCGTCTCCGCGGCGCGGGTGCCGCCGTCCAGGCCGTACGAGACGATGCCGAGCGCCTTGTTGTGCCACTCGGCGTACAGGAAGTCGAGCGCGTTCTTCAGCGACGCGGGCAGCGAGTGGTTGTACTCGGGCGTGACGATCACGAAGCCGTCGTACCCGGCGATCAGCTCGGCCCAGGCCCGGGTGTGCGGCCGCGTGTACTGACCCGATGCCGCAGGCAACGGTTCGTCGAGCTGCGGCAGCGCTTGCTCGCGCAGGTCGATCAGCTCGTACGCCGCGTCGCCGCGCTTGCTCGCGAGCTGGTGCACCCACTGGCCGACCTGTTCGCCGACGCGGCCCGGGCGGGTGCTGGCGATGATGATCGCGATCCTGATCACAGCAGTCTCCTGTCGATTGGTTGTCCACTGAAGACTGCGCGGGGACGACCGTTCGTGACTGCTGTGCGCCGACTCACACCAGCTCGGCGACGCCGGTCAGCTTCTCCGGGTTCGACACCAGCATCAGCCGCTCGATGCCGATCGCGGTCGCGTCGATGGCCGCCAGCAGCACCGGTACGCCGTCCTGCGTGATCAGCAGCGCGGGCCGGCCGTTGACCTCGACCACCGCGTCGGTCGTCCCGGGGCTGAACTTCTCGACGATCCCCGCGATGAACCGGGCGACGTCGGTGCGGCCGTGGATCGGCACCCGGGCCGCCGTGACGATCCCGCCACCGTCGGAGTACGAGACGGCGCTCGCGGCCAGCATCTTCTCCAGCTGCGCGAGATCACCGGTACGGGCCGCGGCCAGGAACGCGTCGAGCAGCCGGCGGTGCTCGGCCGCGTCGACCGGCAGATGCCGCTGCTTCTCCAGATGCGCCCGGGCGCGCTTGTTCAGCTGCCGGGCGTTCGGCTCCGACGTCTCCAGCACCTCCGCGATCAGGCGGAACGGGTAGTCGAACGCCTCCCGCAGGATGTACGCCGCCCGCTCGCGCGGTCCGAGCCGCTCGAGCAGCATCAGGACGGCGAGGTCGACCGCCTCGGAGCGCTCGGCGCCGAGCAGCGGGTCGGCCGCCGTACTGAGTGGTTCGGGCAGCCACGGACCGACGTACACCTCACGCCGGGCCCGCGCCGAGGTCGCGGCGGTGATCGCCAGCCGGATCGTGGTCTTGGCCAGGAAGCCCGGCGCGTTGCGGATGCTGTCCGGATCGGTCCGGTTGAACCGCAGCCAGGCGTCCTGCACGACGTCCTCGGCGTCCGCGACGCTGCCCAGCATCCGGTAGGCGATACCGAACAGGCGTGGCCGGACCTGGTCGAACCTGACGTCTACCTCGCTCATGCTGCCTCTCGCGGTCTGGTCGCTGTCCTGTCGTACCTAGACCACGCAGCCGTGCCGGTTCGTGACAGCTGCGAAGGATCTCACACTGCGTCACGAACGGCGCCCGCTCGGCAGTCCTTTCTGTGTCCGAACCATCTGCCAAGAGCGAGGGTTGTCATGACCGCTGTCCAAGGTCCCGCAGCGACCAAGCTGCTGTGGGTCGCCACCACCGCGTTCCTGCTCGTCGTCGGGCTGGCCGAGCTGATGCCGGCCACCGTCTACTACGCGCTGTCCACCGTGATCCAGCTGGTGTTCGTCGCGGTGCACGCGATCCCCCGGTACGGGTGGCGCGGCATCGTCACCTTCTTCGTGGTGTCGATCGTGATCAGCAACCTGCTCGAGAACCTGAGCATCAAGACCGGCTTCCCGTTCGGCTGGTACCACTACACCGACGGCCTCGGCCCGAAACTGTTCCTGGTCCCGATCATCATCGGCCCGGTCTACGCCGCGACCGGCTACCTGGCCTGGACGATCGGCACCATCCTGCTCGGCGACGTACGCCGTGGTTCCAGCTGGCTCACCACGATCGGTACCCCGGTCGTCGCCTCGTTCGCGATGGTCCTCTGGGACCTGGCCATCGACCCCACCCAGTCCACGATCAACGAGAACTGGATCTGGCACCACAGCGGCGGCTACTTCGGCGTTCCCCTGGTGAACTTCCTCGGCTGGTCGCTGTGCGTGTACCTGTTCTTCCAGGTCTTCGCGCTCTACCTGCGCCGCCGCAGCCCGCAGACGCTGTCGGCCCCTTCGCCGAGCAAGGGGTACCTGGTCGCCGCGGTCCTCGGGTACGGCGTACTGGCGTGGCGCTTCGTCAACGTCTACCTCGTCGCCGAGCACAAGACCGTCACCGACCAACTCGGCCAGACCTGGCGGACGGCCGACATCTACGAGACGTCGGTGATCACGATGATCTACGGGATGGGCTTCCTGACGATCCTCGCGCTGCTGAAGATCGCCCAGCGCTCGCGCCGGTGAGGGTCTACCGGCCGAGATGGAGGTGAGCAGCCCAGCGGGTGGGCTGCCCGGGATGGCGATCCCGCTCGCCGCGGACGGCGTGGTGCAACGCTGTCGCCACGCCGTCGTCCAGTGCCGGAACCGCGCCGTCGCGGATGAGGTTGCGGTAGAACTCGCCGGCCATGCTGGTCGCCGCCTGGTCGGCGATCGGCCACAGCGTGCCGATCACCGCGCGGTAGCCGGCCAGCTGGAAGGCCGCCGCGAGGTGGGCTGCTTCGTCGGCGTGGTTGGCCGGCGTACCGGTGGTGCTGCAGGCGGACAGGTAGGCGAACTCGCCGTGATCGAGCCGGAGCGCCGCGATCGCGGGCAGGGTGAGCGGGCGGTCCCGCAGCAGCAGCCTGCTCCTGGCGGGTTCGCGGAGATCGGCGACGCCGTGGCAGGCGAAGTGAGCGATCGAGTGCGCCGGAAGGGCCGCCCGTACGGCGTCGTAGGTGGCTCCCGGGACGACCTCGGCCTCGGGGACGAGGCGGACGATCTCCGCCGCCTCGTCCAGGACGGCGCCGAGGTGCTTGCTGTCCGGCGCGTCCGGCACGGCGACGACCACGACCTTCGTCCGCTGCGGGTCCGCGGTACGCCGGGCGTGCCGGAGCGCGCGGATCGTAGGCGTGTACGACGAGATCACGCGATCCATCACCGAGTCGCCACCGATGTGCCGACCGGCGCTGTGCAACGGAATCCGAGTCGCCGCGCCCACCGGGCACCACCACAACCGCGGCCAGTCGTCGGTTGGTCCGAGCTGACGCAGCACCGGTTCGGCGACCTCGTCCCAGAGCCGCCCGAGGATCGCGCTGATCTCGTCCTGCGCTCCACCCTGTGCTGCGGCGTCCAGCTGCCCCGCCATCGCAGTCGCCGCCTGCTCGGTGAACGCCGGCAGGTCGACCACCGTGACGTCGTCGCGCACGATCAGCGCTTTGCCGCCGAGAGCCGACGGTACGACGTACACGATCGCGCCGGTTGCGGCCTCCCGGTTCAGCTCGGCGAACGCGGGCGGGGCAAGAAACCCCTCCAGCCCCGCCCGCGCGCGGATCGTGGTCAGCAGCTCCTGCCACTGCCCGGCGAGCGCAGCCCGACGCCGCGCCAACTCCTCGTAGCCGCCGGCCACCAGCGACACCTCGAACCCACGAGCCCCCGCGGAGCCCTCCGCGTGGTCGACCGCATCGATCTCCGCGCGCAGCCGGTCGAACTCGGCGACCAGGTCCGGCGCCGCGGCAACCAACTCGTCGCTCTCCCCGCGGATGTCGAAGCTGTCCGCCAGCAGCAGACCCCGCGTCTGCTCCAGCAGCTCCACTGCTCGCTCCGGCCGCCCAGCAGCGACCGCCGCAACGGCCGCGGTTGCGGCGAGTCCGCCCAACCCGGCGTACTGATGATGACGATCCATCCACCCGGCCCGGCGCGAAGTCCCCAGCTCCTTCACCGCCTGCTCGACGAGCTCCACAGCCTGCTCGGCCCGCCCGGCCAGCACCGCGAGCTCAGCCGCCATCACCGCGTGAGCACGAAACCCGCCACTCCCCCGAGCCAGCCCGGCCGCCCGCACCGCACTCTGATGGGCCAGCACCAGGTCGGTCTCGCTCCCGGTCTCCTCGTAGCGTGTGCGCTGGATGGCCGCCATCACCGAGAAGTCCTCGACCCGGTCCTGACGATCCACCGGCTTGATCAGCAGCGCGATCCAGATCCGCCGCCGCGCCTTCCGCAGATCCCGCGCCGATCCCAGCCGGACGTGCCGCACGTACAGCGCTTTGCCCCAAGCATTCAGGCAAGCATGCCGGTGCCGCTTGCTCCTCAGCTGCGCGAAGAACTCCCGCCGACTCACCTTGACCGCCTCGTTCAGCGGCCCGCGTCCGCCGTCCAGCATCGTCAATCCGGCCGACAGGTTCCGGACCAGGTCCACCCGCGCCGCTCGATCCCGCCGTGGGACGATCGCCAGCGCCTCGCGGGTCACCCCCACCGCCTCCACGAAGCCGTCGTTGCGCCGTACGGCCGACTGGAAGAGCACCAACGACAACGCCGCCAGCGAGTACCCCCGCTGCCGGCGCGACCCGCGCAGGAACGTGTCCGTCCTGGTGATTCCCACCGCCTCGTCCAGCGGTGCGACATCCCCCCGAACCTCCGCCAGCGCCCCCAGCCCGAGAATCAACCGCGCCTGGTAGGCCCCGGTCTCCCGCCGAGCCTGCTTCGCGGCAACCACCGCGTCGCGAAAGAGCTGCACGCACTCCTCCACCGCACCGACGTCGCGCCCGGCCCGCCCGAACAGAAAGATCCCCAGGTTCGACAACTCGTCCGGCCGCCGCGGATCCCCCGCCTGACTGAGTGCAACCGCCTCCCGCCCGACCTGCACGGCTTCGTCGTCCACAACCGGCACGATCCCCTGCACCTTGTGCAGCATCAGGTTCAGCTGATGCGTGTGCAGCCGATCCAACCGCTCCGGATCCCCCGCTGGAGTGAGCCGCAGCGCCTCGCGCCCGGCCTCCACCGCCTCGACCACCGCCGCCCGGTTCCCCGGCCGCTCCTTGCCCGAAGCAACAACCTGAGCCTGCAGCACCCGCGCCACCTCGAACAACCGCCGCGCCCGGTCCGCCCCGTCCCCGCCGACCGAGGAAGCCACCCCCGGCCGGACCACCACGTCGCGCACCGACTGGCGTCCGACCTTCACCCCCAGCAGCGCCACCACGACCGCGATCACCTTGACCCACCAGGGCCACCCCACCACCAGCGCGACGACGAGCCCGGCGATCCCGAGCAGCGTCAACGGCCCGCACCCGACCCGGATCCGCTCTTCCTGGGTAACCTCCGGGCCAGTCACGACCAGCAACGATGAACGGTCACGCTCCGGATGTCAACGCTGACTCCGCGCTGCGTCGGAGGGGAGCACAGGTAAGAACGTCCGCCAGCTCGACGCTCATCACCGGGAGTTCCGGACTGGGGAGCGTGCATGCAAAAACTGATGGCCGGGCCGCTGCGGCTGGCGTTCGTCTCGGCGGCGGCGTCGCTGACGGCGGCGTTCGTGGCGTCGGCGGCGCCGGTGCCGTTGTTCAACACCTACCGCGCCGAGGAAGGGTTCACGAACGCCGACATCTCGCTGACGGTCGTCGTGTACGACCTGCCGACGCTGGCGGCACTGCTGATGACGGGCCGGCTGTCCAACCACCTCGGCCGCCGGCCGACCGCGCTCGCCAGCTTGACGATGCTCGTGCTCGGCTGCCTGCTGCTGCTGAACGTGCACGACGTCGCCACGCTGCTGGCCGGTCGCTTCCTGATGGGCCTCGGCGCGGGCCTGGCCAGCAGCAACGTCACGGCGTACGTCGTCGACGCCGCGCCGAGCCGACCGGCCTGGCTTGCCTCGGTCGCGTCGAGCCAGACGCCGATGCTCGGCCTCGCACTCGGTGCGATCACGTCCGGCGCGCTGGTCGAGTTCGCGCCCTGGCCGCGGCACCTGATCTACCTGATCGCCGTCGCGCTTCTGCTGCTGTGCGCCGTACTGATCGTGCTCAGCCCGGAGACCGTCCCAGCAACGCCCGGCGCCTGGCGATCGCTGCGGCCCAGCGTTCGCGCACCGGCCCGGATCAGGCGGTTGCTGCCCGTCGCGGCGGCCGTGTTCCTGTCGACCTGGGCGACCGGCGCGTTCTACCAAGCGTTCGTCCCCGCCCTGGTCGAGGACCAGCTGCACACCAGCAGCTCGCTCGTCCTCGGCCTGGTCCTCGCCGCCTACATGGGCCCGAGCGCGCTCGGCGCTCCGCTCGGCGGCCGCTTCTCCCCCGCGACCGCGCAGCGCCTCGGCATGACCGCGTTCCTGATCGGGATGACCGGCGTCGTGACCGCGATCGCCACCGGCACGCTCGCGCTGTTCTTCGCCGCCACGATCGTCGCGGGCGCGAGCCAGGGCATCGCGATCAGCGCCGCCACCCGCGGCCTGCTGGCCGGCAGCACCGCCGCCGAGCGGGCGCCGATCTTCAGCGTGATCTACCTGATCTGCTACAGCGCCGCCGCGTTCCCGAGCCTGATCTCCGGCCAGCTCTCCCGGACGTTCTCGCTGCCGCAGCTGGCCGTCGGGTACGGCGTACTGGCGTTGCTTGCCACACTGTTCACCGTGCTCGCCGCACGCAATCCCGAAGGGGAGATCCGATGACCACCGAGAACCTGATCGACAACCTCGACCAAGGCCGCTTCGAGCTGCACCGCGACGGCGCGCTGGTCGGCTGGCTCTACTACACGCACCTGCACCCGAACCGGTACGCCCTCCAGCACACCGAGGTCGACCCGGGCCACCAGCACCAGGGCGTCGCGGGCGCGATGGTGCGCCGGGTTCTCGACGAGGTCCGCACGCGGGAGGGCACGATCACGGCCATCTGCCCGTTCGTCGCCGACTTCCTCACCCGCACGACCGAGTACGCCGACCTGGTCGACCCGCGGCACCCCGGTTACCCGGACCGGGCCACCGCCGAAGCCGCCCGGCGAAGCTAGGACCGGCGGCGCTCGGCCACCTTGTGCTGGTGCGGGCGCAGGACGGTGATCCCGCGCTCCGCCATGGCCGCGACCGTGTAGCCGCTCGCGTGCCAGTCGCGCACCGGTCCCCCGGCGAGCTGCTCGAGCTCACTGTGGGTCTGCGGCAACCACCGCGGCCGCCCGTACGGTACGTCGAAGCGGACGCGCTGGATCTGCCCTTCGATCTGCACCCACTCGTACGCGTCGCAGGCCGCTCCCCCGAGCACGTACTCGGCCACCACGGCCGCGACCTCGCCGACCGAGTTGGTGATCGACTGTGAGCGGTTGTCGCTCAGCTCGCCGATCACCACAACGGGCGGCCGGCCGGAGGGCCGGAAGACGCGGACGTGGAACCTGCTCTCGTTCGCCATCCCCGGCATCCGCCACTGCAGGACGATTTCGGTGTCCAGCGTCGGCCCGTCCGCCTGGCCGGCGCCGGACGCGATGGTGAGCTTCGCGACCTGCCGGGACAACTCGTCGAGCAGGACGGCCGCCTCGCCGAGCAGAGCTGCGGCGGACTCGGCCGCCCCTCTCTGCCCTTCGGGACCGACAACCACCCCGCCCTCCAGGTTCGCGAGCACCGGCTCGGTCGCGTAGGCAACAACACGAGCCAGCGATGCACTCACCCGCGAGGCCTCCTGCAGCGCCGCCGCCGCGTCCGCCGGCCAACCGCGGTCGATCCCACCCGACGCGAACGCGCTCACACTCGTCAGCTGATCCAGCCGCGCCGCCGCATGCCTCAGCTCCTCCCCCGCATCCGGCCGGCCGTCCCGCGCCACCGGCGCACCCCCGACCCGGGCCGAAGCATCCGCCCGTACGACGTACGCCAGCTCCTCGCCAACGAGCTCCCGCAACCGCAGCCCCAACCCCGGCCGCTCGTGCCCCGGGTCCTGCACCACCAACTCAGCGGCGACCGCCCCCGCGCTCCCCTGATCGAGGCTGTCCACCCAGCACCGGAAGGCGTCGAAGACGTCCCGCAGGTAGTCGCTCACGCATCCAGCTCCGCCCCACGGATCCGGTACACCTGCATCGTCAGCCCGTAGTACTTGTCGGTCTCCCCGACCCACTCCATCCCCAGCCGCCGCGCGGTCGCGCACGCGCGCAGGTTCTGCGGCCGCGCCACCGCGAAGATCTCGTCGATCGACCCGTTCTCGAACGCCCACCGCATCAACGCCCGGCTCGCCTCGGTCGCGTAGCCGTGCCCCCACGCCGACGGCTTGAGATGCCAGCCGATCTCGAAGTCCTCCTCGTACGGCGGCAGCAGGCTCAGCACCAGCCCGCCGACGACCTCACCGCTCGCCCGATCCACCACCGCCCACCGCCCGGCCGGCGTCACCAGGCGCTTGCCCTCCTCGATCCACGCCCGTAGCACCAGCCGCATCGTCGCCTTGTTCGGCACCTGGCCCAACGCCGGCGCCAGCCAGCGCGCCACCTCGATCGCGCCGAAGATCGCCAGCGCGTCCTCCGCGTCGGCCTCGGTCCACTCCCGGATCTCCAACCGGTCGCTGCCGGTGAGCACTGCCATCGCTACCGTCCTGTTCCTCGAAGAGGCCGATCCAGTCCAGAATCCGCCCCTGATCCTCTGCGCTACAGTATCGCTTTGGATGGACGATATAGTCCATTACGGACAGTGTGAGACGAAAGAGGGCAGCAATGGCCGAGCAGGATCCCCGGCCCGACGGGACGGGCTTCCACCTGGCCGGCGGCGAGCTGACGGCGACCGGTTCCGCGGAGCAGACGCTCGCGGTCGACCAGCCGGTCGACTTCAGCGTGACCGCCGCGCCGTTCGGCGGCGCCGAGCCGCACGTCGTACTGGCGAGCTGGAGCACGGCTGTCGATCTCGGCGGCGTACGGGCGGACGACGGCCGGATCGTGCTGCCGCTGCGAACGCAGCCGCTGATGCTCAACTCGCTCCCCCGGACCGTGCGCGTGCGGCTGCAGACGGCGGCCGGACTGCACGACACCGAGGGGATCTGGCAGGCAACGCTGCATTTCCAGAACGCCGCCGGAGCGGGCCTGACCTGGCAGGCCGGCCTCCCGGCGGAAGCCTTCGGGGACGGCTGGGAAGCTCCGCTCGCCGACCTCCTGACCTTCCGGAACGCGCCCGCGTCCGAAGGCGTTCACGGCGTCAGCGTCGTCCACCACGCCGACGCCGAGTACTACGAGCTGCTCGTCGACGGACAGCGCGCCGGGATCCTCGTCTACCACGCGATCGGCGAGAGTCTGTCGATCACCCACACGGTCATCGACCCGGCCTACCGCGGGCAAGGCCTGTCCTGGGTGCTGGTCCGGCACGCGCTCGACGACCTGCGCAAGCGGCCCATCACCGTGTCGAACTTCTGCGCGGTCGTGAGCCGGTTCGTCGAGAAGAACCCCGAGTACGGCGAGCTGTTCGCCGTACGGCGGCCGGCCTGATCGCCGGCGCTGTGGACACCCGGACGCGGATCGTCGACGCCGCCGCGACGCTGTTCTACGTCAACGGCGTCGGCTCGACGACGCTGGACGCCGTACGGACCGCGAGCGGCGCGAGCGGGGCGCAGCTGGACCAGCACTTCCCGGACAAGACGGCGTTGATCCATGCGGTGATCGACGTGCAGTCGCGCGCGGTGCTCGCCCGGGAGGAAGGGCGCCTGGCAGAGGTGCGAACGCTCGCCGGGCTGCGGCGGTGGCGGGATGCGCTGATCGAGTCGAACACCCGGCAGGACGGGTCGTACGGGTGTGCGCTCGGGGCGATGTCGACCGAGCTGTCGGACAAGGACGAGCGGTCCCGTACGGCGCTGGCGCAGGCGTTCGGGGACTGGCAGCAGCTGCTGGTCGACACGTTGGTGCGGCTGCGCGATCTCGGGATCCTCGCGGCGGAGGTCGATCCGCTCAAGCTCGGGACGGGGCTGCTGGCGGCGTTGCAGGGCGGGTACGTGCTCGCGCAGAACGCCCGCAACTCACGCCCGATGGCGGACGCACTGGACATGGCCCTCGACCGCATCGGATCGTTCAGCGAGCGGCGACCGACGGCGACGGGCGGGGTGGCGCGAGCCGGCGAGACTACTTCGCGTGGGCTCTGACCGAGTCCATCGCCAGCTCGAGCGCCACCTGCATCGGGCCGGGATCGCGAGCCGCCTGCGCGAGCACGTAGCCACCCTGGATCGCGGCCATCATCCCCGTGGCCAGCGTCCCTGGATCAGCGTCCTCGGCGAGCGTCCCGTTGGCCTGCATCCGCTTGAGCACCCCGGCGAGCAGCGAGATCCACGTCGTCAGGTGCGCGTCCAGATCGATCCGCGCCGCCTCGTCCTGGTCCGACAGCTCGGTCGACAGCGACCCCAGCTCGCACCCCATCGCTCCGCGCCGCGCGGTCACCCGCTGCAGGATCGCCCGGCACCAGCGATCGAGCCCGCTGAACGAGTCGATCCGGCCCAGCACCTGCTCCTCGCGCTCGATGATCCGGTTCCCGCGCAGCGCGATCACCGCCTGGAGCAGCGCGCTCTTGTCGGGGAAGTGCCGGTAGAACTGCGACTTGCTGGTGCCGCTGGCCGCGGTCACGTCGTCGAGCGTGGTCGCGGTCGCACCCCGCAGCGCCATCAGCTCGTCGGCCGAGGCCACGATCCGGGCACGCGTCGCCGCCCCCCGGGCGGTCAGCCGGCGGTCGAGATCGTTCGTTGTCTCGGGCACACAAAGAGCTTATCGGGGCGGGACCTCGATTTCCGCCGCCTCCGCCGCCCGGGCCGGTAAGACCGGCCCCCGGCGGCGACACAGACCCCTGCGAAGACAGCTACCGAAAGGACCACCGTGCGCGCGACGATCGACGGCGTTCTCCTCGCCGACGCGGACCCGCAACACCTGATCACCATCGAGGGGAACTTCTACTTCCCGCCGGACTCCCTGACCATCGGCACGCTGCAGGAGAGCCCCACGCCGTACGTCTGCCCGTGGAAGGGCCGAGCGCACTACTACAGCGTCGAGACCCCGCACCGCGAGCACCGCGACGCCGCCTGGTGCTATCCCCAACCCAGGCGATCGGCGATCGAGACGGTCGGGCACGATTTCACCGGGTACGTCGCGTTCGACACGACCCGCGTCGTCATCGAGTGAGTCCTGGTCCGTCCCTGTCCTTCGGAGGCCGCGTGCTGCGTGCGGAGATCACCAACCACCCGTCGAACGCGTGGGCGGTCGAGCGCGGGTACGAACCGATCTACACCGCGTCCCCGCGGTCGCGGATCGTGGTGATCGGGCAGGCGCCGGGCCGGCTCGCGCAGGAGAGCCGGATCCCGTGGAACGACGCCAGCGGCGTGAAGCTGCGGCAGTGGATGGGGGTCACCGACGCGCAGTTCTACGACCCGGACACGATCGCGCTGCTGCCGATGGACTTCTACTACCCCGGTAAGGCCGCCCACGGCGATCTGCCGCCGCGGCCCGACTTCGCTCCGCTGTGGCACCCGCGGCTGCTGGCGCTGATGCCGGAGCTGCGGCTCACGATCCTGATCGGGAGCTACGCGCAGAAGTACTACCTGGGGGCGACGGCGAAGAAGAACCTGACCGAGACCGTGCGCGCCCACGGCGAGTACGCGCCGGAGCGGATTCCGCTGGTGCACCCGTCGCCGCTGAACTTCCGCTGGCAGGCGAAGAACCCGTGGTTCGAGACCGACGTGCTGCCCGCGCTGCGCACGCTGGTTGCCGCCGCGCTCTGACGCTTCAGCGCAGGTCGCGCCGTACGGCGACGTGCCGGCTCAGGCCGGCGCCGTACGGCGACCTGACGGCTCAGGCCGGGTCGTTCCGCAGCGCGGCCAGCAGGCCCTCCGCGTTCTCCGCGCACGCTGCGCAGCCGGCCAGGTGGGCCGCGACGCCGGGGTAGCGCTCGGCGGCGTCCGCCGCGGGCAGTTCGGCGTACAGGTGCAGGACGGCCGACGTCGCTGCGCAGCCGGCGTCGCGCGGGTCGGTGGCCAGGAAACGCTCGAGCGCCTCTCCCGGCTCGGTCATGGCTTCCCCCTGTCTGCTGTTGACTGTTGGTGGTCGTCCGACTGCGGATCTTACGTACCCCGCGGGCTGGCGCGGAATGTGCTCGTCGAGGCCCTGGTTCGCGCGTATGGTCGGTGGCGGATCAGCTCCAGCTCAGGGGGAACCACGATGAGCCAGCCGGCACCGCAGACCGAGTACCCGGACGAGATCGACGCAGCCGTCCTGAAGATCGCGGGGGTGGTGGTGCTCGGCGCCATCATGTCGATCCTCGACATCACGGTGGTCAACGTCGCGCTGCCGACGTTCCAGGACGAGTTCGGGACGGCGGACGGGCCGATCGCGTACTCGCACGTCGCCTGGACGGTGACGGCGTACACGCTCGCGCTGGCGACCGTGATCCCGCTGACCGGGTGGGCCGCCGACCGGTTCGGCACCAAGCGGCTCTACATGACCGCGGTCCTGCTCTTCACCGCCGGCTCCGCGCTCTGCGCGACCGCGACCAGCATCGACATGCTGATCGGGTTCCGGGTCCTGCAGGGGCTCGGCGGCGGCATGCTGATGCCGCTCGGGATGACGATCATGACCCAGGCCGCCGGGCCGCGCCGGATGGGCCGGCTGATGGCGATCCTCGGCGTCCCGATGCTGCTCGGGCCGATCCTGGGCCCGATCCTCGGCGGCTGGCTGATCCAGGTCGCGAGCTGGCACTGGATCTTCCTGATCAACCTGCCGCTCGGCGTCGCCGCGCTGATCTACGCCTGGTTCGCGCTGCCGAAGGACCAGCCGCACCGGTCGGAGTCGCTGGACGTGCTCGGCCTGGCGCTGATGTCGCCCGGGCTCGCGCTGTTCCTGTTCGGCGTCTCCTCCCTGCCCGCCGAAGGCGGCGACTTCGGGGCGCCACGGGTGTGGGTGTCGGTGCTGGCCGGCGTCCTGCTGATGGGCGCGTTCGTCTGGCACTCGTTCCGGCCCCAGCACCCGCTGCTCGACCTGCGGCTGTTCCACGACCGCAACCTGACGGTCTCGATCATCACGATGTTCCTGTTCGCGGCCGCGTTCTTCGGCGGGCTGCTGCTGGTCCCGACGTACTTCCAGCAGATCCGCGGCGAGTCCACGCTGCACGCCGGGCTGCTGGTCGCGCCGCAGGGTCTCGGCGCGATGGTGACGATGCCGATCGCCGGGCGGCTGGTCGACAAGATCCCGGTCGGCCGGATCGTGCCGGTCGGGATCGGGCTGATCGTGGTCGGGATGTTCGGCCTGACCCAGATCACCGCGACCACGCCGTACCCGTTGATCATCGCGATGCTGGTCGTGATGGGTTTCGGGATGGGCGGCACGATGATGCCGCTGTTCACCACCGCACTGCGCACCCTGTCCGGCTCCCAGGTCGCGCGCGGCTCGACCCTGCTCAACATCACCCAGCAGATCGCGTCGTCGTGCGGCGTCGCGACGATGTCGGTGATCCTGACCAACCGGCTCAACGACTCCCCGATCATCCCCGGCACCCAGCAGATCCCCGGGGCCGGCGAGGGCCTGCGGGAGACCCAGGCCGCGATCCTGTCCAACACCCGCCCGGAGAACGTCGCGCCGCTGCACCTCGACCCGGCGGCGATCGCCCGCGGCCTGGTCGACGCCGCCACGTCGTTCTCCCACACCTACTGGGTCGCCTGGGCGCTCGTCGCCCTCACCCTCGTCCCGGCCCTGATGCTCCCCCGCAAGCACCAGGCGCTGTCGAAGTCGGTGATCGACTGATGTTCACGCTCGCCCAGATCGACGAGATCCACGACTCGCTCGGCAAGGCCGACTCGCTCCCGGCGTACCTGCGGGCGCTGAACGCGATCGGCGTCCGGACCTCCGACTCGTACCTCACCGACGGCCACACCGACCACCACGGCGTGGACGGGCACACCGTCAGCACGCCACCGGCGCACGAGACCTACGAGGTCGCGCCCACCGCCGACCCCGGCCGCGTCGCGGAGGCCCTGCAGATCTCCGACTACTTCGAGATGTCCAAGGCGCTGGCCGCGTGCGGTGTCGAGAAGTGGACCTTCGACACCACCGCCCTGACGCTCACGTACTACGACAAGGCCGGCAACCAACTCCTGCAGGAAGCGCTCGGCTAGTCAGCGAGCAGCTCGGCGAGGCGGAGCGGCGTACGGTCCTCGAACATCGGACCGACGAGTTGGACACCCACCGGCAAGCCCTCCGGCGAAAGACCTGTTGGTACGGCGGTTGCCGGAAGCCCCGGCATGGTGGCGAGGCCGGCCCACACGAGCTGGTCGAAGTACGGGTACTCGGCGCCATCGATGGTGAGGCGCCGGCCGAGGATGTTCGGGTCGTGGTCGTGCGGGAAGGCGGGGGTCGGCGTGATCGGGCTGACCACGACGTCGTACTCCGCGAACAGCTGACGCCACAGATGCCGGTGGTGCTCACGGCGCGCGGTGACCGCCAGCCAGTCGCGATGGGTGAGAACCATGCCGCGCAACCGTGTCGCGTCGAGCGTCTGGTCGTCGGGGCTGAGCGCGGCCGCGCGGGTGCGCAGGTCGTCGTACGCCTCGACAGGGAAGGCCGCGGCCGAGCCCGAGAACAGCAGCGTCATGTAGAGCTGCGCCGCCTCGGTCAGGTCGGGGAGCAGCGGGCTGTGGTGGTGATCGACGCGAGCGCCACCGGCGGCCAACGCGTCGGCGATCCGCTGAACGCCCGCCCGTACGGCGGTCCCGGTCGGGATCAGCGGGTGGTCCTCGATCACCAGGACGCGGTAGTCGGACAGCCGCTCGTGGCGCGCGGCCGGCAGCCGTACGTCGTACGCGACGCCGCCGGTCAACGGATCCGGCCCGGCCATCACATCGAGCAGCAACGAGAGATCGCGCGCACTCCGCGCCATCGGCCCGACGACCGCGAGGTCGAGATCGACCGGCAGCGCCGGGGACGGCGGCGCGACCATCCCGCGGGTCGCCGCGAGCCCGAGCGTCGGCTTGTGCGCGTAGATCCCGCAGAAGTGCGCCGGCGTCCGCAGCGACCCGGCGAGGTCCGACCCGATCGACAGCGCGCCGAACCCGCAGGCCAGCGCCGCCGCCGAGCCGCCGGACGAGCCGCCCGACGTACGGCTGCGGTCCCACGGGTTGTTCGTCGTCCCGTAGAGCGCGTTGAAACTCTGGATGTCCTGCAGCCCGACCGGCACGTTGGTCTTCCCGAGCACCACCGCGCCCGCCGCCTTCAACCGCGCAACCTGTACGGCGTCCTCAGCAGGCACGTAGTCGGCGTACTCCGCCCGGCCCCATGTCGTCGGCAGCCCGGCGACGTCGTACGACTCCTTCACCGTCACCGGAATCCCGAGCAGCGGCTCGACCGACCCACGGGCCCGCGCCTCGTCGGCGCGCAGCGCGTCGGCCCGCGCCCGCTCGAAGTCCGGCACACAGATCGCGTTGACCGAAGCGTCGTCCTGCTCGATCCGGGCGATCGCCTCGTCGGTCAGCTCGACCGAGCTCACCTCACCCGCACCCAGCGCGGCCAGCAGCTCTTCAGCGGTCGGGAACTTCTTCTCCGTGAACATGGAAAAGACCGTAAAGGCCCCTCACCGGAGCCATAAAACCCGATTTCCCGCAACAGCTTCAGCCGTTGGTCTGGCCCGTCTTCCAGATGTCGATCGAGTGCCCGATGTGGCGCCGGGCAACGGCTTCGGCCGCGGCACCGTCACCGGACTCGATGTGGTCGATCAGCTCGTGGTGCTCGCGGGCCGACTCGCTGAGGACACCCGCGTCGGCCAAGGTCAACAGTCCGTACATCCGCGTCCGCCGCCGCAGCGACGTCGCGAGCTCCTCCAGGAACGGGTTCCCGGCGTGCTCGAGGATCAGCGCGTGCAGGTCGCGATCGGTCACCAGGTAGGTCTGCAGGTCCTCCTGCTCGGCCGCCAGAACGTTGCGGTCGGCAATGGTTCGCAGCTCGGCGATCGCGGCCGCCGGGACGTGCCCGGCGACCCGCGCGACCGTCGGCGGCTCGATCAGCAGCCGGACCTCGGTCAGGTTCATCAGCTCCTGGTCGGTCACCGTGGTGACCCGGAAGCCCTTGTTCTTCATCGTCTCGACCAGGCCCTCCCGGGCCAGGTCCATCATCGCCTCGCGGACCGGGGTGGCGCTGACGCCCAGCTGCGCACCGAGGGCCGGCGCGGACACCACGGTGCCCTCCTTCAGCTCGCCGGTGATGATCGCGGTGCGCAGCTTCTCGACGACCGTCTCGCGCAGGTTGAGGCTGCGGCCGAGCGGCGCGAGCGTGGATCGGGGCTGGGACTGCATCATGCGCCCAGTATCCTCGCCGCGCCGCCCCGCGAGGTCATCCGGCCTCCGGCCGGTCGCCCAACGGTCCGCCCCGCTCGGCGAGCCGTTCCACCAGGTACGGGAACACCTTGCCCGAGCCGATCCCGTCGTGCTCGAACTCGTTGGTCACCCACGCGTGCAGGTTCCCCACCGCCGCCGCGGTCTCCAGCTGCAGCCCCGAGTCGACGTACATGTCGTCGAAGTAGACCGCCGCCGCGACCGGCACCTCGTTGGCCGCGAGCCGGTCGAGGTCGTACAGCGGCGACCACTCCGTACGCCGGGCCAGCAGCTCCACCGCGCCCCGGAACGGCACCAGCGCGCGGATCTCCTCGAACATCCAGGGAAACATCATCTCGCCGGTCAGCAGCAGCGGCCGCGCATCCTCCGCGAACTCAGGATGAAGCGAGCGCTCGGCCTCCGCGGCCCACGCGGCCGGGCCGTTCGGACCGTGCCCGTAGATGGACTCCTGCAACGCCGCGAACAGCGGGTCGTCGGCGTACGACGACCGCGCCCACACCTGCGCGAGGAACGTGTCCGACAGCTCGTCACCGGCGAACGCCTCGTCGACCAGGTAGTGCATCCGCTCGAACCCGGGCTTCATCCCGTAGTCGATGCCGAGCGTCTGGAACCGCCGTACGGTCAGCCG
Source organism: Kribbella sp. NPDC051770 (assembly GCF_040681455.1). Classification (NCBI taxonomy): domain Bacteria; kingdom Bacillati; phylum Actinomycetota; class Actinomycetes; order Propionibacteriales; family Kribbellaceae; genus Kribbella; species Kribbella sp. NPDC051770. The sequence goes on along the minus strand of NZ_JBFAYT010000003.1, from coordinate 650,194 downwards.
ATCGCCGTCCGGCAGCCGTACGTCGTCGGCGGTGAGCTTGTCGGCGATCCGCGCCATGGTGTCCACGTGGTGCGGGTAGCGCGCGTAGAACTCCCGGTTCTTCGCCGCCGTCCGCGGATACGTCCGCCGGTAGACCTCCGCAGCGTCCGGATGCACCGACGCGAGCCCGCCCGTCACGTAACAAGCAGCGAGCGCCTCAGGCGCCTGCGACAGGTAGGTCAGCGTGAGGAACCCGCCGAAGCTCTGGCCCAGCGTGCTCCACCGCCGCCCGCCGAACGACTCCTTCCGCAGCTGCTCGGCGTCGCGCACGATCGAGTCGGCCCGGAAGCACGCCAGGTACGCCGCCCGCGCCGCGTCGTCCGGCAACCCGTCCATCGTCGAGCCCTGGATCCTGCTCGACCGTCCGGTCCCGCGCTGGTCCAGCAGGATCACGCGGTGCGTGCGCAGCGCCTCGGCGACCCACCCGTCACGCGTGACCGGCCGCGGGCTCTTGCCGCCCGGACCGCCTTGCAGGTAGACGAGCAGCGGCAGGTCCTCCCCCGCACGCACCGGATCGACCAGCTCGCGGGCGAACACCGCGATGCTGCCCGGCAGCGTTCCACTCCAGTCGAGCGGGACGCTGACCACGTGCTCGGTGACCCGCATCCCCGGAATCGTGTACTGCGCTCCGATCATGACCCCTCACCCTTCTGGTCTGTCCCACGTCAGCGTCCCGCAGCGTAGGCCTGAGCGCCGCGCGCGTTCGCGGCACCGCGCAGCCAGCCGTCCTCGCGCGCCACCGCGCTCGTCCGGCCGATGCCCCACCCGTCCTGCACCTCGATCAGGTGACCGCGCCGGCGCAGCTCGTCGAGCACCGCGCCGTCGTACCGGTCCTCGATCAGCAGGTGACCGGGGTGCGTGTCGCGCGGGTAGAACGAGTTCGGCATGTGGATCGAGTGGAAGTCGGGGAAGTCCAGCGCCTGCTGGAGATTCATCCCGCCGTGCACCACGTTGAGGAAGAAGTGCAGCGGCCACTGGTCCTGGAAGTCGCCGCCCGGCGTACCGAAGGCGAGCCAGGGCTTCCCGTCGCGCAACGCGAACGACGGCGACAGCGTGGTCCGCGGCCGGGCGCCGGGACGCAGCGAGTTGGGCAGGCCGTCCTGCGCCCAGAACATCTGCCCGCGCGTGCTCAGGCAGAAGCCCAGCCCCGGGATCGTCGGCGAGGCCTGGAACCAGCCGCCGCTCGGTGTCGCGGAGATCATCATCCCGTTCTGGTCGGCGACATCCAGATGACAGGTGTCGCCCCTGGTCTCACCGGTCGATGCGACGGTCGGCTCGCCCGCGCCCGCGACGAAGCCCTCGGGAGCGTCCGGGTAGCGCGGCATCACCGGGACGCGCCCGCCCGGACTGCCAGGAACGAGCTCGAGCGAAGCGGTGTCGCCGATCAGCGCGCGCCGCGCGTCGTTGTAGGAGTCGGAGAGCAGCTCGGTCAGCGGTACGTCGGTGAACCGCGGGTCGCCGTACCAGGCCTCGCGGTCGGCGAACGCGAGCTTCGACGACTCGACGATCGTGTGCACCCAGTCGGCCGACCCGGGTTTCATCGACTCCAGGTCGAACCCCTTCAGCAGCGCCAGCTGCTGCAGGAACACCGGTCCCTGGCCCCACGGCCCTGTCTTGCAGACCGTGTAGGAGCCGTAGTCGTACGTCGTGGGCTCCTCGACCGTCGCTTCCCAACCGGCCAGGTCGTCGGCCCGCAGGTAGCCGCCGTTCGCCCGGCCGGAGGTGTCCATCACCTCCGCCGTCGAGCAGTACGCATCGATGGCCTCGGCAACGAATCCCCGGTACCAGGAGTCCAGCGCACCCTGGATCTGCACCTCGCGCGACGATCCAGCGGCCTTCGACTCGTCGACGATCCGCCGGTACGTCGCCGCCAGCTCGGGCCGGTGGAAGATGCTCCCCGCTGCCGCGACCGTGCCGTCGGGCAGCCAGGTCTGCGCCGACGTCGGCCAGTGCTCCTCGAACATCTCCTTGACCGTCTCGATCGCGGCCGAGACTCCCGGCAGGACCGGGTGCCCGTGCTCGGCGTAGTGGATCGCCGGCTCGAGGACGTCCTCGACCGACCACGTTCCCCAGCGCCGCAGCAGCTCCATCCAGGCACCGAACGACCCCGGTACGACGACCGGGAGCAGCCCGGTCCCCGGCATCAGGTCGAGCCCGAGACCGGCGAGCGCGTCCGTACTGATCCCGGCCGGCGCGACGCCCTGGCCGCACACGACCGACACGTCGGCGTCACCGCCGCCGTGCACGAGGATCGGGACATCGCCGCCGGGGCCGTTGAGGTGCGGCTCCACCACCTGGAGGACGAACCCCGAGGCGACGGCCGCGTCGGCCGCGTTGCCACCTCGTTCGAGCACGCTCATCCCGGTGGCCGTCGCGAGCCAGTGCGTACTGGCCACCATCCCGACGTTGCCCACCAGTTCGGGACGCGTCTGCACCATGCGTTGTTCCTTTCTCGATCAGGCTGAGTGTCGGGCTGCGGTCGTGAGATCCGGTCCGCCGTCGGGGGTGACCAGGTGGCACGCCACTTCATGCGTTGGCGACGTCACCCCGGCCAGCGCCGGTACGTCGACCCGGCAGCGGTCGACAGCGACCGGGCACCGCTGGTGGAACGAGCAGCCCGGGACGACCACCGACTGACTCGGCAGGTCACCGCCGAGCACGATGCGGTCCCGGGTCCTGACGTTCGCCGGGTCGGCCGCGGGTGCGGCGGCGAGCAAGGCTTGCGTGTACGGGTGCTGCGGGTTGCGGAACAACTCCTCGCGGCTCGCGGTCTCGACGATCCGGCCGAGGTACATCACCGCGATCCGGTCGCTGATGAACTCGACCACCGAGAGGTCGTGGGTGATGAACAGGCATGAGAACCCCAGATCCTTCTGCAGATCCAGCAGCAGGTTGAGGATCGAGGCCTGCACCGACACGTCGAGCGCCGACACCGGTTCGTCGGCGACGACGAACTTCGGGTTGAGCACCAGCGCTCGCGCGAGCGCGACGCGTTGGCGCTGGCCGCCGGACAACTCGTGCGGGTAGCGGCTGCGCATCTCCTCGCGCAGCCCCGCCTTCTCCAGCATCTCCCCCACCATGCGCCGCCGCTCGGCGCCGCGGGCGACTCCGTGCTGGCGCAGCGGCTCGGCGACGATGTCGCCGATCGTCATCCGCGGGTTGAGCGACGAGTACGGGTCCTGGAAGACCATGTGGATGTCGCGGCGGCGCGGCCGCATCTGGCCGCGGCTCAGCTCGGAGATGTCCTCGCCGAGCAGCTTGATCGTGCCCGAGGTCGGCTTGATCAGCCGCGCGATCGCCTTCCCGACCGTCGACTTACCACTTCCGGACTCCCCCACCAGACCGAGCACCTCACCCGGCCGAACTGTGAGGCTGACGTCCTCGACCGCACGGACGAGCTGACCACGCCGGCCGATCTGGCCCTTGCCCCGGTAGTGCTTGACGAGGTTCTCGACCTCGAGGACCGGTGCGTCACTCATCGGCGACCTTCCCTTCGGTACGGCGTTGTCCCGGGTGGTAGCAGGCGACCGCGTGCAGCGGCAGCACGTCAGCGAAGCTCGGCCGCGCCGTACCGCACTCGGCGGTCGCTCGCGAGCAACGCGCCGCGAACTGGCACTCGTCCGGGTCCGAGGTCGGCGGTGGCACCAGCCCCGGGATCTCAGTCAGCCGGCGCCGCCCGTCCCGCTCGACCGCGCGCCCGGGCAGCGCGCCGAGCAGCCCGTGCGTGTACGGGTGCTGCGGCTCCGCGAACAGGCTCGCGGTCGGCGCCTGCTCGACCCGCCGGCCGGAGTACATCACCAGAACCCGGTCGGCGACCTCGGCCACGACCCCGAGGTCGTGCGTGATCAGAACGACGGCCGTGCCGAGCGTGTCACGCAGGCGGCGGATGACGTCCAGGATCGCGGCCTGGATGGTCACGTCGAGCGCGGTCGTCGGCTCGTCGGCGATCAGCACCTTCGGGTTGCAGGCCACGGCGATCGCGATCATCACCCGCTGCCGCATGCCGCCGGACAGCTCGTGCGGGTAGGCCTTCGTCCGGTTCCGCGCGTCCGGGATGCCGACGAGCTCCAGCAGCTCGACCACCCGTTCGCGGACCTCGCGCGCGGGCAGGTTCTCGTGCACCTTGATCACCTCGGCGACCTGCCGGCCCACCGTGTACGCCGGGTTCAGCGAGGTCATCGGCTCCTGGAAGACGACCGAGATCTCCTTGCCGCGCACCTTCTGCATCTCGCGCTCGGACAGCGTCGCGAGGTCGACGCCGTCCAGGCTGATCTTGCCGCCGATCCGGGTCCCGGGCTCGAGCAGTCGCGGAACGGCCATCGCGGTGACCGACTTGCCGCAGCCGGACTCGCCGACCAGCGCGACGATCTCGCCGGGCTCGAGGTCGAACGAGACGTCCTTGACCGCGATCACGGTGCCGCCTTCGGTGTCGAACTCGACCCGCAGGCCGGCGACTTCGAGCAGACTCATCGTTTGCCCCTCGGGTCCAGGACGTCACGCAGACCGTCGCCGAGCAGGTTGAAGCCGAGCGTCGCGAGAGCGATCGCGATCCCCGGTACGACGGCCAGCAGCGGGTCCTGGGTGAGGAACTGCTGCGCGCCGGTGAGCATCGTGCCGAACGACGGCGTCGGCGCCTGGACGCCGAGGCCCAGGAAGCTCAGCGCCGCCTCGCCGATGATCGCGCCCGGGATCGCCACGGTGGCGTTCACGATCAGCACGTTCACCAGGTTGGGCAGGATGTAGCGGCCCATGATCGCGACGTCGGTCGCGCCGTCGGCGACGGCCGCGTCGACGAACTCCTGCCTGCGCAGAACCATCGTCTCGCCGCGCACGATCCGGACCACCGACGGCACGTGCGAGACCGCCAGCGCGATGATCACGTTGCGCAGCGACGGCCCGAGGATGGCCGCCATCCCGACCGCGAAGATCAGGAACGGGAACGCCATCACCGTGTCGTTGAGGCGCATCAGCACCGAGTCGGTCCAGCCGCGGTAGTAGCCCGCGACCAGGCCGAGCGGGATGCCGACCAGCATCGAGAGCGCGGTCGCGAAGACGCCGGCCAGCAAGGAGACCTGGGCGCCGCTCGCGAGCCGCGCCACGACGTCGCGGCCGAGGTCGTCGGTGCCGAGCCAGTGCGCCGCCGACGGACCCGCGAACGTCTCGTTCAGGTTCTGCTGCGAGTAGTCCTGCGCCAGCAGCGGTCCGACCAGCGCCAGCAGCACGAACAGTACGACGAGCGCCAGCCCGCAGACGGCCATCTTCTTGGCCAGGAACCGGCGGACCAGGCGGCGGCCGCGCAACGCGCGCGGTGCCGGCTCGGCCGCAACCACAGGGGGCGCGACACCGACGCTGATCCGGTCCTTGATGCTCATTCGGTCTCTCCCGTCACGCGGAGCCGGGGGTTCAGGTAGGCGTAGGCGACGTCGACGAGCAGGTTCACCACGACGTACCCGACGACGGTGATCAGGACGGCGCTCTGGACCGCGGGGTAGTCGCGGTTCGTGACCGCGTTGACGACCAGGTTGCCGAAGCCCGGGATCACGAAGATCTGCTCGGTGATCACCGCGCCACTGATCAGGCCCGCGAGCTGGAGACCGACGATCGTGGTCAGCGTGGTCAGCGAGTTGCGCAGTGCGTGCGTCACCTCGGTCCGGTGCGGCACGCCCTTCGAGCGCGCCGTACGGACGTAGTCGGCCGACAGCTGGCCGAGCAGTGCCGAGCGGGTCTGGCGCATGATCACCGCGGACAGGCCGGTCCCGAGCACGAGCACCGGCATCACCATCCGGCGCAGGTTCTCGGCCGGGTCCTCGGCGAACCCCACGAAGCCGGACGCGGGCAGCCAATGCAGGGTGACCGCGAAGATCAGGATCGCCAGCAGGCCGAGCCAGAAGTGCGGCACCGAGAGCCCGAACAACCCGAAGCCGTTGGCGACGTAGTCCCGGATCGAGCCCGGCTTCACGGCCGACACGACGCCCGCGCTGATCCCGATCAGCAGGCCGACCAGCATCGCCAGGACCGCCAGCTCGATCGTCACCGGCAGCCGCTCGGCGACCAGCGAGGCGACCGGCACGCGGTACTGGGTCGAGGTCCCGAAGTTGCCCTGGGCAAGCTGTCCGAGCCAGGTCAGGTACTGCACCGGCAGGGACTTGTCGAAACCGTACTGCTGGTTGATCTGGGCGATCATCTCCGGTGTCGAGCTCTCCCCGGCCATCACCGTGGCCGGATCACCGGGGAGCGCCCGGACGCCGAGGAAGACCGCGATGCTGCCGAGCACCAGCGTGACAACCGTCGCGCCGGTGCGGCGGAGCAGGAAGCTTCCCATGCCGTCAGCCAACGCTCGCGGTCTTGAGGTACGGGATGCCGTTGGTGCGGTAGTCGATCCCGGTGACGTTCTTCGCGGTCCCCAGGAACCAGGTGTCGTGGTACAGGTAGATGTTCGAGCGGATGTCCGCGACCTTCTTCAGCGCCTCGGCGTACAGGGTCTTGCGCTGGGCGTTGTCGTTGGTGCTGCCCGCCTTCTGGATCAGCGAGTCGACCTGGGGGTCGGCCAGCTCCGAGAAGTTGTTCGAGCCGCCGGTGGTCAGCAGGTCGTTGGTGTTGCCGTCCGGGTCGACCCGGCCCGACCAGCCGACGATGAACGCGTCCGCCTTGCCCGCCCGGGCGATCTGCAGCGCCGAGACCAGGTCGAGCTGCTTGATGTTGACCTTGAACCCGACCGCGCCGGCCATCGACTGCACGACCTGGGCCTCGCGCAACGCCACCGCGCTCGACGACGCCATCAGCTCGACCGGGACCGGCGTCGGGACACCCGAGGCCGCGACCAGCTTCTTCGCGCCCTCGACGTCGAACGGTGTGCACTCGACCTTGGTGTAGAACTCGCTCTGCACCGGCAGCGGGTTGCAGTCGGTGACCTTCGAGCCGCCCCAGACCGACTTGTTCAGCGCCTCACGGTCGATGCTCATCTCGAACGCCTTGCGCAGGTCCGCCGACTTCGACAGCGGCGTACCGATCGAGGGCGAGACGTTGATCGAGATGCCCTGGTAGGCGATCGTCTTCGAGGTCAGCGCCTCCAGGCCCGCACTCTTCAGCTTCTCCGCGTCGCTGGGCACGATGTGCTCGGCAGCGTTGATGTCACCGGACTGCAGGTTCGCGGTCGCCACCGACGAGTCGGTGATGAACTTGTACGTCACGCCGGCCAGCTTGACCTTGTCGGCGTCGTAGTAGTTCGGGTCCTTGACCAGCGCGATCTCGTTGCCCGCGACCATCGACTTGAACTTGAAAGGCCCCACGCAGGAAGGGTTCTTGCCGAAGTCGTCGCCCTCCTTCTGCAGCGCGGTCGGCGACATGATCAGCCCCGCACGGTCGGACAGCTGGGCGGCGAGCGGCGCCGAAGGACGCTTCAGCTTGAGCTGCACCGAGGTCGGGTCGACCGCCTTGACCGAGGCGACCGCCGAGAGCTCCTGGACGCGCGCCGAGCCCTTCTTGGTCAGGTTGCGCTCGAGCGTGGTCACGACGGCGGCCGCGTCGAACGGCGTACCGTCGGAGAACTTCACGCCCTGCTTGAGCTTGATGTCCATCGTCAGGCCGTCGGCGGAGATCTTGGGAGTCTCGGCCGCGAGCTGCGGGACGACCTTGAGGTTCGAGTCGACCGTGAACAGTCCCTCGCACATGCTGGAGAAGACCAGCCGGGCCGCGAAGGTGTTCGCGATCGTCGCGTCCAGGGAGTCGGGCGCGGTCGGGGTCGACATCACCAGCGTCCCGCCGGCGCCGCTGTCCCCCGCGGCGGCGGACCCCGTACTCGCCCCCGGCGTCGAACAGCCCGCGACGACGAGCGCCCCAGCCGCCGCGGCGGCTCCCAGAGCCTTGGAACGGATGCGCATGAAAGCTCCTCACCCAGGCCGGAACGGGGCTCCACAGCCTGCGGTATACGATATGTAAAATTACACATATCACATGCCACATGCCGATGGACATGGGAAGAGCTCGATGACTTTGCGGTCCCGGGCTGCCGAAAATGGCAGGCGTGCGGGGGTGCCGGGCTGTCAGGATGGCGCGCATGGTTGATCGCGCACTGAGCTTCGGGACCGTGGCCGAGACGTACGAGAAGTTCCGCCCCGGTTACCCCGCCGAGCTCCTCGAACTCGTCACGTCGTACGCCGGTCAGCCGCTGCGCACCGCGCTCGAAATCGGCGCAGGGACAGGGAAAGCGACCCGGATCTTCGCCCAGGCCGGCATCGCGGTGACGGCGACCGAGCCCGACGCGGCGATGCTCGCGGAGCTGCGCAAGCACCTGCCGTCGACCGTCACGCCGGTGCGGGCCGCCTTCGAGGAGCTGCCGCTCGACACGTCGTACGACCTGGTCTACTCGGCGGCCGCGCTGCACTGGACGAACCCCGACGGGCGCTGGGAGCGGATGTCCGCGCTCGTTCGGCCGGGCGGGGTCTTCACATCGTTCGGCGTACCGATCCAGCTCGCCGATCCCGCTCTGCAGGAGGCGGCCCGCGCCGCCCGTCTGCCGCATCTCGACGAGGACGGCGTTCCCTCCCCTGACGGCACCCCGGCCGACCGCCCGATGCAGTGGCCGGGGACGGAGCTCGAACAGTCCGAATGGTTCACCGACGTCCGGCAGGTCGTGGTCGACCGGCGCCTGACGATGAGCGCGGAGGACTTCATCGGGCACCTGTCGACGGTCTCGGCGTACGTGATGCTCACGGCCGACGCGCGCGCCGAGGTGTTCCGCCGGACGCTCGACGTCCTGCCGGAAACCGTCGAGGTGAACGCCGAGGTCACCGCGCACCTCGCCCGCCGCCGCTGACATCGCGGGGCAACACACCCCCTGCGGTGGCGGGTGAGCCGGGGCCGACGCAGTAGCCTTCCGTAACCTCGTGCCTACAGACCGTTGGGCTCGCAACCGGCCGACCCCGAACGGATCTCATGAACCCCGTGCCCGCACGCACGGCTGCCGCGGCATGCCCTGACGAGACCGAGGCCGCGATCCGGCGTGCGCAAGCCGGTGACGCCGAGGCGTTCGGCGAGCTGTACGACGTCTACTCCCCCGCGGTCTACCGCTACATCCGCTCCAAGGTCACCGCGATCCCGGTCGCCGAGGACCTCACCAGCGAGACGTTCGTCCGGGCGCTGCGGCGGCTCGACTCCTACACCGCACCCGGCGGCAACTTCATCGCCTGGCTCATGACCATCGCCCGCAACCTCATCCACGACCACCACCGCTCCGGCTGGCACCGGCTCGCCGAGGTCACCGACGAGATCGCCACCGGCGCCGACCTCGCCGCCGGGCCCGAGCAGACGACCTTGGCGACACTCGACGCCGAGCAGCTTCGCGAAGCCGTGGCGCAGCTGCCCGAGGACCACCGCGAGTGCATCGCGCTGCGGTACTTCACCGGACTGTCGATCGCCGAGACCGCGCAGGCGATGAACCGCAGCGAAGGCGCGATCAAGCAACTGCAGTGGCGGGCGACCCGGCGGCTGCGGTCCGCCCTCAGCTGAGCGTGCGGCACGATGTGCTCATGCAGGTGTTCTCAGGGCCGGTCGACGACGCGGCGATGGAGCTGGCCGTGGCCAACGCGCTCGTACGGCGTGCGTCGAGCGGCGACGTCGTCGACGCGATCCGGATCTACCGGCCGGCCTCGCCGGTGCTGGTGTTCGGGCGTCGCGACACTCGGCACGCCGGGTTCGCGGCCGCCGTACGGGCTGGGCGGGAGGCCGGTTTCGAGCCGCTCGTCCGCGCTGTCGGCGGACGGCCGGTGGCCTACACGTCCGAGGCGGTCGTGGTCGATCACGTGCGGCACGACGTACGGGCGACCGAGGACCACCAGCGACGTTTCGCCGACTTCGGGACCCAGTACGCCGACGCACTGCGCGATCTCGGCGTCGACGCGCGGGTGGGCGAGATCCCCGGCGAGTACTGCCCGGGGGCGCAGAGCATCAACGCCCGCGGAGCGGTGAAGCTGGTCGGGACCGCGCAGCGCGTCGTCCAGCGGGCTTGGCTTTTCAGCTCGCTCACGCTGATCGGCGACGACGAGCGGGTGCGCTCGCTGCTGACCCAGGTGTACGCGCATCTCGAACTGCCGCTCGACCCGGCGACGGTCGGCTCGGTCAGCACCGAGCGGCCGGACCTGACAGCGGCCGCGGTCGAGGAGCGTTTCCGGACGGTCTTCGCGCCCTCGGCAGCTTCGTCCGCGCTCGACGAGCCCACGCTCGAACTGGCCGCCGCGTTCGCCCCCGACCACCGGGTCAGCTGACCGCGCTCACTCCAGCAGCCGCTCGATCGTCCGCCGCCCCATGCTGCTCATCGTCGGGTTGCTCTCCAGGTAGTACCAGACCAGCCCGATCGCCTGCTCGAACGCCCAGGCCCTGCCGCGCTCCCACTCCAGGTCGTCAGACCCCAGCACCCGCCGCAGCACGTCCCGCGGCCCCGCGTCCAGGAGGTGCCACGCCCCCACCAGATCCAGCGCAGGATCAGCCGGCCCGAACCCACCCGTGTCGAGCACCCCACTGAGCCGGCCATCGGCAACCAGCACGTTGCCCGGGATCAGATCCCCGTGACTCATCACATCAGCGCTGGTCCGCGGCAACTCCCGAAACCCGCTCCACAGCGCACGCAAGCGCCGTACGTCGAGCAGCCCTTCACTCTCCGCCAGGCACTTCGCCACCCACTCGTCGTGATCGGCGATCTCCCCACCCCGGTTGTCCCCGCTGAACACCCGCCCCCGCGTGTCAGCTGCCCGCAGATCCCCGACGAACCCGGCCAGATCCTCGGCGAAGCCGACCGACCCACTCACGTCGACCTCAGAAGCAATTGCCCCCGGCAACCACGTCTGCACCGCCCAGGGCATCGGGTACCCCACCCCAGGCTTCCCCAACGCCACCGGCTCCGGCACCGGAAACCGCGAAACCCCAGCCAGCTCCGCACTGGCCTCCGCTTCCCGCTCCAGCACCGCCAGCACCGCGCCCGCATCCTTCAACCGCAACGGAAACCGAGCCGACAGCCCGTCCCCGATCCGGAAGATCGCATTCACCGTCCCACTGGACGGCAACAACCTAACCGGTTCACCGCTCCACTCCGGGAACTGCTCCCGCACCAACCCGGCCACCACCTCGGCGGTCACCTCGACCTGATCATCGTGCATCGTCACCCGCGTCAGTATCACGTCAACCGGCTTCGGGGGCGACCGAAATCTCGCTGAGGTCTTGCCGGGTCCGGGCCGTCCCTCTACTCTCGGTGACAACCGTTAGGAAAGTTTCCTAATAGTTGAACGTTTGCCAGGACCAGGTGGGACCGCCCACCCCCTGTTCCGGCCGCTTCCGCCCCCACCTTCTGTTCGCCTGCCCGGACGGTATTGGTCCAGGCTTCGGGAAAGCGGTTGCCGACCGGCCCCTGTGAGCTAGCCCGGACGACGGACGGAGAGTCGGCAGTGAGAAGAGTCAGAGCGATGAGCATGATCGGGATCGCGGCCGCGGTACTGGCCTCGGTGCTGGTACCGAGTACGGCGCAGGCCGCGGAAACCCTGTTGTCGCAGGGCAGACCGGCCACCGCTTCCTCGATCGAGGGATCCGGTTTCGAGGCGGCCAAGGCGGTCGACGGGAACGCGTCGAGCCGGTGGGCCTCGGTCGAGGGGCACGACCCGGAGTGGATCCAGGTCGACCTCGGCAGCGCCCAGCCGATCTCGCGGGTCAAGCTGACCTGGGAGGCGGCGTACGCGAAGTCGTACCAGGTGAAGATCTCGACCAACGGCACCAGCTGGACCGACGCGTTCACCACCACCAGCGGCAACGGCGCCACCGACGACCTGACTGTGTCCGGCACCGCGCGGTACGTCCGGGTCAACGGCACGGCGCGCGGTACGGCGTACGGGTACTCGCTGTTCGAGTTCCAGGTGTACGGCGGTGACGGCGGCCCGCCGCCGGGTGGCGGTGAGGGCGCGGTGCCGTTCGGCAGCCACACCATCCCGTACGCCGCCGGCATGCTCAAGCCGTCGGGCACGCAGGCGGCCAACGACGCCAAGGTGGTCGACTACTACCAGCGCTGGAAGGCCGCCTTCGTCCGCCAGAACTGCGGCAACGGCTGGTACCAGGTCATCTCCCCCGACGCCGACCACCCGTACGTCGCCGAGGCCCAGGGCTACGGCATGGTGATCGCCGCGACGATGGCCGGCGCCGACCCGGACGCGAAGAAGATCTTCGACGGCCTGGTCAAGTGGAAGCTCGACCACCCGTCCTCGGGCAACCCCGATCTGCTCGCCGCCGAGCAGGACACCGGCTGCCGCAGCGTCAACGGTGGTGACGCCGCGACCGACGGCGACATGGACGTCGCGTACGGGCTGCTGCTGGCCGACCGCCAGTGGGGAAGCGCCGGCACCTACAACTACAAGCAGCTCGCGATCAAGCACATCAACGCGATCAAGGCCTCCGAGATCAACCCGTCGACCAACCTGCTCAAGCTCGGCGACTGGACCAGCAACGGCGACCAGTACTACTACATCTCCCGGACGTCGGACTGGATGGTCGACCACTTCCGCGCCTTCAGGGCCGCCACCGGCGACAGCGCCTGGGACACCATCCGCAACGCCCACCAGACCTTGATCACCAATCTGCAGAACGGTTTCGCCTCCGGCACCGGGCTGCTGCCCGACTTCGTCGTCAACACCAACTCCTCGCCGAAACCCGCCCCGGGCCAGGTCCTGGAGGACCCGAACGACGGCCAGTTCTGGTGGAACGCCTGCCGTACGCCGTGGCGCGTCGGCGCCGACGCGGTCACCGGCGGCGACACCAAGTCGCTGACCGCGGCCCGCAAGCTGAACACCTGGATCAAGTCCAAGACCGGCGGCAACCCGAACCAGATCGCGATCGGCTACAAGCTCAACGGCACCCAGATCGACAGCGGCAGCGAGCCGGCCTTCTTCGCGCCGTTCGCGGTCACCGCGATGACGGACGCCGACAGCCAGGCCTGGCTCGACGCCCTGTGGAACAAGATGCTGACGACACCGATCGGCACCGACAGCTACTACTCGGCGAGCATCCAGCTCCAGGTGATGATCACCGTCACCCACAACCACTGGGTGCCCTAGATCGGCACGCGGCGCCTCCGCCCTGCCGGAGGCGCCGCGGGTCTGCATGTCCTCCCCGCCCCTACCAGGAGGTTCCCTGCATGTCTTCCGTCCCGTCCCGGACCCGACATCGGATCACGGCGGCCGCGCTCGCCGTACTGACCATCGGTGCCCTGACCACGACAACCACTCCCGAGCCGGCCGCCGCGGAGCCCGCGGCAACCATCCCCGACCTGACCAGCGCCAACCGGCGCGCCCCGATCGCCGGTCTCCCCGACTGGAGCAAAGCCGGGTACCGCGGCGGCGCGGCACTCCCCGGCGCGTCCGACATCAACCCCGACGCCAACTGCCAGATCACCGCCGCCGAGCTGGCTTCCCAGTACGGCGTACGGGCTGACGGCAGCGACGCGACCGCCGGAATCCAGGCGGCGATCGACGCGATCCGGACGCAGTGCACGCCGTCGGCGAGCTACACCAAGCTCTCCCAGATCACCTTGCCGGAGGGACGGATCGCGGTCTCCCGGCAGCTCGGTCTCGACGCCAGCTACCTGCTGATCAAGGGCGCCGGCGAGGGCCGGACCGTGCTGGTGTTCCGCCCCGACACCAACACCCGGTACGACAAGCTGACGCCCGACGGCAGCGACTGGGACGAGGACGGCATGACCCACGGCGCCGGGAAGGGCGGCTGGACCTGGCCGGGCCGCGGGCTGCTCCGGGTGCAGACCCGCGAGGTCTCGCCGAAGTACGCGTCGGACTACGCCTCGGCTCCCGCGAACCGCAAGGACATCTTCGAAGGGAGCATCAACCAGCACTGGGCCAGCGGTATCCCGCTGCGCGAGGCGTCCGCGATCGGTACGACGCAGATCAAGCTCGCCACGTCGGCGAACATGGCGCTGTTCAAGGCGGGCAACTACCTGTGGGTCGGCGCGGCGAACTCGGTGAAGTTCTACCAGCAGCAGACCGCCACCGACACCTCGAAGTACCAGAACCTGCACATGCGGCAGCAGATCTTCCAGATCACCGCGGTCGACACCGCCGGGCGCAACGTGACGATCGACAAGCCGCTGGAGTACGACCTGCCGGTGAACTCGACGTCGGACGGGTCGACGGCGATCGGCGGCACCGTCTACCCGAGCCGGGTGACACCGCTGAAGCCGGTGCTCGGCGTCGGGATCGAGGACCTGACCATCACCCAGGACCTGACCGGGATGCCGAAGCTTGCCGGCGGCACCTACAACCTGGACGCAGCCGATGCCGTGCACAACTACGGCAACATGGCGCCGGAGTACCAGATGCACGGGATCGTGCTGAAGTGGGCGGTGAACAGCTGGGTGCGCCGGGTGGGTACCGAGATGACCGGGTCGCACCCGATCGTCACCGAGAGCGCGAAGAACATCCAGGTCCAGGAGTCGCACCTGGACGGCTCCTGGAACAAGGGCAAGGGCGGCAACGGGTACCTGCGCGGCTCCCGCGTCTGGGACTCGCTGTACGCGTACAACACGACCCGCAACCTGCGGCACTTCACCTTCCAGTGGTCGGCCTCGAACAACGTGGCCATCGGCAACGACTTCGACTCCGACCTGAACGTGCACGGTGGCTGGGAACGCCGCAACCTGTTCGAGAACAACACCGTCCGGGTCCCGTTCGAGCACTCGTCGAAGAACTGTGACAGCAACTGCGGCGACGAAGGCGGCGACGTACCGGACGACTCGACCTGGTGGCCGATCTGGTGGGCCGCCGGGCCGAAGGCGCTGAAGTGGTCCGGGTCGAGCGGGCCGCAGAACGTGGTCTACAACAACGCGCTCAGCAAGCAGACCACTGCTGGTGGCGCGTACCAGCCCTACTACCCGGACCGGCAGCGGATCTACCAGTTCGGGAGCAGCTCGGCGGATGCTTCGAAGTTCCAGCACTTGGCGGTCGGCGGTACGACGATCCCGGACTGGGCGAGCCGCGAGACGGTCGACTACACCGGGCCGAACCAGGGCGTGAACGCCAGCCGCACGGATGCCTCCGGGTCGTTGTTCCTGCGGAGCGTCGGCGGCAGCGGCGACTCTGCGGCGCCGAGCGTTCCGGGCGGGCTGCGCAGTACCGGCACGACTTCGTCCAGTGTGTCCCTGGCCTGGAACGCTGCGACGGACAACGTCGGCGTCACCGGGTACGACGTACTCCGGAACGGTGTTGTCGTCGGCAGCCCCTCGGGAACCAGCTACACCGACAGCGGGTTGTCACCGTCGACCGGGTACAGCTACACCGTTCAAGCTCGTGATGCCGCAGGCAACCAATCCGGGCCGTCGGCCGCGGTCAGCGTGACCACACCGGGCGGCTCCTCATCCGAGACGCTGCTCTCCCGAGGCAAGCCGACCACCGCGTCGTCGACCGAGGGCTCCGGCTTCGAGTCCGGCCTCGCCGTCGACGGCGACACCTCGACGCGGTGGGCGTCGCAGGAGGGCCGCGACGCAGAGTGGTTGCAGGTCGACCTCGGCGCGTCGGCGAACCTGACGCGGGTCAAGCTGAACTGGGAGGCCGCGTTCGGCAAGGCGTACCAAGTTCAGGTCTCGGCGAACGGGTCGAGCTGGTCGACCGTCGCCTCCACGACGACCGGGGACGGCGGGATCGACGAGATCCCGGTGACCGGGTCGGCCCGGTACGTGCGGATCAACGCGACGGCGCGCGGTACGGCGTACGGGTACTCGCTGTTCGAGTTCGAGGTCTACGGTACGGCAGGTGGCGGCGGTGGCGGCTCGGCTGTTGACGTCTCGACGGCCGCGCAACTGCAGGCCGCGCTCGCGAATGCGCAGCCGGGGCAGACGATCCGGCTCGCCGCCGGGCAGTACCGCGGCGCGTTCCTCACACAGCGGGCCGGGACCGCTTCGGCACCGATCACGCTGACCGGGCCGGCGTCCGCCGTACTGATCAACGACGGGCCGTCGGGTGACGCGCCGTCCTGCCCGGCGCCGACCGCCGGGTGGGACTCGGGGTACGGGCTGTGGCTGTTCGGTGCGCCGTACTGGAAGCTCAGCGGGTTCACCGTGCAGGAGTCGAAGAAGGGGATCGTGCTGGACAACTCCCACCACGTGACCATCGACGACGTCACGGTCCACCACACCGACGAGGAGGCCGTCCACTTCCGCCGCTCGTCGGCCGACGGCGTGATCCGGAACTCGACGATCACCGACGCGGGCCTGGTGCAGAAGGGGTACGGCGAAGGTGTCTACATCGGCTCGGCCGGGTCGAACTGGAGCTGCCACGGCAACACCGGCGGCGTCGACAAGTCCGACCGGGTGCAGGTGCTCGACAACCAGCTCGGGCCGAACATCGCCGCCGAGGCGATCGACGTGAAGGAGGGCACGACCGGCGGGGTGATCCGCGGGAACACCTTCAACGGCCGCGGCGTGTCGGGTGAGAACTCGGCCGACTCGTGGGTCGACGTCAAGGGCTTCGACTACGTGATCGAGAACAACACCGGGACCTTCTCCTCCCCCGGCACCTTCGCCAACGGGTACGAGACCCACAACCCGTCGACCACGCCGAGCTTCCCGAACGGGTGCGGCAACGTGTGGCGCAGCAACACCTCGGACCTGGGCGGCGTCGGCAAGTACGCGATCAACGTCAGCTCCCAGTCCAAGTGCTCGGCGAACCCGAACGTCGTGCACGCCTCCAACACCGTCCGCAACGCGGTGACCGGCCTGACCAACATCCCGGTCACGCCGTAGTCGTTGCCGGGCGCCCGCTCCCGGGCGCCCGGCACGCTGCGTTCAGCCGAGCGCCGCGAACTTCCCTAGGCTGACCCCATGTCCGAGCAGCACTACCCAGACCTGGACGCCGACGAGAGAACCACCCTCACCCAGTTCCTCGACCAGTACCGCCACCGCGTCCTCACCCGGATCACCGCCCTCACCGACGAGCAAGCCCGGACCCGGAGCATCCCGACCACGGACCTGTACCCCGGCAGCGTGGTGAAACACCTGGCCCACATGGAAGACCACTGGTTCATCGCCCGCATCGGCGGCGGCGTCCTCCCGGAACCGTGGGCGTCGGCCCCCACCGACAACTGGGCCTTCACCTCGGCCGCCGACAACACCGTCGCCGAGCTCGCCGCCCTGTACGAGGTCGCCTGCAACCGAAGCCGCGCGGTCGCCGCCCGCCTCCCGAGCCTCGATACCCTCGCGCCGCGCCCGTCGTTCGGCAAAGGCCCGGTGACGCTGCGCTGGGTCATGGTCCACCTGCTCGAAGAAACCGCCTGTCACCTGGGCCACCTGGATCTGCTGGCCGACGCAGCCCAGGCGCAGACACCGGCACGATAGGTTTCGGGCATGCGACGTGCCTTGATGGTTGATCTGTTCAGCACCTTGATCCCCGGTGGGCATCGCGAGCGTGCGGCGGTGCACAGCGAGATGGCCGAGGTGCTCGGCGTCGAGCCCGAGGACTTCGCGGCCGCGTTCGACGCGACGGTCTACGAGCGGTTCACCGGGGCGTACGGCGACCTGTCGTCGACCTTGCGCGAGCTCGCGCGGCGCTGCGGAGGGCGGCCGAGCGACGATCAGTTGCGTCGGGCAACGGACATGCGGCGTACGCTCGCCCAGGAACTCGTCGGGGCCGCCCCGGCGTCCACGCTGGACGCGCTCGCCACGCTGCGCTCGGCGGGCTGGCGAACCGGGCTGGTCAGCAACATCACCTCCGAGACGCAGACGCAGTGGTCGCAGAGCGCCCTGTCGCAGCACTTCGAGGTGACCGCGTTCTCCGCCGAGGTCGGATCGGCGAAACCTGAGCCGGCGATCTACCTGGCCGCCTGCGAAGGGCTCGGCGTCGAACCGACCGAGTGCGTGTACGTCGGCGACGGCAACGACAACGAACTGGCAGCAGCCACCGCCCTCGGCATGCACGTCATCCGGACGACGGAGCACGCCGACAGCGACCCGGGCTGGGCGGGCCCGACGATCGCCTCGTTCGCAGCCCTTCCCGCGCTCCTGGGAGCGCCGGGCTAGACGCCGAGCGCTCGAACGGGACCCCACGGGTTTGTTAGGTTCGGACGATGGCCACCTACTCGCCGGCCGAAGCAGCCGCGGAATCCGGGTTCAGCATCGACACGCTGCGCTACTACGAGCGTGAAGGCATCCTGCCGCGCATCGAGCGCAACGCGGGCGGCCGCCGCGTGTACAGCGACGGCGATCTGTGGATGCTCGGCTTCCTGCGCTGCCTGCGGGACACCGGGATGTCGATCGAGCAACTGCGCCGGTACGGCGAACTGAGCCGCGACGAGGCGACGATGCCGGAGCGGGTCGAGCTGCTGGAAGAGCACGCGGCGTCGATCCGGGCGCGGATCGCGGAGCTCGGGGCGACGCTCGAGCGGGTCGAGGAGAAGGCGGAGTGGTACCGCGGGGAGCTTCGGCGAATCGACGACGCGTCGTCGTGACCCGCTCCAGCGCCGCGGCCTAAGCGCCGTCCAGCACCGCCAACTCGTCCGCGGTGAGCACGGTCGACACTCCCTCCACCGCCTCCTCGAGCTGCTCCACACTGCTCACTCCGACGATCGGCGTCAGCGCCGGACGCCCGGACGTCAGCCAAGCGAGCACCACCTGCCCCGCCCGAAGCCCCCGCGCATCCGCGACCCGACGCAGCGCAGCCAGCCGCCGCTCGGTGCCGGGATGCTGGTACTCGATTTCCAGCGGCCGATCGTCGCGGTCGTACCGTCCCCGCAGCGTCGCCGTGTAGACCCACCCCTCGAACGACGGGTTGCGCCGCAGGAAGTCGAGCCCGTCCGGTGACAACATCCCGAGCGCGATCGGCTGCCCCTCGACGTCCATCCCGCCTGCGGGCTGCAGGTAGGAGTAGCGCTCCTGATAACCGACCGGCTGAGGAAGACCGGCACGCTCGGCAGCAGCCCGGATCCGCTCGACCAACCACGACGGATGGTTCGACACCCCCCACCGAGCAGCCAGCCCTTCCCGAACCAGCCCACCGAACGTCGCGACCAGCTCCTCCACCGGCACCGACGGATCCTCGACGTGCGCCCAGTACAGATCCACGCCGTCCACCCCCAGCCGCTCCAGGCTCCCCGCCATCGCCCCACGCACGACGTCCTCGCGCAGCCCTTCGAGATGCTCGGGGAATCCCCTGACGCGCGTCGGCTGCGCGCCCACCTTCGTACTGAGACGCACCGGCACGCCTGGGTTGGCCGCCAGCCACCGCCCCAGCACGGCCTCGCTCTGACCACCGAATCCCGTCTCGGACGTCCAGAAGCTGTAGTTGTCGGAAGTGTCGATCAGGGCCCCACCGAGCTCGGCGTACCGGTCGAGGATCGCGAACGCGGTCCGCTCGTCCACCGTCGTACCGAAGTACATCGCCCCGAGGGCCATCATTGGTGTGTTCATCACCCCACCCTGATTCCTGGAGCGCGCTCCAGGTCAACCCTCCGGGTGACCGCCGTACACGCGCAGCTTGTACTCCGTCGTCGCGAGCGCGAGCTGGTACGCCCGGACCTGGCGCTCGATGCGCTCACGCTGTTCGAGCATGATCGCCCGCCGCTCGGGCACCGTGCTGTCGCCTTGATCGACCAGTACGACGTACCGCTTGAGGTCGCGCATCGTCATCCCCGACAGCCGCATGCGGGTGAGGAACACGAGCCGGCGCAGGTCGGACGCGGAGTACGCGCGATACCCCGAGGCGTTCCGCGCCGGCCGCACGAGCCCCTGCTGCTCGTAGTACCGCAAGGTGTGGGCCGAGAGCCCGACCAGCTGCGCGGCCTCGGCGACGGTGTGCGGGCTGA
This sequence comes from Kribbella sp. NPDC051770, assembly GCF_040681455.1. Taxonomy (NCBI): domain Bacteria; kingdom Bacillati; phylum Actinomycetota; class Actinomycetes; order Propionibacteriales; family Kribbellaceae; genus Kribbella; species Kribbella sp. NPDC051770. The sequence goes on along the minus strand of NZ_JBFAYT010000003.1, from coordinate 630,322 downwards.
CCGCGTCGTCGATCGTGGTGTCGTCGAGCACCTCGAGCAGCGCGTCGATCGCGGAGGCGGTCGGCTCGTCGCCGGCTGCCAGGAAGCGTTCGATCAGCGCGTCGGTGGCCATGGTCGTCATGCTACGTCGCTCAGAACGCTCGTACGGCGGGCGCGATCCCCGGGAAGTCCGCCGACTCGCTGACCTCCGCCCAGGCCTCGACGTCGTCGAGCGCGCGGCGGTACGTGCGGGTGAGATTCCGAACCGCCTCGGCACCGAGGGGCAGGCGCAGCGGGGCGTCGGGGTGATCGAGCGTGCTGCGGATCGCTGCCGCGGCTCGCGCCGGGTCGCCTTCCTGGACGCCGTCGGCCTCGGCCATGTTCGCCCGTACGGCGCTGATCACGCCGTCGTACCCGGCCCGAGGCTCAGCGGTGATGAGCACGTCCGACGCGTTGAACTCGGTGCGGAAGCGGCTCGGCTCGACGATCAGCACGCGGATCCCGAACGGCGCGACCTCCCCCGCGAGTGCCTCGGACCAGCCTTCCAGCGCGAACTTGCCGGCCGAGTAGCTGCCGACGGCCGGGAACGACATCCGCCCGCCCTGGCTGCTCATCTACACGATCGCGCCGGATCCCTGCTCGCGCAGGTGAGGCAGCACCGCGCGTACGTACGCGGCGGGCCCGAAGAGGTGCTGGTCGAGCATGTCGCGCAGCGCCGCGTCCGTGATCTCCTCGGCGGCGCCGACCTGTCCGGCGCCGGCGTTGTTGACGAGCACGTCGACCCGCCCGAACTCGCCCACCGCACGCTCGACAACGGTTTCTGCACCAGCGGTGTCGCGTACGTCGTGCTCGACCGCGAGCATCCGATCGCCGTACGCCGCAGTGAGCGCCGCGAAGCGACCGGCTCGTCGCGCCGTACCGACGACGCACTCGCCGGCCGCGAGCGCGGCCTCGGCCAGGGCGAGGCCGAGGCCCGAGCTGGCGCCGGTGATGATCCAGGTCTTCGTCATGGCTTCGACGCTAGGGGTTCGAGTGCGCTCCAACGCAAGCCTGCGACGCCGGCTTCCGCTGGGTGCTCAGGTCGCCAGCCGGGCGTACCGGCCGTTGCTCTCGACCAGCGTCTCGTGCGTGCCGGACTCGATCACCCGGCAGTGGTCGATCACGACGAGCTGGTCGGCGTCGCGGACCGTCGACAGCCGGTGGGCGATGGTGATCGTGGTCCGGCCCTCGGCGAGCCGGTCGAAGGCCTGCTGGACCGCGCGTTCGGTCTCGGTGTCGAGCGCGCTGGTGGCCTCGTCGAGGACCAGGACGCGCGGGTTGCGCAGGAGGGTGCGGGCGATCGCGATCCGCTGCTTCTCGCCGCCGGAGAAGCGGTGTCCGCGGGAGCCGACCATGGTGTCGTAACCGTCCGGGAGCCCGACGATCAGGTCGTGGACCTGGGCGGCGCGGGCCGCGTCCTCGATCTCCGCGTCGGTGGCGTCGGGCTTGGCGTAGCGGAGGTTCTCCCGCACGGTGGTGTGCAGCAGGTAGGTCTCCTGGCTGACGACGCCGACCACACCGGCCAGATCGGCCAGTCGCAGGTCGCGCAGGTCGATGCCGTCGATCGTGACGCGTCCGCTGGTCGGGTCGTAGAGCCGCGAGACCAGGGCGGCGAGGGTGCTCTTGCCGGAACCGGTCTCACCGACCAGCGCCAGCGTCGTACCGGCCGGGACGTCGAGGGTGATGCCGGCGACCGCTGCGGTCTCGCTGCCGGGGTAGGCGAAGGTGACGTCCTCGAACCGGACGTGGCCGGCGATCCGGGCCGGGTCGATCGCGACCGGGTCGGCCGGGTCGTCGACGTCGACCGGGAGGTCGAGGTACTCGAAGATGCGCGCGAACAGGGCCAGCGAGCTGGTCAGCGAGATGCCGACGTTGAGCAGCCCCATCAGCGGCCGGAACAGCCCGGCCTGCAGGGTCGTGAAGGCGATCAGCGTCCCGATCGACAGCGTTCCGGCGGTGATCGGCAGGCCGGCGCTCAGGTAGATGATCGCCGGGATGGCGGCGAAGATGACGCTCATCGAGGCCATCCGCCACCGGCCGGCCAGCTCCGAGCGGAGCTCCAGGTCGATCAGGCGGGCCGACGAGGCGGTGAAGCGCTCGACCAGGGTCGCGGCGGTGCCCAGGTTCTTGCTGAGCTGGATGCCGCTGATCGACAGGCCTTCCTCGACGGTGACGTTGAGATCGGCCAGCTCGTGCTGCCGCTGGGCGGTGATCGTACGACGCATCCGCGCGACCTTGCGGGTCAGGTAGATCGCCGGCGGCATCACGACCAGCGAGATCAACGAGAGCTGCCAGGACAGCGCGAGCATCGCCACGGCGGTCGCGATCGCGGTGGTCAGGTTGGAGGCGATGGAGGTCGCGGTCGACGTGACGACCGGTTCCATTCCGCCGATGTCGTTGGTGATCCGCGACTGGACCTCGCCGGTGCGGGTCCGGGTGAAGAACGCGATCGACTGGCGCTGCAGGTGCGCGAAGACGTCGGTGCGCAGCCGGTGCATGACCTGCTGGCCGACCGTCGTACTGATCCAGGTCTGTACGACGCCGAGTGCCGAGGTCACCGCGGCGACGGCGACCATGCCGACGACCAGCCAGACCAGGAGCTTCAGGTCCTGCTGCGGCAGCGCGGTGTCGATGACCGCGCGGAGCAGGAACGGTGACGCCATCGCCACCACGGACGAGGCGACGATGATCGCCGTGACGACGGCGAGGGAGAGTTTGTGGGCGGTGAAGAGCCGTCCGATCCGGGCCAGCGAGACCTCACGGGCCTGGGCCTTCTCGGCGGCTGTGGCCGACTTGGGGCCGCCACGGCGGCCGCGCTGCAGATTTTCGTGATCCAAAGGAAGACACCGTTCTGTCGGGGATGCTGAGGTTACCTCACTATGAGGTTACAACACGATCGGTTGGTAGGCTATTCCCATGGCCGATGACGACGAGGAGACCCTCCCCGAGACCTTCTGGGGAGTCGCGCATCAGCTCCGCCACCTGCGCAAGAAGACCCTGGCCCCCTGGGACATCGCCCCGTCCCAGGCCCGCGCCCTCAGCGTCCTGCTGCGCGAAGGCCCGCTCCGCCTCAGCGAGCTCTCCGACCGCCTCCGGATCGCCGCCCGCTCCACCACCGAGGTCGTCGACGCCCTCCAGACCCGAGGCCTCGCCGACCGCCACCCGGACCCTCAGGACCGCCGCGCGACCCTGGTCGCCCCCACCCCCGAGGGCACCCGCATCGGCGAGGCCATCCGAGCCTCCCGCGACGCCGAAGCCGAGGCCTACTTCAGCATCCTGACCGACGACGAACGCGCCGACCTGACCACCATCCTCCGCAAACTCCGCACCGCGGAGCACTGAGTCCCGTACGACGGCCCGGCGGCCGGCGAAGTAGCCTTTCGGCAAGGTCGAGGACAGCGAGGGGAACGACATGGGCCGTAGGACGCCGGCGGCGGGTTCGGGCGGAGTACGGCGTACCGACGCGGAACCGGAGTGGCTCGACGACACGGAACTGCACGTCTGGCGGCGGTTCCAGCGGATGCGGACCCAGTTCGCGACCGCCCTGCGGGTGACGATGCAGCTGGACTCCGACCTGCCGCTGCCCGACTTCGAGGTGCTCGCCGTCCTCTCCGACGCCGAGGGCGGGGAGCTCCGGGCCCGTGACCTCCGCTTCGAGCTGCAGTGGGAGAAGAGCCGGCTCGCCCACCGCGTGAAGGCGCTGGAGGAACGTGGCCTGGTGCAACGATCGGAGTGTCCCGACGACCCGCGGGCACCGATCGTCCGGATGACCGAGGCCGGCCGGCAGGCGATCGCCGCGGCCGCGCCCGCCCACGTCGACCGGGTCCGCGACCTGGTCTTCGACCCGCTGACCAAGAAGCAGCAGCAGGCGCTGCTGGAGATCTCCGAGGCGATCATGGGCCGGCTCGCCGAGCGCGGCCTGAACGAGCCCTAACCCAACGACGGCCGCCTGACCGCGGCGTCCCAGCTGATCATCCACCCGGCGGCGAGCACGTCCGGGCGCTTCAGCACGCCCGGAGCCGACCTCTACGATCCAGGTTGACAGTTCAACGTTGATAGTTCAACCTCGGAGAAGCAGAACCGCACGGACGACAAGGACCTGTCTTCTCCATGAACAAAATCCCCGCGTACGCCGCAGCACGCTCCGGCGCCCGCCTCGAACCCACCACGATCACCCGCCGGACCCCGGCCGGCGCCGACGTCCGGATCGAGATCCGGTACGCCGGTGTCTGCCACACCGACATCGTGCAGACCCACGACGGCTGGGGACCGGGCCTCTACCCGATGGTCCCCGGCCACGAGATCACCGGCGTCGTCGTCGAGACCGGCCCGGGCGTCACCCGGTTCGCCGTCGGCGACCGGGTCGGCGTCGGCACGTACGTCGACTCCTGCCGCGAGTGCGAGGCCTGTACGGCGGGCCTGGAGGTGTACTGCCTCAACGGCGTCGTCCCGACGTACAACTCCCGCGGCCGCGACGGCAGTCCCAACCAGGGCGGCTTCTCCCGCGAGATCGTCGTCGACGAGCGGTACGTCGTACGGATTCCCGACAGCCTGCCGCTGGACGCGGCCGCTCCGCTGCTGTGTGCCGGAGCCACCACGTTCTCGCCGCTCAAGCACTGGAACGCCGGCCCCGGGAAGAAGGTCGCCGTCCTCGGCATGGGCGGCCTGGGCCACCTCGCCGTCCAGTACGCGCACGCGCTCGGAGCCGAGGTGACTGTGCTCTCCCGAACCCTGAGCAAGCAGGACGACGGCCTGCGGTTCGGCGCCGACCACTACTTCGCGACCGAGGACCCGAAGACCTTCGAGGACCTGGCCGGCGCCTTCGACCTCATCGTCTGCACGATCTCCGACCCGATCCGGCTCGACCCGTACCTGCGGCTGCTCAGGATCGACGGCGCGCTGGTCAACGTCGGCGCCCCCGAGGACGACCTCACCTTCGACAACTGGGCCCTGATCCCGGCCCGCCGCTCGTACGCCTCCTCGGCCGCGGCCGGGATGCCCGAGACCCAGCAGATGCTCGACTTCAGCGCCGAGCACGGGATCGCGGCCCAGATCGAGACCGTCGCGATGCGGGACATCAACGAGGTGTTCGAGCGGCTCGAGAAGGCCCAGGTCCGCTACCGCTTCGTCGTCGACCTGGCCACCCTCACCGCCTGACCCCCACTTCGAATCACCCTAGGAGCTTCAGCATGAGAATCGGTGTCACGCTTCCGCAGAACTGGAAGTTCGACCCGGCCACCGACGTGGCCCGCGCCGCGCGCGAAGCCGAGGACCTCGGCTACGACAGCGTCTGGGCCTGGGAGCGGCTGCTCTTCCCGCAGGACCAGACCGGCATCCACAGCCTCACCGAGTACGGCGACGGCACCTGGCCCGACGACTACCGCAAGGTCCTCGACCCGCTGGTGACGATGTCGGTCGCGGCGGCGGTCACCAACCGGGTCGCCATCGGCAGCTCGGTGATCGTGCCGCCGCTGCACATGCCGTACCGGCTGGCCAACTCGCTGGCGGCGATCGCCGCCGTCAGCGGCCGTCAGGTCGTCGCCGGTCTCGGCACCGGCTGGTCGGTCGACGAGTTCGCCGCCACCGCTCCGCGGCCGTTCAAGGAGCGCGGTGCCGCGCTCGACGAGTTCCTCGACGTGGCCGCCGCGGTCTGGGGCCCGGACCCGGTCTCGTTCGAGAACGAGCGCTACCGGGTCTGGCCCGCCGAGACCGGCCCGAAGCCGGCCGAGCCGATCCCGGTCTTCCTCGGCGGCTGGGGACGCCGGGCGCTGGACCGGGTCGCGCGGCGCGCGGACGGCTGGCTGCCGGTGATGGTGCCGCCCGCCCAGGTCGCCGAGACGATGCGGTCGTTGCGCAAGCAGGCCGAGCAGCACGGCCGCGACCCGGAGGCGCTGCGCTGCATCATTCTCGTTGCCCCCGGCACCGAAATGGACCGCGGCGAGACCGCCGAGCGGGCGCCGTACCAGGGCACGCCCGAGCAGATCCGCGCCGACATCGCCGCACTGGCCGATGCCGGCGTCGAGGAGGTGGTGATCGCACTGCACGCGCTGGCCGGCGACATCACGCAGTACGGCGAACTGCTGGAGCAGTTCCGCACCGAGCTGAGCGGTGTCGCGGGCAGCCGCTGACCCGGTCCGCCGGGTCCGGGCGGGCCGCCCCTACGAGCGCACGCTGATGATCGTCTTGCCCTTCACCCGCTCGGTCGGGTTGAACGCCGCGACCGCGTCGTCGAGGGTCGCTACGGTGCCGATCAGCGTGCGCAGGCGGCCCTCCCGGACTCGCTGGGCGAGCTCGGTCAGCTGGGGGCGGTCGGCCTCGACGACGAAGTCGATGGCCAGGCCGTCGGCCGGGCGGGACTCGGCCGGGCCGGCGATGGTGACCAGGGTTCCGCCGGCGCGGACCAGGGCCGCGGAGCGTTTCTGGGTCTCGCCGCCGAAGATGTCGAAGACCAGGTCGACCTCACCGATCTCTTCCAGCGCGTCGTTCTCGAGGTCGACGAACTCGTGGGCGCCGAGGTCGAGGGCGGGCTTGCGGTCGGCGGCGCGGCCGGTGCCGATGACGTGGGCGCCGGCCTCGCGGGCGAGCTGGGTGACCATCGAGCCGACTCCGCCGGCAGCGCCGTGGACCAGCACGCTCTGGCCGACCTGAAGGCGGCCGTGGACGAAGAGACCCTGCCAGGCGGTCAGGCCTGAGATCGGCAGCGCGGCACCGACGGTGAAGTCGATGTCGCCCGGGAGCGGCGCGAGGTTTCGGGCCTCCACGGCGACGTACTCCGCGAGGGTGCCGTCACGGGTCCAGTCGGCGAGGCCGAACACGCGCTGGCCGACCGACAGGCCCCTGGTGCCGTAGCCGAGCGCACTGACCACGCCAGCCAGTTCGTGGCCGGGGATCGACGGCGTCCGGTCACGACCGAGGCGGTCGGTCCAGGTCGAGCCCCAGTCCAGCTCCCCCGGCGTGAACCCCGACGCGTGCACCTCGACCAGTACGTCGTTGCCCGCCGCCTCCGGCACCGGCCGTTCGGCCAGCTTCATCCCGGCCGTTCCTTCGGCCTGATCCGCCACCACGATCGCCTTCATCAGGCACCTCTCTCCATCCAGTCGGGTGGCTCGACGCTAACCCCTGAGTGGCCCCGGACCTGGGTCCACTTGGGACCTGTGAACGGGGACCACTCACGCTCAGCGAAGGACCCGGACCAGCGCGTCGAGAGCGGCCGACCAGGCGCTCGGGGACGGCGCCGCGAATCCGACGGCCACGCCGTCACGTCCCGAAGTCGACCCCGGGTGCCGGAAGAAGTCGAGCGGCTCGACCATCAGTTGCTCGCGGATGGCGCGGCGCACGAGCTCAGCGCCGGTCCGCCCGGGTTGCTCGACGACGACGTGCAGCCCCGCGGCCAGCCCGGTCACCTGCGCGGTCGGCGCGTGCCGGCCGATCACGTCCACCAACTGCCGGAGCCGGCGCCGGTACTCCGAACGCATCGCGCGCACATGCCGGTCGTACGCCCCGGACTCGACGAAGTCGGTCATCGCCAGCTGGTTGACGAACCCAGCGGTCTCCTCCGCCCAGCCCTTCTGCGCGACGATCGGCTCGACCAGCTGATCCGGTACGACGAGCCAGCCGAGGCGCAGCCCCGGCGCCAGCGATTTGCTCGCCGTCCCCAGGTAGATCACCCGGTCGTGATCGAGCCCCTGCAACGCGCCCACCGGCGACCGGTCGTAGCGGAACTCGCCGTCGTAGTCGTCCTCGATGATCAGCGCGCCCCGCCGCCGCGCCCAGTCCACGACCGCGGCCCGCCGGTCGGACTGCAGCGCCACGCCCAGCGGGAACTGGTGCGACGGCGTCAGCAGAACCGCGCCCGGGGTCGGCTCGTCGTCCAGCGCGGAGAGCTGCGCGCCGTCGGCGTCCACCGGGAGCGGGACGGTGTCGAGCCCGGCTTTCTCCAACGTCTCCCGCTGCGTCTGCAGCCCGAACTCCTCGACCGCCACCGTCCGCACACCCGCATCCGCCAGCACCGCGGCCACCAGCCGCAGTCCCTCCGCGGCCCCGCTGCACACCACCACGTTGTCCGCCTGCGCCCGCAGCCCGCGCGCCCGCGCCAGGTACCGCGCGATCGCGTCCCGCAGCTCGCCGCGGCCATGGGGATCGGCGTACCCGAAGGCTTCGAACGGTGCCGTGGTCACCGTCCGCTTCACCGCCCGCACCCACTCGTCTCGCGGGAACGACGACAGGTTCGGCCAGCCCGGCCGCAGGTCGTGTACGAGGGGTTGCTGGGCGGCCGGCGGTCGCGGCGCTCGCCGTACGGCGGGTTGCTCCGCCGACCGCTGCGCCACCTCCGTGCCGGACCCGTGCCGCCCGGTCAGCCACCCCTCGTTGATCAGCTCCGAGTAGGCCCGTACGACGGTGTTGCGGCCCAGCCCGAGGTCATCGGCCAGCACCCGGCTCGACGGCAGCCGCGTCCCCGGCGCCAGCCGTCCCGACCGGATCGCCTCCCGAAAGGCGTCCATCAGCCCAGCCCGCACGTTCGGCCCGATCTGCCCGACGTGCAGGTCCAGCCCCGCCGTCCGGACCGACTGCTCGCTCATGCCCAACGACGATACGGAACCGGCCGGACGAACGACCACTGGCGACCACCTTGTCGACGCTGACGGCGAACGTGTCGACGGGCGCGATGACCAGCAGCAGCGCGGCCGCCGCCGCGCCGTGCAGCCCGTCCGGCACGTACGGCGAGAGCGTGTGCGCGTAAGCGGTGTACGCGGCGAAGTCGCCCCAGCCGACCGCCCCGGTGCCGATCGGACCCCACCAGCCGAACCGATCGGCGACCGCGAGGAACCCGGCGGCCAGCGCGACGCGCGCGAGCACCGTCGCGGCCGACCACACCCACTCCCGCCGGACGACAGCCTTCAAGGACAGCGCTTTGGATGCTTGTGGCAACGACACGCTGCGAGGCTAGTCCGGTCCGGTCCGGAACGCTGGGTCCACTCAGCCCTCGGGAACGGGGACCAGTCGCTTCGGCAGCCCGGCCACCACGAGGTGGTAGGACTCCGTCACGAGCTCGCGCACCAGCTTCTCGCCGATCGTGCCACCGCCTTCCAGCGTGATCCAGTGCTTCTTGTCCATGTGGTAGCCGGGCGTGATGTCGGCGTACTGCGCCCGCAGGGCCTCCGCGTGCTCCGGCTCGGCCTTCACCACCACAACGGGCCGGCCGGGCAGGTCGGTCATCATCAGGAAGATCTTGCCGCCGACCTTGTAGAGGTCCCAGTCCGGGTCCGAGCGGTGCTCCAGCTCGGCGCCGGGCAGGTCGTCCGTGCAGGCGGCCGCGAGCTCGCGCAGTTCCAGCGCATCCATGCCGATCCACTCCTTCGGTCGTTTCTGACACCAGTTGGTGGCCGGGAGGGCGCGGACCTTACCGCGGTAAGAACCGGCGCACCCACGGCACTAACCTCCCGTCCCCTCGACCGAAGGTAGAACCGATGCGAAGCCTGTACGAGCAGTTCATGGAGCTGCACACCCGCGACGGCGGGTTCGTGATGCCGAACGCCTGGGACGGCCTGTCGGCGCTGATGCTCGCCGACGCCGGCTTCGAGGCGATCGCGACGTCGTCGGCGGCGCTCGCCGCGATCCTCGGCCGGCCCGACGGCCGCCACCAGGTCACCCGCGAGGAGCACCTCGACCACGCCCGGCTGCTCACCCGCGTCACCGGACTGCCCGTCAACGGCGACTTCGAGGACGGGTACGGCGCGACGCCCGACGACGTCGCGGCGACGGTCGAGGCCGCCGTCGACGCGGGCCTCGCGGGGATCGGGATCGAGGACACCTCCGGCGACCCGGACCGCCCGATCCGCGACTTCGACGACGCCGTCGAGCGCGTACGCCGTGCGGTCGAGGCCGCCGGGAAACGCATCGTCGTCACCGGGCGGACCGACAACTTCATCCAGGGGCGACCCGACCTCGACGACACCATCCGGCGCCTGACCGCGTTCGCCGAGGCCGGCGCGGACGTGCTCTACGCGCCGTACCCGCCCGACCTCGCCGCCGTCGAGGCGATCGTCACCGCGGTCGCGCCGACCCCGGTGAACCTCCTCGTCTCCCCCGCCGACCAGGTGCTGACCGTCGCCGAGCTGCAGAGGGCCGGGGTCAAGCGGATCAGCCTCGGCCCGTGGCTCTACGTGCACGCGATGGGCGCGCTCGACCAGGCCACGCAGGACCTGGTCAAGGGCGACCTCGCCTCGGCGGCGACCGGCCTCGACTTCGGCCGGATCGCAGAACTGATTGCCCGCAGCAAGAACTCCTCCAGCCAGTAGAAAGCGACCACCATGGATCTCGACCGACTGATGAGCAAGCACCTGACCCGGTACTTCGACCCCACCCGGACGATCCCCGAGGAGACCCTCGAGCAGCTGCTGAAGTTCCTGCGCTCGACGCCCACCTCGACCAACGTCCAGCCGAACCACTTCTATGTGATCGGCACCCCGGAGGGTAAGCAGCAGCTCGCGGACAACCTCGGCGAGCGCTTCCAGGACAACGCCGAGAAGATCCTGAACTCCTCGCACAGCATCATCCTCACCACCCGGGCCGACCTGCCGGAGAGCCACATCGACGCGGTGTTCAGCAAGGAACGGGCCGACGGCCGCTTCCCCGACCCGGCCAAGCAGGATCGGTGGGAGTCGATGACCCGTGACTTCCTCGATCTGCGCAACTATCACTACAAGGACATGAACCACTGGATGGAGAAGCAGACCTACATGGCGGTCGGGATGACGATGATGGCCGCGGCCGAGCTCGGCGTCGAGGCGATGCCGCTCGAGGGCTTCGACCCGGCGTCGGTGGACAAGGCGTTCAAGATCCGGGAGACCGGGCACGCCACCACCGTGCTGATGGCCCTCGGCTACCCCGACCCGGCCAAGCAGTACAGCAACCCGATCTCGCGCTTCGACACCGAGCAGCTGTTCACGTTCGTGTGAGCAATCGACAAGGAGGTTCCCGATGAAAGCGATCCTGGCGGACAACGAGTCCGCGGGCCTGGCCGGGCTGCGGCTGGCCGAGCACCCCGACCCGGCACCGGCGATCAACGACGTGGTCGTCGAGATCCACGCCTCGGGCTGGATCTCGACCGAGCTGGAGTGGCCCTCGACCTGGGTCGACCGCACCGGCCGGGACCGTACGCCGTCCGTCCCCGGCCACGAACTGGCCGGCGTGGTCACGGCCCTCGGCTACGGGACGACCGGGCTGTCGGTCGGGCAGCGCGTCTTCGGCCTCGCCGACTGGCACCGCGACGGCACACTCGCCGAGTACGTCGCGATCGAGGCCCGCAACCTGGCGCCGCTGCCGGACGAGATCGACTTCACGGTCGGCGCGAGCCTGCCGATCTCGGCCCTGACCGCGTGGCAGGGCCTGTTCCAGCACGGCCGGCTCGAGCCGGGCCAGCGCGTCCTCGCGCACGGCGCGGCGGGCGCGGTCGGCACGATGGTGACCCAGCTCGCCCGGGCCGCCGGCGCCCACGTCATCGGCACCGGCCGGGCCGCCGACCGCGAGAAGGCGATCGAGTACGGCGCGCACGAGTTCGTCGACCTCGCGCACGACGTACTGGAGGACGCCGGTCAGGTCGACCTGGTGTTCGACGTGATCGGCGGCGACATCCAGAAGCGCTCGGTCGCGATGATCAAGCCCGGCGGGACGCTCGTCTCGGTCGTCGGCTCGATCGAGGCCACCCCGGCCGGCGGTCGCGCGGTCGACTTCGTCGTCGAGGCCAGCCGCTCCGAGCTGGAGGAGATCGCCCGCCGGGTCGGCGACGGCAGCCTGCGGCCGAACGTCGGTACGACGACCACACTCACCGAGGCGATCGCCGCCTTCAACTCCACCGAGCGCTCCAAGGGCAAGACCGTCGTTCAGGTCCGGCCGTAGCTCGCCGCGCGCGCCGGCACCGGCCGGCGCGCGCACGGCGGTCGGTCAGGGTGCGATCTCGAGGTGCTGGATCAGCCCGTCCCCGGCCAGCGTGAACCGGTAGATCACATCGACCTCCCCACCGGGGAAGTCGCCGTCGAGGTGCTGCGTGACGACGTACCGGTTGTCGCCGAGCTCCTCGACATGGGTGATCTCGACCGTGTACGTGTACTCGCTGGACTCCGCCGACCGCCACCGGTGGATCTCGTCGTGCCCGGTGTAGGTCTCACCGTCGTCGTCGACCACCACCGCGTCGGCCGCGAAAGCCGCCAGCAGGTCGTGCGCGTTCGCCTTGTGCTGCGGATCGGCCTCCCGCAGAAACCTCTTGATCGCCGACGGCAACTGCTCGGCCTTCTCGGCCGCGCTCGGGTCGGGCGGTGTCTGGATGGTCATCGGGTGCCTCTCAGGTCGATCGGTGGGACATCGAAAATCTACCTCCCTGTGTCAGGAACCCGGCCGGGCCTTTCCTCACTCCGCGCCCCCGAGGTCGATCGCCAAGCAGTTCGCGACGTCCAGCGGAGCGGTCTCCGGCAGCAGCACCGTCAGTACGCCGTACGACTGCTCGAACCGCACCGGACCGTGCCCGAGCAGCCGTACGCCGGTGACGGTCTCGTGGCCGACCAGGCTGCGGATCACCGCGCGCCCGTCGGACGGCCACGCCAGCTGAAAGGCGTACAGGGTGTCGCCGCGGCGGGTGAAGCGGAAGTCGGCGCTGGTCCAGCTCACCCGGTCCTCGGTGAAGCCGCGGACGACGACGCTCGACGGTCCCTCGCCGGAGACGCGGAACGGGCGCGTCCCGTAGATCCCCTCGCCGCAGACCCGCATCCAGGCGCCGACGTCCTCGAGGAGCTGGGTGCACTCGCTGTCGATCGTGCCGTCCGGCCGTTGCGGGACGTTCAGCAGCAGGTTGCCGTTCTTGGCCACGATGTCGACGAGCATCTCGACCACGTGACCGGCGGTCTTGTACGTGTCACGGACGTTGTAGAACCAGTCCCCCACCGACGTGTCGGTTTGCCACGGCGCCGGGTGGATCGCCTGCGTCTGGCTGCGCTCGATGTCCATCACGCCGACCGCGCTCACCTCGGGCCGGCGGTCCTTCTGCTGGTAGACGGCACGGTTGGCGCCGTGCACCCGCGCACTGGTGCTGTACAGGTGCGCGACGGCCTGCAGACCCGGCCGGTAGTCGGCCTCGCCGAAGGGCAGCGGCCCGTCGGTGTAGAGCAGGTCCGGCTGAAACTTGTCGATCATCTCGGTCACCGCGGCCAACCAGTAGCGGTGCCACTCCGGATCCGCGACGTACCAGGGGTCCGGTACGTCGACGTCCGGCACCAGGTGCCGGCTGTTGTCCAGGTACAGATCCTTGTACGCCGGATCGTTGCCGTCGTACGGCACCGCGGCGTAAGCACCCAGCCGGTCGGCACCCTTGTTGACCGCGGTCCACCCGAGCGTGGCGCCGAGGTGCTCGGTGAGTCCGAACGGCAGCCCGCGCTCGTCCGCGGCCGCCTTCCAGAGCGCGACGATGTCCTTGCCGGGACCCACCCGCGCCGAGTTCCAGCGGTTCACGGCCGAGTCGTAGTTGAAGAAATGGTCGTGGTGCACCGCCTGCGCCACGAAGTACCGGGCACCCGCCGCGACGAACCGGTCCATCAGCTCCGCCGGGTCGAACCGCTCCGCGCGCCACAACTTCACGAGGTCCTTGTAGCCGAACTCCGACGGGTGCCCGTAGGTCCGCAGGTGGTAGCGGTACTGGTCACTGCCTTCGCGGTACATGTTGCGCGCGTACCAGTCGCCGTACCGGGGCACGGACTGCGCGCCCCAGTGCGACCAGATGCCGAACTTCGCGTCCCGGAACCAGTCGGGACACTCGAAACCGGACAGGGACTCGAAGCTGGCATCGAACGGCACGGACTGCTCCTTCTGCGGGTGGGTGGAACTACTTGGCCGGGACCTTGTCGAACGCGGTCTGCTGGATCTCCAGGTAGCGCTTCAGCCCCAGACCCTGCAGACCCTTCACGTAGCTGTCCCAGTCGCTGTCGATGTTCTTCGAACCGGTGATGAACTGCAGCGCGTTCTGCTGCACGTAGTTCTCGATGTTGGTCTGCAGCGTCGCCACCTCACCGGCCAGCGACGGGTCGATCCACACCTTCCAGAACGGGTAGATCTGGGCCTTGTCCTCCTTGCCGGCGTACAGCTTGGTGGCCTCGAACAGGCGCCGCTCGTAGCCGGCCTGGGAGTACAGGTCGGTGCCGATCACCTCGGAGTTCCGGAAGACCTCGGTGTTGTTGTACTGCGCGATCGCGCCCCAGCCCGAGTTCAGCGGCTTGGAGCCGACCTTGAGCGGGATCTGCCGGAAGGTCGGCTTCAGGGTCTTGTCGAGCGCGACGTCGCCGGCCTTGGCCTTCACCCAGGCCTTGCCCTCGGAACCGAACTGCCCGTTGATCTGGCCCTCGTCGGTGAAGATGAAGTCGAGCATCTTGATCGCCTGGATCTGCTCCTCCGGCGTCGCCTTGCTGGTCAGCACGAAGGTGGCGCCGGGCACGCTCGGGAAGTTGTAGCCGGTGAAGTTCGCGCCGCTCGGGCCGGTCAGCGGCGGGACGGCGTCGTACTGCTTGTCGCGGCCGTCGGGCGAGCCGGTGGTGACGAAGATGCCCGGGTGCAGCACGGTCGCGGAACCGAGGATCACCGTGCCGGCGTGGTCGCCCTGCGTCTGCAGCGCGTCCGGGTTCTGGGTGAAGGCGCCGCGGTCGATCAGGCCGTCCTTGTAGAGCCCGTTCAGGTACCGCAGCCCCTCCCGCCAGCCGTCCTTGTCGGCCTGCAGGTCGACCTTGCCGCCGTTCAGCACCAGGGTCGAGTTGTTGTTGCCGCTGGTCCCCTGCGGGTCGTAGATGAAGGCGTTCATGAAGTACGGGATCAGCACGTCCTTGACGTCGGCGCTGAGCGGGATCTCGTCGGCCTTGCCGTTGCCGTTCGGGTCCTGCGTCTTGAACGCCTCCAGGACCTTGCGCATGTCCTCGGTCGTCTTCGGCTGTTCCAGCCCGAGCTTCTTCAACCAGGCCGAGTTCATCCACAGCTTGTCCTGGTAGGAGCAGTGGAAGCAGTCCACCCACTGCGGCATCCCGTAGATCTTGCCGTCCGGCGCGGTGGCCATCTCCTTGTAGCCCGGCGACTGCTCCAGCGCCTTCTTGATGTTCGGCGCGTACTGGTCGATCAGCTGGTTCAGCGGGACGACCACACCCTGGTTGGACAGCTTCAGCAGGTCGGCCTGGGTGAACTGGTCGACCCACGGGATCAGCATGTACAGGTCCGGGTAGTCGCCGCTGGCCAGCGAGATCTGCCGCTTCTCGCGCGCCGGACCGCCGTCGAACGTGGTCGTCTGCCACTTGATGCTGATGCCGAACTTCGACTTGAGCAGCGCGGTGAAGTCGTTGGTGGCCAGGTTCACGTCGGCACTCTGCGGAGCGAAGACGTCCAGGGTGACCGGCGGGTTGCCGGTGATCGTGGGCAGCGGCTTGCCCTGCGCGTCGTCGGTCCCGCTGCCACCGGAGCAGGCCGCCAGGGCCAGCGCCAGCAGACTCAGGCCGGCCACAGCGGTCTGCCGCTTCTTCGTGAACGGTGCGAACATAAGGTCCTCACAGGGTCGAGGTGTTGCCGAGGATCAGCCCTTCACGGCGCCGATCAGGATTCCCTTGGTGAAGTAGCGGGCCACGAACGGGTAGATCAGCAGCACCGGCACGCTCGCCACCACGATCAGCGAGTACTTGAGCAGGTCGGCCAGTTCCTGGCGTTGCAGGGCCAGCGACGCGTCCACCGCGCCGCCGCCGGAGGTGTTCAGGATCAGGATGTTGCGCAGCACCAGCTGCAGCGGGTACAGGTCCGGGTTCTTGAGGTAGATCAGCGCGTCGAAGTACGAGTTCCACTGCAGGATCGCGTACATCAGCGCGACCACCGCGATCATCGGCTTGGCCAGCGGGATCACCACCGACCACAGGAAGCGCAGGTCACCGCAGCCGTCCAGCTGCGCGGCCTCCACCAGCTCCTCCGGGATCGCGGTCCGGAAGTAGGTGCGCGCGACGATCACCTGCCAGACGCCGATCGCCTGCGGGACGATCAGCGCCCACCGGGTGTCGAGCAGGCCGGCCGACTGCACCACCAGGTACGTCGGAACCAGACCGCCGGTGAACAGCATCGTGAACAGGACCAGGCTCATCACGACGTTGCGGCCGACCAGCGTGCGCCGCGACATCGGGTAGGCGATCGCGATGGTCAGCGTGACACTGACGATCGTGCCGACCACCGTGTAGAACAGCGAGTTCACGTAACCCTGGACGACCTGCGGGTTCTGGAACACCGCGTGGTAGCCGCGCAGGGAGAAGTCCACCGGCCAGAAGTGCACCCGGCCCGCGGACACCGCCTGCGGGCTGCTGAACGAGCTGGCCACGATGTAGAGCAGCGGCAGCAGCACGATCGCGAGGAACACGATCAGCAGCAGGTACACGCAGAACATGAAGAGCCGGTCGCTGCGCGGCTCCCGGATCCGGCGGGCCCGGGCGGCCCGGCGCTCGGTGCGCGTCGCGGTGCTCATGACCACAGTCCGTTCCCGGTGATCCGCTTGGCGACCGCGTTCACGATCAGCAGCAGGACCAGGTTGATCACCGAGTTGAACAACCCGACCGCGGTGGCCAGGCTGAAGTCCGCGTTCAGCAGACCGGTCTTGTACACGTAGGTGGCGATGATCTCGGACTGGCTCAGGTTCAGCGGGTTCTGGAACAGGAACGCCTTCTCGAACCCGATCGCCATGATGTTGCCGACGGCAAGCACCAGGATGATCACCGCGGTCGGCATGATGCCGGGCAGGTCCACGTGCAGGATCCGGCGCAGCCGGCCCGCTCCGTCGACCCGGGCCGCCTCGTGCAGCGCCGGGTCGATCCCGGCCAGCGCCGCCAGGTAGATCACCGCGGAGTACCCGGTGGTCTGCCAGACGTCGGACCAGACGTAGATGTGCCGGAAGTAGTCGGGGTTGCCGAGGAAGTCGATCGCCGGGACGCCGAAGAAGCCCAGTCCCTCGTTCACCAGCCCGATCCGCGGCGACAGCACCAGAATCGTCATCGAGACGACCACGACGGTGGAGATGAAGTACGGCGCGTAGGTGACCAGCTGGACGGTCTTCTTGAACAGCCCTGTCCGCAGCTCGTTCAGCGCCAGGGCCAGCACGATCGCCAGCGGGAAGCTGGCCGCGACGGTGTAGACCGACAGCACGAAGGTGTTCTTCACCAGGGTCCAGAACACCGGGTTGTGGAAGAACGTGTCGAAGTTCTGCCAGCCGACCCACGGGCTGGCCCAGATGCCCTTGATCACGTTGTAGTTCTTGAACGCCAGCACGGAGTTCGACATCGGGATGTACTTGAAGACGACGAACCAGAGGATCGGCACGACCATCAGCAGGTACAGGGTCCAGTGCCGGCCGAGGCTCCGCCGGAAGCCCTTCAGCCCCGGGCGTTCGCGACGCCGGCGCCGCTTGGGCGGGTTCGGGAGCTCGCCGGCCGGTGGCCGGACGGTGGCCAGCGTCGCCATCAGGCCTCCCCGTCCGCAGCACTCACCCGTACGCCGGTCCCGGCGCCGAGGCGCACCCGGAGCCGCTCGCCGCCGTACCGGACGACGCGCTCCTGGTCCCGGTCCGCGGTGAGCACGGCCTCGACGCCGTGCGGCGTCCAGGCGATGTCGATTGTCACGGCTCCGCGGGCTCTGAGCCCGGTCACCCGTCCGCTCGGCCACTCGGCCGGCAGCGCGGGCAGCAGCTCGATCTCCCCGGTGTGGCTCTGCAGCAGCATCTCGGCGATGCCCGCGGTGGTTCCGAAGTTCCCGTCGATCTGGAACGGCGGGTGCGCGCAGAACAGGTTCGGGTACACGCCGGCGCCGCTGCCCGGCCGCCCGGTCGCGCTGTCGTCGGCCGGCCGGAGATAGGTCCGCACGAGCCGGTACGCCGCCACCCCGTCGCGCAGCCGGGCCCGCAGGCAGATCTTCCACGCCAGCGACCACCCGGTCGCCTCGTCGCCGCGCAGGTCGAGCGACCGCGCCGCCGCGGCGGCGAGCTCCGGCGTACCGTCCGGTGTGATCGCGTCGCCGGGATGCAGACCGATCAGGTGCGACATGTGGCGGTGGTGCGGGTCCTCCTCGGCGAAGTCCGTCGCCCACTCCTGCAGCTGTCCGCGGCCGCCGATCGGTGGTTCCGGCAACCGCTTGCGGGCGGTCGACAACTCCACGACCAGCGGGTCGACGACATCCAGCAGCTCCGCGGCCTGCTCGACCAGCAGGAACAGGTCGGCGATCAGCGTGAGGTCCATCGTCGACGACACGGTGACCGAAGCCGGCTGCCCGTCGGCCGCGAGGTAGTCGTTCTCGGGCGACGTCGACGGCGCCGTACCGAGACTGTCGTCCGGCAGCTCGACCAGCCAGTCCAGGCAGAACTCGGCCGCGCCACGCAGCACCCGCCAGACGTCGCCGAGGAACTGCAGGTCGCCGGTGTACTCGTAGTGGTCCCACAGGTGGCGGGCCAGCCATGCGCCCGCCATCGGCCAGTTCGACCAGCGGGGATCGCCCTCGACGGGGAAGCTCCAGCACCACGCGTCGGCGTTGTGATGCGCGGTCCAGCCGCCGCACCCGTAGCGTTCACGGGCGGTCTCGCGGCCGGCCTGCGCCAGGTCACCGACGTACCGGAGCAACGGTTCGTGGCACTCCGACAGGTTGGTGGTCTCGGCGGGCCAGTAGTTCATCTCGGTGTTGATGTTCACCGTGAAGTTCGAGCTCCAGGGCGGCCGGAGCACCTCGTTCCAGATGCCCTGCAGGTTGGTCGGAAGGCCACCCGGCCGGGAGCTCGCGATCATCAGGTAGCGCCCGTAGTTGAAGGCCAGCGCAGCCAGCGCGGGGTCGTCGTCATCGGCCGCCTGCTCGATCCGCAGATCGGTCGGCAGGTCCGACCGACCGGCCAGTTCGAGCGATGTCCGGCGGAACAGCGCGCGATGGTCTCGTTGATGGTCGGCGAGCAGGTCGCCGTACTCACGGTCCAACGCCGCGCGGACCTTCTCGTCCGCGGCGGACCAGCACTCGTGTCCCGTCCTCGACGGCGTGGCGAACGGACCGTCGTACCCGGTCGCGGTCGACAGCACCACCACGACCTCGGTCGCCCGCTCGACCGCGAGCTCGGTCTCGCTCGCGCGGACCTCGCCGTCGGTCCGGACCCGGAACGCGATCGCGCCCTCCATACCGCGGTCGGCGCCGTCGGAGTACCGGACGGGTTCCGGTACGTCGCGATGCGGCGGCGCGACGTCGGCGGGGGCCTGGACGAACAGGCCGAGCCCGTCGCTCACGGCGTGCGGGGTCGACCGCAGTTGCGAGGTGAGCCGGCAGACCACGTCCAGCACCGGCTCCGACGCGGTCAGCCGCTGAACCAGTACGCCGTCCGGCGCACTGACGAACACCTCCTGACGGACCTGCACTCCCCCGAACTCGTACTGCGTCGTCGCGATCGCGCCGTCCAGGTCCAGCTCGCGCCGGTAGTTCTCGACTTCCTCGGCGCCGGGCGTCCGGCCGTCGATCCGCGTGCTGAGCAGGAGGTCGCCGAGCGGCAAGTAGGCCTGGCAGTAGCCGGAGTGGAATCCGCCGGCCAGCGTGTGCGCCCGTCGTACGTCGCCTTCGGTCAGCGCATCGCGCACAGCCTGGACGGCGTCGGCACCGGTGGCACCGAGCGGGCTCGACAGCAGGCGCGCGGTTTCCGGGCCGCCCGACCAGAGGGTCTCGTCGTTCAGCCCGATCCGGTCGCTGCCGACCCCGCCGAAGCACATCGCGCCGATCCGCCCGTTGCCGAGCGGCAACGCCTCCAACCAGGCGCCGGCGGGCCGGTCGTACAGCATCCGTCGCCAGCCGGAGGGATCGGGACTCTTCAGGTTGCCCATAGCGGAGGCCTTCCGAGAAGTTGGACATTAATCCCATGAATTCCGGGGATCGTAGCGCCGTCACCGCTCCTGGTCCATACTTGGTCGACATCCAGGTGGGATAAAGATGCTATCTATCCGCAATCGTGAGGGGACCCCATGCCACGCATCAGTTCGGTGGAGGTGATCGACGTGCGCTTCCCGACGTCGCAGACCCAGGACGGTTCGGACGCGATGAACAAGGACGGCGACTACTCGGCGGCGTACGTCGTCCTGCACACCGACGACCCGGCGCTGACCGGGTATGGCTTCACCTTCACGATCGGGCGCGGCAACGACCTGTGCGCCACGGCGGCGGCGCAGCGCGGCGAGCCGCTGGTCGGCCGGGACGTCGACGTGCTGTGCTCGGACCTGGGCGCGATCTACCGGGAGCTGCAGTCGGACACCCAGTTGCGCTGGCTCGGTCCGGACAAGGGGGTCGTCCACCTCGCGCTGGCCGCGGTGATGAACGCGGTCTGGGACCTGGCCGCGCGGCGGGCCGGCGTACCGCTGTGGCGACTGCTGGCCGAGATGTCTCCCGAGGAGCTGGTCGCGGCCGCCGATCTGCGCTACCTGAGCGACGTGCTGACAGCGGAGCAGGCTGTCGAACTGCTGGCTGCCGCCGAGCCGGGACGCAAGGAGCGCATCCGGCAGATCGAGGCGTCGGGCTACCCGTGCTACACCACGTCGGCCGGGTGGCTCGGCTACTCCGACGCCAAGCTGCGCCGGCTCTGCGAGGAAGCCGTTGCCAGCGGCTACAAACACGTCAAGCTCAAGGTGGGCGCCGACCTCGCCGACGACGTACGGCGCTGCGGAATCGCCCGGGAGGTGCTCGGCCCGGACGCGCACCTGATGATCGACGCGAACCAGGTGTGGGACGTCCCGGAGGCGATCGAGTGGGTCACGGCACTGGCCCGGTTCGAGCCGCTGTGGATCGAGGAACCGACCAGCCCCGACGACGTGCTCGGCCACGCCGCGATCCGGAAGGCGGTCGCGCCGATCGGCGTCGCCACCGGCGAGCACGGGATGAACCGGGTGCTGTTCAAGCAGATGTTCCAGGCCGGCGCCGTCGACTACTGCCAGCTCGACGCCGCCCGGCTCGGCAGTGTCAACGAGGTCCTCGCGGTCTACCTGCTCGCGGCGTCGTTCGGCGTACCGGTCTGTCCGCACGCCGGCGGGGTCGGGCTGTGCGAGCTCGTGCAGCACCTCGCGGTCTTCGACTTCGTGGCCGTGTCCGGCAGCCTCGAGGGCCGGGTCACCGAGTACGTCGACCACCTGCACGAGCACTTCGTCGACCCCTGCGTGGTGCGCAGCGGTGCGTACGTGCTGCCCAGCGCCCCCGGTTACAGTGCCGAGATGCACAGGCAGTCACTCGAGACCTATCGGTTCCCGGACGGCGGCTACTGGTCGTCCCTCGCGGACCAGGATCCACGCCCATGACGCCGGCCAAGGTCGGTGAGCAGCCGCGCACCTCCGGCGTCTCGCAGAGCGAGGTGGTGGTGCAGGGCGTCCGGCAGATGATCATCGACGGCCGACTGCGGCCCGGCGACCGGCTCCCGGTCGAGAAGGACCTCGCGGCCGCGCTCGGGGTGTCCCGGAACCCTTTGCGGGAAGGGGTCCGGGCGCTGTCGATGATGGGCGTGCTGGAGACCCGGCAGGGCGACGGGACCTACGTCACCACCCTCGACCCGTCGATGCTGCTGGCCCCGATGGGGTTCGTCGTCGACCTGCAGGACGGCAGCGGGACCCACCACCTGCACGCCGTACGGCGGATCCTGGAGACCGAGGCGGCCGCGTCGGCGGCCCGGCTGATCGGCGCCGACGAGCTGGCGGCGGCGGCCGAGCTGCTGGAGCACAACGCGACCGAGCTGACCCGGGCCGAGCCGAACCACGAGACGGTGATCGAGAACGACATCGCCTTCCACCGGATCATCGCGCAGGCCGGTGGAAACCCCGTTCTGGCCGCCCTGATCGACGCCCTCGGGGGGCGCACGATGCGCGACCGGCTGCGGCGGTCGATCACGCAGCCCGGCGCGGACGACACCGCGCACCGCGAGCACCTGTCGATCCTGTCCGCGCTCACCACCCGCGACCCGGACCGCGCCCGCGCGCGGATGGCCACCCACCTGTTCACCGTCGAGGACAGCCTCCTCGGACCACCGATCACGGAGTGACATGACGACCCTGCACTGGACCACGCCCGAGCTGACCTTGACGTTCACCCTCGACGACGGCCCGGTGCGGGTGGCGGCCGGCGCCTCCGAACCGCACCAGGCGCTGGTCGAGGTCTCGGCCGTTGGGTACGGCAACGAGCTGAGCACCGCACGGCACGTCGACACGGTGCTCGGCCGACGGCTGCGGTACGTCGGCCACGAGGACACCGGTACGACGTTGCGGATCGTGCAGGAGGACGGCGAGTCCGGTCTGCGGGTCGTGAGCGTGTTCGCGGCGGGTGCCGGCGTCCAGGCGTGGTCGGAGGTTTCGTGCAGCCGGGACCTCGAGCTCACCTTCGTGTCGTCGCTGGTGATCGGTCTGGAGTCGGTCGACGTCGAGCTGTACTCCGCGGCGACGAGCTGGATGGCGGAGAGCCGTTGGTCGGTTGATCGGCTCCGCGTGGGCGCGCTGGCCGGCATCGCCAGTGAAGGGCATCGTCATGTTGCTCGGAGTCGGCATGCGGTGACCAGCGTCGACTCGTGGTCCAGCGGCGAGCGGCTGCCGGTCGGCGTACTGGTGGATCGGGCCGCGTCCTCCGCGCTCGGCTGGCAGATCGAGCACAACGGGCCGTGGCACTACGAGATCGGCGAGAGCCGTGCGGGTGGCTACCTGCTGCTCAGCGGGCCGACGGATCAGGAACACCAGTGGAGCGTCACGCTCACCGCTGACACCTCCTTCGTCAGCGTGCCCGTGTCGCTGGTCGCCGGGCAGGACCGGGACAGCACGTTCGCGGCGCTGACCCGGCAACGCCGCGCCGTCCGTCGCCGTCGCCCGATCGACGACCCGATGCCGGTGATCTACAACGACTACATGAACACCCTGCTGGGTGATCCGACCACCGAGAAGCTGCTGCCACTGATCGACGCGGTCGCCGGTGTCGGCGCGGACTACTTCTGCATCGACGCCGGCTGGTACGCCGAGGGCGACTGGTGGAACACCGTCGGCGCCTGGCAGCCGTCGACGACCCGCTTCCCGAAAGGCCTCGGCGAGGTGATCGAACGGATCCACTCGCACGGAATGACCCCCGGCCTCTGGCTCGAACCCGAGGTGATCGGCACCCGCTCGCCGATCGCGCGCGAGCTGCCCGACGATGCGTTCCTGACCCGGCACGGCAGGCGGGTCACGCAGTCCGGCCGCTACCTGCTCGACCTGCGCAGCCCCGCCGCCCGGCGGCACCTGGACGACACGGTCGACCGGCTGATCAGCGACTTCGGTGTCGGCTTCTTCAAGTTCGACAACAACACGACCACCGGCCCGGGCACCGACAAGGGCGGCACCTCGCTCGGTCACGGCCTGCTGGAGCACAACCGCGCGCTGCTCGACTGGCTGGACGGCGTACAGGCTCGCCACCCCGCGCTGCTGATCGAGAACTGCGCCTCCGGCGCGATGCGGATGGACTACGCGATGCTGTCCCGGCTGCACCTGCAGTCGACGTCGGACCAGGAAAACCCGTTGCTCTACGCACCGATCACCGCGGCCGCGCCGGCCGCCGTACTCCCCGAACAGGCCGGCCACTGGGCCTACCCGATCAGCGGCAGCACCCCCGAGGAGTTCGTCCTCGCCCTCGTCAACGGCATCCCCGGCCGGCTCTACCTCTCCGGCCACCTGAACCGGATGACCCCCACCGAGCTCGACCTGATCCGCTCCGCGCTCGCCGCCCACCGCACCCTGCTCGCCGACCTGGACACCCTCGTCCCCAGCTGGCCCCTCGGCCTCCCCACCTGGGACGCCGAGTGGATCGCCCTCGCCCTCACCGGGCCGACGACCACCTACCTGACCGTCTGGCACCGCTCCCCCGGGCCGTCGACGGTGACGCTGCCGATCGCCCACTCCAGCATCACCGCCCACTTCCCCACCGACCCCGGCGCCTGGACCTTCACCAGCTCCGGCGACTCCCTCACCATCACGACCACCACCCCCGAACCCTCCGCCCGAGTCTTCCGCCTGACGCCCTGACCACCGCGGTCCAGCGCTCCATCCTGTCGGTGCCAATCGCTACCGTTCGTCCGTGGCTGCCAATGAGGTTCCCCGGATCCAGATCGCGACCGCCGTCCTCGTGCGCGACGGCCTCATCCTGCTTGCCCACCGCCACCCCCAACGTCACGCGTACGCCGACCGCTGGAGCTTCGTCGGCGGCCACGTGGACCCGGGCGAGTCCCCCGGCGAGGCCGTCGCCCGCGAGTGCCTCGAGGAGATCGGCGTCCAGATCCACCACCCCGTGCCCTTCCCGATGACGGTCGACAACCCCGACCTCGAGATGCACGCCTTCCTCGTCACCCAGTGGACCGGCGACCCGTCCAACGCCGCTCCCGAGGAACACGACGAACTCGGCTGGTTCCACCCCAGTGCCCTGGCCACCCTGCGGATGGCCCACCCGGAAAGCGTCCCCGGCATCCTGACCGCCGTCCGCCGCGCAACCGGGACCACGGGCCCCGTCAGCGCGGCGGACGGAGTACCGCGAACGGATCGGTGACGGTCAGCTCGCGCGCGACGAACCGGTAGACGGTCGCCGGCCGGCCGCCGCTCTGCCCCGGCGAGGCTCGACGTTCGGTCGGGTCGATGACGTGGCGCCGGGTGAGGACGCGGGTCAGGTTGGTGGCGCCGAGCTCGTAGCCCAGGGCGGCGCCGAACAGGTCGCGCAGTTCGGCGATCGTGAACTCCACGGGTGCCAGCGCGAAGCCGATGTTGGTGTAGGACAGCTTGGCGCGCAGCCGGCCGACCGCGGCCTCGATGAAGTAGTGGTGGTCGAACGCGGTCTGCGGCAGGTCGTCGACCGGGTGCCAGACCGTGTCGGACGGAAGCACCGGCTGCACGTCGGACGGGACCAGGCCGAGGTAGGCCGTCGCCAGGACGCGGGCCCGTGGATCGCGGTCGATCGCGCTGTGGGTGGCCAGCTGTTCGAGGTGGGCGACGTCGCGGATGTCGACCTTGGTCGCCAGGTGCGCGGTGATCGCGTCCCGCAGCCGCTGGGTGGGCTCGACCCCGCCGCCGGGCAGCGCCCAGCGGCCGGCGTACGGGTTCAGGGCGCGCTTCCACAGCAGGACGCACAACCGGCCGTCCCGGACCGACAGGACCACCGACAGCACCTCGTGCGGGTAGCTGGCGATGTTGACCGGATCACCTTTCTTGGCTGCGGGCACGTCGCCGATGGTAGCGTGCAGCTAGTTATCGCCTCTGAGGCGAAAACACCTCGACGATCGGAGCACGCTGTGCAGCCAACGACGGAGACGGTCCGGGCCGCGGTGACGGCCGCCTTGGCCGAGGACCAGGCGGTGGACGACGTCACGACGCGCTGGAGCGTCCCGGCCGAGCTCGAGGTCGAGGCGACGGTGGTCGCCAAGCAGGCGGGCCGGGTGGCCGGTCTGCCGCTCCTGCAGGGCGTGTTCGCCGTGATCGACCCCACCGTCACCGTGCGGCCGGCCGTGACCGACGGCGATCCGGTGCTGCCCGGACAACGGCTCGCGTCGATCAGCGGCCCGGCCCGCTCGATCATCACCGGTGAACGAGTGGCGCTGAACTTCGTCCAGCGGATGTCCGGCATCGCGACCCTCACGGCAGCCTTCGTCGCCGCGATCGGGGCGCACCCGGTCCGGCTCCTCGACACCCGCAAGACCGCACCCGGTCTCCGGGCCATGGACAAGTACGCCGTCGCCTGCGGCGGCGGTACGAACCACCGGCTCGACCTGGCCGCGATGGTCCTGCTCAAGGAGAACCATCTCGCCGCGGCCGGCGGCGTCCGCCCCGCCGTACGCCGGGTTCGCGACGGCATGGCCGCCGAAGGCCGGACGCCGGCGATCGAGGTCGAGGTCACCACCGCGGCGGAAGCCCAGGAGGCGCTCGACTGCCAGGTCGAGTGGATCCTGCTCGACAACATGCCGGCCGAGGAGATGGCCCGCATCGTCGAGCGGCGCAACACCTCCGGGTCCGCCGCGCGGCTCGAGGCCTCCGGCACCGTCACGCTCGACACCGTCGCGGCCGTCGCCGCCACCGGTGTGGACGCCGTCTCGGTCGGCGCGCTGACCCACTCCCCCACGGCACTCGACATCAGCCTGCTGGTCGCCCGCGACCACGGCGTCAACTGAGGAAGAAGGAACCGTTGTGACCATCGGTCAGATGACTTGGCAGGACGAGGTCCGCCACCTCGCCGCGGAGCGTGACGCGGTGATTCTCGCCCACAACTACCAGGAGCCGGCGATCCAGGACGTCGCGGACCACGTCGGCGACTCCCTCGCGCTGTCGCGGATCGCTGCCGAGACCGACGCCTCCACCATCGTGTTCTGCGGCGTGCACTTCATGGCCGAGACCGCCAAGCTGCTCAGCCCGGACAAGACCGTGCTCATCCCCACCGCCCAGGCCGGGTGCTCGCTGGCCGACACCATCAGCGCCGACCAGCTCCGGGCCTGGAAGGCCGAGCACCCCGGCGCCGCGGTCGTTGCCTACGTCAACACCACCGCGGCGGTGAAGGCCGAGGCCGACGTGTGCTGCACGTCGTCCAACGCGGTGGAGGTGGTGAACTCCATCCCGGCGGACCAGCCGATCCTGTTCCTCCCCGACCAGTTCCTCGGTGCGCACGTACGGCGGCAGACCGGCCGGGACAACATCGAGGTGTGGATGGGCGAGTGCCACGTGCACGCCGGGATCAGCGCGGCCGACCTGCGCGCCCAGGTGGCGGCCGATCCCGAGGCCGAGGTCCTGGTCCACCCCGAGTGCGGCTGCGCGTCGTCCGCGATCTGGCTGGCCGGCGTGGGTGACCTGCCGGCCGAGCGGACCCACATCCTGTCCACCGCCGGCATGCTGGACACGGCGCGCGACCTGACCGCGAAGACGGCCCTGATCGCGACCGAGATCGGCATGCTGCACCAGCTGCGCAAGGTCAACCAGCAGACGAACTTCGTCCCGGTGAACCCCAAGGCCTCGTGCCGCTTCATGAAGATGATCACCCCGGAGCTGCTGGTGCGGTGCCTGCGCGAAGGCCGCGACGAGATCCAGCTGCCGCCCGAGGTGGTCGAGCGGGCCCGGCGTTCGGTCGAGCGAATGGTTGCCATCGGCAAGCCTGCGGGTGCTCGATGACGCGCACCGTCGACGTGGTCGTGATCGGCTCCGGCGTGGCGGGCCTGTCGACGGCGCTCGGTCTGGCCGCGACGCGCAGCGTCCTCGTGCTCAGCGCGGGCGACGGCAGTACGCCGTGGGCGCAGGGCGGCGTCTCGGTGGCGTACGGCGAGGACGATCCGCTCGACCACGGGCGTGACACCGACATCGCCGGCGCGGGATTCTGCGATCCCCGCACCGTCCGGGTGCTGGTCGAGGAAGGACCGCAGCGGGTCGCCGAGCTCATCGCGCACGGAGCACGCTTCGACCGCAACGCCGACGGGTCGCTGTCGAGAACGCTGGAGGGCGGCCACAGCCGGCCCCGGATCGTGCACGCCGGCGGCGACGCGACCGGTGCGGAGGTGCATCGCGCGCTCCTGGCCGCCGTACGGCGAACCGGCGTCGAGTCGATGACCGGGCGGACCGTCGGCCTGCTCCGGTCGGACTCCGGACGCGTCGTCGGCGTACTCGCCGAAACAGGCGGCCGGCTCGCCCGGATCGAGGCACGCGCCGTCGTCCTGGCGACCGGCGGCATCGGCAACGCCTACCTGGCCAGCACCAATCCGTCACCGGTACGCGGTGACGGCATCGCGCTGGCGTTGCGCGCCGGTGCGTCGCTGGTGGACATGGAGTTCGTCCAGTTCCACCCGACGGCGCTGCACACCGGCGAGACGAGTGGTCAGCTGCCCCTGGTCACCGAGGCCGTCCGCGGCGAAGGCGCCGTACTGCGCGACGCCCAGGGCCGCAGGATCATGGACGGACTGCACCCGCGCGCCGATCTGGCGCCGCGGGACGTGGTTGCGCGGGCGATCGAGGCGACGATGCGCCGGGACGGCTCCGAGCACGTCTGGCTGGACGCCACGCGCGTCGCGCCCGACCTGCTTCGGCGGCGGTTCCCGACCGTGCTGGCTTCCTGTGCCCGCATCGGCGTCGACCTGGTCTCCGAGCCGATCCCGGTCGCGCCGGCCGAGCACTTCCTGTGCGGCGGTGTCCGGACCGACCGCAACGGCGCCACCGACGCACCCGGCCTGTACGCCGTCGGTGAGGTCGCCGCGACCGGCGTGCACGGCGCCAACCGGCTCGCCTCGAACAGCCTGCTGGAGGGACTGGTCTTCGGCCGCCGCGTCGCCACCGCCCTGACCGTCGAGCTCCCGCCGGCCGGCCACGGGCGCTCGCACGAGGTCATGCTGGGCGAGGACCGCGAACCGGAACGGATCCGCACGATCCTGAGCCGGTACGCCGGCCTCCGCCGCGACGCCGCCGGCCTGCACGCCGCCGCCGACGAACTCGCCACCGCCGGCACCGGACCGCTCGCGACAGTCGCCCGGTCGGTTGTCGTGGCCGCGACCACTCGCCAGGACAGCCGCGGATGCCACTGGCGCTCCGACCATCCACACACCGACGACCGCTGGAACGAGCACGTCGTCGTACGCCTCGACGAGGAGGGCTTGCCGACGACCCGCGAGCTTCAGCCTTCGTAGCTCGGCACCGTGGATCCGGTGAGGGCCTGGCGGATGGCGACGAGCCCGAACAGCACCAGGGTCAGGGCGTGCACGACGGTGCACCACAAGCAGATGGCGTCGATCCGGAACAGCTCGGCCCAGATCAGGTAGCAGACGAACAGGACGCCGACCGCCACCGCGGCGAGCCGGAGCCGGCCTGGCCACGGGGACGCCGTGCGCCAGGCCGGCGGCAGCGACAGCACGACCATCGCGACGAAGAACCCGAGGCCGAGCAGGGCGACCGGGACACCGAGAAAGCTGGAGTACGCACTCGAGGTGACCTTGACACAGTTGACCACGCCGGTCTCCGGGCAGGCCAGCGTCGTACCGGCGGTGAAGTGCTCGTAGGTCAGGTACGCCGCGACCGCGGCTCCGGCCCCGGACACCGCGAGCGTTGTCCACGGCAACCAGCCCAGCGGCTTCATCAGCTCTTCCCGAGCGCGGCCGCGGTCACCGCCGGGCTCGAGCAGACCGCACCCGGCTGGTTCCCGGTCAGCTTGCAGAGCGCGGCGGTGTAGACGTTCGCCGAGGCGTCGACCGCCTTGGCGATCGGGCTCCCGGGATCCTTCAGCGCGTCCGCGATCTGCTGCTGGGTCTTCCCGGCCAGCAGTTCCGGGCTGTAGGTCGCCCCGGACGAGACGAACTTGTTGCCCAGGTCAACAAATGGGATGGCGCCACCGTCCTTGACGTACGGCGGCTTGTTGTAGGTCTGGAAGACCTGGTCGTCATCGGCGCTCGGCGTGTCCAGCGGCGCGTAGCCGTTGCCGGACCGCTCGTTGGTGGTCGTCTCCACGCCCGTGAACGCCAGGTACTGACTGGAGTACGACGCTCCGTGGAACGACAGCGTCGCGGTGTTCGGGAACACGTCCTCGCCCGCGGAGTGCGTCGTCCCGAGGTTGCTGAAGCTGCCGAACCGCGACAGCGCCACGGTGACCGGCCAGCGCTCGGCCGCGCAGTACGGGCAGTACTCCGCACCGATGTAGAGCACCTTCGGCTTCCCGCCGGCGGTCAGCGCCGGTGCGTCGATCGGCGAGGGCTTGGCCTGCACGTCGGACCCGACCTGGTCGAAGGTCGTCGCCGGGATCGACGTCAGCGCCGTCATGATCGCGCTGTCCGCCGTACCGGAGGCTCCGGTCGCGGTCTCCTTGCCGCCGCCGGCGACCCGGATCGCGACCAGTCCGCCGATCACCACGACCACGACCACCACCGCACCGACCGCCACCAGCACGCGCCGCCGCCGCTCGGCCCGAGCCTGCGCCGCCAGCTCCGCGGCGACCCGCGCCCGCGCCCGGGTCTTCTGCTCCACACGCCTGCTCATCGTCGCCCGACCTCTCGCCCTGACGGATTCGTCCACCAGCGATAACTATCGGAGACCAATGTAAGTTCCGCGGGACAGCGAACTTTCTGCCGAGCCCGGTCAGCGCGGTAACGGCTCGAGGTCGATCTCGACGATGTGGACCAGGACCTCGGCCGGCGTGTCGATCGCGGCGGCGACCGCTGCGGCGACGGCTTCGCCGACCTCGGCGGCCTGGTGGTGGACGCTGACGACGATCCGCAACTCGATCCGCAACCGGCCGGCCTTGAAGTCGGCGTCCACACCGGCGATGTCGGGCAGAGCCTTGCCGGTCGCCTGCGTCCACGCCTGTGACGCGAACTGACGCAGCAGCCCCCAGACACCGGGCTGCAACCGTACGACGCCCGGAACCGCCCTCGCCGCCGACGCCGCGGCCTCGGCCGCGCGGATCTCGACCAGCAGGTTCGGCGGGACCAGGGCGCCGGGCGCCCACGGAGTCGTCATCGCCGCTCCCCCGGATCGGTCCAGACGTCCACGACCTCGAAGTCGAGCACCTCGAGCTCCAGCCCGATCCGCTCCCGCAGCGCGGCGCCGACCCGGCGGCGCGCCTCGTCGAGGGCAGCGACCTGGCCGGACCCGAAGCGCAGCGCCACCGACATCCACACCGTCACAGCGCGCGGGTCGTCGCCGGAGAGTGCGATCCGGCACTCGTAAGCCCGGACACCGTCGACGCCGTCGACGGCGTACCGGAGGACGGCGGCCAGCGCGTACGTCGAGATGTCCACCTGCCCGGTCCGGCTCGGCAACGGAATCGCCGCACCGAGGCTCAGGTCGGCCCGTACGGCGGTCATGATCTTGTCCAGGAACCCGGCCGGCGGGCTGACCGGGTCGTCGATCAGGGCCCGGGTGGCCTCGGTGAGGTCGTCCAGGCCGGCTCGCGCGGTGCTGCAGTGCGGGCAGTGCAGGGCGTGCTCGGAGACCCGGCCGGCCTCCATGTCGTCCCAGACCTCCTCGACGCTGCGGCCGCAGGGCAGCGGGTGCGCGGCTTCCTGGGTGGGCTTCATCTCCACGGCTTCATCACCTCCGCTAGCTCCGCTCGTGCTCTGGCTATTCGTCCTCGGACCGCTGTCGGGGTCGCGTCGACCAGCTCGGCGATCTCGTTGTACGAGCGGCCGTGGACCTCGCGCAGCAGCCAGCAGGCCCGCTGCGGCGGCGGAAGCTGGGCCAGCGCCAGCGTCAGCGCCTTCATCGCCTCGCTGTTGTGCACCGAGCGGTCCGGATCACCCGTGGCGCTCGGCTCGGCCAGCTCGTTGCGGTCGTCGAGCTCGTCGACAGGCTTGCGGCGCTGCAGGATCGTCAGGCACTTGTTCGTGGCGGTCCGGTACAGCCAGCCGCCGAACGCGGCGTCGTGCTGCAGCTCCGGCAACCGCCGCCACGCGGTCAGAAAGGTTTCCTGGGCAACATCTTCGGCGTCGCCGCTGGCGCCGTTCAGCATCCGCAGGCACAGCGTGTAGATCCGGCGCTGGTAGCGGCGGACCAGCAGCTCGAACGAGGCCGGGTCACGGTCGCGCGCCCTGGCGACCAGCGTGGCCTCGTCCAGCTCGACGAGCCCACCGGCGGGCTCCGCCTCGCTCGGCGTCGCCGGTCCTGCAGTGGTCACCGCTGCCCTCCTCGGCGTCCCGTCCACCCGCCCGTCGCCGGGCCTTACTGGGGAATGACGACAACACCTTGGCAGATGTCACGGTGCCGAGCCGGTATTTTCGGGTGATCACGAACACACCGGCCGATCTTCCGCCCGGCCGTGACGAACGATCCGGTGGCGTCGTCGTACCGAAGACCGAGCAACAACCCGACCGACGGAGGAACGACCGATGAGCCAGACCACCCCCGCCAGCAAGCTCAGCGCCGCCACCACGCCCGTTGCCGAGGGCAACCTGAGTGGCGCGCTGGGCAAGACCTCGATCGCCGACCAGGTGGTGTCCAAGATCGCCGGCATCGCGACCCGCGAGGTCGGCGGCGTGCACGACCTGGGCGGGACCACGGCGCGCACGGTCGGGATGATCCGGGACCGGATCCCCGGCTCGAAGACCAACCTGTCCCAGGGCGTCACCGTCGAGGTCGGCGAGACGCAGGCCGCGATCGACCTGCAGATCATCGTCGAGTACGGCGTGAGCATCGCCGACCTGGCCACCGCGATCCGCCGCAACGTGATCGGCGCGGTCGAGCGGATGACCGGCCTGGAGGTCACCGAGGTCAACATCGTCGTCAGCGACATCCACCTGGACGGCGAGGACGACACCGACACCGAGGCCGAGCCGGTCGAGCGCCGCGTCCAGTGAGCCGGAGCGGCGCTCGACCGGTGAGCCGGAGCGCCTGACCGTCGCGCAGCACGCCGGCGCCGCGCTCGATGCCGGCGCCGCCTGACCAACCGCCGTCCGCAGTACGCCGGGCACCGGGCACCGAGCCCGGGCCCCCTACCTTGGAGAGACTCGTGAGCACCTCGACCATCGGCTTGTTCGCCGGTCTGCTGATCGCCGTCGCCGCGGCGGCCGGCGGCTTCGCCGGATTCCTGCTCGCGCTCGTCCTGGGCGCGGTCGGCTTCGTGGCCGGACGCTTCCTGTCCGACGGCAGCAAGGGCCTGGACGACCTGATGTCACGCCGCGGCCGTGGCTGACACCGCCACGCTCGCGCCCCCGGATCTCGCCGACGCGGGCCGCCGGGGCACGCTGGAGATCAGCCCCCGCGCGGTCGAACGGATCGCGGAGATCACCGCGCTCAAGGTCGAGGGCGTCGTACGCCGCCCGGCGACGTTCGGCCGCGGCCTGCCCAAGGCCCGGGCCGACCTCGCCGGCCAACGCGTCCGGGTGACCGTCGAGCTCGCGATCGAGTGGGGGCATCCGCTCGACGAGGTGGCGGCCGAGGTCCGGCGCGTGCTGACGCACGCGGTGCCGGAGCTGACCGGGCTGGCCGTCGCCGGTGTCCACGTGGACATCTCGGCGCTCGCTGCGCCCGAGCCGGTGCGCGGTGCGCCGGATGAGCCAAGCACGGCATCCGTCGGCAGCACCCTGGCAGACGAGCCCACCGGCGGACCTGCGCCCGCGACGAGCGCGGTCGCGGCTTCCGTTCCCACGACGGGGCACGTCGCGGCGTCTGTTCCTGCCAAGAAGCCCGTCGCGGCGCCTGCTGCCGCGGTTGTCGGCGTACTGGCCGCACTGGCCGTCATCGCTGCCGGCGCGATCGGTATCCGCGAGACACTCGTCAGCACCGGTCTGATCGGCGGCGCCCCCTGGCTGGAGTGGCTGCTGACGAAGGCCGAGGTACTGAAACCCGTCAGCTGGATGACCCCCGCGGGCATCGCCGCCGTACTGCTCGGCCTGCTGATCCTGATCGCAGCGCTGAAGCCCCGCAAAGCCACCCACCTCGCGGTCGGCGACCAAGGCGTCTGGATCCGCGCCCGCGACGCCGCCCGCCTGGCCGCCGCGACCGCCACCCAGGTCGACTCCGTCACCGCCGCCGCGGTCAGAGCACGAGGCCGCAGGCTGCGCGTCACCGCGACGACCCTCGACAACGACCCCCGAGTCCGCGACGAACTGACCACCGCGATCGACCAGCGACTCGACACCATCACCCCGGGCTTCCGGATCCACACCCGGGTCACAGCGGAGGAGAACTGACATGCGCCGCGGCCTGATCGCCTTCGACCGCCTCACCGCCCTGCTCCTCGCCGCGGTCCTGATCGCCCTCGGCGCATCCGCCCTGGCCTGGCGCCAGGACCTCATCCCCGACGCCACCGGGCGCCTCGAGATCACCGGTCTCACCGACCTGCCCCGGACCGAATGGTGGCCCTGGGCAACGGCTGGCGCCGGCGCGCTCCTGGTCGTCCTCGGCCTGCTCTGGCTGACGCGCCACCTCCCCCGCCGAGGCACCGGCCGCCTCCGCCTGAACAGCACCGACTCCACCGGACGCCTCACCGCCGACGCGACCGCCGCCGCCGCGACGGCCGGCGAGGTCCTCGCCCGCGCCCCCGGCGTACAGAACGCCTCCGGACGAATCCTCCTCGACCGAGGCCAGCTCGTCGCCGAGCTCACCGCAACCCTCGACCCCACCGCCGACCTGGAAACCGTCCGCGCCGCCGCCGGCCGCACCGCCCAGGAACTGCACCGCGTCATCGCCCGCGACGACCTCCACCACCGCGTCCAGCTCCACGTCGCCCGCAGCCCGAAGACCACGACGGTCAGCCGGGTCCGGTGACCGGCGTCCCGTCGCCAGGCCCCCGGCCGCCGCGCAGACTCGGCCTCGTCACGAATCTGCTATGAAGGCCCCGTGCACATCATCGGAACCGAGCTGACCGCCCCGCAGCTGCACGCCCTGCTCAAGCTGCGGGTCGACGTGTTCGTCGTCGAGCAGCAGTGCGCCTACCCCGAGATCGACGGCCGCGACCTGCTGCCCGGCACCCACCACCTCTGGATCGAGGACGAGCACAGCTCCCCCGCCGAGCCCACGATCCAGGCCTACCTCCGGGTGCTCACCGAGCCCACCGCGCTCCGAATCGGCCGCGTGGTGACCGCGCCCGACGCCCGCGGCCGGGGCCTCGCGGCCCAACTCATGAAGAACGCCCTGGAGATCGTCGGCGACGCCGACAGCGTCCTCGACGCGCAGACCTACGTCGAGGGCTTCTACGCAAAGTTCGGCTACGTTGCCGAAGGCCCCGAGTACGTCGAGGACGGCATCCCGCACCGAACGATGTGGCGCCGGCTGCGCTGAGCGCGAAGCACACCGCCGAGAGTGCGGGCTACCAGTACGGCGAGTCCATGAACGCGATCATCGCCGCGGGCCACCCGGCGAGCCTGTTGCCGTCCGCGGATCGGCTTTGCGACTCTGAACTGGTGAAGTCGACGGCGGTCATCCTGACGGGCTTGGTGCTGGTGACCGCAACAGCCTGCGGGACGAACCTCTCCTCGCCGTCCTCGCACGCGGCGGAGCAGTTCTACCGAGCGCTCGCCGCCGGGGACGGCGCGGCTGCCTGCGAACTGCTGGCACCACAGACGCGCGAGGAGGTCGAGGACTCCGCCGAAGCACCCTGCCGGACGGCGATCCTCGACGAGGACATCCCCGCGGCCGGCGCCGTCACCGGCCTTCACCAGTACGGCGACCAGGCGCAGGTCCGGCTCAGCGGCGACACCGCCTTCCTCGCCGAGTTCGGCAACGGCTGGAAGGTCGTCGCGGCCGCCTGCACACCACGCGGCGAGCGGCCCTACGACTGCAAGGTGGAAGGGTGACCGGCGGATGCGCGTGATGTTCGCCCTCTACCTCGGCGTCGTGATCCTGGGGTTGGCCTACCTGCTCACGCTCGGGCTGCTGCACCGATGACCGGCGTACGGCGGTTCCTCCGCGAGAACTCGCTGAGCCTCGGGTTCGGCGCACTGTTCCTGGCCGCACTGGTCGGCCAGGCCTTCGCCGGGCTCGCGGAGTACAACAACCAGCAGGTCGCCGACGGACTGGCCACGATCTCCCTCGGCCGCTACGTCACCTCGGCCGACTTCGCCGTCGACGTGACCGAGAACTGGCAGAGCGAGTACCTGCAGTTCCTGCTCTACATCGTGCTCACGGTCTGGTGGGTCCAGCGCGGCTCGCCGGAGTCGAAGACGGTCGAGGAACGCGGCCGTGAGTCCGACGAGAAGCAGAAGATCGGCGTTCACGCCGAACTCGACTCACCACGCTGGGCGAAGACCGGCGGCTGGCGGACGAAGCTCTACTCGTCGTCGCTGGGCCTGGTGATGGCGTTGGTCTTCCTGGCTTGCTGGCTGGTCCAGTCGGTGGCCGGCTGGTCGACGTACAACGAAGAACAGCTCAAGCAGCTGCAGGACCCGCTGTCCTGGTTCGGGTACGTCGGCTCGGCCGACTTCTGGAGCCGCAGCCTGCAGAACTGGCAGTCCGAGTTCCTCGCCGTCGGATCGATGGCCGTGCTCAGCATCTACCTGCGCCAACGCGACTCCCCCGAAAGCAAGCCCGTCGGCACTTCGCACGACTCCACCGGTATCGCCGGCTGATCGGGTAGGCGTACCCACGCAGGACGTTCGCCGATCAAGCACTGGGGTCGTGGCCCCAGTTCATCAGCGAGTACCGCCAGTCGGTCTCCTGCACATCGCCTTTCGGGCGTTGCTCAAGATGCCGATGGACGTAGCCGACGACTTTGCGCATGTGCTGGTAGTCGCTGTCGCTCAGATCAGCCTTGTGCGTCTCGAGCAGTTCGACGATGCGCCGGCCACTGCGATGCCCGACCGACTCACCGCCACCATCGCTCTTCTGCCCGACTCGCTTCGACTCGTCGGTGTCCAACCACGTGCGCAACTCGCCCGGCGCCATGTTCACCGCGTCGCGAAACTCGCGGTACGTCTGGTCGTCGCCGCTCACGATGCACTCTCCGTCGTCGATCTGCTGGTGGTCATCCGAGCTGTCCTTTCCTGAGCTCGCCAGCTAGGTCCGTCAGTCGCTGTCGAGCAGCTCGAGCAGAGTCTTCAGCGCCTTGGCGACGTCGTCGTAGTCGTTCTGGGCGGCCCGCGACTCCGCGCTGATCACGCCGCACCGATGCAGCCGGCGGAAGTCGCCGTACGGGAACTTGTAGCGACCTTTGGTCTCCTCGTCCATGTCGGTCTCGAGGCCGAGGTACCACTGGCTGTAGTCCTGCCAGCCGTGCTTGTCCAGGTAGGTGTTCTCCTGGTCCGCGGTCGGCGCGTGCTCGCTCCAGTCGTCGCGTTCGTCCTTCGCGGTCCGGCCCGCGTCGATCAGACCTTTGGCGTGGTCGAAGGCTTTCTGATTGAGCTTGACGGTCATTGCCTGCTCCTTCCCTCTGTCCGGCTGCCTCACAGAGCCCGCAGCGCAGGCCCGAGCTCCTTGGTGAAGAAGTCGAAGAACCCGTCCGGATCCGGACCGGCGTTGATCAACGCGAGATGGTCGTAGCCGGCCTCGACGAACGGCTTGGCGATCTCCAGATGCCGGTCGACGTCCGGTCCGCACCCGAACTGATCGCGCAGGTGGTCAGCGGTGATCAGCTCGGTGGCAGCGTCGAAGTTGACCGGGTTCGGCAACTCGGCCTGCACCTTCCAGCCCGTCAGCCCGAAGCGGAACAGTCTCCGCGCGGACTCCGCCGCCTCGTCTTCCGACCTGGCCCACGACAGCGGCACCTCCGCATAGCGGCTCCCGCTCCCACCGGCTTTCTCGTACGCCGTGACCAGGTCAGCCCGCGGCTCGGTGACGAACAGAGCGTCACCCAGCTCACCGGCCAGCTGCGCCGATTCGGGCCCACCGGCGGCGACCGCGATCTCCGGCAGCTCGTCAGGGAGGTCGAACACACGGGCGTCCTCGAGTCGGAGGTGCTTGCCGTCGTACGAGTGGTACCCGCCGCTCCACAGCAACCGGATGATCTCGATCGCCTCCCGCAACATCTCGTGCCGCGTGGTCACCGCCGGCCAGCCAGCACCGACGACGTGCTCGTTGAGCCGCTCGCCCGCACCCAGACCGAGCGTGAAGCGACCGCCGGACAACAATGCGACGGTCGCCGCGGCCTGCGCCACGATCGCCGGGTGGTAGCGAATGAACGGACACGTCACCCCGGTCGCCAACCCGATCCCCGACGTCCGCGCAGCGATCGCCGCCAGCATCGAGAACGCGAATCCCGAGTGCTCGTGCTCACTGACCCACGGATGAAAGTGATCGCTGACCTCGACGAAGTCGAACCCCGCCGCTTCGGCCCGCACCGCCTGCTCGACGATCTCGACCGGGCCGTAGGCCTCCGCGATCAACTTGAACCCGAGCTTCACGACACACTCCTCCGATCAGGCACGACACGATCCGGCTCCGTTGTCACAGCTGCCCGGTAGCCAGCAACGACTCGTTGAAACCAGGCACTCGTCGCGACGCCTGAAGGTCAGGCGGTCACCGCGGCGAGCAGCATCCTCAGCGCCTCAGTGGTGGCTGCTTGGACGACATCGGCCGGTTCGCCGTCGAAGTGATGCTCGGCAACCTTTTCGCCGTCAGCGCCGGCGACCGCCACGAAGACCGTTCCGGGCGGTCGGCCTTCGTCGGGATCAGGACCTCCGACACCGGTCACGGACACCGCGAAATCGGCGTGCGTCAGGGCCGCCACGCCACGAGCCATCTGCCGAGCGCATCGCGCGGTGACCACAGGACCGGGGTCGACCCCCAGCACCTCGACCTTCACGGCAGTGGCATAGGCAATGACCCCACCGGCGAACCAGGCGCCCGCGTTCGTGGCCGCCCCCAACTGACAGGCGATGCTCCCGCTGGTCAGCGACTCCGCAACAGCCACCGTGCGCCCGCTGCCATCGAGCCGACGCGCCACAGCCTCTGCGATCGCGTGCGCCTCTTCGGTCAGTTGAGCAGGATCGGACATCTCACCATTCTGCATCGGTAGTCCGCCGCCCTCGCCGGCTGCCCTGATAGGCGAGCTCGCGCAGCCGCCGAAGCCACGCGGGCGCCGGGTGGGCGTTTTCCGAGTGATTGACGATCGGATCGAACGTGAGCAGTTCGGTCGACGGCGAGAACACCTCGAGCTGCCCGATCGGCCACCACCGCGGGGCTGCGCTCGCGGCGGAGAGAGTGAAGGCCGACGGCGAGTGCTTGCGCAGGGCATCGATCGAGGCGTGCCCGGTCCGGGGACCGTCCGGGGTCAGCATCAGCCAACGGCGCTCTCCCCCGACGTCGTACGGCGCGAGCGTGCCGTAGCGGGCTGCCGCCCAGTCAGATGCCGGGATCGGCAGCCAGCGGGTCAGGCGCCCGTGCCCGGCGCTGGAGAACAGGAAGTCCCACGGCGCGCCGGCCAGGCGGACTCTGAGGGCGACGCCGAGAACGTCGGGTGAGCTGCCCGGCGTACCAGCGCCCTTCGAGAGCTGGACATCGGCCGGGAAGACGCCGAGCGGTAGGAGTGGATTGTCGGTCGTGATCTCGAGCCGGCCTGCGAATCCAAGTCGCTGAGGATGCACCGCGGGGGCTCGACGCACCTGGGCCATCGCGGAGAAGAGGGACGAGACCGCCGCATGCTTCACGGGCGCACCCGGTGGCTGACCGGGCCGTGGCGGAACAGGTCGGCGAGCTCGCTCCGGACCGAACGCTCACGCAGTACGGCGGTGTCGCCGGCCCCGGCTCGACTCATCCCCTCGACCAGTTCGCGCAGCACGCTGACGGCGTCCGTCTTCGGAGACCAACCCAACTCGTCCACGGCCCGGGAGCTGTCCAGCGCAGGCACGCCGCAGGCCAGGTCGAACCAGCCCGGTGCGAGCGGTTGCAGCCGTGCGTGCCAGCTCAGCGCCAACGCGCCGCGAGCCAGCCCCGCGGGTGTGTCGACCCAGCGCGCGCCCAGGACCTCCGCGATCATCGGTGCCGTCACCGGCGTCGGCGCGGCCAGGTTGAACGCGCCCTCGGCTCGCCGCTCCAGCACCCGCACGATCGCGTCGGCCAGGTCATCCGCATGGACCATCGCGATGGTCAGCCCCGCCGGCATCGGCAGCGCGGGCAGCGCGCCGACCATCTTGGCCGGCACCACAACCGGCAGCCCGTACCGCAGCAGCGCGCTCCCGGCCGACGCCTGACCGGCGATGCCCGGACGCAGCCGTGCCACCGGCGGGCCGTCGTACCCGTCGAGCAATCGCTCCACTGCCGCCTTGTGCCGGCTGTACGACGACGTCGGCACTCCGTCGACCGGCCACGACTCGTCCACCGCACGGTCGTCGCGCTTCGGCGAGTAAGCGCCGACCGAAGACACGTGGACGACGTGCGCGACATCCGCGACCGCAGACGCCTGAAGCACCCGCTGCGACCCACCGACGCCGACGGACTCCAGGTACCCCACCTGGTGCGACGGCTGGAACGCCCACGCCAGATGCACCACCGCATCCGCCCCAGCGAAGGCCTGGCACAGCCTCCCCCGGCTGCCGGGCTCGGCCAGATCGACCGAGACCCATCGCACTCCGTCAACAACCCCCGCCGGGACACGGCGAGCCACCCCGACGACTTCGTGCTCACCGTCGAGCCGCAAACGCCGGAGCAAGGCACTGCCGACGTTCCCGCTCGCGCCCGTCACGACGATGCGCATTCGCTCTCCTCCTTCGACCGCGGCGCCGGTGCACAGCTCCTGGTCCGTTCGCCGGTACCCCTTCGATCCCGCGGCACGCACCTGGAGGAAACGCCAGCCAAGTTCAGCAGCTGTCCGCCAAACGAAGCTGGGTTCGCGGACCGTGCGCGGAGTGGATTGTGGCCACCCGACAGCCCGCCGAGGATGGACGAGCGCCACAACTCCGACGACAGGTGAACCCGTGTTGCCGACCACCTCTCCGACTACTCAGTTGGTCGGCCTGCTGCACGAACTGAGCGGCGAGAACCAGGTGGCCACCGCCGCGGTCCAGGCAGTGTCGCGGCTCGTGGGGTGGGACGGCGTCAGTCTGATGTTCGTCCGGCGTCGCCGGCTGACACCGTTGGCCGCCTCGGATCCCCGGATGACCTTCGCCGACGAGCTCCAGGTCGAGTACCACGAAGGACCCGCCTACGACGCGTTGTCCGGTACGCAACCGGTCAGCTGCCAGGATCTCGCCGGGTCTGAGCGCTGGACCACGTGGGCGCCCCCAGCGCAGCAGTTGGGCTGGCGAAGCTGGGTCAGTATCCGGCTCGCCGGCCGCGGCGGATCGAACCTCGGCGTCCTGAGCGTGGCCGACCCCCGTCCCGCAATCCTCGACGCCGAGCTGCTCGGCGTACTCCAACCGCTCGCCGTCCACCTGTCGGTCGCCCTCGACGTCGCCCGGATCGCCGACACCCTCACCACGGCCGCCGAGACCCGCGAACGGATCGGGCAGGCGGTCGGGATCCTGATGGAGCGGTACGGCGTCGACGCCGCTCAGGCCTTCGCCGTCCTCAACCGCTACTCCCAGAACAGCAACCGCAAGCTCCACGACGTCGCCGAGGAGCTGATGCGCACCCGGCGCCTCCCACAGACCCGCGGCAGCTCCTAGACGCCTCGCAGGGTCGCGCTCGGACTCACGCCGTACGCCGTCTGGTACTCCGCCGCGAACCGGCCCGGGTGGAAGAAACCCCAGCGCGCCGCGACGCCCGAAACCGACACGCCCGGTCCGCCCGCGAGCAGCTCCTGGTGAGCCTGGGCCAACCGCACCTTGCGCAGGTACCCCATCGGTGTGGTCCCGAGATGCTTGCGAAAGGCCAGCTGGATCGCCCTCACCGACACGTGGGCGGCAGCCGCGATGTCCGCCGGGCCGATGTCGCCGTCCGGGTGCGACTCGATGAACGCGACCGCCCGGCGGACCGTCCCCGGGTGACTGTCGCGGCGGTCGCCGGACCGCGGGTCGCCGGCCGTGGTCTCGAAGGCGGACAGAACCGTTGCTGCCAGCAACATCGACGCCGTCGAGCCGACCAGCGGCTGATCGGGCGTCGCCGCCACCTGCTCACGGAGGAAGTCGATCGTGCTGCGCAGCCGGACCGCCGCCGCGTCGTCGACCGTCCGGTGCCCGAGGATCCGGACCGGCTCGGCGCGGCGGTCCGTCGTACCGGCGACCTTGGACAGCAGCGCCGGGTCGAATATCGTGATCGTGTAGTGCGAGTTGCGGATCGTGCCGCTGTAGGGCCGGTCGAACGGCGCGAACGAGACCACGTCGCCGGGCCCGAAGTCGTCGACCCACCCGTCGGTGGTCTGGTCGGTGATCCGGCCGGTCTGCACGGTGCACAGACAGACCTTGCCGAGCGGGTTCGCGTCGTAGCGCATGTCGAACCCGATCTCGAGCCGGTCCAGGCTGATCCCGCCGACCATCCCCCGCGCCACCCGCGCGTGGAACCGTTTCGAGCTGCTCCCGATCTGCATCTTCGTGTACGCCTTGACCAGGAAGTCCTCGGTCGCGTCGACCTGGTCACTGTGGAACTCGGCAACCACCATCGACCCAGAGTACGCCGGACCACCGGCGACCTGTTGTCGTCGGTCCATCGGCTCGGCGTCTAGGGCAGCGGTTGCCCTCCGGTGACGCCGATCCGCTCGCCGGTGATGTAGCTCGACTCCTGCGAAGCGAGGAACACGTACGCCGGCGCCAGCTCGGCCGGCTGACCGGCCCGTCCGAGGGGGGTGTCGGCGCCGAACTCGTCCACCTTCTCGGCCGGCATCGTTGCCGGGATCAACGGGGTCCAGATCGGGCCCGGGGCAACGGTGTTGACCCGGACGCCCTTCGGCACCAGCTCCTGGGCCAGGCCCTTGGTGAAGTTCACGATGCCCGCCTTGGTGGTGGCGTAGTCGAGCAGGTTCGGCGACGGCTGGTAGGCCTGGATCGACGAGGTGTTGATGATGCTGCTGCCCGGCTTCAGGTGCGGTACGGCGGCCTTGCACAGCCAGAACATCGCGTACAGGTTGGTCTTCAGCACCCGGTCGAACTGCTCGGTGCTGATCTCCTCGATCCCCTCCTGCGCCATCTGGTAAGCCGCGTTGTTGACCAGGATGTCCAGCCCGCCGAGCTCCTTCACCGCACGGCCGACGATCTCCGAGCAGTGCGCCTCCTCGCAGATGTCACCCGCGACCAGCACCGCCGTACGATCCTCGGCCTCGATCAGCTTCCGCGT
The DNA here is from genome assembly GCF_040681455.1 of Kribbella sp. NPDC051770. Classification (NCBI taxonomy): domain Bacteria; kingdom Bacillati; phylum Actinomycetota; class Actinomycetes; order Propionibacteriales; family Kribbellaceae; genus Kribbella; species Kribbella sp. NPDC051770. Next base: position 587,678 of record NZ_JBFAYT010000003.1, on the reverse strand, counting down.
CTCCTGCGCGTCGGACTCCTCCGACTCCAGGTACGAGATCAGCACGTCGGCGCCTTCGCGGGCGAACGCGAGCGCCACCGCCCGGCCGATCCCGGAGTCACCACCGGTGATCACGGCTCGCTTGCCGGTCAGCTTCCCGGAACCGCGGTAGCTCTCCTCACCGTGGTCAGGTCGCTGATCCATCTCCCCCGTCCGGCCCGGATGCGGGATCTGCTCCGGCCCCTGAGCGTCGGCCCCGGGGTGCTGCGTGGTCGGGTCGCCGGGCTGGTGCTGGTCGGACATCGTCAGGGCTCCTTCGAACGAACGGCGTTGACGCCTGGGCGGTACCCAGGCCGGCGACTCGTAGTCCGCCGGATGTTCCGCGACGGGCGCCCCGGGTACCGGGACCTGGTCCGAGCGACCACCGGAAGGAACGAATCATGACCGAGGACCGACCGCTCGCGCTGGTGACCGGAGCATCGAGTGGGATCGGGCTGGAGCTGGCTCGGTTGTTCGCCCGTGACGGCTACGACCTGGTCGTCGTCGCCGAGGACGACGCCATCGAGTTCGTCGCTCCGACCCTGCGGACCGCGGGCGACCACCCCGTACAGGTGGAGGCGGCCCAGCTGGACCTCGCCACCTCTGACGGCGTACGACGTCTGCAGACTCTCGTCGGTGACTGCTCCCACCGCATTCGACACTGCCGCTGTACCCACTCGGTGCAACTCCCCGGAAGATCGCAATCGTCGTGACGCCGCCACTCGCGAACTGCTGGCTGCCAGAGCTTCCTCGACCGACGACGCCGAGCGTCAGGACCTTCTCGACGAGGCTGTACGCCTCAACCTGGAGATGGCCCGTGGGATCGCCAAACGCTTCCGCGGCCGCGGCGCCGAGAGCGAAGATCTCGAGCAGGTCGCGTTCCTCGGCCTGATGAAGGCGGCTACCAACTACCGCCCCGACGAGGGCGTGCCGTTCATCGGCTACGCCGTCCCCACCATCCGCGGCGAGGTCAAACGCTACTTCCGCGACTGCATCTGGACCGTCCGCATCCCGCGGACCCTGCAGGATCTCCAAACCAGGATGGCCGCGGCTCTACCGCTGCTCGCTCAGGAACTCGGTCGCGAACCGTCACTCGAAGAGGTGGCCGTCCGCCTGAACACCAGCCCTGCCCTCGTACGACGCGCCGAGGCCGCCTACGGCTGCTTCAACGTCGCGTCCCTCGACCGACCGATCAACGACAACGGCCTGGTCCTCGGTGACTGTGTTGCCGACCACCAGGACCCGTCCCTGGACCGCTTCGAGGCCGTCGACATGCTCGCACCGGTCCTCGACGACCTGTCGCCGCGCGACCGCCGGCTGCTGGAACTCCGCTTCATCGAAAACCTGAAACAGGCCGACATCGGCACCGAACTCGGCATCAGTCAGATGCAGGTCTCCCGCCTGCTCCACAAGATCTTCCAGCGCCTACGCACCCGCCTCGACCCGAGTGCGGCAATGATTTGATCACTCGAAAGCGTCGTCGTACGGCGGCCTGTTCGACGGCGGCACGAAGACGCCCACGGCCTGCGCCTTGGACCGAACTGCGTCCTCGGTGCGACCTAGCTCGGCACCGATCGCTTCCGTCGGCGTGTTCATTTCAGCAAGCTCCATGAGCCGCCGCACCTCGTCGTCGCTCCACTCTTCACCGCTGTCCGGTGCCGACTTCGATTCCGCCATCGACCTGCTCCTCCGCTCGAGCGCTTGGACGCTCCGGTACCCAACTCGTCGAACCCGCATCACCTCGGTGACGAAGCGTTCGATCGAGGCGCGGTTGTCGTCGTCGGCCAGCATCAACGCGGTCGACAGTCCGAACCAGCGCTCAGTCAGTTCACCGCGCCGCGATCAACGCTTGTGGTGCTGCTTGTTTGATCCGGGTTCTCAGCCAGGTCAGCTGCTGCGTCGTCTCCTGCTCGCCGGCGTCGATGACGTCCAGCAGTTCCTGGTCGCGCAGGGCTTGGGCGGCCTGCGCGACGACGGTCCAGGTGATGTCCACGAACGACGCCAGCGCGTACAGATCCTGCAGATCACGCAGGAGCCCGACACCGCCCTCGCGGGTCCCGCCGAACTCGGCCGCCTCCAACTCCTGCGGCTCGGAGTCCGCCTGCTCGCCGTACCGCCGTACGACGGACTGCAACGCGCCCGAGTGGTTCGTTGCCTGGTCCCCCAGCACCTTGCACAGGTGCTCGACATCGGGCTCGTCCTGGTGGTGCTCGGCAACCATCCGGAACGCGTCGCCGAGCGACCGCTCCGAGTCCCGCAGCAGCCCGAGGTAGCTCGCGAGATGCATCAGTCCTCCTTGCTCACGCGGACCGCCGACACCTTGAACATCGGTTGCTTCGACACCGGGTCCCACTCGGTCAGCGTAAACTCGTTGGCCGCCGTCGCATCGCCGGTGTCGTTGTCCCAGTGCCCGTAGTGGAACGGCACGAAGACCACGCCGTCGCGCCCCTCGCCGATACGCGCCGAGCCGGCCATCGAACCGCGGGCGGACTCGACCCGCACTTTGTCGCCCTCGGCAACACCGAGCTCGTCGGCGTCCCGCTTCGACAACTCCACCCACACCGACGGCGCCGCGTCCCGCAGCCGCCGCGAGCGACCCGTCTTCGTCCTGGTGTGGAACTGGTACGGCGAACGTCCGGTGGTCGCGATCAACGGGTACGCCGGGGAAATCCACTCCGGCGGCTCGGTGAACTCCGCCGCCTTCAGGAACGCCCGGCCACCCGGCGCCTGAGCCTTGTACTTCTCCGGCGATGTGCTTCCACCGGTGAGCAGATCATGGCCGAAGTCCTCGCACGCATCGGGATCGGTCGGGAACCGCGAATCCCCGTACAGCCGATCGGTCCCGTCCGGTACATCGTCGGTGCACGGCCACGGGATCCCACTGCCACCGCGCAGCCGCTCGTAGGTCAGCCCCGAGTAGTCGCACGGCCGGCCACGACTGCACTCCTTCCACGCGTCGAACGCCTCTTCAGGACCGGCCCAGTCGATCAGCGGTCTCCCGTCGAGATCGCGGAAGTCCATCCGCCGCGCGTAGTCCAGGAAGATGTCCAGGTCGCTGCGGGCCTCCCCCGGCGGCTCGACGGCCTGCTCGGACAGGTGCACGGTACGGCTCGCGTTGGTGAAGGTCCCCTGCTTCTCGCCCCACAGCGCCGCGGGGAGCACCACGTCGGCGTACTGCGCGGTCTCGGTCAGGAAGCCGTCCTGGACGACCAGGAACAAGTTGTCCTGGGCAAGGATCTCCCGGATCCGGGGCAGTTCGGGCAGCGAGACGGCCGGGTTCGTGGCCGAGATCCAGAGGAAGTCGATGGAGCCCTGCTCGACGTAGCGCCACAGCTGCATCGCGTGCGTCGGTGGTGCCCAGTGCGGAATCACCAGCCGATCGACGTTCCAGAGCCGGGCGAGCTCGTCGATGTGGTCCAGGTTCGCCCAGTTGCGAAAGCCTGGCAGGTCGCCGTCGGCGCCGCACTCGCGGGTGTTCTCGGCGGTCGGCTGGCCGTTCATCTGCAGGATGCCGCTGCCGGGCTTGCCGATCAGGCCGCGCAGCAGGTGCAGGTTGTTCACCTGGCAGGACGACGAGGTCGCCTGGTGGGACTGGTAGAAGCCCTGGAGGACCGTGGACAGCACCCGCTCGGACGTGCCGAAGATCTCGGCCGCCCGCCGGATGTCCTCGGCCGGTACGCCGTACAGCTCGGCGACGCGGTCCGGCGGGTACGACGCCACCGTCGCCGCCAGCTCGTCGTACCCGATCGTGTGCGCGTCGACGTACTCGCGATCGATCCAGCCGCGGTCGATCACCTCGTGCAGCAGGCCGTTCATCAACGCCTGGTTGGTCCCCGGCAGCGGAGCGAGATGGACACCGCCGGTCCGGACCGCAACGTCCGCGACCGGCGTCGCGCGCGGGTCGACCGCGACCACGACCGGCGGCTCCGCACCCTCCACCCGGTCGAGCACGCGCGACCACAGCACCGTCTGCGTCGCCGCCATGTTGTGGCCGAACAGGAACAGCGCGTCGCACGACTCGATGTCGTTGTAGCTGCCCGGCTGCCCGTCCGACCCGAAGGTCTCCTTGAGCGCCGCGGCGGCGGTCGCAGTACAGAGCCTGGTGTTGCCGTCCATGTGCGGCGTCCCGAGCCCGGCCTTCCCGATCACGGCCAGCGCGTAGTACTCCTCCAGGAACAGCTGACCCGACGTGTAGAAGCCGTGCGCCAACGGCTGGCGCTTCTTGGACTCCGCGACGATCCGCCCCATGGCATCGTCCCAACTGGTCTCGACCAGGCGATCGCCCTGGCGGACGAGCGGTGTGGTCAGCCGGTCCTGGTCGCTCCACTCGACCGAGCCGTACAAGCCCTTCGGCCCCAGGCGACCGTGGTTAACCCGGTCGTTCGCCCGGCCACGCACACCGACCATCCGGCCGTCCTTCACCGCGATGTCACACGCACACCCGTTGCTGCACAACACACACGCCGACTGCACCCAGCGATCGACATCACCCTCCGCAACCCCGTCCCGGAGGTGTTGATCGACCCGTACCGGCCATTCGGTGTCGCGCGCGTGGGGCGTACGACGGCCCCAGATCTCCGCCACCCTGTCCTGGCTCATGGCAGCGCCGGTACCCCGGCTCCTCGATGCCACACCGCGGTGAGCTGTTCCTCATCGGGCCATTGCAGGCACGCGGGAGCTGATATATGCATGAGTCATGCATGAGAGCAACCTGTGGGCCGCCTGGACGCTGCGCAGTCACGACGTGCTGACCGCGGCCCTGCCCGCAGGGCTGGGATTGCGGGATGCTGCCGCCTTGACGCTGATCGAGAGTCATCCGGAGTGCTCCGTGGACTGGCTCCTGGCGAGGATCGGGCTGACCCAGTCCGGCACGGTCCGCTTGGTCGACCGGCTCGAGGGGCTCGGGTACCTGTCCCGCGCGCGAGCCGGCCGCGGCGTACGGCTGACGCTTCTGCCGGCCGGACTGGACGCCTTGACGGAGTGGAACGAGGCGAGAGAGGCCGCCGGTGAAGACGTGCTCAGCAGCCTCTCACCAGCTGAACGCAAGCAACTGAACACCTTGCTCGGACGAGCGCTGCGCGGCAAGGAGCGCCTGCGCGTGGACGCCGACACGACGTGCCGGCTGTGCGACTGGTCGGCGTGCGCGCGTTGCCCGGTGGACGAGTCGGTGGACACGTCGTGACCGTCACGAGCCGTGCCGCACCCACGGCCCTCCCATCGGCGATGAGGTGGCTGGCCGCCGGGTGGACGCTCGCCTCGACTGCGGACGCCTTCCTCCTGTTCGTGCTGCTGTGGAGCGCGGGGCCGCAAGGCTGGTCCGGTCAGCAGACCGCCCTGCTCGTGGTCGCGATCCGGCTCCCGGCTGTTGCCGGTGGGATTCTGGGCGGACGAGCCGTCGATCGCTTCGGCGCGTTGCCGATGATTCTGCTCGACGCGGTCGCCAGGACGATCCTGATGGCCGCACTGGCCGTCACCTCCTGGGGCGGCGAGCTGCAGATCTGGATCGTGCTGGCCATCGGCGCCGCGGCAGGCACGACGGCGCCCCTCAGCTACGCGGCTGCCCGGACGCTCGTACCGCGGTTTGTCGGCCCCGGCGCTCTCGGTAAGGCCAACGCGATGCTGAGCATCGGCGATCAGCTCCCGCTGCTGCTCGGCGCCGTCCTCACCGGTCCAGCCCTCGGGTTGTTCGGGACCGGACCCGCCTTCCTGCTACCTGTCGCGATGCTGCTGGGAGTGGCAGCCATCGCCGTACGCCTGCGATCGGCTGAACAGCATCTCCCAACGACAGCCAGCGCCGGCCCAGCGCGACGCCGTACCAGGCGACCGCCGCGGGTGATCGCGTTGATCGCCCTCTCGGTCGTCTACTACTTCACCTACGGCCCGTACGAGACGGTCACGCCGTACTTCGTCCGCGACCACCTCGGATCAGGTCTCGGTGGCTACACCCTCATCTGGTCACTGTTCGGCGCGGCCGCCTTGCTGACACTCCCCCTCGCCGCCGGCCTCTCGCGGCACCGCCCCGGCGTCGTCAACGCGGTCGGAGCCATCATCTGGGGCGCGCTCATGATCCCGCTGGCCTTCGTGCACGACCTCCCGATCGCGGCCATCGGCTTCGCGATCAGCGGCGCGATCTGGGGCCCGTACTCCGCCATCGAGACCACCGCTCTGCACCGCTGGACCGACCCCGCCGACCACGGCCGGATCTTCGGCACCCAGCGGGCCCTCCTCGCGATCGCCGCGCCGTTGGGCGCAGCCGTCGGTGCCTTGGGCATCGATCACCTCTCCCCTGCGGCGATCCTCGCGATCTCCGCCACCGCGTGCGCCCTCGCCGGCCTCGCCGCACTCACGATCCGCGACCTGCGCCGCTCGCGCTGATCACCTGCGGCAACGGCTGCTCGCCGGTGACGCAGAGTCCGAGGAGTAGCCGAAACAAGCGTTTACCAGGTGGGTACTTCGGCAGCGACGTTCTGACCGCGGTCCAGGGAAGCGGCCGCGCCGTGATGAATCCATCGCGAGGTCACGATCATGCTCACGCTCTCCACTTTCGACGGCACCGACGTGCCCACCCACTGCTCCACCGCCGACGACCGCGCCCGCCGCGACCAGGCCACCCGGGAGCTCCTCACCACCAGAGCCGCAACCACCGACGAGGCTGAGCGCCGACGGCTGCTGGAGCAAGCCGTCGAGCTCAACCTCGAGCTCGCCCGCGGGATCGCCCAGCGCTACCGCGGGCGCGGCGCGGAGGACGAGGATCTCGAACAGGTCGCCTTCCTCGGCCTGATGAAAGCCGCCGCCGGCTACCGGACCGACACCGACGTCCCGTTCATCGGGTACGCCGTACCGACGATCCGCGGCGAGGTGAAGCGCTACTTCCGCGACTGCACCTGGACCGTCCGCATCCCCCGCGGCCTCCAGGACCTGCAGGGCAAGATCGCCCGCGTCCTGCCGATCCTCACCCAGGAGCTCGGCCGCGAACCCGACCTCGACGAGATCGCCGTACGGCTCAACGTCAGCCCGGCCGACATCCGCCAGGCCGAGTCCGCCCGCGGCTGCTTCAACGTCATCTCGCTCGACCGCCCGGCCGGCGAGACCGACCTCCCGCTCGGCGACTCCATCGCCGACGCCGAGGACCCCTACCTGCACCACTTCGAGACCGTCGACATGCTCGGTCCGATCCTCGACGACCTCGCACCGCGCGACCGCAGGATCCTCGAGCTGCGCTTCATCGAGAACCGCAAACAAGCCGACATCGGCACCGAGCTCGGCATCAGCCAGATGCAGGTCTCCCGCCTGCTGAGCAGGATCCTCGCCGATCTCCGCGTCCGGCTGGCTCCCACCACGGCCGCCGCCGCCTGATGCCGACGCAGTCGTGAACGGAACGTCCCGGGCGCCGGAGTGGCGTCCGGGTACCGGTTGGTCGTTCCGTGAAAGGCTGGGCACCTATGACCGACAAGGCCGCGCTCCTCGCGAGGCTCGCCACGCTGACGGCCGCGAACGCCGGCCGTGACCACCTCGCGCTGCGGCTCGGATCGGCGTACCAGCTGATCCTCGGCGGCGACGGCGCCGCGATCACGGTGGCGAACGACTCGGTCAACCGTACGACGCTCTGCGCCACGACCCCGGCGGCGGACCGGCTGCAGGATCTCCAGGACATCACCGGCGAAGGACCGTGCCGCGACGCGTACCGGACGGCCCGGTCCACGGTGGCCCGGCTGGGAGACGGTGCCCGGCGGACGTGGCCCGAGTTCACCCGGGCCGCGCTGCAAGCGGTCGGGCCGGTCACGATGTACTCCTTCCCGATGCAGCCGGGCGGGCACACTGTGGGAGTGATCAGCGTGTACGTGACCGACGGACGCTCCCTGCCCGAGTCGGACGACACCGCACAGTTCCTCGCCGACACGATCGGCGCGGCGCTGCTGCAGGACGGGCCTCCGGCCGAGCTCAACGGCGACGGCCCGTGGACGTCGCGGTCGCGCATCCACAACGCCACCGGCATGGTGGTTGCACAGCTGCGGGTTCCACCGGCCGACGCTCTCGCGATCCTCCGCGCCCACGCCTACGCGACCAGCCGGACGCTGGCTGAGGTGGCCGAGTCGGTCATCGACCGCACCATCGACTTCAGAGAAGGTAGCGATGACCGCTGATGGCCTTGCCGGCACCTCGGACCGCGCCGTGGAGGAGCTCGCGACCGCCGCCTCGACGCTGGTGGCCCGCCACGACGTCATCGGGACGGTGACCGGTGTCCTGGCCGGCTGTGTGCGTTCCGTCAACACCGAAGCGGCCGGGATCGTGGTCGCGCACCCTGACACCGGCGTACTGGACTTCCTCGCGGCGACCAGTCACCGAGCCGAGCAGCTCGAGCTGTTCCAGGTTCACGAGGGCGGCGGACCGGCCGCGGAGACGATCCGCGACGGCGCGGCGATCACCGTGCGTGCCGACGAGTACGACGAGCGCTGGCCGGACGTCGCGGCCGCGCTGCACGACCAGGGAGTGTCCGCGGTCCACGCGCACCCGATGAAGTGGCAGGACACGACACTCGGCGCGCTGAACCTCTTCTTCACCCGGCACCCGGTCCCCGCGTCGATCGACGCGATCGCGCACGCCTTCTCCGACCTGGCGACCCTCGCCATCGTCGTCTTCCGTCGCGGGACAACACCGGTACGGCGTCCGGGCAGGACACCCTGGCCGCCGGGCTCAGCCGGATCGCCCGGACGCTGCAGAGTCTGCGCAAACCCGAGGACGTCCTCCAGGAGATCGTCGCCGGCGCGATCAGTCTCATCCCCGGCACCGCCGAGGGCTCGATCAGCCGGGTCGTGCGCAAGCACGCCATCGAGCACCGCGCCGCCTCCAGCGACCTCCCGGTCCGCATCGACGCGCTGATGCTCGCAGTGGGTCAGGGGCCGTGCCTCGACGCGGTGTGGAAGCAACGAACCGTCCGGGTGGACGACCTGCTCACCGACGAACGCTGGCCGAAGTTCTCCCGCGCGGCCGCCACGCTCGGCGCACGCAGCATGCTGTCGTTCCAGCTGTTCGTCGAGAGCCACAACCTCGGCGCGCTCAACCTGTACGGCGCGCGCCCGCACGCGTTCACCGACGAGTCCGAGCACGTGGGGCTGCTGTTCGCCACCCACGCCGCGATCGCCTTCGCCGACGTCCAGAACGCCGACAACCTCGAGTCCTCGATCCAGAGCCGTGGCGACATCGGCACCGCGATCGGCATCCTGATGGAGCGCTACGGACTCGGCCCCGACCGCGCGTTCACGGTGCTGACTCGCTTCAGCCAGCAGTCGAACCGCAAGCTCCGCGACATCGCCGAAGAGATCGTCAACGGCACCGGTCAGCGCTCGTGATGGGATCGGTCGCGCGAACACCCCTTCGCCTGGTGAGGCGAAGGGGCCGTCAGGGGTACGCGGCGGTCAGGGGCCGACCCGAGGGGTCATCATGTCGTTGCCGCTGAGGCTCTGGTCGCGCGGTACTTCGTACTGGTAGAGCTCCCAGTGCTCGACGATCTTGCCGTTGTCGACGCGGTAGACGTGCATGGCGATCACCGGGGTCGGGGTGATGTTGCGCAGGCGCGCGTGGACGACGACCTCGTCGCCTTCGGCCATGATCAGGCCGGGCTCGAAGGTGGCGTCCGGCGGGAGGGCGAGGATGGACTTGCGGAGCTGCACCAAGCCGCTGGGGGTGAGCGGGTCGTGCTGGGTGTACGGCTCCTTGTAGTAGCGGGGGATGATGCTGAGGTTGCGCTTGACCATGGTTTCGTTGAGGGCGGTGGCGACGATGCGTTCGTTGTCGTGGCGATTCGGCTTGCTGGGCCTGAGGCGGGTGACCATCGGGTTCCCGTTGGCGGACTCCGAGGCGGGTACCTCGGTCATGACGACGTCCCACTGCTCGACGATCTTGCCGCGGTCGAAGCGGAAGACGTCCATCACGATCTGCGTGACCGGGCCGCGGCCGGTGACCCTGGAGTGCAGCATGACGAAGTCGTCGTCCGCGATCACCTTGAACACGTCGTACCGCAGCTTGGGCTTGTTCCGGATGAACTGCTTGAGGCCAGTGGCGCCGTTGGCCATCTCCGGGCTGTGCTGGACGAACGACTGTCGGAAGTAGCGATCGACGGCTCTGAGGTCGTGCCGGTTGAACAACTCGTGCACCACCGCCTTCGCCACCTGTTCGTTCCGGATCTCCTGCCAGGTCACCGGGTTCGGCACGCGGGACGCCGAGGCGACGGTCGGGCTCGCTGTCATCAGAAGGGTCATCGCTGCTGCAATGGTTGCTTTGAGCTTCATGTTGAGAACCTAGGTGCGCCGCGCGCGGCTTCCGTCGTACTGGCTTGCCTGGGTTTGTCAGTCCTACTGCCGCGGCGGACGGTCGGCCGGGAGCGGTAGCAGGCGGATGCAGCTGATCACGACGACGACACCGATGACGACGTGCATGATCATCAATGCGATCATCGCGCCCCAGCTGGTGCCGGCCATCGAGTTGTTGAAGCCGACGATGAAGTCGGGTGTCCAGCTGGTCGATACCACGGCGGGTACCAACTGGCGCAGCAGTCGCCGCGGGCGGGTGGCGCGGGCGCGGACGACGGCCCAGCCTGCGAAGCCGGCCAGGACGCCGATGACGGTCCAGGGCGTGTAGGTCTGCAGGTCCAGAGGGACGAAGTCCGGGGAGGCTCCGGCCGCCCGGGCGATTCCCGCGACCGCCGTGTTGAGGGCGGTCGAGAGCAGAGCGGCTCCAATGATGCCGGCCGTGATCGCGGCGGCGGAGCTACGGGCAGGACGGACGACAGCTTGACCGGTCATGGGCCTTCTCTCTTGGTGTGGATCGAATCTGGATCAGCCCGCGTTGCCCTGGGCAACGATGGCGGCCATGGTGCGGCCGGACATCCGCCGTGACATCGATGCGGGCAACTTGTTGAGCAGCCGGGCGGCCAGACCCGGCGTGACCTCGATGTCACCGGCCTTGAGGCCCTTGAGCGCGGCAGAGACGCTGGCGGACACCGTCGTACCGCCGGTGTCGGGAACGGACCGGCGGTTCTGCAGCTCGGTTCGGGTCGGTCCGGGCGTCAGGACCGTGAGGTTGATCCCGCGGTCGGCGAACTCGGAGTGCAGGCCGCGGGCGAGCGTGTTCGTGTAGGCCTTCGCGGCGGCGTGCGCGGCCAGCCACGGGATGCCGTTCTCGGCGCCGGCCGCGCCGACCAGCAGGACTCCGCCGCGACCACGAGCCGCGAGCCGCTGACCGAACTCGTGAGTCAGTACGAGGTGGCTGCCGGCATTGAGCTGCCACGAGTCGAGCGCAGGTTGCAGGCTGCGGCCGAGGAACTCGCCGGGGACCAGGTCGCCGGCGTTGGACACGAGCAGCCCGACGTCGAGGTCTTCGGTTGCTTCGAGCAACCGGCCGGGGCCGTCAGGATGGCTCAGGTCGGCGACGACGGCCCGGTGGCGTACGCCGTACTCCCGCTCGAGCTGCGATCCGAGGTCGGCCAGCGCCGCCGAGCGGCGGGCGGAGATCACGACGTCGAGGCCGTTCGCGGCCAGCTGCCGGACGAACTCGCGGCCGATGCCGGCCGAGGCCCCGGTGACGACAGCCCACGGGCCGAACCTGTCGGCGGGTACTTCGATGTGTGTCACGTGGTCGCTCCTGGTGTTCTTCGTGCGGCCCTGACCGGGCCGGGTGTTCAGAGGTAGCTGACTCCGGTCAGCTGTTCGGCCGCGCTCCACAGGCGTCTGCCGACGGCAGGGTCGGTCGCTTCGGCGCTGAACCGTGCAGTCGTGACGGAACCACGCAGCTCGCCTGGACCGGACGGCCCGAAGAACTGGCCGCCTCGCACTGCCGGACTGGTCGCGGCGTGCAATTGGGGCGCCGCGCCGCGCTCGGCAGACTGGGCACCGAGCAGCACCGTCGTGGAGACCAGCCGCCCGAAGAGGCCGCGATGCTGCCAGGCCTGCGGAGTCAGATTGGTCCGGGTGAGTCCGGGGTGGGCCAGCACGCTGAGCACCGATGACCGGGTGGCGCGCAGGCGGCGGTCGAGCTCGATGCCGAAGACCGTGGAAGCGAGTTTCGACCGGCCGTACGCGGCGGTGCCCTGGTAGTCCCGTTCGGACATCAGGTCGGCGAAGTCCAGGTGCGCGTTGCGGTGGGTGAGCGAGCTGACGTTGACCACACGCGCGGCCGGTCCGGCCCGGAGGTTGTCCAGCAGCAGTCCGGTGAGCGCGAAATGGCCCAGGAAGTTCGTGGACAGCTGCAACTCGAAGTCGTTGTCGTCCGTACGGCGAGGGCCGAGCAGCATCGTGCCGGCGTTGTTGATCAGCAGGTCCACGACGGGATGGTCGGTGGTGACGCCGTCCGCGAAGGCCTTGACCGACGGTGTGGACGAAAGATCCAGTGGCCGAACCTCCACTTCGCCCTGGATTCCGCGGGCGGCCTCCTGGCCCGCGACGACGTTGCGCACGGCAAGGACCACTCGCGCGCCGCGGCCGGCCAGTTCGCGGGCGGTGACCAGGCCGAGTCCGGAGTTGGCGCCGGTCACGACGGCCACTCGGCCGCTTTGGTCGGGAAGGATCGAGGTCATGTCACGAAGCTAGGGACGCGCACGCGCGGCTCCGTCGTACTGGATTCCCTAGGTTTCCTCGTCCTACCTTCCTGAAGGCCGGAGTTGGCACACTGGACGGCATGACGCACCCGTACGCTCGTGAACTCGGCGAGTTCCTCCGTGCCCGGCGCGATCGGCTGCGTCCGCAGGACGTCGGGCTGGAGCCGGGCGGCCGCCGCAAGGTGTCCGGGCTGCGGCGGGAGGAGATCGCGCTCCTGGCCGGGTTGAGCACGGACTACTACCAGCGGATGGAGCAGGGCCGGGAGATGCGCCCGTCCGACGAGGTACTGACCGCGCTGGCCGATGCACTCGACCTCGACGAGGACGAGACCCGGCACTTCTTCACTCTGGCCCGCGCCGCCCGGCAGCCGATGCCGGACCGTGTCGACCGGCGACCGGAAGGGGTGCCGACCAGCACCCAGCGGTTGCTCGCGGCAATCGACGTACCCGCCCTGGTCCTCGGCCGCCACCTCGACGTCCTGGAGTGGAACGTCGCCGCCGAGGCGCTGTTCGGTGACTTCGGCGACTACCCGCGCGATCGGCTCAACCTGCTGATGCTGATGTTCGACGACGTCCACGTCCGCGAGTCGGGCTGCCAGGACTGGGAATCCCAGGCCCAGCAGTACATCGGACTGCTGCGGGCCTCCGTCGCGACCGATCCCGACCATCCCCGGGCCCGAGCGGTCGTCGGCGAGCTGAGCATCCGCAGCGCGGACTTCCGTCGCCTTTGGGCCCTCCACGACATCAGCACCACCACCAGCGGACACGGAACCTTCCACGCCCCCGAGGTCGGCGACCTCACCCTCGAGTGGGACACCTACCCACTCCCCGGCAGCCCCGGCCCGATGCTCCTCGTCTTCACCGCCGAGCCCGACAGCCCCGACGCCGACCGGCTCCGCCTGCTCGCGTCCCTGTACGCCGGCCGCCTACGCGGCGACCGCTGAGCACCGGATCGGTGCTCAGCGGCCCGGGAGCGGTCAGCCGTTGGCGCGGCTGGTGTTGATCGAGCCGTTCACGCCGGCCGGGAAGAAGCCCCCCTTGGTGGCCTTCTTCGGGGTCAGGTAGACGACGTTCAGGACCTGGTCGGCGCCGCGGCTGAACGCGATGCCGTTCGCGTCGGTCGGGACGACGTTCGTCTTGCCCTTGAACGTGACGCCCTGGTCCAGGTCGGTCTTGCCGTCGAGGCTGTCGCGGGCGTTGGAGATGGCCACCGAGGGAACCTCCAGACCGGCCGCGACCAAGCTCGTGCGGATGTTGGCCGCGTGGTACGCCTCGACCGCGAGGATCCCGGCCGCCGCCTCCAGGTACGTCTTGTTGGAGATCAGCGGAGCAGCACCCTTGTACGCCGTGACACCGACGTCCTCGAACACGTACGCCGCGAGCAGGAAGTTGTTCTCGTTGGCGTAGGCGTCGAACTTCTGCCCCGGCTTGATCAGCCCGGCGGCCGTCGCCGCCGCGGTGAACGCCGCGTCGATGTCGATCGCCGGCCGCGCCACCGCCGCCCCACCGAGCGCCTTGCGCAGGAACCGGACGTGGGCGAGCTCGTCGGCGGCGATCTCCTCGGCGTACGCCTTGACTGCCTTGGTCTGGAACTTCACCTTCCGGCCACCGCGCACGGCGCCCGGCTTGCCCTTGCCGAGCACCTCGGTCGCCGCGAGGCCGTACCCGCGGACGGCGCGCAGGTAGAACTCCGCCTCCAGGTACTCGAGGTTGAGCGCGAAGTTCAGGACAGCACCGTCGCTCGGCTGGCTGCCGTGGTGGTCCTCGTGGCCGAGCCCGAGGTCGAGGTCCAGGCCCAGCGGGCCGGTCTCGGCCGCCGCGGGGTTCAGGACCCCGCCGGCGAGCAGGCCGCCGCCGGCCAGGCCCGCGCCGACGGTGGTGACTCCCGCCGCGCGGAGGAACTTGCGCCGGTCGACGCCGTTCTCGGCGCTGCGGTCGATCGCGTTACGGATGAACAGTTTGTCGAACATGTGCGGAGACTCTCCGATGTTCCGGTTCGCCCAGCTGTTCCGCCGGGCAGTGGATTGACGATCCATCGAGATCAACGAACCAACCCGCCGAAAGCCACTCCGTCGTACCGAACCGCCTGATCCGTGGCAGGTCGTTCTGCACCACCTGGCCGGCACCGCCCGCAGGGATCGTCAGGCCGCGGACGGCACCAGCACAGGGCCGACCGGCGGACGGCCCCGCCTGGACGCGACAGCCGACGTACCGAATCAATTGACTCAGGCAACGTCTGCTGCCGGCGTACAGTTGCCGGCCGCCGATCGACGCAGGTGCTTCGGAGCCGGGCAGCGAGCAGATGGGTCAGCCGCGCAAGGTGAGTACGATCAGTACGACGTTCAGCGCACTGACCGCCGCTGCGACCAGGCAGGCCGCGACGGTGGTGATCGGCCGGTTCACGATCGCGCCCATCACGCGCTGTGAGCCGGTCAGGCGCACGAGCGGCCACAGCGCGCACGGGATGCCGAAGCTGAGCACCACCTGGGACACGACCAGGGCACGCGTGGGGTCGATGCCGATGGCCAGTACGGCGAGCGCCGGAACCAGGGTGATCAGCCGGCGGGCCACGACAGGTACATGACGCCGCAGGAACCCGTCGAGGATCACCGAGCCGGCGTACGTGCCGACCGACGACGAGGCGAACCCGCTCGCGAGGAGCGCGAGTGCGAACAGCAGCGCAGGCGTCTCCCCCAGCCGTACGCCGAACGCCGCGTGGGCGTCGCTCAGGCTCTCGACGCCGCTTCCGGTGAGCGCGGCCGCGGCGACGACCACCATCGCCAGGTTCACCGCGCCGGCCAGAGCCATCGCGATCGCGACGTCGACGCGGGTCGCCTTGAGGACGCGTTCGCGGCCGCCCGGCGTACGGAGGGTCTTGCCGTGGCGGTCGGTGATGAGCGAGCCGTGCAGCCAGATGGCGTGCGGCATGACGGTCGCGCCGAGCATGCCGGCGGCGAGGACGAGCGAGTCGGTGCCGTCGAGGCGTGGAACGAGACCGCCGGCGACGCCTGCGGCCGACGGTGCAGCTTCGATGGTGGAGACGACGAAGCCGACCAGGACCACCGCGAGCAGGCCGATGATCGCGGTCTCGAACGGACGCTGGCCACGGCGGGACTGGTAGATCAGCAAGCCGAAGGACACGACACCGGTGATCACGCCGCCCAGCAGCAGCGGGATGTCGAACAGCAGGTTGAGCGCGATCGCGCCGCCGACGACCTCGGCGAGATCCGTGGCCAGTGCGACGAGCTCGGCCTGTCCCCACAGGCCGAACACGACCGGGCGCTTGAAGTGGTCGCGACACAGCTGCGGCAGCGTCTTGCCGGTCGCGATGCTCGCTTTCGCGGCGAGGTACTGGACCAGTACGGCGAGGAGGTTCGCGCCGACGACGACCCAGCACAGCAGGTAGCCGTAGTCGGCGCCCGCGGCGATGTTCGTGGCGAAGTTGCCCGGATCGACGTAGGCGACCGCCGCGACGAACGCCGGGCCGAGCAGCAACAACCCCGAACGGTTGAGTCCACGCCGCAGCGGGGCGGGTGCGTACATGAGCGGGCCTTCCGGTCGCGAACACGTCCGGGGGCCTTCGGAGCGACGGTCCGGCCGGATCGGCGACGACACGAATTCGCTGCCGTGGAAGAAAGTTCGGTCATCGACCCATCCGGTCCGCGGCGGCGCTCCGAAGCCCGTGCTGATTCCGTCGTGAGGAGATGGTCGGAAGTGCGAGCCTGGAAACCTGTCTGGCGATGGGTCGGCGCGAGCGTCGGATTCGCCGTCCTGGTAGCGGTTGGTGTGGTTCTGTTCGGTTCGCGCGACTCCACCTCACCGGTCAGCGACGCACCAGCGGCCCGCCCCAACGGGTCACCGAGCGCGACACCGTCGACAGACGGTGACGACGAGGCGCTGGTCAACCGGATGCTGGACCAGCTCCGCGAGGGCAAGCCGGTCGAGCCGCAGTTCGCGGCCGGGGACAACCCGGCGGCCGGCGTACCGATCGAAGCCATCAAAGCCAAGCCCGGCGAGCAGCTTCGGCTGGGCCGGCTGCAGATCCCGAAGCTGGGCGTCGACCGGGTGCTGAACAACGGCGTCGACGAGCCCGCGCTGGTGAAGGGTGTCGGGCACTGGCCCGGTACGCCGTTGCCCGGTGCCGTCGGCAACAGCGTGATCAGCGGGCACCGGGTCACCAACGGACAACCGTTCCGGTACCTCGACCGGCTCCGCGCCGGTGACCCGATCACGGTCACGGTCGGCGCGAGGAGCACGACGTACAAGGTCGTGAAGACGACCATCGTGCCGCAGGAGAAGTACGTCCCGTTCGTCCTGCGCAAGCCGGCGCAGCCGGGCGCCAAGGTGCTGACCTTGTTCGCCTGCAACCCGGTCACCGCCCACTACCAGCGCATCGTCGTCGAGGCGCGTGCCGCCTGAGGAGGTTGGTGTCCCCTGCACTCTCCAGCGACACCCCGGGGCGACCGTCCCGGACCGGATGCGGTCAAGGAGAAAGTTCATGGGTATCAAGTCACTGTTCGGGGGCCGTCCGGTCCTCGAGTTCGCCGACGAGCACAGCCGGCGCAGCTTCCTGCGCAACGCCGCCCTGATCGGCGTCGGCGTCACCTACGTGGCCACCCGGCCCGGCGATCCCGTTGCCTTCGGCAACGCTGATCGCGGGTTCGGCACCGACGCCGCGAAGAGCGATCTGGACATTCTGAACTACGCGCTCACCCTGGAGTACCTGGAGTCGGCGTTCTACACCGCCGGGCTGAAGGCCAACCTGCTGAAGGGTCGCGAGCAGGAGCTGATCGACCCGATCCAGCAGCACGAGGCCGACCACGTGAACGTGGTACGGACGACGATCACCGACCTCGGCGGCCGTCCCGTCGCCCAGCCGAAGGTCAAGTTCCCGGCCGGCACGTTCGCGAGCAGGGCCGCGTTCCTGAAGACCGCGGCGACCTTCGAGGAGCTCGGCGTGAAGGCCTACCACGGTCAGGTCACGCTCGTGAAGAACCCCGACCTGCTCGCGGCCGCGGCCTCGATCGCCGGTGTCGAGTCGCGGCACGCCGCGATCATCGCCCAGATCAGCGGCGGGAACCCGTTCCCGGCGCCGATCGAGGCCAACCTCGGGATGGGTCCGGTCCTCAAGGCCGCCATGCCGTTCATCGCGAAGTGAGAGGAGCCACCGATGACTGACACCACTGCAGACCTGATCCACGGCAACGCGTCCGCCGTACCGGCCGGCGTCGCGATCGGTGCCCTGAACAACGGGTTCCACCTCGTGTCGGCCAAGGACTTCGGCAACGACCTCGAGGTGCTGAACTACGCGCTCACGCTGGAGTACCTGGAGGCCGAGTTCTACCGCCAGGGCAACGCGGCCAACCTGGTCTCCGGCAAGGAGAAGCAGTACCTGATGCAGATCGGCGCCGACGAGGCCTCGCACGTCGCGACCCTCACCGCCACTATCCAGAAACTCGGCGGTACGCCGGTCGGCGCACCCGCGGTCGACTTCGGCGGCGCCTTCGAGTCCCGCAAGTCGTACCTGACCACCGCGCACATCTTCGAGAACAAGGGCGTCGGCGCCTACCTCGGCGCGGCCGGCTTCGTGAAGGACAAGATGATCCTGCAGGCCGCGGCCGGCATCTTCGGCGTCGAGGCCCGGCACGCCGCGGTCGTCGGCAACTTGCTCGGCCTGAAGGCCGAGGGCGGCGTCTACAACGGCTCGTTCGAGAAGCCCGCGTCGAAGACCAACGTGCTCACCGCGGTCGCGCCGTTCCTGGTCGACCCCGACAAGGTCGTTGCCGCGATCACCTACTGACCTGGGGGCGGTCCCGGCACCAGGTGAGATGGTGCCGGGACCGTTGTCCTTTCACAGCTGGGCTGAGCTCGCGCGCAGGACGTATCACTGCCGATCCGCTGGACGAAAGCATTTGCGTGATCGTGAGATAGCTGTTGCCCTACACCCCTTTCTCCGTACGGTTTCAGTCGACCTCCGCAGCAGCGGTGGGTCGTCTCACAACCTCAGGGGAGAACATGTTCATCCTTCGCCGAGTTGCCGTCGCCACCGTTTCCACCGCGGGCCTCCTCGCGGTCGGCGTGTCCATGCCCACCTCGGCCGCCGCGGCAACCACGGGAACCGCGGCCGTCGACTGCGAGGTGTCCCCGAACGGCTCGACGGGCCTCCTTCGTTGCTACAGCGGCCCTGACGGCACGTCGCAGTTCCGGGCGATCGTTCAGTGCGAGAACGGCTCCTACCAGTACGGGAACTGGAACCCCTTCGGCAACTTGACGTCGGCAAGCTGCCCGGCGGGCACTGGGATCGTCACCCGCATCCTCGCAGAGTTCCGGTAAGTACCCCTGCTGAAGCGGCCGTGACAGACCAGCACTGAACGGCTGCCCGGGCCGCGGCCTGGACAGCCGTCAGGGTCTCTCGCGACCGCGACTCTGATTCCCAACTACGTCGATGGAGAGATGATGAGGACTCGCGCACTTGCTGTCGCCGCAATCGTGGCCATCGCGCCGTTGATCACGGTCGGCCAGGCCGCTGCCGCGCCCCCGACCGCCGACCTCGAGGTCGGCGACACGGTGACGCAGGTCTTGGACGGCAAGACAGCGTCCTACACACTCGTTTCCGAGAAACCGAACTGGGGACAGCGCGTCCGCCTGTGGCGCAACACGTCCACCGGCAGCCTGCATGGACAGATCGCGTTTTCCAAGCCTGGCGACGCCGTCTGGCTGTCGGGCCCCGGTTGTCCCGGCTCCTACTGCAACGTGGCCTACGTGCCAGCCGGCAGCACCGAAGCGAGCACCGCCTCGGTCAGCAGGTCCGTCGACGTCTGCGGGCAACACCGCTACAGCGACCTCCCCGGCACCACCACCGTGTGCACCTGCATCGTCTGCAAGACCGAGCCACGCGAGGCGGCAAGACGTCCTGCGGCAACAGCCCCAGTCGCTCGCAACACTCGCAACGCCGACTCCCGCCTCGCACGGTAACCGGCAAAGTTCGACAAGCTGGGTGGAGTGTGACTGAAACTGATCTGCCCCGCGGCCGAGACCCCGGCGGCGTCTCGAAGGGACGCCGCCGGGGTCTCGTTTGGTCTACAGCTCGGCCGTCGCGACGTTGCGCCCCCGGTCGTCCAAGACTCGGAACGCGGTCGCGTCCGGGCGCAGTACGGAAGAGTTGAGGTTGCAGAGCATCTCGCGATTCCCGGTGCCGATGAACTCTCCGGCCGGCGCAGTCCGCCCGTCGGCAGTGACGACCACGACCCGGTAGGTCCGGCCGCTGGCGAATCCGGTCGCGGTCAGCTTGATCTCCATTCCCCAGGTGTGGGGTACGACGTCGGCGGTCGAGTGGACGGCCGGATCGGCGACCGCGACGGCGACCGGCTCCAACGGGATCTCCGGCGGCTTCGGCGCCAGCCCGTACCCGATCCCCACTCCCCCAGCACCGACAACGACAACCGCGGCTGCAGCGACCAGCCACCGCCCGATCGGCCGGCGACGCCGTGGCTCGCTCCCGATCGCGGCGAGGATCGACGCCTCCAGTGCCGCCGGAGGCGCGGCAGGCTCGGCGCTGACCCGGTCGGCGTCCACCAGTCGCAGTGGCTCCGCGAGCGGCGCGATCGCCGCGAGCTCGGCGCGGCACTCCGGACAACCGTCGAGATGCGCTCGTACGGCGGTGACCTCGGCAGGAGTCAGCTGCCCGAGCGCGTACGCGCCGAGCTGCTCGCGCAGTGCTCTGTGTTCCTCGGGGTTCACAGTTCGACTCCCATCTCGTCCATGGCCAGGCGCAACGCCTTCAGACCGTAGAAGACCCGGCTGCGCAGCGTCCCGATCGGAACGCCCTGCTCGGCGGCGACTTCGGCGTACGGGCGGCCACGCAGGTACGTCTCCACCAGCGCGCTGCGCGCCTCCGGCCGGATCCGCTGCAACGCTTCCTCGATCAGCCAGCCGGTGACGGTCCTGTCGTCATCGGCCGCGGTCGCCGGCCCAAGCGCGGTCAGTACGTCGAGCGGCTGCGGGCTCGCCGGTCGCAGCGAACGCCGGCGGGCCTCGTCGACGACCACGTTGCGGGTGATCGCGAACAACCACACCCGCAGGCTGGCGAGCGACGGATCGTAGCGGTCCGCCGCTCGCCAGGCCCGCAGGAACGTCTCCTGGACGACGTCCCGTGCAGCGCCCTCGTCGTCGAGCTGCCGCAACGCGTACCGGTACAGCTCGGCGCCGTGCTCGGCGTACGCGGCCCGTACGCCGTCCTCACGGCTGAGGTCGTGCACGGCTCTGGTCATCGCGCCGCGAAGGTCAGCCCGACGACGTCTCCGAGGCCCAGCGCGAGCAGCGGGCTGGTCCGGCCGGTGCGCAGGTCGACCTTGACGAGCTTCGACCCGGCGAGCAGCCCGCTGGTGCGGACGGCGGCGATCGCGGTGTAGTCGCGAGCGTCGTACGAGCTTGAACCGCGTCCTTCGATGTCGAAGCCGTTCACCGCGCTGATGTCGCGGCCGAGGTAGCCGACGGTGAAGAGCTGGCCGGTGTTCGGCGAGACCACCGGCGTACGGCCGGGCAGCGAGCCCTGGGTGACGAGGGTGTCCTTGGCCGCGTCGAGCCCGTACAGCCCCGTGCTCGTCGCCCCGGCGAAGCTGTCCGTGTACGCCGACGCCGCGACCCGCGGCTTGCTGCCCGAGGCGTAGGTCAGGTCGGTGTCGACGCCCGCGATCGCGCCGGTGTCGGGGTGCAGGCGCAGGTTGCGACCCGACTCGGTGACCAGGCGGATCCGGTCGACGGTCGGGTTGAAGTCGAAGCCCACCGCCGTACCGACCGCGCCGGCCGAGGTACCGACTTTGGTGGCCTGCCCGGTGCGTGCGTTCAGGGTGTAGAGCTGCCCGGACTTGCCGGCGGCGTACAGCTACTTGGTCGCCGGCCGCGTGTCCAGCCCGACCAGCCGATCACCGGCCTTGAGCCCGCGGATCTTCACCCGGTGCTCGGTCAGCAGCGGCAGCTTGGCGTCCCGCACGCTCAGCGTCCCGTTGCTCTCCAGCAGGTACAGCGACGACCCCGCCCGGCTGGGCGTGGCCGCGGCAGGCTGGACCGCCACGACCCCCGTGGTCGCGGCAAGCCCGAGGGCAACGAGTACGGCAGGCAACTTCCTCATGTCTGGCTCCTTGCTCGACGAACAGAACAGCGGTGTGTACGGCGAACCGCCTCCGCGCGTTCATCCAGCAAGTGATTCGGTGCCGACCCGCTTCCGGACGTGAGCGACCCTGCTCGGCCTCGGTATGAATCCGGCCAGGTGGACCAGCCGTGCCGTCAGCTCCGGTCGAGCAGGCCCGCCACCGCTCGCCGCGCCCGGTCGAGCACGTCGGCTCGGCGGTGCAGGACGAACAGCGAGTTGGCCAGGTAGAGCGCGGACTCGAGCTCGAACGCGAGCTGGTCGGGATCGAGGTCGCCAGCGAGCGATCCGTCGGCCTGGGCCGCGGTGATCTGGTCAGTCAGCACCGCCATCCACTCCAGCTGCGCCTCGGCGACCACGTCGGCGACCGTCCCCGTCCGGGCGCCCATCTCGGCGACCGCGGACGCGAAGAAGCACCCACCGGGAAAGACCTCGCGCCCGACATGGTCGAGGAAGTTCTCACACAACGCCCGCAGCCGCTCCAGCGGCGCCGTCAACGCCATCGCCGGCTCGACCACCTCCGCGGCGAAGACCGCGTTCGCGGCCTCGATCGCGGCCAGCTGCAGCTCCAGCTTCGAGCCGAAGTGTGCGTACACCCCGCTCTTGCTCATCCCGACGTGATCGGCCAGCCCACCGATCGACAGCCCGTCGATCCCTTGCACGGTGGCCAGCCCGGCCGCTGCCGTCACGATCGCCTGCCGGCTCCGCTCGCCGTCCACCCGCGCTTTCCGCGCCCGCTGCTCAGCCACGTTGAAAAGATAGCACGACCGTGCGTACTATCTTCGAGACTTAGAACGACCGATCGTTCTTTCTAATCTCGGAGATCCCCTTGCCCAAGACCGACCTGCCCACCCTCGTCCTCGTGAACGGCGCCTGGCACCGCACCAACATGTGGAACGACCTCATCGAGCGCCTGCCGTCCGACCTGGACGTGCGCACGGTTCAGCTCCCGTCCAGCGCACCGGTGAACCCGACCCAGCTGGGCGATCTGTACGACGACGCCGCCGCGATCCGCGCCGCCGTCCAAGCCGTCGACGGCCCGGTCGTCGTGATGCCACACTCCTACGGCGGCGCACCCGCCACCCAGGGCCTCGTCGGCCTGCCCAACCTGCGCCGGATCGTCTACCTGTGCGCGTTCCAACTCGACGTCGGCGAGTCGGTGCTGAGCAGCCTCGGCGGCGAGCGCCCGCCGTTCTGGGGACCGAAGTACGCCGAGCACGGCTTCTACGAGATCCTCGACGCCGAGCACGTCTTCTTCCCCGACGTCGACCCCGCCAAGGCGGCCGAGGTCGCCGCGACGCTCGGCCCACAATCGGTCGCGGCGATGAACCAGCCCCTCACCCAAGCCGCCTGGCGCACCGTCCCCAGCACCTACATCCACGCCGAGAAGGACGTGCACCCCGAACGCTTCCGGCAGTTCAGCCTGCGCAGCGACCGGGTGATCCCGATCCAGAGCGCACACTCACCGTTCCTCTCCCAGCCGGCCGAGCTCGCCGCCATCGTCACCACCGAGCTGAAGGACGCCGCCGACACGGACCGGTGACCAGTCCTTCCAGAGACCGTACGGCCGACGGGTCCTGCTGACGCTGGTCAGCGCCGTCGCACTGGGTCTCACACCGACCCCTCACCGGCCGGCAGCAGTTGCAGATGGCAATGGCTCTGCTCCACCAGAGCCATTGAACGCGCGGTGCGCGAGGGACGCCCTGAGGTTGGATCGCGCGCGGTGGAGCCGGCTGCCGACGGTGCCGACCTCGACGCCCAGGGTGGTGGCGATCTGCCGGTAGGACAGCGATTCGATGTCTCGCAGTACGACGACCGCACGCATCTGTGGGGTCAGCTCGTTCAGGGCGATCCGGATGTCGTCGTCGAGGGTGCGGAACTCGTACAGGTGCGCCGGGTCGAGGTCCTGGTCGGAGACCGTGCCGGGTGCGAGGCCGTCGAAGTGAAGCCGGTTGCGATGACGTAGCTGGTCGAAGAACAGGTTCGTGGTGATCCGGTAGAGCCACCCCTCGAAGGTGTTCGGCCGGTAGGTGTGCAGGTAGCGGAAGACCCGGACGAAGACGTCGTGGGTGAGGTCCTCGGCGTCGTGCCGGTTGCCGGTGAGGCGGTACGCGAAGTGGTAGACGCGCACCGAATGCACTCGAACGATCTCGTCCCAGGAGACGGGGGTTGCGTCGTCCATCGCCTCGCCCTTCGGTCCGGCACCTGGCGGTCAGGTGTCCCGGCCTCCACGATTCCCGGATCGACCGGCGTTCGCCCCAGGGAGATCCCCTGGCACCGCACCCCGGTGCTGCCCAGGTGCACCGTGGAGCAGCGCGTCCATCAGGACTCGCACGAACTCGCCGTGGTCGAAGCTGGTGACAGCTCTGACGACCGGCCCGTCGGGGGTCTTGAACGACAGCGGCCGCCCGTCGTGCGTACGGGCCACCTGTACGGCGAACGAGCCCGCGGCCGGCGTGAACGTCACCGGCCCCTCGACCCACCCGGTGGCGATCTCGGGGCGGTGCAGGACGACACTGGCCAGCGCGTCGTGCGCCGCGGAGATCCGGCGCCCCCAGACGTGCTCGTACGTCGCGTTGGAGGCGTCGAGGATCGTCGCCGCGAACTGTGGCCATCGGCCTTCGGCGGAGCGAAGCCGGTCGTAGTCGTGTTCGTACAGCAGCGCCTGCAGCGTGACGTTCACCCCGACCATGACGACGTTGCCGGTGTTGCGCGCCGTGTACACGATCTCGGCCGCGGCCCGGTCGTGGTCGGAGTTCGCGTCGGTCAAGGTGAGTCCACCGGGCGGCGGGTACGGACCACCCCCTCCCATCAGCACCACCGATCGGAACTTCGTCAGCAGGTCGGGGTCCCGTCGCAGCGCCAGCGCGACGTTGGTCAACGGGCCGATCGGGTGCAGATCGACCTGACCGGGCCGCTCGTTGGCGATCCGGACCAGGAAGTCGGCGGCGGACTCACTCCTCGGCACCGGGACCGCACCGGAAAGCCCGCGGTCCCCCAGGCCGTCGACCCCGTGCCAGCACGGATCGATGCGGAGCTCGCCGGCCAGCGGCACGGCCGCACCGCGAAAGATCGGGACGTCGGCCCGGTCCGCCACCTCCAGCACTGCCGCGATGTTTCGGGTCGCCTGATCCACCGTGGTGTTCCCGAAGATCGCTGTCACGCCCAGGAGCTCGAGGTCGGGCTGCGCGAGGAGGTAGAGCAGCGAGTGTGCGTCGTCCAGGCCGGTGTCGGTGTCGACGACCACCTGGCGCCGGGGTCCGGCCATGTCAGCAGTCCTCCTCCGGGTGCGGGGTGGCACCACTATGCACGCAAAACAAGCGCAAAAGTTTTGGCTGTGTTTGCACCGGCGATCGTCTTGACACTGCTGCGAAGGCCCGCCCACGATGAAGGCGTCCGGCGATGCAAATCGATATGCACAACGAGGAGGCGTCTCGATGAAGCGAGTTCACATCGGCGACGTCGCCGTGCGAGCGGGGGTCAGCCCGACCACCGTGTCGCACGCCCTCAGCGGCCGGCGGCCGGTCTCGGAGGCCACCCGCGAGCGGATCCTGCAGGCCGTCGACGAGCTCGGCTACCACCCGAACCTGGTGGCCAAGAGCCTGCGGATCCAGCGCACCAAGAGCGTCGGTTTCCTCGTCGTCGACATCTCCAACCCGTACTACCCCACGGTCGTCCAGGCCGTTCACGACGGGCTGGCCGACCAGGGCTACGTCAGTCTGATCGGGATCACCTACGGCGAGCCGGCCGCGGAGGAGATGCTGCTCCGCGACATGGTCGCGCGCAACGTCGACGGCATCATCATCCAGCCGATGTCACTGACGCCGGCCGAGATCCGCCGCATCGTCGGTCCGCTGCCGCTGGTCCTCATCTCCGACCACGAGGGTGAGCTGTACGCCGACCGCGTGCAGACCAACGACTGCGAGGGGATCGCGGCCGCCGTACGGCATCTGAGTGACCGCGGGATCCGGGAGGCCGGGTTCATCAGTGGTCCCGAGGGCCGCAGCCCGGGGACGCTCCGGCTCGCGTCCTTCCGGGCCGCCGCCCAGGCACTCGGCGTGACGGTGGCCGAGGAGTGGATCGACCACGTGCCCTTCACGCGGGCAGGTGGGCTCGAGGCCGGCCGGCGACTGCTGGCTCTGCCGAACCGGCCCCGCGCGATCATCTGCGCGAACGACATCATCGCGGTCGGCCTGATCGACGCGGCCCGGGAGGCCGGGCTGAGCCTGCCGGACGACCTCGCCGTGATCGGCTTCGACGACATCGACACCGCGAACCTCATCACGCCTCACCTGACCACGGTCGTCAACCCGGCGCGGGACGTCGGCGCGGCCTGTGCGCGTGCTCTGCTGCGGCGGATCGAGCGTGGTCCCGACGAGGCCTACACCGTCGACGCTCTCCCCACCCACCTGGTGCGGCGCGACTCCGCCTGACCATCGCACCACCAGCCCCGGACCGGCACGATGCCGGGCCGTCGGTGCCGCACGCCTTCGAACAGAGGAGCAGGACCATTTCAGTCTTCCCAGAATCGAGCTCCGCGCTGAGCTCCGACTTCCAGCAGCTGGTCGGGCACGACCCCTTGGACGGCCGCGTCCTGGTCGCCTACGAGGTCGCCCAACGGCAGGAGACCGGGTACGACGTCAGCGAGGCGATCAAGGCGGCGAACAGCCTGGACCCCTCCGACAACGCCGCCCTGTTCAGCCTGGTCGACGAGATGTCCGACCTGTCGCGAACCGGCGAATGGGCGTACGAGGAACCGACCGCCTTCGACGACCTCCGGGAGTCGTTGCCGAGCGCACCGGGCGCCGAGCGGGTCGCCGCCGCCGACCTGTCGGACAAGATCGGCGCCGCGTGGCTCGGCCGGATCGCGGGCTGCAACCTCGGCAAGCCGGTGGAACAAGGCGATCACTGGACCGCCGACCACATTCGTGACTACTTGCAGATCGCCGGGGCCTACCCGCTGCGGGACTACGTGCCGGTACTCGACCCGATGCCGGCCGGCTTCGAACTGGTCGACAACTGGCCCGAAACCACCAAGGGCAACGTCAACGGGTCGGCCCGCGACGACGACATCGACTACCCGATCCTGACCCTGCACCTGCTCGAGCGCCACGGAGCGAGTCTCACCCCGGAGCACGTCGGCCGCGCGTGGCGCACCCTCTTCCCGCTGGAACAGGTCTACACGGCCGAGCGAGCCGCCTACGTCAACATGGTCCAGGGGCACCGGCCACCGGAGACGGCCACCCGGCGCAACCCGTTCCGGGAGTGGATCGGGGCGCAGATCCGCGGTGACGTGTTCGGCTACGTCTTCGCCGGTGACCCCTGGAGCGCCGCCCGGTTGAGCTACCAGGACGCCGCCCTGTCCCACGTGGGCAACGGCATCTACGGCGAGATGTGGGCCGCGGCCCTCGTTGCCGCTGCCTTCACCGCCGCGGACGCCCGCGAGGCGATCGAGACCTCACTGCAGGTCGTGCCGCCGAAGTCGCGGCTGGCGGAGGCGATCAGGAGAGTGCTCGACCTGCAGGCCGCCGGGGGCACCTGGGACGAAGCCCTGGCCGACATTCGTACGGCGTACGGCCACTACTCCTGGGTCCACACGATCAACAACGCGGCTGCTGTCGTGGCCGCGCTGCTGTGGGCCGACGGCGACTACACGACCGCGGTCGGCCGGGTCGTCATGAGCGGTTGGGACACCGACTCCAACGGCGCCACCGTCGGGTCCGTCGCCGCGATCCTCGCGGGGAGCGCCGGGCTCCCCCACCACTTGATCGATCCGCTGCACGACCGGACCCGGTCCGCGCTGTTCGGCTTCGACAACTCCGCCATCTCCGACCTCGCCCGGCGGACCGTGCGGCTGGCGGTCGACGGCCTCGGGGCCACACCACTGGGAGACTGACATGACCATCACCCGCCGGCGTTTCCTGATCTCCAGCGGAGCGCTCACCCTGCTCGGCGGCCTGGCCGCCTGCAACAAGCCGGCGTCCTCGGACCCGTCGGTGATCCAGTTCTGGAACAACCTCGACAACCAGGACCTGGTCACCTACTTCGAGAAGCACTTCGTCGACGCCTACCCCGGACCGGGCAAGGTCAAGTTCTCGAACAAGTCCACCGACACGATCGACCGGCTGATCCAGACCGCGCTGGCCGCCGGCTCGGGTCCCGACATCATCGTCACCCCGGGCCCGTCGACCGGCACCACGGAGTACACCAAGGCCGGCTACCTGGTCGATCTGGACAGCTACGCCGCGAAGTACGACTGGGACCGGACCTTCGCCTCCTGGGCACTCGATGCCTCCCGGATCGACGGGAAGCTCAGGACCGTGCCGACGCAGTACGAGACGATGGCCTTCTACTTCAACCCGGCGACGGTCGACAAGCTCGGGGTCCCGGTGCCCCGGACGCAGGCCGAGTTCGAGGCGTACTGCACCGAGGCCCAGGGCAAGGGCCTGATTCCGGTCGCCGCCGGCAACGCCGACTGGAAGGGCGCCAACGAGTGGCACATGGTGGTCGCGCTCAACCACGGCGCCGGACCGGCCGCCGTCTACGAAGCCCTGCAGGGCAAGCTCGCGTGGACCGACCCGGTCTTCGTCGACGCGGTCACCCGGTACACCGGCTACTTCGAACGGGGCTGGTTCGGCGGGAGCGTGAACGACTACTTCACGAACAAGTTCTCCATCCAGTACGAGCAGCTGGCCGGCGGCAAGGCGGCCGGCCTGATCTCGGGCAGCTGGGAGTTCGCCTACCTGCCGTCGTACTTCGGTGCGAAGGCCGGCAACGACGCGAAGTGGGACTGGGCGGCGCTCCCGTCGCTGGGCCGCGACGTACCGACCGACGTCTGGGACCTGGCCATCGGCCAGTCCGCCGGGATCAACGCCAAGTCCGGCAACGTCGACAACGCCGCGGCGTACCTGAACTTCCTCACCACCGGCAAGACCGCGATCCTGCAGGCGCTGGTCGACCAGAACGCCGCACCGCCACCGATCAAGATCGCACCCGGCGACTTCGGCTCCGGCGCCGACCCGAGGACCGTCCGGCTCTACACGACGCTCTCGACGGCCAGGACGATCGGGTACACGACGTGGACCTTCTTCCCGCAGCAGACCGAGACCTACCTGATCGACTCCTTCGAGAAGGTGATCACCGGCAAGCTCAGCGCCGCTGACTACTGCGCCGGAATCCAGGAGAGGTTCACCGCCGAGCTCCGGGCCGGAAAGGTGCCGACGGCACCCAAACCGGGAGTTCAGCTGTCATGACGGCGCTGCGCCGTCAGCTCCGCGACCCACGGACCAGCGGCTGGCTGTTCCTGCTACCGCTGATCATCGTGAACCTGTTCGTGGTCCTGATCCCGAGCGTGTTCTCGGTCTACTACTCCCTCACCGACTGGACCGGCGCAGGTCCGGCCGAGCTGGTCGGTCTGGCCAACTACCGGGAGCTGTTCGGTGACGACGAGTTCCTCAACGGCCTGTGGCACAACCTGATCTGGACGGCGTTCTTTCTCGTGGTGCCGATGTCGATGGGCCTGTTCGGCGCCTACGCGCTGAGCCGTGTCCGCCGGTTCCGGCTGATCTTCCGCGTCGTCTACTTCGTCCCCTACATCGTGGCCAGCGTCGTCAACGCCTCGATCTGGGAGAGCATCCTGGACCCGCGATCAGGCCTCGGCAGCGTCTTCGGGATCAATCCGCTCGGCGACGGCCGGCTGGCGCTGTGGTCGGTCCAGTTCGTCAACAACTGGGCCTGGTGGGGTTTCCTGGTCGTGGTCTTCCTGGCCGCCATGCAGGGCGTCAACCCGGCGCTCTACGAGGCGGCCGAGATCGACGGCGCCGGACCCACCCGCCAGTTCTTCTCGGTCACCCTGCCGGCGATCAGGCCGACCTTCGCGTTCCTCGGGCTGATGACGATCATCTGGTCGTTCCTCGCCTTCGACTACGTCTGGATCATGACGCAGGGCGGTCCGGCCGGCGCGACCGACCTGCTGTCGACGGTCCTCTACCGCGAGGCCTTCTCCGACCTGCGAGCCGGCTACGCCTCGGCTGTCGGTGTGGTGATGGCGCTGATCAGCGCGGTGGTCGTGACGGCGTACCTGATCGTCCGCAGAGTCAAGGAGTGGGAGATATGAGGACCGTACGCCGCGGTGGCACCGTCAGCTACGTCCTGCTGACCTGCCTGGCCATCTTCTCGATCGGGCCGATCGTGCTGTTCTTCTTCAACGCCCTGAAGAGCCCCAGCGAGTACGCCGCCAGTTCGCTGGGGGTCCCCGGCGCCTGGCGCTGGGAGAACTTCACCACCGCCTGGCAGCAGGCGAACATGGGTGCGGGCGTGGTGAACTCGCTGGTGATCGTGCTCGGCACCGCGGCGCTCACCTGCGTGGTGGCCGGCTCCGCGGCGTACGCGCTCGGACGTCTCCAGGTGCGCGGCTCGTCGGCGTTCATCACCTATCTGCTGGTGACCAGCGCTCTCCCGACCCAGATGTTCCTGGTGCCGCTGTTCTACCTGTGGACCCAGGCCGGGCTCTACGACACCAGGCTCGGCCTGATCCTCATCTACGTCGGACTGTTCTCGCCGTTCGCGACCCTGCTGCTGCGGTCGTTCCTGCTGACGCTCCCCCGCGAGTTCGAGGAGGCCGCGCGCGTCGACGGTGCCAGTGAGCTTAAGGTGCTGGTGCGCATCGTGCTCCCGAACGCCCTGCCCGGGCTGCTGACCGTCGCGCTGACCACCGGGTTGTCGGCGTACAACGAGTTCCTGTTCGCGGTCACCTTCATCCAGAACCAGGACCTGTTGCCGCTGTCCACGACGTTCTTCACGTTCCAGCAGGGTTTCAGCCAGGACTACACCCTGGTCAGTGCCGCCGGCATCATCATGATCGCGCCGATGCTCATCCTGTTCCTGGTGCTGCAGCGCCGGTTCATCGACGGCCTGTCCTCGTCCGGGCTCGGTGGCGCATGAAACCGCCGCAGCTGACCGTCGTCGGCAGCATCAACGAGGACATCACCGCCGTCGGGAACCGGCTGCCGGCCCCGGGCGAGACCGTGAGCACGGCCGACGTACGGCACAGCCCCGGTGGAAAGGGGGCCAACCAGGCAGCCGCCGCCGCGCGGCTCGGTGCGGACGTCCGGCTGGTAGGGGCCAGAGGCAACGATGGCGCCGGGCTCCGGTCGCTGGAGGCGCTGCAGGCAGCGGGAGTCGACGTGAGCGGTGTCGCCGTCGTCGCCCGTCCCACCGGAACGGCCCTGATCGTCGTCGATGCCGACGGAGAGAACCAGATCGCGGTCGCTCCCGGCGCGAACCACGAGGTCCAGGTCGCCCAGACGCTCAGCGAGGCACCAGCCATCCTGTGTCAGCTGGAGCTTCCGCTGGCGACGACCGTCGCGGCCGTCGAGCGTGCCACCGGCTTCGTCGCCCTCAACGCCTCGCCGGCCGTTCCGCTGCCCACCGACCTCCTCGACCGCTGCGACCTCGTCGTCGTCAACGAGTCCGAGTACGCCGCCGTACCGGCCTTGTCGGGGGCGCGCCTGGTCGTCGTCACCTACGGCGCGAAGGGAGCGGTCGCCTTCCGCAGCGGCCGGTCGATCGCCTACGCCGAGGCACCGAAGGTGGAGGTGGTGTCGACCGTCGGCGCCGGAGACGCCTTCTGCGCGGCACTCGTCGTCGGCCTGCTCGAAGGCCTTCCGGTTCCGGACGCGTTGAGCACGGCCTGCGCGGTCGGCGGCGCCGCGGTCGGTACCAGCGGCGCACAACCACCGCTCAGGCCGCTGCGGGACTACCTCGCCGCCGACGCTACGACTCGGACCGCCCGGCGAACTGTGCATGGCCGTCGTCGAACCGCAGACCAGTGACCTCGCCGTACGTCGCGGTGCTTCCACGAGTCGCTCACCGGTTTCTCCTCTGCTCGATCGTGAACCCGAGCCGGCTGAGCACCTTCACCGCGCCGGACTTGCCGCCCTCGAAGTCGCCGGGTGCCAGCCTCGCCCCGGTCGCCCGCTCGTAGGCGGCGCCGAGGATCGCCTTCGGTGGGTACCGGCTCTCCTCCCAGACGAGATCGTAGGTGGTCGTGGGCCCGAAGCCGTGCTCCGCCAGGAACGCCTCCGGACCGAGACGCCGGTAGTCCTCCATCGCCGAAACCACCTCGGCCGTCGTCACCGGAGTCCAGTCGATCGGGTGCGCCATTCGTACCTCCCGTTGTTCGTGTCGATACCCCAGGTCCGCAAGGCCGTCAGCACTCGCGGGTGCGCTGCGACCACCCGTAGCCCGGTCCGGTGCAGCGCGCACTCACGACGGAACTCCCCGAGCAGCTCCTCCAGGCCGGCATCGGTTCGGAGCTCGTGCACCGCGCCGAGGTCGACGGTGATCGCCTTCGCGATTCCGCAGACCACCAGGAACTCGGCTCGTGCCATCGCGGCCGTGTGCGCGTCCAGGACCCCGCGGATCTCGATCGTCACCAGCCCGTCCTCGACCCGGAGCCGAAGCTGCTGCCCTCTCGGCGTCCATGGACCCACCACCTGGTTGTTCCTCCTCGCGATCAGGGTCACCGGCCAGCAGACCAGGTCCACCGCGGTGCTCGCGTCAGGGATTACCCGAGTCGGTCCCACCAGTGGTCGAGCAACGACTTACGGGCCACTTACAGGCACCCCCGAAGCGCCGGTCCGGCGTTTTTTCGTGGCGATGATCGGTGCATGGAAAATCCCCTGGTCCTCGATCCGAGCGGTCGCCGACGGCTCGCCGAGGAGGAAGTTCTGCACCACGCAGCCGGTCCGGTGCTCGTCGACGTGCTGGGCGAGAAGGCGTGGGCGGTCGGGCACCACGACCTGCTCGTCCGGCTCCTCAGCGACAGCCGCGTGTCCAAGGACCCCCGTCAGCACTGGCCCCGGTTCATGGCCGGCGAGATCGTCGGCAAGTGGCCGCTCTACCTGCAGGTCTCGGTGGACAACATGTTCACGGCGTACGGCGCGGATCATCGCCGCCTCCGCCGCCTGGTCAGCCCGGCCTTCTCCGGCCGCCGTACCGCGCAACTGCTGCCGGCGATCGAGTCGAGCACCGACCGACTGCTCGACTCGATCACGGACGCCGTGGACGCCACCGGCGTCGTCGACCTGCGGCAGACCTTCGCGGCGCAGCTGCCGGTCGCGGTGATCAGCGACCTGCTCGGCATCCCCGCCTCCCTGCGCACCGGGTTCCGCGAGTCGATCGACCGGATCTGGGACACCACCAACACCGCCGAGGAGGCGGTGCGCGCGACGCAGGACGCCTACACGATGCTGCACGAGTTCGTCGCGCTCAAACGCGCCGAACCGGCCGACGACCTGACCAGCGCGCTGATCGCCGCCCGCGACGACGAGGGCGACGGATCCTCCCTCACCGAGACGGAGCTGACCGACACGCTCCTGCTGGTGATCGCCGCCGGCTACGAGACGACGATCAACCTGCTCGACTCGGCCGTCACGGCCTTGCTCTCCGATCCCAGACAGCTCGAGCTGGTGCGATCCGGTGTCGCTGACTGGGAAGCGGTGGTCGACGAGACCCTGCGGTTCGCCTCACCGGTCAGCCAGATGCCGATGCGGTACGCCGTCGAGGACATCGAGCTGCCGACCGGGCAGACGATCCGCAAGGGTGACGCGATCCTCGCGTTGTACGGCGCGGCGAGCCGCGACCCCGAGCTGCACGGCGAGACCGCCAAGACGTTCGACGTCACCCGGCCGGACAAGCGGCACGTTGCCTTCGGCCACGGTGTGCACTACTGCCTCGGCGCCCCGCTGGCCCGGGCCGAGGCGGCGATCGCCCTGCCGCGGCTGTTCGACCGGTTCCCCGACCTCTCGCTCGCCGTTCCCGCGACCGCGCTGGAGCCGTTGCCGAGCATCCTCGGCAACGGCCACAAGACCCTCCCCGTTCGCCTCGGCCTCCCGGCCCGGTGACCGCCGAGACACCTGACCGATTCACCACTTCACTGCGAGGAGTCACATGAAACGCGTCATCACCACTGCCCTGATGGTCGGAACGACCGTCGCGGCGGTCTCCCTGACCGTGCCCGCGAACGCCGCCACGGTGTCGTCGAGCACGAGCCCGTCCCGGGCGGTCTTCGTCCAGAACAACGATGCCCACGGCAACACACTGGTCGCCTACGACCGGCGTGGCGACGGCAGCCTGGCCGAAGCCGGCCGCTACCCGACCGGCGGCAAGGGCGGCGTCCTGGCCGGAGCCGGGATCGACGCCACGGCGTCGCAGGGATCGCTCGCCTACGACCGGCGTTCGGGAAACCTGTACGTCGCCAACGCGGGCAGCGACTCGGTCACCGTCTTCGCGGTCCACGGCAGCAAGCTCGTCCGCCGCCAGGTCGTGTCGTCCGGAGGCGACTTTCCGGTCAGCATCACGGTGCACGGCAACCTGGTCTACGTGCTGAACGCCCGCGGCGGCGGCTCGATCCAGGGCTACCTGCAGGTCGCGGGCCGACTGGTCCCGATCGGGCCGTGGCACCGGTCGGTCGGGCTCGACCCGCAGCAGACCCAGGAGTCCGGCAACGCTCCGAGCGACATCGCGTTCACCCCGGACGGCACCCGCCTGGTCGTGACGACCAAGAACGGCGCCAACAGCATCGACATCTTCCGGGTCGGCCTGTTCGGCCCCTCGGCGAGGCCGACGGTCACCACTCTGCCCGGCGCCGTACCGTTCGCCGTCGACTTCGACGCGGCCGGGCACCTCGCCGTGGCCGAAGCCGGCCCGAACGCCGTCGCGACCTTCACCATCAACCGCGACGACACGCTGACCGCCGTGGACCACAGCGCGACCGGTCAGGTGGCGACCTGCTGGATCGTCGCCGTCGACGGCAAGCTCTACGCCGCGAACGGCGGGAGCAGCTCGATCTCCGGGTTCACCGTCAACCGCCGGGGCGCGCTCACCGCTCTCGGGACCACCAGCGCCGACGCCGGCACGACCGACCTGGCGGCCTCCTCCGACGGCAAGAACCTGTACGCGCGGACCGGCATCGACGGTCACATCAACGCGTTCCGGATCAACGCCGACGGATCACTGACCCGGCTCGGCTCGGTCACCGTTCCGCACGGCGTCTCCGCCGAGGGCATCGTCGCGCTGTAGCCCGGGCCCGGCTGTCACGGCGCCGACTGGGCGAGCGTGATGCTCGTGAGGTCCGGCTGCCGGCCACCGGTCGGCACCGGACCTCGCAACGGTCCCAGGGTTCCGTCCTCCGCGACGCGGTAACTCGCCACGCTCCCGTCGCCGTCCTTGTTGAAGTTCGCGACGTACACCCGCCGTCCGGCCGGGTCGGCAACGATGCCGCGTGGCTCGCGCGCACCCGGCGGGACCGTTGCCGCCAGCACCGTTGCTGCCGCCCCGGCCCGCATCAGTCCGTGACCCGCCGGACCCGCCGGCCCAGGAAATCGCGCATCAGCGCCGCGACCTCGTCGACCGCGCTCTCGAGCAGGAAGTGACCACCCTCGAGAAGATGGATCTCGGCGTCCGGTACGTCCTTCGCGAACGCCCGGGCGCCGTCCGGACCGAAGATCGGGTCACCGCTGCCCCAGACCGCGAGCACCGGCGGGCGGCTGGTCCGGAGGTACTCGTGCAACCGCGGGTACATCGCCGGGTTCGTCACGTAGTCCCGGAAGAGCTTCAGCTGGACCTCGTCGTTGCCCGGTCTCGACAGGTTGTGGAAGTCGTGGTGCCAGGTGTCGGGGCTGACCAGAGTCTCGTCGGGAACGCCGGTCAGGTACTGCCAGCGCGTCAGTTCCAGCGTCAGCGCCTGCCGGATCCCTGCCTCGGTCTCGGCAGTCTGCTCGGCCTGGTAGTCCCACACGGTCTTCCAGAAGCCGTCGACGAAGCCCTCGTCGTAACCGTTGCCGTTCTGGGTGATGATCGCGCTGACCGACTCCGGGTCCTCGAGCGCGAGCCGCCAGCCGATCGGTGCGCCGTAGTCCTGCACGTACATCGCGTACGACGTGACCCCGAGCGAGTCCAGCAGCCCGGACGTCAGCGCGGCCAAGGCGTCGAACGTGTATTCGAAGTCCTCCACCCGCGGGGCATCGGACAGCCCGAACCCCAGCAGGTCCGGTGCGATCACCCGGTACTCGCCGGCCAGTGCCGGGATCAGCTCGCGGAACATGAAAGAGCTCGCCGGAAACCCGTGGAGCAGGACGACAGCAGGCGCCTGCGGGTCGCCGGCCTCGCGGTAGAACAACCGCCGGCCGTCGATTTCGGCGTAACGGTGGTGAACTGTCGGCATCTCCAACTCCTTCGGTTGACTTGCGCGGCCAGATCGGCGCAGCGCGGTGCGGCAATGCTGACGGCACCGGCGCCGACGCACATCGTCAAGATCGACAGACTTCACCAGGCCTGATCGAGCGATGTGGAACGTCCGCCGCAGCGACGAGGGTGGCAGGCACCGAGGGCGCCGGCACGGTCGCCCACCATGCGTAGCGGAGGAGCTCCAGATGAGCATGAACTGGCTCGACCGGTCCGGGACCACGGACGTGTTCGCAGGACAGAAGCTGATCGTCGTCGGGGGAAGCAGCGGGATGGGTCGCCAGACCGCGCTCGACGTCACGGCCGCGGGCGGCACCGCCGTCGTGATCGGCCAGACCGCCTCGAAGGTCGAGACGACGGTCAAGGAGCTCGGCGGCGAGGGGCAGGCGTTCGGGATCACCGTCGACCTGGCCGACGCGGCCGCGGTCGAGGACACCCGCCGGCAGCTCGCCGCCGAGCACGCGGACGCGACCCTGCTGGTGAACGCCGCCGGCGTCTTCCTGCCCAAACCGTTCCTGGAGCACAGCAGGCAGGACTACGACCTCTACCAGGACCTGAACCGGGCGATCTTCTTCCTGACCCAGACCGTTGCCCAGGGCATGGCCGACGCCGGCGGTGGCGGGTCGATCGTGAACATCGGGAGCCTGTGGGCGCACCAGGCGGTCGGGGCGACGCCGTCCTCGGCGTACTCGCTGGCCAAGGGCGGGATCCACGCCCTGACGCACAACCTCGCGCTCGAGCTGGCGCCGCACAGGATCCGGGTGAACACGGTGGCACCGGCCGTGGTGGCGACGCCGATCTACGAGAAGTTCGTCCCGTCCGACCAGCTGGACGCGACGCTGCACAGCTTCGACCCGTTCCACCCGCTCGGCCGGACCGGAACCACCCGGGACCTCGCCAACACGATCACGTTCCTGCTGTCGCCGGCCACCGAATGGGTCACCGGCGCGGTCTGGAACGTCGACGGCGGCGTCACCGCGGGGCGGAACTGACCCGGCGCGCTCAGGCCGGAGTGCCGCGTTCGGCGGCGGGCCGCACCCAGCGATTCAGCTCCAGTGCGCGCCCGCCGACGACCGCCTGACGCTGCAGGCTCGATCGAGCCGTCGCCGGCAGGGCTGCTTCGGTTCCCTCCCGGACGAGGTCGTGGCGAGAACCGATTCGGTAAAAGACTACTCATCGGGTGATGCTCGACAGGCCGGCGGTCGGGCAACCTGACGGACATGTCCGGATTCGCCACAGCGCCGACGCAGGGCAGGGCTGCGGAGCAGAACCTCGTCCAGGCTGCGCTGGAGCGCGCCGCGAACGGACGGGACGGCGTTCTGCTGATCGACGGCGAGCCAGGGATCGGAAAGTCCCACCTCCTGCACGACTCGGCCGACCAGGCGGTCGCGTACGGATTCGCGGTGGTCACGGGCACGGCCGACCCGGTCGGCGAAGCTCTCCCGCTCCTGCAGGCCGCGCGAGCGAGCGGGCCGTCGGCTCCGGTCCTGATCTGCCTCGACGATCTGCACTGGGCGAGCCCGACGAGCATGGCCGCCGTACGGACCTTGCCGAAGTCCGTGGACCATCTGCCGATCGCGTGGCTGCTCGCTCGGTCGACCACGACTTCACGCCGGGCCGCGGACCTGTTCGACCTGCTGGAGAAGGACGGCGCCACCCGCATCACGCTCGGCCCGCTGCCGGACACGGCAGTGACCGCGATGCTCGCGAACACTCTGGGTCAACGGCCCAGCGCAGCACTGGAACGGCTCGCGGCCGGCGCGTCGGGAAACCCGGCGCTCGTCGCGGCGCTGCTCCGCGGGCTCCGGGAGGAGCACGCCACCGGCCTGACCGGCGACGGCGCCGAGCCGGCGCCGTCGTCACTCCCGCACCGCGTTCACCGGCTGACCCGGCACCGACTCGACGAGCTCAGCACGAATGCACGGCAGCTCCTCACGACGGCAGCTGTGATGGGACCGGCATTCGACCTGGACGACGTGGCCGACATGGTCGGCAGCTCGCCCGCGGCCCTGCTGCCGGCTCTCGAAGAGGCGC
The DNA here is from genome assembly GCF_040681455.1 of Kribbella sp. NPDC051770. Taxonomy (NCBI): domain Bacteria; kingdom Bacillati; phylum Actinomycetota; class Actinomycetes; order Propionibacteriales; family Kribbellaceae; genus Kribbella; species Kribbella sp. NPDC051770. Next base: position 549,639 of record NZ_JBFAYT010000003.1, on the reverse strand, counting down.
TCGACTCGGCCCTCATCACGGTGCAGGAAGAGACCTTCGCCTTCCGCCACCCACTGCTGCAGCGCGCGATTGCCGAGCTCATCCCACGCCCGGCACGCAGCGCTCTCGTCCGCCAGTACGGCGGTGTCGCGCCGACGCCCCACCGGCCGGAGTACCCCACCGTACGGACCGAACGACCTGCCCTCGACGAGCGGTCGATCCCGTGGACCCGGGCCAACGAGGCCGAGAAGCTCGGCGTCGATCACCTCACCAACGGTGAGTACGACGCAGCGATCGAGTGCTGGCAGGACGCTCTCGTCTGGTACGACGAGGCCGGTGCCGACACCGACGGTGCCCGCGTTCGCAGCAGGCTGCGTAAGACCGGGGTCCGGACCCGGCACTGGAAGACCGGGCAGCGCAAGCCTCGCCACGGCTGGGACAGCCTGACCGGGACCGAGCAGGACGTCGCTCGGCGGGCGGCCGAGGGACTGAACAACAAGCAGATCGGTGCCCGCATGTACATCAGCCCGCACACGGTGGCTCATCACCTCCGCCAGATGTTCCGCAAGCTCGGCATCTCGTCCCGGGTCGAGCTCGTCCGGCTCGTCCTGGAGGCCGGATCGCCATCAGTACCGGACGGCCTTACGGCTGCCGAACGAAACCACCCAATCGGTCTTCGGGGGTCAGGTTGAGCCGCCAGGCAGGGTTACGCTCGGAGAGCTTCGAGAAGTGGAAGATGAGGACGGTGACGGTCAAGCCCGCAGCAGGTGACGAGCAGCCGGCCAGGTCGGCTGCGAGCCGCCGTATGGAAGCACGTCGGCACTACGAGTCGCAGCCGGGCAGGTCCGGTTCCAGTGGCTGACCGGCATGGTTCCCGGATGCGTCTGCCCGCTGACCTGTCGAGATGGCGGCGGGCGGCAGAGCTCGTCGGGCGGCGAGCCGAGTGCTCGTTCCTGGACCAGTTGATCGCGACTGTGCGTTCGGGCGACAGCGAGGCACTCGTCGTGCACGGAGAACCCGGCGTGGGCAAGACGGCGCTGCTCGAGTACCTGGCGGTCCAGGCACTCGGGTACCGGGTGGTCCGCTGCAACGGAGTCCAGTCGGAGATGGAGTTGCCGTTCGCCGGGCTGCACCAGCTGTGCGCGCCGTTGCTGGACCGCCTCAGTGATCTGCCTGCCCCGCAGGCCGCGGCGCTGCGTACCGCGCTCGGCCTCGCGTCGGGCTCGGCGCCGGACAGGTTCCTGGTCGGTCTGGCCACCCTGGGCCTGCTCTCGATGAGTGCACAAGATCAACCGCTGCTGTGCCTCGTCGACGACTACCAGTGGCTCGACGGCGCCTCGGCACAGGTGATCGCCTTCGTGGCCAGGCGTCTGGACGCGGAGTCGGTCGGTCTGGTGGTGGCGACCCGATCAGTGACCCAGGAGCTCGAAGGTCTGCCCGAACTGATGGTCCGCGGGTTGGCGGTGGCCGACGCCGGAGCCTTGCTGGACAGTGTGCTGACCGGCCCGGTCGATTCGACGGTGCGTGATCAGCTGGTGGCCGAGACCCGGGGCAATCCCCTGGCGCTGCTGGAACTGCCTCGCGAGTTCACTGCCGCGCAGCTGGCCGGCGGGTTCGGGCTGCCCGGCGCTGGGCCGCTGTCGGGCCGGATCGAGGAGAGTTTCGTACGCCGCGCGGCGGCCCTGGACGAATCAGCCCGGCAGCTGCTGCTCGTCGCGGCCGCCGACCCGTCGGGCGACTCCGCTCTGGTCTGGCGAGCTGCGACCGCCCTCGGCATCGACTCCGCCGCCGCGACCCCCGCGGTCGAGACGGGCTTGCTCGAGCTCGGCGCCCGTGTCCGGTTCCGCCACCCGCTGGCCCGGTCAGGCATCTACCGTTCCGCCACGCTCCAGCAACGCCAGCAGGTCCACCACGCGCTGGGCGAGGCCACCGACCCGAACCTCGACCCCGACCGTCGCGCGTGGCACCGAGCCCAGGCTGCCACCGGCCCCGACGAGCACGTGGCCACTGAGCTCGAACTGTCCGCGGGCCGTGCTCGTGCTCGTGGTGGGCTCCCGGCGGCAGCCGCCTTCCTGCTCCGTGCGGCCACCCTCACGGTCGACCCCGGCCTTCGGACCGTACGCGCGCTCGCCGCCGCCGAGACCCACCTTCAGGCCGGCTCCTACACCGCGGCGAACGACCTGCTGACCATGGCCGAGGCCGGTCCGCTCACCGACCTCCAGCGCGCCCGCACCGACCTCGTCCGTGCCCAGCTCGCGTTCGTCACCAACCGCGGAAAGGACGCGCCCCCGCTCCTGCTGCGGGCCGCGGAACATCTGCGGTCGGCCGACCCCCAGCTGTCCCGGACCACCTACCTCGACGCCCTCTCGGCCGCGATCTTCGCCGGACGGTTCGCCGTCCCCGGCGGCGACGTGATCACCGTCGGGCAGCGAGCTGCGACCGCACCGCCGTCAAGTGCACCCCGCGTGCCGGACCTCCTGCTCGACGGCACCGCCGCTCGTTTCAACCACGGCTACACAGCATCGTTGGCGACGCTGCGTACCGCCCTGCGCGAAGTCGACGCCCACAAGCCGGCTGAGGAAGAGCTGCGCTGGCTGTGGCTGGCCTGTACGACCGCGCTCCGGGTCTGGGACGACGAGCGGTGGGACGTGCTGTCGGTCCGGCACCTCGACCTCGCCCGGCAGGTCGGTGCCCTCAGCGAACTGCCGCTCGCCCTGACGTCGCGCGCGTACCTGCTGCTCTTCGAAGGACGACTCGATGCCGCGGAGGCGATGGCCGACGAGGAGCAGGCGATCAAGGAGTCGGCCGGAACCGCCTTGGCGCCGTACATCGCGCTGGGACTGGCTGCCTTCCGTGGCAGCGCGGACCGGATGTCCGAGGTGTACGGCGCCATGGTGCCCGGGGTGACGCAACGCGGTGAAGGCGTCGGCATCACCTTCGCGGAGTGGGCCAGAGCGTTGCTGTTCAACAGTCTTCGGCGCTACGACGAGGCCTTGTGCGCCGCGCGGCGAGCGGTCGAGTACCTCCCGGACGCCGGATCCCTGATCTGGGCGCTGGTGGAGCTCGTCGAGGCAGCGGTCCGCACCGAGAACCAGGACGCGGCGGTCGACGCCTACGAGCGATTCGCCGAGATGGCCGCCGCCAGCGGGACCGACTGGGCGCTGGGCCTGCAGGCACGTTGCCAGGCGCTCCTCAACCACGACGTGGCGGCCGAGGAGCTGTACCGTGAGTCGATCGAGCGGCTCGGCCGGACCAGGCTGCGCGTGGACCTCGCCCGGGCACACCTGCTGTACGGCGAATGGCTGCGCCGCGAGCGGCGGCACAACCAGGCCCGCGAACAGCTCCGGACCGCGCACACGTTGTTCGAGACGATGGGGCTGACCGCCTTCACCGAACGCACCGCCCGCGAGCTCCGCGCTGCCGGCGGCGCGGCCCGCAAACGCGTCGATGCCGGCCGGTACGACGACCTGACCGCCCAGGAGGCCCAGATCGCCAGGATGGCCCGCGACGGCCTCTCCAACCCTGAGATCGCCGGCCGGCTCTTCATCAGCCCGCACACGGTCCAGTACCACCTCCGGAAGGTGTACACCAAGCTCGGCGTCAGCTCCCGCAAGCAGCTCGAAGTCGTCCTGAGACCCGTTGGCGGCACCTGACCAGTGCCCGCACCGGTGATCTCCCGGACGCGGCCGGTGGCCGTGGCCTCGACCATGACGGTGTGCCTGAACGCCTGCCGTGCCGCAAGTCCGAGCTCCGGACGCTGTTCCTGTTCGAGAAGCTCGACGACGCCAAGCTCGACTGGTTGTGCCGCAACGGATCGGTGGCCCGCTTCAAGCCCGGCGACATCTACCGTGAGGACGACCTCGCGACCAACTTCTACGTCCTGCTCGACGGCGAACTGGTGATCTCCCGCCGGACCGGTGCCGAGGACGTCGAGATCAACCGCACCAGCCAGGTCGGTGCGTACGCCGGCGCCTGGCGGACCTTCTTCGGTGACGGGGTGGACCACACCCTGGACAACACGCTGCGCGCGACCCGCCCGTCCCGGTTGTACGTCCTGGCCGCCGACAAGTTCGCGGCCGCGGTCCGGGAGTGGTTCCCGATGCCGCTGCACCTGCTGGAGGGCCTGTTCCTGGGCATGAAGAACACCCAGCGGGCGATCAGTCAGCGCGAGCGACTGGTTGCCCTGGGCTCGCTGTCGGCAGGGCTCATGCACGAGCTGAACAACCCCACCGCGGCGGCCATGCGGGCGACGGCCGCCATCCGGGAGCGGGTCGCCGGTCTCCGCCGGGCACTCGCGACGATCGCTTCCAGCGGCCTCGACAGCGCCACCTTGGCCGGGCTCGCCACCCTCCAGGAACAGCTCCTCGAACAGTTGCCGCTGGTCTCGGTCGCGACTCCGCTGGACGTTGCCGATCGTGAGGACGAGCTGACCGACTGGCTCGCCGCCCGGGGTGTCGCCGGCGGCTGGCGGATGGCACCGACGTTCGCGCAGGCCGGGTTGGACGCGGACCGGCTGGACTCGATCTCCCGCGGCACCGGCGACGCGGCGGCCCTGGAGAACGTGCTGGACTGGCTGCACCACACGATCGACCTCGAGCTGTCGATGAACGAGATCGACGACTCCACCACCCGGATCTCCACGCTGGTCACCGCCGCCCAGCAGTACACCCAGATGGACCGTACGCCGTACCGGGAGGTCGACGTGCACCAGCTGCTCGACAGCACGCTGGTGATGCTCACCCACACGATCGGCGACGGGGTCACGGTGGTCACCGACTTCGACCGCAGCCTGCCGGCGGTGCCGGCGTACGCGGCCGAGCTGAACCAGGTCTGGACGAACCTGATCACCAACGCGGTGGACGCGATGGACGGCCACGGCAGACTCACCGTCCGGACCGGGCGCGACCACGACCGGTTGCTGGTCGAGATCGCCGACACCGGACCGGGCATCGCCGAGGCGATCAAGGACCGGATCTTCGAACCGTTCTTCACCACCAAACCGGTCGGTGCCGGCACCGGGCTCGGCCTGGACATCGCCTGGCGGATCGTGGTCGACAAGCACCGCGGCACGCTGTCGGTCGACTCCTCCCCCGGCGACACGCGCTTCGTCGTCCGCCTTCCACTCGGACCGCCCTCGGAGCGCGGAGACGGTTGATTCCGACGCCCGGACCGGTGCCGCGGATCGGGTCTGTCAGGCCATCGCCGGCCAGTACTGGGCCCACGGGGCAGCTGCTTCGAAGGCGGCCGACGCACGCAGTACGTCGGCGTCGGCCAGGTGCCGACCGACGATCTGCAGCCCGACCGGCAAGCAGTCCGTGGTGAACCCCGCCGGGACGGACGCCGCCGGCTGACCGGTCAGGTTGATCGGGAAACTGAAGCCGAGCCACGCCGTCGAAGCAACCATCCGCTCGTCGATGATCTCGGGACCCTGGGTGTGGAGCGGGAACGGCGGAACCGCCAGCGTGGGTGTGATCAGCAGGTCGTAGTCGGCCATCAGCCGCCACATCTTGTTGTTCACGGCCTTGCGCGTCATCCGGGCGCTGGTCAGCTCCTCGGCGGTCCAGTTCCGGCTGAGCAGGTCCACCAGGTGCGGCGACATCCGCGTTCCGTACTCGTCGAGCAACGCACGCAACCCGGCCAGGTCGCTGTCGGCGACCACCACCGCCCAGAAGGCGTGGAACGGATCGTCCCACCCGGGATGGGCCTCCTCCAGGACGCACCCGAGGTCTCGCTCGAACACCTCGGCCGCCCGCGCGGTGATCTCCCGGACCGCGGGGTCGACGTCCAGGTAGCCCCAGTCGGGTGAGAACGCGACGCGCAGACCGCGGATCCCGCCCTCGGGGGCCGACAACCAGTCGACGTCACCGGCCGGCAGCGAGAACCGGTCGCGCGGGTCCGGCCCGGCCAGCACCGACAGGGCGAGCGCGGCGTCGGCAACGGTTCGGGTCAACGGGCCGATGTGCCCGAGGCTCTCCCAGCTGGACGCGCCCGGGTACCTCTGGTCGCGCGCGCCGGGGTACATCGGTACTCGTCCCATCGACGGCTTGAACCCGTAGATCCCGCAGTGCGCCGCGGGGATCCGCACCGATCCACCACCGTCGGTGCCGAGCGCCAGCGGCCCGATCCCCGCGGCGACCGCGGCGCCCGACCCGCTGCTGGACCCACCCGGCGTCATCGCGATGTTCCACGGGTTCCGCGCGGCCGGGGACACCGGGTTGTGGCCGGCTCCGCTGTAGCCGAACTCCGGCACCGTGGTCTTGCCGAGGACGACAGCATCAGCGGCCTTGATCCGTTCGACCACCACGTCGTCCTCGTCGGGCACGAAGTCGCGGTAGATCGGCGATCCCATCGCTGTGCGCACCCCCTTGGTGCTGATCAGGTCCTTGATCGCGACCGGTACGCCGGCCAGCGGCCCGACCGGTTCGTTGCGGGCGATCCGGTCGGTGACCTGCGCCGCCTTCGCGCGGGCCGCGTCCCGGGTGGGCTCGCAGAACGCGTGCAGTACCGGGTCGAGCCGGTCCATCCGGTCGAGCACGGCCTCGGTCACCTCGACGGGCGAGATGTCCCTGGCGCCGATCCTGGCCACCAGTTCGGTGGCGGACATCCGGCAGATTTCCTCGGTCATCGATCTCCTCAGGTCGTCGGCGCGTCCGCGCCGCGACACCGATGTTCGTGATCAGCCGATCACGTCGCGTCAGGGATTGCCCTAGCGATCCGACGGGTGCCCGTACGCCGTACAGCGGGTGTCAACTGGGTAGCCGGTCACCCGCCGGTGGGTTGGCTACCCACTGGGGGATGCCCACGGCAACCATCGGCACGCACTCTGGACCTGGTCCAGGAGATGGATGTCAGGTCGAAGGAGCGAGATGACGACGGTGCACCACCGGTACGCGACGGTCGACGGGCAGGAGCTGTTCTACCGAGAGGCCGGCCCGGCCGACGCCCCGGTGGTGGTCCTGCTCCACGGCTTCCCGACCAGCTCGTTCATGTTCCGCCATCTGGTGCCGCTGCTGGCCGGCCGGTACCACGTGATCGCCCCGGACCACCTCGGCTTCGGGCTGTCCGACGCGCCGGCGGCCGACGAGTTCGGGTACACCTTCGACGCGCTCGCGAACCTCACCGCGAGTCTGCTGGAGCAGCTTGGTGTCACCCGGTACGCGATGTACGTCCAGGACTACGGTGCACCGGTGGGCTGGCGGCTGGCGCTGGCCCGCCCCGAGGCCGTCACCGCGATCGTCTCGCAGAACGGGAACGGCTACGAGGCCGGGCTGGCGGAGGATTTCTGGCGACCGGTGCGCGCGTACTGGGAGCGGCAGACGCCCGAGACCGAGTCCGCGCTCCGGCAGGCGATGACGCTGGACGCGATCCGGTGGCAGTACCTGCACGGTGTGCCGGACCAGAGCCTGGTGAGTCCGGAAGCCTGGTACCACGACTTCGCGATGGTCTCGCGGCCGGGAAACCACCAGGTCCAGCTGGCGCTGCTCGCCGACTACGCGACCAACCTGGCCCTGTACCCCCGGCTGCACGCGTACCTGAGGGACAGCCGGGTTCCACTGCTGGCGATCTGGGGACGCAACGACGAGATCTTCTGTCCCGAGGGCGCACTGGCCTTCGCCGAGGACGCACCGCACGCCGAGATCTCGCTGCTCGACGGTGGTCACTTCCTGCTGGAGAGCCACCTGGACACGGTGGCGAGCACGGTCGGGCAGTTCCTCGACCGGATCCCGCTCTGACCACCACCATGACGGCAGACGGTCTGACTGTTCCGAGTCCGCAGCTACCCCTCGCGGGGCGCGGACCTGAGCGCGCTCGGCTACGGCAGCTGCTGGCGACGACGGTGTCCGGCCGGAGCGCGGTTCTGGTCCTGCGTGGTGACCCTGGACTCGGCAAGACCGCCCTGGCGGAAGACCTGGCCTCCAACGCCACCGGCCATCGGGTGATCCGCATCCGCGGGACCGTCGCGGAGGCTGCGATGGCGTACGCGGCTCTGCACCTGCTGTGCTCCGCACTCCCCGTCGAGCTCGCGCGACTCGAGACTCATCAGCGCGACGCGCTGGAGACGGCCGTCGGTCTGCGTGCGGGCCCGCGACCCGATCGCTTCGTCCTCTGCGTGGCGGTGCTGTCGCTGCTGACGCTCGCGGCCGAGGAGCAGCCGGTCCTGTGCGTCGTCGACGACCTGCAGTGGCTCGACGAACCGTCGACCTCCGTCCTGTCCTTCGTGGCTCGACGGGTCGGACCGGTCCCCGTCGCGCTGCTGTTCGCCGATCGCGGCGATCGGGTCACCGGCCTGCCGGAGCTCGTCCTCGACGGGCTCACCCACCTGGACGCGCACCAACTGATCGACGCGGCGCTGCCCGCTGTCCTGGATCACGCCGTACTCGAGCGGATGATCGCGGAGGCGAGAGGAAATCCACGCGTGCTGCTGGACTCGGTCCGCACCGCGTCGCCGGTGACGCTCGCGGGCGGCTACGACTCAGACCCGTCGTACCGCGGCGAGCCTGCTCTCCTCGACGGCCTCGCGCCGGCCAGCAGGTCGCTGCTGATCCTCGCGGCCGCCGAACCGATGGGCGACCCGGTGCGGCTGTGGCGGGCCGCGGCCCGGCTCGGTCTGGAGGCCGGTGCCGCGCAGCAGCTCGAAGCCATGAACCTCGTCTCGTTCGGCGCCTGGGTCGTGTTCCGGCATCCCCGCCTGCGCTGGACGATCTACGGGCTGGCTTCGGGCGCGGAGCGGCGCCGCGCGCACGAGGCACTGGCCCTGGTGACCGATCCGCTGACCGAGCCCGACCGCCGGGTGTGGCACCTCGCGCACAGCCTGGTGGGCACCGACGACGCGGTCGGTGACGAGCTGGCGCGGTCGGCCGGCAAGGCCCTGGAGCGTGGGGGCCTGGCGGCCGCCGCGGCCTTCCTCGAGCGCGCGGCCATCTGCTCGGCCGATCCCGGACTCCGGGTCGAACGTGCCGTCCTGGCGGCTGACGCGTACCACTCGGCAGGCGCGGCCGACGCGGCCGTCCGGCTGCTCGCCGCCGCCGAGCTCGGTGCGCCCGACGCACTCGGCCGGGCACGGATCCAGCGGGTCCGCGCCCGGATGGCGTTCGACGCGAGCCGCGGCCGCGCGGCCGTCGGCCAGCTGATGGAGGCCGCCCGGGACCTCGAACAGTGCCGGCCGGAGCTCGCCGGCCCGGCGTACGTCGAGGCGATGGGCGCGGCCGTCTTCACCGGGCACGTGGACCTCGTCGACGAAGCTCTCGTCCGGCTCTGCGATCAGCAACCCGGAGGAAGCGACCGGCTGATCGAAGGTGTCGCCCAGCTCTGCACATCCGGCTACGCCGCCGCCGTCGAGCCGCTGAAGCTGGCGCTGAAGACGTTCGACCAGGAGCCCGCGGAGGACACCCGCTCGCGCCTGCTGTCCTGTCTGGTCGCCGCGGAGTTGTGGGACGGCTCCGCCTGGCGAGTGCTGACCAGTGAGCAGCTCGAGCTGACTCGGCTGACAGGAGCACGGACGCTGCTGCCGTACGTACTGACCCACCGCGCGCTGGCCGAGATCCAGACCGGCGAGTTCTGCGCCGCCGAATCGCTGGTGGCGGAGGCGACGGCGACCGCCAGAGCGGTCGGCACACCTGCGTTCCCGCATGCGGCATGGTTGCTCGCGGCCTGGCGCGGTCAGGACGCACCGGCCCTCCCGGCGCCGGAACGGAACGGCCGAGGTGCGGCGGCCGGCGTGGCGCGCTACGCCGCGGCGATCCTCGCGAACGGCGCCGGCGCCTACGGGCGAGCGGTCGAAGCCACCCGAGCGGTCCTCGATCACGACGCCTTCGAGCTGCAGGGATGGTCACTTCCCGAGCTCGTCGAAGGTGCGGTCCGTGCCGGTGACCTCGACACAGCGGCCGAAGCGCTCGATCGGCTGTCGGAACGAGCGTGCCTGGCCGGGACGAACTGGGCGCTGGGCACCGAGGCGCAGTCGCGCGCTCTGCTGCTCACCGGCCGGGCCGCCGAGGACGCCTACCAAGAAGCGATCGACCGGCTGGACCGGTCCGGGATCAGAACTCAGCTGGCCCGGGCCAACCTGCTGTACGGCGAGTGGCTGCGCAGGCAGGGCCGGCGCGTCGACGCCCGCGGTCCCCTGCGCGCCGCGCACGAGTCGTTCGTCGCGATGGGCGCCGCGGCCTTCGCCGAGCGGACGCTGCGCGAACTGCTCGCCACCGGGGAGCGGGCACGGCGGCGCGAGCTCACCGCACCGTCCACGCTCACCGCGCAGGAGAACCGGATCGCGGCGCTGGCGCGCGACGGCCGTTCCAACCCGGAGATCGCGACCACGCTGTCGATCAGTCCGCGCACCGTCGAGTACCACCTGCACAAGGTGTTCACCAAGCTGGCCATCACGTCCCGCACCGAGCTCCACCTCGTCCTGGCCGACGGGCCGCCGTGATCGGTCAGCCCTTGCGCAGATCGGGAGCGGGCGCACCGAGCACCTCGCGCCGCGCCCGGTCCCAGGCGGTGCGCATCGCGGCCTGAACCACCTTCGACCGGTGGCCGAGAATGCGCACCGCCGCACCACGACCAGCGGGCAGCTCGGTCACCCCCGCCAGAATGTCCGGTACGCCGGCGAGCGCGTCCCGCAGAGCGGCCACCAGCTCCGCCGCCGGCGTGGCCGGACAGAGCACGTATAAGCCGGCCACGACGTCGTACTCGCCCAGAACTCCCGGTGCGCCGGGGGCGTCCATCTCACCGGGCCGCAGCCGCAACGTGTCGGCGAAGAGCAGCGACCCGTCCGGTGCCCGGACCTCGGTGTCGGCCCAGAACAGGTCGTAGACGTGCAGTTCGTCCCGCGCCACCCGGCCCGGCAGCAGGATCTCGCCGAGGATCGCCGTGGCGTCGTCCGCCACGGTGAGACACGTCCGCTGGTACAGCCGTGATCCCCGGAACGGGATCACCGGATCGGGCAGGTACTCGAGCACTCCGCCGGCGCCGACCTGCAGGTTGACCAGCTGCGTCGCGAAGTCGTCCTGCGCCCTGAAGACCTTCGTCGCGGCCTGCGTCGTGACGTGCACGGCCGATCCCGCCGCGCAGTCGATGTCCACCCGGTACCGGTCGCCCTGAACGAACCCGTCCCCCTGCTGCTGCAGGAACACGAAGGCCATCCCGGGCCGCAGCGGGTCCAGGTAGATCGGCCGGTAGATGTACAACGGGGAGCGCTGGTACTGCCGCACCACCCTGGTCCGGCCGGCCCTCGGCGCGACCGCCAGATCCAGTACCCCGAGCTTCCCCGCCGCTCCGACCCCCAACCCACCCTGGACCTCCGCACCGAACGCCAGCACCTCCTGCGGCAACCCCTTCGGAGTGCACCAAGCCCGATCGTCGCGCCGGGTCATACGGGATCGGCGGCAGGCGCGTACCGGGCGATCACCTCACCGATCCGGCCGGCCACCTCGTCGAGCCCGTCGCCGGTGAAGCAGTTGGTGAAGACGAACGGCCGGCCTTCCCGCACGGCGCCGGCGTCGCGGTCCATCACCGAGAGATCGGATCGGACCAGGTCGGCCAGATCCACCTTGTTGATCACCAGCAGGTCGGAGTGCGTCACTCCGGGGCCTCTCTTCCGCGGGATCTTGTCGCCCTGGGCGACGTCGATCACGAAGACGAAGTAGTCGGCCAGCGCCGCACTGAAGGTGAGCGTGAGGTTGTCGCCTCCGGACTCGACCAGGACGACGTCGGCGTCGGGGAACCGGTCGGTGAGCTCCGCGACCGCGTCGAGGTTCATCGTCGGGTCGTCGCGGACGGCGGTGTGCGGGCAGGAGCCGGTCTCGACACCGACCACGCGTTCCGGTGCCAGCACGCCGGCGAGCGTACGGCGTACGTGCAGGGCGTCCTCGCTGGTGAAGATGTCGTTGGTGACGACCAACGGTTGGTGCCCCGCGGCGATCAGCAGCGGGACCAGCGCCTCGATCAGCGCCGTCTTCCCCGAGCCGACCGGCCCGCCGACACCGATGCGCGGGATCCCCGGTGCCCGGACCTCGGCGAACTGCGGAGCCGGCTCGTGCCCGTGCCCGTGTCCGTGACCGTGTGCGTCCATGGATCTGTCTCTCCTTCGTCAGCTGGCGAACAGCCGGAGCTCGGTCTCCTCGTGCCGCATCGCCATCACGTCCAGCAGCGGTGTGCAACTGGTGATGTCGGGAACGTCCTTCCCGGCGGCGGCCTCCGCGGCCGAGGCCAGGTGCGGGCGTACGTCGTGCAGGACCGTTTGCGCCGTACCGTGATCGGTCACAGCGAGCCGGACAGCCGCGGCCACCCAGCTGGCGGCGAACGCGAACAGTTCACCCGCCACCGCCTCGGGACGGGGCACGCCCAAGGAGGCGCTCAGCACTCCGAGGACGACCGCATGGTTGCCCTGGGCCCGCTTGCCGGCCACCTCGTGCGCGAGAATCGTCAGTGCCGCGGTGTCGAACGCCGGGCGCGCCACTCTGAGCAGGGCCCGCCCGGTCCGCGTCGACGTCTCACGCGCCTCCCGCGACACCTTCACCGCCGTCAGCCGCTCGTCGGCCCTGCGCACCAGGTCGAGATCGAGCGAGTCCGGGCCGTTCACCGCGCGATGTGCACAAGCCAGCGCCACACCGTCCGACGGGCCGACCGACAACCGCACCTGGTCGCGCAGCAGCGCCGCCAGCGTCGACGGGGCGCTCGGCATCGTCAGCCGTCGCGACTGCACCAGCGTCTCCAATCCGTACGACAGCGTGTACCGGCCGCTCGGAAACGCCGAGTCGCTCAGCTGCAGCACGGACAACAGCCCAGCCAGGCGATCGGGCATCAGACGATGTAGTAGAGCTGGGACATCGGAACCTCTTCGGACGCCGGGACGACAGCCGGTTCACCGTCGACCCTGACTTGGTAGGTCTCGCTGTCCACGGTGATCTGTGGCGTCAGGTCGTTGCGCACCATCTGCGCCTTGCCGACCGTCCGGCACCCACGGACGGCCTCGGTCCACCGGTCGACCCCGAGCCGTTCCATCACCCGCGCGTCCTGCGCCGCCTGCGACACGAAGGTCACCGACGTACGCCCCGCGGCCTTGCCGAGTCCGGCGAACATCGGTTGCAGCAAGACCGGCTCCGGCGTCGGGATCGACGCGTTCGCATCGCCCATCACCGACCAGGCGACCATCCCGCCCTTGATCACGTACTTCGGTTTGACGCCGAACGTGTTAGTCGGCCACAGCACGATGTCGGCCAGCTTGCCCGGCTCCAGCGACCCGACCACGTGCGCGATGCCGTGGGTCAGCGCCGGGTTGATCGTCAGCTTCGCCAGGTACCGCAGGATCCGCTGGTTGTCGTCGCCGGCGGTCTCCCCCGGCAGGCTGCCGGCGACCTTCTTCATCTTGTCCGCGGTCCGCCAGCAGGTCGTCACGGTGTCGCCGACCCGGCCCATCGCCTGCGAGTCCGACGAGTACATGCTGAGAACGCCGCGATCGTGCAGAACGTCCTCGGCCGCCTCCGTCTCGGCCCGGATCCGCGACTGCGCGAACGCGACGTCCTCGGGATTGTCCGGGTTCAGGTGGTGGGTCACGATCGTCATGTAGAACAGGTTGTCGGTCGTGTCGGTGGTGTACGGACGCGTCGGATTGGTTGACGAAGGCAACACGTTGGGCAGCGACGCGATCGCCATCATGTCCGGTGCGTGCCCGCCGCCGGCGCCCTCGGTGTGGTAGCTGTGGATCGTCCGGCCGTCGATCGCGTCGAGCGTGTCCCCCAGGTACCCGCTCTCGTTCAGCGTGTCGGCGTGCAGCGCCACCTGTACGTCGTACTCGTCGGCCACGGTCAGCGCACAGTCGAGCGCCGCCGGAGTGGCACCCCAGTCCTCGTGCACCTTCAGCCCGCAGGCGCCGGCCTCGACCTGTTCGCGCAGACTCTCCGGACGGCTGCTGTTGCCCTTACCCATGAAGCCCACGTTCACCGGCAAGGTCGCGGTCGCCTCCAGCATCCGGGCCAGGTTCCACGGGCCCGGCGTACAGGTCGTTCCCTTGGAACCGTCGGCGGGACCGGTGCCGCCCCCGAGCATCGTCGTGATCCCGCTCGCCACGGCGTGCGGGACCTGCGCGGGGGTCAGGAAGTGCACGTGGGTGTCGATCGCACCGGCCGTCGCGACCAGTCCCTCGCCCGAGATCACCTCGGTCCCGGGTCCGATCAGCAGGTCCGCCGACACGCCGTCCTGCAGGTAGGGGTTGCCGGCTTGCCCGATCCCGACGATCCGCCCGTCCCGGACACCGATGTCGGCCTTCACGATCCCGATCACCGCGTCCATCACCACGACCGACGTGATCACCAGATCCAGCGCCCCGTCCGCGTTCCGTAGCCCCGGCACCTCGGCCATGCCGTCCCGGATCGACTTGCCGCCGCCGTAGATCGCCTCCTCCCCCGGGAGGATCAGGCTGCGCTCGACCCGGGCGAACAGTTCGGTGTCGGCCAGCCGGAACCGGTCGCCGGTGGTCGGCCCGTAGAGCGAGGCGTACTGCCGTCTGGAGACCGTGGTCATCGCTGCTCCCCCGCTCCCGAGAAGCCTCGCTCGCGGGCCGCGGCGAGCGCCTGAGCACGCGACCGCGGGTTGGACGCCGCGCCGTCCAGCAGGCCGCTGAACCCGACGACGCGCCGCGACCCGCCGAACTCGACCAGGTCGACGTCCCGCTCGTCGCCCGGCTCGAACCGGACCGACTGACCCGACGGGACGTCGAGGCGCATGCCCAGCGCCGCCGTCCGGTCGAAGTCCAGGGCCCGGTTCACCTCGAAGAAGTGGTAGTGCGACCCGACCTGGATCGGCCGGTCACCGGCGTTGCGGACCGCCAGTCGCACGGTCCGCCGGCCGGCGTTGATCTCGATCGGCTCGTCCGACAGCAGCCACTCGCCTGGAATCATCTCGCCCCTACGGAATCGGGTTGGCCACGGCCACCAGTTGGGTCCCGGTCCGGAACGTTGCCTCGACCTGGACGATGTTGACCATCTCGGGCACGCCCGGCAGTACGTCGTCGCGGGACAGCACCTGTTTGCCGAGCTCGGTCACCTCGGCGACCGACCGGCCGTCCCTGGCCGCTTCGAGCAACGCCTCGGTGATCAGTGCGATCGACTCCGGGAAGTTCAGCTTCAGGCCGCGCTCCCGGCGCCGCCGGGCCAGGTCCGCGACCTGGTAGATCACCAGTTTCTCGACCTCCCGGGGAGTCAGCATCAGCGACGACACCGTCGCCTCGATGCGCGGCTCCCCGGGTGCACCGTCGGTCATCGGCTCAGAACCCGGCCAGGCCCTGCGGGCTGTTGTACGGGATCTGCGCGCTGGTGATCTCGCTGAGCGAGCCGTCCGCCTGGACGGCGTACCCGATCAGCTTCGAGGCGTTCGCGTAGATCTGGTACAGGTAGCTGCCGTCGGGGGTGATCAGGTTGTCGCTCGGGCCGCTGCTGACCGTTCCGTTGAGCGCGCGGAACGTTCCGTCGCCGGGAACCTTCGGGCACGCGGAGTTGTGCACCAGCGAGACGACGTCGCCGTCGATCCGGAAGCTGCTGATGTTGCTGTAGCCGAAGTTCGTGGCGAACACCCACTGGTCGTCCGGCGAGACCGCGAGCCAGCACAGCTCCGACGGCAGCCCGGCACTGGTGTCGATCTTCACCACCGGTCCGGTACCGATCTTGCCGTCCTCGGCGAGCGACGCCAGCGCGACACCGTCGGCCACGGCGTACCCGATCACGAACTGGTCGGGCCGGTGGTGCAGGAACGCGGGGTAGAACGGCGAGCCGCCACCGCCGTCCTGGAACAGGCCCTCGCCCAGCGAGCCGTCCTGCTGGACGGGGAACACCACGATCCCGTCGGGATCGGGTGCGTTGGACGCGACCGACTTCTTCGATCCGTCGGGCTGGTCGGCCCACAGGATCGGAGAACCGTCCGGGTTGGCCTTGGCCGGCTCGTCGAAGGTCGTCCCGACGACGAGGTACTTCTCGTCCGGTGAGAGCACCACCATCGTCGACACTCGCAGCGGCTTGTCCGGGGTGTTCACCGTGTACCCCTCGGGCCGGGCCTTGAGCTTGCCGTCGGCATCGACCGACATCAGCCGTACGTGGTCCGGACCGAACGAGTGCAGCACGAACAACGTGCCGGACGCCGGCAGGTACGCCAGCGACTTCGCCGTACCGCTGCGGCCGGTCACCAGGTTGCCGGTCCGCTTGACGTCGACGAGCGTCAGCTTGCCGTCCTCGCCGACCCCGAAGCTCGAGACCGAGTTGTCCCCGCCGTTGGTGGTGAACAGGAAGCGCTTGTCGGCACTCAGGATCACGCTGCCGGCCGCTTCGAACGCGTTCGGCGCGCTCTCCTGGCCACTGATCGGCTTGTACACCCCGGACCCCGCACCACCGGTCGCGACCCGCTCCACCTCGGTGATCGTCCCGTCGGTGTCCCGGGCGTAGTGGATCACGAAGTTCCTGACCTCGTTGGTCTGGATGTACAGGTGCCCGGGGGCCCGCATGCCTTGCTCCATCACTGTTGTCCTCGCTTCTTGGTCTGGTCTAGCGCTCGTCGGTGCGTACGACGGCATCGATGACGTCGTTGAAGGCTTCGGTGGACGACGGGTGGGTGTACACGGCGTCGCGCAGCCGGCTCGCCGTGACGCCGTGGCGCATCGCCTGCGCCACGAGGTTGACCAGTTCCTGCGCGTCGACGCTGAGCAGCGTCGCGCCGAGGATCTCGTCGGTGTCGAGGTCGATGACGAACTTCATCACGCCCCTGGTCTCGTGTACGACGTACGCGCGTGGCATCGAGATGATGTCGGCCACGGGCTGACTGGCCACCTTGATCCGGAACCCCGCTTCGCGGGCCTCCCGCTCGGTGAGGCCGACGTTCGCCAGCGGCGGAGTCATGAACAAGGTCCGGGGGATCGCCACCCGGTCCGTGGTGGCTCGCTTGCCGTCGCCCACCAACTGGTCGAGCACGATCCGGCTGTCGTCCAGCGAGATGTAGGTGAACTGCGGCCCGCCGTTCACGTCGCCGAGCGCGAAGATGTGTGGCCGGCTGGTGCGCAGGTACTCGTCCACCTCGACCGCGCCACCCGCGGTCGTGCGGACCCCCGCGGCCTCGAGCCCGAGACCGTCGGTCGCCGGCCTGCGCCCTGCCGCGGCCAGGACGGCGTCGACCTCCAGCGTCTCCTCGCGGCCGTCGTTCAGGTACACGACCGTCGCGGTGCTGTCGCCGTCGCGCACCTGGGTGATGTTCGCACCGGTGACGATCTCGATCCCCTCGTCGACAAGGATCTTCTCCGCGACCGTGGCGATGTCGTCGTCCTCGCGGTCGAAGATCGCGGCGCCCGACTCGAACAGCGTGACCTGCGAGCCGAAGCGGCGGTAGATCGCCGCGAACTCGACACCCAGGTAACCCCCGCCCACGATCGCCAGGTGCTTCGGCAGCTCGGTGCGGTGGATCAGGTCCGTACTGGTCACCAGGTACTTGCTGTCCCGCAGGCCGGCGATCGCCGGGATCACCGGCGTCGACCCCGTGTTGATCAGGATGTTCTCGGCGCTCACCGTCACCGGACCCTGCACGGTGCCCACCCGCACCGTGCGGTCGTCGATGAACTCCGCGTGCCCGGTCAGCACCGTAGCGGTGTCCAGGTTGTTCATCCCGTCGAAGTTCCCCTGACGGAACAGCGAGGTGATCTCGTGCACCTCCCCGACAGACCGCTGGTACCACTCCTGGGGCTCGTCGGAGGGGCGGCGGTTGTTGGCAGCGTGGACCAGAGCCTTGGTCGGCACGCATCCGACGTTCGGGCAGGTTCCGCCGTACATCTGGTCGGACTGCTCGACGACCACGACTTGTCGGCCCAGTCGCGCCATCGCACCCGCGACCGCCTTTCCCCCTTTGCCGAAACCGACGACCAGGAGGTCTGCCCGTAGTGAACTCTCGTTGTTTCGCATGATGTCGGCCTCTACACCTCAGGGGTTCCAGCGCTACGCCACCCAGACTCGGGCTTGCGTCCCACCCCCGCATCGAGGAATCCCCGAGCCCCGCACCCTGGTGGCTTCCGGGACTGGGCACTCCCCCGGGCAGACACGGACGCGAACGGCAACGACTCACCGCTTGGCTGGCCGACGGCATGCCGCGACGAGGAGGAGACACTGTGACCGCAGCACTGGAGCAACGCACGATCCTGGTGGTCGGACGGGAGAGCGGGATCGCCCGCGCCGTCGTGGGCGCGGTCCTGGCGCACGGTGCGAAGGTCGTGGTCGCCGGCCGTGACGCCGCCCGGCTGCGTGCGGCGTACGACGACCCCGGAGTCGCCGCCGAGACCGTCGACCTCACCGACGAAACGAGCGTCGTGCGGCTGGCCGAACGGCTGGGCCAGGTCGACCACATCGTGTCGACGGCCTCGGCACGGGCCAGAGGACAGGTCGGTGAACTCAGTCAGGCCACGATGCTGGCGTCGTTCGACACCAAGGTGCTGGGCCCGATCCTGCTGGCCAAGCACTTCGCGCCGCGGATGCCGGCCGACGGTTCGTTCGTGCTCTTCTCCGGCTCATCGGCTCGCAAACCGTCGATCGGGATGCTCGCGGTCGCCGCGACGAACGGAGCGGTCGACGTGGTCACCCGATCCCTCGCCGTCGAGCTCGCACCGATCCGGGTCAACGCGATCTCCCCCGGCACCATCGACACCGGCGCGTACGACGCGCTCGGCGAGGACCGGAAGGCCGCCTTGTTCGCTCAGCGCTCGGAGACCAACCCGGTCCGCCGGATCGGTACCGCGGACGACATCGCCGAAGCGGTCGTCTTCGCCCTCACCAACACGTTCCTCACCGGAGTCTCGCTCGCCGTCGACGGCGGCGAACCCCTCGTCTGACCGGACCGCCGGTCCACCTGACCCACAACCAGACCTGACGGTCGTCACGAAAGGGCATTCCCATGTCTGCACTCCCCCAGATCGAGCTCGACGACGCCTCCGACGAGGCCGCCAAGCTGCTCGGCGAGCTGAAGCGAAGCATCGGCTCGATCCCCAACATGGCCAAGGCGATGGCCAACAGCCCCGCCGTGCTGCAGGGCTACCTGGCGCTGTCCGGCGCCCTGGCCACCGGCGTACTGCCGGTCGCCGTCCGCGAGCGCCTCGCCCTCGCGACCGCCGAGTACAACCGCTGCACCTACTGCCTGTCGGCCCACACCTACCTCGGCAAGAACGTCGCGAAGCTCGACACCGACGAGATCGAACGCGCCCGGCACGCCCAGTCGTCCGATCCCCACGTCGCCGCGCTGCTCACGCTCTCCGACGCGATCGCCCGCGGCCAGGGCACCGTCGACGAGGTCGCCCTCAAGACCGCCCGCGCCGCCGGCGTCACCGACGCCGAGATCAGCGAGGTGATCGGCAACCTGGCGCTCAACATCCTCACCAACTACTTCAACATCGTCGCCGACACCGACCCCGACCTCCCGGTGGTCATGCCGCACGACCACGCCTGACCCCGGAACCGACGGACCGGCCGCAGTTACCTGCGGCCCGATCCCTACGTGGTGCTCCGATCGAGGTCAGGAAAGGCGAGCAGTTTGAGGGCGTGCTCGGACGGCGTACCGGGCTTGGCCAGGTACACGAACAGGGCTTGGTCAGGGTCGCCGGGGAAAGTGACCACCTCGGACTCGACGGTGAGGTCGCCGACGACCGGGTGGTGCAGACGCTTGGTGCCGTGGCTGAACTCGACCACCTTCTGCTCGGCCCACCACTTGCGGAAGTGCTCGCTCTTGATCGACAGCTCGCCGACCAGCTCGGTCGTCTTCGGGTCGTCCGGGTAGCGGGCCGCGTCCATCCGGAGGGCTCCGACCAGCTCGGCGACGATGCGTTCCCACTCGTCGGCCCACAGCAGCCGGGCCGCGTCGTCGAGCAGCACCCAGCGCACCGCATTGCGGTGCTTGGCCGGCATCGACGGGAAATCGGCGAGCAACGCCCGCGCCGACCGGTTCGCGGCGAGGACATCCGTGCGACGACCGAGCACGTACGCCGGCGCGTCCCCGAGCTGCTCGATCAGCGCGAAGACCCCCGGCCTGACCACCTGCCCTGACCGCGCCGTACGGCTGCGGGTAGGTCGCGCCCGCACAGCGACCGTCTCGAGATAGTTGCGCTCGGCCCGGTCCAGCTGCAGCGCGCCGGCGATCGCGTCCAGTACGGCGTCGGACGGCTCGATCGGCCGGCCCTGCTCGAGGCGCGTGTAGTAGTCGACACTCACGCCGGCGAGCTGGGCCAGCTCCTCGCGGCGCAGACCAGGGACCCGGCGTTTCTGCTCGTCCAGGATCCCCAGCGCGGCCGGATCGAGCGCGGCCCGCCGCGCCCGCAGGAAGTCTCCCAGCTCCTCGTTTCGGGTCATACCGCCATCATCCTCCGCCGACCGGCTGCTGGACGGCAGCTACCTGGCCCTCCGCGTCCTAGGCAGCGCCGACCCAGGACGCAAAGGGCTCGCTCCAGCGCCCTACCGGGCCGCCCCGATGGATTGACTGGATGCCGTCAGCAACCATCGCGAAGGAGAAACCCCATGTCCACCTGGCTCATCACCGGCGCCACCTCCGGCTTCGGCCGCCTCGTCGCCGACCGCGTCCTGGCCGCCGGCCACTACCTGATCGCGATCGGCCGCCGCCGCGACCGCCTCGACGAGCTCGTCAGTTCCGCACCCGGCCAGGTCACGGCGATCGCGCTCGACGTCACCGACGCCTCCGCCGAGCAGGTGATCGCCGACGCGGTCCGCGCCGCCGGAGGCCTCGACGTCGTCGTCAACAATGCCGGCTACGGCCTCTTCGGCGCAGTCGAGCAGACCGACGCCGACGCGGCGAAGGCCATCTTCGACACCAACGTGCTCGCCAACCTCGCCGTACTCCGAGCCACCCTGCCCGCGATCGGCGCCTCCAAAGGCCGCATCATCCAGTTGTCCTCACTGCTCGGTTCCTTCTCCTGGCCGTCGTCCGGCCTGTACTCCGCGTCGAAGGCCGCGGTGGAGATGCTCAGCGAGGGCCTCGCCCACGAGCTCGCCCCGACCGGCGCCAAGGTCACCGTCATCCAGCCCGGCACCTTCGCCACCGAGTTCGTCGGTACGGCGCACGTCGTACCGCCGAACGAGACCTACCAGCCCACGGTCGGCGCGTTCCTCGAACAGATCTCGCAACTGCCCCCGGAAGCGCTGGGCGACCCCAACACGGTCGCCGACGCCATCCTCACTGTCGCCACCATGGACGAGCCACCCCTGCGCCTCGCCGTCGGCCAGGACTCCATCGACGCCATCCGCAACGCCCTGCAAACCCGCTTGACCGAACTGGGGGCGTGAACCGCGATCCGCTGGCCACCGGGCGGGCCGACGAAATGTCAAAGGGAGGTCAGTCGGCTACGACCTTCGCTGTGAAGGCACCTTGACCAGCGAAGGATGACCATGCACACCATCAGCCCGTTTCGTATCGACGTTCCGCAGCGCGAGCTGGATGATCTCCGGCAGCGGCTGGATAGAGCGCGATTCACCGAGGAGTTGCCGGATGCAGGCTGGGACTACGGCGTACCGGTGGCCTACGTCCGCGAGCTCGTCGCGCACTGGCGGACGGAGTACGACTGGCGTGCCTGGGAGGCCAGGCTGAACGAGTACCCGCAGTTCACGACGACGATCGACGGGCAACGGATCCATTTCCTGCACGTGCGTTCACCGGAGCCGGATGCGCGGCCGCTGATCCTCACCCACGGCTGGCCGGGTTCGGTCGCGGAGTTCCTCGACGTGATCGGGCCGTTGACCGATCCACGGGCCCACGGCGGCGATCCCACGACGGCCTTTCACCTCGTCGTTCCGTCGCTGCCGGGGTTCGGCTTCTCCGGGCCCACGACCGAGCGCGGCTGGGGACCGCGCCGGATCGCAGCAACCTGGGCGGAGTTGATGGCGCGACTCGGGTACGACCGCTACTGCGTGGCGGGCAACGACTGGGGAACGTTCGTCTCGCTGGAGCTCGGCAGAATCGCGCCGGAGCGAGTCGCCGGCGTCCACGTGACGCAGATCTTCACCGGTCCGACCGGCGAGCCGGGCGAGCTGGACGACCTCACCGAGGCCGAGCAGGCAGCCCTGGACAACGAGCGAGAATTCGAGCGGACCATGAGCGCGTACGGCGTACTCCAGACCCAGCAACCCCAATCGCTGGCGCACGCGCTCGCCGATTCAC
The DNA here is from genome assembly GCF_040681455.1 of Kribbella sp. NPDC051770. NCBI lineage: Bacteria > Bacillati > Actinomycetota > Actinomycetes > Propionibacteriales > Kribbellaceae > Kribbella > Kribbella sp. NPDC051770. The sequence goes on along the minus strand of NZ_JBFAYT010000003.1, from coordinate 527,487 downwards.
CGGTCGGCCTGCTCGGCTGGCACTGCCTGATCTACCGCGGCGGGCTGGACCCCGACTTCATCCTGACCAACGTGATGATCCACTGGCTCACCGGCACCGTCGCCTCAGCGATGCGCATCTACTACGAGTTCGCCCAGCAGGACGGCCCCACCACCCCGACGACCGTACCGGTGGCACTGGCCCAGTTCAGCGAGGACACCATGCCGGTCCGCCGCTTCGTCCACCGCGACCACAAGAATGTCGTGTCCTGGAACGTCTACGACCGCCCCGGCCACTTCGCCGCAACCCAGTCACCGGACCTCCTGGTCCCCGACATCCAAAACTTCTTCAAGCACCAGACCGTATGACCGACGAACGACAAACCCAGAAGAGTTCTTCGCGAAGAACTCTTCTGGGTTAGGCTGTGCTTCATGAATGCTCAGGAGCCAGCAGAGGACGTCGTCCTGGATGTGGCTGCCTTGCGTGTGCTCGCGCACCCGATGCGGCTGACGTTGCTGGAGCACCTGCGGCAGCATGGCCCTGCGACTGCGCGACAGCTCGCAGAGCATTACGAGATCGACTCCGGCGCCGCGAGCTACCACCTCCGGCAGTTGGCAGCCGGCGGACTGATCGACGAGGACACCCAGCGGGGCACCAAGCGCGACCGCTGGTGGCAGGCCCGGCATCGGTCGTCGGTACACGATCCTGCACGCGGCGGTCCTGACGAGCGAGAGGACAGCCGCGGCTACCTGCACGCGGTGCTGCTCGCGTACAGCGATCAGTTGCGACGGCTGGCGTACACCGCGCCGCTGCTGCCCGACGAGTGGTACGAGGCGTCAACGTTCAGCAACTACACACTGCGCTTGACCCCCGACGAACTGCTTGAACTGAAGTCAGAACTCGCCGCGGTGATCAACAGGTACCGCCGCGACGACGACGCAACTGGAACACCAGTGGCCATCCAGCTCCACGGCTATCCACTGCTCGAACCAGACGATGACGCCTAGCCACGCACCGCCAACGGCTGCCTACCGGGACCGCAACGTCCTGCGCTGGGCGACGGCGTACACCGCATCGGTCAGCGGCGACATCGTCTTCTTCCTGACCTTGTCCTGGGCGGTGACGCAGGTCGCCGGGCCGGCGCAGGTCGGCGCGGTGCTGGCCGTCGGAGCCGTTCCCCGGGCGCTGCTGATGCTGGCCGGCGGGGTGGTCGCCGACCGGTACGGCCCGCGCCGAGTGGTGATCGGCAGCGACTTCGCTCGCTGCGTGATCATCGCCTGCGCTGCCGCGCTGACGCAGTTCACCGCGGGCGGGTTGCCAGTCCTGTACGCCGTCGCGCTGGTCTTCGGCGTGATCGACGCGCTGTTCATGCCTGCCGTGGGGGCTCTGGCGGGCCGGCTCACTGATCCAGGACAACTCGGCCGGGTGCAGGGACTGCGGGTCCTGGCAGTCCGGGTCAGCAACGCGGTCGGTCCGATGATCGCCGCGATCGTGTTGGCCGCCGCCGGTGTCGCTGCAGGCTTCGGTCTTGCCGGGCTGCTGTTCAGCCTGTCTTTCGGCCTCCTCCTGGCGGTCCGGCTCAATCGAGGACAGACCGCCGAGCCGTCGACCGGCTCACCGTTGGACGATCTCCGCGCCGGGCTCCGCTACCTCTGGAGCAACCGTCAACTGGCCCGCCTCGTCGTGGTGGTCGGACTGAGCGAGCTGTGCTTCAGCGGTCCGGTCGGAGTCGGTCTGGTCCTACTGACCTCCGAGCGGCAATGGGGTCCGGCCGTCCTCGGCTGGGCCCTGAGTGTGTTCAGCATCGGAGGTGCACTCACCGGAGTTCTGCTGACTGCACTGCCTCGCGTCCCACGAGCGGGAGTCGTGCTCATCGCGAGCCTGACAGCTACCGCCGTACTGGTCGGTGCCTTGGGCCAGGTCACCTCGGCCGGCGCCCTCATCGTCGGCGCTGCTGCGCTCGGAACGATCAGCGGCACGGCGATGGCCATCGCCAACGCTCTGCTCCAGCGTTCGACCGAACCCAGCTATCTCGGCAGAGTCGGATCGGTCACCTCCCTGTGCACCCTCGGCCTGAGCCCTCTGCTCTACCCGCTCACCGGCCTGGTCACGGCCGCGTGGGGCACTGGCGTCTTCTTCGCCGGATGCGCCTTGGTATGCCTGCTGGCCGCACTCACCGCCGCGACGGCCAGAGCGATACGCCGCGCCGAACTCTGACGCCAGGGCGAGGATCCCGGACCGGAACTCACCGCCGCCGCAGGTCAGCAGGGATCCGGCCGACAGCGATGGCGATCGCCTCGGCGGCTGTGGTGACGTGGTGCAGCGCGGGGCCGTTCCACCACTCTCTGATGGTGTAGTCGCCGCTTCCCCGGGGTGAGTCGATCGAGACGAAGGGCGGGGAGAACGGGTAGCTGGGCGTGTTGGAGAAGCTCAATGCCCAGTGGCTTGTGAAGGGATAGAGCCTGCGGAGCTTCGGTTCGCCGTGGGCGGACTCGATGAGTGCCTGGTACTGCGGCCAGTTGGCGTGATCAGCGTCCTTCAGCAGCCACTGCCACTCTGAGGCGATCACATCGGCCGGGTTGTTGTCGGGGACCTCGAAACGTCCGGTCAGGAGGTCGAAGGTCGCGGCCTGCCTGATCTCGTCAAGACTGGCCCCCTCCGCCCAGCCGCGGATCACTGTCGGAAGAGCACTTAGGTCCTTGATCGTGCCGCAGATCATGAGCCTGTCGTTGGACGAGCCCCAGATGGTCCAGTTTCGTTCGTGATGCCACGCCGAGACGTAGGACGAGTGGCGATGTGGGACGACACTGGTGATCGTGGCATGGCGCAGTGGATCGGACGCGGTGACGGCCAGGGGAAGGGACAGACCTTGGTCAGCGGCCGCGGCTTGGAGCGCCGCGGCGAGGCTGCCGTGGACGGCCACATCCGGGTAGAGGACGGCTGGGTCTCGTTCACGACTCATGATGTTCCGATCTCCGGAACCCTCGAACGGATGCTGCCTCGCCTGACGCCGACCAGGAAGTCGCCGATCTTGGGGTCCCTGTCGCTGACCTTGGCTCAGGATCCTATGTCGCGGTCACGCTTGACTTCTCCCTCGTAGGCCAGGTTGCGCCAGCGGCGCACAAGGTACGTATCTTGCGCCGAGAGACGACGATGCAGCGTTGCCGTGATGAGTTGATGGCCACCACGGCAACGCCACTGACCGCTTTACCTGCAAGTCGGGCCTTCCGCCCGCTGATGCCCGATTTCAGCACTGCGGCGACCGGACTCCAGTTTCGAGCGACTTACCTCTTGACGCCGAGCTCGATCTGAGTCTTGAGATTCTCAAGAGACAGCAGAGCCGGTAGTGAGCTTCCGGGCCCTCCTGAGTACACGTACCGGTTACCTTGTCTTTCGTAGATGCCATCGCCACCGGTGACCAGTGTGCGTTGCTGGCCGTCGGACTTCTCCGTAGCCAGGAACAGTAGGTAGGTGGCCCCCTCCTTCATCAATCCGGCCAGCTCCGGTGCTGACACCTGATCGGATCCGACCTGGGAGACCTCTACAGCCTCGACCGGCGGGCCACCGGTCAGCGACTCGGCGATGGTGACCTGCGTGGTCGTCACCGGTATGCCGCGAACTTCGGTCACCGTACTCGGTCCAGCGACTCCGATGACGATGGTCTGGCTACGCTTCGTCAGCGCAGCCACATCCGCGATCCGGTTACCTTGAGTCAGATGAATCTGGGCTTGCGGTGAAGTGGGCGATGGAGCAGCCTGGCCGGTCGATGAGCATCCGGTTATGACGACCAGACACGCCAGCAGCACGCTGGCTGCCAGCGCACGAAAGTCACCCGTACAGGTAGTTCGCCGCAGCGACGTCTTCCGGTTGAGGTGACGAGATCTTGCCGCAGGTCTCGTACTTGTCGACGATGTCGATCTGCATGATGGAGATATCGCAGGTGTTCTTGTCGTTGGTGTGCGCCAAGCCGAGGGCATGACCAATCTCATGGACGTAGATGGCCTTCCGCTTGTTGGTCGTGGAGCTGTTCATGTAGTAGGTGTTCAGCCAGGTGACGATGGTCGTGTCCCAGCGCTGATCGTTGTCCTTACAACTGGTCGTGGGGACCTCCTTGCTGGTGTTCAGCGTGACTCCCCAAAGCTCGAGATTCATCCAGACTGCGCCAAAGTTGCCATTGGCAACCCGGATGTTGGCTCCCGAGTTCACCTTTGCCAGGTTGAACTGGGTGCTGGACGAATTCCAGTCCTGGATCGCAGCGGCCGCGGCGTTCGAGTACTGAACGGAAGTGGTTGCGTCCTCCCACTTCAGGTCGTTCCCGCTACTCGGGGGGAACTGGCAACCGATGAAGCCAGGCTGCGAACCCGCGAACGCCGTTGTGGCGGGCGCGAGGGCGGCTAACGCCAGGGCAGCAACCAGGATGCGTTTGATCACAGTGAATCTCCTCTGTCGTGGGTGAGCTGACCGTATGACCGGCAGAGGGCGCGACGGTCGGTTTCGGGTTGAAGTTGCAGCTAGTTGCAGGACGGCTAGGTCGGGACTGCGAGAGCGAATACCCTGACGCTGCGGATGCTGCGACCGCACCTCGCCACTCACCGGTGCCATTGGCAACGAACCCGCGCGATGACCAGGAGCCCAACCGATGCCGAACACCACGATCTGGACCTGATGCTTACCTTCTCGGTGTTTCTTGCCCTGCGGGTGGCGTGCGAGCACCCGAAGCGTGACGTCCACTCGCGAAGTCGGCGGAGCGCGGTGTCGAGTTCGCGGTGGGAGGTGATGGGGTCGGTCGGGGAGGTATCTTGCTGAAAGCAGCCCTCCCAGAGAGTGCGGAGGGCGGAAGTGTCTTCCTGTCGACGATTCGCTGCTCGCGGTGTGGGCGGAAGATGCAGGTCGCTCCGAGGAGTCACGCGATCTTCTACCGGTGTGCCGCTCGGAGCCTGCTGCCGGAGGCCAAGGTGGCACTCGAGCACCCGCCGACCGTGTACGTCCGCGAGGACCACCTCACGCGGCCGGTGAACAAGTGAATCGCTCGGCTGTTCAGTCGCGCACCTGGCGGACACCGTGGATGCTCTCGTCGGCGCCGAAGACGAGGAAGGCGCAGGCAGGCTGCAGCTCGTCGGCGGATCGCTGAGGCGGAAGCAACGATGAAGCGGCTACAGCGCGCGCTCGATGCTGGGTGGGATCCGGACAGGTTGACGAGTCAGTACAACGCCGCTGCCCTGGACAAGCGGGCGGCTGAGGCGGCGATGGCCGCGATTCAGCCGGCCCAGCGGCTGACGGTCGGCGATGTCACGAAGATGATCGCTGAGCTGGGTGACATGGCCCGCGTGCTGAACAGCGCAGGTCGGGGCGACCTGGCCGAGCTCTACAAGGCACTCGGACTGGCGATCACATTACGACGACAAAGCAACGGGCTGATGTCTCCATCAGCCCGCGTGTGGCCAAGGTCGGCGTCCGAGGGCGAACACGCACCTTAACCACACGCTTGGGACATGGTCATTGACCGCGGGTGACCGATGACCTGGAGGCTTCTGGGCAGATCGCGCACACGGGCGCGTGGTCCGGGGTACTCGGCTCACGAAGTTTGGATGGAGACCATCCGGGCCTCGGAACGGTGTCACATCGGTGCCTGGTCGCGGTTCTTCAGTGATCTGTACCTGAGGTACGAGAGTCCCCCGACGGCGATCACGAAAACAACGACTCCGGCGATCACCCACGGGGTGCCGCTCCAGTCGTCGGGATCGCCGTCGGTGTCGCCGGGCGGTGCCGGGATCGGTGTGGTCGTTGCTCCCAGCGTCGGGCCGGTGGGGTCCGCGGCGACCGCGTACGGCGTACTGAGCCACAGCGCCGCGAGCGCACCGACCAGCAGCGCCGTCGCGGTCAGTCTGCCCGACCCGCGCCGTAGATGCTCCGTCCTCGTCAACTGACCGCTCACACCCTCCGGGTATCCCACCCGGAGGCAATCAAACTCCCGGGCTCGATGGGTACCTGGGACGGTATGAGAACTCGATGGCTGTTCGGCGACCAGCTGGGACCGCACTTCCTCGACGAGCCCGGGCAGCCGGCGCTGATGATCGAGTCGCGCGGCGTGTTCACGCGCCGTCGGTTCCATCGCCAGAAGGCGCACCTGGTGCTGTCGGCGATGCGGCACCGGGCCGCGGAGCTCGGGGACCAGGTCCGCTACCTGAAGGCCGGGACCTATCGCGAGGCACTCGCCGAGGTCAGCGGCGACCTGTCCGTCTGCGCGCCGACCTCGTACGCCGCCGACCGGTTCGTCCGGAGCCTGGACGGCGTGGAGGTGCTGCCGGCCCGTGGGTTCTGCACGAGTCGGGACGACTTCGCGCAGTGGGCTTCGCGGCGTGGCTCGAAGCGGCTGCTGATGGAGGACTTCTACCGCGAGGCCCGGGTCCGGCTCGAGGTCCTCATGGATGGCTCGAACCCCACTGGAGGGCAGTGGAACTTCGACCACGACAACCGCGAACCCCCGCCGCACCAACCCACGCTGGGCCTGACCGAGCCGTGGTGGCCCCACGAGGACGAGATCGACGACGAGGTCCGGGCGGATCTCGACCGCTGGGAGCGCGACGGCGACGTACGGTTCACCGGTCAGGACGGACCGCGGCGCTTCGCCGCCACCAGGCGGGAGGCTTTGCACGTACTCCGCGACTTCGTCGCGCACCGGCTGCCGGCGTTCGGTCCGCACGAGGACGCGATGCTGACCGGCGACGACTGGATGGCGCACTCGTTGCTCTCAGCACCTTTGAACCTCGGCCTGCTCGATCCGCTCGAGGCCGTCGAACGAGCTGAGGACGCCTACCGGACGGGTGCCGCGCCGTTGAGCTCGGTGGAAGGGTTCGTCCGGCAGCTGATCGGCTGGCGCGACTACATCTGGCACCTGTACTGGCACTTCGGCGCCGACTACCGGCACCGCAACGCCCTCCTGGCCCGCCGGCACGTCCCGGACTGGTTCGCCGACCTCGACGCCGACGGCACCGTCGAAGCGCGCTGCCTGTCGGAAACCCTGCGCGGTGTCCGCGAGCACGGCTGGGTCCATCACATCCCGCGTCTGATGGTGCTCGGCAACTACGCAATGCAGCGCGGCTGGCGCCCGGACGAGGTCACCGACTGGTTCCACCGGTCGTTCGTCGACGGCTACGACTGGGTGATGGTGGCCAACGTCGTCGGGATGTCGCAGTACGCCGACGGCGGCCTGCTCGCCACCAAGCCGTACGCCGGCGGCGGCGCGTACATCGACCGGATGAGCGACTTCTGCGGGTCGTGCCGCTACGACCCGAAGGTCCGGGTCGGCGACGACGCCTGCCCGTTCACCGCCGGGTACTGGTGGTTCCTCGACCGCAACGCCGATCGCCTGCAGGGCAACCAGCGCATCGCCCGCCAGCTGTCGGCGCGCCAACGCCTCGACGACCTGCCCGACCTCGTCGACCAGGAGCAGAAACGCGGAAACGACGCCCCGTGATCCTCACGGCCGTGCCCAACTGCATCCGATCGGTGCCGTCCAACGACTACGACGTGCTGACCCAGGCCGTCGGCGCCGTACTGGCCGCCAAGCCGAACAGTCCGGTCAAGGTGCTCGCCGACGGCACCGTGCCACTGACCGCCTTCCTGCCGAGCGATCGCGCGTTCCAGTTGCTCGCCAAGGACCTGACCGGCAAGTGGTACCGCTCCGAAAGTCAGCTGTTCAGCGGCCTGGCGACCACGCTCGGCGTGGACACGATCGAGTCCGTTCTGCTGTACCACGTGATTCCGGGCGCGACGATCGGCAGCCGGACCGCCCTCAAGTCCGACGGCGCGAAGCTGACCACGGCGCTGCCCGGCGGGACCCTCGAGGTCGATGTCCTCAGCAAACGCTACCGGCTGATCCGGCTGATCGACGCCGACCGCAACGACGCCGACCCGTTGCTCAACCCGTACGCTCTGGACATCAACAAGGGCAACAAGCAGATCGCGCACGGCATCTGGCTGGTCCTTCGCCCGCTCGACATCTGAGTTCCGGCCCGCTCCTGAGGTCCGGTCCACTCGGTGTCGGCCCTCAGGAGCCGGCTGAACCAGGCCGCAAAGTTACTCATCGCCGCCGATGAGGCCCCAGTTGTGCCAGTCTTGGGTGCATGGCGTCCGGTGAGGACCCTGCTGAGGGCGAGGTCGCCCCGACGCAGCCCGTCGTTCCGGTGGGACATGTCTCCGCCCTGCTCGGGGTTCCGGCCATCACGCTGCGCAGCTGGGAGCTGCGCTACGGCATCGGCCCTTCGGAGCGCAGCCCCGGACAGCACCGGCGCTACACCGAGGCCGACATCGATCAGCTACGCACGATGCAGCGGCTCATCGGACGAGGCACGCCCCCGCGCGAGGCCGCGAGACTGAGCACCTCCGGCTACGCCACCGAACCATCGACTCGTGGCACCGACGTGATCGACCACTCCGTCCATCTGATCACCGCTGCGGAGTCTCTTGCGGTGGGTGAGATCGGGGATCATCTCGACAGCTGCCTCGAGGGCCGGGGCGTTCGGTGGACGTGGAACGAGGTTCTCGTACCGGCGTTCCGGCAGCTGGAGGCCCGCTTCGCCTCCGACGGCGACTGCACGGACATCGAGCTCGTCCTGGCCGGTGCCGCCGAGTCTGCTGTCGAGCGATACCTGGCCGGCGGACGCTTCGACCCGAAGGGCGATCGGCCGGTCCTGCTCGTCCACTGCCCGGCCGAACGACATTCCTTGCCGCTCGTCGCGCTTCGCGCGGTCCTGCTGGAGCGATCGCAGCCCGTCGTCCTGCTCGGGCCGGACACCACCCGAGCCGCGATCCTCGAGTTCGTCCAACGGGTCAGCCCACTGGTCGTGGTCCTCTGGTCAAGCATCAGACGAGCAAGCCAGGCGAGCCTGCTCTCCGCCGTGAGTGCGACCGGCAGGCCTGCGCTGCCGGCCGGACCAGGGTGGCCGAAACGACTGCATCCGCTGTCCAGCCTCGATGACGCCGCCGGCCGCCTGACCGCGCACTCCTGAACTTGTGCAATCGCAGCACCAGGCTTTACTTCACACCCGGCGGTGCATAAGTTTTGAATAAGTTCGACCGAACGGCGATCCATCAGCCAGGAGGTTGCGATGGCGGGCACGGAACTACCGGCACCGGTGGCGTGGCTGGACGACCGGACCGGGCTGTCCAAGCTCGGCAAGAAGAACCTGCGCAAGGTCTTCCCCGACCAATGGTCGTTCATGCTCGGTGAGATCGCCCTTTACAGCTTCATCATCCTGCTGCTGACCGGCGTCTTCCTCACCCTGTGGTTCAAGCCGTCGATGGCCGAGGTCGAGTACCAGGGCTCGTACAGCCTGCTCAAGGGCCTGCACATGTCCGAGGCGTACGAGTCGGCGCTGACCATCTCGTTCGACATCCGCGGTGGGCTGCTGATGCGGCAGATCCACCACTGGGCGGCCGTGCTGTTCGTCGCGGCGATGAGCGTGCACCTGCTGCGGGTCTTCTTCACCGGCGCGTTCCGCAAGCCACGCGAGCTGAACTGGCTGATCGGGATCGCGATGTTGTTCCTCGGCGTGGTCGAGGGGTTCATCGGGTACGGCCTGCCCGACGACCTGCTGTCCGGGACCGGGCTGCGGATCACCGAGGGCCTGGTCCTTGCCTCGCCCGTGATCGGCACCTGGCTGAGCTTCTTCATCTTCGGCGGCGAGTTCCCCGGCGACGACTTCGTGTCGCGGTTCTTCACCGTGCACGTGCTGCTGATCCCCGGGCTGCTGCTCGCACTGATCACCGTGCACCTGATGCTGGTCGTGTACCACAAGCACACGCAGTTCCCGGGTCCCGGCCGGACCGAGAAGAACGTGGTGGGGTTCCCGTTGCTTCCGGTGTACGCCGCCAAGGCCGGCGGGTTCTTCTTCGTGGTGTTCGGCGTCACCGCGGTGATGGGCGCGCTGCTGCAGATCAACCCGGTCTGGCTGTACGGCCCGTACAACCCGGCCGAGGTGACGGCAGGCTCCCAGCCCGACTGGTACATGGGCTGGCTGGACGGCGCCGTCCGATTGATGCCCGGCTTCGAGTCCCACTTCTGGGGCGTGACGCTGAGCTGGAACATCCTGCTGCCGGCACTGATCGTGCCGCCGCTGTTCATTCTGCTCGTCGCGCTGTACCCGTTCATCGAGCGGTGGATCACCGGTGACAAGCGCGAGCACCACCTGCTCGACCGGCCGCGCAACGTCCCGACCCGCACCGGCATCGGCGCCGCGTTCATCACCTTCTACGGCGTGCTGTGGCTGAACAGCGGCAACGACCTGATCGCAACCCACTTCCACAGCTCGATCAACACGATCACCTGGATCTGCCGGATCCTGGTGATCTTCGGGCCACCGATCGCCTTCTGGATCACGCGGAGAATCGCCATCTCGTTGCAGCGCGCCGACCGGGAACGGCTGCTGCACGGTCTGGAGACCGGCGTCATCATGCGCTCGCCGGATGGCGAGTACACCGAGCGGCACGCCCCGATCTCGAAGTACGAGGCGTACGCCCTGAGTGCTCGCGCCCAGGACGTGGTGCTCGACGAGGAGCCGGACACTGATCCGAACGGCGTCGCCCGGCCAGGTCGTCGCCTGCACCGCCTTCGCCGGGCACTCTCGCGGTTCTACTTCGCCGACACGACTCCCGAACTCACCGCGTCGGCCGACTCCCCCAAACAACTGAAGTCGGCCGACCATCGCTGAGTCCGAGCACGGCTGGTGGTTGGGGACGATCTGGTGACGGCCGTAGTGCCGGTATGCAACAGGAAGAAGGAACGATGGAGCGAGTTGTCCCCAACCCTGGCCAGGAGTCGGTCTGGGACTACCCGAGGCCACCACGGCTCGAACCGTCGACGGAGCACCTGATCGTCACGTACGGCGGTCGCGCGATCGCCGAGACCTCGCGCTCCTGGCGAGTGCTCGAAACCAGCCATCCGCCGACGTACTACCTGCCGCGATCCGCCTTCGTCGACGGAAGCCTGCGACCGGCCGCCGGATCGTCGTTCTGCGAATGGAAAGGTTCAGCAGCCTATCTGGACATCATCAGCGGCGATCGCGTCGCAGAACGTCAGGCCTGGTACTACCCACGACCCACCGAACCTTTCGCCGCCCTGCGCGACCACGTGGCGCTGTACCCGGGGGCCGTGGATCTGTGCACGGTCGACGGCGAGCCGGTGAAACCGCAACCCGGCGGCTTCTACGGCGGCTGGATCACCTCCCGCATCGTCGGTCCCTTCAAAGGCTCCCCCGGTACGAGCTTCTGGTGAGCTCGGCGCTTCACGCGACGATCAGGAGCAGACACGTGGAAACCACCTCCCCCGAACCTCCTCTGATCCTGACGCTCGGCCTCGACGAGCACAGCACCGCGATCTTCGACGACCTCCGCCGGCGTCACTTCCCCGCCCACCTCAACCGAGTCGGCGCACACCTCACCCTGTTCCACCAACTCCCGGGCGACCGGCTCGACAACGTTTTGGCGGACCTGCACGAGATCCGCCCCGCGCCGTTCGACCTGGTGGTCACCCGACCGCGCCTACTCGGCCGCGGCGTCGCGATCGATCTCCGCTCCGCGCAGCTCACCGTCCTGCACCGGCAACTGTCCGACCGGTGGCAGCCGTGGCTCGTACCGCAGGACCGGCAACCGTTTCGCCCACACATCACGGTCCAGAACAAGGTCGACCCAACTGAAGCCCGGCGCCTGCACTCGGATCTCGCCGAAGTCCGGCACTGGCCGACCGCTCTGGCCACCGACTGGTCGCTGTGGCGCTACCTGGGCGGCCCCTGGGCCGCCGAGGCCCAAGTCCCGTTCGGTCCGTAGGCCGACCGGTCATTCCGCCGTCCCTACCGGGGCAAGCGGTTCAGCACATCGGTCAACTGCTTCTCGGTGTCGTTGGCCACCTTCTCGAACACGACCTTGCTCAACGGCGCCGCCGCCTTGGCAACACCGTTGAACTCGATCTCGTTCGTGTAGGTGATCCGCGACCCGGTCCCGTCAGCGATCACCTCGATGGTCTCGGTCGAGGTCGCGGTGTCGTTCCGCCCCACGAGCACGACCCGGTCGTCGGACAGCTGCTCCAACGTGTAGGTCAACTCGGTCGACACACCCGCGATCTTCGAGCTGTTGTGCCACGAGGAACCAACCTGAACCGGCCCACCGTCGTTGCGAACGCAACGCTCGGTCCCCGGGTCCCACTCCTCGGCGTTCCCGAAATCCGCCAGATACGGTACGACGACGCCAGGCACGGCCTCGACCACGAACGTCCGTGACACGGTGGGCATCTACTCTCCCTCGACGAAGCTGCTGGAACCGCACCGGTTCCCCTGCAGGCCGTCCCCTACGCACACCGACCGCGGTCTGGTCGGACGATTCGTTCATGCCGACGCTCTCGTGAGCGCGGCCCGCACGACGGCCGCCGTTTCCGCGGGACGGGAGTAGAACGGCGAGTGCGAGGTGTCGAGCCGGCGGACGTTGCCGATGCGGGCTGCGAACTTCTCCCGCATCGCGACCGGCAGGCCGGCGTCGCGCTCGCCGATCACGTACGTGCCTGGTGTGGTGTGCCAAGCCGCCTGGGTGACGGGTTGCTGCATCGAGCTCAGGGATTGGGTCCCCAGGCTCCGCGCCGCGGCCTCCGCCTCCCGCGGGGGCAGGTCGTTGTAGAACACCTGCTCGGCGCCGAGCATCTCGACGTACCGCTCCTCGTGGACGCGCCAGTGCGGCGGATAGCTGCCGCCGCGGTTGCCGAGCATGGACTCGCCGACGTCGAGCACGAAGGAGTTCAGGTAGACGATGTGCCGCACCGCGCCGACTCCCGCGAGCCCTTGCGTGACAGGGACAGCGCCGTACGAATGGGCGCAGACGACGACCGGTTCGTCGACGGCGAGGACGAGATCCTTGATCGCCTGCGCGTCGTCGTACATGCTGCCCAGCCGATCGACGGACGGGAGCTGAATGGTGCGCACGTCGACGCCGGCGAGGTGCTCGATCAACGGGTTCCACATTTCCTGGTGGTGAAAGGCGCCGTGGACCAGGACGAGGGTGGGATATCGCATCGAAGACTCCTGGAGCTACTTGGCAACAGTGGCCACGGCCGAGGTACGGCGCAGCAGGGCGAGGCAGGTGAGCGCGCCGATCGAGGCCGTTGCCGCCGACCACCACCAGGCGTGCACGAAACGGGGCAGCGCAGCGAGGTCGAGCTGCGCGGATCCGACGATGACGACCAGGACGGCGACACCGAGGGTCAGGCCGATCTGCCGGTTCATCTGGACGATGGCGCTGCCGGTCGAGGTCTGGTGGCGGGCCAGGCCGCTGGTCGCCGTACCGAGCAGGGTCGGCGTCCACAGACCGGTGCCGATACCGCACAATATCCAGCCCGGCAGGACGTCGAGGTACTGCGGCTGCGCTCCCAGCGACGTACCGATCAGCACAGCGCCGAGGCCCAGAGCAACGCCGCCCAGAGCGGCGACCAGACCGGCCGGCATCCTGGCGGTGAATCGCCGCAGACCGAGTGAGGCCACCGAGACCATGATCGGCCCGGGCGAGATCGCCAGGCCGGTGCGGATCGCGGACCAGCCCCAAGCCTCCTGCATCCAGAACACCAGTCCGAGCAACTGCAGCCCGAATGCCAGCGCCAGCAGGAAGGTCGCGATGTTGGCCCAGGCGAAGGTCCGGTCCCGGAACAGGGCCAGATCGATCACCGGAGAACTCGCGCGGGCCGAGCGCAGGACGGTCGCGGCGATCGCCACGACGGACACCACGAAAGCGCCGCCGATCGCGGCACTCCCCCAGCCCCAGGTCGGTCCCTGCACCAGGGCGAGCGTCAGCGCCCCGATCCCCACCATGAGGAACCCACCGCCCAGCAGGTCCGGCCTGCTCGCATCCGGGTGGTGCCGCGGGTCCGGCGCCGTCCACACCGCCACGATGAGGGCGAGCAGAGCGATCGGCACGTTCACGATGAAGATCCAGCGCCACGACGCCTCCACCAGCAGGCCGCCGAGCGTCGGACCGGCTGACGCCCCGAGAGAACCACTGATCGCCCAGATCTGGATCGACCGGGCGACGCGGTCCTTCGGCATGCCGTTGAGGATGAGCGCCAGACTGGTCGGCACAATCGCCGCGCCGCCGACCGCCTGGACAGCCCGCAACGCGACCAGCAGCCAGACGTTCCCGGCCAGGGCCGCGCCCAGACTGCCGGCGCCGAAGACCGCCAGCCCGAAACAGAAGGTTGCCTTCACGCCGTACCGGTCGGCCAGGCGGCCGGCGGGAACCAGAAGTGCCGCGAACACGATCGCGTACGCGTTCAGGATCCAGCTCAGATCCGCGAGCGCACTGTGCTGCAGAGCCGCGCCGATCGGCCGCAGCCCGACGTTGACGATGAAGACGTCCAGCGTGGTCATGAACGTGGCCGTGCACAGCAGGGCGAGCAGGACCGCCGGTCGCTGCGAGCGCGTTCCAGTCATCAGATGGCATCCTCTAACTATGTATAGTGACCTACATAGTATCGGTCCACGATGGCTGACCCAACAGCCAACCCGCCCCTGCGGCCGCTGAGAGGAGCCCCATGCACGCCAAGACGTCGTACAGCACGGCCGAGCTCACCCAAGCCCTCACCCAGCTGTTCGAGCGCAACGACACCAGCGCGATCAGACCGATGCTCCGCGAGGACCTGACCCTGAAGCTGCCGGCCTCGTTGCCGTACGGCGGCGAGTTCACCGGCATCAAGCCGTTCGAGGACCTGTTCGTCGGCCCACCCGGCGGAGACGCGGTCTGGGAATCCTTCGACATTCGGGTCGACCGAGTCATCGAGGCCGACGGATACCTGGTCGTCCAACTCACCGACACCGTCATCCCGAGAGCGACTGGCAGGCAGAAGGTCATCCACAACCTCTGGCTGTTCGAAATCACCGCCGGCCGCATCTCGCAAGCCCAGCTGTACGCCGACACCGCCGCCGCCACCGGCGCGTGAGAAGGAGAATTATGAACACCGAACTGATCTACTCCGACGCCTCGGCCCTCGCCGAGTTGATCCGCACCGGGAAGATGACCTCGGTCGAGGTCGTCCAGGCGCATCTCGACCGGATCCGCGCCGTCGATCCGCAGCTGAACGCGATCGTCACGCTCAACGAGAACGCCCTCGACGAAGCACGGGCGGCCGACGAGGCACTGACCGCGGGGCAAGCGGTCGGCCCGTTCCACGGCGTGCCGTTCACCGTGAAGGATTCGATCGACACCGCCGGCGTCCTCACCCAGCGCGGATCGCCGATCTTCGCGGGACGCGTTCCCGGCGCCGACGCCACGAGCGTCGCGCGAATGAAGGCAGCCGGCGGCATCCTGCTCGCCAAGACGAACCTGCCCGAGTTCTCCTACGCCTGCGAGAGCGACAACCTACTCACCGGTACGACGAACAACCCGTGGAACCTCGAGCGAACCCCGGGCGGGTCCAGCGGCGGTGAGTCCGCCGCGATCGCGGCCGGGTTGAGCCCGATCGGGCTCGGCACCGACCTGACGATCTCGGTGCGCGGCCCGGCGTCCCTGACCGGCATCGTGGCGCTAAAGCCGACGTACGGCCGGGTTCCGATGACCGGGATCTGGCCGCGCGAACCCCGCCGGGTGTGGCACGTCGGCCCCATGGCCCGCTCGGTCCGTGACGTCGCGCTGGCGTACTCCGTGCTCAACGGCCCGGACGGCCACGACGGCGCGTCGGTCGCTCCGCACGGGTATGACGCCGGGACCGGTACGTCGCGGCAACTGCGCGTCGGGTGGTTCGTCGACTCCGGGCTCGGGCCGGTCGACCCGGAGGTCGCCGAGACCGTCCGGAACGCCGCCAAGGCGCTCGAGGCGGCCGGCGTACAGGTCGAGGAAGTCTCGATTCCCGCACTGCGCGCCGACACCCCGCTCGCGCTGTTCTACAAGCAGCACGTCAACGAGCTCAAGCCGGCCGTCGCCGCGGCAACGGCTGGGCACGAGGACCAGATGTACAAGTACACGAAAGCCTTGATGGCGACACCGCTCACGCCAGTGGAGGAGTACGTCGACGTCGAGCAGGCCTTCGACCGGATTCGCGACGGGTACGCCGAGTACTTCTCCCGGTACGACGCCGTCGTGCTACCGGTACTGCCGATCCCGGCCTACCCGCACGGCGCATCGGAGTTCGTCGTCGACGGACAGACCGTCGACGCAGGCCACATCCAGTCGTACACGGTCCAGTTCAACGTGACCGGGCTGCCCGCGCTGTCGATGCGCTTCGGGACCAGCTCGGAGGGGCTGCCGATCGGCGTACAGGTTGCTGCCACGTGGCATGCCGAGTCGACCGTCCTGCACATCGGCGGCCTTCTCGAAGAGGCCAGCGCGGTCCGGGACCTGCATCCCGAGATCTGAGCGAGCGGGGTCCGGCACTCGCTGACGGACCCCGCTACTCCGGCCCGAGCAAGGCGGCGACGTGATCGCGGGCCTCTTCGAGTGGACGCGGGTCGTTGAGCGTCTGCGAACGGCTGATCGCGCCGTCGTACAACAGCGAAATCAAGGCTCCGACCTGGTCGGGATTCTCGACGCCCGCACCGGCGACCAGCTGCTGCAGCCGCTCCTGGAACGCCCGTTTGTGCCGTACGGCGGCGCGATGCGGCGCACTGCCCGGCTCGGGGAACTCGGTCGACGCGGCAACGAACGGACAGGCGCCGATCGGGCCGTCGCTACTGGTCCGGGCGAACAGGGCGAGGATCTGCCCGCGCGCATCCTCGTCCGACCCGAGCTGCTCGGTGAACATCCGCCGGTCGCGTTGCTGCAGGTACGCGTCGATCAGCTCGGACTTGTCGCGGAAGTGCTTGTAGAGCGTGCGTTTCGACACCGGCGCCGCGGCCGCCACCGCCTCCATCTGAGTGGCGACGATCCCCTGCGCGCGGAACAACCGCGTCGCCGCGGTCAGGATCCGCTCCCGGGCACCGCGACCGGCCGCCGGTCTCACCGTCTCGGTCATCTCAGAAGTGTACGCCGCCGTTTACCTACGTCCATCATCCCGATATGCTCCTGGTAAACGACGCCGTTTACATAAGGATCGAGATCATCGACACCCACCAGCGTCTCCCGCTGAACCTCTTCGGCATGCCGCTCGGGATGGCGGGACTCGGCGGCGCCTGGTCAGCCGCCGCGACCGCCGTCCACGCACCCACCTGGCCCGCCGAGATCTTCTTCGGCGTCAGCGACGCGCTCTGGCTCGCCTTTGTGATCACGTACCTGCGCGGCGGCCTGCGGACGCGCGGCGCGTTCGGCGACGACCTGCGGCATCCGATGAGCGGGCCGTTCGCGTCGGTGATCCCGCTCGTCGCCGTGCTGCTGTCCGCGCATTACACGGCGTACAGCTTCACGGTGTTCGCCTGGATCTGCGGCGCGGCGATCGTGGCGCTGGCCGTAGTCGTCGCCCAGTTGATCGCTCACTGGCTGAGCGGCGCCGTCGATCTCCGGACGATCCATCCGGGGTACTACATCCCCGCGGTCGCCGGACCGTTCATCGCCAGTATCGGGCTGTCGACCATCGGGCTGCGATCCCTCGCCATCGCCGCCATCGGCGCGGGGTTGTTCTTCTGGGTCGCGATGACCGCGATCGTCGCCGTACGGATGCTCGTCGGCGAACGGCTCCCCGACGCGCTCCGGCCGGCGATGACCGCGTTCGTCGCCGGCACCTCAACCGCCAACCTCGCCTGGATCATCGCCCACCCCGGACGTGTCGACCAGGCGCAGGAGCTGATGACCGGCGTCCTCATCCTGATGCTGCTCGTGCAAGGCGCGCTGATCGGCGAGTACCGCACCCTCACCTTCAACGGCGGCTGGTGGATCTTCACCTTCCCGCTCGCATCGACAGCCAACTACGCGATCCGCTGGTTCTCCGCGGTCCGGCCGCCCGGCTGGTCGGCGTACGTCTGGGTGGCACTGGGATGCACCACTGCGTTCATCCTTTTCGTTGCGGTGCGCACCATCGAGACGACTGTTCGAGCGCGAGAAGCCCGCCGCGTCGCGTGAGGGCGCGACGCGACGGGCAGTTCTGGGTCAGGCGCCTGGGTCGAAGACGGTCACCTGTGAGGTCCGGCGGGCTCGGAAGCCCATCCGCTCGTAGAGACCGATCGCGCCGGCATTCGTCGCGGCGACATGCAGGAACGGCTCCTCGCCTCGAATGCGGATGCCGCCGATCACACGTTCCATCAGGGCACGGCCGAGGCCGCGTCCCCGGTAGGTCTCATCGGTGCACACCGCACTGACCTCGGTCCAGCCGCCTGGGCGCAGGCGTTCTCCTGCCATGGCGATGAGAACGCCGTTGTCGCGGACCCCGAAGTACGAACCGAGCCGGTGGGTCCGCGCCGCGAACGGACCGGGTTTGGTGCGTTGGGCCAGCTCGAGCATCTCCGGAGCGTCGTTGTCGTCCAGCGGCACGATCTTCACGTCGGGCTCCTCGACGGCGCGGTTCACACCCAGGCCGATCATCTGGACGACCGTCAGATCGCGGATCAGCGCCCAACTCCGCGGCGCTGGAGGTGGGTCGATCAGGGTGACCGGGTCGCCTCCAGCCAGCTCGCTCAGTCGTGCCCAGTCCTCAGCCGTAGCGTCGGCCGGGATCGCCATGAACGGTGAGACGTCTGCCGGGTAGCGAGCGACCCGGCCGGAGGTGACGGCCAGGTGGTGATGTGGGCCGGCGAGCGACCGTAGTACGGAGTTGTCGATCATCGAGTCACCAGTTCAGCGGTGCTGCGACGAACGGCTGATCCTCAGGTGCTGCTTTGCGGGCCTGCAGCTGCGCGATGGCGGCCTCGCCGACGGGGATGCGGAACGGTACGTCGCTGCTCTCGATCGCGTCGGCGACAACGGTCGCGAACTCCTCGACGGTGACCGGCGCGGTCCGGAACCCGGCGAGCTGCTCCAGCATCGGGAAGTACGGGTCGTCCTCGTCGAGGAACACCTTCGCCCGCTCGGCGCCGCCCGATGACACCGCACCCGGCTCGAACACCTGCACCTCGACGCCGAAGTGCCGCACCTCGATCGCGAGGCTCTCCGCGATTCCCTCCAGCGCCCACTTCGACGCCGAGTACGGCCCGATCAGCGGGATCGCGAGCCTGCCCTGCACGCTGGAGACGAACGCGATCCGTCCTGACCCGCGCCCGCGCATCTGCGGCAGCACCGCCTGCGCGACGCGCAGCGCGCCGAAGGTGTTCAGCTCGAACAGCCGGCTCACCTCGTCCAGCGGAACCGTCTCGAGCGGAGCACGGACGGTCGCACCGGCGTTGCTGATCAGCACGTCGACGCGCCCGGCGGCCGCGATCGCGGTCTCGACGGACGCCTGGTCGGTGACGTCGAGCTGGAGGTTCTGCGCGGCCGGAACGTCGTCGAGCGACGAGAGATCCCGGGCGGTCGCGATGACCTCGTGGCCGCGCTTCGACAGCTCGACCACGAGGCCGCGGCCGATGCCGCGTGAGGCGCCGGTGATGAGTACACGTGCCATGACTCTCGCCCTTTCATCGGTTTACTATGTAGTCCATCATACATAGTACGTGTTGCTGAAAGGGGAGCTTCTCCGGCGGACTCGAGTCAGCGGATGGTCTTCTCGTACGCCAGCAGAGCAGCCTTCACCGCGTCCCAAGGGCTCGTACTGCGGAACGCTCGCGCGGTGATCATCGCGCCTTCCACGCCCGCGACGACCGCGTCCGCAAGACTCCGGGCGGCGGCACGGTCAATGCCGAAGGCAACGAAGTGGAACGCGACCCGATCGACCATCTCCGTAAATCCGCGCCTGCTCGTCCCGGCAACCTCCTCGAGGTCGTGCGGCCCCTCGGTGACCAGCGGCGCCAGGCCGCAGCCTCGCGAGAAATCGCTGGCCAGCATGCCGTCCCGGCCGGCGTCGACGTACCACCCGATCAGTTCTGCCGCCGAGGAGGACTCGGCCGCGAACTCGTCGATCATCCGTACCTGCTGATGAGCATGGGAAGCGGCCGCCTCGACCGCCAGTTGCGCCTTGCCCCCGGGAAAGTGGAAGTACACCGACCCCTTCGGCGCCCCGCTGCGCTCCAGGACGTCAGAGATCGCCGTCGCGTTCAGCCCGCGCTCACGGATCAGTCCCCGAGCCGCATCGATCATTTTCTGCCGGGCGTCACTTCTCCGTGGCATGGCACGTTCTCCTCACAGGTATATATCCTGTCTTACATACTACGCGGAGAATCAAAAGACTGGGCCCCAACGCGTTGTTCAGCCGTCGATCAACGATGGTCGGCGTTGCCGGCCCAGAAGGCCTTGACCCGATCCGCCTCGACATCCCACTGCCGCCTGCCTGCCTCGAAAGCAGGGGCCTCGAGCCCCGGATTGAGGAGGTCACGACCGCCGTCGGTGAGACTGAGGAACACCTCGTCCGGCGCCACGACTTCCACGCCGACCTCCTGACGTCGCGCGGTCTCGATCTCCTCAGCGAGTACGCCCGGGCGTCCCCCGGTCCCGCCGACCGAGTGGCAGCTGATGACCAGCACGCGATCCGCGCCTACGGCGGCGTCCACATTCAGCGAACTCCGCACACCGCCGTCGATGTAGCGATCCGAACCGATCGTGATCGGTGGCCATACTCCCGGAAGCGCCGAGCTGGCCGCCAACGCCTGCTGCAGCGACGCTCCCGACGACTCGTCCAGCAGCACGAGACGGCCTGTGGTGATGCTGACCGCTGTGGCTGTGAACCGTGGCGGCCACGGAACTCCGCGCATCGCGGCGACGTTCGGCCGGTCCATCGCTGCCGTCTCGTCGGGTGTCTCCGCCTCGAGAGCAGCCACTCCGATGCGTCGGCGAGCTTCGTCCGGATCACTGGAGGTGGCAGCGCGGCCGATCATCGCCATGATCGCCGCGTCGGGCCGCGAAGGCGCCACGCTCGCCTGCGAAGGAGTCGGGCTCGGAAGGACAGCACGCAGGTCGAGCCCAAGGGCGAGCTCGGCGCCGACGATCGCGCCGGCTGAGGTGCCGACGATCAAGTCCGCCGCGTCGAGGTCAAGCCCATGCTCAAGTGCTGCGGACATCAGCCCCGTCTGCCAGGCACGACCGACAGGCCCTCCACCACCCAGCACCAACCCCCTCGACACCCAGCACACCGCCTCGGTCGTCACGACGACCAGCGTAGGCAAGAACCCATCTCCTGTAAACGCATTCGTTTACAAAACGTATAGACGAGATTTGCGCGGAACCGCGAGGAGTTGTGCAGCGACCGTCCGCACGCCCGGTCACCGCCTGTATCCCGGCGTGTATGGAACGTATAGGGCGGGCTGGTTGCCTCCGCGATGGCAGGTGTACTTCGTACGCTCCGGGACTTGCCCAGGTCCCGTTGCCATCAACGAGAAAGAAGCCAGGTATGCGAAAACCGCCCATTGTCTCCCGGCTGGCCGCCGTGTTGGGGCTCGTTGTCGTCACCGCGACGCTGACCGCGACAGCCGCGTCAGCCGAGTCCATCGGAAACCTCCCCCAGAACGCCGACGGGTACGAGCAGTCGTTCTCCCCGGCGTACGACTACGACGGCAACGGTTGCTACGCCGTCTCCGCGATCGCTCCCGACTGGCACGTGAACAACGGCCTCGGCCTCGGAGGCGCGGTCAACGGCAACTGCCACGACCAGATCGACCTCGACCGGTCCCAGACCTACTCCAGGTCCAAGTGCAACAACGGCTGGTGCGCGATCGTCTACGCCAGCTACTTCGAGAAGGACCAAGCCTCCAACGGCGTCGGTGAGATCGCCGGCGGGACCAACGGCCACCGCAACGACTGGGAGCACGTGATCTCCTGGGTCAACCAGTCCTCGAACCAGGTCGAGTACGTGTCGACCACCGTGCACAGCGGATCGAAGACCTTCCCGCGCTCGCAGGTGCGCTTCGACGGTTCGCACCCGAAGGTCGTCTACCACAAAGACGGCGGCTTCACCCACTACTTCCGGCTCGCCAACGGCAACGACGAGCCGCCGGAGAACCACTACCACAACTGGCGCTACCCGCCGCTCGTCGGCTGGAACGGCTGGCCGAGCACCGGCATGCGCGACACCCTCATGAACTACAACTTCGGCTCGGCCACGATCAAGATCGCCGACCGCGACGACCGCTTCCGCAACCTCCTGAACAGCACCAAGCCCGGCGGCATCCCCTTCAACCCCTGGGCCTGACCAACACACAACACGAAACGTGGCCGCCGGACCACAGACCGGCGGCCACGCCGCTGCGGCCATCTCTTGCCGATCTGCGTGTCATCCGGTGAGCGCAGCAACGCCAGGTGTGCACCGATCTCATGGGCGGGCCTGGTGTTCACCCAACTGGAAGTCTTAGGGCCGGAGGCAACGACCTCGACGCCGTTGCCGAACGTGACCCTCCCCAACGTTGCGAGGGCGACAGCGGCGACAAAACCCAGTCATCGAGTCACCGGACTTCACCGACCCCTGGCCCCGTCCGAAGGCAGCAACCGCTCTGAACCGGACCGTCTTCCTACCACAGCGTACAGCCAGGCGTTGTGGCCCAGCCAACGCGCAACTGGTGATGCGATCGCGGCGAGGAGCTGAACCGACCAACTTTTCCAAGCGCGAGCGAACCCAGGTTACCGCGAAGCGGGTCCGCGTCTTTCGGTCGCCACTCGGTGCCCGCGGTGCGGGCGGAAGAAGGAAGCCGCTCCCAGGAACCACGTGGTCTTCTACCGATGTGCCGCGCGGAGCCCGCTTCCCGAGGCCCAAGTCGCGCTCGGCCTGGCGATCACGGAGGACGACAAAGAAAAACGGGCTGATGTCTCCATCAGCCCGTCGATATGTGTCCGAGGGGGAACACGCACCTTAACCACACGCGTGAGCCTGGCCGTGTAGACCCGCAGGGCCCTGGCGCACCCCGAAGCACTTCGCCTCATGGACTCCACAGCTGGATCAGATGCGGGCATCGCTGGCCCGTGACCACTGGGGCAAGGTCAGGTCCCACCCCGCCCGCACCGATGAACTGCCGGATGCGGGGCAGTTGGGCGGGATCGATCGTGTGGCCGCCGGGGAACGGCAGCAGTTCGACGTGTGCGTCGCGTCGGCGGAGTTGCTCGGCCAACCGGGTGGTCTGGCCGGGAGTGGCCATCGGGTCGCTGTCGCCGTTGACGATGAGGACCCGCTTGCCTGCCAGAGCGAGATCCTCGGGCTCGTCGTCGGCGAACGGCACCATCGCGGCCAGCAGGACCGCGCCGGCGAGCGCCTCGGGGTGGCGCAGGAGCAGGGCGGAGGCCATGTTGGCGCCGTTGGAGAAGCCGACCGCCAGCCAGGAGCCGGCCGGTACGTCGTACTTCGCCTCGGCCGCGTGGAGGAACGCGGCGAGCTCGTCGGCTCGGGCCCGGAGATCGTCCTCGTCGAACACGCCCTCCCGCAGCCTCCGGAAGAACCGCGGCATCCCCTGCTCCAGCACCGTTCCTCGGGGCGACAGCACGGGAGCACCCGGCGCCAGATGCTCGCGCAGTCCGAGCAGGTCGTGCTCGTCGCCACCGGTGCCGTGCAGCAGAAGCAGCGGCGGGTCGGCCGAGCCCGGCTGCCACACGTGCGGTCGCCGGAGGAGGTCCTCGCCCATCAGCCGAACTCGCCCGCCGCGGGAGCCTCTGGCACGCGCAACGACGGCAGCGATGCCTGAATCTGCTCGCGGTCCGGTTCGAGCCAGGGCGGGAGCTTCAAGTGCTGACCCAGCTCGAGCAACGGCTCATCCACCGTGAAACCCGGTTGATCGGTCGCGATCTCCAGCAGGACGCCGCCCGGCTCCCGGAAGTAGATCGAGGTGAAGTACTGCCGATCGAGGATCTCCGTGACCTGGACCCCGGCCTCGATCAGCTCCTGGCGCCACTTCGTCTGCGTCTCACGGTCGGGTGCCCGGAACGCGATGTGGTGAACCGTTCCGGCCGCCTGGAGCCCGCGCGAGGCGTCGCTCGGTACGACGTCCACCGCCGTCCCCTCGGCTCCACCCGACATCACGAACCGCGAACCCTCGGCGGAGTCCCGGCCGTGCTGCATCCCCAGCATGCCCGCCAGCATCTCGGCCGTCGGGTCCAGTGCCTTCTCCGTCATCGTGACCGAGAACAGACCGCGAATCGCGTTGTCGGCCCCGATCGCGGCCACCCCGTCCCACCCCGATCGGGAGTCGCCGTCGGACGCCACCAACTCGATCACCAAGCCGTCGGGATCCCGCAACCGCAGGATCTCCTGGTCAGAGCCTGCCACCGGACCGTCCGACGCGACCCCCAGGCTCTGCAACCGCTGCTGCCACCACCCCATCGACTCCGGCGGCACACTGAAAGCTGTCGCTGTCGTCAACCCCGTCCCCTGTCTGCCGTACGGCGCTCCCGGCCACGGAAAGAAGGTCAGCAGCGTCGACGGCCGGCCCGCGGCGTCCCCGTAGTACAGGTGGTAGGTGTCCGGAGCATCGAAGTTGACCGTCCTCTTGACCAGCCGCAACCCCAGCACCGTCGTGTAGAAATCAACGTTTCGCTGCGGATCCTCCGCAATCGCCGTCACATGATGTAGTCCGTGTGGTGCAACCGCGTCACCCATCGTCCAACCCTCCCGCCCCGGAGACCGTGGACGGCCGCGCCGCCCTCTTCGACAGTACGACCGGACGCCGGATCACCACCAGAGCGGCGTCCGTCAGGTCACCGCGCGGAGCGTGATCAGCCGGCTCGCGTAGTCGCCGGTCAGATGGAGATGGAGGCCGTGCGCCATCAGCGCCGCACCCGACCAGGTTGCGCCCTCCAGCTCGTAGACGGCGCGCGGATCCAAGCCCCGCAGGCGGATCGGTGGCGGCTGGCTGTCGTACTGCTGGGAGTCTTGATAGGCCAGCACGACCGACTCGGTCCGGTCGCGGGTCACGTACTGCACCGCCGACGCGGACCTGCCGGGTTCTCCCAACCGGTACTGGGCGCCGTGCTGCACCACATGCCTGATCGTCTTGTACTGCGCGATCAGCTCGCGGGCCTGCTCGCGTTCTTCGTCGGACCAGGCGTCGAGATCACCCCCGATGCCGAGCACGCCGGCCATTGCGACGTGGAACCGGTACGCCAGCGGAACGCGCCGCTTGTTGATGAACGAGGGGACGTCGGTCACCCAGCACGACATCGTGCGGGCCGGGTAGAGCTGGCTGAACCCGTGCTGGATCGTCCGCCGGTCCACGGCGTCGGTGTTGTCCGAGGTCCAGAACTGGTCGGTCCGGTGCATCATCCCCAGGTCGACCCGGCCGCCACCGCCGGAGCACGCCTCGAACGCGACGCTCGGGTACTTCGCCCGCAGCGCGTCCAGTACGGCGTACACCCCGGTGACGTGGTCGAACCAGATCCGACCCTGCCGCTCCGGCTCCGCGGGCCAGCCGGTGTCCGCGAACGGCCGGTTCATGTCCCACTTCACGAACTGGATGTCGTGCGCCGCGAGCAACCCGTCCAGCTGCTCCAGCATCCATCGCTGCACGTCCGGCCGCGCCAGGTTGAGCACCAACTGGTTGCGCAGCTCCGCGGGCGCCCGGCCTTCGTAGTGGTAGACCCAGTCGGGATGCGCCCGGTAGAGGTCGGAGTCCGGGTTGACCATCTCCGGCTCGACCCACAGACCGAAGTCCATGCCGAGCCCGTGCACCTCGTCGATCAACGGCTGCAGGCCGCCCGGGAAGCGGTCCCGGTTCACCCACCAGTCGCCCAGACCGGTCCGGTCGTCGCTGCGGCGCCCGAACCAGCCGTCGTCGAGGACGAACAGCTCGCACCCGAGCTCGGCGGCCTGCGCGGCGAGCTTGCGCTGACTCGCCTCGTCGACTGCGAACTCCGTGGCCTCCCACGAGTTGAACAGGACGGGCCGAAGCTCGTTCGACCGCGGCAGGACGTGGTTCAGCGCGTAGGTGTGCCACGCGCGGCTCGCCGCACCGAAGCCCGCGTTGCTGAACAGCCCGGAACTCACTGGAGACGTCAGCTGCTCTCCAGGGTCGAGAGGGCGCGGCCCGAAGTCCTCGTGCCCCCAGCCGAGCAGCACCTGGACCGGCTCGTCCAGGTCTCGCTGCGCGAGCAGCCGCCACGAGCCGCTCCAGTGCAGCGCGGCGCTGTAGACGTCGCCGTACTCCTCGGTCGCGGTTCCGTCGTCGACCGCGAACCAGGGGTTCGCGTGATGGCTGGTGATCCCACGGCGACTCTCCAGCACCAACTGGCTGTTCGTGAGGTTGGTGCGCTGCAGTCCGGTCTCCGCCGCCCACCGCCCGGTCAGGTGCGACATCCGGTACTGCGTCCACTCCGGCATCACCCAGGCCGCAGAGTCGAGCCGGTGGACGGCGACCGGCTCGCCGGAGTTGTTGCTGATGGCAACCCAACGGTCGATCACGTCGGAGTCGTCGTGCACCCGGTAGTGCAGGCTCAGCACGACCTCGTGACGCTCGACGTCGAAGACCAGCTCCAGGTGCCTGGCGTCGTCGTGGATCCGGGGCTCGGTCAGCGTCCACTCCGTACTGCGGACGCCGCCGGCGAACTCCAGCGAGACCGCGGCGCGGCCGAACTGGAGCCGTCCGTCGAGCGGAAGCTCCTCGTGCCCGTTCGCCGCGGACCGGAAGCTCGTCCACTCCCCCGCCAGGCGGTCGGCCGTCGCGGTGGCGAGCTGTGCGGCGTCGGCCGCGGTGACGCGCGGACCCCAGTAGGTGTGGATCGGGATGTCGTCGCCGGCACCCAGGTACGCCGAGTACGACGTACCCGGAGTCTGCAGGAGAAGGACGCGATCGGTGAAGGAGACATGTGCGTTCATTTGACGGATCCCGCGGTCAGGCCTGCGACGAACTGCTTCTGCAGGGCAACGAAGAAGAGCAGCACCGGCAACGACGCCAGGAACGAGAAGGCGTACAGCGTGCCGAAGTTGGTCGAGTACTCCCCGACCGAGCGGTAGACGCCGACCGTGACCGTGGTGCCGGCCTCCGGGCCGAGGATCACCAGCGGGCTGAGGAAGTCGTTCCACACCCAGACGCCGAGAAAGATCATCACGCTGGCCGCGGCCGGCCGCAGGGTCGGGAAGACCACCTGCCAGAACATCCGAAACCGCCCGGCTCCGTCGATGCTCGCCGCTTCCTCGATCTCGACCGGCACCGTCGCGATGAAACCGGAGAACACGAACACGCCGAACGGCAGGTAGTACGCGACGTTGCTGCAGACCACTCCGACGACCGAGTTCATCAGGCCGAACGCGCCGAGCACCTGGGTGACCGGCTGCAGGATCACCGCCGGCGGGATCATCAGCCCGGCGAGCAGCATCAGCAACGCGGGCTTGGTCCAGCGCGCTGTCGAGCGGACCAGGTAGTGCGCCAGCATTGCCGACAGCAGCGTCAGCGCGACCACCGACAGCACAGTGATCTGGACGCTGTTCAGCAGCGCCGACCAGTAGAGACCGTCCTCCCGGCCGAGCACAGCGCTCAGGTTGTCCGCGGTCGGCCGACTCGGCAGCCCGAGCGGTGACGACTGGATCTGGTCGGCCGGCTTGAGCAGCCCGGTGACCACGACGTAGATCGGGAAGAAGAACACGGCAGCCAGCGCGATCGCCGCGACCGGACGGATCACGCGCGTCACAGGTGCACCTCCCGGCGCTGAAGCAGCCTCAGTACGACGCCGCTCAGGACGACGATGATCGCCAGCATGACGGTCGCCTCGGCGGCGGAGAATCCGATCCGGTCACCGCGGACGCCCTTCTCGATCACGTCGAACGCGATCGAGGCGGTGGTGTTGCGGCCGGGTCCGCCGTTGGTCAGGACCAGGATGTGCTCGTAGACCTTGAAGCCGCTGATCAGCAGCATGACCGTGTTGATCGTCACCGACGACGCGATCATCGGCCATGTCACCGAGCCGAACCGGCGCCACCATCCGGCGCCGTCGACGACCGCCGCTTCGTACAGTTCTCGCGGTACGCCGTTCAGCCCGGCGAGGTACACCACCACGCAGAACCCGAGCATCTGCCAGCACAGGATGCCGCCGATCGAGAACAGCGCGATGCCGGGATCCGACAACCAGCCGGGCGCCGACTCGACACCCGCGTCAGCGAGCAGCGCGTTCAGTACGCCGTCGGGCCGGAGCAGGCTCTGCCAGATGACACTGACCACGATGCCGCTGAGAATCACCGGCGTGAAGAACACCGAGCGGAGCAGCCGGTACAGGCGGGTCTCGCGATCCAGCAGCAGGGCGATCGCCAGGCCGACCACGTTCGGTACGACGACCACGATCGCGGTCACCACGACCGTGTTCCTGAGCACCAGCCAGAACTGGTCGTCCTGAACCAGCCGCTGGAACTGGTCCAGGCCGACCCAGTGCGTCGACGCCGCGAACCGGTTGCGGTCGGTGAACGCCTGCGCCACCGTCCAGCCGATCGGGACCAGCACCAGTACGCCGTACAACAACAGTCCGGGCAGGGCGAACCCGGAGAACTCGCGGACACGCCGCAACATCTCGCGCCTTCCAGTCGGGGTGAGCAGGGCCTACTTGAGCGCGGCGTACTCCTTGTCGAGCTTCGCCGCGACCCCCTGTGCGTCGGACTTGCCGTTCAGCAACTCGACCGCCAGCTGCTGGGTCGGCACGGTGAGGTCGGCCGGGAGCCCGTTGTCGCCCTGCTCGATCGACAGCGCCGGCGTGACGGTGCCGTCCTTCACCGCCTGGTTGTAGAGGGCAAGAGTTGCCTTGAACAACGGGCCCATGTCCGCCGGCGGCTGGTACCCGCTGACGGTGTTGAAGGTGCCGTCGGCGCGGGTGAACGCGTCCGAGGTCTCCTTGTCCTTGGTCCACTCCAGCGCGAACTTCTTCGCCAGGTCGACGTTCTCGGCCTGTGCGCTGACGCTGAGCCCGCCGCCGGTCAGTGTCGGGACCACCGCCCGGCCGTCGTCCGACGGCCACGCGAACACGCCGACCTCGAACGGCGGCTTGTCGTTGTCGGCCGAGGTCGCGAACCACGACCCCATCGGGTACATCGCTGCCGAGCCGCCCCGGAAGGCCTTCTCGTGGTCGGCGTAGGAACGGCTGGTGCCCTGCTTGTCGAGATAGCCGAGCTTCGCCAGCTCGGCGATCTTGGCCGTCGCCTTCACGAACGCCGCATCGGCGAACGTCTTCGACCCGTCGGCGATCCCGGCGGAGAACTTCGGGTCCTCGAGGTACACATCGGTGCCGACCGTTCCGACCCACGGGTACATCGCGGCGAAGGTGTCCTGGCCGCCACCGCCGACGGCGATCGGCGTCGTACCGGCCGCCTTGAGCTTCGCGCACGCGGCCAGGAAGTCGGTCCAGGTCTTCGGCGGGGCCGTGATGCCGGCCTTCGCGAAGTCGGCCTTGTTGTAGTACAGCAACGACTGCGGCTGCGCGTTCGTGGGCAGCTGGTAGATCTTGCCCTTGATCGCACCGGCCTCCGGGCTGGCGAAGCCGGCCAGTTCCTCCTTGGTGAAGTCGGCCAGCTGGCCGCCCTCGGCGAATCCCTGCGGGTTCACCGCGAGCATGATGTCCGGAAGCTGCCCGGAGCTGGCCAATTGCTTGGCGTACGTCGTCCGGTCCACGTTCGGGGTGACCAGCTTCTTGATCTTCACGCCCGGGACCCTGGCCGAGACGCGCTCGATCGCCGAGTCCCACAGCGCGGCGGGCAGGTTCGGCGTCTCGAACGTCAGCATCGTGAGCTCGACCGTGCCGTCGTTCTTGCCGGCGTTGTTCGCCGTGGTGCCACCGCTCGTGCAGCCGCCGAGCGCTACCGTCAGAAGCGTCGCCGCGGCGACCGCCGCTCTCCACCGTGAAGCCATCGGATTCCTTCCGTACGGCGGCCGAGCGGCCACCGGCGACCCTGCGATAACCGCTCCGGCGGTAATATGCAGGTCAGTTAGCAATATTGGCGCGAGCATAGGGACGATTCATCGGATGAGTCAAGACACAGCCGCCGGCGGCCGGATGGGCGACTCGTCGCTGCTGCGGCGGATGAACCTGACCGCGGCACTGAAAACCTTCCTCGACGCGGAGGCGCTGACCCTGCGCGATCTGCGCGCGGCCATCGGGGTGTCCCGGCCGACGGCCGAGGACCTGCTCGCCGAACTGCTCACCGAGGGCAAGGTCGAGGAGACGACACCACCACGCCGCCTGCCGGGCCGGGGCGCCGGCCGGCCCGCGCGGTACTTCCGGTTCCGCGCCGAGTCGGGGTACGTGAGCGGGCTCGACATCGGCGCGCACAAGGTGATGGCCGTGGTCACCGATCTGCGCGGCACCGCGCTCGCCTCGCACCGGATCGAGCTCGACCCCGCTCTGCCCGCCGCCGAACGGCTGCAGGCCGCGGTCTGCGCCGCGCGGCAGTGCTGGTCCACGGCCGGCCTCGAACCGGGCGACATCTCCGCGATCGCCTGCGGAGTCACCGGGACGCTGCACGCGGCCGAAGGCGTGCACGACGTCCGGGAAGGCCCGGTCGGCGCCGGGCTCGCGCCGTACTCGCTGCCGGGATTCACCGAGGTCGACGTGGCGGCGGAACTGAGCGCAGAACTGGGCAAACCGGTCGCCGTGGCGAACGACGTGAAGCTCGCCGCGCTCGCCGAGCACTGGAAGGGCGCCGCGCGGGAGCACCGCGACGTGGTCTACATGTTCGCCGGCCACCGCGCCGGCGCCGGGGTGCTCATCGGCGGTCAGGTCCACCAGGGACGCCACGGCGCGGCCGGCGAGATCGGCGCGATGCCGATGCTCGGCTGGGAGGCCGCGGTGGACCGCCTGCACGCCCGCGGCGCCGCGCTCGCGGCCTCGCAGGGCGTCACCCCGGGACGCGAAGGTGAGCTGGTGATCGCCTCGGCGGCCCGGCAGGACGCCGAGAGCCTCGCGGTGCTCACCGAGTTCAGCGAGGTGCTGGCGCGCGGCGCCGCCGTCCTGGCGCTGGCGGTCGACCCCGAGGTCGTGGTGCTCGGCGGCGGCATGTCACGGGGCGGCGCGATCGTCACCGAGCCGTTCCGGCGCGAGCTGGCCCGATGGACGCTGGTCCCGATCGAGGTGCTCACGTCGACGATGGGCGCCGACTCGGTCGCGCTCGGCGCCGCCCGGACCGCGCTCGACGCCGTACTGGCCGACCTGCTCGCCGTACCGGGAAGCTGAGGCCGGGGTCTTGACCTCGGGGCGGAACCGTTGGAATCATCGGATCTCTGAATAGGCAAGCTTGTTGTCATTATTCCGCCTGCCACTCCCGAGGAGTGAAGATCCGATGGTCCTCCGACTACCCTGGCGGCGCCGTGGCCTGACCGCCGCCGCCCTCGCGCTGGCCCTCGTGGCCGCGCTGCTCAGCACCACCCCGGCCCGCGCCGAGGTCGAACACCCGCGTCAGCAGTGGATGCGCGACTCCACCGCCGGGCTCTTTCTGCACTGGGGCATGTTCACCGCACCCCGCCACACCGACTGCGCGGCCTGGGAACGCGACGTCACCGAAGGCGGCTGGAACGCCGACTACTGGGTCGACGAGGCGCAGAAGCTGCACGCGTCGTACATCGTCCTCGCGACGTTCCACAGCCGACTCGGCTACGCGCGGCCGTGGCCGTCCTCGATCCCGGGCAGCTGCTCGACCAAGCGCGACTTCCTCGGCGAACTGGTGGCCGCCGGCAAGGCCAAGGGCGTCCGGGTGCTGCTCTACATGACCGATGACCCGCAGTGGCACAACGAAGTCCCGGGTGTCCAGACGCTCGACTCGGCCGCCTACTCGGCGTACAAGGGCAAGCAGGTCGACCTGACCACCCGCGACGGGTTCGGCGAGTACAGCTACGACCTGTTCCACGAGGTGATGGACCGCTACGCCGACCTGTCCGGCTTCTGGATCGACAACGACAACGCCTACTGGGAGCGCAACGGTCTGTACGAACAGATCCGCGAGCAGAGGCCCTCGTGGTTGCTGAGCAACAACAACGAGGACACACCGATCATGGACACGGTCAGCAACGAGCAGAAGACCGGCATCACACCCGCCTACGACTACCCGCAGGCCACCTTCACTCCGATGCCGCGGCTGACCGAGGCCGACTACAAGCTGCCGACCACCGGGCAGTGGTGGTACGACGGCAGTGACAGCAAGGTCGACTACGGCCTCAGCATCGGCCGGTACGTCGCCAACGCCGGCTCGTCGATCAAGTCACTGATGGCCGAGACCGCGATGGTCAACGGCAAGTTCCCGCCGCAGCAGGCGAACTTCAACAACTTCATGGCGCAGTGGCTGCCGCCGATCACCTCGTCGCTGACCAGGACCCAGGGCGGCGGCTACCTGTACGGCGGGATGCAGCCCGGGTTCTGGAACGACGGCGCGCACGGCGTGATCACCGTCGCCGACAACGCGCGCACGCAGTACGTGCACGTGCTGACCAAACCCACCTCGCAGGACTACGTGCGGCTGCGCGACAACGGGTACGTCGTCACCGGTGTCACCGACGTGCGGACCGGGAAGCGGTTCCGGTTCAACCAGTCGGGCGGCTACCTCAGCATCCTGGGCGTCACAGCGTGGGACGCGTACGACACGGTGTTCAAGGTGACCACCGCCGGGCAGTTCGGGCTGTACCCGCAGTCGATGCTCAAGGCAACCGCTTCGGCTCAGACCACCGACCACCCGGCGGCGAACCTGGTCGACGGCAGCTTCCCGTCGTACTGGGACGCGAACGGGCAGTTCCCGGTCGCGATGACGCTCGACCTTGGCCGGCCGCGGCTCGCGACGTACCTGGCGGTGAACCAGACCGAATGGTCGCCGACGCACGCCCGGGAGTCGTTCGGGCGGCCGGAGGACTCCGCGCGGATCAAGGACTACAAGGTCTCGGTCAGCATTGACGGCAAGCACTGGAAATCCGTCCGGAACGACGCCATGCCCAGCCGTCGCGCGGTGCAGTTCATCGACATCGGCGACCAGTTGGCCAGGTACGTGAAGCTCGAGGTGCTCGACACCTGGGCCGGGCCGCAGTCGCCGACGTACTACAAGAAGCTGAAGATCGACGAGGTGAAGGTCGGGTACGCCCGTCCCCAGGCGCTGCTCAACCCGCTGCCGCTCGAGGCCGAGCTCAACCGAAGCCCCGGCGCCCGCCTCGACCTCTGCACCGCCTGCTCCGGATCAGCCCAGGTGATCGGAGGCGCGACGTACGAGAACATCGAAGCACCTGCTGACGGCACCTACCGGCTCCAGCTCGACGGTACGACGTCAGCGGCCGGAACCTTCTCGGTCCGGGTCAACGGCGGTTCCCCGGTCAGCGCCGTCCTGGACGCCGGCAACCCGGACGTCCCAGGATCGACGGCGATCGCCGTCCAGCTCCGGGCCGGCCGGAACACCGTGCAGGTGTCCGGCAAGCCTGGCCTCGACCGGATCAGCGTCGGCCCGATGCCGCCGGCGTCGTACACGCCGAAGACCACGATGACCGTGAAGCCGTCGGGCATCGTGTGGGTCGGCCCCGGCCTGCAGTCGGTCACCGTGTCCGCCGACGTTCGGCTGGACGAGGACTCGGTCGACAACGTCCGCCTCACGCCGGTGGCGCCGACCGGATGGACCATCTCCGGTCCCGCCGTCACGGCATCGCGGATGCGGCTCGGCCAGACGATCAGCGGGACCTGGACCCTCACCGGTTCGGCGGCCGCGCAGATCCCGATCGAGTTCACCTTCGAAACCGTCGGCCTGCCGCACAAGGTCACGAAGACCGTCCCGGTTCAGATCCGCCCGGCTGACCGCGTCTTCGTGCGCGAGGCCGAAAGCTCCCTCAACCAGATCGGCAGCGCCGGCATCACCAGCTGCTCCGGGTGCTCGGGCAGCCAGAAGGTCCGCAACCTCGGCGGCTCCGACGACGCACATGTCGTCTTCCCCGACGTCACGGCACCGGCGGCCGGCCCGTACACGCTCTACCTCGACTACACCGTCAACGGCACCAGGTCGTACTTCGTGTCCGTCAACAACGGCGCCCCGGTCGAGGCCTCGGTGTCCGGCATCGGAAACTCCACCGTGCAGACCGTCTCCGTACCGATCCAACTCCAGGCGGGCGCCAACACCATCCGCGTCTTCAACAACGAGGACTCCGCACCAGACCTCGACCGCATCTCCATCGGCTGACCTCACTTAACCCCGAATCCCGGGCGGGACCTCCGACGGGGGTCCCGCCCGCGTTCCCTTGTCGGTAGTTCTGCCGATACCGGCGTACGGGGCGCGCTGGCTCTAATGGAAGCGCGTGGTCAGGACCGTACGACGTATCCGCGACGAGGAGGCAGCATGAAGGCAGTGGTGTACGAAGGCCCGGGGAAGGTCAGCGTCAAGGAGGTGCCGGACGCGCGGATCGAGCGGCCGACCGATGTACTGGTGCGGATCACGTCGGCGAACATCTGTGGTTCGGACCTGCACATGTACGAGGGCCGGACCGACTTCGAGACCGGCCGGTGGTTCGGGCACGAGAACCTGGGCCAGGTCGTCGAGGTCGGTGACGGGGTCGACAAGGTGCGGGTGGACGACTGGGTGGTCATGCCGTTCAACATCGCCTGCGGGCACTGCAAGAACTGCGAGCGGCAGCTCACCAACTACTGCTTGACCGCCCAGCCGGAGCCGAAGCTGGCCGGTGCCGCGTACGGCTTCGCCGACATGGGCCCGTACGGCGGGGGCCAGGCCGAGCTGCTGCGCGTGCCGTGGGGTGACTTCAACTGTCTGCGGCTCGGTGAGGACGCCGAGCAGCGGCAGACCGACTACGTCATGCTGGCCGACATCTTCCCGACCGGTTACCACGCGACCGAGATGGCCGGCGTGAAACCCGGCGACCAGACCGTCATCTACGGCGCCGGGCCGGTCGGGCTGATGGCCGCGCTCTCGGCGACCATCCGCGGCGCGAGCAAGGTGATGGTCGTCGACCGGCAGCGCGATCGGTTGCGGCTGGCCGAGTCCATCGGCGCGATCGCCATCGACGACTCGAAGGTCGACCCGGTCCAGGCCGTGCTCGACCAGACGATGGGACTGGGCGCCGACAACGGCTGCGAGTGCGTCGGCTACCAGGCGCACGACCCCAGCGGCGAAGAGCAACCCAACCTGACGATGAACCGGCTGGTCGCGTCCGTGCGGTTCACCGGGAAGATCGGGTGCGTCGGCGTCTTCGTGCCCGAGGACCCCGGGGCCGGCGACGAGTTGGCCAAGCAGGGCAAACTCGCGTTCGACTACGGCATGTTCTGGTTCAAGGGCCAGCACCTCGGGGCGGGTCAGGCGCCGGTCAAGAAGTACAACCGGCAGCTGCGCGACCTGATCGCCGGCGGCAAGGCCGAGCCGTCGTTCATCGTGAGCCACGAGTTGCCGCTGGACCAGGCGCCCGAGGCCTACGAGCACTTCGACAAGCGCGACGACGGCTGGACCAAGGTCGTGCTGCACCCGGCGACGGCGGGTGCCTGAGATGTCCACCACGGTACTCAAAGGACGCCGGATCGCCATTCTCGCGGCCGACGGCGTGGAGCGGGTCGAACTGGAACGGCCGCGCCAGGCCCTGGACGACGCCGGTGCCGCCACCAACGTCGTCTCCATCACCAGCGGCAAGATCCAGGCCCGCGACCACGACCTGGAGGACGCCGGCACGTTCGCGGTGGACCGGCTGGTCGGCGAGGTGTCGGTGGACGACTACGAGGCGCTGCTGCTGCCGGGCGGCACGGTCAACCCCGACAAGCTGCGGATGGATCCGGCCGCGGTGGAGTTCGTCCGGAGCTTCGTCCGGTCGGGCAAGCCGGTCGCCTCGATCTGCCACGGTCCGTGGAGCTTCGTCGAGGCCGACGTCGCGCGTGGTCGCCGGCTGACCTCCTGGCCAAGTATTCGCACCGACCTGCGCAACGCCGGAGCGGAGGTGGTGGACGAGGAGGTCGTCACCGACGGCAACATCACCACGAGCCGGTCGCCGGACGACCTGCCGGCCTTCTGCGAACGCATCGTGCAGGAGTTCGCCAACGCCCCGCAGTCCGCGGGGGCGGGAAGCTCTAGAACGGACTGAAGGACAAGGACGACGGCCGGGTTCGTCCGGGTGGATGAGTAGACAGCGGAGCGGAAGGCACATAGCAACCCTCCCGCTCCGCCCGTACGGCGGCCACCGTCCTCGTCGGCGCGTCCAGTTTGTTCAGCAGGTGCTCGACGTGCGTGGCCACGGTACGGGGAGCCACGGCCAGCCGCCTGGCGATCTGCTGGTTGGAGCGGCCCTCCACCAGCTGGCCGAGCACCTGGAGCTCGCGTGAGGTGAGGCCGAGGCAGTCACCGCCGGGCGTCACCAAAAGCGCGCCCAGCACGAACGCCGGCAGCTCGGTCGCGGCCAGCGCGGTCATCCGGACGTGACCGGTTCCCTCGGATCCACTGTCCGTCGGCCACAGGAACGACCGGTAGACCTGACCGGCCACGAGCGAGCGCCGGGCAATCTCCACGGTCGGCGACTCGGCGACCAGGAGCGCGTGGTCGTCGAGTCCCGGAAGCGCGCAGATGGTGCCGTCCCGCAGCAGGACGGCCCCCGCTACGGCGCCTTGCACGATGCGCGCGGTGCTCAGCAGCCACCGCGTCGGCGACAGTGCCCGGGCAATCAACGGCGCAAGCTCCCCGAGGCGGTCCCGCAGTTCAGGGGCCGGCTGCTCACCACTGGAGTAGAGAAGGCCGAGGAACCCCACATGGCGACCACACGGCTCGAACAGGGCAACCCCCAGACCTTCACGAAAGCCGGCCGGCGTGAGGCACTCGGTCCAGGTCGGCAGCTGCTCGACGGGGACCGGCAGGTCCGCCAGGCTGCTCGGCGGCCCGGCGCGGTTGAGGCCGGTCAGTTCGATCTCCCGCGCGACCGCCGGCCGGTCCAGGTACGTGGTGACGGATCGATCCAGCCCGGAGCTGCCGATCGGCGCGTAGACGTTCGACCGTGGATCGGTCAGCGCGAGCCAGGCCGCGTCGTACGGCACCCACCGCTCGAGTCCCTCCAGGAGGGCGCCGGCACGATCGGGCAGGGAAGTGCTGGAGGCAACAATCTCCATGATCTCGGTGGCCGGAGGATCGTCCCGCATGGTGGTTCCCTTCGATGGCTGGCGTCGGCGTTATTGGGTACTCGGCTCTCATGAACTCCATCCGTGTTGGGCTCGTAGCAGATCCGGCCGCACCGACCGACGTCGCTCGGAGGATGACCGACCTGCGACCGCTCGACGGTGGGGACATCTGGGACATCACCGTGGTGAGTGAGCCGTTCACCACGGGCTCCGAGGAGGTCGAGGCCGCGGTGAACCGGTTGCAGGACCGTGCCCACGAACAGCACTGGGACCTCGTGATCGGCCTGACCGAACTCCCCCTCCACGACCACGAAGGCCGGCACCTGCTCGTCGAGACCGATCCCGACCAACGAACCGCGGTGCTCTCGCTCCCCGCGCTGGGCGGGCTCCGAATGCACTCCCGCGCCCGTAGGGCCGTGCGGTCACTGGTCAGCGGCATGGCCGACCCGGCAACCGACGGGGAACGCCACGTCGCCCTTCCACGGCTGCGCGGCCGCTGGCGCCTGCTCCTGGGAATGGTGCTCGCCAACCGCCCGTGGCTGCTGGTGCCCGGACTCAAATCCGCGCTCGTCGCAGCGCTGGCCACCGGCGCGGTGGCCACCGTCAACTCCACCGTCTGGCTGCTCGCCGGATCGATGTCGTGGTGGCGCTTGGTCGTCGCGACCATCGCCTCGATCTCGCTCGTCGTCGGCTGGCTGGTCATCGACGGCGAACTGTGGGACCGCCCCGACGACGACTCCCCACAGGCCAAGCAACGATCGCGCCTCTACAACGCATCCACCCTGCTGACCCTGACGGTCGGCGTACTCATCTGTTACGCCGCCCTGTACGTCGTCAACCTCGCCTGGGCCTACTTCGTCCTCGACCCCAGTGTGATGGGCGGCTACGTCGACGTCCCGATCGGCCACGGTGACCTGTTCGTCCTGGCCTGGTTCGTCGCGTCGGCCGCGACCGTCGGTGGCGGCCTCGGCTCCGGCCTGGAGTCCGACGAGGCGATCCGCGCCGCGGCGTACTCCAAGCGTGAGCAGGACCGGCGCGAGCGCCTCGCGGGCGACGACTGATCCTGTCCCGGGCCTGGGTCCACAGCTCCTCCGGCGACAGCTGTGGGTCGGGCCATGGGCCGCCGGTTCAGCCGTCGGTGTCGCGGTCAGCGTCTTCTTCCTTCACCTCGGCGGCGGCGGACCGCCACAACTGCTGATGCGCCGCGGCCCGGGCCAGCAGAAAGGAGAGCAGGTACCGGACGTCGGCATCGTCGGTCAGCTGATAGAGGCGCGCCAGCTGCGCCCTGCGATCCCGCTCCGCGACGGCGCCGGTCCGGAAGTCGGCCGCGAGCTTCCCGCTGACGTTGCCGGAGGCAACTTGCCACGGGTTGCTCGCGACCGAGGATCCGGCACCGCCGGCGATGGCACGCTGCAGGTCGGAGCCGCCGATCACCGCAGCGACCGCCGGATCGAGCCGGACCGCTGTGTCGAGCACCTTCGCCGGCGCGCGGCGCAGCAGCTGGGCGATCATCGTGGCCAGCATCTCGATGTTGGCCACCTGCTCGGACCCGACATCGAAGACCAGGTCGCGGTAGCGGCCGGGAACGCGCATGTCCCACGCGTGCGACATGTAGTGCATGGCGACGGCGATCTCGTCGTACTGACCTGCGAGAACCTGCTCCAGACGGCAGGCGTACAGGGCGTCCGGCTGCCGGGGAGTGGACGTGAACTGCAGGTCGCGGCGATGACTGAACATGAACTGATCCTCGGGACGGGCGGCCGTGGTCACGGAATCCGCACGACGATCTGGTTGTCGACCGAGGCGACACCCGGTGCCGACCAGGCGGCGTACTCGGCCTCCTGCTTCTCGGCCCAGGACCGGACGGTGCCCCTCAGTGTCACCTTGCCGCCGTCGACCTCGACCTGGATGCGATCGGCATCGGTCTCGGCGCTGCGCACCAGGGCGTCCTCGATCTTGGTCTTCAGCACCCCCGGTGAGGGCTTGACCCGCGGCTTGACCTGGATCAGGTTCGTGACGCCGCGGACTCCGGCCAGCCGCCGAACCACCCGCTCGGCATCGGCCTTCTGGAACTGCCACTCAACCTCGCCGCTCAGCGTGACCCATCCCTTCGCGACGGTCACCTTGGGCTTCTGAACCGGCGTGCCGGCGTCCCACTCCAGCGCCTGCAGCGCCGCGGCCGCGATGTCGGCGTCGGTTCGTTCGTCCGAGGTCGGCAACTGGATCTCGAGATCGTTCGCCACCGCGACCACTCCGCGGACCCGGTGGGCGGCCTGCTCGGCAGCCCACTTCTTCACGTACGAGTCCACCCATCCGGTCAGCGTGACGATGCCGTCCCGCACCGAGACACCGATCTCGTGCGGCTGCACCCGGGCGTCCCAGGCCAGCTCGGCGAAGACCTCCTGCTGGATCTCGTCGTCGCGTCGCGTCGTGGTTGTCGTTGCCATCAGGGGTCCCTCCAAAGCGCTGGGTCCGAGCCGGTTCGACGCAGGTACGCCGAGAGCTGACGTCAACGTTCCAGCGGCCGGCCACTGGGCGCATCCCCTGTCTGTGCAGTTCTCCCGACCATCGCGACCCCTCGGCCGTCGTGTCGCGCTTGGTCCCGTCGGACTACACGAATGAGGGACGTTCCGGGGCTCGAGCCCAGGTAGTCATTGCGCACCGGCTTGCGGCCGTACCCCACCTCGCCGATCGGAGACCCGATGACCACGACCGCGTCATTTCCCCAGCTCGATTCCACCACCCCCGAGACGGTGCAGGGTCTCCGCGACCGGCTGGCGGCCGAGATCGACCGCCTGCTCACGGAGGCCACCGAGGCGGAGGAGCCGCGACGAACCGAGCTGTACGAACGTGCGACCGTCCTCGGCATCCCGCTGGCCCACACCCTCGCCTCGAGGTACCGAGGCCGCGGCGTGGACGCCGAGGACCTCGACCAGGTCGCCAGCGTCGGTCTGGTCAAGGCCGTCAAGGGTTACGTTCCCAGTCCGGAGCGGGACTTCCGGTCGTACGCGGTCCCGACCATCCGCGGCGAGATCTGCCGGCACTTCCGTGACAACGCGTGGATGGTGCGGCCACCCCGGCGGATCCAGGATCTCCAGACCGCGATCAACGGCATCGAGACCACGCTCTCGGCCCGGCTGGACCGGTGGCCGACCTGCGAGGAACTCGCCGAAGCGCTCGGTGTCCCGGTCGAGCAGGTCGTCGCCGCGCAGGGTGCGCGGAACTGCTTCCACGCGGTCTCACTGGACGCGATGTCGAGCGCCTCCGCGGCGCCGTCCCTGGCGGACCAGATCACGCACGACGCCGACACCTACCGGCTGGTGGACCACCTCGAGGCCCTGCGTCCCGCTGTCGCGAACCTGTCCGCACGGGATCAGCTGATCCTTCGCCGCTACTTCGTGGAGCACCGCACCCAGGCCGAGATCGGCCGGGAGATCGGCCGCAGCCAGATGCAGGTCTCCCGCTACCTCAACCAGATCCTGGGCGTGCTGAGAACCGCGCTGTCGGCCTAGCCGTTCGGGGGCCCGCCGGGCCGGCGTACGGCGTGCGTTCAGGATCCGGCCAGGTACTCGTGGACCAGACGCACCGCCAGCGCGCCGTCGCCGACCGCGGCGGCCACCCGTTTGACCGACCCGCTGCGGATGTCCCCCGCAGCGAAGATCCCCGGCCTGCTCGTCTCCAGCAGACGGCATCCGGGCCCCAGCTGGGGCCCGGTCCGGACGTAGCCGTGGTCGTCGAGCTCGATCTGCTGACCGAGCCAGCGAACGTGCGGCACGCTGCCGATGAAGACGAAGAGCGCCTTCGCCGGCAAGGAGTGCCGTTCGCCGCTCCCGAGGTCCTCGGCCACGACCTCTTCCAGCACCCCCTGGCCGCGGACGGCGCGCGCCTCGCTGTGGACCAGCACCCGGATCCGGTCGATGCCCTCGATCCGGTCGGCGAGGTAGCGGGACATGTCACGGCCGAGATCGTTGCTGCGGACAACCAGCGTGACCTGGCCGGCGTACTGCGACAGGAAGACGGCCGCTTGCCCGGCAGAATTGCCCCCACCCACCACGACCACCGGGTCGCCCTGGCACAGGTTCGCCTCGAACTCGGTGGCGGCGTAGTACACGCTGGTCGGTTCGACGGTCTCGAGCCCGGACAATTCCAGCCGGCGGTAGTGCACACCCGACGCGATCACCACCGCCCGTCCGCAGACCTTCTCCCCTCCCTCCAGCCGGACGACGTGCTGACCGTCCTGGTGCCCGAGCCCGCACGCACCAGCCGGTACGACGAGCTCCGCACCAAAGCGTTTGCATTGCACCACGGCTCGATCCGCGAGCTCGCTCCCGCTGATGCCGGTCGGGAAACCGAGATAGTTCTCGATCCTGGACGAGGTGCCCGCCTGGCCACCGGTGGCGACACTGTCCACCACCACCGTCGCGAGACCCTCCGACGCGCCGTACACAGCGGCCGCCAGGCCGGCCGGACCGGCGCCGACGACGATCAGGTCGCAGACCGATCGCGGTGGGGAGGCCGGGCGGAGGCCGACCAGCTCGGCCAGCTGTTCGTTGTCCGGGTTACGAAGCACCTCGCCTCGCCAGAGCACCACCGGCGTCTGCGCGCGGTCGACCCCGAGCTCGCGCAGCAGGCGCTCGGCATCGGTGTCGTTCTCCAGATCGATCCACTGATGCGGCAGCCGGTTGCGGGCGGCGAAGTCACGCAGCCGGCGGGTGTCGGCCGAGTACCGCGAGCCGATGATCGCGAAGCCCGCGCCGAGGGTGAGCTGCAGCGAGCGCCGAACCAGGAACGCCCGCAGCATCAGATCGGCGAGGCCCGCGTCCCTGGACACCACCTCGCGCAACTTCTCCACCGGGATCGCGAGCAGCTGCCCCGCGTCCTCCGTCACCGAGGTGAGGAACGACGGCTGCCCGGTCAGCAGGCCGAGATCGCCGAGGAAGCGGCGCGCGCCGTGGACGCCGATCACGTGCGGCGCCGAGCCGTTGTCCTGGAGCACCAGGACCCGGCCCTCGAGGACGACGAGGAACTCGTCCGCCGGCTCCCCCGCCCGCTGCAGCGTCTGTCCCTTGACGAACCGGCGCCGCTGGCCCACCGCGGTCAGGGCGACGATCTGGTAGTCCTCCAACCGCGGGTAGGCGCCGTACAGGTCGGGGGTTTCCTCGGTCACCCAACCCGGGGTGTCGTTCATACGAAGGCCTCGTCGACGTAGCACCAGCGCCAGTCCTCACCCGGTTCGAGCGAGCGCACGATCGGGTGCCCGTCGTGGGCCGCGTGGGCGCGGGCGTGCTTCAGCGGCGAGGAGTCGCAGCAGCCGACGTGCCCGCAGCTCAGACACAGCCGCAGGTGCACCCAGGGCGTGTTCAGCGCCAGGCACTCCTCGCAGCCTTGCGGCGTCCGCGGCCGAACCGGTCTGACGAAGGACAGATGGGGATCCATGGCGGTGGTCATGTCGCCGGAGCCTTGGTGATCGCGTCCCTGAGCCAGGGCCGCAGCGCATCGGACGACGCGGTGCCGATCCGCTCCGCCACCACCTGCCCGTCGCGCAGGACGAGCAGGGTGGGGATCGAGGTCACGTTGAACCGCCGGGACACGTCCGGCGCCTTGTCGGCGTTCACCCTGACCAGCTTGACCTCGCCGGCCTTCTCGATGGCGAGCTCCTCCAGGACCGGGCTGATCAGCAGACACGGACCGCACCACGGGGCCCAGATGTCGACCAGCACCGGCATCGTGCCCTGCTCCACCACCTCGGCGAAGTCCTGATCCCCGGCGTCGACGATCCAAGGCAACGGCTGCCGGCACTTCCCACACCGGGGAACGCCCCTGGCTGCTGCCGGTATCCGGTTGCGGTGCTGGCAGTTCGAGCAGGTCACGATGGTCATGCCGCCGCCTCGTTCGGGTTGTCGTGGATGATCTCGATCTCGCCGTTGTTCACCCTCACCCGGATGGCCGCGCCGTCGGCCACCTCGCCACCGAGCAGCAACCGGCCGATCCTGGTCTCCACCTCGCGGGCGATGAACCGCCGCAGCGGCCGCGCGCCGTAGACCGGGTCGAAGCCCTGCCCCGCGATGAACCGGGCCGCTTCGGGGTCCAGCTCGAGGGTCATCCGGCGGTCGGCCAGCCGGGTCCGCAGGTCGTCGAACATGAGATCGACGATGCGCTCGATCTCGGCCTGGGTGAGCGGCTTGAACAGCACGATCTCGTCCACCCGGTTGAGGAACTCGGGCC
The DNA here is from genome assembly GCF_040681455.1 of Kribbella sp. NPDC051770. Taxonomy (NCBI): domain Bacteria; kingdom Bacillati; phylum Actinomycetota; class Actinomycetes; order Propionibacteriales; family Kribbellaceae; genus Kribbella; species Kribbella sp. NPDC051770. The sequence goes on along the minus strand of NZ_JBFAYT010000003.1, from coordinate 484,305 downwards.
GGAAGTGCCGGCGCAGCTCGCCCATCACGGCGTCGCGCGCGTCGTCCTTGATCTGCCCATCGGAGGTGACGCCGTCCAGGAGGTCGGCCGAGCCGATGTTCGACGTCATGATGACCACGGAGTTGCGGAAGTCGACCGTCCGGCCCTGGGCGTCGGTCAGCCGGCCGTCGTCCAGAATCTGCAGCAACGTGTTGAAGACGTCCGGGTGCGCCTTCTCGATCTCGTCGAACAGCACCACGGAGTACGGCTTGCGCCGGACCGCCTCGGTCAGCTGACCGCCTTCCTCGTACCCGACGTAGCCGGGTGGTGCACCGACGAGTCGGCTGACGGTGTGCCGCTCCTGGTACTCGCTCATGTCGATCCGGATCAGGTTCTCCTCGGTGTCGAAGAGCGCCGCCGCGAGCGTCTTGGCCAGCTCGGTCTTCCCGACACCGGTCGGCCCGAGGAAGATGAACGACCCGATCGGCCGGCGGGGGTCCTTGATCCCGGACCGGGCGCGGACGATCGCGTCGGAGACCAGTTGGACCGCCTCGTCCTGACCGACCAGCCGCTCGTGCAGTACGTCGCCCAGACGCAGCAACTTGGTCCGTTCGGCTTCCTGCAGGCGGCTGACCGGGATCCCGGTCCACCGCGACACGATCGCCGCGATCTCCTCCTCGGTGACCACCTCGCGGAGCAGCCGCTGAGCACCTTGTTTGCCGGCCAGCCGCTCCTCCTCGGCGCGCAACTGGCGTTCCAGGTCCGGCAGCCGCCCGTGCGACAGCTCGGCCGCACGGTTCAGGTCGTAGTCGCGCTCGGCCTGCTCGGCCTCCTGCTTGACCTGCTCGATCTCCTGGCGCAGCGACTGGACCTTGCGCAGCGCCTGCCGCTCGGTCTCCCACTGCGCCCGCATCGCGTCGGCCTCGGCGCGCAGGTCGGCCAGCTCCCGCCGCAGTTCCTTCAACCTGGCCTGGCTGGCGGGATCCTCCTCCGCGGCCAGGGCGGCGTCCTCGATCTCCAGCCGGCGGACCCGTCGGGTGAGCTCGTCGAGCTCGGCGGGCATCGAGTCGATCTCGGTGCGCAGCATCGCGCAGGCCTCGTCGACCAGATCGATCGCCTTGTCCGGCAGGAACCGTTCGGAGATGTAGCGGTGGCTCAGCACCACCGCGGCGACGATCGCGTTGTCCGCGATCTTCACCCCGTGGAAGACCTCCAGCCGCTCGCGCAGCCCGCGCAGGATCGAGGTCGCGTCCTCGACCGACGGCTCGTCCACGACCACCGGCTGGAAGCGGCGCTCCAGGGCCGCGTCCTTCTCGATGTGCGAGCGGTACTCATCCAGCGTCGTGGCGCCGATCATGTGCAGCTCGCCCCGGGCCAGCATCGGCTTCAGCATGTTCCCGGCGTCCATCGCACCTTCGGTCGCCCCGGCGCCGACCACGGTGTGCAGCTCGTCGACGAACAGCAGGATCTGGCCCTCGGCCGCCTTCACCTCGTTCAGCACCGCCTTGAACCGTTCCTCGAACTCTCCGCGGTACTTCGCGCCGGCGATCAGCGCGGCCAGGTCGAGCCCGAAGACGGTCCGCCCGCGCAGTCCCTCCGGCACGTCGCCGTTCGCGATCCGCTGGGCCAGCCCCTCGACGATCGCGGTCTTCCCGACCCCCGGTTCACCGATCAGCACGGGGTTGTTCTTGGTCTTGCGGGACAGGATGTGGATCACCCGGCGGATCTCGTTGTCCCGGCCGATCACCGGGTCGGACCGGCCCTGGGCCGCTTCCTTCACCAGGTCCCGGCCATACTTGTCCAGCGCCTCGTACGACGCCTCCGGCATCGCCGAGGTGACCCGCTGGTTACCTCGTACGGCGGTCAGCGCGGTGAGGAAACCGTCGCGGGTCAGCCCCTGCTCGGCCAGCAGACGGCCGGAGGTCGTTTCGCGGCCCTCGTCCAGCAGCGCGACCACCAGGTGTTCGACCGAGACGTACTCGTCCTTGAGCCGCCGGGTCTCCCGATCGGCCGAGTCGAGCAGCCGGGACAGTCTCTGGGTGATCATCACCTGCCCAGGCTCGGCGCCCGGCCCGCTGACCTTCGGGCGCCGCGACAGTTCCTGCTCCAGCCGCTCCCGGAGCGCGTCCGGGTCCGCGCCCGCCTGCGCCAGCAGCCTGGTCGCCAGACCGTCGGGCTGATCGAGCAGCGCCAGCAGCAGGTGCTCGCCGTCGACCTGACTGTGCCCGAACCTCAGGGCCTTCGTCTGCGCGTCGTGCAGAGCCTCCTGCGACTTCTGCGTCAGCCGGTTCATCTCCATGGCCTGGCTCCTCTTCCGGCGAAGCGCCGGCGCTCCGCCTCCAGTACGGCGATCCGATCCAGCAGGTCGAGGATCAGCCCGAGCGACGCGTAGTTCAGCGCCAGACCGGCTCGGAGACGGCGGATCCGGGACACTCTGGCCAACTGCCCGGGCCGGAACCACAAGGTGCCGTCGCTGTCGGTGGACGCATCCACCAGGCCCAGGACGACGAAGCGGCCCAGGAGCTCCGGATGGATGTCGGCCAGCCGGGCGAAGTCCTCGAGCCCGAGCCGGGCCGGCCTGGCCAGCGAATAGGTCATCGACGTCTCCTCGGATCGAACTTCGAGGTGCCCGCGAGCTCCTCGAACAGCCGTTGTTCTTCAGGGTTCAGGCGCCGGGGCACCATCAGTTTCACCTCGGCGTACAGGTCGCCGGCACTCCCCCGGGGGTTCGGCAGACCTCGTCCCCTGAGGCGCAGCCGACGACCGGTGGAGGTGCCCTTCGGGACCTTCACCGTGGCCTCGCCACCGGGCGTGCCGATCGTCACGGACGCACCGAGGGCGCCTTCCCACGCGGTCAGCGGCAGGTCGACGGAGATGTCACGGCCGTCCAGCCGGTACCGCGGGTGGTCGGCGAGGCGGACCACGAGGAAGAGGTCGCCGGCCGCCGCGCCACCGGTGCCCTGGCCACCCTGACCGCGCAGTCGGATGCGCTGACCGTCCACCACACCGGCCGGAATCTTGACGGTGATCGTGCGGGCGCCGTCGGGCCCGGCCACCTCGAGAGTCTTGCTACCACCCCGGTAGGCCTCCTCGACCGTGACCTCCACCTCGACCTCGTGGTCGGAGCCCGGGATGGGGCCCCAGCCGCGCCGCTCCCGGCCGCCGCCACGGAACAATCCGCTCAGCAGGTCGTCGAGGTCGATGCCGTCCGCGGAACCGGTACTGAACCGAACCCCCTCGGAGAACGGGTCGGCGCCGGCTCGGCGACCCGCTCCGGCCCCCGCCCGGGACCTGTTCCAGGTCGCCGGATCGACGTCGTCGGGCACCCTGCGGAAGTCCTCGCCGAACGCGTCGTAGCGCCGGCGGGTCTTCGGGTCGGACAGTACGTCGTACGCCTCGGAGATCTGCTTGAACCGCTCTTCGGCGTCCGGGTCCTTGTTCACGTCCGGGTGGTTGGCCCGCGCGAGTTTGCGGTACGCGCGCTGGATCTCGTCGGGACTCGCGTCCCGCGCGACACCCAGAACCGAGTAGAAGTCCGACGCCATCAGCGCTGCTCCGCCGCCACGATCACGGCCGCGGGCCGCAGTACCCGATCCTTCTCGCCGTACCGCGGCCGAACGACGTGCAAGACCGTACCGGGCCGGTGGTCCGCGGTCGGCACCGTACCGACCGCCTCGTGCAGGTTCGGGTCGAACTGCTCGCCCCGGTCGTCGACCCGCGGGTAGCCGAACCCGTCGACCACGGCGAGCGCCTGGTCGCGGATCGACCGGACGCCATCGACGAAGCCGTCCGGCGCCGATCCGGCGTGCTCGAGGGCCAGTTCGAGGTTGTCGAGCACCGGCAGCCAGACGCTGAGCACGCGGGCCTGCTCGTCGGTGCGTTGCTGGGCACTCTCGCGCGCCGAGCGTTTGCGGAAGTTGTCCAGCTCGGCCGCGGTCCGGCGCCAGCGGTCCGTCAGCTCCGTCACCTGGTTCCGAGCTTCGGCCAGCGGGTCCGGCGTACCGGAGTCTCCATCCTTGTTGCCCTGGGCATCTTTCTTCCGCGACTCGTCTTCGTTGCCCTGGGCACCACTGTCCAGGGACTCGGCCCGCTGACCCATCGCCATCAACTCGTCGAGAACTCGGCGTCGATCACGTCGTCGTCGTTCTCACCGCCACCCGGCGACCCTCCGGTCTGCCCGCCCTGACCGCCTCCCGCGGACCGACCGGACGCACTGAGCGCCTGGGCCAGCGACTGCAGGTCCCCGGTGAGCTCACGGAGCCGCTCGATCGGCGTCTCCTGGTTCTCCAGAGCCTGCCGCGCGTCACCGACCAGCACCTGCGCCCGCGACCGTTCGTGCTCCGGTACGGCGTCGCCGCTATCGGCCAGCAACTTCTCCACCTGGTACGCCGCCGCGTCGAGGCCGTTGCGGGCGTCGACCAGCTCGCGCCGCTGGGCGTCCTCGCCGCGGTGCGCCTCCGCGTCCTGCACCATCCGCTCGATCTCGGATTGGTCGAGGTTGGAGGTCTCGCTGATCGTGACCTGCTGCTCGGTGCCGGTGTCCTTGTCCTTCGCGGACACGTGCAGGATGCCGTTCGCGTCGATGTCGAAGGTGACCTCGATCTGCGGTTCGCCGCGGGGTGCCGGCCGGATGTTCTCCAGCCGGAAGCGGGCCAGCTGGCGGTTGTCGGCAGCCATCTCGCGCTCTCCCTGCAGGACCACCACGTCGACCGCGGTCTGGTTGTCCTCGGCCGTGCTGAAGGTTTCGGTGCGGCGGGCGGGGATGGTGGTGTTGCGTTCGATCACCTTGGTCATGACGCCGCCCATCGTCTCCAGCCCCAGTGACAAGGGAGTGACGTCGAGCAGCAGAACGTCCTTGACCTCACCCTTGAGGATGCCGGCCTGGACGGCCGCACCGATCGCCACCACCTCGTCGGGATTGACGGTCATGTTCGGGTCCTTGCCGCCGGTCAGCCGGCGGACCAGCTGCTGAACCGCCGGGATCCGGGTCGACCCACCGACCAGGATGACCTCGTCGATGTCGTTCGCGGTCACCTTGGCGTCGGACAGCGCCTGCTGGACCGGACCCATCGTGCGCTCGACCAGGTCGGCCGTCAGCTGGTCGAAGGTGGAGCGCATCAGCGTCATGTTCAGGTGCTGCGGCCCGTTCGCGGTGGCCGTGACGAACGGCAGGCTGATCGAGGTCTGGGTGACCGAGGACAGCTCGATCTTCGCCTTCTCCGCGGCCTCGAACAGCCGCTGCAGCGCCTGCGCGTCCTGCCGCAGATCGACACCGGTGTCCTTCGCGAACTCGTCGGCCAGGTGGTCGACGATCCGGCGGTCGAAGTCGTCGCCGCCCAGATGGGTGTCACCGGCCGTGGACCGGACCTCGACCACACCGTCGCCGACGGTCAGGATGCTGACGTCGAAGGTCCCGCCGCCGAGGTCGAACACCAGGACCGTCTCGTTCTCCAGCTTGTCCATGCCGTAGGCCAGCGCCGCCGCGGTCGGCTCGTTGATGATCCGCAACACCTCCAGCCCGGCGATCCGGCCCGCGTCCTTGGTCGCCTGGCGCTGCGCGTCGTTGAAGTACGCCGGGACGGTGATGACCGCTTCGGTGACCTTCTCACCGAGGAACTTGCCCGCGTCCTCGGCGAGCTTGCGCAGCACCAGCGCGGAGATCTCCTCGGGCGCGTGCAGCTTGTCCCGGATCTTGAACCGAACGGCGCCGTCCGGGCCGGCCACCACGTCGTACGAGACGGTGGACAGCTCGGACTCGACCTCGTCGAACTTGCGGCCGACGAACCGCTTGGCCGAGGAGATGGTGCCCTTCGGGTTGAGCACCGACTGTCGTCGCGCCAGCTGCCCGACGAGCCGCTCGCCGTTGTCGGTGAACGCCACCACCGACGGTGTGGTCCGCGATCCCTCGGCGTTCGGGACGACGACGGGCCGGCCACCTTCCATCGTGGCGATCACCGAGTTGGTCGTGCCCAGGTCGATGCCGACGGCCTTGGCCATGATGACCTCCTTGTGCTGTCTGTTGGCTGCTGGTCTGCCCGATGAGGTCAGACACTGCAAAACCCTCGTCCGGCACCGGGCTGCGCACATCCCGCGAACAGGTAGTCGTCAACCGCCGAGCCCGGCCGGATCAGGCGGAGTGACGAGGGGACATGCGGCTGAGCATCGCGAGGGCGCGATCGGCATGCGCGGGCTCGCAGTACACGTCGAAGCGGCTCGCCACCGTGGCCCCGACCGTGGCGAAGTCGCGCTGGCCGAAGCTGAACAGATGGGCGACGAATCCCCAGACCGCACCGAAGATCGCTCCGTACAGCAGGCCCCAGGCGATCACGACCAGGATCTGCGTTCCGGACTCGGCGAACAGCGACAGCAACAGGCCGACCAGGGCACCGAACCATGCACCGGTGCCCGCCCCGCCCAGAGCCGCCTTCCACTTGGTCACCCGGCCGACGACTTTCTCGACCTGCTTCAGATCCGAGCCGATGATGGTCAGGTTCTCCACCGGGAACCCGTTGTCGGACAGGTAGTCGACCGCGCGTTGCGCGTCGGCGTAGCTGCTGAACGCGCCGACGGACACCCCGCTGACGAGTGCGGTCGGCTGCTCCTGCGGAATCGTCATGACGTTCCCTTCTGGTTGGTTCCACCAGGTTTCCGCCCTCCGTCGCGCGGCCGCATCCCTGGTTCGTGGGGTTTCAGACGCAGGCTCCGACGCCCTCGAACAGCCCGCGGCGCATCGCCGCGGTTCGCTCGAAGGCACCACCTCGGTCGGCCTGCGGACCGGCACTGCCACCGACGATGCTGGCCAGCACCTCGTCGACGTCGCCCGGTGACAGCGACGTCCCTTCCAGCCCGTCGCCGGCGAGGGCGGAGATCCACGCCCCGGTGAAGCAGTCCCGCTGCAGCCCAGGCGCCTTGCCCGACGACGGCCACCCCGCCTGGGACTGCACCGCGAGTCCCCAGGCGTCGCTGAGCGCGGCACCGGTGGCGAGGTCGCCGATTCGCTGGTGGCCTTCGAGAAGCTCGGGCATCACCAGGACCACAGTCCGCTCGCCGGAGCAGTAGCCGGCGCCGAGCTCGACGACGCAGCTTGCCTCCGGGCGACGGTCGACCGATCTGCGGGCGGGACGGTCGAACGTCTCGCCTGGAGCGACCTGAGCCAGTGCCTCGGTCCAGTAGGCGTCCAGGGAGGTGGACAGTACCCGGACCGCTTCCCGGAACGGCAGGTTCCCGCCTGTCCGCGCCTCGGTGACCGTCCGGAACGGCAGTTCGGTCGTCACCGCACGCCCGTCGGGGAGAGCGGCACACTCGCCGGTACCGCGCTCGTAGCCGGTTTGGAACGCGTTCACGCGGTCGAACCCGAGACCGTGGGCCTGCGGGTTCGTCGCCGGCGTACCGGGCTGGTCCCGCAGGACGAGGATCGTACCGATGGAGGTGTCGAGCGCGCCGTCGGACAGGTCGACCGGGTCGTCGGGCGTCTTCTCGGCGTACCGGAGCCAGGCGCCGGCGAAGCAGTCGGCCTGCAGCTCGGTCACCACCGAGGGAGCGTCCACCTCCGCCCGGCGCTGGATCGCGTGGCCCATCTCGTGGGCCAGTACGACGGCCGGGGCGATCCCGCCGAACTCGTTGTTCAGCTGGGGAAACAGCTGCGCGGCGTCGTAGGCGATGTAGTCGTCGTCGGGACCACCGCAGTAGAAAGCGTTCCCCTTGAGATCGTCGTAGGTCTGCCGTCGACCGGCGCAGGTGAAAGGCGGGCTCTGCGGGGTCTTGGCCTGGAAGCCACCACGCAACTGCTCGAAAGATCCGTCGTAGACCGCCGGGAACTCGCGGTCCCAGAAGTCCAGCAGACTCCGTTGCGTCGCGGTCGCCGCCGAGTCCAGCGCAGCGCGTTCCCGGCCCAGGTTCACCTGACGGACGTCGTCGTCGCCGGTACGGTTCGCCACCGCGGCACCGACCATCAGCGCCACGGCCACGACGACCGCCATCAGCACGAGGGTCGCCGCTCCGGCGACGCCCCTGGAGCCTCGCGGAGAACTCATCGATGGTCGTCCTCTCAGAGCAGCAGGTCGAACAGGCGAAAGGCCCGTTCCCAGTCGTCGCTCGACGGGTTCGTCGCGTCCTGGTCGAGAATCTTGAAGGTCCGGGCCAGCCCGACACTCAGGCCGCCGACGACCTCGGCCAGGCGAGCCTCGGTCTTCTCGCTCAGGGTCACGTCCAACGGTGGCCAGGTCGCCAGCTGCTCCAGGATCGGCGCGAGCTCGAGGTCGTCGTCGAGCCGGCGGAACTCGTGGACACACTCCTGAAGGCCCTTGGTGATCGGCAGATCGCGCGGCTCGACGACGTCCCGGCCGTTCGCCTTCGCGGTCCCCTGGGCGATCAGGAGCAGGTCGTACAGGTTGGTGGACACGAAGTCGCTGTACCGCTTGAGGTCGTCCTTGTCGACGTTCAGGCTCGCGACGACGCGGAAGAACCGCTGGAAACGAGGTACCGCCATGACGGTCATCGCCGCCGCCCGCGCCGTCCGTCGCGTCGCCGTTGCTCGAGCTCGTCGACCACGAAGGCGGCACCGATCGCCAGCAGCCAGACATCCTTTGCGATGCCCATGCCCTGCTCCGTCGGTCGCAGACTTCCCTCTCGCCGCAGACCTGGACCACGCAGGTAGAGCCCGAGCAGGCCGGTCGAGAACGCGGTCAGTCCCAGACCCACCAGCGCGGTCGGCACGACGGGGATCAACAGGGCGGTGCCGAGCGCCAACTCACCGGCGCCCAGGGCCCGCAGGAACAGCCGGGGCTCCACTTTTCCGAGCATCGGATAGGCGGTGACGGCGAACCCGTGCGTCTGGTCGGCGGTCGCGGCATCCTGGGTCACCTTGCCCAGGCCGGAGCCGAGGATGAAGACACCGGCGCCAAGACGCAACGGGATCTGCCAGGCCTTGTGCTGGAGGCCCACGATCAACCTCCCGCGGTCAGAACGCCGCGGTCGCAGGTCACTCGACTCCGGTCCACCAACATCGCTGTCTCCTGCCGATCGAGGGCTGGGAGTTCGAGCCTTCCAGCCGTCGGCGGGCCGAGCATCCCTCGATCACGTAGTCGTTCCTGTACACCCAGCGGGTGTAACGTTCCATCAACCGACAGTTCGCCACTGCTTTCCATGCTTGGCCGTTCGTAGGTCCGACGGACAGCCACGCCGTACCCGGCGCATGTCCGTCGGCGCCGGAGCTGCTGCTCCACGTCGACCGGCCGGGGGTATGACGGTGCCAGACCTCTCCGTTTACAGCATTGGGATCCTTGCCCGCACCCTGGGGATCCCTGCTGCGACGCTCCGCACGTGGGAGGAGCGGTACGGGGTCGTCGTCCCGGGCCGTAGCCCGGCCGGCCACCGGCTCTACTCGCGGCTCCAGGTCGAGCAGCTGCGTTTCGTCAGCGCCCAAGTCAGCTCCGGCGTCTCGCCCGCTGACGCCCACCGGCTGCTCCGCGAACGCGCTGTCACCGGAATGACCCAGCGCGACAGCCCCTTTCCGGCCGGACTGGGATCACTGGTGCTGCTGGTCGAGCGGGATCCGTACGCCGCCTCGTTCTGCGAGCACTTCCTGACCAGCGAAGGGTACGGGGTGACCGTTGCGCCGAGCGTCGAGCGGGCACTGGCCGAGACGGTTCGGCACCTCCCCGATGTCGCGGTCGTCGACCTGATGATCTCGGGCGGACAGGGACTCCGCCTGTGTACCCGGTTCCACCAGCAACTCGACCTGCCGGTACTGGCGACGTCGACCATGGACCTTCGCGACGACGCGCTGGCGGCCGGCGCGAGCGCGTTCCTGGACAAGCCGCTGCAACCCCGGCGACTGGTGTCCACCGTCCAGGCTCTGCTGAGCCGCGGCACCCGGCCGACCGCGAGGCCGCATTGATGACGGAGCGAATGCCCTCTGGATCGGAGGCACTCGACCTGGTGCTGGGCGGTGGTCTGCCACGCGACGCCATCGTCCTGCTCGTCGGGGCTCCGGGCTCGGGAAAGACGCTGCTGGCTCAACAAACGGTGTTCGCCAACGGCACCTCGGACCACCCGGCCCTCTTCCTGACAACGGGCAGCGAGCCGCTGGAGAAAGTACTGCGGTACGGCGAAACGCTGTCGTTCTTCGACAGTCATGCGGTCGGAAAGCGGGTCGTCTACGAGGACCTCGGCATCACGCTGCGCGACAGCGGACTCCTGGGGGTCCTGGACCGGCTGCGCGAACTGATCCAGGCGTACCAGCCGAGCATCATGGTGATCGACAGTTTCCGCGCGATGAGTTCGTACGCCGATCGAACCGGCGGGTTCCGCCGGTTCCTGCACGACCTGGCCGGCACCGTCAGCGCCTTCCCGGTCACGTCGCTGTGGCTCGGGGAGTACGAGGACGACTCTCTGCGCCGCGGCCCGGAGTTCGCGGTGGCAGACGCGATCGTCTCGATGGAGACCGAGCACACCGGGTCGGGCACCACGCGGGCACTGCAGATCCACAAGCTCAGGGGTGGCGGCTACCTGGCCGGTAAGCACGCCTATCGCCTCTCCGCCGACGGCATGAAGGTCTTCCTCCGGCCCGCGGAACCGGTCGGCATGCCCGGTCAGCTCGGCACCGAACGCAGCGCCTCCGGCGTCCAGGCGCTCGACGACATGCTCGGCCACGGCCACTGGCCGGGCACGTCGACGCTCGTCGCCGGGCCGACCGGCATCGGCAAGACGCTGATGGGGCTGCACTACCTGTTCCGGGGGCTCGACCAGGGCGAACCGGCACTGATCATCACGATGCGGGAGGACCCGGCGCACCTCGAGCGGTCCGTCGCGCGTTTCGGGTGGACGCTGGACACCCCCGGCCTCACCGTCATGTACCGAAGCCCGGTCGACCTCCACGTCGACGAGTGGGTGGACGAACTGCTGGACGAGGTCGGAGGCTCGAAGGCCAAGCGGGCACTGCTGGACAGCCTCGGTGACCTGCGGACGGCGTCCCTGAACCAAACCCGGTTCCGGGAGTACCTGTACTCCTTGCTCCAACGGGCCGCCCACAACGGCACCAGCCTGATGATGACCTACGAGCTCCCGCAACTGTTCGGAGTCACGAAGCTCCCCGAGGCTTCGGCCTCGGACCTGGCGGACGACGTCGTACTGCTGCAGTACGAGCAGGAGGCCAGCAAGCTGACCCGCACCGTCATGTTGCTGAAGACAAGGGCTTCCGGGCACCACGCCGAGATGCGGCAGTTCGAGATCACCCTGGACGGCCTGGCGCTGGTCCCACCCGGCTGACCGGAAGGGGTCCTCACCGGCTCCGCACGATCGTTGCCTTCGCCAATACCTCGCCAAAGCTGGAGATCGGCCACCGGACGGGTGCAGTCTCGGAAGGTACAGGACTGCTCACCGATCATCAGGCAGGAGCGCGATGTCCACCGGCCACGTGGGGTCTCCCGGCAGTCGTGGCGGGAGATCGAGTGCGGGGACGCACTAGACATGTACTCCGTGTCCGCGAGCAGACTGCACGGCCGGTCCACCGAGTGGCAGGCCGCTCTCGGGCTGCTCGAGCGCACTGCGGCCGGGCAGCGAGCGGTCCTCGTGGTCGAAGGGGCCTCAGGCACCGGCAAGACCGCGCTGCTGACCGCGACCGAGGACACAGCTCTCGAGCGCGGCTTCGCCTGCATCCGAATCAGCAGGATCGGGTGTCACGAAGTGGAGGAGGCCGCGGTGCGGATCGCCGAGCGGGCCTCGGGAGTTCCCACCCTGATCACGCTGGACGACGTGCAGGCTGCCGAGGTCGCGGCGGTTGTCGTACTCCGGGACCTGCCGAAGAGGCTGGCGTCCCTGCCGGTCGGCTGGCTGATCGCTCGCCGCCCGGGAGCAGGAGAGCCGACCATCGAAGGCCTGCTGGACGAGTGGACGGCGCCGGAGGTGAACCGGATCAATCTCGGACCGCTGCCCGCGGCGGCGATGGTCGACTTCGTCGCCGGTGCGCTCGACGCGCGACCGGACGATGCCCTACTGGCCCTGGCGGACGGGACGGGCGGCAATCCCGGGCTCCTGGCCACCCTTCTGGACGGACTTCGCCAGGAAGAAGCTGTTGCGGTGGGCGACGGAACGGCGCGCCTACTGTCCGCGCGACTGCCCCGACAGGTCGAGGAGACCATCGCTGTCTGGCTGGACGAGGTCAGCGGTCCGGCTCTCACCCTGCTCGAGGTGGCTGCATTCCTCGGAGCCTTCTTCACCCGGGACGAGCTCGCCGTGCAGCTCGGTTGCCGACCGGAGGATCTGGTACCGGCCATCGACGAGAACGTCGGAGCCGGCCTGCTGACCGTCGGCCGCGACGTCACGCTGACCTTCCAGCACGACCTGGTCCGGCAGCACATCACCCGCGGGGTTCCGGAGGCGGTCTCCACGCCCTTGCGCCGACAGGCCATGGACAACGGCTGGGGCCCCGTTGGTCCGGCGCCCGCGGCGAGTCGGTCCTTCAGCGGGACCGTTCGGGCCTCTCGCCACGACGATCGCTGGGCCCGACTCACCGATTCGGAGCGGACGGTCGCCGATCTGGTGGCCCACGGTCTGTCCAACCGGCAGGCCGCCGAGCGGATGTTCCTCTCCCCGCACACCGTTTCGTTTCATCTGCGCAAGGTCTACCGCAAGCTCGGCATCACCTCTCGCGTGGAGTTGACCCGGCTCGCCACGGAACACGAGCGGGGCGGTTCGCCCACGCCGGGTCCGCCATCCGCACCCTCACCGTCACGACCACCTGGACAGAAAGGCCAGATGTCACCGACCATGACAAGCACCGGCATCGACACCAGTACGAGCAGTCCGTCCTCCACCTCACTGCGGGGACGCCAGAGCGAGCTGCGCGGTCTCAGACAGTTGATCACGGCAACCACAGCGGGCCGGAGCAGCGTCGGCCTGATCGAAGGGGGCGCGGGTCTGGGCAAGAGCGAACTGCTGGGCGCGGCGGCCAGGATGGCCGGCGGCGCCGGGATGGACGTTGCGGCCGGCCGGACCGACGAGTCGAACTGTTTGTTGCCCTTGGCCCCTCTCCGGGACGCCATGTCCAGGAGCCGGCAGTCGCACGGAGGCGACCCGACGTTCGAGACCGCCGGCCGGCCGTCCCGCGACCCGGAGCGCCTGTCCGAAGAACTGACGGTCGCACTCCAGGACAGCGCCCGGCGCAATCCGGTGCTGGTCAGTCTCGACGACCTTCACCGGGCGGACCCGCTCACGCTGCTCGGCATCCAGGAGGTCGTCCAGCGGATGAACGACAGCCCGGTGATGTGGCTGCTGACCCGAAGGCCCACCCCCTCCACCCCCGTCCTGCGCAGCATGTTTTCCGCGCTCGCCGCCGAGGGTGCGACCAGCTTCGACCTGGAACCTCTGACGGCCGGCGCGGTTCGCGATCTGGTGGAGGATCTGCTCGGGAGGGCACCGGACGATGCCCTGTTGGCCGTCCTGGCCAAGTGTTCCGGCAACCCCTATCTGGTGACCGAACTGCTCCGATCCATGGCCGATCGCGACGACCTCGTGATCGACACCACCGACGCCCGGTTCCTGCCGAGCGGCACCTCCGGACACCTGTACCAACGGTTCAGCACCGGTCTGACGGCAGTGTGTCCGCTGACCCGTGAGTTCATCGAGGTGGCGTCGACGTTCGGTATGTCGTTCGACGTGAGTTGTGTCGCTGAGGTCCTGCGCCGGACCGTCGCCCAGTTGCTGCCCGCTGTCCACGAGGCTCTCGAGACCGAGTGGCTCGTCGAGAAGGGCGATCGGCTCGGCTTTCGGCACGCAGTGGTCCGTGAGGCGGTGTACGCCGCGATACCGGTGAGCGCTCGCGCACTGCTGCACCGTGAAGCCGCGGCTGCCCTCCTCACGACCGGTGGCGACGCCGCCGAGGTCGTGGCTCATCTCATCACCGGTGCCGAGGAAGACACCGCGAATCCGGTGCAAGCGATCGTTCACGCCGCGAGCAGGGTGGCTGCCGGCAGGCCGGGGACGGCCGCCGACCTCCTGCTGCGCGCGGTGGAGCTGATGCCTTCGGACGCCCCTGACCGACCGCACCGGACCCTGGACACGCTCGAAGCGCTGGTGCGGGCGGGCCGTGCTCAGGAGGCGGTGGTGCTGGGCGAGACCGCGCTCCGGGCAGCACACCCGATCGACCTCGAGGTCCGGTTGCGTTCCCAGGTCGCCGAGGCACTGGGGGTCGACGGCCGGTCCGGTGAAGCACTGCGGCAGGCCCGGATCGCGCTCGACCTCCCGATCGCCGACACCGCGACCCGGGCCCATCTCCTCGTCGTCGAGGCAACAGCCCAACTGTTCGAAGGCAACCCCGGCACTGCTCTCCGAGCCGCCTCGGAAGCGCACAGCGCTGCGGGTGCCACCGCATCCGCGGAGGCGATGACGAGGGCAGCCACGGCCAAGCGGCAGGCGTTGGCGTCGATGGGGGCTGCTGAACGGATGCTGGGACGCCTGGAGGCCTCGCTCGAACTCATCGACCGGTTCGTGCTCTCGGCGTCCAGCTCCCCCGCCGGGCCGCAGGAACTGGAACCGTTGTGGTCTCGCGGACGCACCTTGATCGCGCTCGATCGTCTGGACGAGGCGTCGGCCGCCCTGGCTGCCGTGACACATCAGGTCGAGCAGTACGGAAGAACCACCTCGGCGGTCTCCGGTCATGCTTGCCGAGCTGCGCTCAACCTGTACCAGGGCGCCCTCGACGAGGCCATCACCGAAGGCGGCATCGGTCTTCGGGCAGCGGACAGTCTCGGCTCGGAGGTCGAGGTGACGAAGCTCTCCGCGATCCTCGCGGAAGCAACTGCCTTCAGTGGACAGTTCGAGGCAGCGCGTGGTCATCTGCGCCGTGGACTCGCACTGGCTGGTCGCGGAGATCCCTTCGCGCGCGCAGCACTCGCCTGGGCCTCCACGACGACCGCCGAAGGATCGGGCGACGGATCCGGTCATGTCCTCGACCTGGCTCGTGACCTGTACGAAACGTCGCCCGGGCGAATCGAGCTGCTCGCGATGAACCCGATGGTCGGCCCTCGGTTGGTGTCCATCGCACTGCGAGCCGGCGACCGCCGTCGGGCGGCCGTCGCCACCGACCTGGTCGAGTACCTGAGCGAGACCAACCCGGGAGTGACCTCGCTGGCAGCCGCTGCCCTCCAGGCAAAGGGACTGCTCGACGGCGACACCGACCGCCTCGTCGCTGCCTCTGAGTCATTCCGCGCCAGCGCCCGGCCGCTCACGCGCGCGCTGGCCGCTGAGGACGCCGCGCGAGCGCTTCGGCGGAACGAGTATCTGCCGGAAGCGACGGCCCAGCTCACTCTGGCCGTGGCCGACTACGACCGGGCCGGCGCGCTCCCCCACGCCCAGCGGGTACGAGCCGAGCTGGAGGCGACACGCAAGCCGGGCGGCCACATCGCCTCACGACCTTCATCCGGCTGGAACGCTCTCACCGCAGCCGAGTTGCGAGTCGTCCGAATGGTCGCCGACGGCCTCACCAACCGGATGATCGCCGACGAGCTCTCACTGTCCCCGCACACGGTGGAATCCCATCTTCGGCACTCCTTCCACAAGCTCGACATCAGGTCCCGCGTCGAACTGACCCGCATCGTGGTCGAGCACGAGCCGATCACCGACACCTGATCGAGCCACCGCAGAAACCGGGACGATCGACAGCAAACGCAGCCTGCGTCACTCACGATCTTCTGCCCCTCGGTACGTATCTCACCGAATCTACCGACAGGGCAGTCCGACTCGTGTCAGCTCTCGTCGGACTTGCCCGAGCCTCCGCGAGGGCTGAACGGTGCACGGATCGACAGGGCGATGCACGGACCGACGAGGACGCTGAAGATCACCGAGCCCCAGACCGAGGACGGAAAGTACGACGGCAGCAGCGCTCTGCCGATCAGACTCAACACGAAGCACACGCCACCACCCCACACCACGAGGAGCCACCAAGGAGCCTTGAATCTCAAATAGTCGCGCATCCAGGAGGTTATAGCCGACGCCCAGGCCAGTTCGGTCTGGTGAGCTGCGCCCTACGGCCCGGTTATCCAGACTCGCGTGCACCGGTCCGGCCTCGCTGACCAGCGGGGTTCGCATCAGCGCGAGTCAGCAGGGCTCTGGCGGGCAGTCTCGATCCCGGCCGATGACCCTCAGCGCCTCCTCATCGGGTGAACGACGATCTCCAAGCTGTCGTCCGCGCAGCCGGCGCACAGAATGTGCTGGGCGTCGACCGGTTGACCACTCAACTCGATCCAGCGGTACTCGGGGCTCCATCGCGGCACCGCCGTGAGGCACTGGGTGCACCGGCGGCGCGGCCTGCGCCACCTGGCCGTCATCACGGGGATCACTCTCGAGACGCTCATGTGCACGTCCTGACATCTGTTCACAGGTCGCAGCTCGAGACTGAACCGCACACTGCCAACGAGCCGGCACCACGAATGGTCACTGACCCGAGACACCGCCATCACCATGCATCGGCATCTCCAGGCGGCCGGGCGAAAGCGAGGCTCCCCGCCCGGCCGCACCGGACCCGCCTGCGCCTGGTGCGCCGGGGTGGCGGGCACTTTCCGGTGCCCAGGGCAACACTCATTTAGCGTCGATGAACTTCTTGCCGACCAGCACCCTCTGATGATCCGATCGCGGAACCGATCGATCAGGTAGCCGTTGCGCGTGAGTACAGCCAACCCGGACTCGACCAGCTCGCGGTCTTCGAATCCTTTCTCCCGCATGTGCTCGATGAGGTGCGACCACGCTTCCGGTGCGTACCCCACCTTCCACCGAGAACCCGGCTCCAGCACCTGCCCAAGTCCACGAACCTGCAGACGCGCCTTCGCCCAGTGGTTGCGCCTCATGAGCAGCTCCCCGCGGTAGAACCGGACGGCCTCCGCGTGGGCTTCTATCATCCGCCCCGCGGTGGAGACCGGCGCTCTGGAGCGATCCCGAAGAACCGGAAATCCTGAATCCAGGAGTCCTGCCTTGAACCTGAAGAAGCGAGACAGGTCGGGTCGCTGAAAGAGGCCATCGACACCGGTCGCGGCCGCCGAGCCTCGTGTCAGGACTCCGCGACCACGACCGGGGTCACTCGCAGGATCATCAGACCACGAGCGACATTGCCTGTTCGAGGCCGCCGACGGTTCGGATGGGCCTGACGACACAGCTCAGCTGAACCCGTGCCCTGTCGCGGAGGATGCGTTCACGGCCAGATGCCCGCCCGTTCGGTGTGTGCTCCCCGACATCAGGACCGCGCGCAGCATTGCCGCCACGGTCCACTCCGGAAGCTCCATCACCCCGGCGACCTCACGATAGGTCAACCGCCCGGACCGAATCAGCGCCAGCGCGATCTCACCCTGATGTTGGGCAACGCGATCCTCGGAGCTGCGACACCGCCGGTACAGGTCACGCGACAGGGCGGCGCGCCGTACGGACAACGACGCCTGGTGATGGTCGGACAGCAGATGGCTGCTGATGACCTCGGCAACAATCTCCACCGTGTCGTGGCACTGACCGACGAAGGCGCTCGCGAGATCGGACAACTCCGCGCCCAGTTCATCGCAGATCTGCGTTGCGATCGCCGTACGGTCCTCGCTGCCGGCACCGACAGAGCCGGACTGTTGACCACTCAACTGCATGAGACACACCCAGAGGGTTATCCATCGCCGCGCCGCCCAGTGGCTTGAACGGCTGCTTCGAACGGTCCGAAGAACCGTTCGCGGCCACGCTACCGCACTCTGCACAATCGCCTGCACACCGACCGTCACGAGCGCCCAGTGGCCACGCGGCTGAGCACCGACTGTGCGAGTCGGTGCTCAGCCGTTCACTACGTAGGTCAGCCGTTGGCGCGGCTGGTGTTGATCGAGCCGTTCACGCCGGCCGGGAAGAAGCCGCCCTTGGTGGCCTTCTTCGGGGTCAGGTAGACGACGTTCAGGACCTGGTCGGCGCCGCGGCTGAACGCGATGCCGTTCGCGTCGGTCGGGACGATGTTGGTCTTGCCCTTGAAGGTGACGCCCTGGTCGAGGTCGGTCTTGCCGTCGAGGCTGTCGCGGGCGTTGGAGATGGCCACCGAGGGGACCTCCAGGCCCGCCGCGACCAGACTCGTCCGGATGTTCGCCGCGTGGTACGCCTCAACCGCGAGGATCCCGGCCGCCGCCTCCAGGTAGGTCTTGTTCGAGATCAGCGGAGCAGCGCCCATGTACGCCGTGACACCGACGTCCTCGAACACGTACGCCGCCAGCAGGAAGTTGTTCTCGTTGGCGCAGGCGTCGAACTTCTGCCCCCGGCTTGATCAACCCGGTCTGTGGGGCCAAGCCGAGCTCGTCGCACTGGTTGCGGACCTCGCCGAAGTGGTCGGTGGCGCGATAGCCACCCATCGACGTCAGCCGCTGCGAACGCCGGAGTCGAGACGAGCCCTCGACTCAGCTTGTCCGACGCCTGACGTCGAACGGGTCTCATTCCGCAGAATGTCCACCGCTGGCGATACCGTGCTGAAGTGAACAAGCAACAGCGCCTCCGCAACACCGCCGAAGGTTTCATGGGCGGCCTGGTCGCCAGCGGATTCCGCGGGCCGTGGCGCTGGAGGCACCTCGACTGGGAGTTGCCGTTCTACCGTGTCTGGCGGGACTGGCTACCTCAGCAGCAGGCGGAACCTGGCGTTTTTCCGCAGTTCAAGGTAGGCGGTCACGGTTCGACATCACAAGCTCGAGAAATGCTTTGGCAGCTCAAGCGCACATCCCCGTTCTACAGCCATGCAACAGACCCCCTCCCGCAGACCCCGATTGGACTATCACCGGCTGAATACCTCGAGATTTGGGTCGAGGGTGCTCGACCTGACGAGTGGATTGAGCTCGCGACCAGCTTCCTGAACGAAATCGAGAAACCGAACTAGTCGACATCAGTTCTGCACACGCTTACCTTCTTGCGCAGCCTCCGTGTCGCGACTGTGTCTGACCAGTAACGTGACGGTCATCATCACCAGAACCGTGAAAACTACCGCGTAGGTAATCAGGCCGGCACGAACCGGGTTCGTGCCATTTCCAGGAAGCGCGGCAGCGCGATTCAGCATCACCCAACCATGCGCGGCCAGAAGGCCGAGCAGTCCGAGCTGCGGCAGAACAATTCCAGGCTTGACAAACCAGTTGGCAACTCCGACGTTCAAGATCGGCTCGGTCGCCTCGACTCCGATCTTTTCGGAGGCAAGCGCCTCCTTTTCATCGGCGCCGATGCGCGCGAACAGGAGACCTTCGAGACGATGAGCAGATTGTGTCCGCGCACCGGTCGCGATACTGAGGCTGAGCCAATGCGCAGCCAGAAAACAGACTGGCAGGGGCGCAAATGCCACGACCCAGGCAGACGCTTTCTCCGCCGCCTTACCAGAGAGCAGGACCAGCGTTGCGGCGATGTAGGCAAGCCCCATTGACAGCTCGTTGACAGCCTGGCTGGACAGCCCTGTCGCATCCGCACGCTCTGCGGTGTACAGCGCGGCGAGAGCTTCAACCTCTGAGTCCCGACTCACTTCGATCGGATGCTGGGACGAACCAGCAGGTTCCAGTGGGCGTGGCCTTCGTGCGATACCCCTCAGCGCCGCGCCTACAGCGGCCACGAGGGCTCCGCCGACAATCATCCTCACGGCTCGCTGCCACCGATTGCTCACCTCTTCAGTCTCGCAGGGTATGGCATGCAGGGGCGGCCCGTCGGCAAGCCACGGCGAATCCCACCGCTCGATGCCCCGGACGCCCAGACGTTGAAGAGTCATGGAACTCAACCTCAGATCGGAGGGGCACCTGGCACCTGACGGCGACGGAGCACATCTCGATGTGCGACTGCCAGAGCAGGTCCCTGCGCTTTGTCCACAGGCGGCTCGCGTGCTGTGCCGGATTGTTGTAGGAAGTTGGGAGTCCGGCAGACGTGCGGGACGGCAAGGTGGACGGAGGGCAGCGGATCTTGAGCGACGGGGACGGCGGGCAGTGGCAGACGCTGGATGATCTGTTGGGGCTGGAGGCCATCGAGGCGGCGCCGGCGGTTGGGGAAGGGGTCGGGCGGCTGGCGTTCTATGGGCGGTGCTCGACCGAGGACAACCAGGATCCGCGGACTTCGCACGCTTGGCAGTTGGGTGAGGCGCAGCGGTTTGTCGAGCCGTTGGGCGGCACGATCGTTGCGGAGTACTTCGATATCGGGGAGTCTCGGTCGCTGCCCTGGGAACGGCGGACGCAGGCCTCGTTGGTACTGGCGGCGCTGAAGGATCCGCGGCGGCAGTGGGATGGGCTGGTCGTCGGTGAGGCGACTCGGTGCTGGTTCGGAAACCAGTTCAGCCTGACGTGGCCGAAGTTCGATCGGTTCGGGGCTTCGTTGTGGATTCCGAGCCTTGGGGGTCGGTTCGACCCTGAGAACACGGTGCACGACATGGCGATGACGATCACCGGTGGGTTGTCGAAGAGTGAGCGGCAGCATGTGCAGAAGCGGACTCGGGCCGCGATGGCTGCACAGGTGCTGATCGATGGGAAGCACCAGGGTGGGCGCGCGCCGTACGGGTACGTCGTGGTCGACGCGGGGCCGCATCCGATCCGCGGAAGGCGCAGGAGGGGTACCGGCTGCGGGTGCTGGCGATCGATGAAATCGCGGCGCCAGTGGTGGAGCGGATCTTCGGGCTGTATCTGGAGGGGCTGGGGATCAAAGCGATCGCCGCGGTGCTCAACTTTGAGCGTGTGCCGTGTCCGTCGGCGCACACGCCGTCGCAGAACCGGCATCGCAAGATGGACGGCTGGCAGCACAGCACGGTGCGGGCGATTTTGGACAACCCCCGCTACACCGGATACGCGATCTACGGGCGATGGCAGAAGGTCGAGGAGCTGCTTGACCCGGATGATGTCGCGGCCGGCCACGTCGTGCGGTTCCGGCGGTCGGCGCAGGCCAAGATCGTACGGTCGCGGGAGCCTGCTCACCCCGCCATCGTCTCGGTCGAGGACTTCACCCGCGTCCAGCTGGTGATGCGGTCGCGGCGTGGAGCCGGGCCTACGAACTTCTCGAAGCGCGAGCGCACCCGGGTCGCTGAGAAGCGGGTCTGTGTCTTCCGGTCGACGATTCGGTGCTCGCGGTGTGGTCGGAAGATGGAGGCTGCTCCGAGGAGTCACGCGATCTTCTACCGGTGTGCCGCTCGGAGCCTATTGCCGGAGGCCAAGGTGGCACTCGAGCACCCGCCGACCGTGTACGTCCGCGAGGACCACCTCACGCGGCCGGTGAACAAGTGGATCGCTCGGCTGTTCAGTCCTGCGCACCTGGCGGACACCGTGGATGCTCTCGTCGGAGCCGAAGAGGAGGACGAGAGCGCGGCGCAGGCGGCTGAGGCTCGTCGGCGGATCGCTGAGGCGGAAGCGACGATGAAGCGGTTACAGCGCGCGCTGGAGGCCGGTTGGGATCCGGACGGGTTGACGAGTCAGTACAACGCCGCTGCCCTGGACAAGCGGGCGGCTGAGGCGGCGATGGCCGCGATTCAGCCGGCCCAGCGGCTGACGGCCGGCGATGTGACGAAGATGATCGCCGAGCTGGGTGACATGGCCCGCGTGCTGGACAGCGCCGATCGGGAAGACCTGGCCGAGCTCTACAAGGCGCTCGGGCTGGCGATCACCTACGACGACAAAGAAAAACGGGCTGATGTCTCCATCAGCCCGCGTGTGGTTAAGGTCGGTGTCCGAGGGGGGACTTGAACCCCCACGCCCCGTAAAGGGCACTAGCACCTCAAGCTAGCGCGTCTGCCTATTCCGCCACCCGGACAGGTGGTCTGGCCGCTTCTCAGCGGCGCCGACCGGAGAACAGTAGCAAAGGTTGTGGGGGAAATTCACATCGGGGGGTCGGGGGTGTCGCGAGGGGTGGATTGGGGCTGGTGGGGCGGGTGGGATCGAGGGGTTGGGCGGCTTCTGTACGGCGGGATTTCGACTACGGGCCGACTGGGGTCGCGGGCGTCGACACCGGGTCCCGGTCGAAGTAAGCGACCGCGAAGAGGACGGCCGCGGTGACGATGCTGACGCCGGCGTTGGTGATCAGGTCGGTGGTGGCCATGCCGATCTCGGGGCCCCAGTAGACCAGTTGGGAGGTGGCGTCCCAGAGCAGGTACATCAGGGCGTTGACGATGATGAACTTGCGGCGGTCGGTGGCTCGCTGGAGCGTCATCGTGATGATCGTGACGGCGATGATCAGGACGTGGTAGCCGGCGACGGCGTACCACTGGAAGTGGCGGGTGGGGGTCATCTCGCCGCCGCGGTAGGCGCGGTCGGTGAGGGCGGGGTCGAAGGTGAGGACCACGGCCTGCAGCAGGTTGAACGCGATGTAGAGCCAGAGGACCACGCGCAACGGGAGTCTCATGCGGACACTCTCTCAGTGCTGGCGGAGGTGGTCGTGGAGGGTGCGGGCGGTGGTCGACATCAGGGCGTCGGCAGCGGGTTGCGTGGCGGCGGGGACGGTGGAACGCGTCAGGACGGCCACGGCGTACGACGAGCCGTCGGGGTGGGTGGCGACGCCGATCTCGTGGCGGAGGTTGAGCAGGGTGCCGGTCTTTGAGGACCAGGTGGTGGCGTCGGAGCGGAAGTCGGGAGTGAGGCGCTGGCGGTGCAGGTTGTGGGACATCAGGGTGCGAACGCTTGCCGCGACAGGAGCGGGGATCGCGGACGGGGTCCAGAGGGCTTCGAGGAGATTCGTGTACGCGCGGGCGCTGCCGGAGCTGGCCCGGTCGGGGTCGAGCTGGGGAATGTTGCTGGCGGCATCTATCGCCAGGTGATGGGCGAGCGCGGGTTCGGTGAGCCGGTCGGCGGGGGTGTCGGTGAGGTCGCGCAGCGGGTGGCGGACAGAGATGCCCTCGAGGCCCCAGGTGTGCAGGAGTTCGGTGACGTACGCCGGTGAGGTGAGCGCGAAGAGTGCGTCGGCGGCAGTGCCGTCGCTGAGGCAGGTGCTGAGGTAGACGAGGTCGTCGATCGCGATCCGGGCGGGGTGCCGGAAGCGGCTGAGGCCGGTCGGGCCGGGCGCGGTGATGCGACCGGGGGCGATGTCGACCGGCTGGGAACCGTCGAGCTCGTGGTGGTGGATGCGGTTGAGGGTCGCCAGCGCGAGCGGGATCTTGACCAGGGAGGCCGACGGGAGCTGCACGTCGGGATCGATGCCCAGCTCGGCGCCGGTCTGGAGGTCGCGGACGAGGATGCTCGCCTCGAGTCCCCCGTCAGCGAGGTTCTGGCGGAGCGAACGGATCAGGGATTCGGTCATCGGCGGGCTCCGAGAGAGCGCGTTCCCGCGGCTCCCAGGCAGCGGGCCGCCGCGTCGGACAAGTGGGTGTGGAAGAGGCCGGCATCGACGCCCGGCGCTGGGGTCAGAGTCAGACCGCGGGCGAGGGTGAGGTCGCCGATCGGGCGCCAGGTGAGGCCCAGTTCGTCGGCCTGCGCCTGGGAGCAGAGCAGCAGGTCGCACGAACCGAGCGTGTGCGCCGCGGCGGTGGTGAGGTCGGCGGCGACCGCGACCTGAGTGGGCCGGAGGCCGGCGGCGTCGCGCAGCCGGGTCAACGGGTCACGGATGTGCGGTACGTCGTCCTCGGGCTGGATCCAGATGCGCCGGGCCCCGGACGTACCGCGGTTCGGGCGGAGGCTGGCGATGTGGACGCGCTTGACGGTCAGGTCACCGGCCAGGCCCAGCGGTATGGACCAGTGCGACTCGTCGGGGTGCGCGGGTAGCAGCGCCGCCTGGACTTGTTGGGTCTGCAGCAGGTGCGCGCGGTCGAGGGCCGGCTGCACCTCCAGTACTACGTCGTGGCGAAGAGCCTCGGCGATCAGATGCGCCAGCTCCGCCGTCGCGCAGGTCGTCGGTACGGCGAGCCGCCACGGCCGCCGCTTGGCAACCTCCGCCGCATGATCCAGTACGTCGGCCGCCCGGATCAGCTCGCGCGCCGCCGGGAGGAGATCCTGCCCGAACGGGGTCAGCACAGCGTGCCGTGGAGTGCGCTCGAAGAGGCGTTCGCCGTACCGGTCCTCCAGGGCGGCGACACGGCGCGAGACGACGGACTGCGACATCCGCAGCGCGGCGGCGCCGATCGTGAAGCTTCCCCGGTCGCTGACGCTGACGAACGCTCGGCAGGCTCCCAAAAGATCCACCCGGTCGATGCTATGCCGGATCGGCATCGGAACGCCCGTTCGCGCATTGGACGTGCATGGGTCCGGGCGGGTGGAGTGGTCACATGCGAAGACAGCGTGGGGTCGTTGCGGTCATGGTCGCGCTCGCGGTCGCGGGGTGCGGAACCGCCAAGGAGACGACGGCGCCGGAAGCACCACCGCCGACCACAGCCAGCACGCCGCCGGCGATCACAACTGGCGCGCCGCCGACGACAACCATCAGTGCGCCGTACGCCGCGCAGTTCCGCGCGCTCGAGCAGCAGTTCGGCGGTCGCCTCGGCGTGTACGCCGTTGACACCGGCAACGGACAGGAAGTTGCCTACAACCCCGATCTGCGGTTCGCCTACGCCTCGACGTTCAAAGCGCTTGCCTCCGGCGCCGTTCTACGCCAACGCAAGCTCGCCGGGATGAACAAGCTGGTCCGCTACTCCGCGGCAGATCTGTTGCCCAACTCCCCCATCACCGAGAAGCACGTCGGGACCGGGATGACGCTCGCGGCGCTCTGCGACGCCGCGATCCGGTACAGCGACAACGCCGCGGCGAACCTGCTGTTCGCCGAGCTCGGCGGGCCGAAGGCGCTGGACGGCGTACTGCGCGACCTCGGCGACGACGTCACCCGGATGGAACGCGTCGAGCCGGCGCTGAGCGAGTGGGACCCGAAGGACACCCGCGACACCAGTACGGCACGCGCGTTCGCGAAGGATCTGCGCGCGTTCGTGCTCGGCGACGCGCTCGACGCGCCGGAGCGCGCACAGCTGACCGCCTGGCTGAAGGCGAACACGACCGGGGCCGAGCTGATCCGCGCCGGGTTCCCGAAGGGCTGGGTGATCGGCGACAAGACCGGCACCGCGGGCACCTACGGCGGCCGCAACGACATCGCGGTGATCTGGCCGCCGGGGCGGGCGCCGCTGGTAATCGCGGTGTTCTCGCACCGCAACGCCCCGGACGCCGAACCGGACAACCGTTTCGTCGCGGCCGCCGCGAAGGTTGTCGCGTCCACCTTTTCTTGAGTGCGCAGGCAACAATCTGCCCACCAGACAAGGTGATCAGGCAACCATGTACGGGCGTTTGGCAACGAGCGCGATGGGCACCAGTGCGGCGTACGACCTGTCAGAAAGTGCCTCGGTCACGTGCCCTGCGGAGGGGGCGATGGACCGTGAGGCGCGACAACCTTCAGGAAAGGAAGTCCGGCGACATGGGCGTTTTCGACAACCTCAAGGACAAGGCCACCGGCGCGGTCGACGACCACGGCGACAAGGTCAGCGACGGTCTCGACAAGGCCGGTGACATGGCCAACGAGAAGACCGGCGGCGAGCACGGTGACAAGATCGACAAGGGCACCGACTTCGCCAAGGACAAGCTGGACGGACTGGACGGTCAGGACGACGACATCCAGTAACCGGACCACCTCTCGGACGGGCCGTCGGCGTCATGCCGGCGGCCCGTCCGCCTGTTCGGGTCAGGGCAGCAGCGGGCGCATGAACGAGCGGTCGTAGCGCAGCACGCAGCCCGACTCGTCGCGGATCCGGTCGGCGGCGACGAAGTCGGGGTCGACACCGAACAGCTGCCGGTACTCCTCGTACGCCGCGAAGCTCGGGAAGCTGAACAGAGCCATCGCCTTGTCGGAGGAACCCTCCGACGGCAGGAAGTACCCGTGGTGGGTGCCGCCGTGGCGGTTGACCAGCTCGATCCAGCGCTGCGCGAACTCCTCGAACTGCGCGATCTTGGCCGGGTCGATGACGTATTCGACGACGCAGGTGATCATGGGCGCACAGTACTGACGAGGAGGTGCGGTGGAGCCAAGCGAGCTGCCTGCTGCGGTGGAGCGTCAGCCGAGCGCCGCGGTGGAGCCGGAGCCAAGTGAGCTGCCTGCTGCGGTGGAGCGTCAGCCGAGCGCCGCGGTGGAGCCGGGGCCGAGCGAGCTGCCCGCTGCGGTGGAGCGTCAGCCGAGCGCCGCGGTGGAGCCGGAGCCGAGCGAGCTGCTCGCCGCCGAGCGCGAGATCACGCGAGAACGCGAGATCGCGCTCTCCCGTGATCTCGAGGCGATCGTGGAGGCGGCCCGGCTGGTCTCCACCGACGACGAGCACGATCCGGAGGGGTCGACGATCGCGTTCGAACGGTCCCAGACCGCGACGCTGCTGGAGGACGCGCGCAAGCGCCTCACCGAGCTGGATGAGGCGCTTGCGCGAGTGAAGACCGGTGAGTACGGCGTGTGCCGCGTTTGCGGACAGCCGATCGCGGCCGAGCGACTGGCAGCCAGGCCGACGGCGACAACGTGCATCAACTGCGCGACCTGACCCCCGCGCCGCAATGCCCGAGCCGGTGGCACACCGAAGGAGGACGCGACGCCGCGACCGACCACACCGCCCGACCCGAGGCGGTCGCGCGCCCAAGCAGGACGCGACGCCGCGAACCGACCACCTCGCCGCCGGGCCTGAGGTGGTCGGCGCGCCGAACGCGGACGAACACGACGACTGCGATCGGCTGGCTCTGCAGCTCGGCGACCTCCTCGGCGGGCCGTCACACCGGGTGCCGGAGGCCCCGCCGGCGTGGACGGCGTGCTCGACCTCGCCTGACCGCACCGGCCGCCGCCGGTCCGCCCGAGCTGCCGTCCGCACTTGCGGACTGGTGAACCCGCGGCCGGCATCCACTCAGATCGGCAGCGGGTCGTAGTTCGCCCCGAACGGCGCGTCCGGGCGAGCGAACTCCCCCATCAGCGCCCGCCGCAGCGGCGTCGTACGCTCCAGGAACTCCTGGTCGTTGCTCAACCGATCGGCCGCGCGCACCCACGGCGGGCTGTAGACGTAGTGCGTCGTGTACCGATCGACATCGCCGTCGTGCCGGAACGTCCGGTGCCACACTCCGTTGTGGAACACCAGCGCCGACCCCGCCTCAGCGCACACCACGTGGCCGATCGCGATGTCGTCGTTCACCTCCCGGATCGACGCCGGCAGGTCGACGCGCGACCGGTGGCTGCCGGGGATCAGCTCCATGTTCCCCATCCCCGGCACGGTCTGGTCGGTGAGCAGGTACGACACGCGCATCTGCAGCAGCGGTACCGGGTACCCGAGGTCTTTGAAGTCGAACGCCGACGAACCGTCCTGGTGCCAGCGGCCGTTGCCTGCGTGCGCGGGCTGCATGGTGTTCCAGCCGGCCTGCAGCACGAACCGGTCACCGAGCAGGCC
Source organism: Kribbella sp. NPDC051770 (assembly GCF_040681455.1). Taxonomy (NCBI): domain Bacteria; kingdom Bacillati; phylum Actinomycetota; class Actinomycetes; order Propionibacteriales; family Kribbellaceae; genus Kribbella; species Kribbella sp. NPDC051770. Next base: position 457,013 of record NZ_JBFAYT010000003.1, on the reverse strand, counting down.
CTGGACCTTCGGCAGGACGTCGGGATGATCGATCAGCCGCTCCAGGACCGGCTCGTTCTCGTACGTCCGGCCGATCTGGCCGAACTCGCGTTCCCGGCTCGTGTGCAGCCGCTCTGAGACGTCGTACGCCTCGGCGGCCTCGGCCTTGGTCAGCACGTTCGGGATCAGGAAGTAGCCCCACGACTCGAAGATGAAGCGGTCGGTGTCGGTCAGCGGGCCTTTGTCGACGACAGGCTCGAGCATCGGTCGGTCCTCTCAGCACAGGATGGGAAAAGGATTTCCGCGGTGCGTCCAAGCTTGCCGGTACGACGGCCCGCCCGCGACCGGTCCGGTGTCGGCGGCCGGCGCCGCCGACCACAGGAGCGCCGGAGGGAGCGCTCTCCGGCGATCTCGAGCGCGGTCCGCTCAGGGCTCGATCAGCCCCGCGCGGATCGCGTACCTCGTCAGCTCCGTACGATCCCGCATGCCGAGCTTCTGCAGGATGTTCGCGCGGTGCCGCTCGACGGTCTTGATGCTGATCGTGAGCGCCACGGCGATCTCCTTCGACGAGTGCCCCTCGGCGATCAGCTTCACCACCTCGTCCTCGCGCGGCGTCAGCACCTGGCCGGGGAGCCGCTCGCCCCGGCGTACGCGGTCGAGGTAGTCGCGGACGAGCGTGCTCATCACGCCCGGGTACAGGAACGACTCGCCGCGACCGGCGGCCCGGCAGGCGTCGACGAGATCACGGTCCGCGACCGACTTCAGCACGTAGCCGGAGGCGCCGGCCTTCAGGGCCGCGAAGAAGTACTGCTCGTGGTCGTACATCGACAGCATCAGGATCCGCGGCGGTTCCCGGCGGCGGGACAGTTCGACCGCAGCCTGCAGCCCGGTCATCCGCGGCATCGCGACGTCGAGTACGGCGAGATCGATCGGCGTCGTGCGCGCGATCTCGACCGCTTCCGCGCCGTCGCCGGCCTCGGCGACCACGGTCAGGTCGGGTTCGCTGTCGAGGATCAGCCGGACTCCCCGGCGGACGAGCGCGTGGTCGTCGGCGAGCAGGATCCGGATCACGTGACCTTCAGCTCCACCCGCACTCCCCCGCGCGGCCCCGGGCCGACCGAGATCTCGCCGGAAACCAGGAGAGCGCGTTCTCGCATTCCCCGGATGCCCGCGCCCTCCGCGATCGGGCCGCGGCCGCCGCGACCGTTGTCCTCGACCGAGAGCACGACGTACCGGCCCTGGCGGCGGAGGGCGATCTCGGCCTCGGTCGCGGACGAGTGACGGGCGGCGTTGGTCAGCGCCTCCTGCGCCACCCGGTAGACGACGAGCTCCGTCTCCGGGGCGAGCGCCGGCAGGCCGGGCGAGAACACGCGGCGAACGCGCATCCCGTGCGAGGAGAACTCGGTCGCGAGCGCAGCCAGGGCGTTGTGCAGCCCAAGGTCCTCCAGTACACCGGGCCGCAGGCGGCGCGCGACCTCGCGGACCTCGTCGAGGCCGGTCCTGGTCGTCTCCTGGATCATCCGGAACTCCTCGGCGAGGTCGTCGGGGACGCGGTCGGACAGGCGCTTGAGTCCGAGCAGTACGGCGGTCAAGCTCTGCCCGATCTGATCGTGCAACTCCTGCGCGATCCGGTGCCGCTCGGCCTCCTGGGCGGCGAGCGCCTTGGCGTTGCTGGTGCTGCGCTCGGTCTCCAGGCGGGTGAGCATCGCGTTGAAGCTGTGGATGAGCTTGGTGGTGACGCCACTGCGCCCCTCCGGGAGGCGGTGGCCGGGGCGTTGCAGGTCGACCTCGTCCATCGTGCGGACCAGGCGGTCGAGCGGCGCGAGGCTGGTGCGGAGCAGCAGCGAGTTGAGGCCGACGATCGCCGCCAGGCCGAGGACGAGCACGATCGCCTCGGAGACGAGGACGCGCGCGGAGACGGTGACCGGCAGGAAGGCGAGCGCCATCGTGCCGACCACGAACAGCAGTCCGTTGATCAGACAGACGCGCCAGTAGAGGGGTAACCGCATCCCAGACGTCATCGCTCCACCTTCGCCCAGTGCGCCGGTTGTGTCCACGCAGCCCGCCGGAGGTGGGTGGTAGCACTCATGGTCTTGCCTCGGGCGCTTGGGGAGACTGGAGGTGCGGCGGACGGCCCAGGACTCCGGCCGTCCCGCCGCACCAACCGCGTACACAGCGGAAGGAGCGAGCGGTGGGTGTCTACTCCCTCATCGTCAGCTTGCCGCCGGCCGACGGGACGGATCGCGCGGTGATCGCGGGGGCGCTCGGGGCGACCGCATTGATCGGGGCGGTCTTGCGACGCCGGCGCCGCGGTCAGCGGCGGGTGCCGATCGGAGTGGTCGCGGTGACCCGCGACGGCGTCGAGGTCGAGCTGCTCGTGACAGCTGTCCTGCGGGTGGTCGGTCCCGCACCGGTTGACCCGATCGGTACGGCGGTCGCCCGCGTGCACAACCAGGTTCTCCAGGAAGTCGCAGGTATGGACTTCAACGAGCTGATGAGTCTGCAGGAAACCACTTGGCACACCGAGGACGGCGTTGTCGTCGAGGAACTGATCCTCGACGGGATCATCGCGCCTCACGCGAAGTACCGGAGCCAGACGTAGACCCACGCCATCGCGATGCTCAGCGCGGTCACGACGATCCCGTACCGGGTGAACTGCCAGAACGTGATGTGGTGCCCGGTCCGCGACGCGATGCCGAGAGCAACCACATTGGCGCTGGCGGCAACCGCCGTACCGTTGCCGCCGAAGTCGGCGCCGAGGGCAAATGCCCACCACAGCGACTCCCCCGTCTGCGGATCGGGCGCCTCGGCAACGACTCCCTCGACCACGGGCGTCATCGTCGCGACGTACGGGATGTTGTCGAAGAACGCACCCAGTACGCCGGAGCCGAACAGCAGCGCCGTCGCCGCGACCAGGTAGTTGTCGCCGACCTGCTCGACCGCCCAGCGGCCGATCGTCTCGATCACGCCGGTGTGGACGAGCCCGGCGACCATCACGAACAGGCCCATGAAGAAGACCAGCGTCGACCACTCGACCTCGCGCAGCACCTCCGGTACGTCGACCTTCGAGACCAGCACCATCGCGCCGGCGCCGACGAGCGCGACGATCGACGGCTCCAGGTGCAGCACCGAGTGCAGGGCGAAGCCCGCGACGACGAGAGACAGGACGATCAGGCAACGAACCAGCAGCGGGCCGTCCTTGATCGCGCGGCGCTCCTGCAGCGCCATCACCGCGGCGACCTCGGCAGGGTTGTACTGGAACGACCTGCGGAACAGGAACCGGGTCAGGATGACGAAGGCAACGAACACGACAACGACGATCGGTGCCATGTGCACCAGGAAGTCGTTGAAGGTCAGGCCGGCGCGGCTGCCGATGATGATGTTCGGCGGGTCACCGATCAGGGTCGCGGCGCCGCCGATGTTCGAGGCGAGCACCTCGGCGATCAGGTACGGCTGGGCGGGGATCCGCAGCCGGTCGCAGACGACCACCGTGACCGGCGCGACCAGCATGATCGTGGTGACGTTGTCGAGGAACGGCGAGGCGATCGCGGTGATCACCATCAGCATCACCATCAGGCGGTACGGCTCGCCGCGGGAACGCTTGGCGGCCCAGATACCAAGGTAGTCGAAGACGCCGGTCTGCTTGATGATCCCGACGATGATCATCATCCCAAGCAGCAGGAAGATGACGTTCCAGTCGATCCCCTCGTGCTCGGAGAAGAACACCTCCGAGCCCGGGGCAAGCCCGAGCAGGACCATCGCGGCGGCCGCCAGCAGGACGACCTTGACCTTGTTCGCCTTCTCGGTGGCGATGAAGAAGAAGGCGATCGCGAAGATCGCCAGCGCTACGTACGGCCGCACAGGTCAGACCGGCGGCGGTTCGCCGGGACCTGTCACCGCCAAGCTGGTCAGTAATCGCTCCAGCGTGATCGCACCCAGCAGTACGCCGTCCGCCCCGACGACCGCGACCAGCGGGCTGCGCAGGCGGGCGATCAGCGCGGCGATCTCCAGCAACGTCGCGTCCGGGGAGACTGTTGCTGGGCGCAACGGCTGGCGAGGCAAGCAGTCGCCAACGGTGAGGCCGCCGAGCTCGCGCCAGAACGAGTCGGCGCTCGCCTCGTCGACCGTCCGCGCGAGCATCGGGTCCTCCTGGAAGGATCCGGGGATCGCCAGCCGTAGTACTTGCGAGCCCGGCAGCACGGCGGTTGGCCGGGATCGGTCGTCCACGACGATCAGCCCCGGAAGTCGCCCGACCGCCATCATCCGCACCGCCTTGGCCACCGGATCGCTCACGGTCACGGTCGGCACCCCGACAGCGATATCACCTGCCTGCATGACACCGTCCCGTTTCCCGTCGATCACCAGCGGTGCGGACATCAGTCACCTCGACTCTCGTCCCGCCGGTGTGGAGGCCGACGGCAACAAACCTTGTCCGACGAGTCTTGTCGGGTGCCTGCTGCTGGACCATGGGGTCCAGACCCCATCTACGGCAGGCGGACCGTGAGTGTTCGCGTGGCGCCCGCCGCTCCGGTGACTGCTGCCGTGATCTCCAGGCCCACCAGCGTGCGGCGGGTGGTGATGCCCTCGTCGGCGCGCACGACGCGGGCACCTGGGAGAAGCACGCGGAGGCGGATGGTGCTGGCCAGTTGGGTTGGGTCGGAGAGCGCGATCTCGAGGTCTCGGCCGCGGCGGTGCTGGATGACGGAGAGCGGGGTGTCGGCGAAGAGGTTGGCGACGTGGGTGGGCTGCCAGAAGTTGGCCAGCAGGAGGTTGGTGTCGGCGACCGCCTGTACGTCGGAGGTGTTGGCGAGGACTCGGACGCTGGTGGAGCGGGCGAGTTGTTGGGTGCGGGCGGGCGTGGCGCCGGGAGCCACCAGGTAGCTGTACGACGCGTCGACCGGGTCGACGCCGTGGTCGACGTACAGCGTCAGGTAGCGGCGGGTGATCGGCGTCGTCGCGCCGCCGGTGTTCACGTCGCGCCAGGAGCCGGTGCGGGACTCGCGGAGAACCTGGAGAGCGCTCCCTCCGGGGAACACGTAGCCGCCGACTCCTTCGAGGTGGGCCCAGCGGGCGCGGTTGATGGAGGCCTTATCACCCAATGAGGGGACCTCGACTCGGCCGTCGACGATCAGGCGGTTGGTGCCGGCGGCGTGGAGGTTGCGGTTCTCGACGACGGTCTCGACCGGATGGCCCGAAGAGCCGGTGATTCCGGCGCCGAGCGCGACGACGTACTCGTCGAGGCAGAACCACGACTTGCGGCCGCGCAGTGGCGACACCGGGCCCTCGAAGTCCTGGCCGACGGCGGCGTAGCCGGCGAGCGTGGAGCCGCCGACCCACGAGGTAGTGGGTCGCGCCGCGCCCCACTCGCCGCCGGCCTTCGGCGGCAGCGGGAGCTTGTCGACCGTGATGCCGGGCAGCCGGTAGCGGTCGACCGTCGGCCAGAACGCGTCGGCGTACTGGCCGTTGTCGCGGTCGTACAGGTACGTCATGCCCGAGCCTGTGTGGTAACCCTGATCGTTCTCGCCGTTGCCGGCCTCGTAGTACGCGATCCGCTTGCTCGCCATCGAGATCGCGTACGCCCAACCACGACGCCGGTGGATCGACCGGTCCATGCTCGCGAACAGCGTGTGGCCGTCCGGTTCGGCCGACGGCGTCACGCCGGCGAGCGACTTCACCAGCGCCACCCGCGGGATCGTTGCTCCGGTCAACATGTTCCCGTAGGTGTCGCGCTGCACCCACCCGGCGACGGCCGACCGCCACTGCGCGGCCAGCGCCGCGTCGACCCCGCCGGCCAGCCGCAGGATCGCCTCGGCCGCCGTGTACCCGTCGTCGTGGTCGGACGCGTTCGAGCGCGACACCGCGCGGCCGCGGACGAAGTCGGTCATCCGCAGGTCGTGCACCACCGGCAGGTACGCCTTCGCGACCGAGTCGAACAGGATCTGCCGCTTCGGGTCCGTCACCTCCCACGGCGACCCGGCCAGCAGCCCGAGCAGCCGGCCGATCCCGCTCAGCAGCACATGCCCGTAGGTCCCGGTGTAGGCGACCCACGTGTGCTGCACGAACGAGCCGTCACGGTAGAACCCGTCGCCGGTCGTCACGTACTGCCAGGTGTCGCTCAGGCCGTCGCGAGCGTGCACGAGCATCGCCTCGTCCTCGGTGACGAGCGCGCGCACGATGATCGCCTGGCACAGGTCGACGCGGTTCGCGCCCGTCGAGAGAGCGCGTCGCGCGGGCGGAAACATGTAGTACGGGTCAGGGACGAAGTGGTCGATCGCCGCGCAGTACCGGGCCCGCGCCTCGGCCGGGATCTCGTCGTACAGCAAGACCATCGTCGACGCGAGCGGCCGGGTCGCGCCGATCTCCCACGACCACCAGTTGCCGAACTCAACGAATCCGGCCTTGTAGATCAGGGTGTTCATCGACTCCAGAGCAGCCAGTACGTCGGCCAGCAGCGCCGGCGCTTGGTGGTACGCCGAACCAGGCGTCGCCCACGCGGTCGCCATCTGCTCGAGCCGCACGTAGGTGTTCGCGACCGACGGATCGGCGGTCAGCGGCTGGTCGGTGAAGACGAGCTTCCGCCCGGTGGACCGGTCGAGCTTGGTGAGCGAGGACGCGACCGCGGTGTCGATGCGGCCGAGGGCGGCCTTGAAGTCGGGGTCGGCGGGGTCGATGACGTCCCGGCCGGTGAGGGCGGTCGCCCACTTGGTCCGCAGCGCGGCGAAGTCGGCGGGGGCGGCCGTCACCGCGAAGGCGGAGGCCGAGGCGGCGGAGGCGGTCGACAGGTTCAGCGTGGTGACCGCGGCGGTGGCGGTCGAGAGGGTCAGGAAGGTCCGGCGTCGCACAGTGTCTCCTCGGGGTCGGCGGGATCACTGTCGAATGAGTCTGGCCCTGGTCATACTCTTTGGCAAGAGATTCATTCTAATGACTTTCCGGTACGGCGCCGCTAGGCTCGCCTCCGTGACCACAGAGCCGATCGCGCGCGGACAGAAGGCGCGGCACCTCGCCAACGAGCTGCGCCGCGGCATCGCCGGTCTGCGCTGGCCGGGTGGCAAGCTGCCGACCGAGCAGCAGCTCGCTGACGAGCAGGGCGTCAGCCTCAACACCGTACGGCGTGCTGTCGACCTGCTCGTCCAGGACGGACTGGTGTACCGCCGGCAGGGCTCCGGAATGTACATCGCGGATCAGGTGGTCGGGCCGCTGGTCGGCGTCGCGGTGCCGTCGATGACGTACTACTTCCCGCGGATCATCGTCGGCATCGAGCGCGAGCTCGCCGAGCACGGCGGGCAGATGATGCTGCGCAGCACGGAGTGGGACCAGGCGGAGGAGCGCAGAGCGCTGGAGAGCCTGGTGACTGCGGGCGTCGCCGGTCTGATCGTCGCACCGGATGAGCCAGTGGACGACTTCGAGCTTCCGGTCGTACTGGTCGAGCGCGGGCTCGAAGATCCGGCGACCGTGCACGAGTTCGTCGGCTCCAACCACGCGGCCGGGGCGCGCGCCGCCGTACATCATCTGCGGCAGCTCGGCCACACGCGGATCGGGTACCTCGAACGGACCGGTCCGCACACAGCCCCGCAGGTGTACGCCGGGCTGAAGGACGACGTCGCCCTGACCAGGTCGGCCGAGCGCTGGACCACCGCGGATGCCGATCGCTTCCTGGACGATCTGGTCGCGGAGGGCATCACCGGGGTGATCTGCTTCGCCGACCGGGAGGCGAACCTGCTGCTCACCGCGGCGCTCACGCGGGGCATTCAGGTCCCGAAGGACCTGTCGGTGATCAGCTACGACGACGAGGTCGCGGATCTGTCCGACGTACCGCTGACCGCGGTGTCGCCGGCGAAGTCGGAGGTCGGGCGGCTCGCGGTGAACGTGCTCCGGGCGCGGTTGAAGGATCCGGAGGCGCCGCGTCAGCAGATCTCGCTCGTCCCGCGACTGATCATCCGCGAGTCGACCGGCCCCGCGCCGCGCTAGAAGGCGGCCCGGCGACTCCGGCTCGCAGCCTCCGACTCGCGCCCTCCAGCTCGCGCGCCTACGAGCTGACCCGCGCAGGCTCCGTCGCCGAGTCCCGCACGATCAGCTGCGTCGCCAGCTCCACGTGATGCGAGTCCACCTTCTCCCCCGCCGCCAACTGCAACGCCGTCCGCAGCGCCACCGCACCCATCTCCCGGATCGGCTGCCGCACCGTCGTCAGCTGCGGCGAAGCCAACCGCGCCACCTGCGTGTCGTCAAACCCGACCACACTCAAGTCCTCCGGCACCCGCAACCCCCGCGCTCGCGCGGCCTCCATCGCGCCGAGCGCCACCTCGTCGCTGCCAGCGAAGATCGCCGTAGGCGGCTCCGGCAGATCGAGCAACGCAGCCCCACCCGCAAGCCCGTCGTCGTACAGGAACTCCCGCAGCCACACGTACTCCTTCGGCACCGCAGCTCCGGCCGCATCCATCGCACCGCGGTACCCACTGAGACGCGCCTGATTGCACCCCGACGTCGGCGGCCCACCCAGATAGGCGATCCGCCGGTGCCCGAGCGACAGCAGGTGCTGCGTCGCCGCCATCCCACCCGCGAAGTTCGTCGACCCGACGCTCGTCACCTCAGGCTGTACGACGTTCATCGGGTCGACCACGACGAGCGGCAACCGGGCCCGCGAGAGCGCGGCCACGTCGGCCGCGGTCAGCTCCGAGGTGATCCCGATGACCGCGCGCCGTCCGTTGGCCGTCATCTCCCGGATCCACGGCGCCGCGCGGCCGGGCGTCGACGTGGTCCGTCCCTGCGCCCGCTGCGGGTGCGCGCTCACCACCACGTCGACCTCGGCCGCCTGGCCGGCCTCGACGACGCCCTGGATCACCTCGAGCGAGTAGCTGTTGAGCACACCCTGGTAGAACAGCTCGACCGCCGCGCGCTCGACCGCGGGCTCGGGCCGGCGGCCGACGTACTCGTGCTCGCGGAGCACCTCCTGCACCCTCGCGCGGGTCGACTCGGAGACGTCGCTGCGTCCGTTGAGCACCTTGGAGACCGTCGCGACCGAGACCCCGGCGGAGGCCGCGACGGTGGCCAGCGTGACCCGGCCTCTCAACGACGGCACCTGCTCACTCTCCTCCTGCTGCGCTGACGGGCGTCAGGCCGACGGGGGTGACCATCGTACGATCGTGCCCCATCACCCGGGTCGCCCCCGTGACCCGCACGGTACCCCGCGCGGGCAGGTCGATCGAGGAGGTTCCGGCGAGCAGCTCGATGTCGCCGGCCTCGACGATCCGGCGCAGGTCCGGTCCCGTGTACGCCGTCCGGTCGGCGTCGACCCGGAACGTCACGTCGACGGCAGCACCCGGCTCGAGCGACACCCGCGCGAACCCGATCAGCAGCTTCAGCGGCCGCGCGACCTGAGCGACCAGGTCGTGCAGGTAGAGCTGCACGACCTCGTCACCGGCCCGCTCGCCGGTGTTGCGGACCCGGACGGTCGCGGTCAGCTCGCCGTCGGTCGGGATCTCGGTGTCGCTCAGCCGCAGCTCCCCCACCGAGAAGCTCGTGTACGACGCCCCGAAGCCGAACGGGAACAGCGGCACGGTCTCCAGCCCGCTGATCCCCGCGCTCTCCGCGCTCCCGAGCGCGGGCTGCAGGTAGGTACCGGGCTGCCCACCGACGTGCCGCGGGATCTGCACCGGCAGCTTGCCGCCGGGCATCACGCGCCCACTCAGCACACCAGCGACCGCCGCGCCACCTTCCTGCCCGGGCATGAACGCCTGCACGAGCCCGGCAACACGATCCGCGAAATCGCCCAGCGCGTACGGACGGCCCGAGACAACCACCACGACCACCGGCGTACCGGTGTCGAGCAACTGCTCCAGCAGCTCAGCCTGTACGCCGGGCAGCCGCAGGTCCTCGGCGTCGCAGCCCTCGCCGGACGAGCCGTGACCGAACAGGCCGGACAGGTCACCGACGTACGCCACGCAGAGGTCGGCGTCACGCGCGGCCTCGACCGCGGCAGCGAAGCCGGACCGATCGTTGCCCTGCACCTCGCAACCAGGGGCGTGCAGCAACTCCGCATCCGGGAACTCGTTGCGCAGGGCATCGAGTGCCGAGGGGACCTCGATGCCGAGGGCACGTTCCGGGTAGCGCGGGAGCACGTGGTTGGGGAACGCGTAGCAACCCATGAACGACTTGGGCTCGGCCGCGCAGGGTCCGACCACCGCGACCTTTCCAGCGAACGATCCAAGCGGCAGCGCCGTACCCGCGTCCAGCAGGACCACAGACCGCTCGGCGACCTCCCGCGCCAACTCACGATTCTCAGCGGAGTTCAGCTCGACCGCCCGCACCGACCCCTCCGGCGTCCACTCCGGATCGAGCAGCCCGAGCTTCACCTTCTGCACCAGCAGCCGCCGAGCCGCGCGATCGATCAGCTCTTCCGGCACCTCACCAGACTCGACCCGCTTGATCAGCCCCTCGCCGAACCCGATCGTGTCCGGCAGCTCGACATCAGTACCAGCCGTCAGCGCCAGCACCCCGGCCGCGTCGGTGTCCTCCGCAACCCGATGCATCGTCGCCAGGAACGGCACCGCCCAGTAGTCCGACACGACCGTCCCGTCGAACCCCCACTCCTCGCGCAGCAGCTCCGTGAACAGCCACGGATCCGCCCCCGCCGGCAGCCCGTCGAGGTCGGAGTACGACGTCATCACCGACCCCGCGCCACCGGTCGCGATCGCGGTCTCGAACGTCGGCAGGATGACGTCGAGCAGCTCCCGGCGCCCGATCGACACCGGCCCGTGGTTGCGCCCGGCCCGCGACGCCGAGTACCCGGCGAAATGCTTGAGCGTGGCAACGACCCCGGAGCTCTGCAGCCCGCGCACGTACGCCGACCCGACCATCGCAACCAGGTACGGGTCCTCCCCGATCGACTCCTCGACGCGACCCCACCGGTAGTCGCGCACGACATCGAGCACCGGCGACAACCCCTGGTGCACCCCCGCCGCGGCCAGGTCGCGCCCGATCGCACTCGCCATCCGCTCGACGAGCTCGGGATCGAACGTCGCACCCCAGGCCAGCGCCGTCGGGTAGACGGTCGCGCCGTACGTCGTGAACCCGGTCAGGCACTCCTCGTGCACCAGCGCCGGTACGCCGAGCCGCGAACCCTCGAGCACGATCCGGTGCTGCCGGACGACCTCGGCCGCGCCCTCCGCGGCGGTCAGCGGGACGCTGCCCCAGACCCGCGTCAGGTGACCGAGCCCGTTGCGGCTCGCGTCCTCCAGCGAGACCGCGCCGCCCTCGGCGAACACGTCCTGCATCGGCGCCACGTTGTTCAGCGTCTCCTCGGCCGGGAGCTCCTGCGCCGCGGCCATGTCGTTGCCGATCCAGCGGCTGCCGAGCTGCGCGACCTTCTCCGGCAGCGTCATCGCCGCCAGCAGCAGCCCGGCTCGCTCCTCCGCCGTGAGCGCAGTGTCCAGCCACGGCCGATCGTCTCGAGCTGCCACGAAAGTCTCCTTCTTGATCGATCAAAGTCGGTGCAGATCTCGAAACATTTCGCTGTTTCGATCGGCATGTATCGCTAAGATTGCAGCCTGAAAGTCGAAAGTTTCAAGACCTTGACAGCCACATCACCGAAACCTACGTTACGAAACACAGTCTTAACCGCCGTGAAGTCATCGCGGCCAGGATTTCGGAGATCAGGGTGGATCCCATGACGACTTCTCGGCGTACGTTCCTCCGTCTGACCGGCGCCGGCGCCGTCGCGGCCGGGCTGGCCGCCTGCGGCACCTCCGGTCCGCAGAGCTCCGGCGGCGCGACCGGAAGCAGTGACGGCGCAGCCGGCACCACGACGTACTGGTTCCTCACCGGCCAGCCGCAGGAAGGCATCCGGGGCGCGCAGGTCAAGCGGTTCAACGACGCGAACTCAGGCTCGCAGATCAAGACCAACCAGTTCCAGAACGACGCGTTCAAGCAGAAGATCAAGACCGCGATCGGCGCCGGCCAGGGCCCGACGTTGATCTGGGGCTGGGGCGGCGGTGGCCTGAAGAGCTACGTCGACGCCAACCAGGTCGAGGACCTGACCAGCTGGTTCGGCCAGAACGCCGAGCTGAAGAACGGAATCTTCCCGTCCGCCTTCGGGGCCGCGACCGTGAACGGCAAGATCTACGCGATGCCGGTCGAGGCGACCACGCCGATCGTGCTGTTCTACAACAAGAAGGTGTTCGAGAAGGTCGGGGCCGAGCCGCCGAAGTCGTGGGGCGACATCATGAACCTGGTCCCGAAGTTCAACGAGGCCAAGATCGCGCCGTTCTCGCTCGGCGGCCAGTCGCGCTGGACCAACATGATGTGGCTGGAGTTCCTCTACGACCGGATCGGCGGCAGCGAGGTGTTCCAGAACATCTTCGACGGCAAGCCGAACGCCTGGTCCGACCCGTCGTCGCTGAAGGCGCTCGAGGAGGTCCAGAAACTGGTCAAGGCCAACGGCTTCATCAAGGGCTTCTCCTCGATCACCGCCGACTCCAACGCCGACCAGGCGCTGCTCTACACCGGCCGGGCCGCGATGATGCTGCACGGAGCCTGGACCTACGGCGGGATGAAGGCCGACGGCGGCGACTTCGTCACCGGTGGCCACCTGGGCTACATGAACTTCCCGCCGGTCGAGGGCGGCAAGGGCGACCCGAGCAACTCGGTCGGCAACCCGGCGGCGTACCTGTCGATCTCGTCCAAGGCCAGCGACCAGGACAAGGAGACGGCGAAGAAGTTCCTGGCCAACAACACCCTGGACGACGCCTCCGTCGACGCCTGGGTCGGCGCCGGCAACATCCCGGTGGTCAAGAGCGCCGAGGCCAAGCTCGCCTCGGTGACCGACAAGAACGACGCCGAGTGGCTGAAGTTCGTCTACGACACCTCCAGCAAGGCCAAGTACTTCGGGCAGTCGTGGGACCAGGCGCTCAGCCCGACCCAGGCCGAGGCGCTGCTGGACAACATCGCCAAGCTCTTCCAGCTCTCGATCAGCCCGCAGCAGTTCGCCGACAGCATGAACGCGGTGATCGGGAAGTGACCACAGCCGCTCCCCCGGCCTCCGCGCGCAAGGTCGGGCGGAGCGGTCCGGTCGTGTGGATGGTGCTGCCCGCGCTGCTGATGTTCGCGGTCTTCGGGGTCGTGCCGCTGGTCGGCGTGCTGGTGCTGAGCTTCACCCAGTGGGACGGCCTCGGCGCGATCAACCCGGCCGGTCTGTCGAACTGGCGCACGGTGCTCAGCGATCCCGGCCTGCCGCACGCGCTGTTCGTGACGTTCGAGATCATGATCCTGTCCTGGCTCGTGCAGACCCCGCTGAGCCTGCTGCTCGGCGTCTTCCTGGCCGGCCGGCAGCGCTACCGCGCGTTCCTCGCCGTCCTGTACTTCGTGCCGCTGCTGCTCAGCTCGGCCGCGATCGCGATCACCTACAAGGCGCTGCTCGACCCGAACTTCGGTCTCGGCGCCGGCCTGCACATCGGCTTCCTCACCCAGGACTGGCTCGGCAAGGACAACCTCGCGCTCGGCGTGGTGATCTTCGTCGTCTCCTGGCAGTTCATCCCGTTCCACTCGCTGATCTACCAGGGCGGCGTCCGGCAGATCCCGACCACGATGTACGAAGCGGCCGCGATCGACGGCGCCGGGCGGGTCCGGCAGTTCTTCTCGATCACGGTGCCGCAGCTGAAGTACACGATCATCACGTCGTCGACGCTGATGGTGGTCGGGTCGCTGACCTTCTTCGACCTGATCTTCGTGCTCACCGCGGGCGGTCCGGGCGACGCGACCCGGGTGCTCGCGCTCGACATGTACAAACGGGGATTCCAGGCCAACCTGATGGGACCGGCGAGCGTCATCGCGGTCCTGCTGGTGCTGATCGGACTCGCGCTGGCCCTGATCCTGCGCCGGCTCGGCGGCAGCACGACGGCCAGCCAGCAGGAAGGTGCGTGAGATGGCGGTGGTGACGAGCACCCGGGCCACGGCTCGGCCGGTCAGCGGCAGTACGTCGTACGGGCGCAAGCTGCTCCGGCTGAACTGGCTCGGCGGGATCGCCGGGTGGGTGTGGCTGGCGATCGTGATCGTGCCGGTCTACTGGATCGTGGTCTCCTCGTTCAAGGACCAGAGCGCGTTCTTCAGCCAGAACCCGTTCGCGATCCCGGCCGAGCCGACCCTGGAGAACTACCGGCTGGTGATCGCGTCGGACTTCCCGCGGTACTTCCTGAACAGCGTGATCATCACCGCCGGCACGATCGTCCCGGCGGTCGCGATCGCCTTCATGGCGGCGTACGCGATCGTCCGTGGCGCCGGCAGCCGGTTCCTGGCCGGGGTGAACGGGTTGTTCCTGATGGGGCTGGCGATCCCGCTGCAGGCGACGATCATCCCGGTCTACCTGCTGATCATCAAGATGCACCTGTACGACAGCCTGCTGGCGATCATCCTGCCGTCGATCGCGTTCTCGATCCCGCTGTCGGTGCTGGTGCTGACCAACTTCATCCGCGACGTGCCCAAGGAGCTGTTCGAGTCGATGCGCGTCGACGGCGCCAGCGAGTGGGGCATGCTACGCAGCCTGGCGCTGCCGCTGACCCGGCCGGCGCTGGTCACCGTTGCCATCTACAACGGCCTCGGGGTCTGGAACGGCTTCCTGCTGCCACTGATCCTGACCCAGAGCCCCGACAAACGTCCCCTTCCGCTGGCGCTGTGGACCTTCCAGGGCCAGTACTCCGTCAACGTGCCGGCGGTGCTCGCCTCCGTCGTCCTGACCACGTTGCCGATCGTGATCCTGTACGCGATCGGTCGCCGGCAGCTGCTCAGCGGTCTGACCGCGGGCTTCAGCCGCTAACCCACCTTCTGAGAGGAACACCATGGATTTCGAGCCCACCCGGGATGACAAGTTCTCGTTCGGGCTGTGGACGGTCGGCTGGCAGGGCGTCGACGTGTTCGGCGGCGAGGTCCGCCCGGTGCTGGACCCGGCCGAGGCGGTGCACAAGCTCAGCGACCTCGGTGCCTACGGCATCACCTTCCACGACAACGACGTCTTCCCGTTCGGCAGTACGGCGGCCGAGCGCGACGCACACCTGAAGCCGTTCCGGGCCGCGCTGGAGGAGACCGGGCTGAAGGTCCCGATGGTGACCACCAACCTGTTCTCGCACCCGGTCTTCCGCGACGGCGGTTTCACCAACAACGACCGGGACGTACGCCGGTACGCGATCCGGAAGACCGCTGACCAGCTCGACCTGGCGGCCGAGCTCGGCGCGGAGACGTTCGTCGCGTGGGGCGGTCGCGAGGGCGCCGAGTCGGGGGCCGCCAAGGACGTGCGGGCGGCGCTGGACCGGTACAAGGAGGCCTTCGACATCCTCGGCTCGTACGCCGTCGAGCAGGGCTACGACATCCGGTTCGCGATCGAGCCGAAGCCGAACGAGCCGCGCGGTGACATCCTGCTCCCGACGATCGGGCACGCGCTGGCGTTCATCGAGTCGCTGGAGCACTCCGAGCGGGTCGGGCTGAACCCCGAGGTCGGGCACGAGGAGATGGCCGGGCTCAACTACGCGCACGGCATCGCGCAGGCGCTGTGGCACGGGAAGCTGTTCCACGCCGACCTGAACGGGCAGAACGGGCCGCGCTACGACCAGGACCTGCGCTTCGGCGCCGGGAACGCGCGCGGTGCGTTCTGGACGGTCGACGTACTGGAGCACGGCGGGTACGACGGGCCCCGGCACTTCGACTTCAAGCCGCCGCGGACCGAGGACCTGGACGGGGTCTGGGCTTCGGCGGCCGGGTGCATGCGGAACTACCTGATCCTGCGCGCGAAGGTCCGTGCCTTCCGCAACGACCCGGAGGTGCAGCAGGCGCTGCTCGACGCGCGGCTGGACCAGCTCGCGCAGCCGACGCTCGCGGCCGGGGAGTCGTTGGCGACGCTGCGCGCCGAGGACTTCGACCCGGAGGAGGCCGGGCGCCGTGGGATGGCGTTCGAGCAGCTCGACCAGCTCGCGATCGAGCACCTGTACGGCACCAGGTCCTGACCCTGGTGCTTCGAGTGGACCCTCCCTCCACCCGACCGGGCCCCGCGGCGCTGCCGCGGGGCCCGGTCTTTTGCACTCCCCCGGCGCGGACTCGCCGGGGTTCAGGGGAGGATCAGGCGTGCCGGCGCCGGTAGACCGCCAGCGTGTAGGCACCGAGGATGACGACGGCCGCGCCGCCTCCGACGAGCAGCGGGAGGTTGACCGTCGAGTTGCTTTCGGTCGTCACGTCGTACCCGCCCGCGGTGCCTCGAGCGTCGTACTGGCTGCCGGGCTGCTTGTCGGCGTACCGATCGGCGACCTTCTGCTGGTAGGTGCCCAGGCTGACCGGCTTGCTGCCGATCGCCTCGGTCGCCGACGAGTTCAACGCACGGACCTGATCGCCAGAGAGCGCGTACCAGGCTCCGATCTGCGGCTCGGTGAACAGCTGAGCGCCCTTCGCCGCGCCCGCCATCCTCGACTCAGTGTTGCCGCTGGCAACGTTCACCGCCGACCAGGTCCCGCTCGCGTCCGGCGCGGTGTAGACGGTCATCGCCGCCCCGCCCTTCGACGCCGACGTCGCGACGTACCAGAGCGAGGCCACCTCACCCGACTTGCCCGCAACGAAGTCCGGGTTCAGCGCGTACACCGGTACGGCGTCCTGCTGCACCACCGTGCCGGCCTTCGCCGCGGCCTGCGGCAACCGCTGCGCCGCCTTCGCGATCAGCTGACCGGCCTGCGCCGAGTGCGCCGCCGCCTTCGCCGCCGCCAGGTCCGGACCGGGCGCAGCAGCGCCCGCCGTACCGGCTGCTGTTGCCGCGAGCACCAGTCCGCCGACCAGCGCGCCCACCCACCGAAGCTTCCTCATCCTCAGGCTCCGATCCGGTAGAGGGAGTGCGTCCACTGGAACTGCGAGTTGTTCAGGTACCAGTTGTAGGTCGAGGTGTTGTAGCGCGGGTCCGAGCCCCACGGGTTGTAGTACTCGATCGTGGAGTTCGACGAGTCGTACCCGATGATGTCCATCATGTGACCGCCGCCGGACTTCCAGCCGATCCGCGTCATCACCGGGCGGTTGGCGTTGATCTCGGTCTGCAGGGTGGCGAAGCTCAGCGTGCTGCTGACGTAGCTGCCCTGGCTGATCCCGATCGTCCGGAACGCGCGCTGGTCGTTGGCCAGCGTGGCCTGGTCGTTCGGGCAGGCGGCGTTCTGGTTGTAGCCGAAGGCCATGTTGCAGAACTGGTTCTGCGAGTAGGTCTTGCCGTAGTACTTGGCGATGCTGTTGCCGGTCGCGGCCCAGCACCAGTTCGACTTCTCCTGGGCCTGGCCGTTCACGTCGAGGTAGCGGCTGGCGGCGACCTGCTGCGCGACAGGGGCGACCGGGACCGGCGCGGCGGCCGCCGCCGTGATCGGGACGAGCGGTGCCAACCCGGCGATCGTTGCCACGAGCCATGACCAGCGGCGGTGCGTGCTGACCCTCCTCATGGGGCCTCCTTCTCTGGGGCGGGGTGAGGCCACTCATCGTGATCACCTGCTCACACCGGAGCAAGCGGTCCGGGCGGCCCGGCGTACACGGTGTGAACGCGGTCCACGGGGTGAACAGCACCGTACGCGGTGCTGCGGTCGCGGACTGTGAACGTTTACACTCGCTGCCCAGGAGGGTCGGACTGGATGCAGACGCGTTTTCACGTACCGGACATCGGACCCGAGACGCCGTTCGCCGACGCGCTGCGGATCGCGATCGCCGACCGCGGGCTCGCGCTGAACCGGATCCAGGCCCGGCTGGCCGAGCGGGGGCTGCACGTCGGCATCGCCACGCTGAGCACCTGGCAGAGCGGCCGGCGACTCCCCCGCGCCGGGTCACTGGCCGTGGTGACGGCGCTGGAGGAGCTTCTCGAGCTGCCGGCCGGCTGGCTCGCCGTACGGATCCCGCCCGCGCGCCCGGAGACCGCGGTCACGCACCGCCCGTACGCCGTGGTCGACTACGCGGCGACGCTGACCCGGCTGCTGGAGGTCGTCCGCGGTGACGCCCACGGGCGCCTGCGCAGCGTCACGGTAGTCGAGGAGATCGTCATCGGCGCGGACCGCAGCCTGCGGTCGAAGCGCGTGCTGCAGACCGTCGTCGCGATCAAGGAGGTGGACCGCCAGATCATCGTCCACCAGGGCGAACCGGGCTGCGACGTCGCGCTGATCAAGCCGAACGGCCTGACCGGCTGCCGGACCGGCCGCGTCGCGCGCGACCCCGACGCGGGCGCGATCCTCGGTGAGCTGCTGCTCGACCGCACGCTGCACCCCGGCGACACCGCGGTCGTGCACTACGCGATCGAGGACCGCAGCGGGATGCCGTCGACGCAGTACTACCGCTTCCACGAGTGGCCGGGGACGCACCACGTGCTCGAGGTCCAGTTCGACCCCGACGCGATGCCGGTCCGGGTCACCGAGTTCCGGCGGCGGCACTCGACCGGGCCCGATCTCGTGCACCAGGACCTGATGATGAGCCCGGACGGGCGGGTCCACGTCGTCGCCCCGACCACCGATCCGGGGCTGATCGGGATCGCTTGGGAGTGGGACTGACCCCTTCCTGATAGGCGGCGTTTGGTTTTAGTCGGCGTGTGCAAGTATTGTCGGCGCTGGTAATCGTCGTAGTCATCAGGAGGCCTTGTCATGCCGCTCGCTCTGCTCGCGCTGGCCATCGGCGCGTTCGGGATCGGGACCACGGAGTTCGTGATCGCCGGGTTGCTGCCGGAGGTGGCGACCGAGTTCGGCGTGTCCATCCCGGCGGCCGGCTGGCTGATCACCGGGTACGCGCTGAGCGTCGCGGTGGGCGCGCTGCCGATGACGACCCTGGGGAACCGGATGCGCCGCAAACAGCTGCTGCTGTTGCTGATGGCGATCTTCGTCGCGGGCAACGTGCTGTCCGCGGTCGCGCCGTCGTACGGCGTGATGATGGCCGGGCGGATCGTCACCGCGCTCTGCCACGGCGCGTTCTTCGGGGTCGGTGCGGTGGTCGCGTCCGACCTGGTGAAGCCGGAGAAGAAGGCGAGCGCGATCGCGCTGATGTTCACCGGGCTGACCGTGGCGAACGTGCTCGGCGTCCCGATGGGCACGTTCATCGGCCAGGGGCTCGGCTGGCGCGCGACGTTCTGGGTGGTCGCCGGGCTCGGCGTGCTCGGGCTGATCGGGATCGCGGCGCTGGTCCCCGAGATCGCGCGTCCGGCAGGCGGGAACCTGCGGGCCGAGTTCGCGGTGTTCCGGAGCGCGAAGGTGTGGCTCGCGGTCGGGACGACGGTGCTCGGGTTCGGCGGCGTGTTCGCGTCGTTCACCTACGTCGCGCCGATGATGACCGAGGAGGCCGGGCTGCCGGAGGGGGCGATCTCGTGGTTGCTGGTCCTGTTCGGGATCGGGATGGTCTTCGGGAACCTGCTCGGCGGCCGGTACGCCGACCGCGCGCTGATGCCGACGCTCTACACCTCGCTCGGCGCGCTGGCGCTGGTGCTGGTGGTCTTTGGGTTCACAGCGCACTGGGCGGTGCCGGCGATCATCACGCTGTTCCTGCTCGGCGGGTTCGCGTTCTCCACCACACCGCCACTGCAGCTGCGGACGCTGGCGAGCGCGTCGTCCGCGCCGACCGTCGCATCCGCGGTGAACATCGGGGCGTTCAACCTGGGGAACGCGCTGGCGGCCTGGCTCGGCGGGCTGGTGATCGCGGCCGGGTACGGCTACGCGGCGACGAACTGGGCCGGGGCTGCGATGGCTGCGGGTGCATTGGTGCTGGCGCTGATCTCGGGTGCGCTCGATCGGCGGCACTCTCCTGCGGCGTCGGAGCTCGCCGCCGTCTGATCTCGCGTGGGGTGCTCTCAGATCCGCTGCTCGGCGAGGTCGACCCAGTAGTCGACCTCGCCGGGCGGGAAGTGCCGGATCGCCCAATCCACCATCCGCAGGCTCATCGTTGCCCACGCGGCCTGCAGTACGTCGTACGGAAGCTCGTCGAGAAGGCCGTCGAGCCGCTTGCTCTCCTTGATCCCGAACCGCAGCGTCACCAGATCGAAGCCGCGATGCCCCCGCCCGGCGCCGTCCCAGTCGATCACGCCGGTGAGCTTCCCGTCGGTCTGCAGCAGGTTCCCGGGGTGGAAGTCCACGTGCACGGCATCGTCGCCCGCCAGCGTCTCGACTTCGACCGCCGCGATCCGGCGCTCCAGCGCGGCCGTCCGCGCATCGCGCTGCCTGAGCGGCTCGTGCAGGCAGAACCCGGGCCCGTCACTGTGCAGGTACAACGGCAACGCCGGAATCTCGGTGCCCGCCAGCACTCCCGCCTGCAAGGCGTTCAGCTCGAGAACTTGATCGAGCAGCTCGTCGTCCCATCGCTTGATGGTTGCCCCAGGCATCAACTCCTGCACGGTCACCACGGCATCGCCGACCTGCACCACCAGCTCGGTCCGCGGCGCCGGGTACCCCACGGCCCGCAACACCTCGACCACCGCGAGCGGCCCACGCTCGAGCTCCGCCACCCGAATCCCCGGCCGCCACTTCAACACCGATCGATGCCCGTCCGGCCACCGCACAAAGGCGGCGCCGACCTCACCACCCCGGCAAGGCCCTTCGACAACCAGCTCCACCCCGGTCAGCCGAGCAACCTCCGCAGCCGCCCACGCGGAGTCCAGCCGTTCCACTCGCTCCCACTCACCCATCCAGCCATCCTGCCCGCAACCACCACGGAGATCGATGTCTTTTCTAAGGGATCGGGGTAGCCGGGGGGGCGGTTTGGGGCCCCCGGCGGCGAACACAACCATCTGGGTGTGGTT
>NZ_JBFAYT010000003.1:0-436266 GCF_040681455.1 Kribbella sp. NPDC051770 | reverse complement strand
GAGCAGTGTGGTGCACATGTTTTTAGATTTGCACCCATACCATCCACCCATCGTCCACCACGCCCCGCCGTTGTTTTTATTTTTTTTTTGGGTGGGGGGGGGGGGGGGGGGGCCGCCCCCCCCCCCCCGGCTCTGCTCACAGTCGAATGCTCTTCTTGTTCATAAATTCTTCGATGCCCGCCGGCCCCAGCTCCCGGCCGAGGCCCGACCGCTTGATCCCGCCGAACGGCAGATCCGCCGACGACCCGCCGGCGCTGTTCAGGTACACCATCCCCGCCTCGATCTGCCGCGCGACGCGGGTGTTCCGCTCGGGATCGGTCCCCCACACGCTCGCGCCCAGCCCGAACGGTGAGTCGTTGGCGATCGCGATCGCCTCCTCCTCGGTCTCGGCCTTGAAGACCAGCACCACCGGGCCGAAGATCTCGTCGCGGTAGGCGTCCATCTCCGGCGTGACATCGGTCAGGACCGTCGCCTCCAGGTACGCGCCGGGCCCGACCCGGTGCCCGCCGGTGCGCAGCGTCGCACCCTGCTCGATCGCCGTCGCGACCTGCTCAGCGACCTCATCCGCGGCGGCGATCGACGCGAGCGGCGGCAGCGTGGTCTTCGGGTCTGACGGGTCACCGGCGACGTAGTACTCCGAAACCCGCTTGGTCAGCTTGTCGACGAACTCGTCGTACAGGTCGGCGAGCACGATCATCCGTTTCGGCGCGTTGCAGGACTGGCCGCAGTTGCGCATCCGGGCCGTCGCGGTCGCCTTGACGGTCTCGTCGAGGTCGTCGGTGTCGAGCACGATCAGCGGGTCGGACCCGCCGAGCTCCAGCACGGTCTTCTTCAGGTTCTTGCCCGCCTCGGCCGCCACCGAGATCCCGGCCGCTTCGCTCCCGGTCAGCGAGACGCCGACGATCCGCGGGTCGGCGAGGATCCACGGCACCTGCCGGCTGGACGCGAACACGTTCACGTAGGCGTCGTCCGGTACGCCGGCGTCGTACAGGATCTGCTCGATCGCCACCGAGGCGCGCGGGCAGATCGAGGCGTGCTTGAGCAGGATGGTGTTGCCGAGCACCAGGTTCGGCGCGACGAAGCGGGCCACCTGGTAGACCGGGAAGTTCCACGGCATCACGCCGAGCAGCGCGCCGATCGGCTCCTTGGTGATCATCGCGTCGCCGGTCTTGACCTTCATGGGCTCGTCGGCCAGCAGGTCCGGGCCGTGCTCGGCGTAGTACCGGAAGATGTCGACCACGATGCCGACCTCACCGCGGCCCTCGTTGATCCGTTTGCCCATCTCCAGCGTCATGATCGCCGCCAGCTCGTCGGCCCGCTCGGCGAACAGGTCCGCCGCCCGCGCGACGATCGCGGCCCGTTCGGCCACCGGCCGTCGCCGCCAGGCCGCGAAGCCGGTGTGCACCCGCTCGATGGCCGCCCGAACCTGCTCGTCGCTGGCGTTCTCGATCTCCTCGACCAGTTCACCCGTGGCCGGGTCTGTGACTGAGTACATGGGGGACGAGTCCTCCGTTCTCTACGACAGTGCGCAAGAGCACAGGCTAACGGCTTCTCTACATACTGTATACAGTCATCTCATCTCTCATCCGGCCCTGGACGTGTCGCTGCGACCGCCCAACCCTTCACCTACCGTTGAAGTTCATGACGTTGAGTGACTGGAGGAGCGATGGCGCCCACCGACACCTGGCCCGTCATCGCGCTCCGCTCGAAACGCGGTGAGCTCGAGGCAGTGAGCAGCCTCGGCCCGACCCTGCGAGCCCAGCCATTGCTGAGTCTCGAGCTCGAACCGGACAAGCCGAGAGACGGACTGCTCCAGCGCGTCGTTCGGGCGGTCCACGAGCTGCAGGACCGGGACTGCCTCGCCATGGTCGATGCGAGTCACCTGCCGGCCGACGGCCGCTTTCCGCAGGGCGGCGCGGGCGCGCTGGAGGCGCTGTACGACTTGCTGGCCGACACCACCGACCTGCTCCGGCCGGATCCGGCGCCGTTCGTCCCGGTCATCCCAGCTGACGCCGATCAGCAGCAGATCGCCGCCACCTGGCGCCTCGGCGAGGAGATCGGCCACGGATGCGCTCTACGAGCCCGGGTCAGCACGATCTCGCCACGCCAGGTGGCCGACTTCGTCGCGCAGCCGGGGATCGATCCAGCCACGACCGACCTCGTACTGGATCTGGGGTACGTCGACTCCGCGGCCGATCCGGTCGTGGCGCAGGTGGTCCGCCTGCTCGACGACTTCGAGCGCCAGGCCACCTTCCGGTCCAGGACTCTGCTCAGCGGATCTGTTCCCAAGCTGCTCAGCCACTCCCACGCCTGGGAGCAACCTCGGTACGAGGAGCTCGTCTGGCAGGCGGCCAGCGCGGCCGGACCGCGCGACCTGCGCTTCGGCGACTACGGGGTGGTTCATCCGGGCGCCGAGCCGGGCCGCTTTCCGAGCGTTCACATGAATGTCAAGTACTCGTGCTCCGACCACTGGCTCTACGTTCGCGAGCGAGTGGCCAATCCGGGTGTAGAAGGCGAGCAGGCGCTCGCGGCGGGAGTCGTCTGCCGGGGCATCGTCGAGTCGGGCAGCTTCTCGGGGCCGGAGTACTCGTGGGGCGACGGCTTGATCGCGCGCGGAGCCGCGGGTTCGGTCGAAACTCTCGGCGCCCGCAGCAAGCTGATTGCACTCGGGACCTCTCACCACCTCTCCTATCTGTCCGGCTGGGCAGCAGCTTGACCGGTTGAACAAGACAGGGGAAAACCGTCGGATCGCTACTGTTCGCCAGCACGGTCAACGGGGCATGCTTGGGCAAGAATTGCCCGGCGGCGCGGCCGTCGGAGGAAGTTCCCCGCCCATCGTCGATCGGATACCGCCCGTGCCCGTTCAACGGAAGTCCCGTCCTGTCCTGCGGCTGGTGACCGTGCTCGCCGCCGCGGCCGTCGCCGGAGTGGCGCTCGCGTCGCCCGCGCCGGCCACCGTCGCCGCCCAGCCCGACCCTGTCAACGCCTGGCAGTTCGACCACTGGCCGCAGCAGCAGCCGTGGCAGCAGTCGCAGCCGGCGCCGGCCGCGAACCGCCTGGCCGGTCCGGCCAACGGCACCGGCGCGTTCGGTGCGCCCATCGATCCCCAGAACTGGGAGAACCCCGACCACATGACCTGGTCGGACTACAAGAAGCCGCCGGGGACGAACTGGTCCGACCCCGCCGTCCAGGGGTCGAAGCGCACCTTCAAGGGCGCGCTCGTCCTGGTCGACTACCCCGACAAGGACTTCGTCGTCACCCAGCCGAAGAACTCGACACCGTTCGGCAACCCGAGCGCCGAAGCCAACGGCGTACCGCGTGACCAGGTCGCGCAGTTCTACCACGACTTCCTCAACAAGCCCGGTGCGCTCAACCGCGGCCACACGCTGCACGAGTACTGGATGGAGGACTCCGGCGGCCGGTACGGCGTCCAGCTGGACGCGTTCGGCCCGTACCGGATGCCCGGCAAGTCGCACGAGTACGCGATGGAGTTCCAGGGCGACGGCGCCTGCCCGGCCGGCGACAACTGCGACCGCGACCTGCGCACCGACGGCCGCGCGGCCTGGGTCGCCGACCAGGGCGCCGAGGTCCCGGCCGGGTTCGACTTCGTCTTCTTCCTGAGCGCCGGGCAGGACGAGTCGTCCACCTGGCAGGAGTTCGGGATGATGAAGTTCCCGACCAAGGAGGACGTCACCGACGAGTTCGGACCGCCGGACCCGGCGCTGCCGAACTGGTCCGACACCCGGTACGTCGACTGGACCTCCTGGCAGGCCGGCGCTTCGATCTGGCCGAACGCCGGCGGCGGTTCGTCGACACAGGCCGAGAGCTCCGGGATGGGCGTGTTCGCGCACGAGTTCAGCCACATCCTCGGCATCGGCGACAACTACAACAACCCGTACGGCGTACCGCCGCGACGCGCGTACACCGGCATCTGGGAGATGCTCAGCCGCGGCAGCTTCAACGGCCCGGGTGGTCCGCACAGCCGCTGGATGATCCCCGCGACCGGCGGCGCGTCGATGGGCGCGCAGCACATGCTGCGGAACAAGATCAAGCTAGAGATGGTCGACGAGCAGAACGTGCTCCGGCTCGACCGGGCCGCGCTCGCGCAGTCCGGCGTCGTGGTCGCGGACGTGACCGCGCGGGTCGCGCAGCCGGGTCCGGCCGGGCTGTCCGGCATCAACATCACGCTCGGCGGCGGTGACCTCGCGCCCGCGTGCAGCACGGCGACCGACCCGCTGTGCGACGGCCGCGGGTACCAGAACTACACGCTCGAGGTCGTCGACCGAATGGGCACCGACTCGTTCACGCCGGACTCCGGCGTACTGCTGGCCAAGACGAAGGACCAGGACCGGGCGCCGTTCGAGTGGGTGATCGACGCCAACCCGCAGGACATCAACATGACCGACTACGTCCTGCCCGACGGCACCAAGGTCCCGATCACGATCGGCGACTACCGCCAGCTGTCCGACGCGCTCTTCCATGCCGGCACGAACTCCGGCAGCGAGTACGAGTACGTCGACCAGGCGAACCGCCTGCACTTCTACGTCACCAACGTGAAGCGCGACAGCAAGGGAATCCTGTCGTACACCGTCGCCGTCCGCTCCCTCGACGGCGCCGGCCCCGCCAAGCGCGGCGTCCGCCTGCTCCCCACGGTCGGCCTCCCCGGCCGCGCCGGCTTCGCGACCTGCAACTTCCCGCTCACCAACACCGGCAAGACCGCCACCCCCGCCGGCCAGCACCCCGAGGACGTCAGCAAGTACCTGACCAGCGACGTCTACCGCCTCACCGCCAAGGTCGAGGGCCGCGGCTGGTCGGTCAACCTGCCCAACGCCCTCACCACCGCCAAGACGGGCTCCACCGTCGCCGTCCCGGTCCAGGCCAAGTACGACGGCCGCTCGGCCGCCCTCGGCAAGGTCACCCTGACGGCGGTCTCCGAGTCCGACCCCACCAAGAAGTCCACGACGAGCTGCGTGGCGCTCGCCAAGTAGCTCCTGAAACGCGAAGCCGGGCGAGGGACTCCCCCGCCCGGCTTTCGTTTGCCGCGATCTGTAAAGAATCTTTGACACAGTGTCTGGTGTGCTTTACCTTCGAGGTGTCAAAGATTTTTTACTCAGGGGGTTGCGGTGGCGTTTCAGGAGAAGCGGGCCTGGGTGTTCGTGACGGTGTCGGTGATCGGGTACCTGGTGTACGCCGTGATCGTGCTGGGGCGGGTGGACGGCAGCTGGGGCGACACCCCGTACGTCGGGGTGATGCTCTGGTCGATCGGGCTCGCGATCGTGGCGGCGATCGTGCTGGAGGTGGTGGTCGCGGCGGCCGGGGGCAAGGAGGACGGGCCGCAGATGGATCAGCGGGACCGGGAGATCGCGCGGTTCGGGGAGCAGGTCGGGCAGTCGTTCGTGGTGATCGGAGGGGTCACCGCGATGGGGCTGGCGATGCTGAAGGTCGAGCACTTCTGGATCGCCAACGCCGTCTACCTGGCGTTCTTCCTGTCCGCCGTGCTCGGGTCGGTGGCGCGGATCGTCGCCTACCGGCGGGGGCTGCCGTGGTGAAGCCGACGCGGGTGACGAACGCGATCCGCACGTTGCGGTTCGCCCACGACGAGATGACGCAGGCCGAGCTGGCGCGGCGGATCGGGGTGACGCGGCAGACGGTGATCGCGATCGAGCAGGGGCGGTACTCGCCGTCGCTCGAGCTCGCGTTCCAGATCGCGGCGGTGTTCGGGGTGCCGCTCGAGGACGTGTTCCAGTATCCAGGGGAGGAATCATGAGGGCAGTCGTGCAGGACCGGTACGGGTCGCCGGAGGTGCTCCGGGTCGGCGAGATCGCGCAGCCTGTTGCTGGGGGCAACGAGGTGCTGGTGAAGGTGAAGGCGGCGGGAGTCGATCAGGGGACGTGGCACCTGATGGCCGGCGAGCCGAAGATCGTCCGGCTCTGGATCGGGCTGCGGGCGCCGCGGGTGCGAGTCAGCGGGCGGGACGTCGCCGGGGTGGTCGAGGCGGTCGGGCCTGGGGTGACCGACTTCGAGGTCGGCGACGAGGTGTACGGGACGTGCCGCAGCGGTTCGTTCGCCGAGTACGCCGTGGGCCGCGTCGACAAGCTGACCCGCAAGCCGGCCAACCTGAGCTTCGAGCAGGCGGCCGCCGTACCGGTCTCCGGCGGGACGGCGCTGCAGGGGACGCGCGGGATTCGCGCCGGAGAGCGCGTTCTCGTGCTCGGGGCCGCGGGCGGCGTTGGTTCGTACGCCGTACAGCTCGCGAAGGCCGCGGGTGCCCACGTGACCGGCGTCTGCAGTACGCCGAAGCTCGACCTGGTCCGCGAGCTCGGCGCCGACGAGGCTCTCGACTACACCCGCGACGAGCTGCCGGCGGCGGCGTACGACTTCATCCTGGACACAGGCGGGAACCGCTCTCTCGCGATCTTGCGCCGCGCGCTGAAGCCGAAGGGCCGGCTGGTGATCATCGGCAGCGAGACCAGCGGGCTGCTCGGCGGCATGAGCCGGACGCTGTGGGCCGGGCTGCTCTCGCTCTTCGTCGGCCAGCAGCTGAAAGGCCTGATCAGCTCCGAGCGCGCGGCGGACTACGTCGAGCTCCGCGACCTGATCGAGGCGGGCCAGGTGAAGCCCGCGATCGACCGCACCTACACCCTCGACGAGGCCGCCGAGGCGATCCACCATCTCCGCGACGGCCACCCGCGCGGCAAGCTCGTGATCACGATCTGATCCGGGAGAGCGCTCCCCGGCGATCTCACCAGTCCACGAGCTCGGCGACCTGCAGCATCCGCTCCGCGCGGCCGCGCAGGTCGTCGTACGACGTGAGCCCGGCCCGCCACCGTCCGGCCCAGTGCACGAAGGTCGTTGCCTCGCGCACCATCTGCAGCCAGGGCAGCGCCGCGATCTCGCCGTCGCTCAACGGCATCCGCTCGAAGTACCCGCGCCGGAACGCGTCGTTGACCGGCCAGGGTCTCGGCAGCGTCCACTCGTCGCCGCCGAAGCTCGACAGCCCGGTCTCGAGATCCATCGCCCGGTACCCCGGCCCGGTGAACTCGAAGTCCAGGATCCCGGTGACGCGCTCTCCGACGACCAGCGCGTTCGTCGGTCCGATGTCGCCGTGGATCACCTGCACCGGCAGGTCGTCCCGGGGCCCGATCCGGGCCAGCACCTCCCCCACTCCCGGCACATCGTCCTCCAGGTCCGCCGGACTCGGCACCAGCGGATGCACCTCCGTCAGGTCGCCGTTCCACATCTTCCGCACCGGCAGTCCTTCGAGCTCGGCCAGCGCGACGTCCAACTCCCCCAGCGCCCGCCCGCACGCCTCGACCTGCCGAAGATCCGACCGCTCCGGATGCTCCCCCGGAATCCGCCGGCACAGACTGGCCACCCGCTCCCCGAACGGCACCCACGTCCGCCCGTCCTCCGTCAGCACCGGCTCCGGCACCGCGAACGACAGCTCTCCCAGTCCGCGCAGCACCGCGTGCTCGTACTCCGGAACCCCGGCGTTCAGGTGCACCCGAAGGACGAAGTCGCCGACGAAGTAGCTCGTGTTGTTCCAGCCCAGCCCGACCGGCCGCGGCACGGATCCCGCGAGTCCCCAGAACTTCAGCACCTCGTCCATCCGGTCATCCTCGCCGCTGTCATCCGTGAGTACGACCCGTTTTCGATGACAGGCCGTTGAAAGCGGCCGTCCGTAGCGTCGAAACCGAGTCGCCGGATCCGGCCGGGTCCGCGGAGGGGCGGCCGGCAGGTGGAGGCGCTGATGACGCAGACCGAGGTGACACTGAAGCCCAGCAAACTACGCCTCGTCCAGGGCCTGATCGTCCTGCTCGCGGGCATCGTCCTCGCGTTCGCCGTCGGCCGCATGCTGCGCGACGTACCGCACCTCGCCGACGGCACACTGCCCGCCGACGAGATCGATCGCGCGTACGTCGAGCACCCGTGGCTCGCCTACCTCCACATCGCGCCGTCGGTCGTCTACCTGATCGGCGCCCCGATCCAGCTCGCCCACCGGATCCGCTCCAAGCACTACACGCTGCACCGCCGCCTCGGTCGCGTGCTGCTCAGCTGCGCGCTTCTCGGCGGCGCGTTCGCGATCGTGTTCGGCGTACTGCACCCGTACGGCGGACCGGGCGAGGCCGGCGCGTCGGTGGTCTTCGGCCTGTGGTTCCTGGTCTGCCTGGTGAACGCCTTCCGGGCGATCAAGCGCGACGACGTCGTACAGCATCGCCGCTGGATGATCCGCGCGTTCGCGGTCGGGATCGGTGTCGGCACCATCCGGATCTGGATCTTCGTCTTCACCGCGGCCGGCTGGCTGGACTTCCCGGACGCGTTCGCGGTCGCGTTCTGGCTGGCCTTCGCGATGCACGTGGCGTTCGCGGAGTGGTGGCTCCGGACCAGTCCGCAGCCGCGCGGGTGACCCTGACCGGTCCCCCACTTGTCCCGGAAAGGCGTTGTGGTCGCGCGGGCGGCGGGAGCAGACTCGGCAGATCAGGGAGGACACGATCGGCTGGGGGCCGC
Organism: Kribbella sp. NPDC051770; assembly: GCF_040681455.1. Taxonomy (NCBI): domain Bacteria; kingdom Bacillati; phylum Actinomycetota; class Actinomycetes; order Propionibacteriales; family Kribbellaceae; genus Kribbella; species Kribbella sp. NPDC051770. The sequence goes on along the minus strand of NZ_JBFAYT010000003.1, from coordinate 427,758 downwards.
TGATCTGCCGGGAGGGGCAATGATCGGCACGGACGAACCAATCAACCAGACCACTGACGCCGTACTCGCCGAGGACCTGGTCCGGGTGTACGGCGAGGGCGACACCGCCGTCCGCGCGCTGCACGGCGTGAACGTCCGGATCGAACCCGGGCAGCTGACGGCGGTGATGGGGCCGTCCGGCTCCGGCAAGTCGACACTGATGCACCTGCTCGCCGGTCTGGACCGGCCGACGTCCGGCTCGGTCCGGATCGCCGGGACCGAGATCACCACCCTCGGTGACGACCAGCTGACCAAGCTGCGCCGCGAGCACATCGGCTTCATCTTCCAGTTCTTCAACCTGCTGCCGATGCTGACCGCGCGGGAGAACATCCTGCTGCCGTTGACGATCGCGGGCCGGCGCGCCGACCCGGCGTACTTCGACGCGCTGGTGCAGCGGGTCGGGCTCGCCGACCGGCTCACGCACCGCCCGGCCGAGCTGTCCGGCGGTCAGCAGCAGCGGGTCGCGATCGCGCGGGCGCTGGTCTCGCAGCCGACCGTCGTGTTCGCCGACGAGCCGACCGGCAACCTCGACTCCCGCACCAGCAAGGAGATCCTCGAGCTGCTGCGGCAGTCGGTCGAGGAGTACGGGCAGACGACGGTGATGGTCACCCACGACGCGCGCGCCGCGGCGATGGCCGACCGGATCCTGTTCCTGGCCGACGGCCGGATCGTGAAGGAGACCGGGCGGATCAGCCAGCACGACATCCTGCAGGTGATCGACACGCTGGACCTGCAGTGATCCGGTTCGCGCTGGCCGGGATGCTCAGCCGTAAGCTCCGGACCGCGCTCACCGCGATCGGCGTCGTACTGGGTGTCTCGCTGATCTCCGGTACGTACGTGCTGACCGACTCGATCACCGGCGCCTTCGACTCGATCTTCTCCGAGAACTACAAGAACACCGACGCGACCGTCACCGGCAAGACCGCGTTCGACACCACCACGGACTCCGCCGGCGGCGTCGCACCGCCGTTCGCCGCGAGTGCGCTGCCGGTGATCGAGAAGCTGCCCGAGGTCGGCGCCGCCGACGGCAGCGTGTTCGGCGAGGCGCAGCTGATCGGCCGCGACGGGAAGGCGATCGTCTTCGGCGGCGCGCCCAACCTCGGCTTCAGCGTCAACCCGGCGCTGCCGCAGTTCAACGCGCTCACGCTGGTCGGCGGCAACTGGCCGGGCGCGGGCGAGGTCGTCATCGACACCCAGACCGCGAAGGAGAAGGGGTTCGCGCCCGGCGACGAGATCGGCGTCCAGGCCCGCGGGCCGGCCGAGCGGATGCGGGTCTCCGGGCTGGTCGAGTTCGGCCAGGTCGCGTCGATCGGTGGGGCGACGCTGGCCGGGTTCGAGCTCGGTACGGCGCAGCAGCTGTTCGGCAAGGGGAACCAGTACGACCAGATCCTGATCGCCGCCAAGGACGGGGTGACGCAGCAACAACTGGTCGATGCCGTGGGCAAGGTTCTCCCGCCCGGGACCCAGGTCCGTACGGCGGAGGAGCAGGCCGCCGCGGACGCCGCCGACACCAGCGGGTTCCTCGACTTCTTCCGCACCTTCCTGCTGGTCTTCGGCGGGATCGCACTGTTCGTCGGGTCGTTCGTGATCGCGAACTCGCTGTCGATCACGATCGCGCAGCGGACCCGCGAGTTCGCGACGCTGCGGACGCTCGGCGCCTCGCGGCGGCAGATCCTCGGGTCGGTGGTGCTGGAGGCGCTGATCACCGGCGTACTGGCGTCGGTCGCCGGGCTGCTGCTCGGGCTCGGGATCGCGACCGGGCTGTTCAACCTGTTCGACGCGGTCGGGTTCACGCTGCCGAACAACGGGCTCGTGTTCCAGACGCGCACGATCGTGGTCGGGCTGCTGGTCGGGATTCTCGTGACGGTGTTCGCGAGTCTGCGGCCGGCGTGGCGGGCGACGCGGGTGCCGCCGATCGCCGCCGTACGGGAAGGGGCGAAGCCGGTGCCTGGTCGCTTCAACCGGTACCGGCCGATCGGCGCGGCGCTGCTGGCGATCGCTGGGATCGCGCTGGTGGTGGTCGGGCTGTTCGTCGACGGGCTGCCGACGTCGGGTCTGCTGAGCATGCTCGGTGGTGGTGTGCTGCTGTTGTTCATCGGTGTCGCGCTGTTCTCGGCGCGGCTGGTGAAGCCGCTGGCGGCGGCGTCCGATCCGGTGGCGCGATGGTCGGTGGTGACGTTGACGATTCTGGTCTGGCCGGTGCTGGCGCTGGTCTGGCTGGTCAAGCGCGCGTTCCGGCGTACGGCGGAGTTCCCGCGGGTGCTGCCGGACGGGCCGGCGACGACGATCGGCGGGCAGAACAGCCGGCGCGATCCGGCGCGGACTGCGTCGACGGCGGCTGCGCTGATGATCGGGCTCGCGTTGGTGACGCTCGTCGCGACGCTGGGCGCCGGGATCATCAAGCCGTTCGAGGACGCGGTGGACGGGATCTTCAGCGCGGACTACGCGATCACGGCGCAGAACAACTTCAGCCCGCTGCCGCCGGAGGTCGCCGCCGCCGTGGCGACGACGCCTGGGGTGTCGGCGGTGACGAGTGTGCGCGGCGGGCAGGCGTCGGCGTACGGGGAGAGGATTCAGATCACCGGAGTCGATGCGGCCGCGCCAGAGCTGCTGACATTCGACTGGCGGTCGGGGTCGCAGCAGTCGCTGGCTTCGCTCGGAAGCGATGGAGCGATCGTCGACGCGGACTACGCCGACGAGCACGCTCTGGTTCCGGGGTCGCAGCTCGCGCTGACGACGGTGACCGGGAAGGCGCAGACGCTGAAGGTGCTCGGGGTGTTCCGGCCGCCCGCGGGCGGTTCGCCGTTCGGGAACGTGACGATGTCGACCGCGGCGTTCGACGCGAACAACCCGCAGCCGCTGAACGTCTACACGTTCGTCAACCTCGACGGCGGGGTCACCGCGGAGAACACGGCCGCGCTCGACCGGACGCTGAGCACGTTCCCGAACGCGAAGGCGCTCGACCGCGACGCGTTCAAGAAGTCGCAGACCGACGGCATCAAGAGCATCCTCAACGTCCTGTACGTCCTGCTCGCGCTGTCGGTCCTGGTCAGCCTGTTCGGCATCGTGAACACGCTCGTCCTGACCGTCTTCGAACGCACCCGCGAGCTCGGCATGCTCCGCGCCGTCGGCCTCACCCGCGGCCAGGTGAAACGCATGATCCGCCACGAGAGCGTCATCACCGCCCTGATCGGCGCCGCCATCGGCATCGTCCTCGGCCTCGGCCTGGCGCTGCTCCTGGCCGCCCGCCTCGAAGAAGTCAGCTTCGCCGTCCCGGCCTCCCAGCTGATCATCTTCGCCGTCCTGTCCATCGTCGTCGGCATCCTCGCCGCCATCTGGCCGGCCCGCCGAGCGGCCCGCCTCAACCCGCTGGAGGCGCTTCAGTACGAGTAGCAAGTGCGAGGAGCGCATCCAGCTCCCACGCACCGACGACGCCTCGCGCCCGGCGGAGATACTCCGCGATCCGCCGGGCGCTCCACCCGTGCGCTTCCCGCAGCCCAGCCGCGATCCACCACAAGTAAGCAGCACTCGGCGCGGCCGGCTCGAGCTCACCCGCCCCCACGTCGGTCACGGTGAACATCGGTACGCCGTCCCGCTCGCCCACCCGCGCGACCGTCTCGTAGCGGCCCGGGCCCAGCACCCGTACCGACTCGATCTCGTCGAGCGCGCCCACGAGATCCCGCGCGAGAGCGCTCCCCGGCTCTCTGTACATCTCCTGCGCGGCGACGTCACCCAGTTGCTCACGCGTCACCAGGTACGCCCGCCCGGCGACCGAGCCGCGTTCGCTCAGGTCGTAGAACGCTCGGCCGCCGCCCCACACCGCGGACTCGCCGGAGAAGACCAGCCCGCCAGGGATCTCGACTGCGGCTGTGTCCGTCGGCAGCCGCCGGTTGCGACAGCCGGGGTAGTCGCGCTTTCCGCCGGCAGGACGGCCGCCGGTGACGTAGCAGTGGAAGCGGCCCTGAGCGAGGTTGGAGCCGTAGGCGACGTACCAGACGGAGTCGGTCATGAATGAGGAGCCTACGCAGCTCCCGGCATGCAATTCAGTGCGCGTTTAATCTTGTTAACGGGCAGTTTCGCGCGTAGCGTCCTGCGCGGTGCTCGTTCATGTGTTGGTCTTCGGGTGTTCTCGAACGGGTGTCCGCGCCGCAGTGCTGATGGGGAAAGCTCCGTTCGACCGCCCACGAGGAGATGCAGCATGGCAGAAGTCAACCGTCGCCGGTTCCTGCAGATGGCCGGGGGCTCCGCCGCCCTGGCCGCGATGGCGAGCAGTATCGAGACCGCCGCCGCGATTCCGGCGCACCGCCGGCACGGGACCATCGAGGACGTCGAGCACATCGTCGTCCTGATGCAGGAGAACCGGTCGTTCGACCACTACTTCGGCTCCCTGCAGGGGGTGCGCGGGTTCGGTGACCCGCGGCCGGTGAACCTGCCGAACGGGAAGTCGGTGTGGCACCAGTCCGACGGCGCCCGGGAGGTGCTGCCGTTCCGGCCGCAGGTGAACGACCTCGGGATGCAGTTCATCCAGGACCTCGCGCACAGCTGGGGCGACGGGCACCACGCCGTCAACAACGGCAAGTACGACCAGTGGATCCCGGCCAAGACCGCGACCACGATGGCCTACCTGACCCGCGAGGACATCCCGTTCCACTACGCGCTGGCCGACAAGTTCACCATCTGTGATGCCTACCACTGCTCGTTCATCGGGTCCACCGACCCGAACCGGTACTACCTGTGGTCCGGGTACACCGGTAACGACGGGACCGGCGGTGGCCCGGTGCTCGGCAACGACGAGCTCGGCTACGACTGGACGACGTACCCCGAACGCCTCGAACGCGCCGGTGTCTCCTGGAAGATCTACCAGGACGTCGGCGACGGGCTCGACGCCGACGGCGGCTGGGGCTGGATCGATGACGCCTACCGCGGCAACTACGGCGACAACTCGCTGCTCTACTTCAACAAGTACCGCAACGCCCAGCCGGGGAGCGCTCTCTTCGACAAGGCCCGGACCGGTACGAACGTTGCCGCCGGCGACGGTCTGTTCGACCGGCTGCGCGCCGACGTGAAGGCCAACAAGCTGCCGAAGATCTCCTGGATCGCGGCGCCGGAGGCGTTCACCGAGCACCCGAACTGGCCGGCCAACTACGGCGCCTGGTACATCTCCCAGGTCCTCGACGCGCTCACCTCCAACCCCGAGGTGTGGAGCAAGACCGCGTTCTTCATCACCTACGACGAGAACGACGGCTTCTTCGACCACGTCGTCCCGCCGTTCCCGCCGGCCTCGGCCAACCAGGGCCTGTCGACCGTTGCCGTCGGCCCTGATCTCTTCGCCGGCAGCAGCAAGTACGCCGCCGGCCCGTACGGGCTCGGGCAGCGCGTTCCGATGCTCGTCGTGTCGCCGTGGAGCACCGGCGGGTTCGTGAACTCCGAGGTGTCCGACCACACGTCGGTGATCCGGTTCATGGAGCGCCGGTTCGGCGTCAAGGAGCCTAACATCTCGCCGTGGCGGCGCGCGATCTGCGGCGACCTCACCTCGGCGTTCGACTTCAGCACCGAGCAGAGCCGGCCCGCGCGGCTGCCCGACACCTCGTCGTACCAGCCGCCGGACGGCGACCGGCACCCGGACTACAAGCCCGTACCGCCGGCGGTCGGCAAGCTGCCGGTGCAGGAGCGCGGCAGCCGCAAGACCCGGCCGTTGCCGTACGCACCTGTTGTCGACGGCAATGTGACGCCGAGCACCGGCAAGTACACGCTCTCGTTCGAGTCCGGCCCGGAGGCGGCCGCGCAGTTCCACGTCGCGGCGGCGAACCGGACCGACGGTCCGTGGACGTACACCACCGGCGCCGGCAAGACCCTCGCGGACAGCTGGAACACGACGTACTCGCACGGCGTGTACGACCTGGACGTGTACGGCCCGAACGGTTTCCTGCGCAGCTTCCGCGGCAAGCCGGTCCCGGGTCCGGAGGTGAAGGCGCGGCACAACGCGCGCACCGGTGACCTCGACCTGACGATCACCAACTCGTCCACGGTCGACCACCACATCACCGTCACCAACGCGTACGGCGGCCACCCGAAGCAGTTGAAGGTCCGCGCCGGCACGTCGGCCCGCTACACCGTCGACCTCCACAACAGCCACAGCTGGTACGACGTCAGCCTCACTAGCACCGCCGACGACGCCTGGACCCGCCGCCTGGCCGGCCACGTGGAGACCGGCAAGCCGAGCCTGTCCGACCCGGGCATCCACACCCGCTGACCCCCACCCGCCGCGCAGTCCCAACCCTGCGCGGCGGGTTCGGGTTCATGGATTCACCAACGGACCCAGGTCGTGGCGGGAGCGCACCTTCAGTTTCCGCATCGCGTTCGTCAAGTGGTCCTCGACCGTGCTGACCGACACCGTCAGCTCGGCGGCGATGCGGTTGTTGCTCAGGCCCTTGGCGGCCAGGCGGGCCACCTCCCTCTCCCGCGGAGAGAGCGCGTTCCCGTAGCCTCTGCGGCCTCGGCGGGTCGTGACGGTGATCCCTGCTTCGCGCAGCGCGTCGCGGCAGCGCCGCGCGTCCCAGCGGGCGCCGAACTTCTCGTACGTCGACGCGAGCGCGACCAACTGCGTCGAGTCGCCGACATCCAAGGCCCGGCGGGCCTTCTCCTCCAGGGCCAGGCACTCGTCGTACGGACGCCCGATCGCGCGGTACGCCGCGGCCGCGTCGTCGAAGGGGAGGTCGCCGACGACGAAGGCGCGCACGAGTTTGCTCGCGGCAACGGAGGCGGGCGCGTCACGACCGGCGAGGCCGGCTTCGAACTCGTTCAGCAACCCGAGCGCGTCCGCCCGGCGCCCGACCGCATCGATCGCCAAACACGTCGTCGCGACGAACTCGCTCGCCCAGGCCCACCCGTCTTTGCGGCGGACGACCTCGACGAACGCCTCGATCACCTCCAGCGCCGCGCCGGCCTGCTCCGATGCCAGATGCAACCGCCCGACCGTCGCCAGCGCTGCGGCTCGTACTGGCAACTCCCCACCGACGGCCAGCAAGAGCTCCCGAGCTCCGGAGACATCACCCTGAGCCAGCCGCATCCGTCCGTCGATGAGGTCCAGCTCCGCCTGAACGAGCGGCGCGGTCTCCCCCACGACCCTTGCCCTCAGCAACCGTTCCGGCAACAGCTCCCAGTCCCCCGCCAGCCAGGCCTGCCACGACCGCGTCCCCACCCCAGCAGGCAACGCCGCACTCCGGCGATCGTGCCCCAGCCACAAGAGCCCTCGCGCCGAATACGCCGACTCGTCCACCCCGGAGAGGTCGCCCAGCGCGACCCCCAGCCGCGCACGGTTCCGCCGCACCATCACCCCGGCGACTCCACCAGCACCGGCCCCCGCCGCATCAACCCGAGCCCCGACCCCAGCAACACCCGCCCCCGCCGCATCATCCAGAGCCCCGGCGCCAGCGACACCGCGAGCCCCCGCCGACAGCCGGGTCTCCCCCAGCAGCCTCAGCGCCCGATGCATCCACGCGCGATGCTCGGCGATCTCCTCGGCTCCCGAGGTCGGCACCGCCAGCGCGGACATGGCCCAGGCCGCGCTCGCCGGATCGTCCGCAAGCTCCGCGACGGCCGCCGCGAGCTCCCGGCGCGCCGTACCGAACTCCCCCGCCCGATCGTGGAGCAGGACGCCGAGAGCCAGTCGGAGCCGACCCCTCTCAACGCTTGGCACCAACGCCTCATCAAGCACCATCCGGATAGCAACGACCGCCTCGGCCCACAGCGACGACTCCACCGCCGCCTGCCCGAGCCGCGTCGCCAGCCGCGCCCGGTCACCCCACGGCAGCACCTCCACCCGGAGCATCTCCAGCAACTGCGAGATCGCGCTCTCCGCCTCTCCCGCCGCGACCAACTGGCCGGCCGCCAACTCCGCCTGCGCCAGCCAAACGTCGATGAGCCCACCCCGCCGCGAGTGATCCGCGATCCGCGCATGCGCTCCCGGTTCCCGCGCGGCCAACGCCTCGGCCGCCCGCCGATGCAACCGCCGCAACTCATCCGGCGGGATCGTCTCGTACACCGCCCGCTGAGCCAATGCATGTCGAAGGTCGTACAACCCCGGCCGCACCTGCCCCAACAACCCGCGCGCCAACCCGACGTCAACCGCCTCCGTCAGCTCCATCCCATGCACCTCGGCGACAGCGCCGACCAGACTGTCCGCCGCAGGCGAATCCAGTACGGCGGCCGCCCACACCACCCGCCGACAGGCCTCGGACACCTGCTCGAGCTTGATCGTCACCGAAGCCCGCAACGCCACCGGCGCCCGGGTCTCCGCGAGAGCGCGCTCCACCGCCGAGATCAGCCCGTCCGGCCCGACCGGCAGGTCCCGCAGGAACTCCTCGACGACGAACGGAAACCCACCCGTCCGCTCGAACAACTCGTTCGCCACCGGCTCCGGCAGCGCGTCCACCCCGAGCAGCCGCGTCGCCATCTCCCGTACGGCGGCCGCCAGCAACGGCTGCACCCGGATCTCCGTCGTCCGCGTCCCCGCGCGAACGCATCCAGCGAGCGCCGTGATCTCGCCGGCCGAGCGCGTGTCCTCCGGCCGGTACGTCCCGATCAACCGCACCTCGCGCGGTAGCCGGCTCGCCAGGAACCGCAGCAGTTGCAGCGTCCCCCGATCGGCCCAGTGCAGATCCTCCAGGAACAGCACCGCCGGGCCGAGCCCGCCGAGCACCTCGGTCACCCGCGCGAACACCGAGTGCCGCATCCCCGGGACCAGCTCGCCACGCCACGGCGTACCCGTGCCTGGTCGCGCGTCGATCACCGGAGCCAGCGCCTCGAGCACCGGGGTCAGCGGCGCCTGGTCCTGAATCGGATGACACTGACCCGTCAGCCAGCGCGCCGGATGGTCCCGCGCGATCTCGGCGACGAGCCGGCTCTTGCCGGTTCCCGCCTCTCCGACCACCAGCACCAGACTCGGTGCCGCCGCCAGCGCGGCCCGGAGCAGCCGCGTCTCGCGTTCCCTACCCACCAGCCGAGGTCCTTCCGGCCGGTCACCACTCGCCCTACGCACCGCCACTCGCCTAGAACGTCCCCACCGGGCGGCCGATGGCCACCCTCCGTGTCCGTCCGGCGGCCCGCTGGCCGTTTGTGTCGTTCAAACTACGCTGAGTCAACCGCTTCACGCACATAGTGTGACCGCTCCCTGTTTCCGAGCACCGCCGACCCCCAGTCGAATTGAGCCGGACTCATCTTCAATCTCCCCACCAGGCCGCCTCCTCACGCGACCTGGTCGCACCTCCCCACTCCCGCGCGTCCGCGCACGTCACGACCTCCGCATCCGGCGCTGGGCTGCCATCGCGGCACCGCCGCTCAGGATCACCAGCAACGTCGCCATCGACCACCGCCGCAGCACCTGTACCGTCCGGTCCTCTTCCTTCGGTACGGCGGCCAACCGCGGCGCCGCGCTGACGAGCGGCGGCGTCACCTCCGGCGGCCGCGGCCTGGGTGTCGGCCGAGGCGTCGGGGTCGTCCGCGGCGGAGGCGGCGGCAGCTCGATCGCCTGCGTCGGGGTGGGCGTCGGCCGAGGCGTGGGTGTGGGCGTCGGCCGCACCACCGACGGCGGCTTCGGCGTCGGTCGCGGCGCGGGCGGGCGCACGGTCCGCGGCGGCGAAGGCGGCTTCGGCGTCACCTTCGGCGGCTTCGGCGGCTTCGAGGGCGGAGGCGGAGGCGGTGGGGGTGGTGGCGGCGGAGGCGGCGGTGGCACGACCACTTGCCCAAGGCAACCAGCAGCGTCCCCGCTCCACACCGACGGCAGCGACCCGACCTCACGAGCTTCCCCGGAGAGCGCGATCTTCACGATCCGGCTCCGCAGCCCCGGATGCGTGTGCACGGCGTACAGGGTCCGGCCCGACATCACCACCGAGCTGTACGACGCGATCGACGGCACGCCGCGCACCACGGCGACCGCCCGCATCGTCCCGCTGCCGGGATCGATGCTGACGATCTTCGCCGGCCCGATCCCGAGCGTCGACACGCCGTACAGCAAACCGCTCGACGAGTCGACGGCGAAGTCGTCGAGCGTCAGCGTCCCGATCAGCGTCTTCAGCCTGACCACTCGCAGGACTTTCTTGAACGTCGGGCTGCCGGGGTCGATGTCGACCGTGTAGAGCCGCAGCGTGTCACGCAGATAGAGCCGGTTCCCGGAGACCGCTCCCGCGACCGGGTCCGCGATCCCGCCGACCCCGCGGCGAATCTCGCCGAGATCGGTCACGGTCCCGCGCCGGGTGATCGACACCAGGTGCGGATCGTGGTGCAGCCAGCCGTGCTTGTCGCGCACCGCGATCCCGTACGCGAGGTCCTGCGTACGCGAGTACCCCAACGCATCGACCTGGTACGAGAGCCGGCCGAGATCGCTCACTCGCCCCGACGGCAGCTCGATCCGCCGCAGCCGCGACAGCGACACCGGCCCGCCGGCGTCCACCTGCAGCACCGAGCACGACGAGTCAGCCGACGACTCCCCCGCGACCAGCACGACGGGAAGGACCGCCAACCCGGCCGCCAACCCCAAGGCGCCACCCCGCCGAAGGCGAGACCCCCTGCCCCGCGGAAAGATCGGGTTCTGCAACTCCGGCAGCACCAGGCCGACAAGGCGAGATCCTCTACCCCGCCGCGATCGCCTCACCCGACGAGCGCCTCCGGCCTCACCCGAAACCTCACGAACAGCCCCACCCGGCATCCGCACTCACCCTCCGCGACTCAACCGCGAGAGCGCCGCCACGAACGCATCGGGCCCGACGTTCGCCCCACCGCTGAACGGGTTCTGCAGCTGGTAGATCGCGAACACCATCAACGCGATCGCCCCCGACAACATCGCCACGATCACGGCGTACGAGTAGACCCCGGGCCCGCCGAACATGAACATCAGCCCGATCGACATCACGCTGCCGACCACGATCGCGAACCACACGACCGCGCTCACCCCGCTCCCGGCGGAGTTCAGCCGCACCTGCCGGGCCTGGTACACGTTCCACAGCTGCGTGGACGCCTCGACCCGGCTGTCCTCCTCACGATCGGTCTTGGTCGGAACGCGCTCCACCTCGTTCTGCAGCTGGGAAAGCAGCTCCCAGCCACGCTCGCTCACCGGCGCCCCGGTGCGCAGATCGGGCCACTCCTCCTCCGCGACCTGCGTCGCGTACTGCTGCGCGAGATCCTCGATCTTGGAGCGCGCCGGCTCGGCCAGCGAGTCGCTGGCCCAGCGGACCGCGACCAGCGAGTTCGCCTCCTGGTAGGTGTTGTCCTTGGCCGACGACGTGGCGTCGAACAGCGAGATCAGCACGAACGCCGCGATCACGACGTTCACCCCGCCGACGATCGTGAACACCTGGCCGGCGACCTCGTTGTTGGCCTCCCGCCCGAACCGCTGCCGGGCCTTGCGCAGGATCACCGCCAGGACGGCGGTCACGATCATCAGCCCGACCACCCAGAACAGACCGCTGAAGGTCATCGTCATTCGTCGTTTCCTCCCCACTCGCGGGCCAGCGCCTCCTCGAGCAGCGCTTCCACGATCTGGCTCTCCGGTACCGTCCGGACCACCTCACCCCGGACGAAGATCTGTCCTTTCCCGTTGCCCGACGAGACCCCGAGATCGGCCTCGCGGGCCTCTCCGGGCCCGTTCACGACGCAACCCATCACCGCGACCCGCAACGGCACCGGGAAACCTTCGAACGCCGCCGCGACCTTCTCGGTCAGCGTGTAGACGTCGACCTGCGCGCGCCCGCAGGACGGGCAGGAGACGATCTCCAGAGAGCGCTCCCGCAGCCCGAGCGACTCCAGGATTCCCGCACCGACCTTGACCTCCTCGACCACCGGCGCCGACAGCGAGACCCGGATCGTGTCTCCGATGCCTTCGGCCAGCAGTACGCCGAAACCGACCGCCGACTTGATGGTTCCCTGCAGTAACGGCCCGGCCTCGGTGACGCCGAGGTGCAGCGGGTAGTCGCAGCGCCGGGCCAATTCCCGGTACGCCGCGATCATCACCACCGGGTCGTGGTGCTTCACCGAGATCTTGAGATCGCGGTACCCGTGCTCCTCGAACAGCGAGCACTCCCACAGCGCCGAATCGACCAGCGCGGCCGGTGTCGCCTTCCCGTACTTCGCCAGCAGCCGCTGGTCGAGCGACCCCGCGTTCACCCCGATCCGGATCGGTACGCCGGCCGCCCCGGCGGCCCGCGCGATCCCAGCCACCTGGTCGTCGAACTTGCGGATGTTGCCCGGGTTCACCCGGACCCCGGCACAGCCCGCGTCGATCGCCGCGAACACGTACTTGGGCTGGAAGTGGATGTCGGCGATCACCGGCAGCTGCGAGCGCCGCGCGATCTCCGGCAGCGCGTCCGCGTCGTCCTGCGACGGTACGGCGACCCGCACGATCTGGCAGCCCGCGGCGGTCAGCTCCGCGATCTGCTGCAGTGTCGCGTTCACGTCGGAGGTCGGCGTCGTCGTCATCGACTGCACCGAGACGGGCGCGCCACCGCCGACCGGAACGTTGCCGACCATCAACTGCCGCGACTTCCGCCGGGCCGGCGGCAGCGTCGGCACCCCGAGCGAGACCGGGGAGCCGGACGCAGCACGTCCTGCCGGCGCATCGGACACCGCACCTCCAGCCGGCGCACCCTGCACCGCGGTCACGGGTTCCTCACCGCCACCGGCAGCGTGAAGTGGATGGTCTCCTGGGCGACCTCCCGCTCCACCACCTCCACCGGACCGCGCGCACGCAACGCCTCGATCACGCCCTCGACCAGCCGCGGCGGCGCGGACGCCCCCGCGGTCAGACCGATCACCCGGACGCCGTCGAGCCACTCCTCGCGCACCCCCGACGCGTCGTCGATCAGGTACGCCGGAGTGCCCCGGCGCTCGGCCAGCTCGACCAGGCGGACCGAGTTCGACGAGTTCACCGAACCGACCACGAGAACGAGATCGGCTTCCTCGGAGAGCGCTCCCAGCGCCTCCTGACGGTTCGTGGTCGCGTAACAGATGTCCGCCGAGTCCGGTCCCCGGAGCCCCTTGAACTTGTTGCGCAGGGCATCGAGGATCGCGCTGGTCTCGTCGACGGCGAGCGTGGTCTGGGTCAGGTACGAGACTCGCGTCGGGTCCTCGACCTCCAGCGCGGCCACGTCCTCGACGCTCTCCACGAGCACCGTCTGGTCGAGCGCCTCACCCATCGTGCCCTCGACCTCCTCGTGGCCGGCGTGCCCGATCAGCACCACGGTGTCGCCGCGGGCGGCGTACCGGCGGGCCTCGGCGTGCACCTTGGTCACCAGCGGGCAGGTCGCGTCGACCACGTCCAGCCCCCTCCGCTCTCCCTCGGCCCGGACGGCGGGCGCGACGCCGTGCGCGGAGAACACGACGGTCGCGCCGTCCGGGACCTCGTCGAGCTCGTCGACGAACACCGCTCCCCGGCTCTCCAGATCAGCGACCACATGCTTGTTGTGAACGATCTGCTTGCGCACGTAGACCGGCGGCCGGCGCTGGTCCAGCAGCAGCTCGACGATCTCGATCGCCCGCTCCACCCCCGCACAGAACGAGCGCGGAGACGCGAGCAGGATCGTGCGCGCGGTCGCAGCCGGCGGCTCAGGTGTCAGTCCGCTCGGATCCTCGGTACTTCTCGGCATAGCTCCCCCCAACTCATCGGTCCCGGCGGGTCGCCAATCGCGCCAGCCGCTCCAGGTCGTCCGCCGGCCGCCCGGTCGCCGCCGACCGCAGTTCCCCCAGGGCAGCGGTCAGCAGCGCGTCGGCCTGGGCCTGGCTCTGAGAGCGCGATCCGGCTTGCTCGATCAGGTCCGCCGCGCGGATCAGCTCGGCGTCGGACAGGTCCTGCGTCCCGCCGTACAAGCTGCTCAGGGCCTGGCCGGCCTCCGTGCCCGAGGTCAGCGCGGCGACCACCGGCAACGACTTCTTGCGCCGCCGCAGGTCGGAGTGCACCGGCTTGCCGGTCACCCGCGGATCGCCCCAGATCCCGAGCAGGTCGTCGACGTACTGGTACGCGAGCCCGAGGTCCTCGCCGAACAGCCGCAGGTGATCGACCTGATCAGGCCGTCCACCACCCAGCAACGCACCGAGGGCGGTCGAGCAGCCGAGCAGCGCGCCGGTCTTCAGCTGGGCCATCCGGACGCACTCGGAGAGCGCGACCTCGTTTCTGGTCTCGAAGTGTGCGTCGGCCAACTGCCCCTCGACCAGCTCCTGCACCGCCTGGCCGAGGACCTTCGCCGCCTCGTCGGCAGCATGGTGGCCGCTGGCAACCAGTACGTCGAACGCCAGGCTGAGCAGCGCGTCACCGGCCAGGATCGCCGGACCCAGCCCGAAGACCGTCCACGCCGTCGGCCGGTGCCGGCGGGTGGTGTCGCAGTCCATCACGTCGTCGTGCAGCAGCGAGAAGTTGTGCACCAGCTCGACCGCCACCGCGGCCGGTACGCCGGCCGCAGCCGTACCGCCGACGGCCTGTGAAGCGAGCAGCGCGAGCGCTGGGCGCAGCGCCTTGCCGCCGTCCGCGCGGGTCGGCGTACCGTCCTCATCCTCCCAGCCGAAGTGGTAGTTCGTGATCCGCTGCGTGGCCAGCGGCATCCTTCCGACCGCTTCGCGCAGCGCCGGCTCGACCTGGTCCCGCGACCAGGCCAGCAACTGCTGGGCCGGGATTTCGGTGCTCTGCACCCGCTGGACCGGTGGGTCGGTGGACGGTCCGGTCTGTTCGACTGTCGTCATCGCGCGCTCCTCATCCGCCGAGTTCGACGTGCTCGAGGACGCCGAGGGCGTCCGGGACCAGCACCGCGGCGGAGTAGTAGGTACTGACCAGGTACGACGTGACGGCCTTCTCGTCGATCCCCATGAACCGGGCGTTCAGCCCCGGCTCGACCTCGTCCGGGATCCCGGTCTGGCGCAGCCCGATCACGCCCTCGTCCTCGAGCCCGGTCCGCATCACCAGCACCGACGTGGTGTTGTCGGAGTGGATCGGGATCTTGTTGCAGGGCAGGATCGGAACCCCGCGCCAGGACTGGACGCGGTGGCCGTCGACGAGCTGGCTCTCCGGGTAGACGCCGGCCTTGGTGCACTCACGGCCGAACGCGGCGATCGCCCGCGGGTGCGCGATCAGCGCGCGCGGCTTGCGGCGCCGGGTCAGCAGCTCGTCGAAGTCGTCCGGCGTCGGCGGACCGCTGCGCGGGTACAGGCACTGCTTGAAGTCCACGTTGTGCAGCAGTCCGAAGTCGCGGTTGTTGATCAGCTCGTGCTCCTGGCGCTCGCGCAGCGCCTCGATGGTCAGCCGGAGCTGCTGCTCGGTCTGGTTCATCGGGTGGTTGTAGAGGTCGGAGACGCGGGTGTGCACCCGCAGGATCGTCTGCGCGACGCTCAGCTCGTACTCGCGCGGCGCCGGGTCGTAGTCCACGAAGGTCCCCGGCAGGTCGTCCTCCAGGGCGTGTCCCGCGGAGAGCGCGATCTCGGCCTCTCCGTTCTTGTTCTGCGGCTGCCGCGGCCGGGACCGGATCTCGTCCAGGTACGTCCGCAACGTCTCGGAGCGGTCCTTGAGGTCGTCGAGCGACTGCCTGGTGAGCCGCAGCACCGTGCACCGGGTCGTCGTCCGGGCGGTGAACTCCCAGATGCTCTCCGGCGGGTCGAGGAACAGCTGCTCGCCCAAGTAGTCGCCGTCGGCCGCCGTCCCCAGGTCGGTGCCGTCGCCGTACCGGCCGACGCCGACCTTGCTGATCTTGCCGTGGGCAACCAGCAGCACGTCGTCGATCCGGCTGCCGAACTCGGTCAGTGCGTAGCCCGGCTCGTACTCCTCCAGCCCGAACCGGTTCGCCAGCTCCTGCAGGAGATCCGCGTCGTCCAGCTCACGCAGCGGCGGGAGCTCGGTCAGCTCCTGCGGGATCACCCGGACGTCGGCACCGGCGACGGAGAAGCTCAGCCGCCCGTCGCCGACCGCGAAGCTGGTCCGGCGGTTCACCCGGTAGGCGCCGCCCTTGGTCTCCACCCAGGGCAGCACCCGGAGCAGCCAGCGCGGCGAGATGCCCTGCATCTGCGGGACGGACTTGGTCGTGCTGGCCAGCTGCCGCGCCGCCGCGGTGCCCAGGCTGAGCTGCGGCTTGGTCTCGGTCTCGGATGTCGTCACAGTGCACCCTCCAGTCGCTTCTCACTCGCCGGGCGCGGGATCCGCACCGCCGACGTCCCCAGCCCGGGCGTGCCGCCCAGCAGCTTCCGGGGGATGTGCAGTTGCTCGGCTTCGTCGTACCGGCCGCAGCCCTGGTGCCAGACGAGAATCCCGGACATCCAGTTCTGCAGCTCCTCGGCGTACCCGGTGAGCACCCGGCGGGCGTCGTCGTCCAGGTCGTAGTCGTCGAACAGCACCGGCAGGTCGACCGCGACCAGCTGCTCGAACTGCTTCATCCGCGCCTCCATCAGCGCGGCCACCGTCGCGAACGCGGTCGGCAGGTCGCAGTCCAGGAAGTTCCGGACCACCAGGACGCCGTTGTGCAGCTCGCCCTCGTACTGGGTCTCCTTGCGGTACGAGAACACGTCGTTCAGCAGGCAGGCGTAGTCGGCGGCCGCGTTCTCCAGGGCCCGGATCGGCCGGGTCCGGTAGATCCGCGGCGGAACCGTCCGGCCGTGCCCGATCCGGCACAGGCTCATCGTCAGGTCGGACCCGAAGGTGCGCCGGCGCATCTCCAGGTAGTCGACCGGGTCGGGGATCCGGTGCTGGGTCTGGTTCGCCAGCTCCCACAGCCAGCTGTCGGTCATCGAGTCGATCCCGGCCTTGAACGCCGTCCGCGCCTCGGGCGTCATCGGCCCGGCGGTCCGCGTCCAGAGATCCGAGAGAGCGCGCTCCAGCCCGTTCGCGGGAGCGATCCCGCCGGCCGCTCCCGCACCGGCCTCCCCGGAGACGTCCAGCGGCATCAGCCGCGACAACCGCTGGTTCTGCGCCTTCGCACCGGCCAGATCGCGCGTTCTTCCGAAGACCACCGGGTAGTAGTCGTCGGCGTACGTCCCCCAGGCCAGCCACTGAGTGGAGATGTCGAGCGCGTCCGGCTCGGCGTCGGGATGGATGCCGGCGGCACACAACGCGAGGTCCGCGATCTCCAGCAGGTGCCGGTCCCAGACCAGCCCGTCGGTGATCCCGATCCGCTCGCCCCACTCCAGGACGTTGGCGCGGGCCCGGCCGAGGTGCGGGCTGAGCTTCGCGTCGTACGGCATGTAGAGCTCGGGCAGCTCGTACGGCTCGGCCACGTCGTACGGGCGGTGCGTGTGACTGCGGACCCGGTACGGCGCTGACGAGACCATCGACTGCAGGATCCGGACCGCCGACGTCCCGAGCCCCTTCGGGCCGTCCAGGAACGCGCTCGGCCCGAGCGTCGCCGCCTGACCGCCGTCGTTCATGTACCGGCTCGACCGCAGGTGCCACTCGTGCCCGCCGGACTGCCAGTCCTGCAGGCCTTTCACGTACGCCAGGACGTCGAGCCGGCCCTGCGGACCGACGCCGTGCTCCTCCAGCAACGGCGGCACCTCGGTCAGCGCCGTGTTCTCGAACTGGTGCAGCCGCGAGGTGAGGATGTCGTTCACCAGATCGGCCGCGCGCTGCGGAGAGCACCCGAGAAAGCGCTCCACGACCAGTACGCCGTTGTTCAGCTCGCCCTCGGTCTCCACCTCGCGCTGGTAGGAGAACAGGTCGTTGCGCAGGTGCACCGCGTCGGAGAACGTGTCGCTGAGCACCTTCATCGGCCGCAGGTGCGCGACCTCGTCCGGGACCTCGGCCTCGACGGCGTACTCGACCAGGTTCGCCGACCACGGTGCGCCGCCGACCTTGCGGCGCATCTCGACGTACTCGATCGGGTTGGCCAGCCGGCCGGCGGTGATGTTCGACAGCTCCCACAGCGACTCGGCCAGCAGCGCCTCGGTGGTGTCGACGAACCGGCGCCGCCAGCCCGCCGACATCGACGGGACGGTCCGGTTCCAGAGATCGGCGAGACCGTGCTCCACCGGGTTCTCCGGCGTTTCCGTGATCGGCCCCTCGACCGGCATGAACGCGTTCAGCCGGTCCAGGTAGGCCTTCGCGCCGGCGGTGTCCTGGGTCTTCTTGTACAGCTCCAGGAAGTGGTCGTCGAAGTAGAAGACCCACACGTACCAGTCGGTGACCAGGTCGAGCGCGGCGGCGCTCGCGTCCGGGTGCGTGTACGCGCAGAGCAGGGCGTAGTCGTGGGACTCGAAGTCGTGCAGGTCCCAGATCGCCTTGCCGTCCTGGGGTACGTCGATCATGTCGAAGGCGTACGCCCAGGCACGGCTGTGCTCGCGGGCCTGCTCCAGGTGCGGGTTGAGCCGCGCCGGGTACGGGACGTAGAAGTCGGGAAGCTGGTACGGCTGCTTGCTCTCGGCCCTCGCGGCCGGCGTACTGGTGTGCTGACCCGGTGGTGGGCCGCCCGGCTCGTCTGTCGCGTCCCGCCCGACGTGGGAGACGAGCCGGGCGGCGGCTCCCGGTGGTTTCGGCGCTCTCATCCGGTACTAGCCCTCGCGGCCGATCTCGACACCCTCGAGGATGCCGAGCGCATCCGGCACCAGGACGGCGGCCGAGTAGTAGGCGCTGACCAGGTAGTTGATGATCGCCTTCTCGTTGATGTTCATGAAGCGCACGGACAGCCCCGGCTCGTACTCGTCGGGCAGGCCGGTCTGCTGCAGGCCGACGACGCCCTGGCTGTCCTCCCCCGTGCGCATCAGCATGATCGAGCTGGTCCGGGTCTCGCTGACGCCGATCTTGTTGCACGGGAAGATCGGGACGCCACGCCAGGCCGGCACCCGGTGCCCGCCGAAGTCGACGCTGTCCGGGTAGATCCCGGCCTTGGTGCACTCGCGCCCGAACGCCGCGATCGACCGCGGGTGGGCGAGGAAGAAGGCCGGCTCCTTCCAGACCATGCCGAGCAGCTCGTCCATGTCGCCCGGGGTCGGCGGACCGCTCCGGGTCGGGATCCGCATGCTCAGGTCCGCGTTGTGCAGCAGGCCGAAGTCGCGGTTGTTCACCATCTCGTGCTCCTGGCGCTCGCGGAGCGCCTCGATGGTCAGCCGCAACTGCTGCTCGGTCTGGTCCATCGGGTGGTTGTAGAGATCGGCGACCCGGCTGTGCACGCGGAGCACGGTCTGCGCGACGCTCAGCTCGTACTCGCGCGGCGTCGTCTCGTAGTCGACGTACGTACCGGGCAGGTCGGCTTCACCCTCGTGACCGGCAGAGAGCGCGATCTCGGCCTCTCCGAACTCGTCGGACTCCGGCTGCGGGTTGGCCCGGAACGCCTCGATGTGGGCGCGCAGGCTGTCCGAGCGGCCGACCAGGTCCTCGAAGGAGTCCTGCGACAGCGTCAGCAGCGTGCACGGCGTGATCGCCTTGACGGTGTACTCCCAGTAGTCCTCGGACTCCAGGATCGCCCGGTAGGTGAAGTGGTCGCCGTCGGCCAGCGTCTCCAGCACCGACTCGTCGCCGTACTTGCCGGCGCCGATCTTGTTCACCTTGCCGTGCGCGATCAGGCAGATCCGGTCCGCGGGCCGTCCGCGCTCCACGATCACGTCACCGGGCTGGAACTCCTGCTGCTCGAAGCGATCGGCCAGCGCGGTCAGCACCTCGACGTCGTCGAAGCTGCGTAGCAGCGCCAGCTCGCACAGCTCCTGCGGGATCACCCGGACCTCGGCACCGCTGGTGGTGAAGGTGACCCGGCCGTCGCCGACGGCGTAGCTGAGCCGGCGGTTCACCCGGTACGCGCCGCCGTTCACCTGCACCCAGGGCAGCATCTTCAGCAGCCACCGCGAGGTGATGCCCTGCATCTGCGGCTCGGACTTGGTCGTGGTCGCCAGGTTCCGCGCGGCGGCGGTCCCGAGGCTGAGTTGCGGTCGCTGCGCTTGGGCGTCGGACGACGCCGGTTCGGTCAGGGTCACGCGGAATGCACCACCATTCGGTTCGGACCGCCCGGTCGCAGCACGCAGCGGCCCGGGGACATCCGGGCAGGCGTCAGCGATCGGACGGACGGCTCTTACTCGGGCAGGCAGAAAGGCGTTGTGGGCAGGCAGCAGTCAGTGGTTCGACGGCGAGTGGTCCAGCCGAGCGCCCGCCCAGGCACCGGCGGCAACACCGGTGCGGGACGGAACTGGCCGGCGGACGACTGCTCGGGGCGCCCAGTTCGCCCCACGCTCGGCCAGTCCGGCTGGATACGAACTCACGGTAACCGAGCCCTCACCTCGGGCGTCAAGAGACGCACAGAGTGACGATCTTGCAAAGCCCTGACGACCCCGAATTAATGGCTGCCGCACCCCGACTCAATACGTCTTTCAGATGATCGGGGTCTCCGGTGCGGCCGCCTTCGGCGTGCCCGCTTCCGCCGTACCGGACAGCTCGTCGACCTCGATCCGGCCGGTCCAGCGCTGGTCGGGGTCGGGTTGTGGAATCGAGTCCAGCAACAGCTGCGTGTACGGGTGCGAGGGTTCGTGCATGACGGTGTCGACCGGGCCTCGTTCAACGATCCGGCCACGATTGATCACCATCACCTGGCCGCCGAGGTAGTAGACGGTGGACAGGTCGTGGGTGATGAACAGCGTCGTCATGCCGTGCTCGCGCTGGAAGTCCAGCAGGATGTCGAGGAACAACCGGCGGACCTGGGCGTCGAGCATCGACACCGGTTCGTCGGCGATCACGAAGGCCGGCCGGAGCATGTGGATCCTTGCCAGCATCACCCGTTGCCGCTGGCCACCGGACAGCTGGTGCGGGTAGCGGCCGAGGACACGTTCGGGCTCCAGCTTCACGGCTTCCAGTGACCGCTCGATCAGCTTCAGGCCGTCGGCCTGGGTCTTGGCCAGGCCGAACTTCTTGACCGCCTTCCAGAGCACCCGATCGACGCGGTAGAAGGGGTTGAAGATCGCGTACGGGTCCTGGAAGACCGGTTGCACGTTGCGGCGGTAGTCGTCGTACTCGGTGCGGTCGAGCTTGAAGATGTCCTTGCCGCCGTACTTGACGGTGCCGCTGGTCGGCTTCTGCAGGCCGAGCACGTTGCGCGCGATCGTGGACTTGCCGCTGCCGCTCTGGCCGACCAGGCTGACCACCTGCGGCGGTTCCGGGGAGAGCGTGAAGCTCGCGTCCTCGACCGCGGTCAGGTAACCGCCGGCGGCGCCGCGGGCGTGGAACCGTTGCTGGACGCCACTGAGCTCGATCGTCTTGGTCACGATGCTCTCCTCCCCAGACGCGGGATCGACTCGATCAGCTGCCGGGTGTACTCGTGCTGCGGCCGCTTGTAGACCTGGCGTACGTCGCCGACCTCGACGAGCTTGCCCTCGTACATCACCGCGACCCGGTCGACCAGCTGCGCGTGCACGCCCATGTCGTGCGAGATCACCACGAGCGTGACGCCGAAGTCGCGTTGCAGGTCGACCAGGCTCTGCAGGATCACGCGCTGGATCGTCACGTCGAGCGCCGTGGTCGGTTCGTCGGCGATCACCAGGTCGGGTTCGAGGGCGACGCAGATCGCCATCAGCACTCGCTGTTTCATGCCGCCGGACAGTTCGTGCGGGTACATCCGGGCCACCTCGGGCTCCAGCCCGACTTGCCCGAGCAACCGCGGGATCAGCTCGGAGAGCGTGTTCTTGCGTTCCGGCGCGTGCTCCAGGATGACGTCGCGGAACTGGTCGCCGATCCGCATCACCGGGTTCAGCGAGCTCATCGATCCCTGCGGCAGGTACGAGAGCGCGCTCCAGCGCAGGACCCGGAGCTCCTCGCCGTCGACCTTCAGCAGGTCGACCGGAGAACGCCCGCGGGGACGGAAGATCGCGCTCCCCGCGGTGACCTTGCCCGGTGGTTTCAGCAGCCGCAGCAGGGCGACGGCGAGCGTGCTCTTGCCGCTGCCGGACTCCCCCGCGATACCGAGGATCTCGCCCCGGCGGACGGCGAGGTCGAGACCGGCGACGGCCTTCACCTCGCCCTTGTTCGTGGAGTAGGCGACCTCCAGACCGGAGATGTCCAGGACGATCTCGTCGTCACTCACCGGCCACTCCTCTCAGCCGCGGGTTGTAGACCTCTTCGAGGCCGATGTTGATCATGTTCAGCGCCGCGAACAGCAACGTCAGCAGCACGATCGGGACCACGAACATCGGCCAGGCGCCGAGCGTCAGCGCGCCGGTGTTGATCGCGTTGAAGATGATCTGGCCCAGATCGATGACGCCACCGGGCCCGAGCCCGATCACCTCCAGGCCGACCAGGCCGAAGATCGCGCCGAGGGCCGACGAGGCGAACCCGACCCCGATGAACGGCAGCAGGTTCGGCAGCAGCTCGGTGACGATGATCTCCAGGTCCCGGGCCTTGCTGACCCGGGCCAGGTCGACGTACGGGCGGGAGCGCAGGCTGAGCACCTGGGACCGGATCGTCTTGGCCGCGAACGGCCAGCTGAAGATCGAGATCATCACGCCGACTTGGAACAGGCTGACGTTCTTCGCGTACGCCGAGAGCGCGATCAGCAGCGGGAAGGTCGGGATCACCAGCAGGATCCCGGTGAACGTGGACAGCACGCCGTCCACCCAGCCGCCCTTGTACCCGGCCACGAACGCGACGATCACCCCGACCACGGTCGAGATCACGCCGGCGATCGCGCCGATCTGCAGCGAGACCGAGGTCGCGCTCACCACCATCGCCAGCACGTCCCGGCCGAACTGGTCGGTGCCGAGCAGGTGGTCCGGCCCGGGCACCAGCCACTTCTCGTACGCCGCGAACTCGAGCGGGTCGTCACCGTTGCCGATGGCACCGACGATCAGCGGGCTGAAGACCGCCAGCAGCACCATCGCCGCCAGGATCGCCAGCCCGGTCGCCAGCCGGGGGCTGTGCCGGATCGTGTGTCCGGTCGCGGTCAGTAGTCTCATCGCGATCACTTCCAGTACTTGACGCGAGGATCAAGCAGGGGCAGCAGGAGATCGAGCAGCAGCACGGCGGTCAGCACGGAGAAGATCGCCATGTCGGTGACACCGAGGATGGTGTTGAAGTCGAGCTGCTGGATCGCGGTCACCAGCGTCGTCCCGAGTCCGGGGTAGTTGAACAGCTGCTCGACCAGCACGTTGCCGTTGAAGATGAATCCCAGCGAGATCCCGAACGCGGTGATCTGAGGCAGGTAGCAGTTGCGCAGCGCGTACCGGGTCAGGATCCGCCACGGCTTCAGGCCCTTCGCCTCGGCGTACACCAGGTAGTCCTCGCCGAGCACCGGGACCATCAGCATCCGGGTGGACAGGATCCAGCTGAACGTCCCGATCAGCACGATCGACATCGCCGGCAGGAAGCCGTACTTGAGCACACTGCCGATGAAGTCCGGGCTGAACCCGGGACTGATCGTCGAGTCGTACGCCGATCGCGCGGGCAGCAGCCCGAGCGTGTAGGCGAACACGTAGACCAGGATCAGCGCGACGAAGAAGAACGGGACATGAGAGAGCGCGATCGACAGGTTGGTCAGGATCGTCGAGCTGAGCTTGCCGCGCCGCCAGCCGGCCACGGCGCCGATGACCACGCCGAACACCCAGCTGAGTACTGCGGCGATCCCGAGCAGACCGATTGTCCAGGGCAACGACCTGAGGATCACGTCCTGGGCCGGCGTCGGGTAGTTGATCAGCGACGGTCCCAGGTCGCCGTGCAGGATCAGGTTCTCCATGTACTTCAGGTACTGGCTGAAGATGTTGCCGTCCAGGCCGAACTCGGTCTGGTAGCGCGCGATCACCTCCGCGCTGGCCTGCTGGTTGTACACGTAGTTCTGCTGCAGGGTCTGGATCAGCGTCTGGATCGGGTCGCCCGGGATCAGCCGGAAGAAGAAGAACGCGATCGTCAGTGCGCCCCACAGCTCGACCAGGTAGAGCCCGAACCGGCGGATCGCGTACGCCGCCAGCGGGTGCCGCGCCAGCCAGGCCCGGATCCCGTGGGAGGGAGCGCTCTCCGCGCTCTCCCCCACGGCCTCGGCCGGCGGCGCGGTTGCGGTCACGCCGGTCCCTTCTGACCGGTCGCCTTCAGCTTCCCGAGCACGAAGATGAAGTGCGGCCACCAGTTCAGCGGCACCTGGTACAGGTCCTCGTCGGTCGGCCACCCGGTCCAGAACGTGGTGTTGAAGTACGACGGGTAGCCGGTCTGGATCACCGGCATCAGCGGCAGCTGCTGGAAGTAGATCTCCAGCGCCTGCTCGAGCAGCGGCTTGGCCTCGTCGCTCTTCGGGTCAAGCACGGCGAGCTTGGCCGAGACCGCGTCGAGCGCCGGATCCTTCAGCCGCTGCTTGTTCTTGCCGGCGGCGTTCTTGCCGATCGGCTGCGCCTTGTCGCTGGTCCAGTTCGCGTACAGCTGCTGCGGGTCGAAGGCGAAGCCGTCCCAGTTGGAGTCCAGGTCGTACTCGCCGCGCTCGAACTTCTCGCTGTGCACCGGACCGCTCAGGCTGCGCAGCGTCGCCGGCACGCCGACCTTGGCCAGGTCGGTCTTGATCACGTTCGCGATCGCGTACTCCGGACCGTCGACCGGCGCCGCGGTGATGATCTCGAGGTTGATCTCCTTGCCCTTGTACGTGCGCTTGCCGGCCGCGTTCTTCGGCGCGATCTCGTCCAGCAGCGCGGTCGCCTTGTCCGGGCTGTACTCGAACTTGTACTTCTCGGCCAGCGCGTCGTTCTTCCACGGGTCGTTGCTCGGGTAGTCGGCCCACGGGTAGATCGCGGCCGGCACCTTCACCGGCCAGATCGAGGTGCCGATCTTCTCCCGGTCGATCATGTAGTTGATCGCCTGCCGCATCTTCGGCTCGCCGATCACGCCGCGGGCCGGGTCGCAGTTCGGCCAGATGATCCGCGGGTTCGGGTCGTGGAACTGGGTGGTGACCATCGCCGGGTAGCCGGTGTTGCGCAGCTGCTTGGCGTGCTGCTCGTCGATCGAGCCGACGTCGAACTCGGCGCGCTCGAAGGCCAGCGCCGCCGAGTCCAGCTGCTTGGCCGTGCTCTGGTAGACGATGTACTGCGGCGGCGGGTCGACCTCGTCCTTGGCCCAGTAGTCCGGGTTCTTCTCCCAGACGAACATCCGCTGGCTGCGGATCGTCTGCTTCAGCTTGTACGGGCCGCTGCGGGTCGGCGGGTTCTCCTTGAACTTGGTCGGGTCCTGCCCTTTCCAGACGTGCTCGGGCAGGATCTCCATGATCGGGCTCGCGATCGCCGCGATGAAGTTGTAGTGCATCCGCGGGCCGGGCTTCTTCAGCTTCACCACCGCGGTGTGGTCGTCCGGTACGTCGATCGACTGCACGAACTCGCCCAGGTCACCGCCACCGCCGAACAGGTCCTTGCGGTCCTTCAGCAGCAGCACCGTGAACTTGAAGTCGTTCGCGGTCAGCGGCTTGCCGTCGCTCCACTTCGCCTTCGGCTCGAAGTTCAGCGTCAGCTCGGTGAAGTCGTCGTTGTACTTGTACTCCTTGCACAGCCACGGTTTCAGCTCGCCGCTGGCCAGGTTCAGGTAGAACATCGCCTCCCGGCAGACCGACTCGAAGCCGGCGCCGGACTGCCAGCCGTTCGGGATCATCGTGTTGAAGCTGTCGAACACGTTGTACTCGACCTGGCCGATCACGACCGTCTGGTCGCGCGGCGTCGGGATGTTGGCCTTGCCGATCTGCACCGACTTGGTGGCGGCCGGTTGGTTGGCCGGTTTGTCGGAGTACGAGCCTCCGCCGCCGGAGCAGGCGGCCAGCAGACCGGAGAGCCCGAGCGCCGCACCTCCCCCGACCACGCTGCGCCGACTCAACTGGTGGCGCACAACGGCTTGGACGTCTTCGAACTGCGGGCGGGGTGCGTCGTTCACGATCGGATCTCCTTCGGTCCGAGGGTGGTTCTCGGCCGCGGACGGCGCGGTGGATCGCGCCCGGCCGGTGTGACGTAAGGCGTCTCCGTTTCACTTGCGCTGGCTGCGGGATCACGGATTGAAACGTTTCTCGGACTATAAGTAGCGATGACAACGATGGCAAGACTTTGCTGCCTGGCTTGGAGAATTCGCCGATATCCGCTGCTCAGTCGATATACCAACCTCTGACAACGATGGCTCGCGCTCTGTGATCGTTGGGGTTTTCGTGCTGTCACACGGCGCGTCACACGGTGGCTGCGTCGACTGGCTCCACCAACCACTTCCAGGGGGAGACCACTGATGACCAGCACCACCGTCGATTTCGAGGCGATCAAGGACAAGCAGCGCGCCGGGTGGCAGACCGGGGACTACCCCCGGGTCGGCAACACCCTGCAGATCATCGCCGAGCTGCTCGTCGAGGCGGCCGACGTACGGGCCGGGCAGCGCGCCCTCGACGTCGCCTGCGGCCAGGGCAACGCGGCGCTCGCCGCTGCTCGGCGCTTTGCCGAGGCGACCGGCGTCGACTACGCGACCAACCTGCTCGAGCAGGGCCGTGAGCGCGCGACCGCCGAGCACCTGCCCGTCACCTTCACCGAAGGCGACGCGGAGAACCTGCCGGTACCGGACGCGGCGTACGACCTCGTGCTCAGCACCGTCGGCGTGATGTTCGCGCCGAACCACCAGCGGGCCGCGGACGAGCTCGTCCGGGTGACGAAGCCGGGCGGCAAGATCGCGCTCTCCAACTGGACCCCGACCGGGATGATCGGGCAGATGTTCAAGGTGGTCGGCAAGTGGGCGCCGCCGCCGGCCGGGGTCAAGCCCGCCGTGCTGTGGGGCACCGAGGAGCACCTGAACGAGCTGTTCGGCGACCGGGTCGAGTGGGTCGCGCTGTCGCGGCGGCAGTATGTCTTCCGCTACCACTCGGCCGAGCACTTCTCGGAGTGGTTCCGCGAGTTCTACGGCCCGATCACCAAGCTGGCCTCGACGTTGTCGGAGCCGGACCGCGCGCAGTTCGCGGCGGAACTGGCCGACGTACCGCGGTCGTTCAACCAGGCCGACGACGGGACGATCGCCGCGCACGCGGAGTACCTGGAGGCGGTCGGCGTCCGTCGCTGACAACTGCGGACCTGCTGGTCCACACTGAGGATCGGGGGTGGGACGTATGGAGGGGCAGATCAGGCTGCTGGGCCGGCCGGCGATCTTGTACGACGGAGTCGCCGTGCGGGCGCCGCGGGGGCGGAAGAGTTGGGCGCTGCTCGCCTACGTCCTGCTCGCCGAGCGTCCGCCGTCGCGGAAACGGCTTGCGGAGTTGCTGTTCGCGGATGCCGAGGATCCGCTGGGGGCGCTGCGGTGGACGCTGGCTGAGTTGCGGAGGGCGTTGGCCTTCAATTCTCCAATGCTTTCCGGCGATCCGGTCACGCTTTCGCTCGATGCTGGCCTGAGTGTGGACGTGCTGCAGGTGCTCTCGCTCGCCGAGCCCGCGCAGTTGCTGGAGATCGACGGCGAGCTGCTCGAAGGGGTCGAGCTCGACAGCTGCCCGGACTTCGAGTCCTGGCTGATGGTCGAGCGGCACCGGGTCGCCTCCGCCGTCGAGTCCCGGCTGCGGGAAGCCGCCGTCGGGCTCGTCGCGGCGGGGCGGGCACGGGACGCGATCCCCTTCGCCAGCAGGGCCGTCGCGGCCAACCCGCTCGAACAAGGCAACCACGAACTCCTCGTCCGCAGCCTCGCGGTCGCGGGCGATCGGCCGGCGGCTCTGCGGCAGGTCGCGGTCTGCGAGGACATGCTGCGACGCGAGCTGGGTGTCGAGGCGTCGGCCACGCTGCGCCAGGCATCGACCGTCGATCGCGGCCCGACGCTGAGTGCGGTCGGCAGCCGGGCGAGTGCGTTGAGCGCCTTCGAAGCCGGCCGCGCGGCGGTTGCCGCGGGGGTTGTCGAGTCGGGGCTGGAGTGCCTTCGGAGAGCGGTCTCCGAGGCCGCGCGCTGCGGCGACACGGAGCTGCAAGGTCGCGCTCTCGTCGCTCTCGGCGGCGCTCTCGTGCACGCCGTACGGGGACGCGACGAGGAGGGCGCGATCACGTTGCAGGAGGCGGTTCTCGTCGCCGAGCGCGCTGGTGATCGCGCGACGGTTGTGACGGCGTACCGGCAGCTGGGGTTCGTCGAGGTCCAGGCCGGGCGGCGTACGACGACCGAGGCGTGGCTCGCGCGGGCGTCTGCTCTCGCGGAGAGCGACGAGGAGAACGCGGCGATTCTCGGCGTACGGGGGATGAACGCGTCGGACCTCGGCGACTATCCGGCCGCGCTGCGGCATCTGGGCGACTCGGTCGAGCTGGCCGCGCGCTGCGGTGATGCGCGGCAGCAGGCGTGGTCGCTGTCGATTCTCGGGCGGGCGCACTTACTGCGTGGGGGCTACAGCCAGGCGCGGGCGGTCGTTGCCGAGTCGCTGGATCTCGTGCGGCAGCAGCGGTGGGTCGCGTTCCTGCCTTGGCCGCAGGCTTTGCTGGCGGAGCTGGATCTGTACGCCGGGGAGGTTGATGCCGCGGCGGACGGGTTCGAGCAGGCTTGGGCGTTGGGGTGCCAGGTCAGCGATCCTTGCTGGGAAGGGATCGCGGCCCGGGGGCTCGGGTTGCTGGCTTCTGCGCGGGGGGACTATCCGGGCGTTGTGCACTGGTTCGATCAGGCCGCGCTGCGGTCGAGTCGCGAGCCGGACCGGTATCAGTGGATCCATGGGCATGTGCTCGATGCTGCGGCTCAGACTGCTCTGGATCATGGGGATGTGGAGCGGTCGCGGTCATTTGCGACCCAGCTCGTCGGGCTGGCGGCGCGGTGCGACATGCGCGAACTGCTCGTCCGCGGGAACCTGCATCTCGGCCGGGTGGGTGACACCCAGGCGGTCAGCTCGGCGCGACTGATCGCGGCCGACATCGAGAACCCGCTGCTGCAGGGGCTCTTCGATTCCTTCTCTTCTTGATTGGACTTGCTCTGATGAGTTTTCTGCCGTTCCCTTCGCCTGACGATGCGATGCAGGCGAGCTTCGCCGCCGAGCAGGAGGATCTCGGGTTCGTGATGAACCTGACGCGGCTGTGGTCGTACCAACCGGGTCTGAAGGACGCGTTGTTCGCGGTGATCGGCTCGGTGGTCGAGGAACACGATCTCGACTTCCGGACCCGCGGGATCCTGGTCACCGCGATGGCCTCGACGCTCGGCGACACCTACTGTTCCGTTGCCTGGGGCACCAAATTGGCCGGGGAGACCTCGGGGGCGCATGCGGCGGCCGTCCTTGGCGGTGACGACGCTCCGCTGTCCCCGGCGGAGATCGCGCTCTCCGAGTGGGCCCGGAAGATCACCCGCGACCCGAACGCAACGACGGCTGCGGATCTCGAGCCGCTCCGGGCGGCCGGCTGGACCGACCGCCAGATCTTCGGCCTCACGGTGTTCGTCGCGCTGCGGATCGCGTTCTCGACGGTGAACGACGCCCTCGGCGCGCGGCCGGATGCGGCGTACCGTTCGCTGGCGCCGCGCGAGGTCCTGGACGCGCTGCCGGCCGGTCGCCCGCTCGACGCCGAGGAGCAATCGAGCGACTACCAGCAGGGCGTCACGGCGAGCTGAATTCAGCTCGCCGTAGACTCCGCTCCCCTCCTGATCTCCTCAGGCGCTCGGCGGAGCGAGGTCGAACGTTGCGTCGATCCGCAGCTCCGACGCGCGACCTGGGTTGCTGAGGATCGCCAGGATCACGTGCCGCTGATCCCAACGTCCGGCAGCCCAAGCGAGCGCCTTCGCCAGCCCGTTGAACGTCGCCGCGTGCGGCTCACCACTCTCGTCGACCCACCACGAGACCTCGACCCCGTCGACCAGCAGCTCCTCGTGCTCCCACCAGATCTCAGGCACCTGAGGCACCAACTCCCGCACGATCGCGGGGACCTCGGCCGCCGTTCCCGTCCCCTCGACCTTGCCCCCGGCAACCTCGCCGGCCATCGGCACTTCCAGCAGATCACTCAGTCCGTCGGCGACGACTCCGAACGCAACCACAAACCCACCGAGATCCGTTCGCTGCAGCCACATCGGACCGTCGGCAACCACCGCGTCCGCTGCAGGGACCACCCGACTCAGTACCTCCCCCTCGACACCGTGCAGGTCATCATTGGAGTTCGGCAGCTCGGCCTCTCCGCCCAGCACCCGCACGCGGTCCGGTGCGGTGTCCGGGTACACCTTCAGCGTTCCCAGCTGCTGCCAGAGCTGCAGGATCGCGCTCTCTCCGATCTCCCGCCGCGGATCTGCCAACCGGTCCAGCAACTCGCCGACGCCGTCGACATCGAGGTCAGCCACAGTCCGTACCAGCCCGACCGCCGTTCGCACCTCCGGGTCCAACCGCCTCGTCCACTCCGGCGCCGGGTCCAGCAGGCTCGCCAGCACCGGATCGACCTCCGGGTCAGCCCGGCCCGCCAGCGGCTCGCCGTCCTCCAGCAGCACTCGCTCGCGGATCCACCACGCGGCATACGACGGTACGCCGTACGCCCGATCATCCGGTCCGACCACCCGCGGCCGGTCCACCAGCGCACGCCGCAGCTCCGGCGACGTCCCGAACATCTCCAGCACCCGCGGCCAGGCGTCGTCGACGACCCAGTCAAGATCCCGTACGGCGACCAGCTCGCCAACGGTCACGCCGTACCGCGACCCGTCCGGCGCCACATCGTCGGCCCAGTCTTCGATCCCGTCGAGATCCGCCAGCTCCTCCGGCAGCTCGTCCAGCACCACGTCAGCGGCGGCAACGACGCCAAGCGAACTCAGCACGCCAACGGCTGAAAGCGCCTCGACGCCGTACCGCTCCAGCAGGTCGCCCGCGATCGGCGCGACCTCCTCCTCGTCGAGCACCGCCTCGGCCTCGGACCCGGCGACCACCAACGCGTTCGCCGGCACCAGCTCGCCGTCGGCGTCACGCAGGACGAGGTCGGACAACCACCACAGCCCGTCCGCCTGCGCCGGATCAACCGCGACCACGCCGAGCACGGCAGACGCGATCAACTCCGGGGCGTCGGCGTCCGCCGAGTTCTCCACCGCCGCGCGCACCGCGCTGTCCTCCAGCAACGTCCGCGGAGTCGCGGGGAGCGCTCCCAGCCGTTCCAGCGTCTCGTGCACCGCGTCCGGATGCACCACCCGTACGCCGTACTCACCGAACGTCGCGAGCACGTCGTTCGGCAGCTCGCGCCCCGGCAGCAGCAGCCCACGAACGCCGCGTACCAGCCGCCCGTCAGCGAGCGGCACCGGCAACGTCCCCAAGGACTCACGCAGGAGAGCATCCGTGACCATCCCGGAGAGCGCTCTATACGTTTCCCGCCACCACGCCGGAGGCTGCGCCACCTGGCCGAGCTGGTCGACGACCTCAGCCAGCTCGAGCCGCCGCACGCCAATTGCCTCGAGAGCAGCCCGATCCTGCCGCCGCTCCCGAACCAGCCCACTCACCATCGGCGCGAGCACGACGTCGAAGGCTTCATCAGCGCCGGCCACAACCACGGCATCCCGGGGCGCCACCAAGCGCGGAAGCGCCTCGGCGTGCATCTCCTCGCCCTGGTCGTCGCCACCAAGTCCCCGCAGCAGCGGCGTCCCCGGTAGCACCTTCATGATCTCCACGCGGAGCGCCCCATCGAGCGCACCGGCCGCGAGCCCGGTCGGCACCAGCGGCAGTACGTCCGCGCCCGCCTCGGCCTGGGTCTCCAGCAGTCTCGCGTACGCCTGTGCCGCCTTCTCCACCAGGTGATCCGTCAGCGCACCCTTCGCGACGTGCCGCCGCGACGGATCCAGCGGGAAGGTTGCCAAGAGCAACACAGGCAGCGACAACGACTCGTCCGTCGGCGTCGGTGCGAACACCGTCCGCGGCACCAGCGTCTCCGTGGACCGCGGCAGCGCCCACAGCACCGACCAGTACGGCCGCGCTCGCTCCTCGGTCGTCCGGTCCGCCAGCAACCGCTCTCTCGCGTTCTCGTCGAGGACTCCCGCAGCACGCCGTACGGTCCATCGCGACAGCACGTCGGCGAGCATCCGCTCCTCGCCGTCGACGTCGATCTCGATCCGCTCCAACCCGGGCAGCGCGAGCAGCAGCGGATCGCCCGCGTCGGCGAGCAACCGCCGTACGAGCTCAGCCGCCGCGTCGTCGCGCAGCGGCAGGATCACCGCGGTGTCGAAGCCCTCCGGCGCCTCCCCCTCCGCCTCGAACGGCAGCCGCAGTACCGGCACCTGCCCGTCGCGTCGGCGTACCTCGAGATCCAGCCCATCAGACCCGACCGCCGCGACCGCCGCCGCAGTATCCGCCCGCGAGAACCGCACGCCACCGCTCCGCGACAGGATGACCGGCTCATCACTCACCGCCAGTACCGCAGCGAACCCGACCCCGAACCGTCCCACCGCGACCGCCCGCGGATCGAGCTGCCGCAGATCCCCGCCGGACCGCTCCAGATCATCGTCCCGCTTCGCCGAGGCCCGCAGCGTCGCCAGCGATTCGACTCCGGCCGCCGTCAGCGGCGCACCCGTGTTCGCGACGACGAGGGTCTGCCCGCGCAACGAGAACCGCACCCGCCCCGGCACCCCCGCACGCACGGCCGCGTCCGCAGCGTTCTGCGCCAGCTCGACCACCACCCGGTCGAGGTACCCGCCGAGCGCGAGATCCTCCTCGGCGTTCGCGTCCTCCCGAAACCGCACCGGCGCCGCCGCCCAGCCCGCCAGAACGCGCTCTCTGATCCCGGAACTCCCGAAGTCGTCACTCACGGCGTGGAGTATGCCGCGCCCGGCGGGCTCGCGGCACATCGGCGCCGGTGCCTCGCCGTCCGGCGCCAATTCCCGTACCGCGGCGACGGCTGAGCACGTACCTTGCCCCCATGGACTTTCAGGATGTGGTGCGACGGCGGCGGATGGTTCGGCGGTACGACGTACAGCGGGCGGTGCCGGAGGAGATCGTCGAGCGGATCCTCGACAACGCGCTCCGCGCGCCGTCGGCCGGCTTCTCGCAGGGCTTCGGGTACCTCGTGCTCGACACCCAGGACGACATCGCGCGCTTCCGCGACGCCGCCCGACCCGAGGAGGAGCCGGAGAACTGGCTGGCCGCGAACATCGAGACCCCGCTGCTGATCGTCGTCCACTCCAACAAGGACGCCTACCTCGACCGCTACGCCGAACCCGACAAGGGCCACACCGACCGCGCCGAGGACTGGTGGCCGGTTCCCTACTGGGACATCGATGCCGGCATGTCCGCGCTGCTGATCCTGCAGACCGCGGTCGACGAGGGCCTCGGCGCCTGCTTCTTCGGACTGCCCGCCGACCGCATCCCGGTCTACCGCGAGCAGTTCGACGTACCGGACAACTTCATGCCGATCGGCGCCATCTCGATCGGCTACTCCGACGAACCACCCCGCAACCTCAGCAAGCGCCGCAAGCCGACGGAGGACCTGGTCCACCGCGGCCGCTGGACCAGCTGAGAGCGCGATCGCCGGCCAACTGAGAGCGCGATCGCTGGCCACCTGAGAGCGCGATCCCGGGGCGCCGGTAGGTTGGCGGGGTGATCGCTTCTGGGAGTCGGTACGTCGCGCTGGGCAGTTCGTTCGCGGCCGGGCCGGGGATCTCGCCGGTGGTCGACAAGGCCGCCGGGCGGTCGGGGCGCAACTATCCGCGCCTGGTCGCCGAGCGGCTCGGGCTGGATCTCGTCGACGTGACGTACTCCGGAGCGACCACCGCGCACCTGCTGACCGACCGGCAGGACGACGCGGCGCCGCAGATCGATGCCGTCGGACCCGAGACCGCGCTGGTGACGGTGACCGCCGGGGGCAACGATCTCGAGTACATCGGCGCGTTCATCCGCGGCAGCCTGATGAACACGCTCGCCAAGCCCGCCACGCTCTTCGGCCGCCGGGTCGCGAACCGGATCCGCGCCCGGGTCAGCTACCTGCGCGACGACACGGCGTACGACGAAACCACCGCGCGACTCGCCGAGATCGTCCGTGAGATCCGAGATCGCGCTCCCTCGGCGCGGATCCTGCTCGTCGACTACCTCGCGGTGATCGGGCCGATGACGCGGCCGCGCCTTGACGTACCGCTGAACGAGGAACAGCTCCCGAGCGTTGCGCTGATGGCTGACCGGCTCGCGGGGGTGTTCGCGGCTGCCGCGGAGCAGTCGGGGGCCGAGTTGGTGGCGGTCTCCGGGGTGAGCAAGGAGCACGCGGTGGGGTCGGCGGAGCCGTGGACCACCGGGTTCAGTCTGCGGTCGCCGCGGCTCGGCGGGGTCGTTCCGTATCACCCGAACGAGGCGGGGATGCGGGCTGTTGCCGAGTACGTCGTACGGCAGCTCGAGGACGGGCCGGCCTAGGCCGCAGCCCGGATCACTCCGGCCGTTGCGCCCAGAAGAGCGCGTGCCCGTTCGCTCCTTCGGGCACGCGCTCCTGAGTCTCCACCGTCAGCCCGCTCGCCGTGATCCACGCGCGGTTGGTGTCGGCGTCGGCGTGGCTCCACCACATGGTGACGCCACTGCCGAGCCAGTCGTCGTCGACACCGGTCCACGGCCGGTCGCCCGTCGTACAGACGAACCACCCACCTGGCCGCAACCACCGCGCGATCTTCGCGAGCAACAACTGCTGCTCGTCCAGCGGCAGGTGGATCAACGCGTAGAACGACACCACAGCGTCGTACGACGCGGCAGCGAAATCGAGCGACGCCGCATCGGCCTGGATGAACTCCGCCGCCGGCACCAGCTCCCGCGCCCGCCGGATCTGGACCTCGCTGATGTCGACCCCGGTCACGGCGTGACCGGCAGCAGCCAGCTCGCGGGCTAGCGGGAGGCCGCTGCCGCAGCCGATGTCGAGCACCCGGCTCCCGGCGTCGAGGCGCGCGGTCAGCTGGTCGATCCAGCCCCGGTACTTCGACTCCCCGTCGTACGCCTTGTCGTAGCGCTCCGACAAGGCGTCGTACCCGCGCCGGACGATCTCCTTCGGATCCATGAGCGCCGACGCTAGCCAGCCGGGCCGCGGCCCGGCGAGCGAATTACGCCGGGGGCTCGGCGTCGGCGGGGTGGATCTCGACGTTCTGGTTGGTCGGGCGGCCGCCCGGACCCGGCGTGAGAGAGACCCGGAGAGCGATCTCCACCGCTCTCTGCTCGCTCGCGACGTCGATCACCCAGTAGCCGGCCAGGACCTCTTTGGTTTCGGTGAACGGGCCGTCGGTGACGATCGCCTCGCCGTCGTCGTCGGCGTGCACGGTCTTCATGTTCGCCGGGCCGGTCAGCCCGCGGACCTCGACCAGCTCACCGGACGCCTGCAGGTCGCGGTTGAGGTCGTGCATGTACTCGACCATCACCTTGACGTCCTGGTCAGACCAGAGGGTCGGCATCTCGTCCCAGTCCCGCTTGTTCGAGTCGATCAGCAGCATGTACTTCATTCCAGCTCCTCCCGGTACGGCGCCACCTCGGCGCCTCCGTCAGCAACGTCGGAGCCGATATCGCGTTCTCGACACCCTCAGGCGGAGCGGTAATCCGGCAGGGCTACCTGGCCGTCCACTGGTGCGGGCAGACCGAGCACCGGTGGTCCGGGCCGTGGTCCGCCGGCCGGCGGCAGATGTGCTGGTCGTGCGCGCTGACGCCTGGTGTGTTCATCTCGGCGGTCGCACCACAGGTCTGCGAGCGCTGCGCATGAGCGCCTGTCCCCTCGGTCACCCTGGGCATCTTAGCCTCAGCGCGCCGTCACCAAACCAGTGCCTAGATATTCATTGACAAGAATATTCAGATCGGTGAATACTCAAGGCATGGAAGAGATCGCAGCAGCCCTCGGCGACCGCGCCCGATGGCGGATCGTGGAGCTGCTGGCCGAGCGCCCGCGGACGGTCGGTGAGCTGGCCGAACTGGCCGGCCTCCGCCAGCCGCAGACGACGAAGCATCTGCAAACGCTGGCCCGCGCAGGCGTCGTCGCGGTGGTCCCGCTGGGACAGCGGCGGGTCTACGCGCTCGAGACCGAGCCGTTGCGGGCGTTCGGGCTGCGGCTGCAGGCATTGGTCGAGTCCACCGAGGCGCACGCAGGCGACCGCGACGTCCTCGAGCGGTACCGGGCGGCGATCGAGGCCGACACGGTGCTCGCGAAGGCCGACCGCTGGGCCGACGGCCGCGGCTTCACCTTCGAGCGAGTCCTCGCCGGTACGCCGTACGCCGTGTGGCGGCACTGGACCGAGCCCGAGCTGCTCGCGAACTGGTGGGCCCCGCCCTCGCTGACCGTCGTCGAGTGCCTGCTCGAACCGGCCGCCGGCGGTCGCGTCGTCCTGGTGTACGGCGACGCCGACGGTGGGCGGTACCGGTCCGAGGGCGTGGTCCGGCGCGCGGAGAACGCGCGCCGGCTCAGCTTCGGGCTGTCCGTTCTGGACGCGGAGAGCGCGATCTCGTTCTCTGCCGACTACGACCTGAGCCTGGCCGCCGTACCGGACGGAACGCGGCTGCGGCTCGACGTGAGCATCTCCGAGACGACCGTGGACGCGGTCCCGTACATCGCCGGGATCGAGACCGGCTGGACGCAGGTGCTCGACAACCTCACCGAACGAATCAAGGAAGAAGGAACACCGAGATGAGCAATCGCACCGTGCGCGCGAACCTGGCGATCACCCTCGACGGCCGGTACCACGGCGCCGGCGGGCCCGCCGACTTCGCCGCGATCGGGCCGTACGTGACCACCAAGGTCGCTCGCGACCAGCTGACCCGGATCTGGGAGGGCGCGACCACCTGCGTCCTCGGCCGGCTCAACGCCGAGGGCTTCCTCGGCTACTGGCCCCCGCTGGCCGAGGACGAGACCGCCGATCCGCACGACCGCGGATACGCGCGCTGGCTGACCGACGTGGAGAAGGTGATCTTCTCGACCACGCTGACCGAGCCGCCGGGTGAGCACAGCCGGCTGGTGAACGCGCCGGCTCCTGAGGTCGTCGCAGAGCTGAAAGAGAACGGCGAGGGCGACATCCTCGTCTGCAGCAGCTCCAGCGTCATCAAGCCGCTGCTCGCCGCGGACCTGATCGACCGGCTGTACCTGATGGTGGTGCCGGAGATCGCGGGCGGGAGCGCCCGGCTGTTCGACGACGGGCTGCCGGCGACGAAGTGGACGCTGGCGCACCAGGAGACGGGCGAGCTGGGCGAGATGGCGCTGGTCTACGAGCGGGCGCGCTGAGGCGGGCGAGCCGGTACGCCGTACCGGGGTCAGAGCCAGTTCTGCCGCGAGGCCTGGACGCCCAGCTGGAAACGGGTCTGGGCGCCCAGCGTCTCCTGCAGCCTGCTGATCCGGCGCGCGATCGTCCGCTCGCTGACGCCGAACTCCCGCGCGATCGACTCGTCGGTCAGGCCCGCGCTCAGGTACGTGAGCAACCGCTTCGTCTCCAGCGCCGGCGCCCCGATCGCCTCGGTGTTCTCGGTGCCCCCGGTGATCGGCACCGAGACCCGCCAGAGCGCATCGAAGATCCCGACCAGCCCGGTCAGGAACGGTGACTGGTGGACCACCATCGCTGCCGAGTTCACGATCTCGCCGACCGTCGTACGGGCGGCCAGCAGGGCCCAGCGGTCGTCGACGATCGTGAGGTTGAGCGGGATGTCGGGGAAGACGCGGGCCTGCTCGCCGGCGTCGACGCACTGCTGGACCATCCGCAGCGCGTTCGCGTCCTGCAGGACGCGGGTGCCGTAGATGACCTCGTAGGTGACGCCGCGGGCCAGCGCGTCGAACAGGCCCTCGACGATCTGCGGATTGGTCGGCGTCGCGATGTTGCCCACCGTCATCGCGCGGACCCGCTGCTCGGCGTCGACCTGGACGGAGTTGATCACGCTCCGGGTCACCTCGAGCGACGGCAGCAGTTCGACGTACGTCTGCTGGCCGATCCCCGCGGTCCACAGCTCGGAGAGCAAGGAAGCGCTCTCCCGGGCCAGCTCCGCTTCCTTCGTCCGGCACTGCGCGACCGCCTCCATCGCGCGGTGCGGCGGCTGCGGCAGCACCTTGTCGTCGGAGCGTTCGACCAGCCCGACCGCGGCCAGCTCACCCAGCGGGACGTCGAGCTCGGTCCCGTGCCGCTCGGCCAGATCGGCGAGATCGAGGGCACCACGCGCGATCAGGTCGAGGTAGATGGCCTCGGCCTGAGCTGAGATCCCCAGCGCGCGGAGTTGCTGCATCTGTCCTGTCTACCAGTTGAACGCCGCACCACTGTAGATCTCCCGGGTGCCGGGAGCGGGAGATCTACGGCACGCTACTGCTCGTGACCGCCGTGACCGTCCGGAAGACGTACGGCGTGGTCTTCTCCGTCAACGCAGGACTGTGCCACGCCTCCGGGTCTCCAGTCGCCCGATCTCCCGCACGACTCCGACGACCCAGCGCCACCCGACCTGGATGACCGGCCCGAGGCGCCGGTCCTTCCCCGGGTCCCCCTCGCGCACCTGCTGCGTCACGTTCTCCCGCGCCACCAACAGCCCCAACCCGTCCATCGCCCGACCTCCAGCTCCCGGCACCCCGTCGGTGCCTTCACCGGTACGTCGAACCAGAACCCCCGTTCATGACATCACTCGTCCTCGGTCACCTGGACGAGCCGCCGCAGCAGCGCCTCCAGCACGTCCTGATCCTTCGCCGTCAGCGTCCGCACCAGCTCCTGCTCGACCTGCTGGATCTCGTCGATCCCCCGCTCCCACACCGCACGCCCGGCCCGCGTCAACGTCGCGACCACCTTCCGCCGGTCGTCGGGATCGTGCGTCCGCTCGACGTACCCGTGCCGCTCGAGCGCGTCGAGCCGGTTCGTCATCGCGGCCGGCGACATCCCCAGCTGCTTCGCGAGCGCACCGGGCGTCGTCCGGTACGGCGTACCGCCGCGTCGCAACATGTGCAGCGTCTTGAACTCCCACCACTGCAACCCGTACGCCGCCAGCACCGCGTCGCGCCGCCGATCCAGGTACCGCGTCAGTACCTGCATCCGCACGACGATCCCCTCGACCCGCCCGTCGAGATCGGCCTGCTCCTGCGACCACAGCGCGATGTGGTCGTCGATCGAATCCTTCACCCGTCGTACTGTTCAGCGACTGAAGCTTAGTTGTCAAACTTTTCGACGTCGAAATACCCTCGCGCCATGGCCGAACTCCCGCTCCCCCAGCTCCTCACCGCCGCCACCCTGCTCGCCCGAGCAGCCCAGTGGGACGCCGCCCGCGCGCTCCTCGAGTCAGCCGAGGTCAGCCCTGCCGAAGGTCCTGGTTTCGCCCTGGCCCTCGCCGACCTGGCCGTGGACCAGGACTTCGCCCAACGCACCACCCACTCCCCCGCCGCACTGGCCGCCCTGGCCACCCTCGAACTCACCCCCACCCAGGCTTGGGACCGCGCCCTCCTCGACCTCCGCCACTCCTACTTCCTGAAGCTCCTCACCCCAGCCCCCGACGAAGCCCTGGCCACCCAAGCCAAAACTCTGGAAGCCACCGCCC
Organism: Kribbella sp. NPDC051770; assembly: GCF_040681455.1. Lineage (NCBI taxonomy): Bacteria > Bacillati > Actinomycetota > Actinomycetes > Propionibacteriales > Kribbellaceae > Kribbella > Kribbella sp. NPDC051770. Next base: position 388,417 of record NZ_JBFAYT010000003.1, on the reverse strand, counting down.
CCGACGACTCCCGCCGAGCCACGATCCTCTTCTACCAAGGACTCATCGCCGACAACCTCAACGCCCTCCCCCAGGAAGCCTTCACCCGGTACTCAGCTTCCCTGGCCCTCTGCAACACCACCGGCGACACCCTCCAGGCCTCCTACGCCCACCGCCACCTCGGCGACCACGCCCACACCGCCGGCGACCTCCCCCGAGCCCGTACCCACTGGCAACTCTCCACCGAACAACGCCAGACCGCCGGCCACGTCCCCGCCACCCTCGCCCAACAGGCGCTCCTGGCGGTCCTAGCCAAAGACGAAGGCAACCAAGAAGCCGCCAAGGCACTAGCCACCGAGGTCAACCGCTGGGCCCACCAACTCCACATCCCTTACCTGCAGGACCAAACCGAACCGCTGCTCGGCTGATCAAGCCGTCGCGCGGATGACCAAGCTGGGCTCGAAGATCCTGCACTGTGGACCCTGGGTGGGGTCGGCGATCTGAGCCAGGAGGAGGCGGGACATCTCGGCGGCCATGTCCTCCAGGGGCTGGGCGATGGTGGTGAGGTCGGCGTTGATCGCCGGTTTGCTGTTGTCGAAGCCGATGACGGCTACGTCGGGGCGGCCGGTGTCGCGGAGGGCTCGGAGGGCTCCGACGGCCATCAGGTCGTTGGCGGCGAAGACGGCGTCGAGGTCGGGGACCGTCGAGAGCAGGTGGTGCATGGCGGACTCGCCGCTGTCCTGGGTGAAGTTGCCGTGGGCTACTGCTACGTGGGCGTGGCCGTGCCGGGCCATCGCCTGGCGGAAGCCGGTGAGGCGGTCCTGAGCGGCCAGTACGTCGGTGGGGCCGGCGATGGTGACGACTCGTTGGCAGCCTCTGGTGACGAGGTGGTCGGCGGCCAGGGCAGCGCCTGCTTCGTGGGCGAGGTCCACGTAGCTGATCGGGGCGGGCAGGGCCGGACGGGCGAACAGTACGGCGGGAATGCCGGCGTCGACGAAGACGCCGGGCAGCGGGTCGTCGGCGCGGGTGGAGACCAGGACGGCGCCGTCGGCGCGGCCGTGGCGGATCAGGGCGACGGAGTCGGCGCGGGCCCGGTCGGAGTCGGCGGCGACGACGATCGGGGGGATGCCCAGCGCGCCCAGGTGCGCGATCATGCCGCCGGCGACCCGGCCGAAGAACGGATCGTCGAAGATCTCTTCGGCGGTGCCGTCGGAGCCGGAGACGACCAGCACGACCGCGCCCGCACGGCTGCCCGCGAGCGCACGCGCGGCCGAGTTCGGGCGGTAGCCGGTCTTCTTGATCGCGTGCTGCACCTTCGTGCGCAGCGCAGGGGCGACGGTGGCGACGTCGTTGATCACGCGCGACACGGTCGCCCGGGACACGCCGGCGACCGTCGCGACGTCTTCCAAAGTGGGCGTCCGGGTCATGGCAACGGATGTTATCTCTGGCAACGCTCGGTCCCCTGTCGGTTGTCCACAGGCCCGGCGGCCTCCCCACGAGGCCGCCGGACCGAGGAGGATCTCAGCGCCGGTAGACGCCGAACTCGTACAGCGAGTAGCCGAACCCGGTCCCCCGCTGGGTCCCGGTCAGCCGCACGTACCGCCCCGACCCCGCGACCGCGAGATCGTCGACGTCACCGTTCCCGTCGGCGGTCGTGTAGACCTGCCGCCAGTTCGCGCCGTCGTCGGAGGCCTCGACCCGGTAGGCCCGCGCGAACGCGCCCTCCCAGATCAGCTGCAGCCGGTCGAACGACTGCACCGACCCCAGGTCGATCTGGATCCACTGCGGGTCCGACCAGTCGCTGGCCCAGCGCGTCGTGTTGTTCCCGTCGGTCACGTTCGACGGCGGGTACGGCGCACCGTTGCCGACCTGCTGGTACGACGACGCCGTCACCGGCTTGCCCCGGGCGACGTTCGTGCCCTGGACCGGCGGGGCGACGACTCGGAACGACCGGGTCTCGATCCCCACGTTGCCCTTGCCGTCGCGCACGTAGTCGTACAGCTTCCACACCCCGAGCCGCTGCGGCACGGTCACCGTGAACGGCCCGTTGCCCGACGACGGCGTCGTCACCAGCGACCCGCTGTTGTCGATGTACTTGCCGCCGACCTTGAACTCGTGCGTCAGCGGATCCCCGTCCGGGTCGCTGACCGCGACGTTCACCGAGATGGTCCCACCGGCCGGTACGTCGGTGGTCCGGCTCAGCGACATCCCGGTGATCACCGGCGGCGTGTTGCCGCCCGCCGGGCCGCCGTACGCCTGCCGGATCGCGTAGTACGAGAGCCGCTTCTCGCCGCCCGGTGCGATGTTGAACCAGACCGCGCCGAAGTCGTTCTCGTTGCCGTAGTGGAACAGTGTCGCGCCGAGCGCGACCCCGGTGTGCCCCGTGATGCAGTTCCACGCCTGGAGGTAGCCGTCGCGCTTCTGGAGGTCGGTCGGCTCGTTCGGTACGCCGTTGGCGTCGTTGGGGACCTCCCACTCACCCGCGGGCCCGCCCTCGGTCAGGATGTACGGCTTGGTGTAGCCGCCGTTGATCCAGTCCTGCTTGACCTGGCAGACGTTGCCGTACGAGTTGACCGCGAGCAGGTCGAGATCGGGTGAGTACTGCTTGAAGTACGGCCAGGCGCCGGTCCACGCGTCGGTCGAGGTGACCGGGTGGTTCGGGTCGATCGCGTGGATCGCCTTGGCGCCCTCGTTGACGAACTTGGCGTACTCGATCCGCTGCGTCTCCAGCTCCGCGCCGGAGTAGCAGTTCTGCAGCCCGAGCACGGACTCGTTGCCGACGTTCCACAGCAGCACACCGGGGTGGTCCTTGTACTCCGTGGTCCAGCGCCGGATCTCGCCGAGCATGTTCTGCTTGTACGTCGTGTCGGTGACGTAGTTGACGCAGCCGCCGCTGCCGGGTCCACCACCGGGCTGGAGCCAGTAGCCGGCGATCACGCGCATCCCGTTCGCGGCCGCGGAGTCGAACAGCGGCTTCGAGCTCGCGTCGGTTCCCCACGTGCGGACGGTGTTGACGCCGATCGACTTCAGCTGCGGGAGGTGCTGCGGCGCGTCGGCCGCGGCCGGTCCCCAGGTCAGGCCCTTGACCTGCCAGGGCTGGCCGTTGACGAGCAGCCGCCAGTTGCCCTGGCTGCCGGCGACCTGGACGGTCCCGTTGCCCTGCGGCGGGCCGCCGGTGCCCGGCGTACCGTGCACCTCGAACTCCCAGAGCGAGTAGCCGTAGCCGCCGACGCGCTGGGTGCCGGTCATCCGGACGTAGCGGCCGGAGCCGTTGACGGCGAGCGTGTCGGTGCCGCCGTCGCCGGTCGCCGTACTGGCGAGCGGCCGCCAGGTCTGGGCGTCGTCGGAGATCTCCACCCGGTACGCCGTCGCGTACGCGGCCTCCCAGCGCAGCACGACCTGGCTGACGGTCGCCGCCGAGCCGAGGTCGACCTGCAGCCACTGGGGGTCGCTGAACACGCTGGACCAGCGGGTGTTGAGGTCGCCGTCGACGGCGGCGGCGGCCGGCGTACCGGCGCCTTCGGAGGAGGAGGCGGTGACCGGGCGGCCTTGGGAGAGCAGGGTCGCCGCTTGGGCCGGTGCGGCCTGCAGGACGAGGTTGCCGAGCAAGAGGGTGGAGGCCGCGACAGTTGCCGCGAGCAAAGACCGCACTCGTCGTCGTGGCGGAGTAGGAGAAATCATCGAGTGGTGCTCCTTCGCTGTGTGCGTGAGGCGGTACGGCACAGCGACCGGAACCCGGCGGGGCAGCCGCCGGGAACGGTGCGCGAGAGTCAGAGAGCGCTCTCTCGCGGTCCGATCGTGGCCGCCGCCGGACGCCTTGTCAACCGCTCGTTCACGCTCAGCCGGTTCCGGAACCGGGGACCACTTGACAGCGCGGACGGCCCGATCGACTCTGTTCCAGAGAGCGCTCTCCCGCGATTCCCAGACCGCGGGCCGCGTAGTACCCAGTTCCTGCCCACCGCCCCGCGGAATCCCCCGACAGGAGGAGATCCGTGTTCAGCAGAAGGAAGAAGATCCTGTTCGCCGGCGGCACCGCCGCCCTGACCCTCAGCGCTGTCCTCACCGCCGTCGCCGGCACCCAGGCACAGGCCGACGACCTGGTCACCCACCACGAGTTCCAGGTGAACTGCACGGTCAACCACCGGGCCACCGACGACCCCATCGTGTTCCCCAACATGCCTGGCGCGTCCCACGAGCACAGCTTCGTCGGCAACAAGACGACGAACGCCTCCACCACGCTCGGCAGCCTGAACGCTGCCGGCGCCTACGCGACCACCTGCCTCAACCCCGACGACCTGTCGGCGTACTGGTGGCCGACGATGTTCCGCGGACCCGGCAGCAGCCAGCCCGTGCAGCAGACCTGGCACCAGGTCATCTACTACAAGTCCGGCATCCTCGACTACCAGGCAGTCCGGCCGTTCCCGCCGGGCCTCCGGTACGTCGTCGGCAGCCCGACCGCGACCCTGAACGACTTCAGGACCTCACCCGGCGCCGTCGAGGGCTGGGAGTGCGGCGACAGCACGCACAACTGGGACTTCCCGACGAACTGCCCCGCCGGGACCCAGCTGAACATCCGGTACCAGGCCCCGAGCTGCTGGAACGGACGTGATCTGGACACCCCGGACCACAAGAGCCACATGGCCTACCCGGTCAACGGTTCCTGCCCGGCCAGTCACCCGAACCCGGTGCCGATGCTGGAGTTCAAGATCGCGTTCCCCGCGGACGGGGACGTGACCGACGTCCGGCTGGCCAGCGGACGCGGGTACACCTGGCACTACGACTTCTTCAACGCCTGGGACGTCCCGACGCTGGCGGCCCTGGTGAGCCACTGCATCAACGGTGGCCTGCAGTGCAACTCGAAGGGCTTCGACCTCTACAAGCCCAACCGCGGACAGGTCCTCGGCGACAACTACCGGTTGCCCGGACGCCCCTAGAACACCTGTGGTGCCGGGGTCTGGGCAGGACCTCGGCACCACAGGCGCCCCACCACAACACGCGACCTTGAACACCAACTGGGGGCCTCGAACAAGGTATGTCTTGTTCAAGGCCCCGAATTGGTGTTCAAGGCCCCCGGTTGGGCTCGCGATTGCGGGGGCGGGGGGTGAGGAGGAGACGGCTGACTAGGAGGAGAACGCGGCGTCGAAGGAGGCGGTGGGTGGGTCGAAGGCGAGGGTGCGAACGAACTGCAGGGCTTCGGCGGCGCCGACCAGGCGGTCCATGCCGGCGTCCTCCCACTCGACCGAGATCGGGCCGGCGTACCCGATCGTGTTGAGCATCCGGAAGCAGGCCTCCCACGGGACGTCGCCGTGGCCGGTGGAGACGAAGTCCCAGCCGCGCCGGGGGTCGCCCCAGGCCAGGTGCGAACCCATCCGGCCGTTGCGGCCGTTGCCGACCTGGCGCTTGGCGTCCTTGCAGTCGACGTGGTAGATCCGGTCCTTGAAGTCCCACAGGAAGCCGACCGGGTCGAGGTCCTGCCAGACGAAGTGGCTCGGGTCCCAGTTCAGACCGAACGCCTCGCGGTGGCCGATCGCCTCCAGCGCGCGGGTGGTCGACCAGTAGTCGTAGGCGATCTCCGACGGGTGCACCTCGTGCGCGAACTTCACGCCGGCCTCGTCGAAGACGTCCAGGATCGGGTTCCAGCGGTCGGCGAAGTCGGCGTACCCGGCGTCCACCATCGACTGCGGCACCGGCGGGAACATGGCGACCGTCTTCCAGATCGCCGAGCCGGTGAAGCCGACCACGACGTCGACGCCGAGCCGGCGGGCGGCGCGGGCGGTGACGCCCATCTCCTCAGCCGCGCGCTGCCGGACGCCTTCGGGGTCGCCGTCGCCCCAGATGTGCGCGGGCAGGATCGCCTGGTGGCGGGCGTCGATCGGGTCGTCGCAGACCGCCTGGCCGAGCAGGTGGTTGGAGATCGTCCAGACCTTGAGGTTGTGCTTCTCGAGGATGTCGAGCCGGTTCTGGACGTAGGCGTCGTCCTCGGCCGCGCGCCGGACGTCGAGGTGGTCACCCCAGCAGGCGATCTCGAGCCCGTCGTAGCCCCACTCCGAGGCCAGGCGAGCCACCTCCTCGAACGGCAAGTCGGCCCACTGGCCGGTGAACAGGGTGATCGGTCGAGCCATTTTCCTTGTACTCCTTCAGTTGGTACGACGAACAGCCGGGCTGGGGCGGGCGGGAAAAGCTGAGGTGAGGGAAAGCGGTGGAGCGGACGAGGGCCTGCGGGTGGGAGGTCGGAAGGGGCTGGGTTTTCAAGTACCAACCCTCGGTCGGTGGCCGGTACTTGGTTGGTGAGCACCCGTCGAGCCAGGCAGTTGCCTCGCAGGGTTCAGGGGATGTCCCCGGCGCCTGGCCGGAGCGCTTGGCCGGGCGCCGGGGACGGGGCGGTGAAGCCCCCGGCGCTGGGCGGGACCGCTCTCCCGTGCGTCCAGGTGGGGCCGAACCACCAGGGCGCTCGGGAGCTCCTGCACGCCTCTCCGCGTCGGACAGGGTGCGGTCCCGCTCAGCGACGTCTTCATCGGGTCAGATCTTCTTCCTCAGGTCCTGCCCGACAGCTGTCAGCAGGGTCCGGGCGGGAACGTCCCGCACCGTCCTTGCCTGGGCGAGGTACAGGTCCAGCGCGACCCTCTCGACCACCTTCAGGCCCTTGCGCTGCGCCTGCTCGGCCAGGCCGAGCTGCACCTTCATCACCGTTGCCGTTGCCAGTGGCAACGTCTTGGCGACCCGGTACCGCTCGACCAGCTTGACCGCCTCGGCGTACGACGTGACCACGGTGAACGGCACCTTGGTCACCGACGTGTTGCCGGCCTTGTCGACCGCCGTCGCCGTGAGCTCGTGCGCACCGAGCCCGAGCGCGACGCCGTCCAGCTTCCCGCCGGCGGGCAGCGCCTTGCCGTCCACCCGCAGCGTCACCGCGGAGAGCCCGGAGAGCGCGTCCTCGGCGGTCGCGGCGACCGCGACCGTCGACGCGACGCCGAGCTTCCCACCGGCCGCCAAGCCGGTCACCACCGACTTGGGCGCCGTCCGGTCGACCTTCACGGTCACCGACTCCGGCGCCGACACGTTGCCCGCGGTGTCCGAGGCGCGCACCTGGATGGTGTGCGTCCCGTCGGTCCCGAAGCTGACCGGAGCGGTGTACTCCGACCAGTCCCCGTCGCCGACCTTCTGCTCCAGGTACACCTGCCCCGGCTGGTTGTCGGTCGCCATCGCCGTGGCGACGACCGCGTCGTTCCACCACCCGTTCAGCCCGGACGGCGCCGACGGGTTCAGCGACAGGCTGACCTGCGGAGCGACCGTGTCCCGGACCAGCTTGAAGTAGTCGAACTTCGCCGTCTTCGACGCGGTCTGGTCGACCCCGAAGGCGTAGATGCCGAAGCTCGCCGAGGCCAGCGCCGGGTTCGTCACGGCCGGGAGGGCGGTCCAGGCCAGTCCGTCCGCGCTGTACGAGCCGGTGAACGTCGTCCCGCTCTTGGCCAGCCGCAGGTACCAGACTCCCTGCGTCGGGGCCGGAGCGTTCGGCTGCGGCGACACGAGTACGTCGTTCACCTCGCTGCGCAGCTCGATCCCCCGGGTCACCGCGGAGCCCGCGGCGTTGGTCGCGAGGTAGTCGAGCTTCACGTAGTTCGCGTCGTCGCCGTACACCATCAGGCCGCCCTGCTGGTAGGCCTCGTTGAACGCCGAGCCGTCCACCTTGGTCTCGATCGTCCAGTCACCGTCGGGAGCCGGCTGCAGCAGCAGGTTCTTCGGGTTCGTGGCCGTGCCCTGGTAGATGTCGCCATTGCTGGTGTCGATCTCGACCGCACCACCGGTCACCCGGTACGCCGCCGGGTCGGGCCGCACGATCGCGGACCAGCGGCACGCGTCCAGCGCCGTACCGGCGAACTCGTCGTCCGGGGTCGGGACCTCGGCCGTGTCGTCCGGCGTGATGCTGAAGTAGTCGAACTGTGCCGACAGCGGCAGCGCCTCGGTCCGGTTGGCCAGGCCGAACAGACCGATCCGGGGGTTGCTGATCCCGGCCAACTGCTTGGTCTCGCTCATCTCGGTGAAGGTCGCACCGTCCGCGCTGTACGCCGCCTTCAGGTTGGCGCCATCACTGGTGAACCGGACCCAGACCGTGTCCGGGTAGGCCGCTCCCAGGTTGGCGGTGTTCGACGCGGCCACCTCGTTCGGCGTACCGGCTTCCTCGCGGATGAACTGGAAGATCCGGTCGTTCGCCGACGGAGCGCCGGTCGACCGGCCCTGCAGCACCATCTTGGCGTAGTTGTCGTCGTCGCCGTACACGATCAGGCCGGCCTGCTGGTAGGCCAGTCGTGCGGGCATGGTCAGCTTCGCCGTCGCCTGCCAGGCTCCGGCCGGCAGCGGCTGGAGCACGATGTTCGGCGTACCGGTGTTGCCGGTGCCGTAGATGTCGGTCGCCGTCAGCGGGAGCACCAGGTTGCCACCGGCAACCGTCAGCTCCTGGTTGCCACGGACAACCTCGCTCCACCGGCCGGTGTCGAGAGCGGTGCCCTCGAAGCCGTCCGAGCGGCCGGTCAGACACGTCGGCGGTGCCGGCGAGTCGACCTTGATGACGATCTTCGCGGTCCCCTTCGCACCGCGCGCATCGGTCACCGTGACGGTCGCGGTGTGCGTCCCGGCCACGGTGTAGGTGTGGCTCGGCGACTCACCGGTCCCGGTCGCGCCGTCGCCGAAGCTCCAGGCGTACGACAGCGGCAGGTCCCCTTCGGGGTCGGTCGCCGCGGAGGTGAAGTCCACCTTCAGCGGAGCCTTGCCCTGGACAACCGAAGCCGTTGCCGTGACCAACGGTCGCTGGTTCTCGGTGACGCCCTTGCCGAGGAACTTCACCCAGTTCACGTTCAGCTGACCCGTCGTCTTGACGAAGTACAGCGGCCCGCTGGTCAGCGCGGCACCACTGACCGCCGCCGAGAAGTTCCCGTACGTCTGCCAAGCGCCGGTCGGCGTCACCTGGATCGTCGCGACAACCGGACCGTCCGTCGGCGAACCCTGCCGAACCTCGACCGTCGCACCCGCGTCCGGCGAGGCCGCCCGCAGCTCGATCCGGTCGATACCGGTCAGGTTGGTGGGCTTCCAGCCCCACCAGTCGCCGTCCTCGATGAACCCGATGTTCTTGCCGCCACCGGCGGTGTCACCGGTGTCCTCGACCTGTACGCCGGGCGTGGAGCCCGGTCCACCGGTCTCGTCGAAGTACTCCGCCTCGCGGGTCTTCGGCTGCAGCTGCACGACCTTCTCGGTGGTGATCGCACCGGTGCCGGGGGCACCCTTGTCGGTGTACTTCACCGTCACGATGCCGAAGATGTTCGCGCCGACGTGCCCCTCGTCACCAGGAAGCGGGAACGTCCCCTCACAGCCGTGGTACTGCTCGTACCCGTGCGCGTGCTCGTCGTGGCCGAGCGCGGGCTGGGTGATCACGTCCTGGCAGTTCACCGTCCCGTCCTCGGGGTCGGTGACCGTCACCTTGTACTTGATGGTGTCGCCGAAGTCGAAGAAGCCGCCGTCCAGCGGGGCCTCGATCGAGATCGTCGGCGCGGTGTTGCCCGAGGTGATCGACCGGTTCGAGACCGCCGTCCGGCCATCGCTGTCGGTCACCGTCAGCCGAGCGGTGAAGACACCCGGTGTCGTGTACGTGTGCGAAGGCTTCGCCTCGGTCGAGTCCGTCGTCCCGTTGCCGTCGAAGTCCCAGGCCAGCGTGATCGGCTGCCCGTCGGGATCGCGCGATCCCGTGCTGTCGAAGGCCACGGTCAGCGGCGCCGGACCCGAGACCTTGTCGGTCGTGAACTGCGCGATCGGCGCCCGGTTGCCCTGCACGTAGTCGATCCGGTAGATGCCGGAGTCGGCGTTGTTGCCGCCGAACCCGCTGCCCCACTCGATCACGTACAGCGCGCCGTCCGGCCCGAACTGCAGCGCGTGCGGCCGGATCAAGTTCAGCTTGCCGAGCATCCGGGACACGTCGGCGACCTTGTTCCGGTCGTCGTTGAGCTGCACCGAGAACAGCCGGCTGTCGTTCCAGTCCGCGAAGACCGCCTTGCCGTCGAAGTACTGCGGCCACTTGCGGTCGGAGTCGCTGTCCGGGTCGAACTTGTACGCACCGGACGTCATCGGCGCACCACTGCCACCGATCTCCGGTACGCCGGTGGTCGACTTGCCCATCCACAGGCTCGCGGGGATCGCGGCCGGCAGCTGGGTGATGCCGGTGTTGTTCGGCGAGTTGTTCACCGGCGCCGCGCAGTTGAACGTCGCACCGGAGGTCCCGGTCGCGAAGTCGTGGTCGTTGTACGGCGTGTTGTTGCCGACGCAGTACGGCCAGCCGTAGAAGCCCGGCTTGTCCAGGATGTCCCACTCGACGCGGCCGTCCGGGCCACGCGTCGGCGAGACCTGCCCGGCGTCCGGGCCGTAGTCGGCGACGAACAGGTGGTTGGTGGTCGGGTCGATGCCGATCCGGAACGGGTTGCGGAAGCCCATCGCGTAGATCTCGGGCCGGGTCTTCTCGGTGCCAGGCGGGAACATGTTGCCCGCCGGAACCGTGTACGAGCCGTCGGCCTCGATGTGGATCCGCAGCACCTTGCCGTTGAAGTTGTTGCTGTTGGCCGCGCTGCGCTGGGAGTCCCAGGCAGAACGGCCGGCCCGCTCGTCGATCGGCGAGTACCCGTCGGAGTCGAACGGGTTGCTGTTGTCACCGGTGGCGATGAACAGGTTGCCGTTGTTGTCGAACTCCAGCGCACCACCCGCGTGGCAGCACTGGTCGCGCTGGGTGTCGACGCGGATGACCTGCTTCTCGCTCGCCAGATCCAGCGTGTCGCCGTTCACCTTGAACCTCGACACCCGGTCGAACGGTTCGGCGCCGGCCGGCGAGTAGTACAGGTACAGGAAGCCGTTGGTGTCGAAGGCCGGGTCGAGCGCGATCCCGAGCAGCCCGAACTCCTGACCGGTGTAGACGTTCAGCGTCCCCGCGGTGACCACCGACCCGTCGGTCTTGACGATCTTCACGGCGCCGTTGCGGTCGATGTAGAAGACCCGGCCGTCCTTGGCGATGGTCAGCTCCATCGGGTTCGACGTGTCGTCGTCGAGGGCAACCTTCTGGTAGCTGTCGCTCAGCGACGCGCCGCAGTCGGCCGGCTGCACGCCCGCGGCGGTCTTGATGCCGCCGAGCAGGTGGGTGCGGAAGACCGGGTCGGCGTACGACTCGATGGTGTGGCCCATGCCGGTGTACCAGGCCCGGCCGCCGTCGTAGTCCTGGCACCACGCGATCGGGTGCTCGGGGCCCATGTTGCCCCCGGCGTACGACGTCTCGTCGAGGGAGGCGAGCACGTGCACGCTGTCGCGCGGGTTGGTCCGGTAGTTGTACCACTCGTCGGTGCGGTTCCACGTCGTCGGCGCCTCGGCGGTCGACGGGTGCGCGTGGTCCTCCACCTTGACGTTGGCGTTCGGCGTACCGGCCGGGTGGCTGTCGAAGTAGGAGCCGACGAGCTTGCCGTACCAGGGCCACTCGTACTCGGTGTCCGAGGCCGCGTGCACACCGGCGTACCCGCCGCCGCCCTGGATGTAGCGCTGGAACGCGGCCTGCTGGTCGGCGTTCAGCACGTCACCGGTCGTCGACAGCCAGATGACCACCTCGTACTTGGCCAGCTCGGTGTCGTTGAACATCGCCGCGTCCTCGGTCGCGGTGACGGTGAAGTTGTTGCCCGCGGCCAAGTCCTTGATGGCCTGGATCCCGGCCGGGATCGAGTCGTGCCGGAACCCGGCGGTCTTGCTGAAGATCAGCGCGTTGAACGTCTCGTCCCCGTGGCCCGGGTGGGCCCGCGCGGGCAAGGCACTGAGCGGGATCGCCAAGGCGGCGATCAGCGCCAGCAGCACGGCACGGACCACCGTGCCGTGCAGGCGCCTGCGTAGCTGGTGCATGAGGGTGCTCCTTATGGGTCGGATAAGGTGCGCGCTCCATCGGTTTCCGGGGCGGGTCCCCGGGCGTCGGCCCTGGTACAGCTACTTGCGAACAGCTACTTGCAGAAAGTGCGTCAGCGGACGCCGAGCAGGTGGTCCATCGCGAGCTGGTCGAGCTTCTCGAAGCCGAGGCCGCGGGCGGCCAGCGTCTCCGGGTCGTACGTCGCCTTGCGCAGCTCGTCGAGGGACTCCCCCGCGCCGAGCGTCGGCTGCGACAGGTCGGCCACGCGGGCCGCGGCCAGCGCCTCCTGGACCTCGGGGTCGGCCCGGAACGCCGCGACCTTCTCGCGCAGGATCAGGTAGTTGCGCATGCAGCCGCGGGCGGTCTCCCAAACGCCGTCGAGGTCCTCGGTGCGCGGCGGCTTGTAGTCGAAGTGCACGTAGCCGTCGTACCCGGGCTGGCCTTCCGCGCCCTGCAGGACGTCGACGGTCCAGAACGCCTCGCGCAAGTTGCCGGCACCGAAGCGCAGGTCCTGGTCGAACCGCGGCCCGTGCTGCCCGTTCAGGTCGATGTGGAACAGCTTGCCGTGCCACAGCGCCTGGGCGATCCCGTGCGCGTAGTTCAGCCCGGCCATCTGCTCGTGCCCGACCTCGGGGTTGATCCCGACCAGCTCGGGGTGCTCGAGGTCGTTGATGAACGCGATCGCGTGCCCGATCGTCGGCAGCAGGATGTCGCCGCGCGGCTCGTTCGGCTTCGGCTCCAGCGCGAACCGCAGGTCGTAGCCCTGTTCGCGCACGTACGTCGTGAGCAGGTCCATCGACTCCTTGTACCGGTCCATCGCGGCCCGGACGTTCTTCGAGCCGCCGGACTCCGCGCCCTCGCGACCGCCCCACAGCACGTACGTCGAGGCGCCGAGCTCGGCGGCCAGGTCGACGTTGCGCAGGATCTTGGCCAGCGCGTAGCGCCGGACGTCGCGGTCGTTGGCGGTCAGGCCGCCGTCCTTGAAGACCGGGTGGCTGAACAGGTTCGTGGTGGCCATCTCGACGACCAGGCCGGTGTCGGACAGCGCCTTGCCGAACCGGGCCAGCACCGCCTGGCGCTGGGCGTCGTCGGGGACCAGGTCGTCGTCGTGGAAGGAGACGGCGGCGGCGCCCAGCTCGGCCAGCTTCTCGACCGCGAGCACCGGGTCGAGCGGCGCGCGGACCGCCGTACCGAAGACGTCGACACCTTCCCAGCCGACCGTCCAGAGTCCGAACGAGAACTTGTCGGCCTTGCTCGGGGTGTATGCGTTCATTCGGGGATCTCCTGCCATTCTCGGGAGTTCGAGCTGTCCTCGACGGCCGCGAGCACGCGCTGGACCTGGAGGCCGTCGGCGAACGACGGCTCCGGGTCCTTGCCCTCGGCAATCGCCGTGACCAGGTCGACCACTTGGTGGGTGAAACCGTGCTCGTAGCCGAGCAGGTGGCCGGGCGGCCACCAGGCGGCGACGTACGGGTGCACGGGCTCGGTCGCGAGGATCCGCCGGAAGCCGGCGGTCTCGGCGTCCTCGGTCGCGTCGTAGTAGTGGAGGAGGTTCATGTCCTCGAAGTCGAAGGCCAGGCTGCCCTTCGAGCCGTTGATCTCGATCCGGATCGCGTTCTTGCGGCCGGTGGCGAACCGGGTCGCCTCGAAGACGCCGAGCGCGCCGCCGCGGAAGTTCGCGATGAACACCGCGGCGTCGTCGACGGTGACCGGGCCGCGCTCGGCGCTCGCCGTACCGGACAGGCCGCTGTGCGCCTCGGCCTTCGGGCGTTCCTTGACGAACGTCTCCAGCCGGCCGCTCACCTCCGCGATCCGGTCACCGGTGATGAACTGGGTCAGGTCGACGATGTGCGCGCCGATGTCACCGAGCGCGCCGGAGCCGGCCTTCTCCTTGTCGAGGCGCCACGACAGCGGCGCCTCGGGGTCGGCGATCCAGTCCTGCAGGTACTGCGCCCGGACGTGCCGGACGGTCCCGACCTTGCCCTCGGCCACCAGTTTGCGCGCGAGCGCGATGGCCGGGACCCGGCGGTAGGTGAACCCGACCATCGACCTGATCCCCTGCGCGGCCGCCTTGGCCGCGGCGTCGGCCATCGCCTCCGCCTCCGCGACCGTGTTGGCCAGGGGCTTCTCGCAGAGCACGTGCTTACCGGCCTCGAGCGCGGCGATCGCGATCTCGGCGTGGCTGTCGCCCGGCGTACAGACGTCGACCAGCTGGACGTCGTCACGCTGCAGCAGCGCCCGCCAGTCGGTCTCGGTCGTGCTCCAGCCGAGCTTGCCGGCGGCAGCCTGTACCGCTTCGGCGTTGCGGCCGCACAGGACGTTGAGGTCCGGGTGCAGCGGCAGGTCGAAGAAGCGCGGCGCGTTGCGCCAGGCCTGCGAGTGGGCGGCCCCCATGAAGGCGTAGCCGATCAGGCCGATGCCCAGGTTCGTCATACCGTGTGTTCCCTTTCTCAGCTCTCGAACGCGGTCGGGAGGTACTGGTCCACGTTGTCCTTGGTGACGACCGGGGCGTACAGCTGGACGGTGCGCGGCACCTCGACCTCCACCAGGTCGCCGAGGGACTTCTTCTGCACCAGCAGCCGAGCCAGCCGGACGCCGTCCGCACCCTGCGTGGACGGGTAGATGACGGTCGCCCGCATCACCGTGTTGCCGGCCTTGATGTCGCGCATCACGTTGGCCGAGCCGGCGCCGCCGACCATGAAGAACTCCTTGCGGCCGGAGTTCTTGATCGCGGCCAGGACGCCGACACCCTGGTCGTCGTCGTGGTTCCAGATCGCGTCGATCTTCGGCGCGGCCTGGAGCAGGTTCGCGGCGGCCTTCTCACCGGACTCGACGGTGAACTCGGCCGGGACCCGGTTGCTGACCTTGAGGCCGCAGTCCGCGAGGGCTTCCTTGAAGCCCTGGCTGCGGGCCTGGGTCAGCGGCAGCGAGTCGATGCCGGCGATCTCGGCGACCACCGCGTCCGGCTTGCCCTTCAGCTCCTGGCAGATGTAGGTGCCGGCCGAGACACCCATGCCCTTGTTGTCACCGAGCACGGTGGTCCGGGCGGCGAAGGTGCTGCCGAACTCGCGGTCGACGTTGACCACGGTGATCCCGGCGTCCATCGCCTTGGTGGCGACCGCGGTCAGCGCGGCACCGTCGAACGGCAGCAGCACGATCGCGTCGACCTTCTGGTTGATGAAGGTCTCCACCTGGCTGATCTGCAGGTTCACGTCGTTGGTGCCCTCGGCGACGATCAGCTCGACGTCGGAGAACTTCTTCGCCTCGGCCTGGGTGGCCTTGGTGATCGCGCCCATCCAGCCGTGGTCGGCGGCCGGGGCCGAGAAGCCGATCCGGACCTTCTTGCCCGGCTCGTCGTTCTTGCCGCCGGCCACGGCCTGGGTGGCGCCGGTGTCGGAGGTCTTCTCGGCCTCCGGCGTGTTGCTGGTGCAGGCGATCAGCGCCAGCGAGCTCAGGCCGGCGATACCGGCCACCTTCAGGAAGCGGGCGGGTCGTGCGGACATCCTTGTCCTCCTCGTGTGCAGGGTTGTGTTCGACATCTAGGTGGTGCTCGAGCGGGCGGCCAGCCGTTGCTGGAGGAGGACCGCGATCACGATGATCACGCCCTTGGCCACCGACTGTGCGGAGATGCTCAGGTTGTTCAGGGTGAAGACGTTGTTCAGCGTGGTGAAGATCAGTACGCCGAACACGGTGCCGACGATCGTGCCGCGGCCGCCGGACAGCAGCGTCCCGCCGATCACGACCGCGGCGATCGCGTCCAGCTCGTACAGCTGACCGTGCGTCGAGCTGCCGGTCGTCGTCCGGGCCATCAGCATCACGGCGGCGATGCCGCAGCACAGACCGGCCAGGACGTAGAGCGCGACCGTGTGCCGCTGGACCTTGATACCGGCCAGGCGGGCCGCTTCGGCGTTGCCGCCGACCGCGAACGTCCGGCGGCCGAAGGTGGTCCGGTTGAGCAGCACCCAGCCGAGCGCGGCGACGATCACGAACATCCAGACCAGCACCGGTACGCCGATCACCGAGCCGCCGAAGACGTCCAGGAACGGGTTGACGGTGATGATCTGGGTCTTGCGGTCGGAGATGATCTCGGCCAGGCCGCGCGCTCCGGCCAGCATCGCCAGCGTCGCGACGAACGGGACGATCTTGCCGTAGGCAATCAGCAGGCCGTTGACCAGGCCGCAGGCGGCGCCGACCAGCAGGGCGGTGCTGACCATGAAGATCCAGTGGAAGTCGGCGGCCATCTGCTGGGTGGCCAGGGTGGTCGCCCAGACCGACGCGAGGGCGAGCATCGCGCCGACCGAGAGGTCGATGCCGCCACCGGTGATGACGAACGTCATCCCGATGCTGACCACGCCGATCACCGCGGCCAGCCGCAGGATCGTCAGCAGGTTGGCGCTGGTGGCGAAGGTGTCGCCGGCGGTGATCAGGCCCACCACGCAGAGCAGGACCAGCGCGACGATCAGTCCGACGTTGCGGCCCATCCCGGAGCGCAGCAGCGCCGCCGTACCGCCGCCGTTGCGTGGGGCGCCGGGCTGGCGGGTGGTGGCCTGCGTCGAGGCCGTCGTACCGGCGGGCGTCGTACCGGCTGGCGTCGTACCGGGGACCGCGTCCTGGACCTTCGCGTCCGGCTCCGAACGTGCGACTTCCTCACTCATCACACGGCACTTCCTTCCATCACCAGGTCCAGGACCCGGTGCTCGTCGATGTCCTGCGCGGGACCGGTGTGCACGGCCCGCCCCTCCCGCATCACCACGACCCGGTCGGCCAGACCGAGCACTTCCTCGACCTCGCTGGAGACCAGCACGATCGCGACCCCGTTGGCGGCCAGCTTGCGAATCAGCGCGTAGATCTCCGACCGCGCGCCGACGTCGACGCCGCGGGTCGGTTCGTCGAGCAGCAGCACCCGGCAGTCGCGCAGCAGCCAGCGGGCCAGCACGACCTTCTGCTGGTTGCCGCCCGACAGGTTGCGAACCGGATGGTCGACGCCTTGCGGCCGTACGTCGAGCGCTTTGGTCAACTCCTCGGCGGCCTTCTTCTCGGCGTGGCCGTTGAGGAACCCGCCGCTGGCGAAGCGCTGCATCGTCGAGACGGTGATGTTCTTGTAGACCGCTTCGTCGAGCAGCAGCGCCTGGCTCTTGCGCTCCTCGGGCGCGAGCCCGACGCCGGCCTTGACCGCGGCCTGGACCCGGCCCGGGCGCAGCGTGACGCCGTCGACGCGGACCTCGCCGGTCGCGGCCTTGCGCGCGCCGTACACGGTCTCCAGTACTTCGGACCGCCCGGAGCCGACCAGCCCGGCGAAGCCGAGGATCTCGCCGGCCTTGACCTCGAACCCGATCTCCTCGAACTCGCGCGGGCGGGACAGTCCGGTGACCTCCAGGACCGTCGGCGCGTTCTTGTCGATCGCGGCGCGCGGCGGGAAGACGTACTCGATCGAGCGGCCGGTCATCAGCCGGATCAGCTCCGAGGTCGCGGTCTGGCGCGCGTCCAGGCCGGTGGCGACCGTCGCGCCGTCCTTGAGCACGGTGACCCGGTCGCCGATCTCGCGGATCTCCTCCAGGCGGTGCGAGATGTAGATGACCGCGACGCCGCGCGACGTGAGGTCGCGGATCACGCGGAACAAGTTGCCGACCTCCTCGGAGTCGAGCACCGCGGAGGGCTCGTCCATCACGATCAGCTGAGCGTCACGGGAGAGCGCTCTCGCCATGCTCACGACCTGTTGGCCGGCGGCCGGCAGCAGACCGACGGTCCGGCCGACCGGGATCTCGCCGTGGCCGAGGCCCTTGAGCAGCTCGCGGGCCCTGGTGTTGGCCTCATGCCGCCGGGTCATCCCGAACCGGGCCGGCTCGTGGCCGAGGAACACGTTCTCGGCGACGCTCAGGTCCGGCACCAGGTCGAGCTCCTGGTAGATCGCGGCGATCCCGAGATCGATCGCGGCGGTCGGGCTGTTCAGCGCAACCTCGTTGCCGTTGACAACGATCGTGCCCTGGTCCGGCTGGTGCGCGCCGGTCAGCACCCGGATCAGCGTCGACTTGCCGGCGCCGTTCTGGCCGAGCAGGCAGTGCACCTCCCCCCGGCGGACGTCGAGATCGACGCCGTCCAGCGCCCGGACGCCGGGGAACTCCTTGACGATCCCGGTCATCCGCAACAGTTCTTCGTCGGCCACCCCATCACCTCTCGTCCTCGCCCCGCCCAGATCCTTCGTCCCCGCCGTGCTCATCGCCGCGGCCCTCGTCCCGCGGGTGCTTCGTTCAGTGCGCGACTCTGGTCGCCTCGCGACCCTCGTCCCGCGCGTGCCTCGTTCATTGCGCGACTCCGGTCGCCTCGCGACCCACGTCCCACCGCCGCTTCGCTCATTGCGCGACTCCGGTCGCCTCGCGGCCGATCAGGGTCGGGTCCAGGAAGACCTGGTCGAGCGAGATCTGCGCGCCGCCCCGGACCGCCGCGGTGAAGCCCAGCTCGGACTGGACGACCCGGCAGCCGCCGCCGTCCGGAGCGATCACGCGGTCGCGGATCGCGCTCTCCAGCGGTTCTTTCAGCCAGGGCCCGAGGACGGCGAAGTAGCCGCCGAGGACCAGGACGTCCGGGTTCAGGATGTTCACCAGGATCGCGCCGCCGATGCCCAGCCAGGTCCCGACGTCGGCCAGCGCGCGCAGGGTGCGCGCTCCCCCGGCCTCGGCCCGCCGGGTGATCTCGGCGAGCCGCTGCTCGACGTCCAGCGACGGGTCACGCACGGGGTCGTCGGCGTCCGTCGCCTTGTTGAGCAGCGCGGTCAGCCCGACCACGGTCTCCCAGCAGCCGGTCCGGCCGCAGCCACAGATCCCACCGGCCGGAGCGACGGGCATGTGCCCGACCTCGCCGCTGAAGCCACTGCCGCCGCGCAGCAGGTGCCCGCCGGCGACCATCCCGCCACCGACACCGATCGCGCCGGTCAGCAGCACGATGTCCTCGACCTTGCTCCCGGCGTCCTTGCGCAGCTCCGAGTACGCCGCCAGGGCGGCCAGGTTCGCCTCGTTGTCGACCCGGACCGGGTACGCCGGACCGCCAAGGCGGTCGCGGATCGCGTCGACGATCTGCAGCTCGCCCCACTTCAGGTTCGGCGCGAGCTTCAGCGCGCCGGTCGAGCTCTCGACCAGGCCGGGCGCCGCGAGCGTCACGCCGGCGGTCTGGCCGCCGCGGGCCTCGACCGCGGTGACCGCCTCACCGACGAGCTCGGCGAGGTGGTCGAGCGTCGTACCGGGGTCGAGGTGGGCGACGTCGAGCGGGACGCGGCGTTCGATCACGGTGTCGCCGCTGAGGTCGAGCGCGGTGACGGCCAGGTAGTCGACGTTGATCTCGGCGCCGACCCCGCAGACCGCGCTGCCGTCCAGCTCGACCAGCTGGCCGGGGCGGCCGAGGGCGCCGCGCTCGGACTCGGCGCGGCCTTCCCGGAGCAGACCACGCTCGACGAGCTCGGCGACCAGGCTGGAGACGGTGGCCTTGTTCAGGCCGGTGTCGGCGGCGATCCGGGCCCGCGACTTCGGTCCCGCGGACCGGACGTGCCGCAGGACCACGGAGAGGTTGTTGCGGCGCAGGGAGACATGGTCGGCCGCGACCACGCCACCGCCCGGCCGACTGCCGTCGGTCAGCGTCACCAGACCCCCACCCCTTCTCCCCCGACAGGAGAACGGCACCCATTAGTGTGATGCCAGTCACAGACTTAGTCTGTTGAGGCAACAAACTAAGTACCCGCGTGGTTGCCGTCAAGAGGTCGGAGCGAAACAGTTTCGATCTTGGATTTTCATTCTGTTGTTGATATTTTGCGGCCACTCTCCGCAGTCCTGTCCGCCCCTTTCAGGAGCCTGCACCATGACACTGACTCGACGTACGTTCCTGGCCGCCTCCGCGGCCACCGCCGCCGCCGCTTCGACGGCCGGCACCGCTCTGTCCGCCTCCGCGGCCCCGCAGGCCAGCCCGCCCGGCGACGTGGTCGGCAAGATCACCGTCGGCTACCAGGGCTGGTTCGCCTGCGCCGGCGACGGCGCCCCGATCAACGGCTGGTGGCACTGGAGCCGGAACTGGGGACAGCCGCCGTCCCCGTCCAACAACGCGCTCGGCAGCTGGCCCGACGTCCGCGACTACTCCGCGACGTACCAGACGGCGTACGCGAACCTCGGCAACGGGCAGCCCGCGCGGCTGTTCTCGTCGTACGACCAGCAGACGGTGAACACGCACTTCCAGTGGATGCAGCAGCACGGCTGTGACACCGCCGCGCTGCAGCGGTTCAACCCGTTCGGCGGTGAGGGGCCGACCCGCGACGCGATGGCGGCGAAGGTGCGGCAGGCCGCCGAGCAGTACGGGCGGAAGTTCTACATCATGTACGACGCGACCGACTGGCAGAACATGCAGTCGGAGATGAAGCAGGACTGGACCAACAAGATGCGTGCGTACACGGCCTCGCCGATGTACGCGAAGCAGAACGGGAAGCCGGTCGTCTGCATCTGGGGGTTCGGTTTCAACGAGCCGAACAAGGCGTTCCCGGCGTCGGTGTGCCTGGACGTCGTCAACTGGTTCAAGGGCCAGGGGTGCTACGTGATCGGCGGGGTGCCGACGCACTGGCGGCGCGGGGTCGAGGACTCACGCTCCGGCTACCTCGATGTGTACCACGCGTTCGACATGATCTCGCCGTGGATGGTCGGGCGGATCCAGGACGTCGCGGGCGCGGATCACTACTACAACAACGTGAACCAGCAGGACCAGGCCGACTGCAACGCCTTCGGGATCGACTACCAGCCGTGCGTGATCCCGGGCGACCTGCAGTCCGGGCACCGGCGGCACGGCGACCTGATGTGGCGGCAGTTCTACAACCTGACGCGGGTCGGCGTGCAGGGGATGTACATCTCGATGTTCGACGAGTACAACGAGGGCAACCAGATCGCCAAGACCGCGGAGAGCGCGGCCTTCGTTCCTTCCGGGTCGGGGATCCGGGCGCTGGACGAGGACGGGACGGCTTGCTCCTCGGACTACTACCTGCGGCTGACCAACGACGGTGGGCGGATGTTCAAGGGGCAGATCCCGTTGACACCTAACCGGCCTACACCGCCGGTGGTTTCTGCCGGCACCGGTGGGGTGGTGTTCTTCGAGCACGTGGACTACCTGGGCGCCGCGGGGGCTGCGCTTGCCAAGGGCAACTACACGCGGGCTGCGTTGCAGGCGGCCGGCGTGCAGGACAACTGGGCTTCGTCGGTGCGGATCCCGGCCGGGTGGACGGTCACGGCGTACAGCGAGGACAACTTCGGCGGTCAGGCGTGGACGTGGAACGCGAACCAGCCGAACTTCACGACGCTGTCACCGAACGCGAACGATCAGCTGACGTCCTGCCGGATCTCCTGACTCTTCTCTGTGCAGACGACCCCAGCCTCTGCAGGCTGGGGTCGTTTGTGCGTCAGAGGAGCTCGAGGCTGTCCGTCGCGAGGGTGATGACGGCGCCGTCCAGGTGCAGGCGGCAGGCGATGGCGTGGCCGGCGCAGGTGAACAGCGCGGGACCGGCCACGTCGACGACCTTGTACGCGACCGGTTGCGCGCACCGCTCGCTCGGGCCCTGCTGCTCGTGGTGGCAGCCCAGCACGTGACAGGTCGCGACCTCGCCGCCGACGTTCATCAGCGTGAGGCCGTGATCGGGGCACACACCCCAGGTCACGCCACAGACCTGTCCCTCGCTCGCGGCGAGACGGACGAGGCTTCCCGCGGTCGACTGCAGCTCGCTGGCGACCGCGCGGAAGGTCTCGACGGCCTCGTCGAGGTCCCGGCGGAGCTGGCGCGACTCGACCGTCTCGGGCATCCCCTGGGTCGCGGCGAGCAGATCCTCGGAGAGCGCTTTCGCGGCCAGCGCGATCTCGTCCACGCGGACCGGCGTACCGAACCCGGCCTGGCGTGGCCCGACCGGGACCGTGCGCCCGTTGATCGCGGCCTGGTACTGCCAGTCCACATTGCGCGGGGCGTCGGTGGTGTGCGGAGCGTCGGTGTTGTGCGGAGCGTCGGTGTTGTGCGGCCCGTTCGCGTTGGGCGGAGCGCTCGCGTTGGGCGGCGCGGTTGCATTCTGCGGCCCGTTCGCGTTGTGCGGAGCGGCTGCGTCCTGCGGCGCGTTCGCGTTCTGCGGAGCGGCTGCGTTCTGCGCCGCGTTCGCGTTGTGCGGTGCGTTTGCGTTGCGCGGCGCGGTTGCTCCCGCGTTCTCGGGAGAGCGCTCCCGCGCGTTCTCGGGCGGCATCACGCCGGCCGTCTGACCCGTGCTCACTGCGGCGGTCTCACCTGTTCTCGCTGCGGCGGCCTGACCGGAGTTCTTCCCGGCGGTCTCATCCGTCGTGCTGTGGGACTGGTTCTCGGTCTCGGGATCGCCCGTGGGGCTTGATGCGCCGGGAGCGGCTTTGGTTGCGCCCGCGCCCTCCGGCTTCGGCGTCGCGTCGTCCGCGGTCTTCTTCGCGGCGGCGCCGGCCAGGTTCGGAGCGGCGGCCTCACCAGTGCCACCGGTCGCGATCGGCATCGGCGTACCGGGTGCCCAGGTACCGCCTGGTGATTGAGCTTGGGTGCCGCCCACGACCACCTGGCTGCCCCAGCCGGAATCGTGCCGGCTGTCGTCGGTCGTACCGTTCGACCAGCGCGACCTCTCGGTGTCGCCGCGGTTCGCTCGTTTGGCTCTCGCCATTCGCCGCCCCCTGATGACGTGTCTCCCCGGTGGCCGATGGTGCCATGCCCGCAGGGGGTGCGACCAGAGCAAATCACCGAGCGTCACACAGGGCTGAACAAGCCTTGCGCAGAGCAACGACCCCAGCCGGTGCGACGCGCCTGATCGACCTGGGCGCGACGGTCACCTCGTCCACCTCTTCCAATGCCCGCAGGGCTCCCGGGCAATCCCGCGGGCGTAATTCCCAACGCGCCCTTAACACTTGCCGTCAGCACGTGTCGGTAACCACACGCAGCGAAACCGGCCGGTCGTCCAGCGCTCCCGGTTACATCGAAAATTGATATGGTTGCCTCCGTGGACGCGCAGACCCCCGATCTCGAGGCCCTGACGACGGCGATCGAGGACTTCACCACGATCTTCATCCGGCTGCCGTCCGTCCGCCGCTTCAACTTCTCCACCCTGTCGGTCCTGCACACGCTCGCCCGCCGCGGCCCGCTCCGGCTCACCGACCTGACCGCCACCGAGCAGCTCAAGCAACCGGCGCTCACCAGCCTGGTCGCGAAGCTCGAACGCGACGGCCTGGTCTCGCGTGCTCCCGATGCGCGCGATGGGCGCGCGATGCTGCTGTCGCTGACCCCCGAGGGCCGGGCGATCGTCGACTCGCGCCGAACCAGCCGGGTCGAGCGTTTGACCGAGCTGGTGAACCAGCTGAGCCCCGAAGATCGCGCTCTCCTGGCGGGATCCGCCGGGGTGCTGCAACGCCTGACCGAGATCGCCTCCGCCGACCGCTCCGACCGCCGCGACGGCCTCGACCGATCAGACCGCCGCGACCACGCCGACTGATTCGAACGCCGCGACCGCCCCAATCTCCGACCGCTCCGACCGCTCCAACCGCTCCTTGTGAGGCCTTCCATGCCGACACCGTTCCCGCTCGACCCGACTCCGATCCACGTCTCCGACGAGGTCCTCGCCGACCTTCGCGCCCGGTTGCGCGCGACCAAGTGGCCGCTCGACGCGGGCAACGAGGACGGGCACTACGGCGTACGGCGTACGGACCTGCAGGAGCTGGTCGCGTACTGGGCCGACGGGTTCGACTGGAGAGCGTCGGAGAGCGCGATCAACGCGTTCCCGAACTACCGGGTCGACGTCGGCGGCGTACCGGTGCACTTCCTGCGCAAGGCCGGCGTCGGGCCGCGGCCGGTCCCGCTGATCCTGAGCCACGGCTGGCCGTGGACGTTCTGGCATTTCGCGAAGGTGATCGACCGGCTCGCCGACCCGGCGGCGTACGGCGGTGATCCCGCGGACGCCTTCGACGTGATCGTGCCGTCGCTCCCGGGCTTCGGCTTCTCGACGCCGCTCGCGCAGCCGGACCTGAACTTCTGGAAGATCGCCGATGTGTGGCACTCGCTGATGACCGAGGTGCTCGGGTACTCCCGGTACGCCGCCGCCGGGAACGATGTGGGCGCGTTGGTGACCGGACAGCTCGGCCACAAGTACGCGGACGAGTTGCTGGGGATACACATCGGGTCTGCACTGAAGCTGGACTTCTTCAACGGCGAACGCGCTTGGGACATCACTGGTGGTCGACCTGTTCCCGAGGGGCTCTCGCCTGAGGTCCGGGCTCGTCTGCTCGAGGTCGAGAAGCGCTTCGCCGTGCATCTGTCGGCGCACATGCTCGCACCGACGACGCTCGCGTTCGGGCTCTCCGACTCCCCCGCCGGCCTGCTCGCCTGGCTGCTCGAGCGCTGGGACAAGTGGAGCGACGACGACGGGGACGTGCTGACCGTGTTCTCACCGGACGAGCTGTTGACCCACGCAACGATCTTCTGGGCGGGCGACGCGATCGAGACGTCGATCCGCACGTACGCGAACAACAACCGCTACCCTTGGGCGCCCTCGCACGACCGGCAGCCGGTCGTCGAGGCGCCGACCGGGATCACGTTCGTCGACTACGAGAACCCGCCGGGGGTCGGGAGTGCTTCGGAGCGGATCGAGAGCCTTCTCGCCAGCGACCGGGCGGGTCGGTACAACCACACCTCGATCACCTGCCACCCGCGTGGCGGGCACTTCATCCCGTGGGAGATCCCTGAGGAATGGACAGACGACGTACGTCGTACTTTCCGCACCCTCCGATAGTTGCCCAGGGCGCCATTATTTGCCGAGCTGCTCGCGGAGGAACTCGACCGTACGGGCCCGGGCCGCGAGCGCCGGGTGCCCCGGCGTCTCCCGCACCTCGGCGGTGAGCACCTGATGCGCACCCTTCCCGAACCCACCCGCGTTCCCCGGCCCGGAGTCGAGCTCGATCACCTCGAACGCGTCCCCGAGCCACTCCCGCAACGTCGCGAACCGCTCCGCCGGCACCGCCCGGTCCTTCGTGAATCGCAGCCCCAGCACGCACAGCCCGTCGCTGCGAGTCCGCTCCGCGATCAGCTCGAGCTCCTGCCGCGACGCCCCAGGATCCCGCCGCCGGGCGGACCCGAGCGGGAACGGCGTCGCCGGCTGACTCATCACCGGCGCCCGGACGACGTCCTCCACCGCGGTCGCCAACGCGAACCCACCGGTGAAGCACATCCCGATCACGCCGACGCCGCGTCCCGGCGTACGCGCGGCAAGATCAGCGGCGACCGCCCGCAGGTACTTCGTGATCGGCCGCTCCGCGTCCACCGCGAACGCCCGGAACTCCTTCGTGACGCACAACCGCGCGAACACCGCCGCGCCGTACCCGACGGTCGCCTCCCGCCCCGGCGTCCCGAACGGCGACGGCACCACCACCGTGAACCCCTCCGCCACCAGATGCTCCGCCAGCCCGAGCACCTCCGGCGTGATCCCCGGGATCTCCGGGATCAGCACCACCCCCGGCCCGGCCCCCTTCTCGTAACAGTCGAAGGTCAGCCCACCACCCGCGAACGGAGCCTTCGCCCACCCCGCCAGCTCGGCCCTCGGTGCAGCCCCATCAGCCATCGCCACGACTCCTCAACCGGTGAACCCACCCTGGAACCGCCGGCGGCGATTCCCCGCGTACGTCGTACTGAATCCCCCGGTGCCAAGAATTGCAGCTATTGACATCCCGGCGCCCCCAAAACTGTCCCCTGGCTCTGACATACTCCGGCCCAGAATGTCACTCTGAGACCCTTGGGGGGGTCCTGTGTTACCCATCCGCCCGTCCCACCTCCTGAAGCTGGGCCTACCGGCCGCGCTGGTCGCGTCCGGCCTGGTCGTGCTCAGCTCGGCCAGCGTCACCGCGGCCCAGCCGACCGCGTTCAAGCGCCTGCCCGCACCAGCCGCGCCCGCGAAGGGTGCCGCGCCGGAGGCCTTCGACCCGCACACCGTGATGGTCAAGTTCTCGGCGAAGTCGACCAGCAAGGCCCGCAGCACGGTGCTTGCCAAGCACAACAGCCGCCAGGCGGCGTCGTTGTCGACCGGCGACTACGTGACGGTCTCCAGCTCCGCCCCCGCGGCTGAGCTGCTCAAGAAGCTGCAGGCCGAACCGAGCGTCGAGGCTGCATCGCTCGACTACACCCGCCAGGCCGACGCGACGCCGAACGACGAGTACTACCGCAGCGACCAGGGATACCTGTCGACGGTGCGGATGCCGCAAGCGTGGGACCTGAGCAAGTCCGCCGGGGCGCAGACCGTCGCCGTGCTCGACTCCGGCGTCGACGCGGGCCACCCGGAACTCGCGGGCCGGATCCTGAGCGGTTACAACGCCTTCCTCAAGAACAGCGCCACCGACGACGACAACGGTCACGGCACCTTCGTCTCCGGCATCATCGCGGGCAACACCAACAACGGCCGCGGCATGGCTGGTGTCGCCTGGAACGCGCGGATCCTGCCGGTCAAGGTGCTCCAGGCCAACGGCTCGGGCAGCGACTCGGCGATCGTCGACGGCATCAACTGGGCCGCCTCGCACGGCGCCCGGGTGATCAACATGTCCCTCGGCGGCCCGAGCTACAACGCGGTGATGCACAACGCGATCAAGGCGGCCATTGCCAAGGGCATCGTCGTGGTCGTTTCCTCGGGCAACGAGTACTCGAACGTCGCGCACTACCCGGGCTCCCTCCCCGAGGTGCTGTCGGTCGGCGCGACCGACTCCAACGGCGTGCTGACCACATTCAGCTCCTGGGGCGACAATGTCGACATCGCTGCTCCGGGCTGGAACATCCTGTCCGCGCTGCCGCGACGCTTCACGCAGCCGAACCAGCTTCCCTACGGCATCGGCGCCGGCACGTCGTTCTCCGCACCGATCGTCGCGGGAGTCGCGGCGATGCTGCGGAACAAGTACCCGAGCTGGAGCCCGGCTCAGATCGAGGCGCAGCTCAAGAACACCGCCCGCGACGCGGGTCCGCGCGGCCGCGACCCGTTCTACGGCGCCGGCATTCTCGACGCCGCCAACGCGCTCGGTGCGACGTGGGCGCCCGAGTTCTGGGCCGCCGGCCCGGACGGCAACGACGTCGCGGTCCGGGCGACGCCGATGGCGCACGCGTCCATCACCGGTGCAATCGGCACCGAGGGCGAGGAAGACTGGTACTCCGCACAGTCGGCCGCCGCGCGCAACGTCCTCGTCACGCTGACTCCGCCGACCTACGACGACGATAACCGGGCTCAGAACCTTGACCCGATCCTGTGGATCTACAACGACCAGCTCCAGCTCATCGGCTTCGCCGACGCCAGTGACGAGAACCCCGAGACCGTCCGGCTGACGCTCCCCGCCGGGCGCGCCTACTTCAAGGTCACCAATTTCAACGGCTCCCGCGACAGCCGTCCGTACACGCTGTCCGTCGCCGCCAGCTCGACCGGCGGTTCGGCTGTCGGCGACCGCTACTGGGTCCGCGACACCTCCCCCGCCGACCTCGCGGGTGGCGTTTCGCAGACCGCCTCCCCCACGTTCACCTTCGAGCGTGACCTCGACCCGGCGAGCGTGAACACCACGACGGTCCGCCTGCTGCACGGCAAGACCGGCGCGGTCGTCGCGAGCACGCCGTCGTACGACCCGGCGACCAAGAAGCTCACGATCGACCCGACCGCGACGCTGCAGGACAACACGCCGTACCGGGTTGTCGTCGGCGCGGTGAAGGACACCGGCGGCGCGACGATGCCAGGCTCGTACTTCGTCTTCTTCCGCACCGTCGACGTCGCCCCGGCGCCGATCACCAACTTCACCGTGACCGGGCAGTACGCCGCGGCCGCGATGAAGTGGACGCTGCCGGGGATCACCGACCTCGACCAGGTCGTCGTCCGGCGCAACGCCGGGACGGTTGCTCCGGGCGCCCCGAACACCGGGACCCCGGCGTACATGGGTCCGGCGTCGAGCGCGACGGCGACCGGCCTGGCGAACGCCACGAGCTACGCGTTCCGGGCCTGGGTCAAGGACCGCAGCGGCAAGTGGAGCTCGTCGGTCGCGGCGAACCTGACCGGGACGTACACGACGATGACCGCGAACGCGACCGCGCTGGACTTCGGCGGCAAGGTCACGCTGAGCGGCAGCGTTGTGCGGGTCGACACGAAGGCGCCGCTGGCCGGCGTACTGGTGTCGCTGTACGGCCGGAACAAGAACAGCTCGACCTGGCGGGAGATCACCCGCGTCACGACGAGCGCCACCGGTACGTACTCCGTCACCTACCAGCCGACGTACTCCACGATCTTCGCGTGGGGCTACAACGGTTCGCCGGAGCTGCTCGGCTCCCGCACCGGCAACTGGACGACGGACGTCCGCCCGACGCTGACCGCGAACCTGTCGGCGACGGCGATCAAGCTCGGTGCGTCGACCACGTTCTACGGCTACGTCCGCCCGCAGCACGCCGGTTCGCCGGTGTACCTGCAGCGGTCCACCGGGTCGACCTGGACGACGATCACGTCGACGAAGCTGAACTCGACGGGCAACTACGGCTTCTCCATCAAGCCCACCGCCCGCGCCAGCTACACCTACCGCGTCGTCTTCCAGTCCGACGGCGACCACGCCACCGGAGTCAGTCCCGCGAAGAGCTTCACGGTGAGCTGACGTCGCTCGCCTGACCACGACGCGCCCTGCCCGGTTCTTCTCGGGCAGGGCGCGTGGTGCTTGCTGGTCCTTATCACAGGGGGTGCAGTTGTGTTGAGGGCGTGTGTACGGCGGGTGGTGGCGCGCCGGGGTAGTTGAACCGGTCGGTGGTGGGTGATAGATGTGAGGGTCGATTCGGTGGTTCGGACCTGTAGCCACTGCCCTGGCCCGCGTTCTGTGGGTCGTCTGACCGGCTCCTGGCACCACGGCGGGTGACGGGGTGAGGAGCCGACGTGCTCACCGACGACGAAACCTCCTTCACTCTCGAACTCGATACTTCCGGGCCTGGTCCGCTGGTGCGGGTCTGTGGTGATCTCGATCTGGAGACGGCGCCGGAGCTGACCGGACTGCTGAAGACACTGCTCGGGGCGCATCCGATCGTGGTGGATCTGGCTGAGGTCGAGTTCATGGACTCTTCTGGGCTCGGGGTGCTGGTGGGGGCGCACAAGGAGTCGCTCGCGCATGGTGGGGCGCTGGTTGTCGTTGGTCCGCGACCGCGGATTCAGAAGATTCTGCGGATCACGAAGCTGGACAAGGTGTTCACGGTTTATCCGACGCTTGACGGGCTGACTGCTGTTCTTGCCGAGCAGCAGCTTGCTGCGGCTGGTGAAGGTGGTGCCAGCGGATCCGCCGAGGAGCCGTCGAGTCCACCGCAGGTACCGGGCTCGGCGCAGATGCCAGACGCGGCGCAGATGCCGGACCAGGTGCAGGTGCCAAGCTCCACGCAAGTGTCAGACCCCGCGCAGATGCCAGGCCCAGCGCAGGAACCCCGCTCGTCCAACCCGCCAGGTGCAGTGCAGGCGCCGGGCTCAGCTCAGGAGACTCGTTTGCCTCACTTGCCAGATGCACCGTCCGTGCCGTACTCGCCGGAGGGTCGTGGGGCGTCGCCTGCGCCTGGAGTGCCACAGGCTGAGGGGCCGCCGCCGGGGCGGGATCGTGATCGCGGATGATGCCCGGGGAGAGCGGACCGGGTGAGACCGGGGGCTCGCTGCTGGAGCAGGCGTCCGGGGTGCGGGCGGAGGCGGCTGGCGTTGCAGCCGAGTCAGCCGCAGCTCGCGCAGTCCACCGCGCTGAAGGTGACGCTGCAGGTCCTGGCGATGTGCGGGCGGAGTCGTCCGGCGTACGGAGTGAGTCCGTTCACGTCCGCGGCGACGCGTCCGGCGTACGCGGTGAGTTGGTTGGTGGCCGCGGCGAGGCGTTCGGCGTGCCGGTGGAGTCGGCTGGTGTGCGGGCGGAGATCGTCGAGGAGATCGGGGTCAGTATGACCGGGTCGCTCAATCTGCGGCGGTGTGTGCTGCAGTTGCTGACGGGGGTTCAGCCGGAGCTTGCTGAGTGGGCTGTGCTGGTGTGGATCAACCCGCGGACCGGGGCGTTGACGGTCTGGGGTGGTGAGGACCCGGCGGCGAGTGTGAAGGTTTCCCGGCGGATGATCGCCGGGCAGGTGCTCGAGCGGATTCTGACGACCGGGCACACCGAGCTGCTGCATGTGGCGCTCGAGGAGATGAGTTCCGACGCGCTGGCCAGCATGGTTCCGCACGCCGCGCTGCGGGAACAGGCCGCGGCTCTGCGTCCTGTCGACGTGCTGGGGCTCGGGTTGACGGCGCGTGGAGTCACTCTCGGGGCGCTGGTGATGGTTCGCGGTCAGGGGCGCGGTTTCTCCGAGGCTGACGTCGCCATCGGTGAGCAGCTCGCGGCGCGGGCGTCGCTCGCCCTCGACTCCGCGCGGCTGTACGAGCAGAGCAGCCGGGTCGCGGCCGCGCTGCAGGAGAGCCTCGTGCCGCCGGAGCTTCCCACGGTCCCGGGCGTGGATCTCGCCGCGAGATACCGGCCGGCGGTGGAGCACCTCGACATCGGCGGTGACTTCTACGACGTGTTCCGCGCGGGTGACGAATGGCTCGCCGTCCTCGGTGATGTCTGCGGCAAGGGCGTCGATGCCGCGGTGCTGACCGGACGCGCCCGGCAGAGCATCCGCACGGCCGCGCACTTCGAGCGCGAGCCGGGTGCACTGCTGTCGGCGTTCAACACGGTGTTCTCGCAGGATCCGTCGAACCGCTTCATCACGCTGGTCTGTCTGCGGATCCGCCCGGCCGCGGACGGGCTGTCCGCTGAGGTCGAGGTCGCTGTCGCAGGTCATGCCGGGCCCGTCCTCGTCCGGGCTGACGGGCGTGCCGAGCAGCTGCCGATCGAGGGCACCGTCGCCGGCGTCGTACCCGAGGTGGCGTACCCGGCGATCACCGTGCGTCTGGAGCAGGGCGATGCGCTGCTGATGTCCACCGACGGCGTCGAGGAGGCGCGCGGTGCGGATGGGTTCTACGGAACGGACCGGCTGCTGCGACTGCTCGGCGAGTACGCCGGTGCGGGCGCTGACGCGATCTGCGGCGCCGTCGAGCAGGACGTCGTCGAGCACCTGGACGGCCGCGCTCATGACGACATCGCGCTGCTGGCGATCAGTTGCGGAGGATCACTCGGATGGCAGAGCTGACCGTACCGGCGAACGACGCTCTCGACGCGTTTGAGCTCGCGCTGGCGACCGTCGACACGTCGGCGGCGTTGGAGGTCGTGGAGAACCAGCTGGCGCAGGGTGTGCCGCCGGTCGTCGTACTGACCGACGTTGTTGCGACTGCCCAGCGCAATGTGGGGACGCGGTGGCAGCGCGGCGACTGGACGGTCGCCGAGGAGCACGCCGCGACGGCCGTGGCTGCGGCGGCGACCGAGGCTGTCGCGCGGTACACGCGGCAGCTGCCGGTGACTCGGGGCAAGGCGCTGGTGGCTTGCGCTGAGCGGGAGTGGCACGCGCTGCCGGCGATGATCATCGACTGCGCGCTGCGGGCCGACGGATGGGACACGACGCTGCTCGGCGCATCGACTTCGCCGCTGCGGCTCGGGCAGTACCTGCAGGATCACGGGCCGGACGCGTTGGCGGTCAGCTGCTCGATGTTGGGAGCGCTGCCGACGACGCGGCGTTTCGTGGAAGCCAGTACGACGGCGGGAATCCCGATCGTGGTGGGCGGAGCGGCGTTCGGGCTGGACGACGTACGGGCTCGCGCTCTCGGCGCGACCGCGTGGGCCGCCGACGCGCCGAGCGCCGTACTGGCTGCGCGTGAACTGCCGACGGTTGTGCCGGCAGCCGAACCACTGCCTGCCGAAGCGTCGGCGGAGCAGGCGACGCTGGAGCTGTCCCATCGGGAGATCGCCGGGCGTCTGCAGGCGGCCTGGGACGTCGACCCCAGCCTTGAGATCGTCGAGGACGCGGTCAACCAGACACTGCACGCCGTGTGGGCCGCGCTGCTGACCGGCGATCCGCGCCCGATCCCGCAGACCGCGCAGTGGATCGCGGAGCTGCTCGGTGCGCGTCGAGCTGACCCGTCTGACACCGTTGCCCTGGGCCTCCACCTGAGGACGGAGTTGCGCGACTACCCGCTCTCCCACAAGCTCGTCACAGAGTCCTGGCCGACGGGGGCCTGACCGGCTCACATCTCCTCGGGGACAGCCCAGGTGCCTGACGAGCTGAATGCGTTGCAGCCGTCGTGTTCGAACATCACGGCGCGGTCGTGGGACGACGCGGGGTTTGCGCACGCGCCGTGGTCGTGACCGAGGTCGCCGGCGAGGGGGAACCAGAAGCGGCACGCGCCGCATTGTTCGTCGTACCAGGCCTCGAGGTAGGCGGGGTCGGCGGTGGACCGCGTTCTTGGGGCGACCCATCGGGCGTGGATGGCATCCCGCTCGTCGGGGTTGGTGCCGGCGTCGTGGGGTGCGTTCGGCACTGAGACTCCTGGGTGGATTCGGGGCTACTGGGTTCGTAGAAGGCGGTACCAGGGAGCGGTTGGAGGTGGCCAGTCTGCTCGGCTACATCTCTTCAGGGATGGCCCAGGTGCCTGAGGGGGTGAAGGCGTCGCAGCCGTCGTGTTCGAACATGACGGTCCGGTCATGCGGGGAGGTGGCGTTAGCACAGGCGCCGTAGTCGTTGCCTAGGTTGCCGGCCAGGGGGAACCAGAAGCGGCAGGCGCCGCACTGTTGTTCGGTCCAGGAGTCGAGGTAGCCGGAGTCGCCGGGGAAGCGGGTTCGGTGTTGGACCCAGCGGCGGTGGATTGCTTTGCGTTCGGCGGGGTCGGTGCCGGCGTGGTGGGTTGGGTTCGGCACGGGGGCTCCTGGGGTGGGTGTTGTTACCAGGTTCGTTGGAATCTGAAGCCTTGGTCGTCGGTGGATTCGATGTAGGCCATGGCTTGGATCGAGCGGTCTGCTGGCGAACGCCTGGGGAACTGGGTGAGTTCGGGGGCTTGGAGGTCGAGGAGGGTGGCGGCTGTGCGGAACTCGGTGGGTGGGTCCAGGTCGATGAGTTCGGCGGCTCGGTAGAGGAGGGCCAGGGACGGGATGACGTCGCGGAAGTCGTCGGTGAGGTCCAGAGCTATGGCGGTTGCGATCAGGGCGGTGCGGATCTTGTTGGCGTCTCTGTCTCGGACGGCCAGGGAGGCTGCGCGTTCGGCGTAGGTGGCCAGGACGCCGGCTGCTCCCAGGGGCATTTTGAGTTTGAGGGCTTGGAAGGAGAGGCCGGGGACGGCGGCGGACAGGAGGGTGTGGATCTGGTGGTCTCGGTGGGATGGGAGTGGTTTGGGACCGTACTCGCGGTTGATGGAGGGGCGGAGGACGTTGAAGTCCTTGTCGGTGGGGGTCATGGGGCGTAGTGCTGGATCGTGTCGGGGGTGGTGAGGGTTACCAGCGAGTCGGCTACTTCGTTGGCCTGGTTGAGGATCTCGGGGAGGTCGGCGGTGGTCAGGGACTGGTTGTGGACTACCAGGTGGCCGGCTACCAGGACGTGGATCACGTCGGCGGGGCGGATGGAGTAGACGAGGGCTGCCAGGGGGTTGTGGAGGGGCTGGTTGTGGGGGGCTGAGAGGTCTACCAGGGTGATGTCCGCTGGGTGGCCTGGGGTGAGGGTGTTGGGGTGGGTGGCCAGGCGGAGGGTTTGGGAGAGGGACATCCAGGTGGCGTCCTGTTCCTTGTGCTTTTCGGTGAGGGCCGTCAGGCGGAGGGATTCCCACATGTCTTGGGTGTTGTGGGCTGCTGCTCCGTCTGTGCCTATCGAGATCGGGATGCCTGCGGCTTGGAGGCTCCGGATGGGGGTTGTGTTGCCCATGGCAAGTTTCAGGTAGATCTTGGGGCAGGTCGCGATGACGGTGCGGTCGGCGTGTTGGGCCAGGAGGGTTACGTCTTCGTCGGCGAGGGCGCAGGCGTGGGCCAGGTGGGCGCCGGCTTCGAGGATGCCGGTGCGGTGCAGGAGTCGGATGGGGGTGGCGTTGTGGTGGGTCAGGGAGGAGGTGGTTTGTTCTTGGGTTTCTGCTGCGTGGAGGTGGATTCGGAAGTTCTCGGAGCGGGCTACTTCTGCGGTGCGCGTCAGGTCTTCTTCCGACACGGTGTAGGGGGCGTGCGGGCCTAGGCTCGCAGTGATTCGGGGATTGCTCAGGGCGCGGATCTGGCGGGCTGTGTCGAAGGAGGCTTCTCTTGCTTCGGGGCCGGTGGAGGTGAAGAAGGTGGGGGCCAAGTCGGCTCGGATGCCTAGTTCCGCGGCTGCTTGGGCTACTTGGTCGGCGTGGAAGTAGTGGTCGGCGAAGGACGTGATGCCGGACAGGAGCATTTCTGCGCAGGCCAGGCGGGCGCCGATTCTCACTCGTTCCGGGGTGAGGTTGGTTTCCATGGGCCAGATCTTCTGGTTGAACCAGTTGTCGAGGGAGAGATCCTCGGCGGCGCCTCGCATCAGGACCATCGGGGTGTGAGTGTGGGCGTTCGTGAGGCCGGGGATGGCCAGGAGCCCGGTCGCGTCGAGGACTTCTGCGTCAGACGGTGGGGTCTGTCGGGTGGGGGTGATGGCGCTGATGGTGCCGTCGGTGATGTGGATGTCCTGGGCGTCTTGAACGGAGCAGTCGCCTGAGTCGGGGGTGACCAGGACTGCGCAGTTCCGGATCAGGGTGCTGGTCATGGGGGCAGTCTTTCGTGGGTGAGGGGCAGGGTGGAAGGTGCCTCATTCGCCTCAGGGGCACCACTGGTTTCAGGTGCCGGTGGGCGTCGGTCAAACGATCGACGGTCAGGGGAACGTATGTTCGAATCTCGGGTACAGTGGCGGCATGGGTGCTGACCTTCAAGCGTCCTTGCTGGATGCGTTCGCTGATCCGGAGCTGGGGTCGCTGGACGCGGTGCAGCGGACGGAGCTGAGCCACGGAGCGTGGATCGACGTGCTGCCGGGGTGGTTGTCGGGAGCCGACCAGGTGTACGAGCGGCTCGCCGTGGACGTGCCGTGGCGGGAGGAGCGGCGGCAGATGTACGACCGGATGGTCGAGGTGCCGCGGTTGTTGTGCTTCTACGGGGAGAACGTGACGTTGCCGCTGCCGATCCTGGACGAGGCTCGGGAGATGTTGAGCGAGCATTACGCCGAGGAGCTGGGTGAGCCGTTTCGGACTGCCGGGTTGTGCTACTACCGGGACGGGCGCGACAGCGTGGCCTGGCACGGGGACAAGCTGGGGCGCGGGGAGCGGGAGGACACGATGGTCGCGATCCTTTCGGTGGGTGAGCCTCGGGTGCTGGCGTTGCGGCCTCGGCCGGGGTCGGTGAGTGGGCCGGTCGGGTCGACCATTCGGTATCCGTTGGGGCATGGGGATCTGATCGTGATGGGTGGGTCCTGTCAGCGGACTTGGGAGCATGCGATTCCGAAGGCGTCCGGGCGGATCGGGCCGCGGATCAGTGTGCAGTTCAGGCCTCGCGGGGTGCGGTGACATGGGGTGCTCCTCAGGCGGCGATCGGTAGGTCGGCGGCTTCGGTGGTGAGGTCGGCGAGGAAGACGGTGTCGCGGGAGGCCAGGTAGAAGCCGAGCAGACGGACGCCCAGGGAGCGGCAGACTCGGGTGGCGGCGTCTGCCCATTCGCGGTCGGTGACGGTTGTTGTGGAGGGGCCTCGGCGGCCTAGAGCCAGGACGAGCGAGCCGCCGGGGTAGACCTGCAGTGGGCGGATGACGGGGCGTAGGGCGGCGGCCTTGTTGATGGGGCGTGCGGAGGTGGGCGCGATCGCGGTGGGCGCCGCGATGGTGGGGTGCCGCCGGCGGGAGCGGTGGCGGACTGCTTGGCCCGGGGTCGGGTCGGGGATCAGGTCTCGGAGGTCGATGGCGATGGCGCCTTTGAAGTGGTCGTGGTGGTCGCAGATGATCAGGGTCAGGGCGCCTCGGCTGCGGTCGCCGGCGGTGGAGTAGAGGTCGACGACGTCGCGGGTGAGGGTCGGGTCGGTGAGGGCGCGCAGGCGCCAGTCGGTGGGGAGGTCTGTGAAGGTCATGCAGAGAAGATGCCGTGAAAACCGGGAGATTCCGCGGTTGTCCACAGGGAAATATTGGCCCATCTGAGTGCACCCAGAATGGACCGTACTGTTGGGCCGCTGCAGATTTAGGGTCGGAGTATGACGACCTCGAAGCGGTTGGCGGCGGCGCAGTTGGTGAGCTCGGTGGGCGATGGGGCGTTCATCGTCACGTCGGCCTTGTTCTTCACGCGGGTGGTCGGGTTGTCGACCGGTCAGGTCGGCCTCGGGCTGACGATCGCGTGGCTGGTGGGGTTCCTGACCGGAGTGCCGCTGGGGCATCTCGCCGATCGGTGCGGGCCGCGGGTGGTGGCGATCGTGCTGGCGCTGGCGACCTCACTCTCAGTCGCATCGTTCCTGGTGGTCCGGAGCTTCCCGCTCTTCATCGTGGCCGCGATCGCTTATGCGAGCAGCCAGACCGGGCTGACCGCGGCGCGGCAGGCTTTGCTGGCGGGGCTCGTTTCGCCGGCTGAGCGGACCCGGATCCGGGCGACGTTGCAGGCGACGGCGAACGGTGGGCTCGCCGTGGGGGCCGCGCTCGGTGGCGTCGCGCTGAAGTTCGACACGGCCCCGGCGTACCTGACGGTGTTCGCGATCGATGCCGTGAGCTTCCTGGTCGCGGCGGTGTTGCTCACCCGAGTGCCGCGCGTCCAGGTCGCCGTACGGGTGCAGGGTGAGCCGCGGCTCGCGGTGCTGCGCGACCGCCCGTACGCCGTACTGGCGCTCCTGAACGCAGTGATGCTGATGTTCATGCCGCTGCTCAGCCTGATCGCGCCGTTGTGGATCGTCGAGCGGACCAACGCCCCGGGCTGGGTCGTCGCGTCGCTGCTGGTCATCAACACGCTCGGGGTCACCGCGTTCCAGGTCCGGGTCGCGCGCAGCGTCACCAACCTGCGGACGGCGACACGGTCGGTGCGGGTCGCCGGGATCGCGATGCTCGCCGCCTGTGCGGTGTTCGGGTTGACCGCCTTCGGCGCTCCCCCGGCCGCGACGGCCGTCGTACTGGGTGCGGCTGCCGCCCTGCTGACCTTCGGCGAGATGAAACTCGCCTCCGGTTCCTGGGAGATCAGCTTCGGGCTCGCGCCCGCCGAGCAGCAGGGCCAGTACCAGGGATTCTTCGGGACCGGCCCAGCGATCGCCCGGATGCTCGGCCCGGTGCTGCTGACCACGCTGATCCTCGGGTGGGGTCCGATCGGGTGGCTGGTGGTCGGAGCGCTGTTCCTGGGGACCAGTTGCGCGACTGGTCCCGCCGTACGATGGGCCGCACGGACTCGGCCCGCCAGCCAGGCGGTCCAGCCTTCACCGGTAGAGGAGTACGCCGCCTGATGGACATCCCCGGACTGGTCGAGATCACTACCCACGAAGAGCTGCGCGAGGTCGTCCCCGAGCCGCTCTCCCACGCGTCGGCCAAGGTCCGCAAGGAGCTCCACGACCTCGACAAGGACTGGCTCGCCGCATCGCCGTTCTGCCTGATCGCGACGTCGGCGGCCGACGGCAGCTGCGACGTCTCCCCCAAGGGCGACCCGGCCGGTTTCACACTGGTCCTCGACGACAGCACGATCGCGATCCCAGAGCGGGCCGGCAACCGGCGAATCGACGGCTTCACCAACATCGTCACCAACCCGAACGTCGGGCTGATCTTCCTGATCCCGGGCCGCGGCGAGACGCTGCGGATCAACGGCCGGGCCCGGATCGTCCGGGAGGCGCCGTTCTTCGACCAGATGGTGGTCAAGGGCAACCGCCCGCAGCTGGCCCTGCTGGTCGAGATCGAGGAGATCTTCCACCACTGCTCGAAGGCGTTCCTGCGCTCGAAGGTCTGGAAGCCCGAGAACTGGGAGCCGGACGCCGTCCCGAACCGGGCCACCATCGCGAAGGCGCTGGACCGGCCGAACGACGACCTGGCCGAGCTTGAGCAGTACTACGGGCCGACGTACGAGGAAGGCATCTACAACGTCAAGTACTGACGTACTCCGGGTGAAGCAGGCGCGAGTACTCCGTGGCGACGACGACACGTCGGCGTCGCGGCCTCTAGTGTTCTGAGAGTGACGACGACCTTCTGGCCCCAGGTACGACGGATCGCCCTGCCGGCGTTCGTCTCACTCGTGGCCGTGGTCGGGTCGATCGGCGCCAGCAACAACCAGCCGGGCCGCCGCGCGGCCGACTGGCTGCTGGTCGTGCTCGTGCTGATCGGATCGGTGTCGCTGTACTGGCTCCGGACCCACCCGGTGCCGGTGCTGTGGGCGACGGCCGTCTCCACGCTGTTCTACATGCTGCGCGAGTACGGGTACGGGCCGGTGATCTTCAGCTTCGTGATCGCTGTCTTCGCCGCGATCCGCGCCGGCCATCGGTCAGCGGGCTGGACGGCGATCGCCGCCCTGTACGCCGGCCACGTCCTGGGCCGCTTCGTGCTCGGGATCAACGACCAGAACGTGTACCAGATCCTGCTCGTCGGCACCTGCTTCCTCGTCCTCGGGTTCCTCGCCGAGCTGTTCCGGGCGCATCGCGACCGGGTGATGGCGGCGAAGAAGACCCGCGAGGAGGAGGAGCTGCGCCGCGCCAGCGAGGAGCGGCTGCGGATCGCCCAGGAGCTGCACGACGTCGTCGCGCACCACATCTCACTGATCAACGTGCAGGCGTCGACCGCGTTGCACCTGGTCGATCGCAAGCCCGAGCAGGCCGGTCCGGCGCTGTCGGCGATCAAGGATGCGAGCAAGGAGGCGCTGGTCGAGCTGCGGTCGATCGTGGGCATCCTGCGGCAGTCCGACGAGTCAGCGCCGCGGCAGCCGGTCGCTGGTCTGGAGCGGCTCGATCACCTGATCGGCAACACGTCGCGCGCCGGGCTGGAGGTGCACACGGTCGTGCATGGCGATCCGCGGCCGCTGCCGACCGGGCTGGACCGGGCGGCGTTCCGAATCATCCAGGAGTCGCTGACGAACGTCGTACGGCATGCGAAGGCGACAGCTGCCACCGTCCGGATCCAGTACGGCGAGGAGACGCTCGTGCTGCAGGTCGACGACGACGGTGAGTCGCTGGCCGGTCCGCCCCGCGAGGGCAACGGCATCGCCGGGATGCGGGAGCGGGCGACAGCGCTCGGCGGCACACTGACTGCCAGCCGTACGCCGACAGGTGGGCTGCGCGTGATCGCCCACCTGCCGTTGGACGCGTCAGGGCAAGCGGACGTGTGACGGGTTCAGATCAGCCACGCTGGGGACGCCCAGCAGCGCCATGGTCCGCTTGACCTCGGTGGTGAGGATCTGCGCTGCCCGCTCGACGCCGCGCTGACCGCCGGCCATCAGGCCGTACAGGTACGCGCGGCCGACCAGGCACGCGTCAGCGCCCAGAGCAATCGCTGCGACGATGTCAGCGCCGCTCATGATGCCGGTGTCGAGGTAGACCTCGGCGTCGGAGCCGATGGCCTTGCGGACGTCCGGCAGGATCCGCAGCGGTGTGGGCGCCCGGTCCAGCTGGCGGCCACCGTGGTTGGACAGTACGACGGCGTCAGCGCCCGCATCGACCACCCGGCGGGCGTCCTCGACGGTCTGGATGCCCTTGATGATCAGCGGGCCGTCCCAGATCGAGCGGATCCAGTTCAGGTCGTCCAGCGTCATCGTCGGGTCGAACAGCTGGTCCAGCAGCTCCGCGACCGTGCCACCCCAGCTGGACAGGGAGGCGAAGGTCAGCGGGCGAGTGGTGAGCAGGTTGACCCACCAGGCTGGGTGCAGCGACGCGTCGAGCACGGTCTTGGCGGTCAGCGACGGCGGGATGGTGAAGCCGTTGCGGACGTCGCGGAGCCGCGCACCGGCGACCGGTACGTCGACGGTCAGCATCAGCGCCTCGTACCCGGCGGCGGCCGAGCGCTTGACCAGGTCCTCCCCCGCGTCGCGGTCGCGCCACACGTACAGCTGGAACCACTTGCGGGCATCCGGGCCGGCGGCAGCGACATCCTCGATCGAGGTGGTGCCCATCGTGGACAGCGCGTACGGGATGCCGACGTCTTGCGCGACCTTGACGACCGCACTCTCACCCTCGTGGTTCATCATTCGCGTGAAGCCGGTCGGCGCGAACGCGAACGGCAGCGCGGAACGGCGGCCGAGGATGTCGGTGCTCAGGTCGAGGTCGCCGACGTCACGCAGGATCGACGGCTGCAGCTCCATCTCGGCGAACAGCCGGCGGGCCCGCTGCAGGCTGATCTCGGACTCGGCCGCGCCGTCGGTGTAGTCGAACACCGAGCGCGGCGTCCGGCGCTTGGCGATCGCGCGCAGGTCCGCGATGGTGAGCGCCTTCTCCAGCCGGCGCTCGGTCGGGTTCACCGTGACCGGCTTGGCCCGCAGCAGCGGCTTCAGCTCGGACCAGCGAGGGATCTGGCGTTCGGTCATCGGGGCATCCTCGGAAGTCGCGCGAGTGTGGTCGGACCACAGCATAGCCTGTGGTCCGACCACACAGCTAGACTCGCGGCTGTGAAGAACTACGAGCTGGTGCTGCAGCAGGTCGAGGCTGACCTCGCAGCCGGGCGACTGCGGCTGGGTGGGCGGCTGCCGGGTGAGCGGGCGCTGGCTGAGCAGCTGGGGATCAGCAGGCCGTCGGTGCGTGAGGCGGTGCGGGTACTGGAGGCGCTGGGCGTCGTACGGACTGCTACTGGGTCTGGGCCGGAGGCGGGCGCGGTGATCGTGGCTGAGCCTGCTGCGCCGTTGACGGCGTTGCTGCGGTTGCACCTTGCCACCAGTCATCTGCCGATGCAGGACATCGTGCAGACGCGGGTGCTGCTGGAGTCGTGGTCGGCGCGGGAGGCGGCGGCGCGGTTCGGTTCTGACACCGGGTTGCAGTTAGCCGAGGCGGAGGGGCTTCTGGAGCGGATGGATGCGGACGGGCTGTCGCCGGAGGAGTTCCACCTGCTCGACGCGGAGTTCCACGTCGCGCTGGCGGGGCTGGCGGGGAACGTGCTGATCGCTGCGGTGATGGGGTCGTTGCGGTCGGCCATCCACCAGTACGTGCTGGCCGCCGTACCGAACCTGCCCGACTGGGACGCTACGGCGGTCGCACTACGGGCTGAGCACCACGGGATCGTGGCGGCGATCAGGAGCGGCCGGGGTGAGGATGCGGCGCAGCTGGTGACTGAGCACATCGAGGGGTTCTACCGGGCGGCTCGGCTGTCCTCGCCTACCTGGTAGCGGCGCCGGCGATGAACGGGATGGGGATCAGGCCCGGCATCGTGAAGTGCTCCAGCTGGAGCGTGCTGAAACCGGACAGGTCGATGGCGGTCTGGATGTCGCGGGCCGGGTTGCAGCCGCGGTCGAAGCGGCGGGTGATCGGGGCGGCGAGCTTTTGCAGACGGTACGTCGTACTGCCGCGCGGTGCGGCGACGTGCTCGACGAAGACGAAGCGGCCGCCGGGACGGAGGACTCGGTGCAGCTCGGCCAACGCCGCGGGGAGGTCGGCGACCGAGCAGAGCACGACGGTCGACAGAACGCCGTCGATGCTTGCTGAGGGCAACGGGATCTGCTCGGCCCCGGCGTCCAGGACCTGGCGTCGAGGAGCTGTCCGCGCGAGCTGGGCGCGCGCCCGGCGGTTCGGCTCCAGGCCGATCCAGTCGACGTCGGCCGGCAGGTCGGCGAAGTTGGCGCCGCTGCCGGCGCCGATCTCGAGGACCGTGCCGGACAGCGAGCGGATCAGGTCCCGCTTCGCCGTCCGGTAGCCGCTCCAGTTCCTCATCTCGGTGGTCATGCTAGTTGCGGCGCTCGCACGGCGACAGGGCTGTGCGGTGCAACCCGGTGATCACGATCGCGCCGACGACCAGGTGCAGGGACGCCAGCCCCAGCTTGGCGCCGATGCCGATCCCGGCGACCAGCGGGCTGCCGAGGGACATGATGCAGGCGCAGGCCGCGATGACCGTCCAGATCTTGCGAGCGTTGACCGTACGCCGCTCGAGCAGCGCCAGCAGGCCCCAGCCGGCGAACCCCATCAGGGTCGCCGAGACGAAGACCGAGACCCAGGTGATGTCGATCGTGGAGGAGCCCTGCTCGGCCTGCAGGTCGATCCCGGCCAGCGGGCCGAGGATCGCCCAGGCGACGAGGGCCGCGGCCGAGGTCGCGCCGACGACGGCCAGACGGCTCTTGCCCTCGACGCGGGTGCGGGGCTTGTTCGTTGTGATGGTCATCTTCGTGCCTTCCGGTGAGCGGGGCGATGTGCGACCAGAGTCGCCGGAGAGCGCGATCCCGGGCATCGGCCGCGGGGCTGTCGCCGCCTGCCCGGAAGTCGGTCCGGTATCGACTTTGGTCGGTGGTCGCCCGCCCGGGCCGGATCTAGGCTCGGGGCATGAACGCGACCTGCTCCAACGAGTCCGAGCTGCGGATCCCGGGCGAGCCCCCGCGGTGGGTCGGCGACGTGGTCGGGGTGGCCTCGGTCGGGGTGCTCACCGCCGCCACCATCTTCGGGCGGCAGTCCGGTCCGGACGGATCGCGGTACCTGATCCTCGACGTGATCGTCGGGATCGTTGCCGTCGGCCTCATTGTCCCGCTGGCCCGGCGTCCGGTGCAGTCCGCGCTCGCGCTGGCCGCGCTCGCCGTCCTCTCCCCCGCCGCGACGCCGCCGTCGACGGTCGGGACGCTCACGGTCGCACAGCGGCGGCCGCTCAAGACCGCCGTGCTGATCGCGCTCGCGGGGACCGTCGGGCACCTGATCCAGTGGCTCTGGCGGCCGGTCGAGGGGCTGAACCTCTTCTGGTACGTGATCGTCGATGTCGCTGTGCACGCCGCACTGATGGCCTGGGGGCAGTGGGCGCAGGCGCGCCGGGCGCTGCTCGGATCACTGAGAGAGCGCGCTCTCCGGGCCGAGAGCGAGCAAGGCCGGCGGGTGGCCGAGGCCCGGATGCTGGAGCGGACGAAGATGGCGCGCGAGATGCACGACGTGCTCGCGCACCGGCTGTCCTTGCTCGCGACGTACGCCGGAGCGCTGGAGTACCGGCCGGACTCGTCGCCGGAGAAGCTCGCGCAGGCCGCGGGCGTGATCCGGACCGGGGTGCACCAGGCGCTCGACGAACTGCGCGAGGTGATCAGCGTGCTGCGCGACGGCGAGATCGACGAGCTGCCCGGCGGGCGGCCGCAGCCGACGTTCGGCGATCTCGACGCGCTGGTGCAGGAGTCGAGAGACGCGGGGAGCGCGATCTCGTACGCCGCCGAGGTCAGCGCGGCCGAGACGTTGCCGCCGGCCACCGGGCGCACGGCGTACCGGGTGGTGCAGGAAGGGCTGACGAACGCGCGCAAGCACGCGGCCGGGCGGCCGGTCAGCGTCGTCGTGAAAGGGCGGCCGGGTGACGGGCTGGTGATCGAGCTGCGGAACCCGGGCGGGAACGGCGTACCAGCTGCGCCCGGGAGCGGGACCGGGCTGGTCGGGCTGACCGAGCGGGTGAACCTGGCCGGCGGGACGCTCGACCACGGGAAGACGGCGGGCGAGTTCCGGCTACATGCTGCGTTGCCCTGGCCGGAGTGACTACGGTGGCGCCTATGGGTGACACAGCGGCGGCGATCCGGGTGCTGGTGGTGGACGACGACGCGCTCGTCCGGGCCAGCCTGGAGATGATGCTCGACGGGGCGAACGGGATCGCGGTGGTCGCGCAGGCGGCCGACGGGGACGAGGTGCCGGGCGCGATCGACGCGCACTTCCCCGACCTGGTGCTGATGGATCTGCGGATGCCGCGGGTGGACGGGATCGTCGCGACGCGGCGGTTGCGGGAGCGGAAGAACCCGCCGGAGGTGATCGTGCTGACGACGTTCGACACCGACGAGAACGTGCTGCACGCGTTGCGGGCCGGGGCCAGTGGGTTCCTGCTGAAGGACACGCCGCCGGCGCAGATCGTGGACGCCGTACGGCGGGTCGCTGCCGGTGACCCGATCCTGTCGCCGGCGATCACGCGGCGGTTGATGGACCGGGCCGCGACGCAGGCTGACGCGCACACGGAGGCGCAGGGAGCGCTCTCCCGGTTGAGCCCGCGGGAGTACGACGTGATGCTGGCGGTCGCGCAGGGCAAGGCGAACGCGGAGATCGCGACGGAGCTGTTCATGAGCCTGGCGACGGTGAAGGCGCACATCTCGCACATCCTGACCAAGCTGGAGCTGGGGAACCGGACCCAGATCGCGCTGCTGGCCCACGACGCGGGACTTGCCTGACCGTTCGATGCCCTAGCGTGGGCGGCATGATTCGGGTGCTGCTGGCGGACGATCAGGC
Organism: Kribbella sp. NPDC051770; assembly: GCF_040681455.1. Classification (NCBI taxonomy): domain Bacteria; kingdom Bacillati; phylum Actinomycetota; class Actinomycetes; order Propionibacteriales; family Kribbellaceae; genus Kribbella; species Kribbella sp. NPDC051770. The sequence goes on along the minus strand of NZ_JBFAYT010000003.1, from coordinate 344,278 downwards.
TCTGGTGCGGGCCGGGTTCCGGGCGTTGCTGAACGCCGAGGACGACATCACCGTGATCGGTGAGGTTTCGGACGGGGCCGCGGCGGTCGAGGTGGCTCGGGCGGAGAAGCCTGACGTGGTGCTGATGGACATCCGGATGCCGGGGACCGACGGGCTGGAGGCGACGCGGCAGATCGGGGCCGAGGAAGCGCTCTCTGATGTTCACGTGGTGATCCTGACGACGTTCGACTTGGACGAGTACGTGTTCGAGGCGTTGCGGGTCGGGGCGAGTGGGTTCCTGGTGAAGGACACCGAACCGGTGGAGCTGCTGCAGGCGGTGCGGGTGGTGGCGCGGGGAGACGCGTTGCTGTCCCCGGGGGTGACGCGGCGGTTGGTGGCCGAGTTCGCGACGCGGAGCCGGCAGCCGCACGCGAGCAAGGAGCTCGACGTGCTGACCGAGCGGGAGAAGGAGATCGTCGCGCTGGTCGGCGAGGGGTTGTCGAACGACGAGATCGCGGCGCGGCTGGTGTTGAGTCCGGCGACGGCGAAGACGCATGTGAGCCGGGCGATGGTGAAGCTCGGGGTGCGGGACCGGGCGCAGCTGGTGGTGCTGGCGTACCAGACCGGGCTGGTACGGCCGGGCTGGCTCGGGTAGCAGTCCGGCCCCGGCGGCGGAGTCCACGGAGCCTGCGGGGCCAACGCAGCCCGCGCCACCTGGGGCAGGAGCCCGGCCGGGCTCGGGTAGTACTCCCCCGGCGGTACGACCGATGCCTCCTCCGGGGCGACGCGCGCACCGCCTCCGGAACGGCACTGTCGGAGCATGGAAACGACAGTTGCTCCGATGGTTCAGGTGCACGGCCTGACCAAGCGCTACGGCGACACCCTCGCGGTCGATGGTGTCGATCTGGTGGTCCGGCCGGGTGAGGTCTACGGGTTCCTCGGGCCCAACGGCGCCGGCAAGACCACGACGCTGCGCATTCTCACCGGCCTGATCGCGCCGACCAGCGGCCGCGTCGAGATTCTCGGTGGCGCACCGGGTCAGGCGCGGGTCCTGGCGCGGACCGGCTCGATGATCGAGTCGCCCGCGTTCTACCCGTACCTGTCCGGTCTCGACAACCTGCGGCTGCTCGCCGAGTACGCCGAGGTGCCGCGTGCCCGGGTCCGCGAGGTGCTCGAACTGGTCGACCTGGCCGATCGCGCCAAGGACCGCTTCTCGACGTACTCGCTGGGGATGAAGCAACGGCTCGGGGTCGCGGCGGCGCTGCTCAAGGACCCGGAGCTGGTGATCCTCGACGAGCCGACCAACGGGCTCGACCCGGCCGGGATGCGAGACATGCGCCGGCTGATCCGCGAGCTCGGGTCGGACGGGCGGACCGTCGTGCTGTCGAGCCACCTGCTCGGCGAGGTCCAGCAGGTCTGCGACCGGGTCGGGATCATCAACGCCGGCCGGATGGTCGCCGAGCACGACGTCGACGAACTGCGCGGCCAGCAGGAGCTGGTGATCCGCGCGAGACCGCTGGAGAGCGCTCACTCGGTTCTCCGGGATGTTCTCGGCGCCGACGCGGTGCACCAGTACGACGACACGCTGCGCGCCAAGGTCTCGCCGGACCGCGCCGCCGAGATCAACCGGCTGCTGGTGCAGGCGGAGATCGCGGTGTCGGAACTGCGCAGTACGGAGAGAGCGCTCGAGGACGTGTTCTTCGAGCTGACCACGGAGGAGAAGGCTCATGCTAGGTAGCTATCGCGCGGAGCTGATCAAGCTGCGGAAACGGTCGGCGGTCTGGGTGCTGTTCGGGGCCGGGCTCGTGCTCAGTCTGATCTTCGGGTACGTGCTCCCGTACGTCGGCTACCTGGCCGGCGACGGGAACCCGGAGACGACGGGGATCCCGCCGGCCGAGGTGTTGCGAGGGCTGTTGCCGGGGCGCGTGCTGGACAACACGATCGGTGGGTTCCCGGTGTTCGCGGGAGCGCTCTCCCTTGTTCTCGGCGCGATCGTGGTCGGCGGGGAGTACACGTGGGGAACGTTGAAGACCGTGCTCACGCAGCGGTCTGGGCGGATCTCGGTGCTCGGCGGGCAGCTGCTCGGGTTGTTCACGATGCTGGCGGTGTGGGTGTTGGGGATCTTCGTGGCGTGTGCGCTGTGCAGCATCGGGATCGCAGCGGCCGAGGGTGGGTCGATGGCGTGGCCGGGTGCGCTGGAGATCGTTCGCGCGCTGGCTGGTGGATGGTTGGTGCTGGCGATCTGGTGTCTGGCGGGCGCGTTGCTGGCTGTTGCCTTCCGCAACGTTGCGCTGCCGATCGGGCTCGGGGTGGTGTGGATCCTCGGGATCGAGACCTTGCTCGCCGGGGTCGCGAGCAGCCTGCTGCCGGATCTGGAGGTGCTGACCGACGCGTTGCCGGGGGCGAACGCCGGGGCGCTGGTGTTCAGCGTGACGGGGATGGTCGCGGTGGATGCGCCGCCTGGGGTGCGGGACGCCGTTGGCGGCGGGCGGGCGCTGGTGACGTTGGCGGCGTACGGCGTGGTGTTCGCCGGGCTGGCGATGGTGACGACCCGGCGGCGTGATGTCGTGTAGCGGTGAGGACTGCTCTGGTGGTGCATGCACATCCGGACGACGAGGTGTTCGCGACGGGAGCGGCGGTGATCGCGCTCTCCGACGCGGGCTGGCGGGTGGTGCTGCGGGTCGCCACCGGTGGGGAGGCGTCGGAGGATGCGGGGCTGGGTGAGGCGGAGGCGCGGCGGGTTCGCGGCGAGAAGCTGAGCCAGTCGTGCGCGTTGTTGGGGATCGCTGAGTGGGGGTGGCTCGGGGAGGCCGGCGAGTGGGTGGATCGCGGGGGCGCTGGGGCGGGAAGCGTTGCTGCGGCGGAGAGCGCGATCTTGGTCCAGGCCGTACGGCGGGCGCTGGTGGACGTGCGGCCGGAGCTGGTGCTGAGCGTGGGGCGGGACGGGCTGACCGGGCATCCGGATCATGTGGCGATCGGGACGGCGGTGCGGGAGGCAACCGACGGGACGGCGCTGGGGGCGCGGCTGCGGGCGGCGGATGTGGTCGCGGGGCGGGAGGCTGTCGAGAAGCTGGCCGGGCGGCCGGTTGGGTCGGGGCGGGTAGTGGGAGCCGGCGACGATGTGGCGTTGGAGGAGATCCGGGCCGGCGGTGAGAAGGAGAGCGCAGGCCAGGAGAGCGTGGGTGTGGAGAGCGCGGGCCGGGAGAGCGGGCACAGCGCGGAGCAGCGTCGACGACAAGCACTGGATGTCTACCGACCTGGGCTGGGCACAGCACCCATCGAAGAACTACTGACAGGACGGCTCGGGGATTCCGTACTTCTCCGAGCCGTCCTCGATGTCGCTGGGTGGAACAAAGACCTCTTCGAGCGCCTCTAGATCAACCGGCGCCCAGCGTGCGCCAGCGCCAGCTCGCAGAACATCGCGTTGGCCCACGAGAACCACTCACGCGTGTACTGGTTCGGGTCGTCCACGTGGAAGCCCTCGTGCATCTGCCCGGTCCCGCCGGTGGTGTCGCGCAGCGTCTCCAGGATCTGCGCGCGCTCCTCGGCCGAGGTCGCGGTCAGGCCCTGGACGGCGAGCGAGATGTGCCAGACGTAGTGCGGCGGCGTGTGCGGGCTGCCGATCCCCGACGCGTGCGTACCGCTGTAGTAGTACGGGTTCTCCGGGCTCAGCAGCAGCTTCCGCGTCGCCAGGTACGTCGGGTCGTCGACGGCGGCGTACCCGCTGAGCGGCGCCGACAGCAGGCTCGGCATGTTCGCGTCGTCCATCAGCAACCGCTCCCCCGCGCCGTCCACCTCGTACGCGAAGACCCGCCCGTACGACGGGTGCTCGACGGTGCCGTGCCGCGCGATGCCCTCGTCGATGCCGGCCCGCAGCTCCTTGGCGCGGGCGCCGAGCGCCGGGTCGCCGAGCAGCTCGGTCGCGATCACCTCGACGTACCCGAGCACGACCGAGGCGAACATGTTGCCGGGCACGTTGAACCCGTGCTCGGTCGCGTCGTCGCTGGGCCGGAACGCGCTCCACGACATCCCGGTCGGCTGCGTCCAGCGGCCACGGCCCTCGCGGACCAGCGTGTCGGTGGCCGGCTCGCCGTGCCGCTCGAACCGGTACGGCGAGTTCGCCTCGTGGTCGAGCTCGACCGTCCACAGGTCCAGGATCGCGACCGCCGCGGTCCGGAACCGCTCGTCGATCACGTCGGCGCGGCCGGTGATCTTCCACAGCTTGTACGCCAGGTCGAGCGGGAAGCACAGCGAGTCGATCTCGTACTTGCGCTCCCACACCCACGGCGACATCTCGGTCAGGTCGGTGGTGTGGCCGGCGCCGTTGGCCTCGCGGTTGAAGGCGTTCGCGTACGGGTCGAGCGCGACGTACTCCAGTTGGCGGTGCAGTACGCCGATCAGCACGTCCTGCAGGCCGGGGTCGTCGGCGCACAGCACCAGGTACGGCCGCAGCTGCGCGGCGGAGTCGCGCAGCCACATCGCCGGGATGTCACCGGTCAGCACGAACGTCGTACCGTCGGGCAGCCGTTCGGCCACGGCCGGCAGGTTCTGCGCCATCGACTGCTGGAACATGGTCGCGATCACCGGGTCGCCGGTGGCCTGGCGGACCTCCTCGGTGGCGCGGGCCAGCACGTCGGGGTCGATCATCAACACATCACCTTTCAGCGGGACAGGATTTTCACCCGGCAGTGTTCACACCGGGAGCGGGACGGGATCCGGAGGGAGCGCTCTCCGGTGGTCCGAGCAGCAGCACGGACGGGTTCGGCGAGAACGTGTGGTCGAGGACCAGGCTGGCAGCGCCGACCGCGCCGACGTCGGCGCCGAGAGCCGTGCCGGCGACGTCGAACGGGTGCACCGAGCGCACCAGGAAGCGCTCTCTCAGCGTTTCCCGGATCGAGTCGCCGAAGAACGGGGCGAGGCGGTCCCAGTGCGGGCCGCCGAAGACGACGCGTTCGAGGTCGAGCAGGTTGGCGATGTCCTCGACGACCTTGGCGATCCGGCCGGCCAGCGCGGTGACGATCTCGCGGGCCGCGCCGGGCTGGTCGGCGGCGGTCGCGCAGAGCTCGGCGAAGGCGACGTCGACGGCGTGCCGGTCGTCGAGGTTGATGCCGCGGGCAATGAATCCGGAGTGGACGGCCTGCTGGACCAGGTAGCGCGGCTGGCTGGTCTCGCCGACGCAGCCGCGGCGGCCGCAGAAGCACAGCGGACCGTCGGGGTCGACGATCACGTGGCCGATCTCGCCGACGTTGCCCGACGTACCGCGGACGACCTCGTCGGCGATCACCAGACCGGCGCCGATGCCGGTGCCGAGGTAGAAGAAGACGAAGCTGCCGCGGCCGTTCGGGCCGCCGGCCCATTTCTCGGCCGAGGCCGCGGCGGTGACGTCCTTGTCGAGCAGGACGGGCAGGCCGGTCCGGTCGCGCAGGGCGTCGCGAAGCGGGACGCGGTGCCAGGCGGTGAGATTCGGTGGATCGACGACCGCGCCGCGCTCGACGTCGATCGGGCCGGGGGCGGCGATGCCGAGACCGACGATGCGGTCGCGTGGGGCGCCGGCCTCGGTGATGACCTCCTCGACCATCGCGGCGATGCCGCTGATGAGCGCGTCGGGGTCGTCGCGGGAAGGCGCTGTTGTCTCGCGGGGTGGCGGCGAGTGCTGGGCGTAGGCCGCGACGACTTCGGTTTCGGCGCGGCGGCGGGCGACGATCTCGCCGGTGAGGTCTAGGACGACGACCGTGACGACCGCGGGGTCGAGGTGGACGCCGACGGCGTACTGGCCGGTGGGCTCCAGCTCCAGCAGGGTGCGCGGTTTGCCGAGGCCGGCGTTCTTCTGGCGGCCGGCTTCGCGGACCAGACCCGCGTCGAGCAGGCGGCGGGTGATGTTGGAGATCGCCTGGCCGGACAGACCGGTCGCGGCGGCGAGCTCGACGCGGCTCAGCAGCTGGTCGGCGCGGCGGATCGCGTCCAGGACGACGCTGTCGTTGAATCCCCCGACGCGGTCCAGGTTCGTACCCCGGCGGACCACAGCCGGCGGCTGCTCGGTGCTCACCACTCCCCCTGTCCTCGCACCGCGCTCACCTCACCCGGCAGCCGGGTCGGCGCCCCACGGCAGCGACCAGTCGTAGTGGATGGTGCCGGCGCTGGTCCCCCAGGAGTTCGGCGTCGTGTTCATGAGCCAGTCCAGCGGCTCGAGCTGATCACCCCCACTGAGCGCCAACCGTATACCGTCGCTCAGCTCCCGATCGGTGGTCGCGGTCCGGGCGGCCGGGTCCACAGAAACGAAGAGAGCGCTCCCCGAGCGCGCGACCAGGTCCAGGAAGCGCGCGTTGAGCGCCCACGGCGTCTGCGGCGTACAGGGAACGCAGTCGGCGTCGAGGGTGAAGAACCGGCGGTGCTGAGGCAAGCGGAAAGCCAGCGAGTTCACGCCCATCTTCCGGGTCCGTTCCCAGTCGCGTCCGGAGGTGTCGTCACCACTGCGCTGTACGTCGACCAGCCCGGCGGCCAGGTGCCCGACGGTGTTGCAGCCGATCAGGACGAGGTCCTCGGCGGCGGCGCGGATCTCGCGGTAGAAGTCGAGCACGATCTCGGCGGTGGTCCGGGTCGGGTCGTGGAACTGCCAGCCGGCGTCGGTCAGTCGCGCACCCATCGCCGGGCCGAAACGGCCGAACACGTCGTACGTGCTGAAGTCGTGCTTCACCAGCTCGAAGCCCCAGGAGCGGAACCGCTGGAGGTCGCCGCGAACCAGGTCGAGGACTTCTGGGTACGTCGGGTCGAGCGCGCGGCCCGGGGCTTCGCCGCCGAGGGGATGTCCCCAGGGACCGCTCTCTCGGGACAGCAACGGGCGGAACCACAGGCCGGGGCGTGCGCCGAGCTGCTTGACCGCGGCTGCTGTTCCGGCCATGTCGTCGAAGAGCCCCGGGATCCCGCTCTCCCAGGGGCCGCCGGAGCCGTTGCCGCCCGGGTTCCAGCCGTCGTCGACAACGCTGAACGGTTTGACCGGGTGGCCGTCGGCCAGTTCGACGATCGTGGCGGCGTCCTGGAGGACGGCCTTCTCGTCGAAGCCTTCGCCGTAGGCGTAGTACCAGTTGTTCGCGCCGACGACCGGGCCGATGTCGGGGAGCGCTGGGAGGTGGGCGCTCATTGCTTCGGTGGCGGCTTCGAGGGTCTTCCAAGGGGTGCCGGCGTCTGGGAACTCGCGGACAACTGCTGCTTTCAGGCTGCGGCCGTTGAGGTGGGTCGGTCCGCCGCCGTTGCGGAGGTCGAGCCAGAGGGTGACGCCGGTGCGGTCGACGGTCCAGGAGCAGAAGGCGGCCGGGTGGACGTCGACGCCCATGCCGGTGGTTGCGCCGGTGAGTTGGTCGTGGGCGAGCCAGTACCACGGGAGGAGGCGCTCGGGCTGAAGGTGGCGCCACTGGAGATCGCCGTACGAGCGTTCCCAGGCGTCGCCGAGAACGAGCGCGTGCTCCGGGAGAGCGCGCTCCCAGCGGAGCGCGACGCGGGAAATCGCGCCGGGAGCGCTGACGGTGATCTGACCACCGCGAGCGTCGCCGGGCGCGACGCTCGGCGTGGCGGCCTCGGACCAGGTGATCTCGGCGCCGCGCGTGGTCCACCGGTCGCCCTCGCGGGTCGCTGCGGCGAGGGCGTCGGTGGGGTTGACCTGGACGAAGACCTGGCGGGGTTCGCTCACCGGAGCGAATTTACCCCACAGACTTTAGTAAGTCTTGTAGTAGACGAGTTCTCCTGATTCTCCCGGCGCCGCACCCTCGCTCGGGACGAACAGCGTGAACAGCAGCGCGGGAGCGCCGTTCGGAGCGCGAAGAGCGCTCACTGTCGGGTTCGCGAACGCCGTACTGCCGCCGTCGGTGCGGATCGTCGTCTGGTCCGCGTTGCCGGTCTGGTAGTCGTAGACGAACGTCCGCCACGAGCCGAAGTCGCCCTTGGTGAACTGGCCCTCGATCAGGCCGAAGCTGTAACCGCGGAAGCCGATCTGGTCCCGGTCGCCGATGTTGCCCTTGACGCCCCAGTGCAGCAGCGCGTTGTCGAACGTCGGCTGGGCGGACGTCGTCCAGGCGTTGAAGTTCCGCAGCGTGCCGCGCTGCTGGCGGTCGACGTCGCAGTTCGACCAGAAGTGGCCGCCGAGGTCGATCGTCGAGTGGTCGATGTCCGGAGAGAGCGTGATCTTGTAGATGTTCGGCGTTCCTTCGGCGCAGGTGGAGAGCCGCCGCGGGGCGTCGAACGAACGGCCGACACGACCGGTCAGGAGGTCGGCGCGGTTGGCGTAGTACCGGAAGGCGAGGTGGTTGTCGCCTCCCCCGGGCCGCTCCTGCTCCCAGGCGAGCACAAAACCGCCGTTCGACGCCTGGGCGATCGTCGGCTGGGAGGCCGGGCCGGTGTTGCTCCCCGCGAGCTCGCGCTCCCAGTGCCAGTTCAGGAGATCGGTCGAGGTCGCGAGATTGACCCGGAAGTGCCCGTCAGTCGCCAGGTGGTGCGAGACGGCGAGGTAGCCGCCGGTGCTGTCCTGGATGATCTTGACGGTGTCCATCACGTGGCCGGCGTCGTCGCGGGTGTTGTACCGCTTGCCGGTGGCACCGACAACGTTCTCGAGCATCCCGCGCAGCTCCGCGCGGGCCGGATCGGAGGGCGCCGCCAGCGGAGCCGCCTCCGCTGGGGACGTCAGGGCAGAGACGAGGAAGGCGGCCGCGAGCGCGGCGACGAGCATCGGTTTGGTCGGCATGGGGCGGTGCCTCCTTGGCGGTCAGTTCACGAGGTGTTCCACAGCTTCGACCAGGCGGTCGACGTCCGATTGGTTCGTGTACGGCGCCAGCCCGGCGCGGGTCGCGCCGGTGTCGCCGAGGCCGAGGTGGCGCGCGGTCTCGATCGCGTAGAACGAACCCGACGGCGCGTTCACGCCTCGGGCGGCGAGAGCGGCCGAGACCGCCGCGGGCTCGTGGCCGGCGACGCTGAACAACAGCGTCGGCGTACGGCGTACGGCCTTGCCGTGCAGGGTGACCGCGTCGATCGCGGCGAGCCGGAACTCGAGCTCGGCGCGGAGCGTGTCCTCGTGGATCTCCAGCAACATCAGAGAACTCAGCAACCGCTCTCTCCGGTTCTCGCCGACGCCTCCGAGGCCCGCGATGAAGTCGATCGCGGCGGTCGTCCCGGCGAGCAACTCGTACGGCAGCGTGCCGAACTCGAAGCGCTCCGGAACGGCGTTGCTGGACGGGAGGAGCTTGTCCGGCGTGATCGTTTCGAGCAGCGCCGGGGAGGCGGCGAGGACACCGCAATGCGGGCCGAAGAACTTGTACGGCGAACACGCGTAGAAGTCGGCGAACGCCATGTCGACCGGCGCGTGGGCGGTGAGGTGGACGCCGTCGACGTACAGGAGCGCGTCGGTACGCCGTACGGCGGCAGCGAGCGCGTCGAGGTCGGGGCGGGTGCCGAGCAGGTTGGACGCCGCGGTGACCGCGACCAGCTTGGTTCGGTCGGACAGCAGCGGCGTGATGTCGTCGAGCTCGGTCGTGGCCGGGTCGAACGCGAGCCAGCGGACGGTCGCGCCGGCCGCCTCGGCCGCCTGCACCCACGGGCGGACATTGGCGTCGTGGTCGAGCTTGGTGACGATCACCTCGTCGCCCGGCCCCCAGGTCTTGGCGAGCGCGCGAGAGATGTCGTAGGTCAACTGCGTCATGCTGCGGCCGAAGACGACGCCGCCCGGGTCGGCGCCGAGCAGGTCGGCCATCGCCTGGCGTGCCTCGATCACGATGTCGTCGGCGCGCCGCTCGGCCGGGGTGAGCCGGCCGCGGTTGGAGATCGCCGAGACCATCGTCCGCGCCACGGCGTCGGCGACGGCCTGCGGAGTCTGCGACCCGCCGGGGCCGTCGAAGTGCGCTGCCCCTTCAGAGAGAGCCGGGAACTGCTTACGGACGGCGTCGACATCGAAGTCAGGCATACCCCCATCCTTCCTTGCCCGACCGGAGAGCGCGAGCACGAGGTCAGGATCTGCCCAATTCCGGAACGAAAGAGGAAATTGTCCCCGGCGTACTGCAAGATGTCAGGAGTGAGCACCCTGACGACTCCTGACAAGCCGCCCGTCCGGGCCTGGCTTCCCACCATGTTGACGCTGGCCGCGATCTGGGGCTGCAGCTTCCTGTTCATCTCGGTCGGTGTGCGTGAGCTGCACCCGATGTACCTCGCGCTCGGGCGGGTGATCGCTGGGTCCGCCGTGCTGGTGGCGATCCTGGTGATCAAGCGGGAAGCGCTCCCCCGCGATCCCAGGCTCTGGGCTCACACGTTCGTGATCGGCGCGATCGGGTCCGCGATCCCGTGGACGCTGTTCGGGTACGGCGAGCAGCGCGTCCCCTCGCTGCTGGCCGGCATCTGGAACGGGATCACCCCGCTGGTCGTGCTCCCGGTCGCCGTCCTGGTGTTCCGGACCGAGAAGTTCACCGCGCAGCGGGTGGCCGGGCTGCTGATCGGGTTCCTCGGGATGCTGGTCGTGCTCGGCGCCTGGAACATCGAGGGCGGCGCGGACCTGACCGGTCAGCTGCTCTGCATGGCCGCCGCGGTCTGCTACGGGCTCGCTGTCCCGTACCAGAAGCGGTTCGTTGCCGGGAGCACATTGTCCGGGACCGCGCTCTCCGCGAGCTTGTTGCTGTGCGCAACGGTCCAGCTGGCGGTGGTGGCGCCGATCGTGACCGGCGAGGCGCCGCCGATGCCGTGGACGCTGTCGCCGGAGGTGATCGGCAGCGTGCTCGCGCTCGGCGGGCTGGGCAGCGGGATCGCGTTCGTACTCAGCATGCGCAACATCCGGCTGATCGGCGCGTCCATGTCGTCGATGGTCACCTACCTGATGCCGATCTTCGCGATCGCGGTCGGCGTCCTGATCCTCGGCGAGCACCTGACCTGGTACCAGCCGGTCGGTGCGCTGGTCGTGCTCACCGGAGTCGCGGTGTCACAGGGCGTCGTACGGCGTCCGGCCCGTTCGGGCAGGAAGCGGAAAACCCCTCTGCAACCCGAGGCCGCGCCGGTACCGTGAGCTGAAACCGGCGGTCCCGGGGAGGGCGGCCGCCGGCTTCACCGCACAGGGGGCGACACCATGAGCACTGCTACCAGACCCGACACGCACACGATGGTCGTGGTGCACCGGGTGTTCCGGCGCGAGTTCCGGCTGCTACCGGGCCTGATCGAAGGGGTCCGCGCCGGCGACACCGAGCGCGCGGCGGTGCTCGCCGAGCACCTCACCGACATCGTCGCCGCGCTGCACCACCACCACGAGGCCGAGGACGACCTGATCTGGCCGCTGCTGCTGGAGCGCGCGACGCTGCACCTCGACCTCGTGCACCGGATGGAGGCGCAGCACGCGGCGCTCGGTGCCGCGCTCGACCGGATCGAGAAGCTGACGCCGCAGTGGGGACGGAGCGCGAGCCTGGTCGAGGCGCGGGAGCTGGCGGCCGCCGTACGGGAGGCTTCGGCGGTCCTCGAAGAGCACATGGGAGAGGAAGAGAGCGCGATCCTGCCGGTGATCGCGGAGCACCTGAGCGTCGAGGAGTGGGGCAAGGTCGGTGAGCGCGGCGCGAAATCCGTTGCGGACAAGCGCAAACGGCTGCTGTTCTTGGGGGCGATCCTCGAGGACGCGACGCCGCAGGAGCAGCGCGACTTCCTCGGCGAACTGCCCGCGCCGGGGCGCGTGCTCTGGCCGCTGCTCGGCAAGCGCGCGTACGGCGGGTACACCCGACTGATCAGGAACACCTGACCGAAAGGACTCCATGGAGCCGACAGAGATCCAGCGTGCCGTCACGGCGACCTTGTCGATCGCCGCGGAGCTCGGACTGCCGGCCGAGGACGCCACTGTCCTCAACAACTCCAACAAGCTGATCCTGCGGGTGCTCCCGGCCGACGTCCTGGCCCGGGTCGCGCCCGAGCATGAGCAGGTCGCGCAGTTCGAGATCGACCTCGCGCTGCGCCTGACCGACCTCGGCGGCCCGATCGCGGCCCTCGAACCGCGGGTCGCGCCGCGGACCTACGAACGCGACGGCTTCGTCGTCACGCTGTGGACGTTCTACGACCCACTGCCCGCGGCGACTCCCCCGGCGTACGCCGAAGCGCTGGTCGATCTCCACGCCGCGATGCGCAAGGTCGACCTCCCGTCGCCGCACTACACAGATCGCGTGGAGAGCGCTCTCGCACTGCTCTCCGACCCGAGCCAAACGCCAGACCTCGGCGCCGAGGACCGCGAGTTCCTCACGACCTCGCTCCAGAACCTCACGCGAGCGATCCAGGCCCGCCGCCCCGCCGAGCAGCTCTTGCACGGCGAACCCCACCCCGGCAACCTGCTCGCCACCACGACAGGCCCGCGCTTCATCGACCTCGAAACCTGCTGCCGCGGGCCGGTCGAGTTCGACCTCGCGCACGCGCCGGAGGAGGTCGACGCCCACTATCCCGATGCCGACCAGTCGCTGGTCCGCGACTGCCGCCTGCTCGTCCTCGCCATGATCACCACTTGGCGCTGGGACCTCGGCGACCAGTTCCCGAACGGCCGCCAGTTCGCCCATGAGTGGATCACCGAACTGCGGGCGGCGTACCGCTGACCGTCAGCTTCGGCGGCGGTTGGGCTCGGTGAACGTTGGGGATCGCGGCGTGCCGCTGACCCTCAGCTTCGGCGGAGGTTCGGGATCGCGGCGATGACCACCGCCGCGAGGGCGAGGAACGTGCCAGCGACGACCGAGAAGGTGACCTCCGTGTCGGCGGCCGGGGCGAAGAGGTCGATCAGGAGGCTGGCGATGAGCTGGCCCGCGATCGTGCCCAGGCCGAGGACGAACACGCCGACGATGCGGACGACCGCAGCCGCGGAGCTGATGAAGACGACGCCGCAGAGGCCGCCGACGTACAGCCAGGGGTCGGTCGGGAGCGGGCGGGGAGCGCCGCGGAAAGCCAGGTCGACGAGGAAGACGACGAGCAGGGCGCTGGTGCCGACGATGAAGTTGATGGTGCCGGCGGCGAGGGCGCCGAAGGCGTCGCCGGAGGCGGTGCGGGCGACTCGGCCGTTGATGCCTTGTTGGACGGCGGTGCCGATGCCGGCGACCGCGGGGAGGATCGCCAGCAGCAGGCCTGACGGGTGGCTGAGGCGGTCGGAAACTGCCAGTACGACGGCCAGCAGGGCGACGATCGCGCCGACCACGCGCAGCGGGGTGTAGGGCTGCGGGCCGGCCGGGCCGAAGCCGAGGCGGTCGACGACGAGGCTGCTGATCGCCTGGCCGCCGACGACCGCGACGGTGAAGACGGCGACGCCGATCACCGCGACGGTGATCGACTGGGTCGCGACCAGGAACGCGCCGGCCAGGCCGCCGATGCACTGCCACCAGCGCAGCGGGCCGCCCGCGCCGGCGGACGGCGTACGGATGGTGTGCCAGACCTGGCCGAGTGCTTCGCGGACGCGCGGGACGAGCGCGGAGACAACCAGCAGCACGACCAGTCCGGAGCCGAACGAGATCAAAGCGGCGGCGACGCCGTCGCCGAGGCGGTTGCCGAGGTCGCCGTTCACGCGGGACTGGATCGCGACCAGCAGACCGATGCCGAAGGACGCGGCGAGCCCGAGGATCTGGAGCTGCTGGCTGCTGCGTACAGGGCGGGTGTCGGTCGTTGTCACCCCTCCATCATGACCGTTCGACTCAATGCGCCTGACACCGGTCCACGGTTCAGGACCGGCGGATCAGCGCCAGGTACATCGCGTCGGTGCCGTGCAGGTGCGGCCAGAGCTGCACGTCCGGGCCGTCCCCGAGCGACGGTACGCCGGGGAACAGCGCCCGCGCGTCCTCCAGTACGGCGTCCGGCCGGCGCGCCAGCACGGCATCGACGACCCCGCGGGTCTCCGACGGGTGCGGCGAGCAGGTCACGTACGCGACGACGCCGCCCGGGCGGACCGAGGTGATCGCCGCCGCGAGCAGGGCCTCCTGGAGCGGGCGCAGCTCGGCGACGTCGTCCGGCGTACGGCGCCAGCGGGCCTCCGGGCGGCGGCGCAGCGCGCCGAGGCCGGTGCACGGGACGTCGGCGAGGACGCGGTCGTACCAGCCCGAGGGCCAGGTCGGCTTGGTGCCGTCGCCGACCAGGACCTGGTGCTCGCCGGGGATCGCGCGCAGGTTCGAGCGGACGAGCTCGGCGCGGTGCTTCTGCGGCTCGACCGCGGTGAGGACCGCCTCGCCCTGGTTGGCGAGCGCCGCGAGCAGGGCGGACTTGCCGCCGGGGCCGGCGCAGAGGTCGAGCCAGCGGGCGTCGTTGCCCTCGATTGGCGCGGTGGCGAGAGCGGTGGCGACGAGCTGCGAGCCTTCGTCCTGGACGCCGGCGCGGCCGGTGGCGACGGCCTGGATGCGACCGGGGTCGCCGCCGCCTTGCAGCACGGCGGCGTACGGCGACCAGCGGGCGCGGCTGGCGCCGGCCTCGATGAGCTCGTCGACGTCGGAGAGCCCGGGGCGCGCGACAAGGGTGACCTTCGGCGGTTCGTTGTCAGCGTCGAGGACGGGTTCTACCTCATCCAGGACCTGAGAAAAAGCTTCGATGACCCAGCGGGGATGGGCTTTCGCGATCGCCAGGTAGCCGAGGCGATCCTCCTCCGGCTTCGGGGCGACCGTGGCGATCCACTGGTCGAGGTTGCGCTGGCTGATCTTGCGGAGGACTGCGTTCACCAAACCGCTGCGGCTCTGGCCGACCTCCGCGCGGGTCAGCGTGACCATCTCGTTGACCGCGGCGTACGAGTCGACGCGCATCCGCAGCAGCTGATGCGTGCCCAGTCGCAGCAGGTCGAGCAGCTCCGGGTCGAGGTCGGCGAGCGGGCGGGAGACGCTGCGGGCGAGGAAGGCGTCGTACGTGCCCTGCCAGCGGAGCGTGCCGTGGACGAGCTCGGTGCAGAAGGCGGCGTCGCGGCCGCCGAGGCGCTGGTCGCGGAGCGCCTTGTTGAGGGCGAGGTTGGCGTAGCCGTCCTCGCCGTTCACCTGACGGATCACCCGGTACGCGACCTGCCGCACCTTGTCGGGGCGCTTCTGCGGGGCGCGGTTGCGGGGACTGCGGTCGCTCACTCGGTGCCCAACTGGTCGTCTGCGGTGATCCGGACGCCGCGGGCCCAGTCGGCCCCGGCCATCGGCTTCTTGCCCTGCGGCTGGACGGTGACCAGCTCGATCGCCTTGCTGCCGGTGCCGACCTTGACCGACGACTTCGCCGCGTCCAGTACGCCGGGCGCCAGCTCCTCGTCGGTCAGCGCGACGGCGAGCACCTTCAGCCGCTCGCCGCGGAACGTGGTCCACGCGCCGGGCGCGGGATTGCACCCACGCACCAGCCGGTCGATCTGCCGCGCGGGGTGGTTCAGGTTGATCTCGGCGTCCTCGACGGTCAGCTTCGGCGCGATCGTGACGCCGTCGGCCGGCTGCTCGACGGCCTGCAGGACGCCGGCCTCGATCCCGTCGAGGGTGTCGACGAGCAGCTTCGCGCCGGACTTCGACAACCGGGTCAGCAGGTCGCCGGAGGTGTCCTGGGCGCCGATCGGCTCGGTCAGTACGCCGTACACCGGACCCGCGTCGAGCGCCTTCACAATCCGGAACGTGCTCGCGCCGGTGACGTCGTCGCCGGCGATGATCGAGTGCTGCACCGGCGCCGCGCCGCGCCAGGCGGGCAGCACCGAGAAGTGCAGGTTGATCCAGCCGTGCGGCGGGATGTCGAGCGCGGCCTGCGGCAGCAGTCCGCCGTACGCGACGACGGGGCAACAGTCGGGGGCGATCTCAGCGAGCCGCGCGAGGAACTCGGGGTCGCTGGGCTTGACCGGCTTGAGGATCTCGACGCCGCCGAGCTGCTCGGCGTACTGGGCGACCGGGGAGGCGACCAGCTTGCGGCCGCGGCCCGCGGGCGCGTCGGGACGGGTGACGACGGCAACGAGTTCATGGCCGCTGGCAACGATCGCTTCGAGTGCGGTGACCGACACCTCGGGGGTGCCGGCGAAGACGAGTCTCACAGGCCGAATCCGTTCGTCGGGTGCGGGGACACCTTGATCTGCGGCGGGCCGGACAGGCCCGACCACTCCGCCTCGCGGATCGCCTTCATCGCGGCCTTGCGAGTCTCCCGGTCGAGCCGGTCGACGAACAGGACGCCGTCCAGGTGGTCGGTCTCGTGCTGGATGCAGCGCGACAGCAGGTCGTCGCCCTCGATCAGCACCGGGTCGCCGTACATGTTGAAACCGCGGGCGATCACGTGCTCGGCGCGGCGGCAGTCGAAGGTCAGGCCGGGGATCGACAGGCAGCCCTCCGGGCCGAACTGCTCCTCGGTGCCGAGGGTGAGCTCGGGGTTGACCAGGTGACCGATCTCGCCGTCGACGTTGTAGGTGAACACCCGCAGGCCGACGCCGATCTGCGGCGCGGCCAGGCCGGAGCCGGGCGCGGCCTGCATGGTGTCGGTCAGGTCCGCGACCAGGCGGCGCAGCTCGGCGTCGAAGTCGACGACCGGGTCGGCCTTGGTCAGCAGCACGGGGTCGCCGAACAGGCGGATGGGTTGGACCGACACACAGACTCCTTCGCGGGGCAGGACCACGTAAGTCTAGTGGCGGGCTCCCACCGGGCCACGGCGCGGTGGGTTCGGGGGTGGCGAGCGATCACACCGTTGTAATTCGGGGACGCCACTCCCAGTTGTTGCCGTGAGCACGTAGTGTGGCCTCAGGCGTACCTACAGTCACACAAGTCACACGCCCAACGGGAGTTAACATGCGCACAGCGACACGGGGGGCTGCCGCACTGATCACCCTGGGGGTCCTGCTCACGCAGGCACCGCAGGCCCGGGCCTACGAGTTCGTGCCCAGGGACGGTGCCGCGCCGGCGAGCGGGCCGAGCGAGGTGGTGCCGCCGGTCTCGGACCGGGTCGAGCCCACGGACGGTACGACGCCGGCCGGCGACGCGTCGCCGTCGGCCGAGCCTTCGACGCCGTCCACACCGTCCACGCCGCCGGCTGACGACGCGACGGTGGCCGAGCCGCCGGTGGCGCGGAGCTGGAGCGAGCTGGCCGGGCAGGTCGCGGCGACGTCGCCGAGCAACCTGACGCTGCGGGCGACGGCGGCGGAGCAGTCCAAGCAGGTGATGCGGTGCTTCAAGCTGGAGACCGAGAACTACTGTCTCGGGCTCGGGTTCGTGGACACGCTGCCGACCGGAGCACAGATCAGCTCGACGGTGGTCGAGCCGGACGCGACGCGCGACGACCTCCGGGCCGGGGTGTCGGCCGAGCAGGACATCGCGACCGGGGCGCTGAGCCCGGCGGCGTTCGTGGCCGAGCGGGCGGCGATGACGAAGGGCGAGCGGACCAACGCCGAGCTGGAGGAGATGCAGGCGGCGTGGGACGGACGTGACAAGGCGCGGGCGCTGCGGGAGCTGGAGGTCGCTGACGAGCCGGCGACCGCCTCGAGCGGGGACACGCGGACCGGCGTACCGGCGGGCGGTGCGAGCGTCGCGCCGCCGAGTGCCGGACTGACCGTCGTACCGACGCCGGGTGGGCCGACCACCAAGCCGACGCCGCCGCCGATGAAGCCGCCGACGGTCTCCAAGCCGAAGCCGGCCGCGAACTACATCATGAAGGGTTTCCAGACCTCGCAGGACAAGGGGTACTGGTGCGGCCCGGCGACCTTCCAGTCGATCGACTGGGCCGACGACAACCAGAAGGACACCCAGGCGTCCTGGGCCAAAGACCTCGGCGCAACCACCTCCGGGACGGCGATCTCGGCGATGGTCAAGCAGACCAACCTGAAGACCAACTGGGACCTGGCGGCCGGCACCTACATCGTGCAGAACGTCGGCCACTGGACGCCGGCCAAGTTCCTCCAGGTGCACCAGAACCATCTCGGCGACGGCGCCCCGGCGCCGGTGATCGAGCACGTGCAGCTGCTGAAGCGGTACTTCCCGTATCTCGCCTTCAACCACAGCGGGCACTACCAGGTCGGCCGCGGCTACGACACCAAGGCCAAGACGATCGGCATCTTCGAAGTGTTCAACGAGCGCCGCTTCAACAGCCGCGGCAACGTGACCGACGGCCCGCGCAACATCCCGGCCACCGCGATGTTCAACGCGACGCTGGCCAACCAGTTCAAGAACATCGGTCTGTAGGCCGATGCGTCGCCGAATCCTGATCCCCGTCACCGCGGTCGCCGTCCTGGCGGCCGGGTGCTCGGGATCACCGGAGAGCGCTCCCTCCGGTTCTCCGAGCCCGTCCGGTACGCCGAGCAGCACGCCGCCGCGACCCGGCGGTACGCCGAGCCAGCCGCCGTCCGGTACGCCGACGCCCGGGACCTCGACGGGGAAGCCGGTGTGGACGAAGTTCCTGCGCCAGCCGGTCGACGGGCAGCACGTCGTCACCCAGCAGCGCAAGTACCTGGTCACCCGCGGCAGCGACGAGGCCGGGATCACCACGGTGACCGACCGGGCCAGCAAGAAGGTCGTCGTACGGCACGCTCCGCCGGCCGGGTTCGTCGCGCAGTCGCCGGTGGTGATCGACGACCGCTGGGCGCTGATCGAGGAGATCCGTTCCGACGGGCCGAACCCGCAGATCCGGGCCTTCCGCTACGACCTCGGGACCGGCGCGAGAACGGATCTCGCGACGCAGAGAGCGCTCCCCCGGATCTCCGAGCCGGAGATCGGCGCGTACGACGGGACGTTCGCCTACAGCAGCACCGACGCGAAGAAGCGGTCGTGCCTGGTGATCGCCTCGCTGGACACGTTGGCGGCGCGGACCGTGACGTGCGTGCCGGATCCGGGGTACATCGCGGATCCGGTCGTGTCGGCGGACTCGGTCACGTACAGCACGATCACCGCGCCGCAGAGCTCGCAGCGGTGCAAGCGGTTGTTCACGGCGCCACTGGCCGGCGGCGCCGCGCAGCCGGTTGCCGCGAGCAAGAACTGCATCCAGTGGAGCGGGGCAACGTTGCGCGGGGCAACGGTCTGGTCGGAGATCGGGGCGGATGATCCTGATCAGTACCAGAGCCGGGCTTACCTGCGGGAGGCTCCGGGTGGTGCGGCGCGAGCGCTCGGGTCGATCGTCACCGACACGATCGTCGCCTGTGGGAGCTGGATCCACTGGGAGGTCCGCCTGATGACGGGCGGGGTGGAGTCGTACCAGATCCAGCGGTGGCGGCCGGGGGTGGCGAAGCCGGAGGTCATCTACAGCACGCCGCCGGACACGGCGATCACCGCGCCGACGTGCCAGGACGACATGCTGATCGTCGAGGCCGCGCACCTTGGTGGCGGGTCGAAGTACACGGAGGCCCTGGCGGTCGGAGCGAGCTGAACGCGCCAGGGCGTGCGTGGCCGGCTAGGGCTTGAGTGCGAGGCCGCGGTCGCGGAGTTTGTCGCGGAGGGTGTCCGCGGACGTGAACAGCTCGGCTTGCAGGCCTGCGGCGCGAGCGCCGTCGATGTTGCGCTGGACGTCGTCGGTGAAGAACGTGCGGGTGGCGTCCAGCGCGAAGCGGTCGACGAGGAGGCGGTAGATCTTCTCGTCGGGCTTCACGACCTGCTCGTGGCCGGAGACGATCTCACCGGTGAACGAGTCGAGGATCGGGAAGGTCTCCTTGGCGATCTCCCACTTCTCGCCGGAGAAGTTCGTCAGCGCGTACGTCGGGACGCCGAGCTCCTGGAGCTCCTTCAGCAGGTCGGGCGTCCCCGGGAGCAGGCCCTTGACCATCTTCAGCCAGCCGGTGTCGTAGGCGGCGATCCACTCGGCGTGCTCGGGGTGCAGCGCGGTCAGCTCCTCGACGGCCTCGGCCCAGGGGCGGCCGGCGTCCTGCTGCATGTTCCAGTCGGGCGTGGTGATCGCCGTCAGGAAGTGCCGGCGCTGGTCGTCGTCGGGGATCAGGTCGGCGTACAGGTAGTTCGGGTTCCAGTCCAGGAGGACTCCCCCGATGTCGAACACCACCACGTCGATCGTCGGCTCCGTCATGGGGGCAACCCTATGCGACGGGGTTGGCGAGGAGTCGCCGTGTCCGGGCGGGTGCTGGGGGTGGGTGGGTAGGTTCGGAGCGTGGTCGCGGACGAGCTGCACGAGGTGGTGCGGAGGTTGCTCGAGGTCGACCAGCGGTGGGGCGGGGCGGAGGCGGCGAGGGTTGCGCGGCCGGTGGTGCGTACGGCGTACGAGGGGTTGGCGGGGGCGGCGGTCGGGCGTGGGGCCGGCGCGGGGGCGGAGCGCGGGGCGGCGGAGCACGGGGAGAGCGCGGCCGCGGAACGCAGCGCGGGTGCGGCCGCGGAGCGCCGGGCGAGTGCGGCCGCAGAACGCGGGGAGAGCGCGGCCGCGGAGCGCGGGGTCGGGCGGGACCTGCAGGCAGGGCTGGGTGAGTTGCTTGAGGTGTACGGGTGGTTTCTGCACGATGCGGGGCACGCGGCAGCGGCTGAGCGGGCGAGTTGGCGGGCGCTGGGGTTGTTGCGGCGGGCTGGGCATCGGAGTTTGGAACTGCTGACGGTGCAGAACCTCGCGTTGCAGGCGCTGACCTCTGGGCGGCCGGAGCGGGTGCTCGAGTTGGTGCGGCCCGTGCTGGATGGGGCGAGTGGATTGGTGTCGGCGTTGTTCCTGGCGCGGGAGGCGCAGGCGCTGGCGCTGATGGGGTTGCGTCGCGAGGCGACGCGGGCGTTCGCGCGGGCTGAGAGCCGGTACCTCGATGGTGCGTCGGGGTCGGATCCGGAGTGGGCGGGGTGGGTGGATCCGCGGCAGTTCGCGATCTTCGAGGCGACGATGTGGTCGGGGCTCGGGGAGGACGAGCGGGCGGCGCGGATCTTCGCCGAGACGCTGGAGACGGCGACGGGTGCGCGGAGCCGGTACAGCTTGTCGGGGTATCTGTTGGCTTCGCTCGTACGGGCCGGGGACCTGAGGAGTGCTGTCGAGCTGGTGCCGGAGATCGTGCCGCAGGTGAGCGGGTTCGCGGTGTCGCGGGACTCCGAAGTCTTGCTGCGTGCAGCTTCAAGAATGGGTTCCAACGACGCCGGCAAGCATCTGCAAGAGGTCCTGTGGTCAGGGCGCGGGAACAGCGGCGGCGTTCTCGGCGGCTCTTGCGTGCAGGGCCGGGGAGAGCGCTAGCTGGCCGAGGAACAACACGGCGCCGAGCCCGGCGCAGGCCAGCCAGACGACGATCGGGCCGGCGTGCTCCAGCGTGTTGGTGCCGAGGAGCGGCCCGATCACGCTGCCGAGGCCGAACGACATGCTGCCGGCCAGGCCCATGTAGCCGCCGCGGAGATCGACCGGCGCGAGATCTGCGAAGACCGCGCCGATCACCGCCGCGAAGCCGATCTCACCAATCGTCCACACGACGACCGACAGCCCGTACCCCCACCAGCTGTCGACCGCAGCCCCGATCCCGAAGCCCACGCCGACGATCAGCATCGAACCCGCCAGCAGCTTCGGCCGGTCCAGCGCGGCGAGGCGCCGGTTGACGAAGGGCTGCACGACGACGATCACCACGCCGTTCAGCCCGATCACCAACCCGTACGTCGAGCTCGGCAGGCCGTCCGCGGCCATCGCAAGCGGGAGGGTCGAGTAGCCCTGGAAGTAGATCGTCGCGTAGCCGATCTGCAGCAGGACCATCAGCAGGAACGTCGTGTCGCGCAGGACGACGGGCAGCAGCGCGCGCCGCGGGGTCTCGTCGTCGAGCACCGGCCGGGTCTCCGGGACCATCCGCCAGATCACCAGCGCCGCGATCACCGACGTACTGGCGTTGATCCAGAACAGCAGGTTGTAGCCGATGCTCGCCAGGACGCCGGCGCTGACCGTGGAGACCGAGAAGCCGAGGTTGATCGCCCAGAACAGCAGCCCGTACGCGCGAACGCGCTCTCTCGGCTGGAGCAGGTCGGCGACCGTGGCCTGCACGGCCGGGCGGAACAGGTCGCCGGTCAGGCCGACCACGAACGCGGCGGCGGCGATGGTCTCCAGCGAGCGCGCCGAGCCGAGCAGGATCAGCGCGGCCGCGGTGCCGAGGAAGCCGATCAGCATGGTCCGGCGGCGGCCGATCCGGTCCGAGAGCCAGCCGCCGACGAGCTGGGAGACCACCGACCCGGCGCCGACCGCGGCGGCGACAGCGCCCGCCGTACCGGCGGACAGGTGCCGGTCCTGGGTCAGGTAGAGCACGAGGAACGGCTGGACGAAGCTGCCCAGGCGGTTGACCAGCTGGCAGACCCAGAGCGCCCAGAACGCGGTGGGCAGCGGAGAGCGCTCCCTCGGAGAGCCGATCACAGTCATGGGACCAAGCCTTCCGGTACGTCGCGACGCTGTCGAACATTAGTTCCTGGGCTAATCCTCGCGCGGGCGTCAAGCGGGTTTTAGAGTGGTGGGCGTGATCAGCATCAGGCTCAACACCGACGACGTCAGCCGGATCCGGTTCGCGTTCTCGCCGGTCTGGGAGACGGTCACCAGCGTGCGGGCCCTGAGCAACAACTCGTCAGGCAGCGTGCACGGGCCGTGGTTGCGCAAGGTTCGCCCGCTGCTCGGTGACGACGTCATCAACCGCACCTCGACGTCGTCCAACGCCGCGATCCGCCCACGCAGCAACACCGCGGACCGCCGGGGCACCACCTCGCCCGCCGGCGACGAGCTCCAGGGGTTCGCTGCAGGCGGCGACTACGAGTTCGCAGAGGCGCTGCGGTTGCTGCGGGCCCTGATCCCGCCGATCGGCTACATCCCGGACTTCATCACGCCGGCGCCGCCGCGGAGGTCGACCGGGTTCGACGCCGGGCTGGCCGCGATCGAGGCGACGCCGTACGAGCTGGTGGTGGACGAGCTCCAGCGAACGCACGACGGGAACCCGAACGCCCTGCTGCCGGAGCTGATCGCAGATCCCGGGGAAGCGCTCTCTCGGATCACGGCCGCGCTCCGGACCTACTGGCAGCGCGCGGTCGAGCCGGACTGGCGGCGGATGCGCGCGCTGCTGCAGGAGGATCTCGCGTTCCGGCTCGACGAGCTCGCGGCGGGTGGGCTCGCCCGCCTGTTCCGGAATCTGCATCCGTCGGTGCGGCTCAGCGGCGATCGGATCGAGATCGACCGGCCGTTCGTGTGTCCGGACGGGGTGCCGACGGCTGGGCAGGGGGTGTTGCTGGTGCCGTGCGTGTTCACGTGGCCGGCGGCCCTGCCGGTGACAGGGGCACCGCACGTGCCGACCATCACCTATCCCCCGCGTGGGCTCGGCCGGTTGTGGGAGAGCCAGCAGGAGATGGTGGGGTCGCCGCTGGCGGAGCTGGTCGGGCGGACGCGGGCGGCGATCGTCAGCCACCTGGATCTGCCGATGTCGACGACGCATCTGGCGCATGCGCTGGACGTGTCGGCGCCGACGTTGAGCGTGCACTTGGGGATTCTGCGGAACGCGGGTGTTGTGGACTCGCGCCGCGACGGACGGACGGTGCTGTACTCGCGGACCGCGCTGGGCAACCACCTGCTCGCGGCGTCGGGGTACGAGCTGAGCGAGACGGCCTGATCAGGTGCAGCGGCGGCGGTAGTACGCCCAGGTGACGAGGCCGAGCAGCGGGCCCCAGAAGATCAGCGGCAGGTACGCCGTGGCCATCAGGATCTGCCAGCCGCCTTGTGGTTCGAGGGGGTCGTGGAAGAGGTCCGTGTACATCAACGGGTTCAGGCCCCAGAGCAGCGTGAGTGCGACCGCTCCCAGTGAGGCCGGTACGACGGCGGCCATCGGGCGGACGCGGCAGCCGCCGATGAGCGGGATCCACGACGGGACGATCTCGCCCCAGGGGCGGACGAGGCCGAGGGTCAGGAGTGCGAGACCTTCGGTGAGCAGGCTCAGCGCGACGAGGTAGATCTTGTCCGCCGCGTCACCGGCGTTGGCGGCCATCCACTCGGGCTGGTAGCCCATGGAGAAGCCGGCGGCGAGGAAGAGCCGCCAGATGCACGAGGGCAGGGCAGTCAGCGCCGCGACATGCGCGACGCCGACCACCCAAGCCTGCGGCTGAAGACCGCCGTGCGAACGTACGGCGTACTGAGCTGTGCCCGTCATACCGACGACTCTTCCAGCGCAGCCCGCCGCACGGATCCCCCACCGGAGGGAACAGGGTCCCCCGTTCGATGGACTACCGGCGCTCGTACCGAGCCGTCTCCTGATCGGCGCTGACCCGCTGGAAGCTGGCCTTCTCCAGCACGCGGACCGACGCCGGGTTCGACAGCTCGACGCCGGCCTGGACCGTGTGGACCTCCGGCGAGCTCAGCGCGTACGCCGTGAGCGCGGCGGTCGCCTCGGTCGCGTAGCCGCGGCCGCGGACCGACTCGACCACGCCGTACCCGAGCTCGACCACCCCGTCGGTGGGCGGCCAGAACAGGCCGATCGACCCGACCACCAGACCGCTCGCGCGCTCGACGACGAGCCGGTGGCCGAAGGCGCCGAGCCACTCGGGCTGGGTCGCGAGCAGGCCCGCGATCACGCGGTCCCCGTCGGAGGGGAAGTCGCCGGCCCAGTGCTCCGGGCGCAGGCCCGGCCGCAGGACGGCGAGCTGCGACGACTGACTCGCGCTGCTCGCGTCGAGGACGGCGGCCACATCGGTCGCGGTCCACGACCGCAGGACGAGGCGCTCGGTGGTCAGGTCGGCAGAGATGACGTGTGACATGGAAAATCTCCTGGTTCAGCGAAAGTGGGCATGACGAACACGGCTGCCACGGCAGTCATATTCATCAACCTCCTTCGGGAAACCAGGTCCGGCGACCCTAGCTCGCCTCACCACACCGAGCCACCGAATTATCCGAAGCTCGCCGGATCCACCTGCACCCGCAGCGGACCGGGCAGCTTCTTCGTCCCCCGCGCCGCGGTCGCCTCCTTCAGCACCCGCGCGAGTCCGTAGGCCCGCGGCGTCCGTACGACGGCCCGCACGGTCTCGTCGTCGACATCGACCGGCCCGAGCACCTCAAGCCCTGCCCCCGGATCGACCAACTCCCGAACCCGCGCGACCATGTCCGCCACCGCATCCGACGACCCGACCAACTCGGCCAGCTTCGCCGCAGGCGCGAGCCGAGCGACCCGCCGCTCCTCCAGCTCGCGCGTCGCATACCCCTCAGGACTCCACCGGACAACGGCCTGCAACGGCATCGCCGATGGCTCGCCGACCATGATCACCTTGCCGCCATCCCGCGCCGACCGCACCATCGCGGCCGCGTTGAACCACCGCCGCACAGCCTCCTCCGGCGCCCGCAGATCAGGCCGCGCCAGCAGCAACCAGGTGTCGAGCAACAACGCAGCCGAATACCCCTCCGGCGCAACCGGCTCGGCCCCCGGCGTCGTCACGATCAACGCCGGCTCGGCCTCGATCTCGTCGAGCATGTGATCCCCGCCCGACGTCCGTACGACGACGCCCGGGAACGCCCGCCCCAACTCCTCCGCCGTCCGCCGAGCACCCACAACCGCCGCGCGCATGCGCGTGTCGCCGCACTCCGGGCACCGGTGATCGGTCGCCGGCCGCCCGCACACGCTGCAGCTCGCCGGCCCCGACGACCCCGTACGCCGCAACGACCCGCCGCACGTCGTACAGCGCGACGGCGTCCGGCACGTCTGGCACACCAAGCTCGGCAGGTATCCGGCGCGCGGCACCTGCACGAGCACCGGTCCGGTCTTCAGCCCTTCCCGCGCGACCTCGAACGCCTGGTGCGGCAGCCGCGCCGCCCGCGCGCCGGGATCGCGCGCGAGATCGCGGTCCGACTCCCCCGCGATGTGCACGGCCGGCGCCGCAGCGCGGATGACCGCGCGATCAGCGATCAGCTCGTTCGCCCAGCCTGATTCGAGCAGCGCCGCCGTCTCGGCCGATCGCGCGAACCCGCCGAGCAGCGCCGCGCACTTCTGCCGGTGCGCGCGCAGCAGCAGCACTTCGCGGGCGTGCGGGTACGGCGCGCGCGGCTCGGCGTACGAGTCGTCGCCGTCGTCCCAGAGCGCGACCAGCCCGAGGTTGGCGACCGGCGCGAAGGCGGCCGCGCGCGTCCCGATCACGACGCGGGTGCAGCCACGGAGGGCGGAGATGAAGGCGCGGTACCGCGCGGTCGGGCCGAGGTCGGCCGAGAGCGTGACGAAGCCGTCGCGGCCGAGGACCGCCGTACAAGCCTGCGCGAGGCGTTCGAGATCGCGGGCATCAGGGGCCAGCAACAGTGCGCCGCGGCCGGTCGCCGCGCAGACCGCCGCGGCCTGGGCGAACGCGAGCGCCCAGTCGGCGCCCGGTACGGCGGTCCAGATCGCGCGCAGTGCTTCGGTACGGCGTACGGCGTCGAGGAAGCCGTCGGCGTGCGGGTACGGCGACCACTCGGAGCGGGAGGCCGACTCGACCGGGCGGGTCGGCTGCGTGCAGCGCAGCGCCTCGGCCTCGACCTTCGCGAGGCGCGGCGGAACGGCCAGGCGGGTCACGTCGGCGAGGACTCCGGCGTACCGGTCGGCGACCGCGCGACAGAGATCCGCGACCTCGGGCGTGAGCACCTGCTCGGGTGAGACCACCTTGCGGAGCCGCGCGAGCTTGCCGTCGTGCTCCGACGTCTCGAGCCGGTGCAGCACGAACCCGTCGAGATCCTTGCCCGCGAACCGGACCTTCACGCGAGCGCCCGGCTGGGCCTCGGCCGCGAGGTCTTCGGGCACCAGGTAGTCGAACGGGCGGTCCAGGTGCGGCAGCGACACGTCGACCGCGACCCGCGCGATCGGCAGCGTCGTGGTGATGTCGGCGGGCTGCTTGGTCCGGGAACGCCGGACGGTCTCACGCAGCAGCGTCAGCTGCTCTGGAGAGTCCCCGTTCGGTGCCACTCGGGAACTCTAGTCCGCCGCTCCCCCGACGACACGCACCCTGTGGAAAACGCCGATCGCCCGGACCCAGCGGGTCCGGGCGATCAGCAGGCAGGACTACTTCGCGGCGGCGGCCTTCAGCGCGTCGACACGGTCGAGCTTCTCCCAGGTGAAGTCGTCGCCGGTGCGGCCGAAGTGGCCGTTGGCGGCGGTCTGGGTGTAGATCGGGCGGAGCAGGTCCAGGTCGCGGATGATCGCGGCCGGACGCAGGTCGAAGACCTCGAGCACGGCGTCGGTGATCTTGTCGACGGCAACGGTCTCGGTGCCGAAGGTGTCGACGTAGAAGCCGACCGGGGCGGCCTTGCCGATCGCGTAGGCGACCTGGCACTCGGCGCGCGCGGCCAGGCCGGCGGCGACGATGTGCTTGGCGACCCAGCGCATCGCGTACGCCGCGGAGCGGTCGACCTTCGACGGGTCCTTGCCGGAGAACGCGCCGCCACCGTGACGGGCCATGCCGCCGTAGGTGTCGATGATGATCTTGCGGCCGGTCAGGCCGGCGTCGCCCATCGGGCCACCGATCTCGAAGCGGCCGGTCGGGTTGACCAGCAGCCGGTAGTCGGTGGAGTCGATCTCGAACTGCTCGAGGATCGGGTCGACGACGTGCTTCTTCACGTCCGGCGTCAGCATCGAGTCCAGGCTGATGTCGGCGGCGTGCTGGCTGGAGACCACCACGGTGTCGATCCGGACGGCCTTGTCACCGTCGTACTCGACCGTGACCTGGGTCTTGCCGTCGGGCCGCAGGTAGGCCATCGTGCCGTCCTTGCGGACCTCGGACAGCCGCTCGGACAGCCGGTGCGCGATGGTGATCGGCAGCGGCATCAGCTCCGGGGTCTCGTTCGACGCGTAGCCGAACATCAGGCCCTGGTCGCCGGCACCCTGCAGGTCGAGCTCGTCCTGCGAGGAGTCTGCACGGGTCTCGTACGCCGTGTTGACGCCCTGCGCGATGTCCGGCGACTGGCTGCCGATCGCGACCTGCACTCCGCAGGAGGCGCCGTCGAAGCCCTTCAGCGACGAGTCGTAACCGATCTCGAGGATCCGGTTCCGGACGATCCCGGGGATGTCCACGTACGCCGACGTGGTGACCTCGCCGGCCACGACCACCAGTCCGGTCGTGATCAGGGTCTCCACCGCGACGCGGCTCTTCGGGTCCTCGGCCAGCAGTGCGTCGAGGATGGAGTCGCTGATCTGGTCAGCGATCTTGTCCGGGTGACCTTCCGTCACCGACTCGGACGTGAAAAGGCGCCGTGCCACGGTTCTCCCTCAGGGTTGTTCGGTGTCCACACGGCGGAGCCTGAGCCCCGCCCCACACGCACCGCCACCGGCGATGCTCCTCGGCAGTATGCCAGCACTTCGGGCCGGGTGCGGTGCCGGACACCGGATTCGTCCGCCTCGTGGGACTGTCGTCTTACATCGTGGTCAGCGGTGCTCAGGTGAGCGTGGTCGAGCGACTGTTTCAGCGCCGGTTCTCGGCCGCCCAGCGCTCCGACCAGGCCAGCAAGGGCTTGAGTGAACGGGACAGATCGCGGCCGGTCGCGGTCAGCTGGTGGGCCTTCGACTCGTCCTGCCAGAGCAGCCCGGCGTCGCGCAGCTCGGCCAGGCGGGCGTTCAGCACGGTCGGGGAGACGTCGTCGCAGCGCTCCTGCAGCGCGCGGAATCCGACCGGCCCGTCGCGCAGCTCCCAGAGCACGCGCAGCGCCCACCGCCGGCCGAGCAGGTCGAACGCGGCCGTGATCGGTGCGGTGTGTGTCGGCGCCATCGCAACCCCTTGCGGTGCAGGTGTCTTGCGCTATCGAATCGGTAGCAGTTTAGCCGATCGTCCTTGTCCGGCAGGGATTTTCAGGCATGCGGCCCGACGGTGATCAGGCCGAGGGTGAGCGTCGCGCGGGCGTCGACGATCTCGGCGAGGCGTTCGACTTCGTTGTCCAGGGCCCTTAGTTGCGCGGGCTTCACGGTGCGGAGCGGCTCGACGGTGACGTGCAGCTTGCGGCCGGACAGGCGCTGGTGCCAGACGCCGGCGACGAGTCCGTCGACGAGGAGCACGGGGTAGTTGCCGGCCTGACCGCCGGCCAGGGCGCGGGTCGAGGCTTCGCCGGGGAAGACGAGGTCGCGCGGGTGGCTGCCGACGGCGTACGCGTCGAAGTACGGGAGCAGGCGGACGCCTTTCACCGGCTCGTCAGGGAAGTCAGTGTCGCCTTCGACCAGCCAGGCCGGCTCGCCGTCGAGCTCGACCTCTTCGAGGCCGCTGGTCTCGAACAGCTTGGCGATGAAGCCGGGTGTGGTGCTGAGCCATTTCGCGAACTGCTGCGGGGTCGCCGGGCCGTAGGCGTGCAAGTAACGCCGGAGCAACTCGGAGAGCGCTTCCTCGCCGTTCTCGGGCCGGAACGGCGGCGTGAAGCGATGCGGGTTCGTGTACGTCGTCTTGCGGCCGCGGTTCGGTCCGTAGCAGAGCACACCCGCGGTCGCGGCGGCCGGAATCACCTGCCGCCAGCGCGGCCAGAACTCCTGGAACGCTGGCATCACCAGGTCGCCCGCCCACGGGCCGGTGCGTGCGACGACCTCGTCGGTCAACTCGTCGACGGTGAGATCATCCGCGGAGAGCGCTCCCCCGATGACCTCGATCACCTCGGCGATCTGGTCAGGTGTCATCCGCATCTCCGGCGTCGCCGCGCCCCCGGACCGCGGCAACGCGGAGAGCGCTCCCGTCCAGAGCGGGAGATCCTCGGTCGGCAGCAGATGCACGGTGCCGCGCGGGCCGAAGGTCTTCACCAGAGAGCGCTCTTCCCAGAGGGCCTGCTGAACTGTGCGCCTGGTTGCCTTGCCCAGCCTGGTTGCTACCGACACCTCACCGGCGGACAGCACCTGCGCGTGTGCACCGCAGAGCGCCCGTACGACGTCGACCGGATCAGCGCCAGGCTCCTGCAGGTAGTGGCGCTGCATGCGGCGTGCGACGACGGCCGACCAGGGGATGTCCATGTCGCCCAGGCTAGGAGGGGAAGCGGTCAGCTTCTGGCCTAACTACTGGAACAGGCCGGGGGCTACTGGAACAGCCCGCTGTACGCGTTGAGTGCGGGCTGGCCGCCGAGGTGGGCGTACAGGACGTTCGAGTCCTTCGGGATGTCGCCGGACCGAACCAGGTCGATCAGCCCGGCCATCGACTTGCCCTCGTACACCGGGTCGATGATCATCGCCTCCAGTCGCCCGCTGAGCCGGATCGCGTCCATCGTCGACTCGACCGGGATTCCGTACTTCTCCCCCGCCCAGCCCTCCAGCACGGTGATCTCGTCGTCGCGCAACGCGCGGCCGAGGCCGATCAGCTCCGCGGTCGCGTGCGCGATCTTCGCGACCTGCGCCCGGGTCTCGGCGAGCTTGGCCGACGCGTCGATCCCGAGCACCCGGCGCGGCCGGTCCTGCCCGGCGAACCCGGCGATCATCCCGGCGTGCGTGCTGCCGGTGACGCTGCAGACCACGATCGTGTCGAAGAACACCCCGAGCTCGCGCTCCTGCGCGGCCACCTCGTCCGCCCAGTTCGCGAACCCGAGCCCGCCGAGCCGGTGGTCGGACGCGCCCGCCGGGATCGCGTACGGCGTACCGCCGGCCGCGCGGACGTCGTCGAGCGCCTGCTGCCAGCTCTCCTTGAAGCCGATCCCGAAGCCGGCCCGGACCAGCCGGACGTCGGCGCCCATGATCCGCGACAGCAGGATGTTGCCGACCTTGTCGTTGACCGGGTCCGGCCAGTCCACCCAGCTCTCCTGCACGAGCACGGCCTTCAGCCCCGCCTTCGCGGCTGCGGCGGCGACCTGGCGGGTGTGGTTCGACTGGACGCCGCCGATGCTCACGAGCGTGTCGGCGCCTTGGGCCAGCGCGTCCGGGAGCAGGTACTCGAGCTTGCGGGTCTTGTTGCCGCCGTACGCGAGACCGCTGTTGACGTCCTCACGCTTGGCCCAGATCCGCGCGCCGCCGAGGTGCGCGGTCAACCGGTCGAGGGGGTGCACCGGGCTCGGGCCGAACAGCAGCGGGTAGCGCTCGAAGTTCTTGAGTTGCGACATGCAATATATTGCACACTGCGGGAGCCTGGTTGTCCAGTGGTGGTGGGTTGACCTTGATGCTGCATCAACCCCGCACTCTGTTCGCAACCGAACAGGAGACCCACCATGACCAGCACCAGCGACCCATCAACCGGCGTAGCCGACGCGGCGATCAGCGTCGCGGGCTTGCGGAAGGTGTACGGGAAGCTCGACGTCCTCCGGGGCGTCGACTTCAGCGTCGCCCGCGGGAGCATCTTCGCGCTGCTCGGCTCGAACGGCGCGGGCAAGACGACAGTCGTGAAGATCCTCTCCACGCTGCTCTCAGCCGACGCCGGGACGGCGACCGTGAACGGCTTTGACGTCAACGGAGAGGCGGCTGACGTACGGCGGTCGATCAGCCTGACCGGGCAGTTCGCCGCGGTCGACGAAGTACTGACCGGGCGGGAGAACCTGGTGCTCGTCGCCAAGCTGCGGCATCTGCCCGACCCGGGCGCTGTCGCCGACGACCTGCTCGCGCGGTTCGTGCTGACCGAGGCCGGGCGGCGCCGGGTGGCGACGTACTCGGGCGGGATGGGCCGCCGGCTCGACATCGCGATGAGCCTGATCGGGGCGCCGCCGGTGATCTTCCTCGACGAGCCGACCACCGGTCTCGACCCCGAGGCGCGGATCGAGGTCTGGCGGACCGTCGAGACGCTCGCCGCGGCGGGGACGACGGTGCTGCTGACGACGCAGTACCTGGACGAGGCCGAGCACCTTGCGGACCGGATCGCGATCCTGCACCAGGGCCGGATCCTCGTCGACGGCACGCTCGCCGAGCTCAAGCAGCTGCTGCCACCCGCCAAGGTCGAGTACGTCGAGAAGCAGCCGACGCTCGAGGACGTGTTCCTCGCGCTCGTCGGCTCTGACACAGCAGGAGAACTCCGGTGAACTTCCTCCGTGACACCGTCGCGCTCACCGGTCGCTCGCTGCGCCACATCGCTCGCAGCCCGGACACCATCATCACCACCGCGATCATGCCGATCGGGTTCATGTTGCTGTTCGTCTACGTGCTCGGCGGCGCGATCGACACCGGATCGCGCTCTCCGGCGTACATCAACTACCTGCTGCCCGGGATTCTGCTGATCACCGTCGCCTCCGGGATCGCGTACACCGCGTTCCGGCTGTTCCTCGACCTGCAGAGCGGCATCTTCGAACGCTTCCAGTCGATGCCGGTCGCGCGGTCGGCCGTACTCTGGGCGCACGTGCTCACCTCGGTCGTCGCCAACGTCGTCTCGCTGGTCGTCGTCACCGCGGTCGCCGTGCTGATGGGTTTCCGGACCGGCGCGAGCATCGGCGCCTGGCTGGGCGCGGTGAGCATTCTGGTCCTGTTCACGCTGGCGCTGACCTGGATCGCGGTGATCCCCGGGCTGACCGCGAAGTCGGTCGACGGCGCGAGCGCGTTCTCGTACCCGCTGCTGTTCCTGCCGTTCATCAGCTCGGCATTCGTGCCGACGGCAACGATGCCCGGCCCGGTGCGCTGGTTCGCCGAGAACCAGCCGATGACCTCGATCGTCAACACCGTCCGCGACCTGTACGCCGAACAACCGGTCGGCAACGGCCTCTGGGTCGCCCTCGGCTGGTGCGTCGGCGTGCTCGTCGTCGCCTACGGCTTGGCGATGGTGGCCTACCGCCGCCGGTTCGCCTGAGGCAGGCTGGCCCTCGTGCTCACCATCAGCCGGCTCGCCGCGTACGCCGGGGTCACGGTGCCCGCGATCCGTCACTACCACCGGATCGGACTGCTGCCCGAGCCCGCGCGCGACCACTCCGGCTACCGCACGTACGACGCGGCAGCCGTCGTACGGCTGATCCGGATCCGGACGCTGGCCGACGCGGGCGTGCCGCTGGCGCGGGTGCAGGAGCTGCTCGACGCGGGCGCCGAGGAGTTCGCCGAAGGCGTGCAGGAGATCGACAAGAAGCTGCGCGCCGAGGTCCGCCGGCTGCAGGAGACGCGCAAGCGGCTCGCGCGCCTCGCCGCAGGTGAGCACCTGGCGCTGCCCGCGAGCGTCGTCAGCTACCTCGACAAGCTGCGCGAGCTCGGCGCCGGCGACCAGTACGTCGAGCTTGAACGCGATGCGTGGATCATGGTCGCCGCGCAGGTCCCGCAGCACATCGAAGCGGTGATCGCGACCAAGCACGCGGAGCTGGACGATCCGGACATGGTCCGGTTCTACCAACTCGTCGGCGGCGCGCTCGACTGGGACCTCGACGACCCGCGGATCATCGAGGTCGCCGACATCGTCGAGCGGCGGCTGATCCTCGCGGTCGAGGCCGGCGCCCTGCAGGTCGACGGTTTCGACGACACGTTCGTCGACCTGCTGGACACCACGATGCTGGAGTCGTCCCCGCTGGCCGCGCGCCTGCTGGAGATCCTCGCCGAGCGCGGCTGGA
The DNA here is from genome assembly GCF_040681455.1 of Kribbella sp. NPDC051770. Lineage (NCBI taxonomy): Bacteria > Bacillati > Actinomycetota > Actinomycetes > Propionibacteriales > Kribbellaceae > Kribbella > Kribbella sp. NPDC051770. The sequence continues at coordinate 311,056 of NZ_JBFAYT010000003.1, read as the reverse complement.
AGGGCTGGACGCGGGTGGAGCGAGTGCCTGACCGTGCGCCACGAGTTTGATGCTCGCAGCAGCAGGCTCTATATGCCTGAGGCAACTACTCAGCGGTGCGCCACCAGTCTGAGGTTCGCAACAGCGGGCTGTACGCCGAGGCGGGTCTCGGGGTCGGTGCCGTCGTTCCAGACCCGGAGCTGGTGAACGCCGCGGGTGGTCGGACGGTAGGTGAGGCGGTATCGGCCGTTCGCCGCGGCGGTGACGGTGGGGCCGACCTTGACCCACTCGGTGCCGACCAGGCGTTCGAGCCACACCGGTACGGCGCCCGGCGCGACCTTGCCGGAGATGAGAACGCGCTCTCCGACGTTCGGGGTTCGGTCGCTGGCCTTCGCGTCGACCAGACCATGCACCTGGACGTCGTTGAAGCTGGCGCTGCTCAGCCACTGCTCGTCGCCGGCGAAGACGGCGGCACCGCCGTACGTGTTGTAGAGCGGGACCGTCAGGCGGTACTCGCCGGAAGCGTCGGTGACCGTCGGGACGGTCGGGTTGCCGTCCCAGCCGTTGCCGGTTCGGATGGTCAGCGGGCGTCCGGGCATCCGCTGCCAGCCGCCGGCCGGGGTCCAGCCTTCGAGGTAGCCGGAGACGGTGAAGCGGTCGCCGTACGCCGCGAAGCCGGTCGGGGCGGTCGAAGTGATCCGGGTCAGGTCGAGGACCCGGAGCAGGTTCGGCGCCACCGGCTCGAAGGTGCGGGTGTCGCCGGGCCAGGTGGTGATCGACGCGAGGTACCAGGTCCCGGACTCGGTACCGAGCGGGAGCTCGAAGGTGTCGCCCTCGAAGCTGATCTCGGCGCTGCCGTCGAGCTTCTTCACGGTGGCGATGGTCGGGCAGGCGGGGACCGGCGCGATGCGTCCGGTCAGGGCGGTCGCGTCCGGGGTTTGGTAGGCGTACACGTCGGCGACCGGCGGGATCGGGCACTCCGGGTCGTCGGCGGCTGCCGGAAGCGCCGGGCCGAGCAGTACGGCGGCGAGCAGGACCGCGAGGAATCGGCGCGGGGACGAACTGTTCATGGTGAACCTCCTGGTCTCACCACGCTCGATGCCTGCACGGGGCGGGATGTTGCGCCGCTGGGTGGCGGGTCAGTGTCAGGACGACTCAGGCGCGGTCGAGGACGGGCTGAACGCGGTCTTCGAACGCCGCGTCGCGCCGGCTGAGGTCTGAGGCGTTGACGCTTCGGCCCAGGCGGTGGGCGAGGGCGGCGACCTGTTCGCGTAGTTCAAGCGGATGCTCGACGACGAACGGGCGACCGAGGCCGGCGAGGAGGGCGGGGACCCAGTCGAGGCGTTCGGCGCGGAGCTCGACGCGGACCTCGGACGAGTCGAGCGGAGTGACGATCGCGAGGCCGAGTGGGAGGCGGCGCTCGATGTCGTCGGCGGTGCCTGCCACCCGAACGGACACGTGGTGAGTCCAGGGGGTGGTGGCTAGAGATTCCAGTACGGCGCTCGCAGGGTCCACCGACAGTCCATCATTTGTTGCCTCTAGCAACGTTGCACTGATGATTCGGTCCAGGCGGAAGGTGCGGTCCGGGGTCGCGACGTACCAGCGGCCGGCGTGAGCGACCACGCCGGCCGGGGAAATCGTTCGCGCGCTGGTGCGCCCCTGGCGATCGGTGTAGTCGAGGGCGACCGAGAGACGGTCGCGGGCGGCGGTCGCGAGGGTCAGCAGGATGTCGGTGTCGACGTGCGGCGTGGGGCGTAGGGGTGCGGTGAACGACGACATCGCGAGCAGCGCGCCCAGGCGGTCGGCCAAGCGCGCCGGCAGAACGCGGTGGAGCTTCGCGAGAGCGCTCTCCGATGCGCTCGAGTCCGGGACGAGGCCCGCGCGACGGCCGACCACCAAGCCGATCGCCACCGCGACGGCTTCGTCGTCGGTGAGCATCAGCGGCGGCATCCGGTACCCCGCGGCGAGCCGGTAGCCGCCGTACCGGCCTCGGATCGAGCGGACGGGGATGTCCAGGTCGACCAAGTGCTCGGCGTACCGGCGGACGGTGCGCTCGTCGACGCCGAGGCGGTCGGCGAGATCCCCGACGCGGCGGGTGCCGCCGGCCTGGAGCAGTTCCAGGAGGGCGAGCACTCGGGAGGTCGGCCTCGTCACACTCCTGAGAATACCGGGCGGAATCTGTCCGGTATTGATCCTAGCCTCAGGGCATGACAACTTTCGCCTCAGTCCGGATCGTCACCGACGATGTCGACCGGATGACCGCGTTCTACGAACGCCTCACTCAGATCACCGCACAACGCCCAGCACCAGTCTTCGCCGAGCTGAGGACAACCGCGGGCACGCTCGCGATCACCGGCAGCACGCTGACCACCACCCTGTACGGCGACCAGCTCGTGCAGGCGGTCGCCAACCGCGGCGTGTTCCTCGAGTTCGAGGTGCGCGACGTCGACGAGGAGTTCGCTCGCCTACAGGACCTGGAGTTTGTTCAGGAGCCGACGACGATGCCGTGGGGCAACCGCTCGGCAATCCTCCGCGACCCCGACGGCAACCTCGTCAACCTGTTCACACGACCGGAGGTCAGCCCCGCGACCTAGTGCCAGTGGCCCGCGACCCTAGTGCCAGTGCGTAGCGACCAAGTTCCAGATGACGCCCGCAAGAGCGTCCTTGCTCCCCGACGGAACCGGCACCGCCGTCCCCGAGCGATCCAAGATGACCGCTTCGTTGATGTCGCTCCCGAACACCTTGCCACCCGACACGTCGTTCACGACCAGCAGATCGCACCCCTTGCGCTCCAGCTTGGCCCGACCAAGATCGAGCACCGAGTGCTCAGCATCACCGGTCTCCGCCGCGAACCCGACGATCACCTGATCGTCGCGCTGCCGATCGTGCGCGACCGTCGCCAGGATGTCCGGGTTCTGCACCAGGCTGACCGCGGGCACCGCGCCGTCGTCGGTCTTCTTGATCTTGTGCTCGGCGAAGCTCGCCGGGCGGAAGTCGGCGGGCGCGGCCGCCATCACGATCGCGTCGGCGTCAGCCGCACGACCGGTGATCTCGTCGTACAGGTCCTGCGTCGAGGTCACCGGTACGACGTGCACGCCGGCGGGGTCGGCGAGCTCGGAGTTGGCGGCGACCAGCGTGACCTTCGCGCCGCGCGCGGCGGCGATCCGGGCCAGCGCGTAGCCCTGCTTGCCGGACGAGGAGTTGCCCAGGTAACGGACCGGGTCGAGGTGCTCGCGGGTGCCGCCGGCGCTGACCAGGACGTGCTTGCCGGTCAGGTCGGCGACCCGCTCCCCCGCGGCGCGGGAGGCGGAGTCGGCGAGCATCAGCTGGCTGATCGCGAAGATCTCCGACGGCTCGGGCAGCCGGCCGCGGCCGGTGTCCTTGCCGGTCAGCCGGCCGACGGCGGGGTCGAGGACCGTGATGCCGCGGGCGCGCAGGGTCGCGACGTTCGCCTGGGTGGCCGGGTGCTCCCACATCTCGGTGTGCATCGCGGCGGCGAACAGGATCGGGCAGCGCGCGGTGAGCAGCGTGTTGGTGAGCAGGTCGTCGGCGAGGCCGTGCGCGGCCTTGGCGATCAGGTTCGCGGTCGCGGGGGCGACGACGACCAGGTCGGCGCCCTTCCCGATCCGGACGTGCGGGACCTCCTGCACGTCGTCGAACGGGTCCGCGGTCACCGGGTGGCCGGACAGCGCCGCCCAGGTCGCCGCGCCGACGAACTCCAGCGCGGCCGCGGTCGGTACGACGCGGACGCTGTGCCCCGACTCGGTCAGCCGCCGGAGCAGGTCGCAGACCTTGTACGCCGCGATCCCGCCGCCGACGCCGAGCACCACCGACGTCTTCTTGACCGCCGCACCGGAGGAAACACCAGAAGCCCCGGTGACCGCGTCACCAGGGCTGTCGGGCGTCTCACCCACGGTCATCGGGAGTGACTACTCGGCCGACTTCTCCGCAGCGGCCGCGGCGGCCTCCGCCTCGGCCTCGGGGTCGATGTCGGTGCAGGTCAGCACGCCGTCGTTGATCTCGCGCATCGCGATCGACAGCGGCTTCTCCTGGACGTGGGTCTCGACCAGCGGTCCGACGTACTCCAGCAGGCCTTCGCCGAGCTGGGAGTAGTAGGCGTTGATCTGCCGCGCCCGCTTGGCCGAGTACAGGACCAGCTTGTACTTGGAGTCGGTGTGGGTGAGCAGGTCGTCGATCGGCGGGGAGGTGATGCCGATCGCGACAGGCTGGTTGCCAGACAAAGTCAGCTCTTTCCAGAGATGTTGGGTGATCGAATCAACTTTACCAACTGATCGGCCGCCTCCCGAACCGAGGCGTTCACGATCGTCACGTCGAACTCCTTCTCGGCCGCCAGCTCGAGCACCGCGGTCTCCAGCCGGCGCTCCCGCTCCTCGGCGGTTTCGGTGCCGCGACCGACCAGGCGACGGACCAGTTCGTCCCAGCTCGGCGGGGCCAGGAACACGAAATGCGCCTCCGGCATCGTCTCGCGGACCTGGCGGGCGCCCTGCAGGTCGATCTCCAGCAGCGCCGGGCGGCCGTCGGCCAGCTTGTCCAGCACCGGCTGCTTCGGCGTCCCGTACCGGGCCGCCTTGTGGACCACGGCCCACTCCAGCAGCTCGCCGTCGGCGATCATCCGGTCGAACTCCTCGTCGGAGACGAACAGGTAGTGCACCCCGTGTACCTCGTTCGGCCGCGCCTTGCGCGTGGTCGCCGAGACCGAGATCCAGACGTCGGGGAAGCGCTCACGGATCTCCGCGGCCACCGTGCCCTTGCCGACCGCGGTCGGGCCGGCCAGCACGGTCAGCCGCGCCTCCCCCGGCGCCTCACCACTGCCCGTCGGGGCAGCACCGCTGCCCGCCTGGGCAGCAGCGTCCAGTTCCTCCGGGGTGGCGCTCGGCCTGTCCATGGTCATCTTCATACCAGTGTCCAACGACGCAGCGCGGATTTCGGTCCGGGTCACTCGGCGAATTCGCGCATCAGCGCGGCGATCTGGTTCGAACCGAGGCCACGGACGCGGCGGGTCTCGGAGATCCCGGCCCGCTCCATGATCTGCTGCGCGCGGACCTTGCCCACCCCGGGAACGCACTGCAGCAGCGCGCTCACCCGCATCTTGCCGATCACCTCGTTGGTCTGCCCCTCGTGCAGCACCTCGGTGGGAGACGCTCCGGAGTGCCGGATCCGGTTCTTGATCTCCGCACGCTCACGCCGTGCGGCCGCGGCCTTGTCCAGAGCGGCCGCGCGCTGCTCCGGGGTCAAAGAAGGAAGTGGCACCGTTTCACCTGTCCCGTTGGGTTGCTTCGCAGGTGAACCTAACACGGCACCAGGCAGGCTCAACCCAGTGCCGGGACGTCGACTTTGCACGCGTCCTTGGCGTGCGCCGCGATCGCGGAGTACGCCGTGGTGACCGAGCCGGTCTCCTTGCTCAGCCGAGCCAGCTCGACACGATCCGTCCCCGCCTTCTGCGCCTTCTCGGCGAACGCGATCACCGCGGCCCAGTCGTCCTTCACGTCGGCCGGCGCGCTCTCGCGCAGCTTCCGGGCGTCGTCGAGGATCTTCGGGTAGTCGGCGACGTTGGCCGGGTCGACGTTCGCCGCGGAGGCGACGTACCCGGCCAGGTCGACGCAGTAGGCCTGCTCCTCGGTGCAGGCGGTCAGGCCGGCGGCGGTGGCGAGCATCGTCGCGGTCAGTACTGCGGTACGCATCGTGAGTCCTCGGGGGTCGTGGAGGGGTTGGTCACGACGTTACCGGCCGTGACCAACCCATCGTGAACAGATGCTTTTCAGCTACCGATCTCGACCTTGCAGGTGTCCTTGGCCTGCTTGCCGATCGCCGCCGAGGCGGCCGCGATCTTCTCGCCGTCGGCCTTGGCCAGCTCCTGCAGCTTGGCCGAGTCGCCCTTGGCGTCCTTGGCCTTGTCGGCGTAGTCGAGCACGACCTTCCAGTCGTCCTTGAGGTCGTCCGGCGCCGACTTCGACAGCTTCTTCGCCTCGCCCTGCATCCGGTCCACCGCCTCGGTGTCCTTGACGTCGAGGTTCTTCACCGCCTCGGCGTAGTTCTGCAGTTCGCTGCAGTAGTCGCCGCCCGAGCACGCCGTCAGTACCCCGGCGCTCATCATCACCGCTGCCACCAGGGCTGCCACCTTGCGCATTGCGCGTTCCTAACTGTCGCTCGCGGGCGGCCCCTCGCCGCCCGTCGACGCAACAGTTCCGAATCCGGGGGTCAACAGCCACCACGGCACGCCGTGAACAACGTCGCACCCCCGGACCGGAACCAGCTCGTGACGTGACGCGTCAGGCATCTTCCGCGGGCGTCGTGCAGTTCTGCTGACCGTCCGCCGGGATCGCCTGCAGAGCCTGGGCGATGCCCGGGTCCATCGACGCGTTCAGCTGCTGGAGCTTGGCCTGGTCGCCGCCGGTGGCCTTGATCTGCTCCAGGTACTGCACCAGCAGCCCCCAGTCGTCGGTCAGCTCGCCCGGCGCCAACTTCGACAAGTTGTTGCCGTCGGCGATGAGTTGGTCGAGCTTCGCGGCGTCGGAGGGGTCCTGGAACGTGTTCAGCTGCGTGACGTAGGTCTGCAGGCCGGCGCAGTACTCCGCCCGGCTGTCCTTGCCACCGCCGCCCGACGTACCGGCCATCGGGCCGATCAGGGCCGTGACACCCATCGCGAGCGCCACGACGAGGGCGACGCCTGCTGCGACCTTGCGGGTCGTGCCTGAGGCGGCCATCAGTAGCCCAGAACGGTGCGGTAGGCGTCGTTGGCGCGGGCGGCGGCGTCCTGCAGCGCCACAGCGTCCGGACCGGCTCCCAGGATCTCCCGGGAGCTCGACGGTACGACGTTGCGTACGGCGTCGCCGAAGACCTCCTGGAGGCTCTCAGCGGTCGCGCCCTGCGCCCCGAGACCCGGCGCCAACAGCGGCCCGCGGATGTCGAGATTCTCGGTCGTCTTCGCGATCGTCGCGCCGACCACCGCCCCGAACGACCCGAGGTCCTCGGCGCCGGCGTTCAGCTCCCGCAGTCCGTCCAGCACGGCACCGGCGACGGTCGAGCCGTCGGCGGTCCGCGCGCTCTGGAACTGCGGGCCCTCCGGGTTCGACGTGAGCGCCAGCACGAACAGCCCGGCGCCCGCCGCCTGTGCCTCGTCGATCGCCGGCTGCAACGAGCCGAACCCGAGGTACGGGCTGACGGTCAGCGCGTCGCAGGCCAGCGGCGCCTTCTCCGACAGGTACGCCGCGGCGTACCCGGCCATCGTCGTCCCGATGTCGCCGCGCTTGGCGTCGATGATCACCACGGCGCCGGCCTCGCGCAGCCGCGCGGTGGCCTGCTCCAGGACGGCGATCCCGGCCGAGCCGAAGCGCTCGAAGAACGCCGACTGCGGCTTGAACACGCCGACCTGCTCGGCCAGCGCGTCGACCACACCGTACGTGAACGAGGCCAGGCCCTCGGCGGTGTCGGGCAGGTCCCAGGCGTCCAGGAGGTGGGCGTGCGGGTCGATCCCCACACAGAGCGGCCCGCGCTCGTTCATCACCGCGCGCAGGCGCGTTCCGAAGGGCTGGTTGCTCATCGCAAGATCACGCTCTCTCATGAAAGTTCTCCCTGCCGGGAGTCGGAAGCCAGTCGCCGGTTGGTCGTCCGGACCAGGCCGGGACCGCGGTAGATCAGGCCGGTGTAGAGCTGCACCAGGCTAGCCCCGGCGTCGAACAGCCGCAGGGCGTCGTCGGGCTCGAGGATGCCGCCGACCCCGATGATCGGCAGTGCTCCCCCGGTCGCGGCGTGGATGTGCGCGACGGTCTTGGCCGAGATCTCGCTAAGCGGCCGACCCGAAAGCCCACCGGTCTCGGTCGCGAGCCACTCGTCCGACGGCGCCAGGCCGGAGCGGCCGATGGTGGTGTTGGTCGCGATGATCCCGGCGATGCCGACGTCGGTGCAGACGCCGAGCAGCTCGTCGATCGCCGACTCGGTGAGGTCAGGAGCGATTTTCACCAGGACGGGTTTCCCAACAGCTTCGGCCTTCAGCGCCGTCAGCAGCTCGCGCAGATGCCCCGCGTCCTGCAGCTCCCGCAGCCCCGGCGTGTTCGGCGAGCTGACGTTGACCGCGAAGTAGTCGCCGTACGCGTGCAGCCGCCGCAGTGACGTCACGTAGTCCTCGACCGCGTCGGCCAGCGGCGTGACCTTGGACTTCCCGATCGAGACACCCAGCGGGTACCCCAGATCCCCGTACGCCGCCAGCCGCTTGGCCAGCGCCTCCGAGCCGAGGTTGTTGAACCCCATCCGGTTGATCACGGCCTCGCTGTCGACCAGCCGGAACAGCCGCGGCTTCTCGTTGCCCGGCTGCGGCAGCGCCGTCACGGTCCCGACCTCGACGAACCCGAACCCGAGCGCGCGCCACGCCGGCAGCGCTACCCCGTTCTTGTCCATCCCCGCCGCCAACCCGACCGGGCTCGGGAAGCGCAGCCCGAACACGGTCCGGTCCACACCCGCCGGCAGAGCGCCGTACGTCGACGCCAGCACCGGGACCGCGCCCGGCACCTTCGACAGCCGCCGCAGCCCGTGCAGCGTCTGCTCGTGGGCGATCTCGGCGTCACCGCGGCCCAGCCGGTACAGGACCGGCCGGACCACCTTGCGGTACGCCGTACTCACTGCTGACCGCGGATCCGTGACACCCAGTCCTGCAGCGACCGGACCCCGATGTCACCGGCGCGCTGCGCCTCGATCCCCTGGACCGCGGCGGCCAGACCCTGGACGGTGGTGATGCACGGGATGTTCCGCGCCACCGCCGCGCTGCGGATCTCGTAGCCGTCGATCCGCGGCGAGCCGCCCTGGGTCATCCCGATCGGGGTGTTGACGATCAGGTTGAGCTCGCCGTCCTGGACCATCTGGACGATCGTCGGCTCCCCGTTCGGCCCCGGACCCTGCGAGCTCTTCCGGACCGTGACCGCCTCGACCCCGTTGCGCCGCAGCACGTCGGCCGTGCCCTCGGTCGCGTAGATCTGGAAGCCCAGGTCCGCGAGCCGTTTGACCGGGAAGATCATGTGCCGCTTGTCGCGGTTGGCGACCGACACGAAGACCTTGCCCTGTCCCGGCAGCGGCTGCGAGGCCCCGCCCTGGGACTTGGCGAACGCCGTACCGAAGGTGTCGTCGATGCCCATCACCTCGCCGGTGGAGCGCATCTCGGGCCCGAGCAGCGTGTCGACCGACCCGCCGTCGATGGTCCGGAACCGGTTGAACGGCATCACCGCTTCCTTGACGGCGATCGGCGTCGACGGCGGCAGCGTCCCGCCATCTCCGGAAGCCGGCAGCATGCCCTCGGCGCGCAGCTCGGCGATGGTCGCGCCGAGCATCACCCGCGCCGCGGCCTTGGCCATCGGCGTCGCCGTCGCCTTGGAGACGAACGGCACGGTCCGCGAGGCCCGCGGGTTGGCCTCCAGGACGTAGAGCACGTCCCCGGCCAGCGCGTACTGCACGTTCAGCAGACCCCGTACGCCGACCCCGCGCGCGATCGCCTCGGTGGACTGCCGGATCTTCTCGATGTCGGCGTTCCCGAGGGTGATCGGCGGCAGCGCGCAGGACGAGTCGCCGGAGTGCACGCCGGCCTCCTCGATGTGCTCCATCACGCCGCCGAGGAACAGCTCCTCGCCGTCGAACAGCCCGTCGACGTCGATCTCGACCGCGTCGTCGAGGAACCGGTCGATCAGCACCGGGTGCTCCCAGGCGTTGGCCCCGCCGCTCAGCCGCTCCAGCGCGGCCGCCAGCTCGGCGTCGCTGTAGACGATCTCCATCCCGCGCCCACCGAGCACGTACGACGGCCGGACCAGCACCGGGAAGCCGATCTCCTCGGCGACCGCGTGCGCCTCCGGCGCCGACAGCGCCGTGCCGTGCTTCGGGGCGGGCAGGTTCGCGTCGGCGAGCACCTTGCCGAAGGCGCCGCGCTCCTCGGCCAGGTGGATCGCCTCCGGCGACGTACCGACGATCGGCACCCCGGCGTCGGCGAGGCGCTGGGCCAGGCCGAGCGGCGTCTGGCCGCCGAGCTGCACGATCACCCCGGCCACCGGGCCGGCCTGCATCTCGGCGTACACGATCTCCAGGACGTCCTCGGCGGTGAGCGGCTCGAAGTACAGCCGGTCGGAGGTGTCGTAGTCGGTGGAGACCGTCTCCGGGTTGCAGTTCACCATCACGGTGCAGTAGCCGGCCTCGCGCAGCGCCATCGACGCGTGCACGCAGGAGTAGTCGAACTCGATGCCCTGGCCGATCCGGTTCGGGCCGGAGCCCAGGATCAGCACGGCCGGCTCGGTGCGCGGCGCGACCTCGGTCTCCTCGTCGTACGACGAGTAGTGGTACGGCGTGGTCGCCGCGAACTCGGCCGCGCAGGTGTCGACGGTCTTGTAGACCGGCCGGATCCCCAGCGCCTGCCGGACGCCGCGGACGACGTCCTCGGTGAGGTCGCGGATCTCGGCCAGCTGCAGGTCGGAGAAGCCGTGCCGCTTGGCCAGCCGGATCACATCCGGGGTCAGCCGCGGCGCCGCCGCGACCTGCAGGGCGGTCTCGTGCAGCAGGAAGAGCTGGTCGACGAACCACGGGTCGATCTTGGTCGCGTCGAAGATCTGCTCCGGCGTGGCGCCGGCCCGGATCGCGTCCATGATCGTCCGCAGCCGGCCGTCGTGCGGCGTCCTGATCCGCTCGATCAGCGGCTCCAGCTCGGTGGCCGGCGAGCCCGCCCAGGAGAACCGGGCCTCCGGCTTCTCCAGCGACCGCAGCGCCTTCTGCAGCGCCTCGGTGTAGTTGCGGCCGATCGCCATCGCCTCGCCGACGCTCTTCATGTGCGTGGTCAGCGTCGCGTCGGCGGCCGGGAACTTCTCGAACGCGAACCGCGGCACCTTGACCACGACGTAGTCCAGCGTCGGCTCGAAGCTGGCCGGGGTCTGCTGGGTGATGTCGTTCGGGATCTCGTCCAGGGTGTAGCCGATCGCGACCTTGGCGGCGATCTTGGCGATCGGGAAGCCGGTCGCCTTCGAGGCCAGCGCGGACGAACGGGACACCCGCGGGTTCATCTCGATCACGATCAGCCGGCCGTCGGCCGGGTTCACCGCGAACTGGATGTTGCAGCCGCCGGTGTCGACCCCGACCTCGCGGATGATGCCGATCGCCAGGTCGCGCATCACCTGGTACTCGCGGTCGGTCAGCGTCATCGCGGGCGCGACGGTGACCGAGTCGCCGGTGTGCACGCCCATCGGGTCGACGTTCTCGATCGAGCAGATGATCACCACGTTGTCGGCCTTGTCGCGCATCACCTCCAGCTCGTACTCCTTCCAGCCCACGATGGACTCCTCGATGAGGACCTCCGTGGTCGGGCTGGCGGCCAGGCCGGCGCCGGCGATCCGGCGCAGGTCGGCTTCGTCGTACGCCATCCCGGAGCCGACGCCGCCCATCGTGAACGACGGCCGGACGACCAGCGGGTAGCCGAGCTGCCCGGCCGCGCCGAGCACGTCGTCCATTGAGTGGCAGATCACCGAGCGGGCCACCTCGGCGCCGAGCTTCTCGACGATGCCCTTGAACGACTGCCGGTTCTCACCGCGCTGGATGGCGTCCACGGAGGCGCCGATCAGCTCGACGCCGTACTTCTCCAGGACGCCGTTCTCGTGCAGCGCGATCGCGGCATTCAGTGCGGTCTGGCCGCCCAGGGTGGCCAGCAGGACGTTCGGGCGCTCCTTCTCGATCACCTTCTCGACGAACTCCGGGGTGATCGGCTCGACGTAGGTGGCGTCGGCGAACTCCGGGTCGGTCATGATCGTGGCCGGGTTGGAGTTGACCAGGACGACCCGGAAGCCCTCCTCCTTGAGCACCCGGCAGGCCTGGGTGCCGGAGTAGTCGAACTCGCAGGCCTGGCCGATCACGATCGGGCCGGAGCCGATCACCAGCACCGAGTCGATGTCTGTACGGCGTGGCATCAGTTCCGCCCTTCCATGAGCTCTACGAAGCGATCGAACAGGTACGCCGAGTCGTGCGGACCGGCGGCGGCCTCGGGGTGGTACTGGACCGAGAAGGCCAGCACGCGGCCGTCGTTCCCGGTCAGCCTGAGCCCTTCGACCACGTTGTCGTTGAGCGAGACGTGACTGACCTCGGCGGTCCCGTACGGCGTCTGGATCGACTCCTCGATCGGAGCGTCGACGGCGAAGCCGTGGTTCTGCGAGGTGATCTCGACCTTGCCGGTGGCCCGGTCGAGCACCGGCTGGTTGATGCCGCGGTGGCCGTACTTGAGCTTGAACGTGCCGAGCCCGAGCGCACGGCCGAAGACCTGGTTGCCGAAGCAGATGCCGAAGTACGGCTTGCCCTGCTCGAGCAGCTGCTTGAGCAGCGTGGTCGGGTGCTCGGTGGTCTCCGGGTCGCCGGGGCCGTTGCTCATGAAGATGCCGTCCGGGTTCACCGCCAGCACCTCCTCCAGCGAGGCCGTGGCCGGCAGCACGTGCACCTCGATGCCGCGCTCGGCCATCCGCTTCGGCGTCATCGACTTGATGCCCAGGTCCAGCGCGACGACGGTGAAGCGCTTCTCGCCTTCGGCCGGTACGACGTACGGCTCGACGGTGGTGACCTCGGCGGCCAGGTCGGCGCCGGCCATCGCCGGCTGCTCGAGCACCTTGGCCAGCAGCTGCTGCGGGTCGAGGATCTCGGTCGAGATCCCGGCCCGCATCGCGCCGCGCTCACGCAGGTGCCGGGTCAGCGCCCGGGTGTCGATCCCGGAGATGCCGACGATGCCCTGCGCCTTCAGCTGCTCGTCGAGCGAGCGGGTGGCCCGCCAGTTCGACGGGACCCGGGCGGGGTCGCGGACGACGTACCCGGCGACCCAGATCTTCTGCGACTCGTCGTCCTCGTCGTTGATCCCGGTGTTGCCGATGTGCGGTGCGGTCTGGGTGACGATCTGGCGGTGGTACGAGGGGTCGGTCAGCGTCTCCTGGTACCCGGTCATCCCGGTGCTGAAGACCGCCTCGCCGAAGGTCTCGCCGGTCGCCCCGTACGACGTCCCCGCGAACGCGCGGCCGTCCTCGAGGACCAGCAGTGCGTTCTGGCTCATTTCTCGGCTCCGATCAGGGTGGTGATGGATGCGGTCAGGGCGGCGGTGTCGGCCTTGTGCCGTGGGCGGAACCCGGTGTCCAGGTCCCGGCCGTCGTGCCGCCAGGTGACCACGAGCAGGCCGGAACGGTCGGCGGTGACCTTCCCGGCGATGCCCTTGTCGGTCCGTACGCCGGTCAGGTGGTCGACCGGGATGAAGACGTCCGCGGCGCCCTGGCGGTGGAAGATCAGGCCGGCCGGTGACACGGCCAGGTCCGCGTGGCTGCGGACTCCCAGCTCGTGCACGGCGATCCGGTCCATCCAGTCGCCCGCGGTGGTGGTGGAGACGTACTCGCCCTCGACGCCCTCGGTGTCGTCCGCCGGTACGGCGGGCAGCGGCGCGAGGCCGGCCTGGCGGTTCTTGCGATTGCGCCAGCCGCGCAGCATCCCGTAGTACGCGACGGCCAGCACCAGGAGGGTGCCGGCGATGCCCAGGACGTTCTTCACTTCGCAGGCTTCCCGTCGAGGACGGTCGGCGTACCGCGCAGGAAGGTCGCGACCACCCGGCCCGGCAGCGTCATGCCCTCGAACGGCGTGTTCCGCGACAGCGAGGTGCTCTCCGACGGGACGACGGTGCGCTGCGCGGCCGGGTCGACCAGCGTCAGGTTCGCCGCGGCACCGGCCTCGAGCGGCTGGCCGTGGTCGCTGATCTGCCCGATCGCGGCCGGGCGGTAGCTCATCCGGTCGGCCAGGTCGTCCCAGGTCAGCAGCTTGGTGTCGACCATCGTGTGCTGCACGACGCTGAGCGCGGTCTCCAGCCCGGTCATCCCGAACGCGGCCGCGCTCCACTCGCAGTCCTTGTCCTCGACCGGGTGCGGCGCGTGGTCGGTGGCGACGATGTCGATCGTCCCGTCGGCCAGGCCCTCGCGGACCGCCTCGACGTCGGCCTTGGTGCGCAGCGGCGGGTTCACCTTGTAGACCGGGTTGTACGACGCCGCCAGGTCCTCGGTGAGCAGCAGGTGGTGCGGGGTGACCTCGGCGGTCACCTCCAGCCCGCGCTTCTTCGCGGCCCGGACGATCTCGACCGAGCCCTTGGTGGACAGGTGGCAGATGTGCAGCTTCGAGCCGACGTGCGCGTTCAGCAGGATGTCGCGGGCGATGATCGACTCCTCGGCCACGCTCGGCCAGCCGGTCAGGCCGAGAACGCCGGAGAGCGCTCCCTCGTTCATCTGCGCGCCCTTGGTCAGCCGGGGCTCCTGCGCGTGCTGCGCGATGGTGCCGCCGAAGGCCTTCACGTACTCCAGCGCGCGGCGCATCAGCGCGGCGTCCCAGACGCAGTCGCCGTCGTCGGAGAAGACCCGGACCCGGGCCGCGGAGTCGGCCATCGCGCCGAGCTCGGCGAGCTGGGTGCCCTGGCGGCCGACGGTGACCGCGCCGATCGGGAAGACGTCGGCGTACCCGGCCTCGCGGCCCAGCCGCCAGACCTGCTCGACGACACCCGCGGTGTCGGCGACCGGGTCGGTGTTGGCCATCGCGAACACGGCGGTGAAGCCGCCGGCCGCCGCCGCTCTGGTTCCGGTGAGGACCGTCTCGGCGTCCTCGCGGCCGGGCTCGCGCAGGTGGGTGTGCAGGTCGACCAGGCCGGGGAGCGCGATCAGGCCTGTCGCGTCGATGCGCTCAGCGTTCTCGGGGGCTTGGATGTCGTTGCCGACGGCCACGATCTCGCCGTTGTCGAGGAGGATGTCCGCGACCTCACCGCCGACGATCTTGGCTCCGGTGATCAGGTAGGCGGTCATGCGGTTTGCTCCTCGGTGGTTTCGTTGGTTCCTGACAGCAGCAGGTAGAGCACGGCCATCCGGATCGCCACGCCGTTCGTGACCTGTTCGACGATCACCGAGCGGGTCGAGTCGGCGACCTCGGCGCTGATCTCCATCCCGCGGTTCATCGGGCCGGGGTGCAGCACGATCGCCTCGTCGGGCAGCTGCGCCATCCGGTGCACGTCCAGGCCGTACCGGCGGGTGTACTCGCGGGCGCTCGGGAAGAACGCGTCGCCCATCCGCTCGCGCTGGACCCGCAGCATCATCACCGCGTCACTCTTCGGCAGCGCGGCGTCCAGGTCGTACGACGTCGTACAGGGCCAGCTGGTCATGTCGACCGGCAGCAGCGTCGGCGGCGCGACCACGGTCACGTCGGCGCCGAGCGTCGAGAGCAGCAGCACGTTCGAGCGGGCGACCCGGGAGTGCAGGACGTCGCCGACGATCGTGATCCGCCGGCCCTCCAGCGACCCGAGGTGGCGGCGCATCGTGAACGCGTCGAGCAGCGCCTGGGTCGGGTGCTCGTGGGTGCCGTCACCGGCGTTCACGACCGAGCCGTTCAGCCAGCCCGACGTCGCCAGCAGGTGCGGCGCACCGGACGACCCGTGCCGGCAGACGACCCCGTCGGCACCCATCGCCTGCAGCGTCAGCGCGGTGTCCTTCAGGCTCTCGCCCTTGCTCACGCTGGAGCCCTTGGCGGAGAAGTTGATCACGTCCGCCGACAGCCGCTTGGCGGCGGCCTCGAACGAGATCCGCGTCCGGGTGGAGTCCTCGAAGAACAGGTTCACCACCGTGCGCCCACGCAGCGCAGGCAGCTTCTTGATCGGCCGGTCCGCCAGCGAGCGCATCTCCTCGGCGGTGTCCAGGATCAGGTGCGCGTCGTCGCGGGAGAGATCGCCCGCACTCAACAGATGCCTCACCGCGCCTGCACCTCCTGGTCAGCCTTGCTCTGCTCGCTGCCGGACTCCTTGTCGGAGGAGGCGACTCCCGTGGACGCTTCGCCGGAGGCGGACGCTCCCGATCCCTCCCCCGCAGACCGGCCGCCGGAGGCGGCCGGACCTGTACCGGCGGGGCGGCGCTCGGCGGCCGGCTTGTCGGCGATCACCACCGCGTCCTCCTCGTCGTACTCGCTCAGGTGGACGGTGACCCGCTCGACCAGCGAGGTCGGCAGGTTCTTGCCGACGTAGTCGGCGCGGATCGGCAGCTCGCGGTGGCCGCGGTCGACCAGGACCGCCAGCTGGACCGCCTTGGGCCGGCCGATGTCGCCGATCGCGTCCAGCGCGGCGCGGATCGTCCGGCCGGAGAACAGCACGTCGTCGACCAGGACGACGACCTTGCCGTCGATCCCGCCCGGCGGGATGTCGGTGTGCTCCAGCGCGCGGGCCGGCTTCAGGCCGATGTCGTCGCGGTACATGGTCACGTCGAGTGACCCCGTGGGCACACTGCGCCCCTCCACCGCGGCGATCCGGTCGCGGATCCGGGCCGCCAGGCCCACTCCACGGGTGGGGATGCCGAGCAGGACGACCGGGTCGGCACCCCGGTTGCGCTCGAGGATCTCGTGCGCGATCCGGGTCAGTGCCCGGGAAATGTCGGATGCATCAAGAACAGTGCGCGCGGCGTGCGGGTCGGGTGACTCGTGCGTCGTCGGGGCAGGGTTCATCGCAACCGTTCCTCCTTTCCCGCCTCACCGGACGGGTCTTTAAAGGACGTTCGGACCACTTGACATGGTATCGGAAGTGACACGCCGTCTTGACGCTGGCCTCCGGGCCGGAATATTGTTACTCTGTGTAACCGTGGGGGGTTCGACCGACGGCCCATACCTGGGGTCGTTGGTTTTCACCGAGAAATGACCACAAGTCGGAGGGAAGAACCAGCGTGCCTAGCGAATACGCGAAGACACTGGGTGGCAAGCTACGCGCCATCCGCCAGCAGCAAGGACTGTCGCTGCACGGCGTGGAAGAGAAGTCCAAGGGTCGCTGGAAGGCGGTCGTCGTCGGCTCGTACGAGCGTGGCGATCGGGCCGTCACGGTCCAGAAGCTCGCGGAGCTCGCCGATTTCTACGGCGTGCCGATCCGTGAGCTGCTGCCCGGATCCGCCAGCGCGGCCGCCGCGGCAGCCGCTCCGCCCAGGTTGATCCTGGACCTGGAGGCTCTGCAGCACCTCGACGCGAGCGAGGCCGGTCCGCTGACGCGGTACGCGGCCACGATCCAGGCTCAGCGTGGGGACTACAACGGAAAGGTGCTGTCGATCCGGCAGGACGACATGCGCACGCTCGCCGTGATCTACGACGAGTCGCCGACCACACTGACCGAGCGCTTCATCTCCTGGGGCGTGCTGAACCCGGAGGCGAAGGGCGACGTCGACGACGCGTCCGAGGCCGCCGGAGCCTGAGTACCACGGCGTGACCAAGACGGTCGGGGCTCGTAGCAGCTTGCCCACGGCCGCCTGCCCGCCCCACTTCACTGTGGTGGGCCCCCTGAACGAACTGCTGTCAGCAGCTGGACGTGCCCGTCGCTCGCCCAGCTGACCCGCAAGTCCTCGGCGCTCCACGGCCGGGGAACCACCTCTGCCGGCCACGCACCCTGAAAACCAAGCGTGGCGGCGTACGGGTCTCAGCAGGAAACACCTAGTGAGGAAGAGCTGCACACACGGCAGCACGAGCCGGCACCGGTCACGGTGACTGCTCGATCAGGCCGGGGCCGTTCCCCCCGCGCCGCACCGGAACGTCAGCAGGCCCGGCACCGCACCGAGGCGGTACCGGGCCCGAATCCTTCGCGGGTCGCGAATCCCGCTTCGCGCGCACGTCTTTCAAACCCGCGCCTCGCGCGCGTCCTCAAGCCCGCCCCCGCGCGCGTCTTTCAAGTAGTTGCCACCGATCCATCCCGGCAGCAACTACTTCCAGGCGCTCAAACCCCCAGCGTCGGCTTCAGCTGGAGCAGCCGGGCCAGCAGTCCGTTCACGAACGCCGGGGACTCGTCGGTCGACAGGTCCCGCGCCAGCGACACCGCCTCCGAGACCGCCACCACGTCCGGCACCTGCTCGTCGAAGAGCAGCTCGTACACGCCGATCCGCAGAATGTTGCGGTCGACCGCGGGCATTCGGTCCAGCGTCCAGCCGACCGAGTGCGTCCCGAGCAGGTCGTCGATCGCGGAGATGTGCTCCGCGACCCCCTCGACCAGCGCCACGGTGAACTCGTTCACCGGCGGGTCGTTGTCGGCCACGCGATCGGACAGGGTGCCGCCGACCGGCAGGCCGCGCACCTCCGACTCGTACAGCACGTCCAGCGCGCGCTTGCGGGCCTTGCTACGGGCAGACATGTTCGGTTGTCAGCTCCAGCCGAAGACGGGCGGTCAGGACGTGACGCGGCCGAGGTAGTCCCCGGTCCGGGTGTCCACCTTGACCTTCTCGCCGGTGGTCAGGAACAGCGGGACGTTGATCGTGTACCCGGTCTCCAGCTTGGCCGGCTTGGTGCCACCGGTCGAGCGGTCGCCCTGCAGACCCGGCTCGGTGTACTCGACGGTGAGCTCGACCGAGGCCGGGAGCTCGACGTACAGCGGCAGCTCGTTGTGCACCGCGACGATGGCGTCCTGGTTCTCCAGCAGGAAGTGCGACGCGTCGCCGACCGTGTCCGGCTGGATCGACAGCTGCTCGTAGGTCTGCTTGTCCATGAAGACGTACGCCGAGCCGTCGTTGTACAGGTAGGTCATGTCGCGCTTGTCGACGTTGGCCACCTCGACCTTGACGTCGGCGTTGAAGGTCTTGTCGACCACCTTGCCGGACAGCACGTTCTTGAGCTTGGTCCGCATCACGGCACCGCCCTTACCGGGCTTGTGGTGCTGGAACCAGACGACGGACCACAGCTGCCCATCCAGGTTGAGCACCATGCCGTTCTTGAGGTCGTTCGTCGATGCCACGCGTGGGAACCCTTCGAAATCGATCAGCGGTACACCGGATTGTAGCGGGCGCGACGCCGATCGGCCGATTCGTGCGGACCCGGCGGGCCCTAGGCTGGAACCGCAGGTCCGCAGCCGCCGTACGAGAGGGGTCCGCACGATGGAGTTCCTGATCCCGCTGATCGTGGTGATCGTGGTCACGGTCGTCAGCCGGTTGAACGCGCAGAACCGCGGCAAGACCCCGGGGACGCCGTCGCCGCGGGTCCAGCGGCTGATCGAGCGGATGCAGGCGCAGCAGGGTGTGCAGCCGCAGATGCTGGGGCAGTACACGCAACCGGCCGGCGGGCAGGCGATGCCGTACGCGCAGCCGGGGCAGTTCCAGCCGCCGCAGCAGTACCAGCAGGGGCAGTACCAGCCCGGGCCGTTCCAGCAGCCTGTGCAGTTCCAGCAGCCTCAGCAGTCCTCCCCGTGGCCTGCGCCGCACACCTCTCCTCAGCGTGGAGTCCAGGCCCGGCCCTCCCAGCGCGACCTGGACAGCCAGGTCCGGGAGCTGATGAAGTCCGGCAACGAGGTAGCGGCCGTCCGCCTGCTCTCGGACGAGCTGGACCTCGGCATCATCGACGCGCAGAAGCGCGCTCGTGCGCTCGCCTCCAACGGCAACGGCGGCAACGCGCCCGGCCGTCAGGCCTCCCCCGCGTCGCGCTCCTCCGCTGCCTCTCCCTCCACCGACTCCGCCCCCGAGCAGGAGACCCGGTACGTCGGCTCCTCGGCCTTCGCCGAGTCCCTCTTCGACACCAACCGCGACGACCAGGAGACCTGGGCCAGCGGCTGGACCGACGTACCGGAGCCCGACGACCGCTCCGACATGGACGAGCTCTGGCAGACCGTCCGCGACCACGGCCGCTCCCCCGGCCGCGAGATCAGCTAGCTCAGTCGAGGCAGAACTCGTTGCCCTCGACGTCCCGCATCACGATGCAGGACTCGTTGATCCCGTCCGCGACCAGCACCCGCTCCTCGACCGCACCGAGCGCGATCAGCCGGTCGCGCTCGGCCTCCAGCGTCGCCAGCCGCTCGGCACCGACCAGCCCGGTCCCGACCCGTACGTCGAGGTGCACCCGGTTCTTCACGACCTTGCCCTCGGGCACCCGCTGGAAGAACAGCCGCGGCCCAGCGCCGTCCGGGTCGACACAGGCGAACGCCGACCCCTGAGCCTCGGCCGGCAGCGACGCGTTGAAGGCCTCCCAACTGTCGAAACCGGGCGGAGGCGGCGGTACGACGTACCCGAGCACCTCGCACCAGAAGCGCGCGACACGCTCCGGGTCGGCGCAGTCGAACGTGACCTGGAACTGCCTGACCGTTGCCATCTCGCCACCCTAGTGCGCCCAGATCGGCGTGACGACGCAGTTTCTGGTCCGGAAGTGCGGCCCCTCCGGGAGGTCCGGCGTACTGGCCGGATGCACCAGGAACACCGGATCGGGCCCGCCGCGCAGCACGGAATCCCAGTGCCGAACCTGCCCCGCGACCTCCTCCGCCAGCAGCACGGCGCTCGGCCCGTGCGCCCGTACGCCGAGCTCGACCAGATTGCGCTTCGGCCCCGCCTGCGAGGTCAGGTACGCGATCGACCCGTCCTTCGCGACCGCCGCCCCACCCCACCGCAACGCCGGCCGGACCAGCCGCCGCTTCACCGCCGCCCGGCTCGCCGCCAACACGCAGTACTCCTCGAACACCGACGCCAACCACAGATCGAGCTGACAGAACGGCTCGTCCCGATCCATCAACACCCGCGTCCACCGCACGAACCCCGGCCCGTCGAGCACCGGCGCCTCGATCTCCTGATCCTGATCCGTCCGCAGTACGACGTCGTCGCCAACCACCCGCACCGCTCGCTCGTACTCGGCGCGCGGCCCCTGCATCGCCACGAACCCACAGTTCACACTCGACCGGCTCCGCAACGAGCCGTCCGGTTGAAGATCCAGCGCCAGCGACCGAGTCTGCCCCCGCACCCGCAGCGGCGCCACGATCCGCCCGCCCACCGCCAACTGATCCACCCAAGCCGGCGCCACATCAGCCGCCGTCACCGTCACCACGATCCGGTCGTACGGCGCGTTGCCTTTCCACCCCTCGACCCCGTCCGCCCGGACGACCTCCACCCCGTCGTACCCGGCCGTTCTTAGTGTCGCGCCCGCCCGCTCAGTCACCTCCCCATCAATGTCAACCGTCGTCACCGCACCGTTCGGCGTCACGAGCTCCCACAACAACGCCGCGTTGTACCCGCCGGACCCCACCTCCAGCACCCGCTGCCCCGGCTCCACGCCCGCCTGCTCCAACATCAACGCCACAATCGAAGGCTGCGACACCGAACTGATCGCCACGCCCGCGCCGTCCTGCTTCATCAGCACCACGTCATCGGCGTACGCCGCCTCAACCGCCACCCCCGGCACGAACACATGCCGCGGCACCGTGGCAAACGCGTCCGCCACCCGCGCGTCGGACAGCACCCCTTGCTTCCGCAGCCCCACGACCAACCCGGCCCGCAACGCCGCCGCATACTCAGACTCGTTGCCCAAAGCACCCATCAGCCGCCACCACATCCGTCCCGGGACTCCCCTGGAACCCTCCACGCTACTAGCCCCCGCCCCCGGAGCACCTCCCCTCGTCCCCCACCGCCCCCGCTCCAGCCCCTCCTACGGTTCCCTCTCCCGACCTCCTTCTACCCGCGCTCTCTCCCTCTCCCCGTGACGAAGACGACCCCATCACCCCTGACTCCCCCCGCCACCCCGTGGGAGGATCTCCAGATGGCAGCCCGGCAAGGTGGTGACAACACACAGCACCAACCCCCGAGGCTCCTCTTCCGCGTACTGGGCCCGACCCACATCACGCCCACACCAGCCGCCACCCCCGCGACGCTGAGCCCACTCACGCCGACCCCGACCCCGAGCGCGCCTTCGGTCAGCCCAACCGAAACCGTCGCATCCGCGACTCCATCCCCACTCGCCCCGACCCCGGCCGCGAGCACGCTCTCAGCCGACCCGGCCGACGCCCTCGCGTCCGCCACCTCCGCAGCCCCGCCCTCCGCGGACCGCACCGGCGCGCTCGTCCCCACCGACCCCGCAGCCCCCGCCGAGATCGCCCTGCGCCAACCCCTCGTCCGCGCCCTCGCCGTCCGCCTCGCACTCGCTCACGGCGACGCCGTCTCCGACGAGATCCTCGTCCGCGACCTCTGGGGCGACGCAGAACTCTCCCGCCCCTCGGCCCGCCTCCGCGTCCTCGCCTCTCGCCTTCGCGGCGCCCTCGGCGACCACAGCGATGCCCTCGACCGCACCGCCGCCGGCTTCCGCCTCGACGCAAGCGCCGTCGACCTCACCGAGGTCGAGCACCAAGTCACCCACCTCGAAGCAGCCCGCCGTACGACGAACTGGCCCGACGCCCACACCGCCGCCTCCACCGCCCTCGAAGCCTGGCGCGGCGACCCCCTCCAGGACCTCCCCGACCTCCCCTTCGTCCTCGCCGAGCGCCAGCGCCTCGACTCCCTCCGCGTCGAGCTCCGCCTCGACCGCGTCGAGAGCGGCCTCGAGGTCGGTGCCACCGGCATCGAATCCGAGCTCCAGCAACTCATCGAGCAGTACCCGCTTCACGAACGCCCCGTCCGCCTCGCCGCGACCGCCGCGGCGCGCGCCGGAGATCTCCAGGGAGCGCTCTCCCAGCTCCACCACCTGCACGAGCGCCTCGCCGACCAGCTCGGCATCGACCCCTCCCCCGAGACCGTCGCCCTCGAAACCCAGCTCCGCACCGGCACCGGCCCAGCCGCCGTACCGGCCCCTCCCCGCCCAGCGATCACCATCTCGTTGCCCCAGGCCCACAAAGCGTTCGTCGGCCGCGATCTCGAGTACGCCGACCTGCTGGCCCAGGTCAGCGGCGAGGGCCCGTACGCCGGGGTCGTGACGCTGACCGGCGGCGCGGGCGTCGGCAAGACGCGCCTGGCCCGCGAGGTCGCGTACCGCGAGAGCGCCCGCGGCCGCCGCGTCGGCTGGGTCGACCTCGGCCCGCTCGGCGCGACCGACAGCCTGGTCGCCGTACTGGCCGCGATCCTCGGCGTCGACGGCAGCTCCGAGGATCCGCTCGCGCGCTGCGCCGACGAGCTGGCCGGCGGGCTGCTGATCCTCGACAACGCCGAGCACCTCGTCGAGAACACCGCGGCGCTGGTCGAGAACCTGCTCAAGTTCGGCGAGGCGACGTCGATCATCGTCACCTCGCAACGCCTGCTCCGGATCTCCGCCGAGGAGGAGCGCCGCGTCGGCCCCCTCGAAGCAGCAGCCGCCTCGGAGCTCTTCTGCAACCGCAGCGGCGCCGAACCGGGCCCCGAGGTCGACGCGATCTGCGCCGCCGTGGACCGCCTCCCCCTCGCGATCGAACTGGCCGCCGGTCTGACCCGGACCCTCTCGGTGGCCCAGCTCGCCGAACGCATCGACAACCGCCTCCGCCTCCTCGTCCGCGGCCCCCGCGACGCCGGCATCCGCCACACCAGCCTCCGCGCCGCCCTCGACTGGAGCCACGAACTCCTCGATCTCCCCGAACGCGTGGCTCTGAGACGTCTGTCCGTCTTCGCCGGCGGCTTCACCGCGGAAGCCGCCCAAGCGGTCATCGCCAATCCGGAGGGGCCTCAGCCCTCCACTCCCCAGCCCACATCCCCGGCGAGCAACAGCTCGTCCGCCCTCGCTGCGTTCTCCCCGGCGTACGAGCCCTCGGAGCACCTCAACCCCGAGCAGATCGGCGATGTCCTCGCCGAACTCGTCGAGCGCTGCATCCTCACCATCGAAGGCGACGCCGAGAGCATCCGCTTCCGGCTGCTCGAGACCGTCCGCGACTACGCCGCCGAACGTCTCCGCGAAGCCGCTGAGGAAGAACCCCTCCGCGACCGCCACGTCGAGTGGTGCGGCTTCTTCGTCCGCCAGTTCGAGGGCATGGGCGCCCGCAACAACACCGGTGTCGGCGCGGAGGAGGCCAACCTGCTCGCCGCCATCGACTGGTGTCTCACCACCGGCGACCAGGCCGCGAAAGTGAGCGCTCTCGTCTCCCCACTCTGGTGGTATTGGCCGGCCCGTGGCCTCATGGTCGAGGCTTCCGACTGGCTGGAGCGCTCTCTGGCTGTTCTCTCTGAGGACTCCGAGGAGTACGCCGCCGGCCTCAGCACTCTCGCCAGTCTGACCCGCAACCGCGGCCTGATCCCCGAGGCGAGATCCATCGGGGAGCGCTCTCTCGCGGCCTTCCGCGCTCTCGGCGACGAGGAGCGCGTGACGATCGGCCTGATGTCGCTGACCCGCACCTGCCTCGCACAGGGCGACATGGTCGCCACCCTCACCCACGCCGAGGAGGTCGAGCAGCGCTGCCGCGCCACCGACCGCGTCACCCGCCGGGCCCGCGCCTCGGCCCTCAACTACATGGGCCTGGCCCACCGCAATCTCCGCCACGCACCCCAGGCCACTGTGCTCTTCGAGGCGGCCCGCGACCACTGGCAGGAGATGGAGGATTTCGGCGGCGTAGCGATCGCCCTGGAGAACCTCGCGATCGTCGCCCGCCAGACCGGCCAGCACGACCTCGCCCGCACCTGGGCGATCGAGAGCCTCCGGAGAGCACGAGAGAGCGCGTTCTCGATGGGCATGTGCGGCGCCCTGGAGTCGATCGCCTGCCTGGCCGTCGCCGAGGGCCGCCCCGAGGAAGCGCTCCAGCTCCTCGCGGCCACCACCCATCACCGCGACAAGTTCGGGCTCCCCGTCCAGGTCCCCGACGAGCTCGCCGACCTCGCAGCCGTCCGCAGTACGGCGTACGCCGCACTCGGCCCGATCGCCGACCAGATCACCGAGGCCTCCCGCGAACTCCCCCTCGACGAGCTAGCCGCCCGCTACCTCCCCTAGGTGCGCGGTCTCGTTCAGCGCCACCACCTGATGGCTGAAATGACTGTCGTTCCGCACCAACGTCGTGATGCTCCCCGCCTTGAGCGGAAAGAACCCACGCCCAGTCGCCTCCATCGGCATCCCGATCCACGCCGCGATCAGATAACTCGACGCCGACCCGTGCGAAACCACCACCTGCTCCTGCACCGGCTGCCTGAGGATCTCCTCCAGCACCGGATACAACCGCTGCACCAACTCCCGCCGAGTCTCCGCCCCAGTCGGCCCGTCGTGATGCCCCAACCGATCCCCGAACTCCGGCAACGGCACCCGCCGCTCCTCCAACCAGGCTTGCGGCTTCCCATCGGCCTCCCCGTTCGACCGCTCCCGAAGCCGCGCATCGGTCGTCACCCCCACCCCCAACCGCCGCCCGATCACCTCCGCAGCCTCCGCCGCGCGCCGCAGATCTGACGCCCAAACCTCAACCACCCGCCCACCAACCCGCCCCGCCAACACCTCAGCAATCCGCCCGGCTTGCAACCGCCCCCGCTCAGTCAGCTCAGAGTCGAACCACCCACCCACAAGCCCATCCAGATGATGCTGAGCCTCAGGATGAGTCACCAGATGAATCCGCCGCATGCGACGGAGACTTCCACATGCTCGGTGCACTGCTCGCCCACACGGCGTGGGGGTGTCAGCGCATCCCGTCGCCGAGCTGCTGCAGAGCCTGACGCACACGCGGACAGTCGCCGCGCTCACCCGCGCAGCGCTCCAGTCAGCGCCCAGCGATCCGGCAGGCGCTGGGTTGGCCGCACCAACGCACGCCGCGCCGGGGGCCGGTCCGCCACTAGCCATCGCACGCCGCGTGCACACCGCGTCGGCGGCGCCACCACCAGCCGACGCCCCGAGCGGCCGGCTCCGCTGCTGACCAGAACGCCGTACGTTCGGGTCGTCGTACCCGGGGACGGCGACGGTGTCCATGGTCGCAGCAGCGTCTGGCGCGTACGCCGGGCCGAACGCGGGCAACGGTCTCGCCTCAGCGCAGCGCGAACCCCGCGGACGAAGTCGCACGTCGGGTCTGCGCCCCCGCCGCCCGCACAGCGCATCGGCGCATCAGCGATCTACCTTCCGCACCAACACACGCGGCGTCGGCGCCTCACTACCCGCGCAACGCACGCCGCGTCGGCGCCTACTTGCGGCGCCGACGCGGGACCGAAGGGCCGGTGGGCTGGCCGGCGTTCGGGTGTGACTTCTCCTCCCGGCGTCACCCTCCAGCGCCGGGTGGAGAAACAAGGGCCGTCCGTGGGGACGGCGGGTGGATCAGATCAGGCCTTCGCGGAGTGCGTAGGCGACGGCGTGGGAGCGGTTGCGGAGTTGCAGGCGGCTGGTGACGTCGTGGAGGACGTTCTTCACCGTGCGTTCGGAGTACGAGAGCTCGCGGGCGATCTCCTGCGTGTCCTTGCCATCGGCAACCAGCTTGAGGACCTGGGTCTCGCGGTCCGACAGGCCCGTGCGGGACAGGCCGCGCGGCGCGAGGACGTGGCGCTGCATGCGGGAGACCTGGCCGAGGAGCCGGCCGAGCAGGTCGGGCGGGAGGCTGCCGTCGCCCGCGGCGGCGGTCTGGAGCAGGTGGACGATCCGGTCGCCGGTCGCTTCGGCGCGACGCAGTACGCCGGAGACGCCGAGCTCGACCGCGGTCATCAGCGCGTCGTCGTCGATGGTGCTGCTGATCAGGACCGTACGCCGGCAGCCGCGCTGCGCCGCCGACCGGAGCAGCTGGACCGCGACGGGATCGAGCGAGTCGACGGCGATCAGCGCGACCACTGGCGGGGCGGTGCGCTTGTCGGTCGGCTGCTGGATCCCGGGCAGGTCGGCGTCGCTGACCAGCGCGACCTCCGGGCGCGGGCGGAGCGCGTGCACCAGGCCGAACTGCGAGAGCGGATCGGCCGCCTTCACCCAGACCGGTATCCGGCGCTGTTTCGCGGGCAGCACTCCCCCAGAGTGTTGAACGGAACGGATCGCATCCGCAGTCACAGGAACCCCCAAGGCTCGTCGATTCGTCGTGGTCCCGAACGGTGTGCCCGTACGGGCAGCTCCGGCACTCGCCGCGGGCCGCCGCGGTCGTGCCCTGAGGTCCCCCGATGGATCCGCAAGGTTCGACCGCCGCGGCCCGGCGGCTTGCGCCGTTCCCCCGGGACCCCGACCCGCGACACAGCCTGCCCGAGGGCCGTTTCACGGGCGTCTCACACCCGTTTCATGCCCTTGCGCGCGTGAGATCTGCCCGGCCGGTCTGCCCTGGCAGCCAGCCGATCGGGCAAGCCGGTCGCTGCGTGCAACCTGCTGGGGACGGGCTGTATGCAGTTTTCGGGCGGTTTGCGAGTGGATCCCCACCACTCACCAACGCGCACCCGCCGAGTGAGCGCCCGCCTGATGAATTGCCACTCGCGCCTGCCGCGAGGACTTGGTGAGTGGTGGGTGTCCGCGAAGGCGCAGGTGGTCGACGTGCACCACCGATCAACCCCTGGATCACAGCCGTCGACCGAGGTCGGTTGAGCGGGGACCGGGGTCGCGGATGGTGCTTGGTGGGTGGTGGGCGTCGCACTAGTCGCCAGAGGCGCAGGCCGGAGCAGACGGGCTGGGTGAGCTGAGAGGCATGTGACCGACGTGCACCACTGATCAACCACTGATCAACCACCCGCCGACGGCGCTGACAGGCGTGGGCGGGTCGCGGCCGCTGCGGTGAGCAGTACTTGGTCAGTGCTGGGCGTCGCACTCCGCCCCGGAGCGCTAGTCCGTCAGCGTCGTCAGCGCCCTCAGGGCCAGGCGGTACGAGTCCACGCCGAAGCCCGCGATCGTCCCCGTCGCGACAGCGGCGACGACGCTCGTGTGGCGGAACTCCTCGCGCGCGGCCGGGTTGCTGATGTGGATCTCGATCAGGGGGGCGGTGCGCTGGGCGCAGGCGTCGCGGAGGGCGTACGAGTAGTGGGTGAACGCTGCCGGGTTGAGGACCACCGGGTACTTGTGGTCGGCGGCCTCGTGGAGCCAGGCGACGAGTTCGGACTCGTCGTCGGTCTGGCGGACCTCGACTGTCAGGCCCAGGTCGGCGCCGGTCTTCTCGCAGTCGGCGACCAGGTCGGCGAACGTCGTCGCGCCGTACACGTCGGGCTCGCGGGAGCCGAGACGGCCTAGGTTGGGTCCGTTCAGTACGAGTACCTTGCGCGCGGTCACGAGGCAACCTTAGTGGCCGGCGGCCGAACCACCCGGCCGGGTGCCGGACTCTTCCCGGACATGAGCACACGATCGGCGACGCTGGGGGTACGGCGGATGGGGCGAAGAACCACGGCGATACCGGGCCAGGTGAGCGGCCTGGAGACCGACCAGGAGGCGTGGGCGGCGCTCCGCGAGGGTAACGAGGCTGCGCTGACCGTCCTGTTCCACCGGTACGCCGACGCCGTCTACAACTTCGCGTTCCGGCGGACCTCGTCCTGGGCGGCGGCCGAGGACGTCGTACAAGCGACCTTCACCGCCCTCTGGCGGCGGGCCCGGGCGCGGAAGGTCGACGCGTTGCAGCTGGAGTCGGCGCGGCCGCTGCTGCTGGTGATGGCCGGGTACGAGTGCGGGAACGTACTGCGGTCGGCGCGGCGGCAGTCGGCGCTGGTCGGGCGGCTGGAGCTGGTCGACCGGGACGGCACGGAGCCGGACCACTCGGCGGCCGCGGTCGCGCGGGTCGACGACGAGCGGGCGATGAGCGCGGTCCGGCGGATCCTCGACCGGATCCCGGCCAAGCAGCGCGAGGTCGTCGAGCTGGTGGTCTGGGCGGACTGCTCGATGGCCGAGGCGGCGCGGGCGCTCGGCGTACCGGAAGGCACCGTCAAGTCGCGGCTCAACCGCGCACGGAAATCACTGCTCGAGTTCGACACGGAGGGACTGGTATGACGACGCGGATCCCGGCTGAGCGCACGCTGCCGAACCGGCAGGAGATCCTGGAGCGGGTGCTCGCCGATCAGGAGGGCGCGGTACGGCGGCGGCGCGGGTGGGTGGTGCCGGTGTCGGCCGCGGCGGGGATCGCGGTGATCGTCGGCGGGGTGGTTGCCCTGGGCGACGATCCGCGGGTGGGCGGGGAACCGCCGGTCGCTGGTACGCCGACGAGCGCCGCACCGACCGCCGGTACGCCGACTGCGGCGGCGGAGAGCGGGAAGCAGCCGGCGGACGTCGTACTGAATCTCGGGCCTTCGAGCCCGGCCGACGCGAACGCGCTGGCCCGGGCCTGCGCCGACTCGGTCGGGCGGATCAGCCGCGCCTTGAAACTGCGGAGCTGGGCCGAGGGGGGCCAGACGGAGAACAGCGTCGTGGTCGAGGACCCGTCGACCGATCGCGTGTACGGGTGCGTCGGCGAGCCGACGAAGAAGACGCGCACCGGGCAGACCGTCGACGGCTTCGAGCTGACGCTGCTGCAGGGCAAGGCCCCGAAGATCACCATCGAGGCGCCGGACGCGCGACACCCGGCGGCACCGCGGGACGGGACGGGGTCGGTGCAGGCCTACATCGCGTACGACCGGGAGCCGGATGTACTGATGACGGCGGGGTGGTACCAGGTGGACGCGCGGGTGGCGCTGGTGCGGCAGCGGTATGTGTTCGCTGATCGGGTGGGGCCTTGGTACGTCGGTGGGGCGATCGACGGGTATGTGTTTTTGAGGTCGTGGGACAAGCAGCAGGTGCTGCGGAAGGGCGACCGGGTGCGGGTGGAGACCCAGGTGGTCGATGCCCAGGGCAACCTGCTGGACGCGCCGGCGCAGCTCAAGGGCGGTGGAGGGTTGACGCGGAGCCCGGGGACGACGCGGGTTGACGTGGGGACGGTGACGGACGGGCCGGACGGGTTCCCGACGCTGGCGTTCCCGTAGTCCTCAGCTGACTTCGGCGTACGCGGCGATCAGGAGGCTGGGATCCGGGGCTTCCAGGATCGTGGGCTTGGCGAGGGCGTCGAGGATGACGAAGCGGAGGCGGTCGGCTCGGGTTTTCTTGTCGAGTTTCATGGCGTCCTGGAGGTGGGGCCAGGCGTCGGGGCGGTAGGTGACGGGGAGGCCGAGGGACTGCAGGACGGTGCGGTGGCGGTCGGCGGTGGGGTCGTCGAGGCGGCCGGCGGCTCGGGCGAGCTCGGCGACGAAGACCATGCCGATGCTGATGGCGGCGCCGTGGCGCCACTTGTAGCGTTCGGTGCGTTCGATGGCGTGGCCGAGGGTGTGGCCGTAGTTGAGGGCCTCGCGGCCGATCGCGCCGCCGGCGGTGGTGGTTCGCTCGCGGAGGTCGGCGCCGACGGTGTCGGCCTTGACCTGGATCGCGCGGGCGATCAGTTCCTCGGTGTGCTCGTACGCCGGGGTGGTGGCGCCCTCGGGGTCCTTCTCGATCAGGTCGAGGATCGTCGGGTCGGCGATGAAGCCGCACTTGGCGACCTCGGCGAGGCCGCTCACGTAGTCGTTCCTCGGGAGGGTCTCGAGGGCGGCCAGGTCGCAGAGGACGCCGGCCGGCTCCCAGAAGGCGCCGACGAGGTTCTTGCCCTCGGCGGTGTTGATGCCGGTCTTGCCGCCGACGGCCGCGTCGACCATGCCGAGGAGGGTGGTGGGGATGTGGACGACCTTCACGCCGCGCAGCCAGGTGGCGGCGACGAAGCCTGCGAGGTCGGTGGTGGTTCCGCCGCCGATGGAGACGACCGCGTCGGAGCGGGTGAAGCCGGCCTGGCCGAGGACCGACCAGCAGTACGCGAGGACCTCGGCCGACTTGGCTTCCTCGGCGTCGGGGATCTCGATCGCGTGCGCGGTGTAGCCGGCCGAGACGAGGTCGTCGCGGATGGCGTCGCCGCTGGTGCGGAGGGCGCGCGGGTGGATGACGGCGACGCGCTGGACGCCGTCGCCGAGCAGGCCGGGGAGCTCGCCGAGGAGATTGTTGCCGATGACAACGTCGTACGGCGCGGCCGCCTCGACCCGGATGGTTCGGTTGGTCATCCGAGCAGCTCCGCGATCTCGTCGGCGATCTCTTCGGGGGCGCGGTGGTCGGTGGTGACCGTGTGCTTCGCGACCTCGGCGTACAGCGGGCGGCGGGCGTCCATCAGGTTCTTGAGCTGGGTCCGCACGTTGCCGAGCAGCAGTGGGCGGGCGACGCCGAGGCCGACGCGCTTGGCGGCCTCGCCGACGGAGACGTCGAGGAAGACGACGGTGTGGCCGGCGAGATCGGCGCGGGTGTCGGCGTCGAGGATGGCGCCGCCGCCGAGGGACAGGACGACGCCGTCGTCCGCCAGCGCCGTGACGATCGCGGCGCGCTCGAGGGCGCGGAAGGCCGGCTCGCCGGAGTCGACGAAGATGTCGGAGATCGGCTTGCCTGCACCGGTCTCCACGTCGGTGTCGGTGTCGCGGTGGGCAACGCCGAACTTGGCCGCAAGCAGCGCAGCAACCGTGGACTTGCCGGAGCCAGGCGGGCCGACCAGGACGACCACCGGCCCGGCGGAGCCGGAAGCCCCAGCGGAGTCGGAAGCCCCAGCGGAGCCAGGAGCAGCAGCGGAGCCGGCCGAGTCGCTCACTCCGCACCCCACTCGCGCGGCTGGATCGTCTCCGGCAACCCAGCCAGGTACGACCGGTGGTTGCGAGTCGTCTCCACCACCGAGTCCCCGCCGAACTTCTCCAGCGACACCTCGGCCAGCACCAGCGCGACCATCGCCTCCGCCACGATCCCCGCCGCCGGCACAGCACACACGTCCGACCGCTGGTGATGCGCCGCAGCAGCCTCACCGGTGGCGGTGTCGATCGTCCGCAGCGCCCGCGGCACGGTGGCGATCGGCTTCATCGCCGCGCGCACGCGCAGCGTCTCCCCCGTGCTCATCCCGCCCTCGGTACCACCCGAGCGACCGCTCGTACGCCGTACCGTCCCGTCCTCGGCGACGATCTCGTCGTGCGCCTTCGAGCCGGGCGTGCGGGCCAGCTCGAAGCCGTCGCCGAGCTCGACGCCCTTGATCGCCTGGATGCCCATCAGGGCGCCGGCCAGCTTCGAGTCGAGCCGGCGGTCCCAGTGCACGTAGCTGCCGAGGCCCGGGGGCAGGCCGTCGACGACGACCTCGACGACGCCGCCGAGGGTGTCGCCGGCCTTCTGCGCGGCGTCGATCTCGGCGACCATCGCCTTGCTCGCGTCCGCGTCCAGGCAGCGAACCGGGTCAGCGTCCAGCTTCTCGACATCGGCGATCGACGGCAGCACGCCGTACGGCGCCTTGACGGTACCGAGCTCGACGACGTGGCTGACGATCGTCACGCCGTACGCCTGCCGCAGGAACCGCGCGGCGACCTCGCCGAGCGCGACCCGGGCGGCGGTCTCCCGCGCGCTGGCCCGCTCGAGCACCGGGCGGGCCTCGTCGAAGCCGTACTTCTGCATCCCGGCCAGGTCGGCGTGGCCGGGCCGCGGCCGGGTCAGCGGCGCGTTCCGGGCCAGGTCGGCCAGGGTCTCGGGGTCGACCGGGTCGGCGGCCATCACCTGCTGCCACTTGGGCCACTCGGTGTTGCCGACCTGGATGGCGATCGGGCTGCCGAGCGACAGCCCGTGCCGGAACCCGCCGAGGAACGTCACCTCGTCCCGCTCGAACTTCATCCGGGCGCCTCGGCCGTAGCCGAGCCGACGACGAGCCAGGGCGTCGGCCACGTGGTCCGTGGTGACCTGAACGCCTGCGGGAAGACCTTCGAGTACGGCGACGAGCGCTTGTCCGTGCGACTCGCCGGCGGTGAGCCAGCGCAGCATGCCCCGATTCTTTCACGGGCGCCCCAGGATGCGAGACCGGGGTCCGGGGAGTGGGAATCAATCGCCGGACAAATGCCCGCATAACAAAGATCCGGCCATCCGTCCAGCTGTTGACAGCATGCTGCAAGGGGCAACTTTTCGGCCGCCGCATTCGTAGAGAGTGCGAACCGTTCGACAATTCGAGGAGGACCATCATGGACAACGCCCACGAGCTCGACCTGGTGATCGGCGACCTGGAGACGGAGCTGCCGGTCACCGGCGCGGAAGGTGCCAACGGCACCTGCGTGCGGGTCTACTGCGACTTCTGACCCGGTGAGCGACCCGGCCGCCGCGCGAGCGGCCCGCGACGCGCTGGTGTCCGCGGTGCGCGCCCGTACGGCGGCCGGACTGCTTCCACCCGTGGTGACGCCCGGACCGGACGGTCTGGTCCGGGCGTCCCGGCAGCTCGGCGGCCGGGGGGACGCCGAGCTGGTCGCGGAGCTGCTCGACCGGCCCAGCTTTTCGAACCTGCTGCAAATGCTTGTGGTCCTCACTGAGGGCTGCGATAACCTGCGCGAGGAATTCCCGCGGACGACCGCTCCGGGAATTCTTCGAGCGACCAACGGTGCATTGTTCGGCCCGCTGGTCGGCCCGGTATTTCTCGGCTGCCTTTCCGGCGCCGCCGACCGTTTTCAGCCGGTACGCCGGGCCGGCGCGTTTCTGGCATTCCTGCGTGAGTTCCTGCAGCGCCTCGAGGACGACGCCGGCCGGCTCTGGTTCGCGGCGCGACTCCCGGTGACCGGCCTGACCGCCCACGACGGCGAGACCCACAACGGCGGCCGCCGGGTGCTCCGGGTCGACTTCGGCGACCGCAGCGTCGCCTACAAGCCGCGCCCGGCCGACGTGGACCGCCTGTTCCTGGCGCGGGAGGGCTCCGCCTTCGCCTTCCTCAACCACCACGGCACCGTCCGGCTGCCGGTGACGGACCTCGTCACCCGCGATGGCTACTCCTGGCACGAGTGGATCGAGCGGCCCGACCAGTGGGGGACGATCCGGGAGGGGCTCGACGGCGCGGTGGTCGCAGACCCGACGCGGTTCTGGCACCGCGCCGGCTCGCTGACCGCCGCCTGCTTCGGCTTCGGCATCACCGACCTGAGCGAGGGCAACCTGTACGTCGGCGGCCCGGACCCGCTGCTCTACCCGATCGACCTCGAGCTGGCCTTCCAAGACGTACGCCGCCTGCCGGAGACCGGCTTGATCGCCGGGGACGGCGCCCAGCACCACCACGTCGGGCTGGAGACCGAGCCACGCCTCTGCGCGGCCGACGGCCCGACGCTGTGCCTCACAGAGGACGATCAAGGCCTGAGCACCTGGCGCCGAACCAGCCCCTGGGCCCGCCAGGAGACCCGCACGGTCGTCGCCGACACCACCGGCCACGTCGGCTACGGCGCGCACCTCCCCAGCCTCCTGCGCGGCATGTTCGACGCCTGGACGCTGATGTGCAGCAACATCCCGCAGCTGCGCGCAGTACTCGACAAGCCCGCCACCACCCGAGTCCTGCTGCGCTCCACCGACCAGTACACCGAGATGCTCGACGACTGGCTCCTCAACGGCACACCCTTCCCGGACGACCTCACCGCGAGCGAGCGCGACCAGCTCGAACGGCACGACGTCCCGTACTTCGCCGGTACCAGCAGCCACGACTGGGCCAAGGGCCTCACCCTGTCCCGCCTAGGCATCGCCCTGCGCGACGCCGTGGCACCCGTCGCCACCCCGTGCCTCCTGCTCGACCCAGCAACACGTGTAGCCATCCAGGACGCCGACCACGGCGCTGTGGCATTTCAGTGGGCCGCGAGGTTGATCAGCTACCGCTGGTCCGGTGAGAAGGTCCAGCTCAAGCTGGCCGCGCTCGCCGACCTCAACGCAGTACAGCAACGCCTACTCAAGCTCAATCAGGTAGACGCAGGCTGGCGCTCCCAGTGGGCAGCAGGCGGGTTCACCGACGACACCATCGCCGAGCGGCTCACCAAGCTCACCGCTGCCGGAGCAGCCTGGCTGCAGCAGGTCATCGACGAGCACGGCTGGCCCGGTCCGTTGCTGGTCGGCGAGGAGGCTGCCGAGGCCGCCTGCCGGCTGGTGCAGCACCTGGAGGACCAGGCCGACTTCCAGCGCACCTGCCTGGACCTGTGCACGGCAGCCGTCGACGTACCAAGGCGCCACGTCGCCTACCTCACCGACGCGCTCCACCTCACCGAGGGACGCCCGCAGCTCTACGGCACCAAGTTCGAAGCCGTCGACGGCGAGCTCGTCCCCTGCCCGCTGCACGAACCCGACACCGTCGACGACCGCCGCAGAGCGCTCGGCCTGGAGCCGATCGCCGACTACGCCGCACGCCTGCGGCAGCGTTTCACCCTCTCGGAGGAGGTTTCATGACCGACTGGACGGCCTTCACGGCACTCCCCTGGCCGACCGAACCCCAGCATCTCCAGGGCCGGCCGGCGCTCGACGCCAGTACGGCGTACGACGTGGTCCGGCGCGCGGCAGCGCCGTTCCGGGACGGGACGCGGTTCCTGGCGCTGCCGGAGGTGCGGTTCCAGCAGCGCAGCGGGCGGATCGGTGCGCCGGGTGAGCTGCTGCCCGGGCGGGAGGACGAGTCGCTGAAGGAGTACCTGCATCGCCGGCAGGCTGAGCCGTTCGTGCTGCGGGTGCGGGAGCCGCTGATGCTCGACTACGCAGTCTGGTCGCAGGTGCGGGAGCTGGTCGAGCCGCTGTGGCGGGAGATCGGCGTACCGGTGGTGCCGGTGGCGTCGGAGCTGGTGGTGACGGACGGGCTGCCGCAGCAGCTCAACGCTGACGGATACCTGACGCTGGTCTGGGTGCTGCACGGTCGGCTCCAAGCCGGAGAGGCGCTGGCGGAGGCGGGCGACCTCCTGTCGTGGCCGAGCGGTCCGGTCGAGGTGACGGGCACCGACTGCCTCTGGTTGCGGCTGCTCGTGCCTGTCGACGG
This sequence comes from Kribbella sp. NPDC051770, assembly GCF_040681455.1. Taxonomy (NCBI): domain Bacteria; kingdom Bacillati; phylum Actinomycetota; class Actinomycetes; order Propionibacteriales; family Kribbellaceae; genus Kribbella; species Kribbella sp. NPDC051770. Next base: position 275,682 of record NZ_JBFAYT010000003.1, on the reverse strand, counting down.
GAAGCTGGCGGCGAAGCAGGTGACCGACCTGCTGCTCGCTGGGCTCGACAGGAAGCGCGGGACCGACGCAACGCCGTACCTGCCGACAGCAACAACCGGCGAGCTGATGCAGCCGCTCGCCGAGACAGCTGACGGCCTGGCCGAGCTGAGCAGCAGCGATCAGACAGAGCGGAGTCTGCGCGTGCAGTGGGCCAGCCGGGTCAGCGCAGCCGCGCTGGAGCCGGTGCCGGCGCCGCAGCGGTCGGAGTTGGCTGCTGGACAGCGAGTGAAGCAGACAGCACCGATCTACCGGATGCCGGACGGCGACAGGTGGTTGTGGGCGGTCAACGGGCACGCCTTCGCGATCGGCGGCGGTGACGCGCTGCTGGCCGAGCTGGAGCGCGGCGAGGTCGACGTACGGGACGACGCGTACCTGCCGCTGCTGCGGCGGCTGCACTCGCTACGGGCAGTGGAGGTAGTGGCATGAACGACCTGGTGACTGTCGACAGGCTGGACTGGGCTGAGTTCGCTGAGGAGTACTGGGACAAGCGGCCGGTGCTGGTGCGTGGGGTGCAGCCGGTGCCGTTCGTGGCGGAGGAGGTGTTCGCGGCCGCCGTACGGGCGCAGGAGTACGACGGGGCGCCCACTGCGCAGTTCACGGTCGAGCGGACGCAGCAGGGTGAGCGGCAGGAGCTGCTGCCGCAGCAGGCCGACGGGTCGCTAGCGCAGTACGAGGAGCGGCTGACGGAACGGCTGGGCGACCGCGGGTACGCGCTGATCGTCAGCGGCTTCCACGCGTTCGACCGCAAGTTGTGGAGCCGGGAGCGCGAGTTCTTCGCCGGGCTGTGGGCGCAGGTCGGGCTGCCGCTGACCGGCGCGATCACGACGATGTTCCACGGCAACTACGACCACAGTCCGGTCGGCGTGCACAAGGACCGGTTCGCGACGTTCATGTTCGGGCTGCGCGAGCGCAAGCGGATGCGGTTCTGGGCCGAGCGGCCGTGGGACGAGCCGGTCAGCAGCGTGGTCGACTACCAGCGCTTCGTGCCGTCGTCGTTCGCGGTCGAGGTGGAGCCGGGCGACCTGCTCTACTGGCCGTCGAGCTACTACCACGTCGGCGAGAACTGCGGGCGCCGCCCGGCGACCAGCGTCAACATCGGCGTCCCGCGCGACGCGCACAAGGTCGAGTACGAGCTGGAGGACCTGCTCGCCGATCTCGACCCGCGCTCGCTGGTCACCGCCGGCTCGCGGCTCGACCTGCTCGCCGGGGAGATCAGCGCGGCGGCGCGGGTCGACGTACCGGGTCAGGTCCTGGCGGCGGAACTGCCGGAGGCGTTGCAGCAGGCGCTGCAGAACGCCCGGGAGCACTCGCTGACGCAGCGGGTGCAGGAGGTGTCGGAGCGGCGCTGGGCCGCGGGAGGGTTCGAGCCGGTGCCCTCCTGAGCCGACTACAGTCCCCCGCATGATCGAGCGTGGGGTGGAAGAGGCGTACCGGTCGCGGGTCCGAGGCTGTCTGCTCGGCGGCGCGATCGGGGACGCGCTGGGCGGGCCGGTGGAGTTCTGGGACCGGGACAGCATCGACGCGGCGTTCCCGCTCGGCGTCCGGAGTTTCATTGCTGGAGGCAACAATTGGCCGCCGGGCACGGTCACCGACGACACCCAGATGACGCTGTTCGCGGTCGAGGGGCTGATCCGGGCCGGCGTCCGGACCGATCGCGGGCTCGGGCTGACCGTCGCGGTCACGCAGCACGCGTTCGACCGCTGGCTCGACACGCAGCTGCTCGACAAGCCGAGCGGTGAGCGGGACGGGTGGTTGCAGGCCGAGCAGTGGTTGTACGTACGCCGGGCACCGGGCAACACCTGTCTGACCGCGCTCACCGCGGCGCGGGCGAAGGGCACGTTCGGGATCCAGGCGGTGAACGAATCGAAGGGGTGCGGCGGGGTGATGCGGTCGGCGCCGTTCGGGCTGCTGCCGTACGAGGGCAACGGTGCTTGGGTGTTCGATGCGGCGGCGGAGTCGGCGGGGTACACGCACGGGCATCCGACAGGGAAGCTCGCTAGCGGGGCGCTGGCGTTGCTGGTGTACGAGATCATGCAGGGGGCTGGGCTCGACGCTGCGCTGGATGCCACGCTGGAGCTACTTGGAGAGAAGGCGCAGCACGAGGAGACGACTGCGGCGCTGCTGAAGGCGCGAGAGCTGGCGGCTGCCGGATCGACCGACCTGGAGCAACTCGGTGGCGGCTGGATCGCTGAAGAGGCGCTCGCGATCGGTGTCTACGCGGCACTCAGGCATCCCGAGCCCGGCCAGTTCCTCGACGCGCTCGCACTGTCGGTCACACACTCCGGCGACAGTGACTCGACCGGCGCGATCTGCGGCAACATCCTCGGCGCGCTGCACGGCGAGACCGCGCTGCCGGCCGAGCTGGTGTTCGCCGTCGAAGGTCGCGGCGTGATCCTGCAGCTGGCCGACGACCTGGTGCTCGAGTTCACCCGGCGCGAGCGGTTGCACGGCGAGTACGGGCCGGAGACCACCTGGCGGAACCGCTACCCCGGTTGGTGAATCGACCGGGGCGTCCGGCCCGTCCCCCGAGGATCAGGCCCGGCGCCCCGGCCGGTCGAAGAGCCCGTCAGCGAAACGGGCCGGGACAGCTTCTCACTCGGCGGGTTCGATGGAAAGCCGGTGCCGGAACACGTTTCCGGGATCCCACGCCTTCTTGATCCGCTGCAACCGCGGGTAGTTACCGAGGTAGTACAGGTCGTGCCACGGGACACCGGACGTGTTCTGCGCCGGATCGGCCAGATCGACGTCCGGGTAGTTGATGTACGACCCCGCGTTCACCGCGTTCGGCACCGGGACGCCACCGGTCTCGCGGTAGATCGCGCGGTACGTCGCCCGCGTCCACTCCAGGTGCGTCGCGTCCTGCGCCGGGTCCTCCCAACTGGCCGACATCACCATCTTCATCATCACGTCGCGCTGCGCGGTCGCGGTCGCGTCCGACGGCACGGTGTTCACCTGGCCGCCGTACGGGACGAAGAGCAGGCTGGTCTCCGGTCCCTGGTACGCCGGGTCGGTGAGGTGCTGGTAGATCGTTTCGAGCTGCGTGTCGCTGTAACTGCGGCGCAGGTAGCCGGCCTTGTACTTCGCGCGCGAGGGCGCGACGTCCTCCGCGATCGAGCGCTGGATCGTCCGCTGCAGGAACGGCCCCTCGCCCTGGTCGATCAGCTGCGGCGCGGGCGAGACGCCCTCGACCATCGCCGCGTTGAAGTCGGCGAGCAGCTTCGCCGCGTTCGGCACCCCGGCGTCGATCTGGGTCGACAGCAGGAACCCGCCGGCCGACTTGTGGGTCAGGATGAACGGGCTGTACAGCGTCGCGTACGGCGAACCCGGCGCGTTGTGCCGCTGGTAGAAGGCGAAGAAGTTCCGCAGCGTGCGCAGGAACCCGTCCTTGGTCATCGTGTTCCAGTCGTAGACCGTGATCGTCGAGAGCAGCGACGAAGGGGCCTTGGGCAACAAATTGGCCGGGTCCGATCCGCGCGCGCCGGCGGTCCGCAGCAGGTACCGGGTGACGACGCCGAAGTTGCCGCCCCCGCCGCCGGTGTGCGCCCACCACAGGTCGCGGTGCTCGTTGTCCCGGGTCGCCAGCACCAGGCGGGCCCGGCCGCGGGCGTCCACGACGACCACCTCCACGCCGTACAGGTGGTCGACGACCGAGCCGTAGCGGCGCGACAGCGGCCCGTACCCGCCGCCGCTGAAGTGGCCGCCGACGCCGACCCCGAGGCAGCCGCCGCCGGGCACGGTCAGGCCCCAGCCGTAGAACAGCGCCTTGTAGACGGTCTCGAGCGTCGCCCCGGCACCGATCGAGAACGCGCGCCGGCGCTCGTCGAAGGTGACTTCGTCGTACTGCGACATGTCGATCAGCACCTCGACGTCACTGTGGTCGACGAAGTCCTCGAAGCAGTGACCGCCGCCGCGGACCGCGATCCGCTTGTGCGCGCGGACCGCTTCCTGGACGGCGTCGACCGCGTCCTGCGGCGAGCGGACGACGCGGGCGTAGTCGGGTGCGGCGATGAAGCGGCGGTTGGTGCCGCGCTGGGTGAGGTCGGCGAAGCGGGCGTCGGTGGGGAGGATCTTGTCCGGACCACCACGGCTTTGAGTGCCGGCGGCGGATGCTGTGGTAGCGGTGGCGGGGACGGCGATCAGGGCGGCGCTGCCTGCGAGCAGCCCACGACGACTGAGGTTCGGCACGGCGGACTCCTTGGTCGGTGGAGCTCTCGACCGTAGTCGGCGCGACCGGGCCGCCACATCACCCGGACGGCGGATCCCGAACATCCCCCGACCGGCCGGTTTCACCCCAGGTAAAGGCGTTCCAACGGTCCACCGGCGAACACACCGACCACCGCGCCGGCCAGCATGAACGGCCCGAACGGGAACATCTCCTTGCGTTTGAACACCCGCGCCAGCGTCAGCACGATCCCGAGCACCGCGCCGAGCAGGAACCCGCCGTACAGGCCGCTGACGAACTCGCCCCAGCCGAGCCAACCGAGCGCGATCCCGAGCAGCCCCGACAGCCGCACGTCCCCGAAGCCGACACCGCCCGGCAGCACGAACCAGAGCAGGTAGAACACGCCGAAGCCGATCAGCCCCGCGATCGCGGCGCGCCGCAGCGAACCCCACTCCCCCGTCACCGCCGCCGCGACGACGAGCGCCACCGACACCACCCCGTACGTCGGCCAGATGATCGCCGACGGCAGGTACCGCGTCCGCGCGTCGATGTACCCGAGCACCGCGCCCGCGATCGCCAGCGCGACCCACGCGACGTACCCGCCGGAGAACCCGATCCGCCAGCCGACCAACCCGCCCGCGAGCCCGGCCAGCACTGCGCACCAGACCGCGGCCCGAGGCGTCGCGAGCTCGGCGTACAGGAGCTTGGTGTCGCCCTCGTCGAGAATCGGCTCCGGGATCCGTCGCAGCAGCCAGGGCCCGAGCAGGTACGCCGCGACGGCGCAGCACACCGCTGCGACGAGTCCGGCGATCAGATCAGGCACGATGCCGCAGCCTAGACGATCCGGACCGCCGTTCGGGTGACCCTGTGGACGACCTCAGCGGATCCGGCGGGCGACCACCGCGGCGCCGCCGCCGATCAGCAGCAGGCCGCCGACCACGACACCGAGCGTGCTCCAGAAGCTCTCGTTGCGAGTCACGTAGGTCGTGCGCTGGAAGGAGTCGTCGGTCGCCGCGCGGGTGAACTCGTAGTCGTCGGTGATCTTCGCGGGTTGGGCGAAGTAGGACGAGTAGGCGGTCAGGAAGGTCGCCGGCGCCTTGAGCAGGCCGCTGTCGAGGCGTCCGGCGTACAGGAGCTCGGGGGTGAGCGAGGCGTCCGGCACGGTCGAGGCATCCACCCGGTACGGCGCCGCGACGTACACGGTGACGGCCTGGCTGGTGCTCGCGCCCTTGCTCAACCGCATCGGGTACACGATCTTGTCGGCCGCGAACGACAGCTTCAGCGGCGGCGTCTCCCCGCTCAGCGCCCCGTCGGTCTCCTCCGGGGCCAGCTTCACCGCGACGATCTCCCACTTCTCCGCCAGGTACGGCGTGAGGTTCGTGCCGAGCGACTCCGGTACGGCGTACCCGTTGGTCTGCAGCCATCCGGTCACGTCGGTCGGGCTCGTCCCGCCGAGCCGCACCACCTGGAACGGCCCGAGCCGCATCTGCCCGCGCACGTCGACCCCGGCGCCCGGCGGCGCGCCCGCGGTGTCACCGCCGCGACCACCGAACAGCTCCAGGTCGCGGAACGGCCAGTACGTCGTCCGCTCGACCACCTTCGGCGCGGTCACCCGGGCCAGCTCGTCGAACGTCGACGCCTCCCCCAGCGTCACCTCGGCGGCGGACGGGACCGGCATGATCCAGGCCGCCTTCTTCGACGAGCCCTGGATCGCCATCGACAGCACGATCTGCTCGGTGCTGCCGTCGAACGACACCAGCGCGTGCTCGCCGTTCGACCGTGCCCGCGACTCGGCGTCGGCCAGGTAACCACCGCACGCGCAGGCCCAGGCCGGTGTCACCCCGGCCAGCACCGCCCCGAACGCGAGCACCCCCGCCAACCCCCGCCATGTCCTCATGGCGAGGAACACTACTCAGGCGAAGGTGTACGGAGCGTGGAAGAAGTTCGTCGGGTCGTACTTCTGCTTGATCGCGTGCAGCCGCGCCAGGCTGCCGCCGTAGTACGACGCGTTCGAGCGGCCGGCCTCGAGGTAGTTGATGTAGCCGCCGGCGGAGAACTTCGTCACCGCGTGATGCCCGTTGGTGAGGAACGACTGGGCCGCGCGCAGCTGCGCGGTCGTCGGGTGCGCCGGGAGGCCGGAGTACCACTGGATGACGCCGAGCGCCGAGCGCCACGGCCACGCCGAACCGCCCGGCGGCTGCTTCGCCGCCTGGCCGCCGAGCGGGTCGAGGATCGCGGACGCGGCGACCTTGGCCTTCGCCGCGGTCTTGACCGCGCCGATCAGCGCGTTGATCGTCGCGGCGTCCATCGGACCACGCAGTACGTCGGAACCGGCCAGCCAGCCCTGCCGCGGGCTCGTCGTGCCGCCGCCGAGGTACTTCACCGCCTCCATGTGTGTCTTCACGGTGATCGAGCGGGTCGAGCCCTTCGCGCCGACGAACGACTCCAGCTGCGCGGCCGCGGCCGTCGCCGAGCCGGTCGTCGAGACGCCGACGACATGGATCGACAGCGCGCCGCTGCTGGTCCCGGTGATGTGCAGGTTGCCCCACGTCGTCGACGGAGCTTCCTTCGCGAACCGCTGCCAGCCCTTCAGCACCGCAGCCGCCTTCGACTCCGGCCAGGTCAGCCGGAAGAAGCCGAGCTTGCCGGCGCCGATCGTGGCCAGCCGGAACGACGTGACGATGCCGAGGTTCCCGCCGCCGCCACCGCGCAGCGCCCAGTACAGGTCCGCGTTCTGCGTCGGGCTCGCGGTCCGGACGACGCCGTCCGCGGTCACCACCTGCAGGGACAGGACGCGGTCGCTGGTGAGGCCGTACGTGCGGGTGTGGATGCCCATCCCGCCGCCGAGCGCGAGGCCGGCGATGCCGACGGTCGGGCAGGTGCCGGTCGGGAGCGACCGGGCGAACTTGTCGAGGTACGCGTGGACGTCGTACAAGCGGGCGCCGGCGCCGATCTGGATCGCGTTGTTCGCGTAGGTCAGGCCGCGCAGCGGGCCGACGTCGACCATCAGGCCGTTGGTGACCGCCGAGGCGCCGACGTACGAGTGGCCGCCGCCCTTCGGGACGCAGACCAGCTTGTTCTTCTTGGCGAACAGGATCGCCTGGCGGACGTCCTCGACGCTGCCGGCCCGGACGACGCCGGCCGGCTGGATCGAGTCGAAGCGCGGGTTGAACAGCTGGTGCGCGGCGGCGTACCCGGTCTGGCCGGGACGGAACAGCGGGCCCTTCAGGGCGCGGTCGAGCGCGGCCCAGTCAGGCGCCGCGGCGGCGTCGGCGCCGCTGGTCGCGGCGTGCACGGCTTCCGCCCCCGCGGCGGTCGCCAGCGCGCCCGCGGCGAGCAGGCCACCGGCTTTCAGGACGGTACGGCGGTTCCAGAGATCCTCACTGCGGCTCACGTTCGTCGAGCTCCTCACGCGCTGCGGCCCTCATCGCCGCCAGCGGCGCGGGTGACCTACCGGTCATCATCTCGACCTGCAAGGTCGCCTGATGCACGAGCAGATCAAGACCGTTCAACAGCTCTGTACCGATCCGGTGCGCGACGATCGCCAGCTGCGTCGGCCACGGGTGGTAGGCGACGTCGAAGACGACCGGCGCGACCTGCGCGAAATGCTCGGCCCACGGGTCGACGGCACCGCCGGGCAGCGTCGAGACGCACAGGTCGAAGCCGCCGATCTGCTCGACCTGCTGGAAGTCGGTCACCGAGGTCTTCAGGTCGAGCGCGGCCGCGAGATCCAGCAGTCGCTCGGCCTTCGCGACGTCCCGGACGACCAGCGTCACCTCGCTGACCTTCAACCCGCCGCGCAGCGCTGCGAGCGTGGACGCGGCCGTCGCACCGCCGCCGAGGATCACGGCGGTGTCGGCGCCGGTGATCCCCCGCTCGGCGAACGCCGAGACCAGCCCCGGTACGTCGGTGTTGTGCGCCGAGCGCGACCCATCGGGCTCGAACAGCATCGTGTTCGCCGCCCCGATCAGCTCCGCGACCGGGTCGACCGTGTCCGCCAGCTCCAGCGCGACCCGCTTCAACGGCATCGTCAGCGACAGCCCGCGCACGTCGTCCCCGAGCGTGCTCAGGAACCCGCGCAACTCGTCCTCGGCCACCTCGAACGCGTCGTACCGCCAATCGAGCCCGAGCTCGGCGTACGCCGCCCGATGCATCGCCGGCGACAACGAGTGCGCGATCGGCGAGCCGAGCACGGCACACCTGACCAACTAGCACCGTCCCTTGTGGGCCTGGCACCACGCCTGCAGCTTCGCCACGTTGGCCTGGTGCTCGGTGTCGGTGGTCGCGAAGGCCGTCTCACCGGTGTCCAGGTTGACCAGCGTGAAGTACAGCCACGGGCCCGGTGTCGCGTTCAGCGCGGCCCGCAGCGTGTCCTTGCCGGGCGAGTTGATCGGCGTCGGCGGCAGCCCGCGGTACTTGTAGGTGTTGTACGGCGAGTCGATGTCGCGTTCCTCGTCGCTGGTGTAGACGCCGCCGCTGCGACCGGCCACGTAGTGCACCGTGGAGTCCATCTGCAGCCGCATGTTGCGGGCGAGGCGGTTGTAGATCACCCGCGCGACCTTGCCGTAGTCGTCCGACCGGTTGGTCTCCGCGGCGATGATGCTGGCCACGATCACCACCTGGTACGGGTCCACCTTCTTGCGCTGCGCGACCTGCGGCAGCTTCAGCTCGGCCTGCGTCTTCGCGAACTGCGCGGTCATCAGCTTCAGGATCGTGTACGCCGTAGCGTTCTTCGGGACGTCGTACGTGCCCGGGTAGAGGAAGCCCTCCGGGTTGTTCTTCGCGTACGACGGCAGCCCGAGCGACCACGGCTTGGCCAGCGCGGCGGCGACCGAGCCCGGCGGGAGCTTGACGTTCTTGTTCTCCTGGAGCTTCTGCGCGACCTGGTCCTTGGTCCAGCCGGAGTTCACCCCGACCCGGGTGACCCGGACCGACTTGGCCGGGTCGAGCATCAGCGCCAGGGCGGCCTTGGCCGACATCTTCTTGCGCAGCGTGAACGTCGCGGCCTGGATCTGGGTGCTGCGCGGGTCCTCGCGGGCGGCCCGCTCGAAGGCGCGGGCCGACTTCACCACGTCCTTCTTCTCCAACGTGTCGGCGATCGCCTGGGCGCTCTGGCCCTTGGTCACCTCGACCTGGATCGAGCCGGTGCCTTCGCCCTCGTAGTCGGGCGCGGCGAACAGGCCCTCCAGGTAGTCGCGGCCCTTGCCGAAACCGAACATCAGGCCGCCGATCAGGCCGGCCACCACCAGCAGCGACACGATGCCCGCGAAGCAGCCGAAGCCGCGCCGGGCGCGCTGCTTCTTGCGGTTCGCGCGCTGCTCGGCCCGGCTGACCGGGCGCAGCCCGAGATCGACGTCGAGGTCGTCGCCCTCGTCCACGTCGCCGTACGTCCTGCTCATCCTTCGACCACCGCTGTTCCGTTCACAGGGGCCTCCCGGGTGGGTTGCCGGTCTCCCGCTCGAAGTCGAGCGCGTGTTGCAGAATCACGACCGCCGCGGCCTGGTCGACCACCGCACGCCGTTTGGCACCCTTCTTTCCCCGTTCCCGCAGCATCCGCTCGGCGGTGACCGTGGTGAACCGCTCGTCCACCATCCGTACCGCCGTCGTCCGCACCTGTTCCACTCCGTCCGTCGCGATCTGGTTGTCGTCCCGGGCCGCCTCACTGGCCACCAATTTCTGGCGGATCAGCTCGGTGGTCTCCCGGATCCGGACCGCCGCCGGCCCTTCACCCCCGTTCAACGAGCGAGGCAGCCCGACGACGACCTCGAACGCCTCCAGATCGTGTACGAGCGTAACGATCCGGTCAAGGTCCCCCGGTCCACGGCGCACGGTCTCCACCGGCGTCGCCAGGATCCCGTGCGGATCAGAACTGGCGACCCCGATCCTGGCGTCCCCGATGTCCAGCGCGACCCGCACCCCCCGGCGCATCAGTGTGCCCCAGACAGGGTGCAGGACAAGCGCGTACGCCGTACGCCGGACCGCCGGCCGACCGGACCCCGGGGCGCGCACGCCTCGGGTCCGGCGGTCGCCGACGCGGGGGCGGCGGTCGGCGACCTCCTCATCGTCTTCAGCCCGTGACCAGCTGGCCGACGGCGTGCTCGACCGCGGACAGCGCCTTGTCGACACCCGCCGGGTCCGTGCCGCCGCCCTGGGCGACGTCGTCCTTGCCGCCGCCACGGCCGCCGAGCTGCTCGGCCGCGACCCGGACCAGGTCACCGGCCTTCAGCCGCCACTCGCGGGCGACGTCGTTCAGCGCGACCACGACAGCCGGCTTCCCGTCGTTGACCCCGACCAGCGCGACCACGGCCGGCTTGTCCGCGGGCATCCGGCCGCGCACGTCCAGCGCCAGCTTCCGCAGGTCGCCGCCGCCGACGCCGTCCGGCGTACGGGCCCCGACGAACGCGACCCCGAAGACGTCCTTCGGGCTCTTCGCCAGGTCACCCGCGGCCGCCAGCACCTGACCGGCGCGGACCTTCTCCAGCTCCTTCTCCGCCGCCCGCAGCCGCTCGGCCAGATCCGCGACCTTCGCCGGCAGCTCCTCCGGGCGGGTCTTCAGGTTCTCGCTGAGCAGCCGCACCAGCGACCGCTCGCGGCCCAGGTAGTGCAGCGCCTCCATGCCGACGAACGCCTCGATCCGGCGTACGCCGGCGCCGACCGATGACTCGCTCGTCACCGTCAGCGCACCGACCTGCGACGAGTGCTTCACGTGCGTCCCACCGCAGAGCTCGCGCGACCACGGGCCGCCGATCTCGACGACGCGCACCTGCTCGTCGTACGTCTCACCGAACAGCGCCAGCGCACCCCACTCGCGCGCCTCCGGCAGCGTCATGTACTGCGCGGACACCGCGAGGTCCTGCCGGACGGCGAGGTTCGCGACCTCCTCGATCTCCGAGCGGGTCGCCTGGTCCAGCGCCGACGACCACGCGAAGTCGAGCCGCAGGTAGCCGGGCTTGTTGTACGAACCGCTCTGCAGCGCGTTCGGGCCGAGCACCTGGCGCAGCGCGGCGTGCACGACGTGCGTGCCCGAGTGCGCCTGGCAGGCCTGGATCCGCCAGTCGTGGTCGACCTGCGCGTGCACGTCCATCCCCGGCTGCAGGACACCCTCGAGCACCTCGACGCGGTGCACGATCAGGCCCTTCACCGGCCGCTGGACGTCGAGCACCTTCAGCTTCACGCCGTCGGCGACGATCAGGCCCTCGTCGGCGATCTGACCACCGGACTCGGCGTAGAAGGGAGTCTTCTCCAGCACGACCTCGACGGTCTCGCCCTGCTCGGCGACGTTCGCCACCACGCCCTCGCGCAGCAGCCCGCGGACCCGCGAGTCGGTCGCCAGCTCGGTGTACCCGGTGAACTCGGTCATCCCGGACTCGCGCAGCTCCCGGTACCCCGAGGTGTCGGCGTGGCCGGCCTTCTTCGCCCGCGCGTCGGCCTTGGCCCGCTCGCGCTGCTCCTTCATCAGCGAGCGGAAGCCCTCGGTGTCGACGTTCAGGCCCTGCTCGGCGGCCATCTCGACGGTCAGGTCGATCGGGAAGCCGTAGGTGTCGTGCAGCTGGAACGCCTTCGCGCCCTCGAGCTGGTGCGCGCCGCCGGCCTTGGTCTCCTTGACCGCGACGTCGAAGATCGTCGTACCGGCGGTGAGGGTCCGGCGGAACGCCTCCTCCTCGGCGTACGCGACCTGGCTGATCCGGCCGAAGTCGGCCTCCAGCTCGGGGTACGACTTCTTCATCTGCTGCAGGCTGACCGGCAGCAGCTCGACCAGGCTCGGGTCCTCGTAGCCGAGCAGGCGCATCGAGCGGATCGCGCGGCGCAGCAGGCGGCGCAGGACGTAGCCGCCCTGCTCGTTGCCCGGGGTGACGCCGTCGCCGATCAGCATCAGCGCGCTGCGGACGTGGTCCGCGACCACCCGGAAGCGGACGTCGTCGACGTGCTCGGAGCCGTACTTGCGGCCGCTCAGCTCGGCGGCCTTCTCGATCACCGGGAAGATCTCGTCGATCTCGTACATGTTGTCGACGCCCTGCAGCAGGTACGCGACCCGCTCCAGGCCGAGGCCGGTGTCGATGTTCTTCTTCGGCAGCTCACCGAGGATCGGGTAGCCGTCCTTGCCGCCGCCCTCGCCGCGGATGTTCTGCATGAAGACCAGGTTCCAGAACTCCAGGTAGCGGTCGCCCGCCTCCCAGTCCCGGTCGGCGCCGAACTGCGGGCCGCGGTCGATCAGGATCTCCGAGCACGGGCCGCACGGGCCCGGGATGCCCATCGACCAGAAGTTGTCCTTCATCCCGAGCCGGACGATCCGGTCGTCGGGCAGCCCGGCGACCCGCTTCCAGATGTCGATCGCCTCGTCGTCCTCGTAGTACACCGAGGCGTACAGGACCGACTCGTCGAAGCCGTAGCCACCCTCGCTCTGCGGCTTGGTGACCAGCTCCCAGGCGAACCGGACCGCTTCTTCCTTGAAGTAGTCGCCGAAGGAGAAGTTGCCGTTCATCTGGAAGAAGGTGCCGTGCCGGGTGGTCTTGCCGACCTCCTCGATGTCGAGGGTCCGGACGCACTTCTGGACGCTGGTCGCCCGCGCGTACGGCGGCGTCTGCTGGCCGACGAAGTACGGCACGAACTGGGCCATGCCGGCCACGTTGAACAGCAGGTTCGGGTCCGGCGACGGCAACGGCGCGCTCGGTACGACGGTGTGACCGCGGTCCTCGAAGTACTGCAGGAACCGCCGCCTGATCTCACTGGTTTCCATGGGTGTTACCGGTCGCCCTCACGCTGTGTCGAATCTGCTGTGTCGATACCGAGCGCGTCGCGCAGCTCGGTCTCCCGCTCGGCCATCCCGGCCCGGACCTCGTCGCCGAAGTGCCGGATCGCGCTGGCCACCTTCTCCGCCGACTGCTGCAGGCTCTCCGGTGCCAGCACCTGGGCCCGCTTCTTCAGCCGGGTCACCGCGTAGACGCCGACGGCGGTGCCGATCACGAACCACAGGATCCGCTTGATCACAGGTCACCTCGCTTGCGCGCCTTGCGCTCGGCCTTCATGTCGTCCTTCACCCGGCGGGCCACGTCGCGGCGCTGGTTGTCGCCGAGCGCCTTGCGGACGCCGTACGTGAACGCGGCCGCCTTCACCAGCGGACCGCCGGCGGTCGCCGCGAACAGCGACGCCAGGGCCGCCGCGTTGGTGGTCACGGTGGTCGCGTTGTCGGTGATGGTGTCCACCTTGGCCAGCTGCGCGTTGGTCGTCGCGACGGTCTCGGTGACCTCGCCGAGCAACGGGACGCTGGAGTCGGAGACGCCCTTGACCATGATCCGGGTCTCGTCGAGCACCTTGCCCAGCTTCAGGATCGGATAGGCCAGCAGGCCCACCAGGATGAGCAGTGCACAGGCCGCTATCAGGCCCGCGACTTCACCGACGCTCATTGGAAACGATCCACCTTCCCGTTGCGACCACGTGGACCGCCCGACCTTATCGCGCGCCCCTACCGCACTCCGCTCCAGGACACCATCCCCCAGATCACAGTCCCCCACCAACTCGGGTTTCCCGGCCCTGTGGACGAACCGGCTCAGTCGAAGGTGATGGTGAGGGACTGGACGTGGCCGGTGGGGGTCCAGGTGAGGTGCATGGTGCCGGTGGGGCCGGAGGCCCAGGCGAAGCGAGTGTCGTCGAGGAGGCGCATGGTCTCGGTGGGTGGGTTGGTGCGGTAGGCCTCGGCGATTGCTGCGCGGCCGTGGAACGGGCCGGCGGGGACGTTGGTGAAGGTCATCGTGGCGTCGGCGGCGAAGCGGGTCGCGAAGGTGTCCCAGTCACCGGTGGTGACGGCGGTGTTGAAGGCCTCGACGTGGTCGGTCGACCGGCTCATCGGCTGGCTCGGCAGGTCTCGGCGTACGGGGTTGTCATTTGCGGTCCCGGAGGATCTTGCGGATCGCGGCGACCCGGTCGGCGTACGCCGCTTCGCCGCCGCGGCGGGTGGGCTGGTAGTAGTCGACCTGGTCGACGACGTCGGGGGCGTACTGCTGCGGGAGCACGCCGCGGGGGTCGTTGTGCGAGTACTGGTACGACGCTCCGTGGCCGATCTTCTTCGCGCCGGCGTAGTGCGCGTCGCGCAGGTGCGGCGGGACCGGGCCGACCTTGCCGGCCTTCACGTCGGCGATCGCGGAGTCGATCGCGGTGATCACCGCGTTCGACTTCGGCGCGAGGGCCAGTGCGACGACGGCCTGGGCGAGGTTGATGCGCGCCTCGGGCATGCCGATCAGCTGGACCGCCTCGGCGGCGGCGATCGCGACACCGAGCGCGGTCGGGTCGCCCATGCCGATGTCCTCGCTCGCGGAGATCACCAGCCGGCGGGCGATGAACCGCGGGTCCTCACCGGCCTCGACCATCCGGGCCAGGTAGTGCATCGCGGCGTCGACGTCGGAGCCGCGGATCGACTTGATCATCGCGGAGGTGACGTCGTAGTGCTGGTCGCCGGCGCGGTCGTACCGGACGGCGGCGCGGTCGACGGCGGTCTCGAGGGTCTTCAGGTCGATCAGTACGGCGGAACGCTCGTCGCCTGTCTCGCCGTCGGCGGTCTCGCCGTCGCCTGTCTCGCCCGTGGCGGTCTCGCCCTTGGCGGTCGGCGGCTCCGCGGCGGCGGCTTTCGCCTTCGCTCCCCCGGCGGCCGCCTCCAGGTACGTCAGCGCCCGGCGCGCGTCCCCGCCGGCCATCCGGAGCAGGTGGTCCTTCGCGTCCGCGGCCAGCTCGTACTCACCGTTCAGCCCGCGCTCGTCGGTCAGTGCGCGATCGAGCAGTACGGCGATGTCGTCGTCGGTCAGCGACTCCAGCGTCAGCAGGAGCGAGCGGGAGAGCAGTGGGGAGATCACCGAGAAGAACGGATTCTCGGTCGTCGCCGCGACGAGTGTCACCCAGCGGTTCTCCACGCCGGGCAGGAGCGCGTCCTGCTGCGCCTTCGTGAACCGGTGCACCTCGTCGATGAACAGCACGGTCTCGACCGCACCCCCCGGGCGCGAGAGCTCGCGGCGGGCGGCGTCGATCACCTGGCGAACGTCCTTCACGCCGGCGGTCACCGCGGACAGCTCGACGAACTTGCGGTTCGTCTGGTGCGAGACGACCGCCGCGATCGTGGTTTTGCCTGTTCCTGGAGGTCCCCAGAGCAGGAGCGACATCGGCTGGTCGCCCTCGACCAGCCGCCGCAGCGGCGATCCGGGCGCCAGCAGGTGTTGCTGCCCGACCAGTTCGTCCAGGCTTCGCGGGCGCATCCGCACGGCGAGCGGGGCCGAGGTGTGATCGGCGTCCGCCAGGCTCCCACCCCCGCGCGCGGGAGCAGGAGCACCAGGAAGATCGAACAAGCCTTCGGTCACCCGACGAGCCTACCTAGGAGGACAGACAGAGAGTTGGCTGAGGTCCGCTGTGATGCGGCCGGAGAGGCCCTGCAACTACAGACCGCTCCGGCCGGAAGGCGATGTAGGTGCCTACTTCTTCTGGTCGGCGGCGTCGGCGGCCCGGCCACGCCCACCGACACCCCGCCGTACCGGGCACCGCTCACCCAACCGGCTGAAGACCGGCAATACCACCCCGGGGCCGTGAACACGAAATAACCTGTCCAAGGCCCCGGCTTCCCGTTCACGGCCCCGGCTGGTGCTGACGCGCCCCGGGCGGCTACTTCTTCTTGTCGTCGTCCTCGTCGTCTTCGCGGAGCTCCTCCGGGAGCTCGTCGGACAGTTCGTCCTCGTCCAGGTCGCGGAGTTCCTCGGGGAGGTCCTCGTCGTCGAGCTCGACGGGGGTGTCGTCCTCGACGGTGACCAGTTCGTTGCCCTTGATGGCGTTGCGCAGGCGGCCGAGGATGCGGTCGGCCTCGGTGCCGAAGGGGTTGTCGTTGACCAGGTAGGTCCAGGTCGCCGTCGGGCGCGGTACGCCGGACTTCTCCTCGTCCAGGCCCTCCGAGCCGATCTCGGCGGACTCCAGCGACTCCGCGGCGTCCTTCCACGCGTCGTCGATCAGGGTCTTGAACGACTCGATCGCCAGCTTGTTGAACTCGTCGATCGGCTTCTGGTGCACGATGCCGCCGGCCAGCGAGCGCAGGTGGATGCCTTCGCGCAGGTCGCCGAGGTACGCGACGTGGTCGGTCCAGCGGCGGTCCAGGTGGTGCAGGGCGATCCGGCGCGCGGCGTCCTTCACGACGTCCTCGTCGTGCGCCTCGACCAGCTCGTCGTAGCGCTCCTTCGCCAGCGACGCCAGCTTCTCCCCAGCCAGATCCTCCGCGAGCACCTTCTCGCGCGTGTCCAGCACGATCGCCCGCTGCTGCTCGGTGAGCCGGCTGTACGACCACGTGGTCCGCAGCAGCTCCGCGTTCGCGCCGTCGGCGACCCGCTGCGCGTGCTCCAGCGTCCCGATCGCCTTCCGGTCGGTGAGCCGCCCGTCCTTGTCCGGCGACGGCCGCAGCCCGGAGGTGATCGAGTACCGCGTGACCAGCTCGTCGGCCAGGCTCGCGAAGAACAGCGACCCGCCCGGGTCACCCTGCCGCCCGGCGCGACCGCGCAGCTGGTCGTCCAGCCGCCGCGAGGCGTGCAGACCGGTCCCGACGACGTACAGACCGCCCAGCTCGGCGGCCCGCTCGCGCCCGTTCGACCCGTCACGGCCACCGAGCCGAATGTCCGTACCGCGGCCCGCCATCTGCGTCGACACGGTCACCGTCTCCGGCACACCGGCCTCGGCGACGATCGCGGCCTCCTCGGCGTCGTTCTTGGCGTTCAGTACGACGTGCGCGACCTCGGCGGCCTCCAGCAGGTCGCTGAGCTGCTCGGACTCCTCGACGCTGTGGGTGCCGATCAGGATCGGCCGCCCGGTCTCGTGGATCTGCTTGATGTGCTCGACCAGCGCCGTGTTCTTCTGCTCGACGGTCAGGTAGAGCCGGTCGGCGTCGTCGATCCGGATGTTCGGCTTGTTCGGCGGGACGACCGCGACCTCGACGTCGTAGAACTCCTGCAGCTGCTCGCCGACGACGACCGCCGTACCGGTCATGCCGCAGAGCTTCGGGTACCGCTTGATCAGCGCCTGGACGGTGATGCTGTCGAGCACCTCGCCGCTCTCGCTGACCGGCACGGCCTCCTTGGCCTCGACCGCGGCCTGCAGGCCGTCGGGCCAGCGCTGCAGCTTGGCGATCCGGCCGCGGCTGTTGTTGATCAGGTGCACCTTGCCGTCGCGGACCAGGTAGTCGACGTCGCGGCGCAGCAGCACCTCGGCGTGCAGCGCGACGTTGACCTGGGTCATCTTGTCCAGGTTGGCGTCGTCGTACAGGTCGATGCCGCCGAGGTGCTCCTCGACGGTGTCGGTGCCCTTGTCGGTGAGCGCGACCGAGCGGCCGTCGCCGTCGATCTCGTAGTCGACACCGGCCCGCAGCGTCCGGACCAGCTGGACCACGTCGTCGTCGAGCTCCTCGGACCGGGTCGCGCCCGCGAGGACCAGCGGCACCCGCGCCTCGTCGATCAGCACCGAGTCGGCCTCGTCGACCAGGGCGACGTCAGGCTCCGCGGAGACCCGCTCCGCGACGTCACCGGCCAGCCGGTCCCGCAGGACGTCGAACCCGACCTCGCTCACCGGGGCGTAGCAGACCTCGGCCTGGTACGCCGTACGCCGCTCCTCGGGCGTCGACGCCTGCCCGACATGACTCACCGTGACGCCGAGCAGCTTGTACAGGGGCGCCATCCACTCCGCGTCGCGCTCGGCCAGGTAGTCGTTGACCGCGAGCACGTGCACCTTGCGGCCACCGATCGCGTACCCGGCGGCGGCGAACGCGCCGGCCAGGGTCTTGCCCTCACCGGTCGCCATCTCGACCACGCGGCCCTGCAGCAGCGCCAGCGCGCCGACGATCTGGCCGTCGAAGGCCCGCTCGCCGAGCGCCCGCTCGCCGGCCTCGCGGGCCAGCGCCAGGAACTCGATCAGGCCGTCCTCGTCCAGGCCGCCCTCGGTGCGCAGCTCGGCCACCACCTCGGTCAGCTCCTCGTCGGTGAGCCCGGTGGAGGACTCGCCCGCCTCGCCGACCGCCGCGGTCAGCTTCTCGTACGGGCCGAGGTCGATCGAGCCGGGGCGCTGCAGGAGCCGGCGGAAGCGCGAGGTGAGTTTCAGAGCCATGGTCTGGGAAACGTACAACGTGCCCCGGTCGTTCCGTACGCCGACCCGCGTGTTACTGCGGGCCCGCCGGACTCCACGTGTACGGCGTGGTGGTGGTCACCGCGTGCAGCCCGAGCTTCTGCAGGATCGGGCTGGAGTCCGGTGACGCGTCCACCCGCAGGTACTCGTACCCGCGCTCGCGCGCGATCCGGGCCCGGTGCACCAGCATCGCGGAGTACAGCCCGCGCCGCCGCCACTCCGGCAGCGTCCCGCCGCCCCACAGGCTGGCGAACCCGGTCCCCGGGTGGAACCGGATCCACCCCGAGGTCAGCACCGGCCCGCCGAGCGCGTCCTCGACCACGCTGACCACCAGCCGGTCGGGGAACATCCGCGCCTCCCCGGCCAGCTGCTCCTCGATCCGCTCGGTCCCGTTGTGCCACAGCGTGTCGGTCAGTACGCCGATCCGGTGGAAGTCGTCGGCGGAGTCGACGTCGCGGATCACCACCTTCGACGGCAGCGCCAGCGGCCGCTGCAGGATCGTGTCGACGGCACCGAGGATCAGCGTCTCCGGGTCCTCGGCGGTGAACCCGTGCCGGACCAGGCGCTCGCCGAGGTCGGCGGGTTCGTCGTAGGCGTAGGTCTTCCACTCGAAGGCGAGCCCGCGGTCGCGGAAGAAGGCCAGTTCGCGCTCGATCACCGCGTCCGGGTCGGCGCCGAGACCGCGCGGGGTCTCGACGAAGCCGCCACCACCCGGCCCTTCGGCGTACGAGCGGTGGACGAGGCCGTCGTGCTCGACCTTCCAGCCGGGGATCGTGTCCGCGTCGGGCAGCCGGATCCGGCGGTGGAAGACGTCGAGCAGCTCATCGGAAGTTGTCATCGGGAGTCATCTTCCTCGCCCGGCCGTCAACCGTCATCCTATTAGAGCGTCTCCTCAGTGGGCACCAGAAGAGCATCGGAAGGGAGAACGACCATGTTCAGACACCCTGTCCGCACCACGATGACCGGCCTGGCCGCGTTCGCCGTCGCCGCGCTCCCCACCGGCGCCGCGGTCGCCGCGGCTCCCGACACCTCGTCGGCGCGACCGTCGGCCGACTGCGCCAAGGGCTGGGGCTCGTTGCCTGAGGCAACCAATACGCTGCGGCGGGCGACCGTCGAGAACGTCCGCACCGGCCGGCACGCCTGCTTCGACCGGCTGGTGGTCGACCTGGCCGGGCCGGCCACGGCGTACCGGGTGCAGTACGTGCCCGTCGTGTACCAGGAGGGCTCCGGCGACCCGATCCCCGCGCGCGGCGGCGCGACGCTGCGGATCGACGTGGAGGCTCCGGCCTACGACGACGCCGGGCGCCCGACGTACCCGTTGAAGAACCTTCGCGAGGTGTCGGCCGTGACCGGTTACGACACCTTCCGCCAGGTGGCCTGGGGCGGCAGCTTCGAGGGCCGGACGACTCTGGCGCTCGGCGTCCGGGCCCGGCTGCCGTTCCAGACCCACCTGCTGACCGGCCCGGGCAACGCCCACCGTCTCGTCGTGGACGTCGCACACCGCTGGTAATCGTTTGCCATGATCGAATGAACCCATGCAGATGGGTTCCCGTACGGCGGCCGGCGCGGTCTTCCTGCTCTTCGGCGTGAACGGCGCGCTGATCGGCGGTGTCGGCGGCACACTGCCCGCGATGCGCGACCGGCTCGGGGTCAGCGCGTCCGGGCTGTCGCTGCTGCTGTTCTGCCTGGCCGTGTCGGCCGTGGTCTCGATGCAGATCGGCGGCCGGCTGGCCGACCGGATCGGGGCGCGGCCGGTCGCGCTGGTCACGCTCTGCCTGCTGACCTCGGGCGTCGGCACGCTCGCGGTCACCGACTCGCTGCCGTGGGCGATCGCCGGGATGATCCTGGCCGGGCTCGGCAACGGTGCGATGGACGTGGCGATGAACTCGCTCGGCGTCGAGGTCGAGCAGTCCCGGCCGAAGCCGATCATGAGCCGCTTCCACGCGTTCTGGAGCCTCGGCAACCTGACCGCCGCGGGCACGGTCGTCCTGGTCGGCCGCCTGCTGGATCGCTCCGGTGGCGGAAATGTCGGGCCGGCGCTCGGCACGCTGGCCGTGCTCGGGCTGGCCGGCATCGCGGTCGCGTACCGGATCGTGCCCGCCGGCCGCCGGATCGAGCACAAGGCGAACGGCGTCCGGATCGCGATCCCCCGGCTGGCCTGGGCGCTCGGCCTGATGGCGTTCTGCTTCGGCCTGGCCGAGGGCACGGCGGTCGACTGGTCGTCGGTGCACGTCACCGACGTCGCCCGGATCGATCCGTCGACCGGCGCCCTCGGCCTGGTCGCGGTCAGCGGGTTCATGGTCGTCGTCCGGCTGCTGGGCGACCAGGTGGTCGCGCGGTTCGGCCGTCGCGCCGTCGTCCGGGTCGGCGGCGTGACGGCCGTGGCCGGCTACCTCGTCACGGTGTTCACCGACCCGCTCCCGCTGCTGCTGGCCGGTTGGGCGCTGGTCGGTCTCGGGGTCGGTCTGGTCGCTCCGCAGGTGTACGCCGTCGCCGGGCACGTCGGCGGCGGCCGGATGCTCGCGATCGTCGTCACCTTCGGGTACGCCGCCTTCCTGGTCGGCCCGGCGATCATCGGCCAGCTGGTCGAGCGCGTCGGCATCCAGCAGGCGATGTTCCTCCCGCTGGCACTGTCCGCCGTCCTGGTCGCGATCTCCGCGGTCCTCCCCCGGACCGAGCCCTAGAGCACCTTGTTGAGGGCGTCGAAGAAGACGTTGCCCAGGACCAGTTCGTACGGCGCCGTGAGCAGCTCGGCCAGTTCCGCGACGTCCGACGGTGTCCACGACCAGGCGTTCACGGCCCCGGCGATGAACAGCGGCGCGTCGCCGGTCCAGGTCTTGGTGTGCTCGTCGAGCGCGGCCTTGTACTCCGCGGCCTTGCCGGGCGGGGAGAAGTTGCCGATCACCGGCAGGCCTCCCCGGCGGACCAGGAGGTCGCCCTTCTCCCAGGACTGGATGATGCCGCGGATCGGCGTGTGCTTCGCGTACGCCCGCCCGATTGCCTCGGAGAACGGGACCCAGGCGTCACCTTCGCGGTGGTTGTAGGCGTAGACGAGATCCATGCCGGTACGGCGTACGTAGGTCCCGGAGAGCTTGAGGTACGCGTCCATCTGGTCGGCGGGCCAGGCGCCCGGGTAGGTGTAGCCGGCGCCGGACGGGCCGCAGACCAGGAGGTCGTTCTTGGTCGCGGTGCGCTGGTAGTGGCTGAGGATGGCCGGACCGACGTCGGCCAGCAGCGGGCTGACCGTCCAGTTCGCCGGGGCGTCGCCGCGCCGCGGGTCGTCCCACAGGTCGCGCATGTGCCGCTGGCAGTACTGGACGTTGTCGCCCTCGCCGAAGGTCAGCGTCACGTAGATCTTCTTCTGCGGCTTGATCGGCGTGAACTTCTTGACCTTGTCCGAGATCGGCGCCGCGACGCCGGAGTGCACCGTCCCGTTCATGTAGAAGTCCGCGGGCAGCACCTCGGAACCGCCCTGCGCGGCCAGGTCGACCCCGCTCCACTCCCCCGCGACGTCGTTCGCGAACCAGCCGGCGTACGGCGTGGTCGGGGCGACCTTGTCGAAGTGCTCGCGGAGCAGGTCGCCGGTCGGGCCGTTCGGCGGCAGCCAGCTGACCAGCGCCTTGGTGGCGACCACGTAGTCGCGGAAGTACGGGAACGGCTCGATCCGGGTCGGCGCGGTGTCGGTCGCCGTGACCAGGTACTGGTTCCACATCTCGACGGTGACGGTCAGGCTGGTGGTTCCGGCGGGCGGCGTGAACTGGTAGATGAAGTAGCCGCCGCCGTCGGCGAACCGGTTGCCCGCGCCGCCGATCGAGGAGTTACCGCCGTCGAAGAGGTACGGCGCTTCCTCCGGCGTACCGGGGGCGAAAGTCGCGATCGTCGCGCCGTTGGCCTTGGCGGTGACCGAGAGGACCGACGGGCCCCAGCCGTCGTCGCCGAACGAGTCCTGGAAGCGCACGTAGACCGTGCCTTTGCCGAGCGCCGGCGAGACGTCGAGGGTGAACATCCCGCGGTTGGACTCGTCGCGGATCTGCCGGGTCTCGCGAGCGATCTCGCGCCAGTTCAGGTTCTCCTCCTGCACGACCATCGTCGGCGGGAGCCCGGCGAGCAGCTGGTGCGAGCAGCGCGGGAAGAGGTGGGTGAGCTGCCAGCGATAGGTCTTGACGCGGTCGTCGTCGAACATCCCGCGCAGGTCCCTCACGACGCGGAGCCCGTGCGCCTTGGCCTGCGCCGCGTCGGCGACGACGGCGTTCTCGAGTCCGGCCAGCGTGGTCGCGATGTTGAGCGAGTCGGGGACGTCGGGGTCGTGCAGGATCGCGCCGCGGACGCGGTGCTTGTACTTCGCGACCAGCGCCAGCGGGTCGGCGTACTGGGTGGTGGGGACGCCGGTGTTGCGCAGCCAGCGCGCGTCGACGCCGTCCGGGCCACCGGGTGAGTAGAGGAAGTAGAGCTCGGGGCGGCTGCGGTTCACCACGCCCTGCAGGGTGGTGAGGAGGGTCTGGTCGCCTCCGCTCAGCTTGCTGACATCGCCGTGGTGCAGGTGCTGGGGGCGGGCGAAGGCCGGCAGCAAGCGGCGGCCTCCGGTCGTGCTCGCAGCGTTCACCGCGGCGGCCGAACCGGTCTGGAACCAGCCCAGTCCCCCGGCCGCCACCGCGCCGCTGCCCGCCAGGAATGTTCGTCTCGAGACCATCGTGACCACTCTCCTGTCGCTGACATCGCTGTCAAATGCGGGCGACAGTAACAACGCGGCTACGTGGTGTACAGGGCTCGACAACGTTGTCGAGCGAGAATCTGGAATCGTTTCCGAGCTACCAGGCCTCGTCGAGGATCCGGCCGGCTTCGGAGCGGCTGATCCCGGCCCGGCGGGCGGCCCGGGCGAACGCCTCGGCCGCCGTCCGGGTCTCCTCGTCGTCGACCTGGCTGCGCGCGGCGAGCACGAAGGTCCCGTTCCGGCCCTCAGTGCGGACCAGGCGGTCCGCCTCCAGCTCCTTGTACGCGCGGGCGACCGTGTTCACCGCCAGGCCGAGATCGCCCGCGAGCTGCCGGACGGTCGGCAGCCGCGTCCCCTGCGCGAGCTCCCCGCTCCGGATCAGCTGCTCGACCTGCTTCTTCACCTGCTCGTACGGCGGCTCGGAGCCGGCCGGATCCACCGAGATGTCCACCCGGCCGATCCAACCACCTCGCTCAGGCGAAGTCCTCCGCGGCGTACGGGTGCTGCTCGACCAGGACCAGCCAGTTGCCGGAGTTGTCACGCAGCACCGCCTCTACGCCGTACGGGCGCTGGGACGGTTCCTGGATGTGCTCGACGCCCTTCGCGACCAGCTCGTCGAAGGTCTTGCGGCAGTCGTCGGTGGCGATGCCGACGCCGTGCATCATGCCCTTGGCCATGATCCGGCGGATCGCCGCCGCCGACTCCTCGTCCATCGGCGGACCGGGCAGCATCAGCGCCAACTCGAGCTCCGGGTGGTCGCGCTGGTAGACCGTCACCCAGCGGAACTCCGGGCTGAGCGTGATGTCGTTGCGCAGCACGAAGCCGAGCGTGCCGGTGTAGAACGCCTTCGCCTCGTCGAGATCGTTGACGTAGACGGTGACCAGGTGGACGTTGGTGATCACTGTTGCTCCTCAGCTGTCGTCGGTGCTTCGACCGTACGGCGACGGGCGCCCGTCCGGCTTCGCCGGAATTGCGGAGCTGAGCCCGAGCATGAAGACGTAGCAGCCGGGGATGCGCGCGCCGGTCTGCGTGCGCTGGTACTCCGACGGACTGACCCCGACCAGCTCGGTGAACCGCCGCGTGAACGAGCCGAGCGCGGCGTACCCGACCATCGTGGACACCTCGGTGACGGTCAGATTGGTGGCCCGGAGCAGATCGGTGGCGCGCTCGATCCGGCGCCGGGTGACGTACTGCATCGGCGTCTCGCCGTACTCGGCGGCGAAACAGCGCAGGAAGTGGTACTTCGAGACCCCCGCGGCGGCAGCCAGCGCGGCGAGGTCGAGCGCGGCGGCGTAGTTGCGGTCGGCAACGTCGCGGGCGCGGCGCAGGTGCGGGAGCAGGTCGGCCGGCACCGAGGTCATGCTGCTGAGGCTAACCCGAGTTTCGGGAGTTGCCGAAAGTCTGGCGGGTGGGTCGGGGGTGGGTGAATGCTGACCGTCATGGAGATCCGCAGCAGTTCGGGCCAGTGGGGTGAGGGACCGGGGGCGATCACGCCGGACGGGAGCCCGGTCGCCCTGTACATCGACGCCGAGCCGAACGGGGACGACGAGATCGTCCTCCGAGCAATCGGTGACCACAGAACAGTTCTTGAACTGGGCTGCGGCACTGGCCGGATCACCCGGCCGCTGCTGGCCCACGGCCACCAGGTGGTCGCGGTCGACGAGTCCGCCGACATGCTCGCGCACGTCTCCGCCGAGACCGTCTGCAGCCCGATCGAGACCCTGCGCCTCGACCGCCGCTTCGACGTCGTGCTGATGATGTCGTTCCTGATCAACGCCCCCGACCCGAAGGCCCGCGAGCGCCTGCTGGCGACTTGCGCCGAGCATGTCCGGGACGGCGGCGTCGTCGTCCTGCAGCGCCACGACCGGGCATCCTTCGCGGAACCAGCGGTGCTGGAACGCCCAGGCCACCGGCTGGAGATCACCGACGTCGAGCACCTCCCGGGCGACATCGACGCCGCCACGATGACCCACGTCGTCGGCGACGACACCTGGTCCCAGCGCGTGGTCGTGCAGAACTTCACCGACGAGGAGCTCGAGACCATGCTCGCCGAGGCGGGTCTGGGGTCAGTCACCTACCTGACCCCAGACCACACCTGGTTGATTACTCGCCCGCGATCGCCTCGAACTGCGCTCGGGTGAGCCGGCTCGTGTCCTCGGCCATCTTGCCGGTGCGGCTGCAGTTGACCGCCGGCGCGGGCTGGCCGGTGAGGTAGGCGATCGCCGCCTGGAAGCTCGCGCAGCGGCGGCCGTCCTCGGCACCCGCCGGGTAGCCGATCGCCGCGTTGACGCGGCCCATCTTCAGCTGGTCGGCGTACGGGTTGATGTTGCGCGCCACCGTCCAGTACCAGCGCGCGATCTGGGCGCTGTAGCGGATGTCGCGGGCCAGCTCCGGGTTGCCGATCAGGTCGATGCCGAGCCACTGGCCCGCGGGCCGGTAGTTGAAGTCACCGGTCAGCTGGATGTAGCCGCGGCCGCCGTACGGGCGGGTGTCGCCGATCTCGCGGATGTTGTACTCCAGCCGCGACTCGTGAACCAGCGTGGCCAGGAAGGCGGCCTTGCGGTACGGCGTGTTGATCTGTGCGTCGCGCATCGCCTGGTTGAGCGACGGCAAGCCGGTCTGCACCAGCGACGGGTTGGCGATCCGGCTGCCGAACATCGCCTGGACGTCGGCCAGCGTGATGTCGCCGGTCGGCGGGTTCGGGTTGCCGCCGCACTCGGCGACTCCGGGCAGCTTGTCCTGCGGGATCGCGACGTACGCGACCGTGACGTACCCGCCGAGCGCGGGCACGTGCGCCCACCAGCGGCTGGAGCCGCCGCTGACGGTGACCAGGTCACCGAGCTTCTGGCAGTCGACGTCGATCGAGGTGGGACCGGGCAGCGTGCGGACGACCGGCGACGACAGGAAGGCGTCGGCCCGGACGTTGACGCCGGTGCCGTAGGTCTGGAAGACCGCGGCCTGGGCGGGGGTGGCGGTGACGAGGCCGGCGACGGTCAGGCCGGTCAGCGCCACGACGGCGGTGAGGAGATGACGGATTCTGCGCATGACGTGCTCCCGGGGCGGGAAGGGCGGACGGAGCGTCGCGTCGTGAAAAGTTGTCTACCCCACGAGGCGACGTAGTCACTTTCCACCCGACGCTGGGCGACACTCAACCCTTTCCATGCCCGTCGCACGGTGCCGTGGCCGGTAGCTGCCACGGCACCGCGCTTCAGGAGGCTCAGCCGACGGTGCCCGGCGCCTGCCCGAGGGCGTCGAACTGCGCCCGGGTGAGCTTGCTGGTGTCACCGGCGTACGCCTTCGAGCGGGTGCAGATCACGCCCGACGGCACCGACCCGGACAGGTAGCGCAGCGCGTTCTTGAACGAGTCGCAGCGTCGCTGGTCCTCCGCGCCGGCCGGGTAGCCGATCGCGGCGTTCACCTTGCCCATGTTGAGCGCGTCGGCCATCGGGTTGATGTTGCGGGCGACGGTCCAGTACCAGCGCGCGATCGGTGCCGACCACTGCAGCGAGCGGGCCAACTCGGGGTTGCCGAGCAGGTCGATGCCGAAGTAGCGGCCGGCCGGGCCGTAGTTGAAGTCGCCGGTGAGCTGGATGTACCCGCGGCCGCCGTACAGTCTGGTGTCGCCGATCTCGCGGATGTTGTACTCCAGCCGCGACTCGTGCACCAGCGTCGCGAGGAACGCCGCCTTGCGCCTCGGGGTGTTGATCTGCGCGTCCCGCATCGCCTGGTTCAGCGACGGCAGCCCGGTCTGCACCAGCGACGGGTTGGCGATCCGGCTGCCGAACATCGCCTGGACGTCGGCCAGCGTCACGTCACCGGTCGGCGGGTTCGGGTTGACCGCGCACTCCGGTACGCCGGGCAGCTTGTCGCCGGGAGTGTCGATGTACGCGACGGTCGCGTAGCCGTCGTGCGCGGGCAGGTGCGCCCACCACCGGGTCGCGGGCCGGCCGGCGACCGTGACGGTGTCGCCGGCCTTCTGGCAGTCGACGTCGACGTTCACCGGCCCGGCGAGCACCTTGACCACCGACGCGGACAGGAAGGCGTCGGAGCGGATGTTGAGGGCGGTCGCGGTGGTCCGGAAGCCGACGGCCTGCGCGGGCGTGGCGGTCAGCGCGAGCCCGAGGCCGGCGAGGGCGAGGACAGCGGACAGAGTTCGCTTGAGCATGGCGTCTCCTGGGGCGGGAGGGACGGGAAACGCCGTACGAGCCTGGTGTCAGGTTCGTACGGCGTTGTCACCGTCCCACGCGCAGGAGGGCGTTGCTCAAGTAGGCAACTACCCCTTGGCCTCGGACTTCTCCTCCGGCTTGGCGTCCACGCCGGCCTCCTTGCGCTGCTCCGGGGTGATCGGGGCCGGCGCCGCGGTCAGCGGGTCGTAGCCGCCGCCGGACTTCGGGAACGCGATCACGTCGCGGATCGAGTCCGCGCCGGACAGCAGCGCGGTGATCCGGTCCCAGCCGAACGCGATGCCGCCGTGCGGCGGGGCGCCGAACTTGAACGCGTCGAGCAGGAAGCCGAACTTCTCGGTCGCCTCCTCGTCGGTCAGGCCCATCACCTTGAAGACCCGCTTCTGCACGTCCTCGCGGTGGATACGGATCGACCCGCCACCGATCTCGTTGCCGTTGCAGACGATGTCGTAGGCGTAGGCCAGCGCCGAGCCCGGGTCGGTGTCGAAGGTCGCCAGCGAGTCCGGCTTCGGCGAGGTGAACGCGTGGTGCACCGCCGTCCAGGCGCCCGAACCGACCGCGACGTCACCGGCCGCGGTCGCGTCGTCGGCCGGCTCGAACAGTGGCGCGTCGACGACCCACAGGAACGACCAGGCCGACTCGTCGATCAGGCCGCCGCGGCGGCCGATCTCCAGCCGGGCCGCGCCGAGCAGCGCCCGTGAGGTCTTGACCGGGCCGGCGGCGAAGAAGATGCAGTCGCCCGGCTTCGCGCCGACGTGGTCGGCGATGCCCGCGCGCTCCTGGTCCGACAGGTTCTTGGCGACCGGGCCGCCCAGCTCGCCGTCCTGACCGACCAGCACGTACGCGAGACCGCGCGCGCCGCGCTGCTTGGCCCAGTCCTGCCACGCGTCCAGCTGCTTGCGCGGCTGGTCGGCGCCACCGGGCATCACCACAGCACCGACGTACGGCGCCTGGAAGACCCGGAACGGGGTGTCCTTGAAGTACTCGGTGCACTCGACCAGCTCCAGACCCATCCGCAGGTCGGGCTTGTCGGAGCCGAAGCGGGCCATCGCCTCGGCGTACGTCATCCGCTGGATCGGGGTCTGCACCTCGTGCCCGGCGAGCTTCCACAGCTCGACCAGGATCTCCTCGGACAGCGCGATGACGTCGTCCTGGTCGACGAAGCTCATCTCGACGTCGAGCTGGGTGAACTCCGGCTGCCGGTCGGCGCGGAAGTCCTCGTCGCGGTAGCAGCGGGCGATCTGGTAGTAGCGCTCCATGCCGGCCACCATCAGCAGCTGCTTGAACAGCTGCGGCGACTGCGGCAGCGCGTACCAGGAGCCCGGCTGCAGGCGCGCCGGGACCAGGAAGTCGCGAGCGCCCTCCGGCGTCGACTTGGTCAGCGTCGGCGTCTCGATCTCGACGAAGTCGTGCTTGGCCAGCACGTCGCGGGCGGCCTTGTTCACCTTGCTGCGCAGGCGCAGCGCGGCACCCGGGCCCTGCCGGCGCAGGTCGAGGTACCGGTACTTGAGCCGGACCTCCTCGTTCACCGGCGTCGCGTGGTGCTCCTCGACCGGGAACGGCAGCGGCGCGGCCTCGTTCAGGACCTCGATCTCCTCGGTGATGATCTCGATCTCACCGGTCGGCAGGTCGGCGTTCGCGTTGCCCTCGGGGCGTGCCGCGACGGTGCCGACGATCTTCAGGCAGTACTCCGAGCGCAGGCCGTGCGCCGCGTCCTCGTCGCGGATGACCACCTGGACGGTGCCGCTGGAGTCGCGCAGGTCGATGAACGCCACACCGCCGTGATCGCGCCGCCGCGCCACCCAGCCCGCCAGCGTGACGGTCTGGCCGGTGTGCTCGGCTCGGAGCGAGCCGGCGGAATGGGTACGGATCACGAGTTCTCCTGAGGGGTTTCGATGCCGGGTCGTACGTCGTGCTGCGGCGGCGCCCAGGTGGCCGGGTCGGCCGCGACCTGCTCGCCGCTGCGGATGTCCTTCACCTCGGGGCCGTTGTCGGTGCTGAACCAGACGAACGGGATCCCGCGGCGGTCCGCGAACTTGATCTGCTTGCCGAACTTGGCCGCCGCCGGGGCCACCTCGACCGGGATGCCGCGCTGCCGCAGCGCCGCCGCGGTCCGCATCGCCCCGGCGCGCTCGTCCTCGGTGTTCAGCGCGATCAGGACGGCGGTCGGCGTACTGCGGGAGCCCTTGACCAGGCCCTGGCTGAACAGCCGGGCGATCAGCCGGGACACCCCGATCGAGATCCCGACCCCGGGGTACGTCGTCCTGCCGTCGCTGGCCAGCGAGTCGTACCGGCCGCCCGAGCAGATCGAGCCGTAGGACTCGTGGCCGATCAGCTGGGTCTCGTAGACCGTGCCGGTGTAGTAGTCCAGGCCGCGCGCGATCTTCAGATCGGCGACCAGGAGGCCGGGGGCGTGCTCGTTGGCGGCCGTCATGATCGCCGCGAGCCGCTCCAGCCCCTCGTCGAGGACCTCGTGCTCGACGCCGAGCGCCC
Organism: Kribbella sp. NPDC051770; assembly: GCF_040681455.1. Classification (NCBI taxonomy): domain Bacteria; kingdom Bacillati; phylum Actinomycetota; class Actinomycetes; order Propionibacteriales; family Kribbellaceae; genus Kribbella; species Kribbella sp. NPDC051770. The sequence continues at coordinate 245,962 of NZ_JBFAYT010000003.1, read as the reverse complement.
GGACCTGCTCGACGAACGCCGTGTCGGTGCTCGAGATCTCCGCGAGGCGCAGCACCTGCTTGGCCGTCTCGGCCGCCAGCGCGGGACCGTCGGCCGCGGTCAGCAGCTGGGTCACCTTGTCCGGGCCGATCTTGTCCAGCTTGTCCACGATCCGCAGTACCGCGGTGACGTCCTCGATGCCCAGGCCGCGGTAGAACCCCTCGGGGATCTGCCGGTTGTTGACCTGGATCCGGAACGGCGGGATCGGCAGCTTGCTGAACGCGTCGGCGATCACCAGCGGCAGCTCGACCTCGTAGTGGAACGGCAGCGTGCCGTCCCCGACGATGTCGATGTCGGCCTGGGTGAACTCGCGGTACCGGCCCTCCTGCGGGCGCTCGCCGCGCCAGACCTTCTGGATCTGGTAGCGCCGGAACGGGAACGCCAGCTTGCCGCCGTTCTCCAGCACGTACCGCGCGAACGGGACCGTCAGGTCGAAGTGCAGCCCGAGGTCCACCTTCTCGTCCGCGGGCGCGCCGAGCCGCCGGACGGCGTAGATCTCCTTGTCCGCGTCCTCGCCCTGGTTCGACAGCCGCTCGACCGGCTCCACCGCGCGGGTCTCGATCGAGGCGAAACCGTGCAGCTCGAACGTCTCCCGGATGGTGTCGAGGAACTGCAGCTCGACGATCCGGTCCGACGGAAGGAATTCGGGGAACCCACTGATCGGGGTCACCTTTGCCATTGCTCTATGTCTCCAGGTCCTGCAAGTAGGGGTTGGTCGCCTTCTCCCGGCCGATGGTGGTCTGGCCACCATGACCCGGCAGGACGACGATCTCGTCGCGCATCGGCAGGATCTTGGTGGCCAGCGTATGCAGCATCGTGGGATGGTCACCGCCGGGCAGGTCGGTCCGGCCGATCGAGCCCGCGAACAGCACGTCCCCGGAGAACAGCACCGCCGGGACGTCCTCGGGGCCGTCGTACGGGGTGGTGAAGGTGACCGAGCCCTTGGTGTGCCCGGGGGTGTGGTCGACGGTGAACCGCAGGCCGGCGAGCTCGAGGCCCTGGCCGTCGGTCAGCTCCGCGACGTCGTCGGGCTCGGCGAAGGTGTGGTTGCCGCCGAGCAGCAGCGCGGCCGACTCCTTGCTGATCCCGGCCATCGGGTCCTTCAGCAGGTGCCGGTCGTCGGCGTGGATCCAGGCGGTCGCGTCGTACGTGCCGCAGACCGGGAGCACCGAGAACATGTGGTCGATGTGACCGTGCGTGAGCAGTACGGCGACCGGCTTCAGCTTGTTCTCCCGGACCACCTGGTCGACGCCGCTCGCGGCGTCCTGACCGGGGTCGATCACGATGCACTCCGCGCCCTGGCCGGTCGCGACGACGTAGCAGTTCGTACCCCACGATCCGGCGGGGAACCCGGCGATGAGCACGACTGACCTTCCTGAACGGGTGCGGGACCATCCAAGGTTACCGGTCGCCGCGGCGCGATCTCGCACCGGATTGTGACGCAACACCGTTGCGTCCGGGCGGGGAGTTTGTGATTGTTCAGTGATAGCTGTCGGGACAGGCTCCCGACGCGCCCGGGGCGGCCCTGAGCACCGAGTTGGACCAGGGGCCGACCAGAATGGGCACGAGCGCAGTACATACCGCCGGAAGGGGCGAGTTGTGGCCGAGGAGAGCTGGGGCCGGGTAGCAGACGACGGAACGGTGTACGTCCGGACCAAGGACGGCGAGCGGGCGGTCGGCCAGTGGCCCGACGCCAACCCGGAGGAGGCCCTCGCCTTCTACACCCGCCGGTACGACGCGCTGGCCTTCGAGGTGGACCTGCTGGAGAAGCGGGTCCAGGCCGGGACGGTGTCGCCCGACGACGCCCGCGCCGCGGTGAAGAAGGTGACCAGCTCGATCACCGACGCCCAGGCGGTCGGCGACCTGGACGGCCTGCTGAGCCGGCTCGAGGCCCTCACCCCGCTGGTCGCCCAGCAGCGCGAGAAGAAGAAGGCCGAGCGCGCGGCGAAGGTCGAGGAGGCCCGCGAGGCCAAGACCAAGATCGCCACCGAGGCCGAGACGATCGCCGCCGGCACCGACTGGCGGCACGGCGTCACCCGCCTGCGCGAGCTGCTCGACGAGTGGAAGGCGCTGCCGCGGCTGGACAAGTCCAGCGACGACGAGCTGTGGCACCGCTTCTCGTCGGCCCGGACGACGTACACGCGGCACCGCAAGCAGCACTTCGCCGAGCTGTCGTCGAAGCGCGACGAGGCCGCCACGGTCAAGGAGCGGCTGGCCGCCGAGGCCGAGGCGATCGCCTCGTCGACCGACTGGGGCCCGACGTCGGGCCGCTTCCGCGACCTGATGCGCCAGTGGAAAGCCGCCGGCCCCGCCCCGCGCGAGGTCGACGACAAGCTGTGGGCCCGCTTCCGCAGCGCCCAGGACACCTTCTTCGGTGCGCGGGACGCCGTACAGGCCGAGGAGAACGTCGAGCAGCAGGCCAACCTCCAGGCCAAGGAGGCCCTCCTGCTGGAGATCGAGGCGATCCTCCCCGTCACCGACGCCAAGACCGCCCGCGACCAACTCCGCGGCCTCCTCGACCGCTGGGACGAGATCGGCAAGGTCCCCCGCGACTCGATGCGCCCCATCGACACCCGCCTGCGCGCCGTCGAACAAGCCGTCAAGTCCGCCGAGGACGACGTCTGGGCCCGCAGCAACCCTGAGGCCCGAGCCCGCGCCGAGGCGACGGTCAAGCAGCTCCAGTCCCTCATCACGGACCTGGAGAAGCAGGCGGCCAAGCATGACTCCCAGGGCAACGCGCGGAAGGCGAAGGAAGCCCGCGAGGCGATCGCGGCTCGGCGCGAGTGGCTGACGCAGGCCCAGAACGCGCTGTCGGACTTCAGCTGACGTCGTACCGGCGCTCGACCACTCGCTGTCGAGCGCCGGTACCAGCTGGTGCGGCACCTGCCTGTGGACAACTGAAAGCACGGCCACAGGCCTTTCGGTCATCCTGCGGGGATGCTCCCGTACGAAGCGCCGCTCTACTTCTGCGGCATTCCGTTCACCGCGCGCCAGGTCGGCAGCAAGCTGCGGTGGCTGCTGGGCGCCGGTGAGATCCGCGCGGTCCTCAAAGGCGTGTACGTCGACGTCCGCGTCCCCGACTCCCCCGAGCTCCGCGCGTCCGCGTTCACACTCCTCGTGCCACCCGACGCCATCGCCTGCGGCCGCACCGCCGCCTGGATCCACGGCATCGAGACCACCGCCCTCGGCCCCTCCGAGCAGGTCAACCTGCAGTGGACCCGCGACTCCGACGACACCGTCGAAGTCGCCGGAGTCCGCGTCACCAGCCCGGTCTCCACCACCGTCGAGCTGGCGATGCAACTCCCCCGCCCGTTCGCCTTGTCCGCCGTCGACGCGATGCTCCGCGCCGGCAAAGCCGACCGCTGGGCCGTCCGTGCCGCCTCCACGGCGTACGAGGGCCGCCCCGGCATCTTCCAGGCCCGCCAGATCCTGTATTACGCCGACCGCCGAGCCGAGTCCCCCGGCGAGTCCTGGCTCCGCCTCCGCCTCCTCGACGCCGGCTTCGGCCGCCTCAACCTCCAGACCCGTGTGCGAGGACCCGAACGCGAGTACCGCATCGACCTCGCCTACCCAGAGCCGCTGGAAGACGGCCGCCGCTTAGGCCTCGAGTACGACAGCGACAAATGGCACTCCCGCCCCCGAGAGGAAGCCCGCGACGAACGCCGTCGCAACGAGCTGGCCGCGCTCGGCTGGCACATCATCTCCGTCCGCCGCACCGACCTGTGGGGCCGATACCCCGCGCTGGAGCTAGCGGTCGGTAGCTACCTCAGCCAGCAACCCCGGCTCCCGCGGCGGTGGTAATCGTGTTGTGAGGCCCGGTGGGATTGGTGAGACTGCGCGGATGGACGACGTCGAGGTTGTGCTGGCGCATCATGAGTGTGCGACGTTGCGGGTCGGGGACGTGTTCTTGAAGGTTGACGGGGATCAGGCGCGGACCGATGTCGAGGTGGCGGCGATGGAGTTGGCGCCGGTGCCGACGGCGGAGGTGTTGTGGCGGCGGGCGCCGGTGTTGGCGTTGGGGCGGGTGGCGGGGGTGCCGCTCGGGCGGTTGGGGTCGCCTTCGACGGCTTCGGTGGAGGCCTGGCGGGCGGCGGGGGTGGCGGTACGGCGGTTGCACGAGGCGCCGTTGCCGGGGTGGCGGGGGCGGAGCATCGACGCGAAGGCGGTGAGTCTCGACGAGGAGTGCGGCTGGTTGCTGGCGAACGGTGTGCTGCCGGCGGAGCTGATCGAGCGGAACCGCGCGATCGCCGAGGCCGCGTTGCGGCCGTGGGAGCCGGTGTTCATGCACGGGGACCTGCACGTCGCGCACGTGTTCGTCGACAGGGACCGGGTGACCGGCGTACTCGACTGGTCCGAGGCGGGGCAGGGTGACGGGATGTACGACGTCGCCAGCGTCACGCTCGTGCACCCCGAGCGGCTCGACGACTTCCTCGCCGGCTACGGCGACGACGTCGACCGGGACGTGATCCGGGGCTGGTGGGCGCTGCGCAGTCTCACGGCGATCCGTTGGCTGGTGGAGCACGGGTTCGACGTCGATGCGCCGGGTGGCGAGCTCGATGTACTGCGGCGCAACGGCTAGAGAATCACCCGCTCACCGTGCCAGCTCGTGAGGGTCGAGAAGACCGTGCGGCCGAGGTGCTCGTTGATCGTGTTCAGGCCGGTGAAGAGGGATTCCGGAGTGGTGCTGGTGATCAGGTCCCGCCAGCTCCCGGCACCACCAAATTCAAGGACCCGCCTCGGCAGATCCGTGGCGGCCCACACGATTTGCAGCCGGGCAGCGTGATGGACGCGTTCGACGGCGTGCTGCAAGTTCGTCGCGTGCAGGTTGGTCAGGTCCGGCGCCCAGTCGTAGTACGGCACCCACTCGACAGCCCCGGTGCCGGTGAAGCTCGACCGTAGCGTGCACGGCGTCCCGGACAGGTTGTCGAGCACCTGGCGGTGGATCGCGTCGAGGTTGCGGTAGCCGTTGTAGCGCTCCTCGTAGACCTCGGGGGTGAGCATGCCCAGCACCACCCTCGGGTCGCGCGGGTGCACGCGGAACTCCCACGTCGCGATCAGCGTGTCGCGGATCGAATAGCTGACGAGGGACCCCGCCGAGCCGGAAGTGATCGGCTCCCCGCTCGGCAGGGTCTCGAACGACGGCGTGACGGTGTCAGCCGTCGTCGCCAGTCCGGTCGTCATCGCGGCGAGCACGCTCGACTGCAGCGCGGCACCGACCAGGCTGTCCATCGTCTCGGTTTCCTCAGCGGTGCCCGGCGATGCGCCCGGCGTACCGATGCTTGAAGCCGGTCTCGCTGTCGTCGGTGATGATCACGTCGTAGAAGCCGTAACGGTCCGTCGGCCAGTCGATCCGCAGCGACTTGTTGGCCGGTACGGCGACCGTGCGGGGCCGGCCCTCGTAGTCGTTGCGGGTCAGCGTGAACACCAACTCGTGCTTGCCTTCGTTCCGCAGGACCAGACCGAGGACCGGGTTCGGCCCCTTGGTCTCCAGGTGCGCGTCGACCACCGGAATGCCGCGCTCGGACGTCGCGACCACCGCGCCCGCGAAGGTCCGGACGAACCGGTCGGGCCCGTAGATCGAGAACGCGTAGCGGCCGTCGGTGGCCGTCGTGTCCCACTCGTGCGTGCGCTGCCGGCCGGGCAGCACCGTGTACGGCGTGGCCTCGAACGGGAAGTGCTCGTCGGGGTAGACCGCCATCGAGACGCCGGTCGACGTCCGGCCGCCGTCGTTCGACAGCGTGGCGACCACCTTGCCGGCACCGCGGTGGACGGTGACGAAGGCGTGCTGCTGGTACGGCGCCGGCTTCGGCGTCACCCCACCTTGCGACGTCACCGGGACCGGCATCGACTGCTCGACGGCCGGCGGCGCCATCGGCGGCAGTGTCGCGTCCATGTGGAAGCGGTCGCGCTCCGGAGCCGGGTTCGGCAGCGCCGGGACCGAGAAGTCGGGGTTGGCGAAATCGAGCGCGCCGCCCAGGTTGTTCAGCAGGCTCCGGCGCCACTCGGTGATGTTGGGGTTCCGGACCTTCAGCCCCTGAGTCTGCAGCAGCCAGTCCTCGATGAACTGCTGCGTCGAGGTGTGGTCCATGACGCCGGAGTACGAGTGCCCGCCGCGGGTCCACGGCGAGATCAGCAGCGCCGGGACGCGCGGACCCGGGCCGATGTGCCCGGCCGGGTTGGCTCCGGAGGCCGGCAGGAACTCGTCCGTCGTGCCCGCCTCCGGGACCGGCGGCAGCACGTGGTCGTACAGGCCGTCGGCCTCGTCGAAGTTGACGATCAGCAGCGTCGAGTTCCAGACGTCCGGGTTCGACGCCAGCGCCTCGATGACGCGACTGACGTACGAGCCGCCGCGCTCGCCGCCGCTCGGGTGCTCCTGGTAGGCGTCCGGCGGGATCAGGTACGACACCAGCGGCAAGGTGTCCTGCTTGCAGTCGGTGATGAAGTCCTGCAGGTAGGCGTTCAGGTACGCCGGCCCGAAGTCGTCGGTGTTCGGCGGCGTCGGCTCCGGGAAGATCTGCTTGCCGTTGGCATCGAAGTGGTAGCCGCCGCGCTCGGCGGCGGTCTTCGCGGGCTCGGTCGTGGCGCCGAACGGCACGTCCGCACTGGAGGCGAACCAGTCCCGCACGCCCTTGAACTTGTTCAGGATGTTGAGCCCGTAGTTCGTCCCCGGAGACCGGCTGATGTAGACGTTCCAGGACGCGCCCGCGGTCTCGAGCTGCTCGACGAAGCTCGGCCACGTGTACGGCGAACCGGTGCCGTTGTTGTTGTACGCCGACTGGAACCCGCGCCCCGGTGCGTTGCCGCCGCTCGGGTCGATGGTGCCCGACATCAGGTAGTACCGGTTCGGGTACGTCGCGCTGAAGATCGAGCAGTGGTAGTGGTCGCAGACCGTCCACGCCTGTGCCGCCGCGTAGGCCCACGGGATCTCGGCCTCGGTGAAGTAGCCCATCGTGCGCGGGGACTTCGCCTGCACCCATCCGTTGTTCGCGCCCTTGTTCCAGGCCCGCTGGCCGTCGGGCCAGCCGTGCGGGAGGTCCCAGCCGCCGAGCGCGTTCATCCGGGCCGAGTCCATCCGGAACGGCAGCACGTAGCCTTCCGGCCGGGTCGGGTCCGGCTGCTGGAAGACGTTGGTGCCGTCCGGGTACTGCAGCATCTGCCGGTCCTCGAACCCGCGGGCGCCGGGGATCATGCCGAAGTAGTGGTCGAACGACCGGTTCTCCAGCATCAGGATCACCACGTGCTTGAGGTCCCGGATGGTCTTCGTGATGCCGTGCGGCCGGCCGTCGGTGGCGGCCTGCGCGGCCGCCGTGTTCGCCAGGCTGCCCAGCCCGACCGCGCCGACGGCCGCCGCGCCGCCCAGCATCACCGAGCGCCGCCGGATCCCGGCCGGGTCGGTCGTCGGTTCGTCGAGGTCGCCTGTTCGTTCTCCTGAGGTCACGCCTGTGCCTTCCTCGTCGCGTCTGCCGCCGCTCGCTGCGTGCGCGACGGCCCTCGGCGACATTTCTCCGCTCAGGTGAACGTGGCCCCAATGCCGACCGACGCCGACGGGCATTCCGTACGACGGCTGCGGCCCGGACCGGGCCGCGAGCCGACGGACGGACTCGAGAAAGGAACTACTGGGTGACGCGGTAGACGTCGAAGACGCCCTCGACCGAGCGCACCGCCTTCAGCACGTGCCCGAGGTGGGTCGGATCGCCCATCTCGAAGGTGAAGCGGGACTTGGCGATCCGGTCCCGGGTCGTGGTCAGCGCCGCCGACAGGATGTTCACGTGGTAGTCCGACAGGACCCGGGTGATGTCCGACAGCAACCGCGCCCGGTCCAGCGCCTCGACCTGGATGGCGACCAGGAAGACCGACTGCGCGGTCGGGGCCCACTCGACCTCGACGATGCGTTCGGGCTGGGTCTGCAGGTTCTCGACGTTGGCGCAGTCGGCGCGGTGCACCGAGACGCCGGCGCCGCGGGTGACCCAGCCGATGATCTCGTCACCGGGGACCGGGGTGCAGCAGCGGGCGAGCTTGGACAGCACGTCCGTGGCGCCCTTGACGATGACGCCGGCGTCGCCGCGGGCGGTCCGCTTGCGGCGCTCGCGGGTCTGCGGGAGACGCAGGCCCTCGGCGAGGTCCTCGGCCGCGCCCTCCTCCCCGCCGTACGTCTCGATCAACCGCCGTACGACGGCCTGGGCGCTGACGTGGCTCTCCCCCACCGCGGCGTACAGGCCGGTGACGTCCGGGTACCGCAGCGAGTTGGCGACCGCCGTGAGCGTCTCGTGCGACAGCAGGCGCTGCAGCGGCAGGCCCTCCTTGCGGAGCTGCTTGGCGATCGCGTCCTTGCCGTGCTCGATCGCCTCGTCGCGGCGCTCCTTGGAGAACCAGTGCTTGATCTTGTTCCGGGCGCGCGGGCTCTTGACGAAGCCGAGCCAGTCGCGCGACGGGCCGGCGCCCTGGGCCTTGGAGGTGAAGACCTCGACGACGTCGCCGTTCTCGAGGGTGCTCTCCAGCGGGACGAGGCGGCCGTTCACCCGGGCGCCGATGCAGCGGTGCCCGACCTCGGTGTGCACCGCGTACGCGAAGTCGACCGGGGACGACCCGGTCGGCAGCGACATCACGTCGCCGCGCGGGGTGAACACGTAGACCTCGGAGTTGTTGATCTCGAAGCGCAGCGAGTCGAGGAACTCCGACGGGTCGGAGGTCTCGCGCTGCCAGTCGACCAGCTGCCGCACCCAGGGCATCTCGTTCGGGGTGCTGACGTCGGTGCTCGGGGCGGCGCCCGCGCCGACCTCCGGGACCGGGGCGTTCGGGTCCTCCTTGTACTTCCAGTGCGCGGCGATGCCGTACTCCGCGCGCCGGTGCATCGAGAATGACCGGATCTGCAGCTCCACCGGCTTGCCCTGCGGGCCGATCACGGTGGTGTGCAGCGACTGGTACATGTTGAACTTCGGCATCGCGATGTAGTCCTTGAACCGGCCGGGGACCGGGTTCCACCGCGCGTGCAGCACACCAAGGGCCGCGTAGCAGTCCCGGACCGACTCGACCAGGACCCGGATGCCGACCAGGTCGTAGATGTCGCCGAACTCGCGGCCGCGGACGATCATCTTCTGGTAGATCGAGTAGTAGTGCTTGGGCCGGCCGGTGACGGTGGCCTTCACCTTGGCGGCGCGCAGGTCCTCGTGCACCTGGTCGATCACCGAGGCCAGGTACTCGTCGCGCGACGGCGCGCGCTCGGCGACCAGCCGGACGATCTCGTCGTACACCTTCGGGTGCAGGGTCGAGAACGACAGGTCCTCGAGCTCCCACTTGATCGTGTTCATACCCAGCCGGTGGGCCAGCGGGGCGTAGATCTCCAGCGTCTCGCGGGCGATCCGCTCCTGCTTCTCCTGGCGCAGGAAGCCCAGCGTGCGCATGTTGTGCAACCGGTCGGCGAGCTTGATCACCAGCACCCGGATGTCCTTGGCCATCGCGACGACCATCTTGCGGATCGTCTCGGCCTGCGCGGACTCGCCGTACTTGACCTTGTCCAGCTTGGTGACGCCGTCGACCAGCATCGCGATCTCTTCGCTGAAGTCCTTGGTCAGCTCGTCGATCGTGTAGTCGGTGTCCTCGACGGTGTCGTGCAGCAGCGCGGCGCACAGCGTCGGTGCGGTCATACCCAGCTCGGCCAGGATGGTCGCGACGGCGAGCGGGTGCGTGATGTAGGCGTCACCGCTCTTGCGCAGCTGGCCGGTGTGGTGCTTCTCGGCGGTCCGGTAGGCCCGCTCGATCATCCCCAGGTCGGCCTTGGGGTGCGTGGCCCGGACGACCCGGAACAGCGGCTCCAGCATCGGCGCCCGGTTCGGGTGCCGGGTCCCGCCGAGGCGGGCCAGCCGCGCACGCACCCGGGCGGGCGCGATCCGCGGCGGTTGGGCGGCAGGCGGCGGCGCCGAGCTGACCGGGCGCACCGGTGCGGGCGCGCGCGGGGGCTCGTGCGGCACCACATCCGGTACCGCTGACGTCATCGCCGGGTCTTCGCCCACGTTGTGTCCCTCCGCCGACAGACCACCAGTCTAGGGGGTCACGGCCAACGAGGTGGACACGGCCTGTGGACAACACGCCGGACCGGCGTACGGACCGGCTTCAGACAGTGACGAGAGCGTCCACGCGCTCGCCGGAAAGCCGCTTCCGGCCGGGCAGGAAGGACAGCTCGATCAGTACGCCGGTGCCGACGATCTCGGCGCCGCAGCGCCGGACCAGCCGCAGGCAGGCCTCGACCGTGCCGCCGGTGGCGAGCACGTCGTCGATCACCAGCACCCGGTCACCGGGCGCGAACGCGTCCTGGTGCACCTCGATGGTCGCCTCGCCGTACTCCAGCTCGTACGACTCGGCGAACGTCGCCGACGGCAGCTTGCCCTGCTTGCGGACCGGCACGAAGCCGGCGCCGAGCGCCAGCGCGACCGGGGCGGCCAGGATGAAGCCACGGGCCTCGATCCCGACCACCTTGTCGACCACGACCTCGCCGTCGTCGTCCTTGCCGAACGCGGCCAGCGCCTCGACCACCTGGGTGAAGCCGGTGTGGTCGGCCAGCAGGGGGGTGATGTCCTTGAACACCACCCCCGGCTGCGGGTAGTCCGGGATGTCGCGGATGCCCTCGGTGAGGACCTGCTCCAGCGAACGCATCAACGACCCTTCGTCACTTGCCGCGCTTGGAGCGCGGCTTACGGCTCGGCTGCGGCCGGCCGGCCGCGCCGGTCGACTTCACCGGGCGGCTGGACGCCACCGGCGTACCGGCCTTGGGAGCACGGTCCTGCGGCCGTACGGCGGTCGCCGTACCGCCGCCGACCAGCGCACCCGCCGGCTCCGCGCCCGCGGCGGCGGGAGCCGCCGTACCGCTCTGCTGGGCGCGCTTGGCGAGCACCCGGCGACGCAGCGCCTGCATACCCGGCTCGCGCTCCTTGAAGGTGGCCAGCAGCGCCGGGGCGATGAAGACCGAGGAGTACGCACCGACCGCGATCCCGACGAACAGCGCCAGCGACAGGTCCTTCAGCGGACCGGTCCCGAGCACCACCGTGCCGACGACGAGGATCGAGCCGACCGGCATCAGCGCGATCAGCGTGGTGTTGATCGAGCGGACGACGGTCTGGTTCACGGCCAGGTTGGCCGCGTCGCTGTAGGTGAAGCGGTTCGAGCCGGTGATCCCGCGGGTGTTCTCGCGGACCTTGTCGAAGACCACGACGGTGTCGTACAGCGAGTAACCGAGGATCGTCAGGACGCCGATCACGGTGGCCGGCGTGACGTCGAACCCGACCAGCGCGTAGACGCCGACCGTGATCAGCACGTCGTGCACCAGCGCGATGATCGCAGCCATCGAGGCCTTCGGTTCGCGGAAGTAGATCCAGATCACCAGGAAGACCAGGACCAGGAAGACGATCAGCGCGAGGACGGCCTTGTTCGCGATCTGGTCACCCCAGGAGGCACCGATCTGCGACGTGCTGACCTGGTTCTCCGCGACGCCGGCCTGGTCGGCGATCGCGACCCGGACCTTGGTGATGTCGTCCTGGCTGAGCGGCCGGGTCTGGATCCGGACCTTGTCGCTGCCGATCGTGGTGACGACCGGGTCGCCGAGGTCCTGCGCGTTGGTCGCCTTCACCGCGTTGGTGAAGTCGTCGATCGTGGAGTCGGTGACCTGCACCGACGTCTGGTACTCGGTGCCGCCCTTGAACTCGATGCCCAGCGCCAGGCCGCGGACGGCCAGGCCGATCACGGAGACCGCGACCAGGATCAGCGAGACGGCGAACCAGACCTTGCGCTTGCCGATGAAGTCGTAGGAGACCTCACCGCGGTGCAGCTTCGCACCGATGTTTCCGAGCTTCGACATCAGACCTCCCCTCCCACGGGCTTACGCGTCGACTTGGCCGGACGGGCGGACGGTTTCATCTGGCCGGGCAGCCGCTCCACCCCGAGGTGCTCGGGGTCGAGACCGGACAGCTTGTGGCCGTGGCCGAAGAAGTCGGTCCGGGCCAGCAGCGTGACCAGCGGCTTGGTGAAGATGAAGACCACCAGCAGGTCGATCAGCGTGGTCAGGCCGAGCGTGAACGCGAAGCCCTTCACGCCCCCGACCGCGAGGATGTACAGCACGACGGCGGCCAGCAGCGAGATCGAGTCGGCCGCGATGATCGTGTGCTTGGCGCGGGCCCAGCCGGTCTCCACCGAGGAGCGCAGGCTGCGGCCCTCGCGGACCTCGTCGCGGAGCCGCTCGAAGTAGATGACGAACGAGTCAGCGGTGATACCGATCGCGACGATCAGACCGGCGATCCCGGCCAGCGTCAGGGTGAACCCGATCGCCTGGCCGAGCAGCACCACCGACGCGTAGGTCAGCGCCGCCGCGGCGGCCAGCGAGGCGACCACGACCAGGCCGAGGCCCCGGTAGTACAGGAAGGAGAAGATGATCACCAGCGCCAGGCCGATGATGCCCGCGGTGATGCCGGCCGAGAGCTGGTCACCGCCGAGCTGCGGCGAGATCGTCTCGACCGAGGAGACGTCGAAGGAGACCGGCAGCGCGCCGTACTTGAGCACGTTGGCGAGGTCGCGGGCCTCGGTCTCGGTGAAGCTGCCGCTGATCTGCGCCTGACCGCCCGGGATCGGGCCGTCGACGCTCGGCGTCGAGATGGTCTCGCCGTCCAGCACGATCGCGAACAGGTTGTTGCCCTGGCCGCGCTGGGAGATGGCGGTGGTGGCCTTCAGGAACTTGTCGCCGCCCTCACCGTTGAAGTTCAGGTTGACCTGCCACTGGAAGCCGCCCTGCGGGATGCCCGCGCTGGCGTCGGTCAGGTCGGTGCCCTTGAGGATCGCCGGGCCGAGCAGGTACTTGCTGGTACCGGCCTTGTCGCAGGACATCAGCGGCTTGTCCGGGTTGTCCTCGGGCTTGGCCGTCTTGGCGTCCGGGCACTTGAAGGTGGCGAAGGCCGCGGTGGTGGCCGCATCGGGCTGCCAGCTCAGCGGGTCGCCCGGGTTGGCCGGCGGGGTGGCCGGGGGCGGCGTCACCGGCGGGGTGCTCGGGTTCGCGGTCGGCGTCGGGGTCGGCGTCGCGGCCTTGCCGAGCACGCTGCTCCAGGCCCGGCCGTTCGGCGACGGGGAACCGGTCGGCTTCAGCGTCGTCGACGCGGTCGGCGTGGTGCTCGGCTTCGGCGTCGTGGACGGCTTGCCGGTCGGGGTTGCCGACGGCACCGGCGGCGGGACCGCCTGCTGGGCGTCGTACACGACCCGGAAGTACAGCAGGGCGGTCTGGCCGACCTGCTTGATCAGGCTGTCCTGGTTGGCACCGGGGACCGCGACGTTGATGTGGTCGCGGCCCGCGGTGGTGATCTCGGCCTCGCCGACGCCCGCGCCGTTGACCCGCTGCGAAATGATGTTCTTCGCCTCGGACAGCTGCTCGGCGGTGACACCACCGCCGCCGGCCAGGGACTTCGCGGTCAGCGTGATGGTGGTGCCACCGCGCAGGTCCAGGCCGAGCTTGGGCTCCCAGTGCTTGGTCAGCCCCATGATCCCGAACAGCAGGACCAGGATGACTCCGAGCACGATCAGGAGCCGCCCTGGGCGGGATGTCGTCGTTGATGCCACTGTGGATTCAACCTTTGCGCTTCTGGGCGCGCCGGGGTGTCAGGGTGACGCCGGGGCGCGCCGCACGCCGATAGGACGGGGAAGTTCAGTTCTCGGTGTGCGTCGGCGGCAGTTTCTTGTCCTGCGCCTTGGCCTCGCCCGTCTCCGGTACGTCGACGGTGTCGCGCTCGGCCACCTCGTCGGTGACCCGGTCCTCCACCGGGTCGGCCGCCGGGGCCTCGACCGCCTCGTCGGCCGGCTCGTCGTCGGGCAGCACCCGGCCGACCGCGGCCTTCACGAACTGGACCAGGATGCCGTCGGAGACCTCGAGGGTGACGTACTCGTCGTCGACCTCCTCGACCACGCCGACCATGCCGCTGGTGGTGACCACCTTGGTACCGGGGGTCAGCGCGGCGACGGTGTCGGCCTGCTTCTGCCGCTGCTTACGCTGGGTGCGGCTCATGAACCAGATCATGCCGACGATCAGGATCAGCGGGAGCAGGAGCGTGAAACCCCCGCCACCTCCGGAAGAGGCCATCGGTACGGCGAGCAGTTGCATCGGGACTCAGAATCCTTCGTCGATTGCGGGGGCCCGGCACGCTCTGCGCGCGCAGGTCGTCACGGGATGGCCGAGGTCAGGCCACCGGGGAGTCTAACCCTGAGCGGCAACAAGTGCCGCATGACACCGGGTCACGTTTGCGTTACTCGCGCACCGTACGTCCGGTCCGGTGCGCTTGCTGTACCCGGTCCACCGCACTGGGTGCACGGTGTACTGCTTCAACGTGCACGGCGGGCCCCGCAGTTCCCTACTCCTCCTCGGCGTCGAACAGGGTGTCGGCGAAGGTGGCGTTCTTGGGGACGGAGAGGCCAAGGTGACGCCAGGCCGCTGGTGTGGCGACGCGGCCGCGCGGCGTACGGGCGAGGTAGCCGGAGCGGACCAGGAACGGTTCGGCGACTTCCTCGACGGTTTCGCGTTCCTCGCCGACGGCGACCGCGAGGGTGGACAGGCCGACCGGGCCGCCGCCGAAGCGGCGGCAGAGCGCGTCGAGGACGCTGCGGTCGAGGCGGTCCAGGCCCATCCGGTCGACCTCGTACAGGTCGAGGGCGGCCTTGGACAGCGCGATCGTGATGATGCCGTCGGCGCGGACCTCGGCGTAGTCGCGGACGCGGCGGAGCAGCCGGTTCGCGATCCGGGGTGTGCCGCGGGAGCGGGAAGCGATCTCGCCGGCGCCCTCGGGGGTGATGTCGACGTCGAGCAGCGCGGCGGACCGGTTGACGATCTTCTCCAGCTCGGCCGACTCGTAGAACTCCAGGTGCCCGGTGAACCCGAACCGGTCGCGCAGCGGTCCCGGCAGCAGCCCGGCCCGGGTCGTCGCGCCGACCAGCGTGAACGGCGGGATCTCCAGCGGGATCGCCGTTGCCCCCGGCCCCTTGCCGACGATCACGTCGACCCGGAAGTCCTCCATCGCCATGTACAGCAGCTCTTCGGCCGGGCGCGACATCCGGTGAATCTCGTCGAGGAACAGCACCTCGCCCTCGCTCAGCCCGGACAGGATCGCCGCCAGGTCGCCGGCGTGCTGGATCGCCGGGCCGCTGGTGATCCGCAGCGGCGCCGACAGCTCCGCCGCGATGATCATCGCCAGCGTGGTCTTGCCCAGACCGGGCGGGCCGGACAGCAGCACGTGGTCGGGCGCACGGTTGCGGCCACGGGCCGCGTGCAGGACGAGCTCGAGCTGCTCGCTGACCCGTCGCTGGCCGCCGAACTCGGCCAGCGTGCGCGGGCGCAGCGCCGACTCGATCTTGCGTTCCTCGAGGTCGACCGCGTCCGCGGAGACGAGTGGCCTGACGTTCTCTTCCATCCGTTACGCCTTCGAGAGCACGCGGAGCGCGGCGCGCAGCAGGTCGGGGACGGAGGGTTCGCCTTGATCGGCCAGCGGTGAGACGGCGACGACCGCGTCCTCGGCGTCGCGGGCCGACCAGCCGAGGCCGACGAGACCGGCCTGGACCTGGTCCTTCCAGGCTTCGGCCGTCTGCAGCGGGCGGCCGGCGACGGTCTGGGAGGGTGCGCCGATCTTGTCCTTGAGCTCCAGGACGATCCGCTGGGCGCCCTTCTTGCCGATCCCGGGGACCTTCACCAGCATCGCCAGGTCCTCGGAGGCAACGGCTTGGCGCAGCTGGTCAGGGCTCAGTACGGCGAGCGCCGCCTGCGCGAGCTTCGGACCGACGCCGGAGGCGGTCTGCAGCAGCTCGAACAGGCTCTTCTCGTCGTCGTCCGCGAACCCGTAGAGCGTCAGCGAGTCCTCGCGGACGACCATCGAGGTGAACACCTGGGTCTCCTGCCCGGGCCGCAACCCGGCGAGGGTCCCTGGGTGGCAGTAGACCTGCAGGCCGACCCCGCCGACCTCGATCACGGCGCTGTCCAGCCCGATCGCCGCCACCGGGCCCCGCACGAACGCGATCATCGCTTACCTCCTCGTACTGCCCGGAGTTGTGCTTCCCGGGCCGCGGTCGCCTGCACCAGCGCCGCTTGAACCTTCGCCAGTTGTGCTCTGGATTGTGCTTGTGCCCGCACTTCCAGCTGAGACTGTGCGGCCGCTTGCAGTTTGCTTGTCACTCCCCCGCGCCAGACGTGGCAGATCGCGAGGGCCAAGGCGTCGGCAGCATCCGCGGGGGTCGGGCGCTCGGGCAGCTGGAGGATCCGGGTGACCATCGTGGTGACCTGGTCCTTGTCGGCCCGGCCGGAGCCGGTGACCGCGGCCTTGACCTCGCTCGGTGTGTGCAGCGCGACCGGCAGGCCTCGCCGGGCGGCGACGACCATCGCGATGCCCGACGCCTGTGCGGTGCCCATCACCGTACGGACGTTGTGCTGCGCGAAGACCCGCTCGACGGCGACGGCGTCCGGCCGGTGCTCCTCGATCCACTGCTCGATGCCGGCCTCGATCTGGACCAGCCGCCGCGCGACGTCCAGGTCAGCAGGCGTCCGGACCACACCGACGGCGACCAGCTTCGGGGGCCGTCCGGGCGCGCCCTCGACCACGCCGAGACCGCACCGGGTCAGCCCCGGGTCGACGCCGAGCACCCGCATGAACACCTCCGAACGTTTGTTCGACAAACACTATGCGGCAGGCCGAGCGAGCAGGAAATCGACGCGCCGAGCGCTTGTGGACAACGCGATCAGAAGAAGTCGAGCATGTACGCCGCGGGGCCCCCGAATGCCGTGTCCAGCGCCCCGTCGTCCCGCACCGACCCACCCGTCGCCAGCCCCGACGCCCGCAGCGAAGCCAGCGGCGTACCGGCGTACAGGCCGGCCAGTCCACGAGCCCCGAGCCGCAGCACGTCACCAGTCCCCGACGACGGCGTCAGCTTGCCAGCGCCATCAGCAACCGACAGCTGCCACCGCCCCGCATGCCCCGGCACCTCAGCGTCGTCCAGCTGCAGCTCAGCCTCCACCGCAACCCCAGGAGCAAACCCCCGCGCAGCAACAGCAGCAGGTGCGTCCAGCAGCCGCAGCATCCAGTGCTGCACCTGCATCTCCTTGTCGGCCTCCAGCTGCGCCAGCAGGTGCACCGGGTCGTTCGGCGACACGTACGCGTGCACAGTCCGAGCAGTCGACGACCCAGACCCCACCGTCGCCCAGAGCGCCCGCGCGGTCTCCTCCGAGTGCGCGATCAGCTCGTCGACCCGCAGGTTGTTGCCGTCCCAGTTGTAGACCACGAACCCGTCGTCGGCGAGGTACGCGAAGATGTCCTCGTCGTCGGCCAGCCACTCCGCGACCTTCGCCTCCGGCCACCCCAGTACGCCGCTCGCGCGCGCACCCTCGTGCGCCTCCGCGACCAACTCCAGGAACCGCCCGGCATCAGCCGGCCCGGCCCGCCGGATCGACACCCCGCGCCCGCCCAGCGACCGCAGATCCGCCGCCTGGAAGGAGAACCGGTACCGCCCGCCGCCGAACTCGTACCCGAGCTTGCGGTAGATCACGGTCGTCGCCGGGTACAGCGCGGTCAGCGGGCAGCCGCGCTCGATCGACCGCTGCATCACCCCGCGCATCAGCATGCTGCCGACCCCGCGCCCGCGGTACTCCGGCGACACCACGACGCCGGCGATCCCGGCCATCGGCACCTGGCGACCGCCCCACCACTGCTGGAAGTCCCAGATCCGCGCGGCCGCGACCACCTCGTCGCCGTCGGCGACACCGACGTACCGGCCGTCGGTGAGGAACTCGACCGCGTCCTTGGTCCACTGCTCCCGCGACGACGCGGGTAACGGACCGAACGAGCGCGCCCGCACCCGCAGTACGGCGTCCAGATGGTCCTCGGTGATGTCGACAAGTCGCAGCGCATCGGTCACGCCCAGACCCTACGTCGCCCACCTGAACCGGGCGACAGCAATACCGCCTACTTGCGGTCGGTGACCCAGAGCTTGATGGTGCCTTCGACAACGACCGTGCCGTCGTCGCGGGTCGCCTTGACGTGCACCGGTACGTCGGGGCCGGCGGTCCACGCGGCCGGGTCGGTCTCGGCGGTGCAGGTCAGGTCCGAGGTGGACTTGGCCAGGTAGGCGACGTCCATGCCCTTGGGCAGCCAGCGTTTGCCGGCCGGGACGGTCGCCTCGGCGAGCGCGCCCATCGCGGCCTCGAGCCCGTTGCAGACGGCGATCGCGTGCACGGTGCCGATGTGGTTCTGGACCGCGCGGCGCTTGGGCAGCACGAGCGAGGCGAAGTTCGGGCTGACCTGGACGAACCGCGGGCGGATCGACCCGAAGTACGGCGCCCGCCGGCTGAACACGAACGAGAACAGCCGCGGACCGCCCGGGACGGTCCGCAACTTGTCCCACAGCGCGAGTACCTGAGTCGTCATGACCTCAGGTTACCCGCGAGTTAACTAACTGTCAGCCAACCTCGGCCATGACGTCGTCGGAGACGTCGAAGTTGGCGTAAACGTTCTGCACGTCGTCGCTGTCCTCGAGCGCGTCGATCAGCCGGAAGATCTTGTTCGCGCCGTCGGCGTCCAGCTCGACCGTCATCGACGGCACGAACGACGCGTCGGCCGATTCGTAGTCGATCCCGGCGTCCTGCAGCGCGGTCCGGACCTTGACCAGGTCGGTCGCCTCGCTGATCACCTCGAAGGCCTCGCCGAGGTCGTTCACCTCGTCGGCGCCGGCCTCCAGGACGGCCTCCATCACGTCGTCCTCGGAGTAGGTCTTGCCGTCCTGCTCCTTGTTCACCACGATGACGCCCTTGCGGTTGAACAGGTACGCGACGCTGCCCGGGTCGGCCAGCGAGCCGCCGTTGCGGGTCATCGCGGTCCGGACGTCGGCCGCGGCGCGGTTGCGGTTGTCGGTCAGGCACTCGACCAGCATCGCGACACCGTTCGGGCCGTAGCCCTCGTAGGTGATCGACTGGTACTCCGCGCCACCGGCCTCGGCCCCGGAACCACGCTTGACCGCGCGGTCGATGTTGTCGTTCGGGACCGACGACTTCTTGGCCTTCTGCACCGCGTCGTACAGGGTCGGGTTGCCGGACAGGTCACCGCCGCCGGTCCGGGCGGCCACCTCGATGTTCTTGATCAGCTTCGCGAAGAGCTTGGCGCGCCTCGAGTCGATGACCGCTTTCTTGTGCTTGGTGGTGGCCCATTTGGAGTGGCCTGACATCGCGAACCCAACCCTTCTACCGCCTGCAACTGATCTAGAGGTCGCGCACCAGATCGGCGAAGTAGCCGTGCAGCCGGGCGTCACCCGTCATCTCAGGGTGGAACGACGTGGCCAGCAGCCGATCGTGGCGAACCGCCACGATCCTACCGGTGGCGGGGCCAGACCTCACCGTCGACAGTACCTCCACGTCGCGACCGACCCGCTCGACCCACGGTGCCCGGATGAACACGGCGTGGTACGGCGTACTGAACGCGCCGAACTCCAGATCGGCCTCGAACGAGTCCACCTGACGGCCGAACGCGTTCCGCCGCACCGTCACGTCGAGCCCGCCGAGCGTCTCCTGCCCGGCGACACCGCCGCTGATCTCGTCGGCCAGCAGGATCATCCCGGCGCAGGTCCCGAACACCGGCATCCCGTCCCGGATCCGCTTCTGCAGCGGCTCGAACAGCTCGAACGAGCGGGCCAGCTTCTCCATCGTCGTCGACTCGCCGCCCGGCAGCACCAGCCCGTCGACCGCGGCCAGCTCGGACGGGCGGCGGACCGGGACGGCCTCGACGCCGACCTGGCCGAGCATGGCCAGGTGCTCGCGCACGTTGCCCTGCAGGGCGAAGACGCCGATCACAGGTGCACCCTGCGCTGCCACTCGACCGTCACCTCGATCCGTCCCTCGTCGAAGGTCGCCGGCAGGTCCCGCTCGTGCAGCAACGCCAGTACGTCGTCCAGCAACGGCTCCCCCGGCGCGACGTTCGCGGTGTCCGGGTGCCAGACCTTCAGCTCCAGCATGCCGAAGTCGACCGCGTGCCAGACGTCGGTGTCGGTGAAGAACACCAGTCCCTTCGGCGCCGTCGCTGCTTCCAGCGCCTGGCGGGCGGCGTGGTGGTCGGAGGTGTAGCGGACCACCACGATGCCCAGCGCTTCCAGCTCGTCCAGTACGGCGTCCAGCCGGTCAGGCGCTGTCTGCTCGGGCCAGCTCGCTGCGTCGGCCTCCAGCTCGCTCACCGCCTCGGCGATGAGCTCCGGAACCACTACGGCGGCGTCCGCGGCCGGCGCGTCCTCCTGCACGGCCTCGGTCAGAGCAGCCGTCACCGCGGCCCGGTCGGCGTACCCGGACCGCACCAGAACCCGTGCCAGCCCACGCAGCTCACGGTCGGTCCGCTGATCCACAATCACCCCGCCAGCGTAGTCGAGGCGACCAGCTGGAAGCCCTCGGAGAGCGCCAGGTCACATGCTGGATCACTGACGCGGCTTGACCCGCTTCGTCGGTACGGCGGTGAGCGGGTCCTCCGGCCAGGGATGACGCGGATAGCGAGCCCTCAGGTCAGCCCGCACCTGCGGGTACCCCTGCTTCCAGAACGAGGTCAGATCGCTGGTGATCGCCACCGGCCGCTGCGCCGGCGACAGCAGGTGCAGCACCACCGGCACGCGCCCGTCCGCCACGGTCGGCGTAGCAGTCCACCCGAAGACCTCCTGCAACTTCACCGCGAGCACCGGCGGCTCAGCACCGTCGTACGCGAGGCGAACGCTGGAACCCGACGGGACCTGGAGCCGCTCCGGTGCCAGCTCACCAAACCTGGTCGCCGCAGGCCACGGCAGCAGCCGCCGCAGCGCCGACGCGACGTCGATCCGCGTGAGATCCCGCGCGGCCCGCACCGAAGCGAGTTCGGACCCCAGCCACTCGTCGAGACCAGCCAGCAGCGCGTCGTCATCCACTGCAGGCCAAGGCGACCCGAGGTGCGCATGGCAGAAGGCCAGCCGCTCCCGCAGCGCGACCGCAGCCTCGGACCAGCGCAGTACGGACAAGCCACTGCGCCGAATCCCGTCCCGCACGGCGGCCTGGACAAGCACCGGATCAGGCTTCGCCAGCGGAACGTCGGTGAGCACGATCGCCCCCAGCGCCTCGACGCGCCGCGTCACCACCCGCCCGTCGTCCCACCGGATCTGATCGGTGGTCGACAACAGATCCCCGGCAACGGCGCGCGCGGTCTGCTCGTCGATCGGCGCCGCCGACCGAATCCGCGCGTCGGCTCGCCCGGGCGCCCGATCAGCCACCGCGATCGCCAGCCAGGGCGTGGTCCGCAACGAGGAGTGCTCATCCAGCGCGGCCCCCGTCCCGCCCGACATCTGGTACGTCGCCGAGTCGGCGCCCCGCGCCCGAGCGATCCGATCCGGATACGCCAGCCCCACGACTACCCCGACCGCAAGATCGTCCGGCAAGCCCCGCCCCGCCGATTCGTCCCGCCCTCCGCGTGCACCGGACGACTCTCCTCGCCCGAGCCTCTTGGTTTCCTCTTTCCACCGCGCGCTGGCTCCCCGGTCGTCTCCCCGCCGCAACGCCTTCCACCGCGCCGGCAGATCATCACCGAAGTCCCGCCCCGAGTCATCCGACAGCATCGCCACCACCTCACGCGCCCGATCAGCCCCGACCCGCGCCGCCCCGTCCAGCAACGCCCGCGCCAACCGCGGATGCGCCCCAACGGCCGCCATCCGCCGCCCGCGCTCGGTGATCCGCCCGTCCTCATCTACAGCATCCAGCCGCGCCAGCAACTCAGCAGCAGCTGACATCGCCACCCCCGGCGGCGCATCCAGCAACGCCAACCCAGCCCCACCCGGCGCGCCCCACGCCGCCAGATCCAGCGCGAACCCCGCCAGATCAGCAACCGCGATCTCCGGCGCCGGATGCGCATCGAGATGCGAGTGCTCCACCGCAGACCAGCACCGATAGACCCGTCCAGGCCCCTCCCGCCCAGCCCGGCCGGCCCGCTGATCGGCCGACGACTTCGACACCCGGCAGGTCACCAACGACCCCAACCCGCGCGACTGATCCGTCCGCGGCTCCCGGGCCAGCCCCGAATCAACCACCACCCGAACCCCAGGCACCGTCAACGAGCTCTCCGCCACCGACGTCGTCACCACGATCCGCCGCTCAGCGCCCGGCGTCAGCGCCCGCTCCTGCTCGGCCCGCGACTGCCGCCCGTACAGCGGCAGCACGTTCTCCCCCGCCAGCCGCCGCGCCACCCCGTTGATCTCCGCCTCCCCCGGCACGAACACGAGCACATCCCCGTCGTTCTCCCCCAGAGCACGCCGTACGACGCCCGCCACGTGATCCAGCAACCGCGGATCCACCCGCCCACCCGGCAGCAGCGGCACAGGCACCGGCGGCGGCGCCCATTCCACCCCCACCTCGAACAGCGCGGCGGAGGCAGTCACCACAGGCGCATCCCCCAGCGCCCGGCTCAACCGCACCGTGTCCGCCGTCGCCGACGTCGCGACGATCGCCAGGTCCGGCCGCAGGTTCGCCCGTACGTCGACGCAGAACGCCAGCAGCAGGTCCGCATCCAGGTGCCGCTCATGACACTCGTCGATCACGATCGCCGAAACCCCCGGCAACTCCGGGTCCCGCTGCAGCCGCCGTACGAGCAACCCGGTCGTCACCACCTCGACCCGCAGCCCCTCACCCCCGCTGCGCTCCCCACGCATCGCGTACCCGACCCGCTGCCCCAGCGGCTCCCCCACCAACGACGCCAGCCGAGCAGCAGCCGCCCGCGTAGCCATCCGCCGCGGCTCAGCAACGATCACCGTGCCCCCGAGCGCATCAGCCAACGCCAGCGGCAGCAGCGACGTCTTCCCCGACCCAGGCGGCGCCACGAGCACGGCCGTCCCCCGCGACCGCACCGCATCAACAGCAGAAGGCAGCACGGCCCGAACAGGCAGATCCGCCCCCGGCACCGAGGACTCAGGCAGCAGCACGCCCCGACGCTAGCCGACTGCGGCAGCCGTACGTCGTACAGCACTCCGGTAGCGCCCAGGCGCCTGCGAGCGCGCCCGGGTGAAGGCGCGGCTGAACGCGTACACCGACGTGTAGCCCACCGAGCGGGCGATGGTCTCCAGCGTGTCGTCGGACTCGCGCAGCCGGCTGGCGGCGACGTCCATTCGCCAGTTCGTCAGGTACGCCCCCGGGCTCTGGCCGGTGCGCGCCTGGAAGCGGCGCGACAGCGTTGCCCGCGACACCGACAGCTCGTCCGCCAGCTGTGCCGTTGTCCAGGGCTTCGCCGGCTCGCTGTGGATCCTGGTGAGCGCCGCACTGAGCAGCGGGTCGTCGAGAACGCCCAGCCAGGACTGCTTGGCCTCCTCGGGATGCGTGGCCAGCCAGACCCGCAGTAGCTGGATGAGCAGGATGTCGATCAGCCGGTCCAGCACGATCGCGGTCCCCATCTGCGGCTGAGCCAGCTCCCGCGCCAGCAGCCGGATGGTGTCGTCCAGGCAGGTGCCGCTGTGGTCGCCCGGCAGGTGCACCACAGCAGGCAGCGCACCGAGCACCGGCGTCGACACCGCGGGGTCGTACTCGTACGACGCCCCGAGCAGATGCGTCCGCACCTCCCCGGCACCCAGCCGCAGCACCGCACCGCTCTCACTCGCGTCGGCAGGCACCAGGTAGCTGCAGGCCGGCGCCGCCATGCCCGGCGTACTGCTGACCACGTGACTCGCGCCGGTCGGCAGCAGTACGACGTCACCTGGCATCAGCTGCAGCGGGTCATGCCCAGCAACATCCAGCCAGGCCGTGCCCGCGGTGACGACGTAGATGACCGCCCGGTCGACCGGGTCCCAGAACACACCCCACGGGTCGGCCCCCTCGACGCGGGCGCCCAGTGCTCCTCGGACGCCGCCCACGGCCAGCGCGTCTGCCAACAGATCCATGTCAGCAAACCTAGCCGACTGCGACAAACGGCTATTGATGTGCGCCAATCAAGCATCGGGTGTAGCGGCGGCTGCTTCCTACGGTGGTCTCAGTCAATCAACACACCACTGGAGCAAACCCCTGTGAAGCTGTCCGGAACCACCGCCTTCGTCACCGGAGCCAACCGCGGCCTCGGCCGCCATTTCGCCCAGGAACTGCTGGCCCGCGGCGCCAAGAAGGTCTACGCGGCCGCCCGCAACCCTGACGCGATCGACCTGCCCGGCGTCGAGAAGATCCGCCTCGACATCACCGCCCCGGCCGCGGTAGCCGCAGCCGTCGCCCAGGCACCCGACGTCGATCTCCTGATCAACAACGCCGGCATCGGCGGCACCGACAACCTGATCAGCGGCGACCTCGACGAGATCCGCCGTCAGCTGGAAACCCACTTCTTCGGCACCCTCGGCATGGTCCGCGGCTTCGCGCCGGTGCTCGGCACCAACGGCGGCGGCGCCGTACTCAACGTCCTGTCGGTGCTGTCCCTGGTCAGCATGCCCGAGGCCGGCGCGTACGCCGCCGCGAAAGCCGCCCAGCTCAGCCTGACCAACAGCATCCGCTACGAGCTCGCCGCCCAGGGAACGCTGGTCAGCGGCCTCCTGCTGGCCGCGACCGACACCGACATGATGGCCGGGTACGACGTACCGAAGAACGACCCCGCCGACGTGATCCGCACCGCCCTCGACGGCCTCGAGGCGGACCTGACCGAGATCCTCGCCGACGAGCCCACCCGCCAGGCCAAGGCCTCGTTGGCGGGATGAGCAAGAAGGCCCCGTGGAGCACCGAGCTCCACGGGGCCAGAAATGCTTTACCAGCCGCGCTCGGCCAGCCGGTGCGGCTCGGGGATCTCGTCGACGTTGATGCCGACCATCGCCTCGCCGAGGCCGCGGGAGACCTTGGCGATCACGTCGGGGTCGTCGTGGAAGGTGGTGGCCTTGACGATCGCCTCGGCGCGCTGGGCCGGGTTGCCGGACTTGAAGATGCCGGAGCCGACGAAGACGCCCTCGGCGCCGAGCTGCATCATCATCGCGGCGTCGGCGGGGGTGGCGATGCCGCCGGCGGTGAACAGCACCACCGGGAGCTTGCCGAGGGTGGCGACCTCCTTGACCAGGTCGTACGGCGCCTGCAGCTCCTTGGCGGCGACGTACAGCTCGTCCTCGGGCAGGTTCTGCAGCCGGCGCAGCTCCTGGCGGATCTGGCGCATGTGGGTGGTCGCGTTGGACACGTCACCGGTACCGGCCTCGCCCTTGGAGCGGATCATCGCCGCGCCCTCGGTGATCCGGCGCAGCGCCTCGCCGAGGTTGGTCGCGCCGCAGACGAACGGCACCGTGAACTGCCACTTGTCGATGTGGTTGGCGTAGTCGGCCGGGGTGAGCACCTCGGACTCGTCGATGTAGTCGACGCCGAGGCTCTGCAGCACCTGGGCCTCGACGAAGTGACCGATCCGGGCCTTGGCCATCACCGGGATCGAGACCGCGCCGATGATCGAGTCGATCATGTCCGGGTCGCTCATCCGGGAGACGCCACCCTGGGCCCGGATGTCGGCCGGGACCCGCTCCAGCGCCATCACCGCGACCGCACCGGCGTCCTCGGCGATCTTGGCCTGCTCGGCCGTGACGACGTCCATGATCACGCCGCCCTTGAGCATCTCCGCCATGTCCCGCTTGACCTTGACGGTGCCGGTCTGCGGTTCGGTGTTCTCGGTCACTTCCGGGTCCTCCTGATGAGCTGGGGTACGCCGATCAGCCTAGGCCGCCGGCCACCCCAACGATCAGTCCACCTCGGATCAACTGGACTGAGCCAACGCGGCCGTCAGCCGAGCCACCACCAGCCGCAGCGTCGCGGGCGGCGCGGTGAACGGGATCCGCAGGTGCCGCCGGTCGGTCCCGTCCGGGGTGAACAGGTCACCTGCCCCCAGCAACAACCCCTGCTCGCGCGCGGCCTCCAGCACCTTGCGGGAGCGGACCTCGGTCAGCTCCAGCCACAGCGTCATACCACCGGTCGGCGTCGCCCAGGCCACTCCGGGCACACCCTTCAGCCCAGTCTCCAGCGCCGCCAGGTTGGCCCGGAGCCGGGTCTTGCGCCGTGAGATGACCCGGTCGAGCCTGCCGAGGATCGCCAGCGCCAGCAGGTCGTCCAGCGCACTGGGGGACGTCACACTCAGCTGCGCCGAGGTGTTGATCTTCCGGCGCAACTGCCGCCCGGTCCTGACCCAGCCAACCCGCAGCCCTCCCCACACCGTCTTGCTGAGCGAGCCGACGCTCACCGTGCGCGGGTACCGGCTCAGCGGATCGGCCTGCTTCCCGCTGGCCAGCCAGAGCGGCCGCATGGTCTCGTCACTGATCAGCGCGGCCCCGTACCGCCGGGCGATCTCCACCACCGCCGTACGCCGGTCCGCAGGCAGGCTGAGCCCCGTCGGGTTGTGGTTGTCGGCCTGCAGGTAGATGACCTTCGGCTTGTGCCGCCGGCAGAGGTGCGCGAGCTGATCGGTGTCCCAGACCCCAGCGGGCCAGCCGACGACGTCCAGCCGATGGTTGCGCAGCAGGTCGAACGCAGCCGGGTACGTCGGAGTCTCGGTGATCGCCACCCCCGGCCCGACGTCCAGCCCAGCCAGCGCCGCGTTCAGCCCGGCTGCGGCTCCCACCGTCAGCGTCAGCTGCCCCGGCTCGGTCGGAACGCCCTCCAGCGTCAGCCGCTCAGCCAGCGCGGTCCGCAGCTCCAGCGACCCACCAGGCGGCGGCCCGTCCCCGCCCATCGCCTGCGGCAACCCCTCCGCCACGATCTGCGCCGCCACCTCAGCCACATCATGCGGTGCCGCAGTTGTCGCGAACCGCAGGTCCAGCACCGGCTGGTCCCCCGGCGTCACCGTCGACACCGGAGCGATCGGGTCGAGCAGCCGGTCCAGCGGCCGCACATGCGTCCCCGACCCCCGCCGAGTCTCCAGTACGCCGTCCGCCCGCAACTGGTCGAGCGCCCTGACCACCGTCACCCGGCTCACCCCGAGCCGCTCGGCCAGCACCCGCTCCGACGGCAGCCGCGACCCGATCGACAGGTCCCCCCGCTCGATCCGCCGCAGCACCAGCGCCTCGACCTGCTCGGTCCGGTTCCCGTCCCCCGGGTCCAAATCCATCCCCCGCCACATGAGTCCAGTCTGCCAGCACTGGCCTGATCGCAGCGGGACCATCGGACTGTCGGTGGCGGGTGCGAGGATCTCTCCGTGGACGAGCGGTGGGCGATTGCCCCGGAAGAAGGCGGCGGCGCGACGCTCGTCGCCCTGCATCCGGACGGCCAACCGGCCGGCGAGATCGTCCACGAGCCCGACCTCGCCACCGCCGTCGCCTCCCGTCCGCAGGTCACTCGCTGGGTCTGGCGCTCCACCTCCGAGATCTATCCACGTCTCCTGGCCGCGGGCGTACGAGTCGAGCGTTGCTACGACATCGAGACCGCAGAAGGCCTCCTGCTCGGTCATGCGGGCAGGCTCGGCGAGCCTCGCTCGGCAGCAGCGGCCTGGGCGCGCCTCACCAACCAGCCGGTCCCCGCCGACCCCCCGATGCGCGCCACCGAACCAGGTGGCGAGCAGTCCTCGCTCTTCGACCTGGAGACCGAGTCCCTCCCCTTCGAAGCCCTCCTGCGCGTGTACGCCGACCAGCTCCGCCGCCACCGCGACACCGAGCACCCGGACCGCATGCGCCTGCTCACCGCCTCGGAGTCCTCCGGCTGGCTGATCGCCACCGAGATGGACCGGGCCGGACTGCCCTGGAGCGCCGACGACCACCGCGCCCTCCTCACCGAGCTCCTCGGCGAGCGGTACGCGGGCGGCGGCGAGCCGCGGCGCCTGACCGAGCTGGCCGAGCAGGTCTCAGCGGCGTTCGGCCGCCGCGTCCGGCCGGACCTGCCGGCCGACGTACTGAAGGCGTTCAAACAAGCCGGGTACCAGCTGAGCACCACGCGGCGCTGGGAGCTGCAGACCATCGACCACCCGGCCGTCGAGCCGCTGATCGAGTACAAGAAGCTCTACCGGATCTACACCGCGAACGGCTGGACCTGGTTGCACGACTGGGTCCACGACGGACGCTTCCGCCCCGGCTTCGTCCCGGGCGGTACGGTCTCGGGCCGCTGGGTCACCAACGGCGGTGGTGGTCTGCAGATCCCGAAGGTGATCCGCCGCGCGGTGGTCGCCGATCCGGGCTGGCGTCTGGTCGTCGCCGACGCCTCGCAGCTCGAACCACGCATCCTCGCCGCGATCTCCCGCGACGAGGCGTTCATGCAGGTCGCGGGCGACGCCGCCGACCTCTACAAAGCCGTCTCGGACAAGGCGTTCGCCGGTAACCGCGACAAGGCCAAGATCGCCGTCCTCGGCGCCATCTACGGCCAGACCTCCGGCGACGGACTGAAGAACCTCGCCGACCTGCGCAAGCGGTTCCCGAAGGCCGTCCAGTACGTCGACGACGCGGCCCGCGCGGGCGAGGAGGGCCGCCTGGTCCGCACCTGGCTCGGCCGGACCTGCCCGCCGTCCGGCTCCCAGCTCGACGCCGCGCAGCTGGAGGGCCCGCCCGCCGAGGATCTCCAGGTCGACGGCCGCCAGGCCCGCGCCCGCGGCCGGTTCACCCGCAACTTCGTCGTCCAGGGCAGCGCGGCCGACTGGGCGGTGCTGATGATGGCCGCGCTGCGGCAGTCAATCGCGAGCCTCAAGGCCGAGCTGGTCTTCTTCCAGCACGACGAGGTGATCGTGCACTGCCCCGCCGACGAGGCCGAGCAGGTCGCCGCCGCGATCCAGGCCGCCGGAGATCTCGCGGGCACGCTCTGCTTCGGCGCGACGCCGACCCGCTTCCCGTTCGGGACGGCGATCGTCGAGTGCTACGCGGATGCCAAGTAGTCCGGCAGACCCAATGTTGTGAAGTCGACGCCTTCAAACGCAGTCATCTCGGCCACCAGCCCGTACTCGACCCGGAACACGATCACTGCGAATGGTTGGAACGCATCCGCACCCGCCGCCTGCAGATACGCGGCTACCGCCGGCTGCCGATTGACGCCCACAGCAACAAACCGCCAGGCACCCCGGTTGGCCTGCCCACCTGGTTCGAAGTTCGCCGCGAACACCTCCTCGGCGGTCGCCCGCCCGCTGTACCAGAACGGGTAAGGCGGCATCGTCACCCGCACGTCCTCGTGCATCAACGCGGCCAGCCCTGCAGCGTCTCCGGCTTCGTACGCCGCCATGTACTTCGCCACCAGCGCCTGCTCATCAGCCGAAGCCTCCGCCGACCACTCCGCTCGCCTGGCCGGCAGGCGCTCCCGCAACACCGGCCGGGCTCGCTGGAGCGCCGAGTTCGCAGCGGCGACCGACAGGTCCAGCACGTCCGCCGTCTCCTTGGCCGACCAGCCCAGCACGTCCCGAAAGATCAGCACCGCCCGCTGCTTCGGCGGGAGCTGCTGGATCGCGGTGAGGAACGCCAGCTCGATCGTCTCGCGCCGGATCACCTGGGCGTCCGGCTCCTCCGCCCGGTCGAGCAGCAGATCCGGGAACGGCTGCAGCCAGGGCAGGTCGTGGCGGGCATCCTGCTGATCACCGCCCGGCGGCTGCAGCTGGTACGGCAGTACGCGCGGCCGCCGTACGGTGTCGAGGCAGGCATTGGTCGCGATCTTGTAAAGCCAGGCCCGCAAGGTGGAGCGGCCCTCGAAGCTCGCGCGGGCCCGCCAGGCCCGCAGGTAGGTCTCCTGGACCAGGTCCTCGGCGTCGTCGTACGAGCCGAGCATCCGGTAGCAGTGCACCCGCAGCTCGTGCCGGTAGCGCTCGGCTTGCTCCGCGAAGTCGGTCAACTACCGTCCTCCAGCTCGATCGTCGCGGGCATCGGCGCGTGCCCGGCGAGCCGGAACCAGGTGACCAGCCGCCGCGTCCGCAGGTCCCGCGTCGACACCACGATGTCGTTGTGGAACCGCCGAGCCAGCTGCACCCGCCGTACGGCGGCCGCCAGTTCCCCTGCCCACGGCTGCACGTCAGTGCCGGTGGCTGCGATCGCACGGGTCAGCGCAGACTCCCGCTGCTCCCGCTCGGCCTCCGGCGCGGTCCGCGCCCGATGCGCAGCGTCCAGCAACAGCAGCGACGAAGCAGGATCCAGCACGCCACTACCGGCCAGCTCGGCGACCAGCGCGGACCTGCGGGCCAGCTCTGTCTCCAGCCGTGCCCGTGCGGTCGCGACTCGGTGGTGCAACCGATCGAGCCGGCCGGCTGTCCAGCTGCCGTAGAGGATCACTATCAGCAGCACAGCAGCGCCGACCGGCAGCAGCACACCGGAGAGCTCCACAGACCCATTCTTACGGGCCGCTGACGATCCCCCGCTCTTCGGCCCATGGCTGCTGCGGTGCCCTTAGGTTCGAACGCATGGCAGAGATCGGTGTGATCGGTGGTTCCGGCTTCTACTCGTTCCTGGCTGACGCGCGTCCGGTGCCGGTCGAGACGCCCTTCGGCCCACCCAGCGAGCCGCCGGTCGTCGGCGAGGTCAACGGCCGCGAGGTCGCCTTCATCCCCCGCCACGGCGCCGACCACCGCTTCCCACCGCACAAGGTCAACTACCGCGCCAACCTGTGGGCGCTGCGCGAGCTCGGCGTCCGCACCGTCCTCGGCCCCTGCGCCGTCGGCTCGCTGCGCCCCGAGCTGACGCCCGGCACGATCGTCGTCCCGGATCAGTACGTCGACCGCACGTGGGGCCGCGAGCACACGGTGTACGACGCTCCCGTCCACACCTCAGCCGCCGACCCTTACTGCCCCACCACCCGTCAACAGATCGTTGCTGTGGACAACTCAATCGTCAGTGGTGGAACTCTTGTCGTCATCAACGGTCCCCGCTTCTCCACCCGGGCGGAATCTCAGTGGCACGCCGCCCAAGGCTGGTCTCTGGTCGGCATGACCGGCGCTCCGGAAGCCTCCATCGCCCGCGAGCTCGCGCTCTGCTACACCTCGATCGCCGTCGTCACCGACCACGACGCCGGCATCGTCGCCGGCGAGGGCGTCACCCAGGCCGAGGTGTTCGAGGTCTTCGGCCGCAGCATCGAGCGCCTGAAAGCCCTCATCACCACCGTCATCGCCGACCTGCCCACCGGCGACTGCAGCTGCCACCACTCGCTCGACGGCATCGCCGCGGAGCTGGTCCGGTGAAGGTCCTGCTCACCGGCGGCGCCGGCTTCATCGGGCAGCACGTCCGCGCCCAGCTGCTCAGCGAAGGCCACGACCCGGTCGTCTTCGACTCCCTCCGGCCAGATGTCCACAGCACACCGCCGGACCTCGATCTGACGATCGGCGACATCCGCGACCCGGACGCCGTCGCCGCGGCGCTGCGCGGCGTCGACACCGTCATCCACCTCGCCGCCAAGGTCGGCCTCGGCGTCCACCTGGACGACATCGACGACTACGTCTCCAGCAACAGCCTCGGCACCGCGATCCTGCTCAAGCAGCTGGCTGCGGCGAACGTCCGCAACCTCGTCTACGCCAGCTCGATGGTCGTGTACGGCGAGGGCCGCTACGAGTGCGACCGCCACGGCCACGTCGCCCCCGGCCCGCGCCGGACCGAGGACCTCGACGCCGGCCGCTTCGAGCCGCCGTGCCCGATCTGCGGCGACCAGCTCCGGCCCGGCCTCGTCGACGAGACCGCACCGACCGACCCGCGCAACACCTACGCCGCCACCAAGCTCAACGGCGAGCACCTCGCCGCGACCTGGGCCCGCGAGACCGGCGGCCGCGTCACCGCGCTGCGCTTCCACAACGTCTACGGCCCCGGCATGCCCCACAACACCCCGTACGCCGGCGTCGCGTCCCTCTTCCGCTCGGCCATCACCCGCGGCGAGGCCCCGCGCGTCTACGAGGACGGCGCCCAGCGCCGCGACTTCGTCCACGTCCACGACATCGCCACCGCGGTCACCACAGCTGCCACCAGCGCCCAGGACGCACCCGCGTTCACGGCGTACAACGTCGGCAGCGGCACGGTCCACACCATCGCCGACCTCGCCACCGAACTGTCCACAGCCCTCAACGGCCCAGCGCCGATCGTCACCGGCCAGTACCGCCTCGGCGACGTCCGCCACATCACCGCCAGCTCCCAGCGCCTCCGCGACGCTCTCGGCTGGAAGCCCAGCTACGACCTGGCGACCGGCATCCGCCAACTCACGGCAGATCGATACTGAACTCGCACCCACCCGGCACGTTGGTGACCCCGATCGTCCCTTCGTGCGACTCCACCACACCCTTGGCGATCGCCAGCCCCAGCCCGCCACCGCTGCTGCTCCCGGCCATCGCCGGCGTGCGCTGCTCGTCCCCACGCCACCCGATGTCGAACACCCGCTCCAGGTCGTCGTCGGAGATCCCACCGCAGCCGTCGGTCACAGCCAGCCGCACCCGCCCGTCGGCCTCCCGGTCGACGCTCACCTTCACCGTGCCACCAGGAGCCGTGTGGCGAATGGCGTTACCGACCAGGTTCGTCACCGCCCGCGTGAGCTCGTCCCCGTCGCCGTGAACCGCCAGCGTGTCGTCGTCGTCCGGTGCGCTGACCGCCACCGTCACTCCGTTCACGCGAGCGTGCTCCGACGTCTCTCCCACCACGTCCTCGGCCAGCTCCCGCAGGCTGACCGCAGTACGCCGCCGCGGCGGCGGTGCAGTCGACAGCCGGGACAGCTCGAACAGGTCGTCCACCAGCCCGGTCATCCGGTCCACCGTCGTCTGCATCTGCTTCAGCGCTCCGGGCACGTCCTCGATGACCCCGTCCTCCAGCCCTTCCGACAGCGCCCGCAGCCCGGCCAGCGGCGTACGGAGGTCGTGGGACATGAAGGCGACCAGCTCACGCCTGCTGGACTCCAGCGCGCGCTCCCGCTCCCGGGAGGCCGCCAGCCGAGCCCTGGTCGACTCCAGCTCGTGGGTCAGCTCAGCAAGCTCCGCCGGCACGTTGCCGTTCGCAGCAACGCCCACTGCCTCGTACGACGTACCGAGGTGTCGCAGGCGACGCCCGACGTCGCGAGAGCCGGTGCTGATCCAGTGCGCGAGCACCACCGCCATCGCCAGGCCGAGCAGCCCGGAGAACGCGAGCGTCCAGAGCACCACCAGCGAGTCGTGCGTGGAGATGAACATCGCCCGCACGCTCTGCCCGACCGCGGCCAGTGCGGCCGCCAGCGGAGCGAGCGCGACCACGATGATCGTGACCCGCAGCGAGCGCCGCCGGAACTGCCACAGCACCAGCGCGCCGATCGCGCCGACAACCAGTGTCCACAGCGCGGTCAGCGCCAGGATCATCGCCTGGTCGCGGTTCATTGCGCGTCACCGGCGAAGCGGTAGCCGGTCCGCGGCACGGTCAGCACCAGCTTCGGGTCCGAGGGATCGGCCTCGATCTTCTCGCGCAGCCGCCGGATGTGCACGGTCACCGTCGAGGAGTCGCCGAAGTCCCAGCCCCAGACCCGGCGCAGCAGTTCGACCTTCGTGTAGGCCTTGCCCGGGTGCGCGACCAGGAACGCCAGCAGGTCGAACTCACGGTGCGTCAGCGCCAGCTCGGCGCCGTCCAGCGTCGCGATCCGGGCCGCGGTGTCGATGACCACCGGCCCCGAGTGCAGCTTGGTCGGCGTCAGGTCGAGCCCGGCCAGCCGCTCCTCGCGGCGCAGCATCGCCTGCACGCGCAGGATCAGCTCGCGCGGGCTGAACGGCTTCACCACGTAGTCGTCGGCGCCGAACTCCAGCCCGACCAGGCGGTCCTCCTCCTCGCCGCGGGCCGACAGCATGATCACCGCCGCGCCGTCGTCGGCGGCACGCTGGCGGCGCAGCACCTCGAGACCGGACAGCCCGGGCAGCATCACGTCCAGCACCACCACCGACGGCTTCCACTGCTGCCACACCTCGACCGCCGTCACGCCGTCGGCGACCACGCGGGCGTCGTACCCGGCCTTGGTCAGGTACGCCGAGACGACGTTCGAGACGGTCGGGTCGTCGTCCACCACGAGCACACGAGTAGCCACGGTAGTGAGCCTAGGTGGTCCGCGGCCGAGGACGTGGAGCCGTAAGGGAGCTGTAGGCGCTCGGCGCCCCGCAGGAGTGACAAATCTCCCTACGGTCGAGATGTGTCCGTTGCCGAGGTCGACCTGATCCTGCCCTGCCTGAACGAAGCCGCCGCGCTCCCCTGGGTGCTCGGGCGGCTGCCGGACGGCGTCCGGGCCGTTGTCGTGGACAACGGCTCCACCGACGGCTCGGCCGAGCTGGCCGCGCAGCTGGGCGCCACCGTGGTGCACTCGGCGCAGCGCGGGTACGGCGCGGCCTGCCACGCCGGGCTGGAGGCTGCCAAGGCCGACGTGGTGGCGTTCCTCGACGCCGACGCCTCACTGGATCCGCGGCAGCTGGTCAGGGTCACCGCACCCGTGCTGTCCGGGCGGATCGACCTGATGGTCGGGCGGCGGCGGCCGGTCTCGCGACAGGTCTGGCCGTGGCACCTGCGGCTGGCCAACGCGGAGCTGTCGCGACGCATCCGGCGGCGTACCGGCGTACAGCTGCACGACCTCGGGCCGATGCGGGCTGCTCGTCGGGAGGCCCTGCTGGAGCTGGGACTGGTCGACCGGCGGTCCGGCTACCCGCTGGAGACGGTGGTGAAGGCAGCCGACGCCGGCTGGCGGATAGCGGAGGTCGACGTGGACTACCTGCCCCGCTCGGGACGCTCCAAGGTCACCGGTACGCCGCTCGGCGCGGCGCGCGCGGTCAAGGACATGTCGAAGGTGCTGGCCCGGTGACCACGCTGATCGTGATCGCCAAGGAGCCGCAGCCCGGCAAGGTTAAGACGCGGCTGCAGTCCGAGTTCACACCGCAGGAGGCGGCGGCACTCGCCCGGGCCTCGCTCTCCGACACCCTGGCCGCTGTGAGCGCGACACCGGCCGACCGGTACGTCGTAGCGCTCGACGGCGAGCCCGGGTCGTGGCTGCCTGATCACTTCGCGGTGGTGCCGCAGCGGGGCGACGGGCTCGACGAGCGGCTGGCAGGCGCGTTCGAGGACGCGTACGACGGGACGCCGATGCTGCTGGTCGGGATGGACACGCCGCAGCTGACCCCTGAGCTGTTGAGCGCTGACTGGGATGGCCACGACGCCGTACTCGGGCTGACCGAGGATGGCGGCTACTGGTGTCTCGGGCTGCGCACACCTGACCGCTGGGCGCTGGTCGGCGTACCGATGTCGACTGATCACACCGGGCGCGACCAGCTGACGCGGCTGCAGGCGCTGGGCTACAGCGTGAAGGTGCTGCCGACGCTGCGGGACATGGACACTCCGGTGGATGCAGCGGTGATCGCTGCGGCGTACCCGGAGCTGCGGGTGTCGCGGCTGCACCGGAGGCTGCAGACGTCGGCCCACCCGGCGCTGCTGTTCGAGCGGGCGCTGGACGGAGTAGAGGTCGTTGCCACCGGCACTGACGGGCGGATGGTGCCTTCACTCAGCGAGATGGACCGCTGGAGCGCACCGGCCGACGAGACCGACCTGCTGGCGCTCAGCCGCTGCGAGGGGCCGGTGCTGGACATCGGCTGCGGGCCGGGGCGGATCGTGACGGCCCTTGCGGAGCAGGGTATTGCGGCGCTGGGCGTGGACATCTCCGAGCAAGCTGTCCGGCTGACGACGAAGCGCGGCGCACCAGCGCTGCTCCGGCCGGTCGAGTCGGCGCTTCCGGGTGAGGGGCGCTGGGGCAGTGTGCTGCTGATGGACGGCAACATCGGCATCGGCGGCCGCCCGGAGGCCTTGCTGCGGCGCTGCGCCGAGCTGATCCGCCCCGACGGCGTCGTACTGGTCGAGGTGGACCCCGACGACGACCTCGACGACACCCAGCCGATCGTCCTCCGCACCACCACCGGCCGCCGCTCCCACCCGCTCCCCTGGGCCCGCCTGGGCACCCGCGCCGTCCTCCGCCACGCCCAGACCGCCGGCCTCCACCCCACCGAGGACTGGAGAACACCGCACCGGGCCTTCCTCACCTTCCGGGCCTCATGAAGCCACGCGGTAGGTGTCAACCGAGCCAAGGACCGACCCTCGACCGGTGGCCGGTACTTGAGAGGTTGTGGCGGGTCGAGCTCCTCCTCTCCGTCTGCTGCAGTACGGCGGTGATCGTCACCGCCGTCCACGACTGGCACCCGAACGCCGTCCTGATCGGCAGCACCGCCCTGCTGCTCGTACTGATCTGGCGAGGCGGCACCAAGTCCACCTTGCTCCTGGTCGCCGGCGCCGCCCTGTGCCAGGTCCCCGCCCTCACCCACGCGCCGATCACCAGCACCGACGCCTACCGCTACGTCTGGGACGGCCGCGTCCAGCTCTCCGGCTCCTCGCCGTACACGCACGTCCCGCTCGACGACGCCCTCGCCGAGCTCCGCGACCCGGTCCTCTTCCCCGGCCTCACCCCCGCCGACCGCACGGGGATCACCGGCCCACCCCGCGCCGACGCCCCCTTCGACGACGACCCGCGCACCCGGATCAACCGCCCACAGGTCCCGACCATCTACCCACCCGTCGCCCAGGCCTACTTCACCGTCGTCGCGCTGCTCACCCCGTGGTCAGCGGGCACTTTCGGTCTCCAGTTCGCCGCGGCGGCGATCGCCGTCGCACTCACCTGGCTACTCGCCGTAGAGCTGAAGCGCCGCGACCGCGATCCACGCTGGGCAGCCCTGTGGGGTTGGTCACCGATCGTCGCCCTCGAAGCCGGCAGCTCGGCCCACGTCGACGTCCTCGCCGCGCTCCTGATCATCGCGGCGCTCACCCGCCGCCGCGCCTGGCTCGCCGGCGTCCTGCTCGGCGCGGCCGGCGCCGTCAAGCTCCTCCCGCTCCTGCTGCTCCCCGCGATCCCGCGCCTCCGCCCGAAATTCATTGCCCTAGGCACCTTCTTGGCCGGCTACCTCCCGCACCTCGCGGTCGCCGGCACCCTCGTGATCGGTTTCCTCCCCGGTTACCTGCGCCAGGAGGGCTTCTCCGACGGCAGCACCCGGTACGCGATTCTCGCGCTGGTACTGCCTCCTGAGCCCCGCCAACTGGTCGCCGTAGTCATCGCCGCCGCACTCGGGCTGCTGGCCCTTCGCCGCGGCCCGACCGCCGTCACCGCCTGCTGGCTGTACGGCGCGGCGCTGCTGCTCGCCACCCCGACGTACCCCTGGTACGGCCTTCCCCTGATCGCCCTGGCGGTGCTCGCAGCCCGCCCGGAATGGGTCGCCGTACCGATCGCCGCCTACCTCGCCTACGCCAGCGCCGGCCATGACGTCCGCCAAGGTCTGATCCACCTCGCGGCCTTGTTGATCGTCATCACTGCAACTACACTCCGTAGTCATCCGGCAGCACCAACCAGGTTGATTTCTGGCCGTGCCGCTCGGACACTGATCCGGGCGCCGTAGCCACGGAGCCTCGAAGGCTGCACCCGAAAGGCACCACCGTGACCGTGCGTATCGCTCTCGCGACCTCCGCCGAGCACCCGGACCTGCACGAGCACGACCTGCCGCTCGTCACCGCGCTGCGCTCCGCCGGCCTCGAGCCCGGCGTCGAGCTCTGGACCGACCCGTCGGTCGACTGGTCGGCGTACGACGCCGTGCTGCTGCGCTCGGTCTGGGACTACCACACCCGGTTCCTGGAGTTCACCGAGTGGCTGGCCCAGCTCGACAAGGCCGGCGTCCGGGTCCTCAACGACTCGAACGTGGTCCGCTGGAACGCCGACAAGTCCTACCTGCTCGAGCTGCGCGAACGCGGTGTCGCGATCGTCCCGTCGCAGGTCGCGGCCGGGGCCTGCCTGCGCGAGGTCGTCGGCGGCCTGTCCGGCCAGGAGGTGGTGATCAAGCCGACCGTGAGCGCGAGCGCGACGCACACCGTCCGCGGCGTCGCCGGCTCCGACGAGCTCAGCCGCGCGATGGACGACCTGCCCGACACGGTCTACCTGGTCCAGCCGTTCCAGCCGGAGATCCAGACCGCCGGCGAGTGGTCGCTGATGTTCTTCGGCGGCGTCTTCTCGCA
Source organism: Kribbella sp. NPDC051770 (assembly GCF_040681455.1). NCBI lineage: Bacteria > Bacillati > Actinomycetota > Actinomycetes > Propionibacteriales > Kribbellaceae > Kribbella > Kribbella sp. NPDC051770. The sequence continues at coordinate 207,991 of NZ_JBFAYT010000003.1, read as the reverse complement.
CGCGGTCGTGAAGCGGCCCAAGGCCGGCGACTACCGGGTCCAGAACGACTTCGGCGGCACCGTCGAGCTCACCGACCCGCCGGCCGTCGTGCTCGACGGCGCGACCGACGCCCTGACCGCCGCCCGCGCGACCGGTACGCCATACGCCCGCGTCGACGGCATCGTCGCCAACGGCCGCTTCCTCCTGATGGAGCTCGAACTGATCGAGCCCTACCTGTTCCTGCCCGAGCACCCGGCGGCGTACGAACTGCTGGCTCAGAGCACTGTGAGCGCTCTGAGCCAGTAGCGGCCGCCTAGACCGGGACGCGCTCGCGCGGCGGCAGGTCGGACTCGACGCCGTCGCCCGGGTCGTCGACCAGGTCACCCTGACGGACCGGGTCCTTCTCCGGGAGCAGGATGTCGCGGGAGACGACCAGCATCAGGTAGAGCGTGCCGGCCATCCGCAGTACGACGGAGAACCAGTAGATCTTGTCCGGTGCGTCCGGCGTACCAGGCGCCAGGAACTGGGCCAGGTGCAGCCAGACCATCATCCAGTAGAAGCACTCGCAGGCCTGCCAGATCAGCCAGTCCCTGAGCTTCGGCCGGGCCAGGGCGACCAGCGGCAGCAGCCAGAGCACGTACTGCGGTGAGTACACCTTGTTGATCAGCAGGAACGCCGCCACCACCAGGAACGCCAGCTGCGCGAACCGTGGCGGCTTCGGCGCCATCAGGCCGAGGATCGCGATCGACAGGCACAGCCCGGCGAAGATCACGATGTTCAGCTTGTTGACGTCGGCGACCTCGTGGTTGGCCAGCTTCAGCACGTACCAGATCGAGCCGTAGTCGCTCGCGCGTTCGTCGTTGAAGACCCAGAACGACATCCACTCGTTCTTGGCCAGCAGGTAGATCGGCGCGTTCACCAGACCCCACGCGACCACCGCGGCGACCGTCGCCTGGAACCACGGCCAGAGCTTGCGGCCGCGCAGACAGACGATCAGCAACGGGCCGAGCAGCAGGAACGGGTAGAACTTGGCCGCCGTCCCGAGACCGAGCAGGACGCCGAACCAGATCGGCTTCCCCCGCGACCAGGCCCACATCGCCCCAGCGGTCAGTACGACGGCGAACAGGTCCCAGTTGATCGTCGAGGTCAGCGCGAGCACCGGCGCCGCCGCGACGTACAGGGCGTCCAGCGGCTGCCCCCGAGCCGCACCCGGACGCGACGCGACCCCGCGAGCGGTCGCGACGGTCAGGCCGACCAGCAGCAGCGCGCAGACGAACAGCAGCGCGATGTTCACCACGAAGAACACCCCGGCGGTGTCGCGCTTCTGCTCGACCGTGACGTCGTGCTTCGGGTCGCCGGTGAACAGCCAGGTGATCTGCGCCGCGACCTCCATGAAGCCACCGGTCAGCACCGGGTACTCCAGGACCGGGTAGTTCCCGGTGTCCAGGAACGGCCGGTTGCCCTCGGCGAAACCGCGCTCCTGGTACAGGTAGCCGATGTCGGAGTAGCAGAGCGCCTTGAACGGCCGCCAGTCCTGCCGGTCCCAGCCCTTCTCCATGCACGGCGCCTTCTGCAGCACCCCGAGCGCGAAGGTGATCGTGCAGACCGCCAGCGCGATCCGCAGCGGCGTCCACCACGACGAGCTCAACCGGGCGAACCGCCCGGACGGGCCACCCAGACCGACCGTCAGGCCCGCGACGGCCGGATCGGTCTCCGACGGAGCCGGCCGGGCCTGCGCGTCCTGGGCGTCACGTGAGGTCACGGGGGACATCGTCTCCTATCGGATCGGCCGCCGGGCAGGCGGCGCCCGCCAGGTTACCCAGGAACCCCGCACCCATGCGCAACCGACACCGAGGCGTCCTGACGGCGACCCGATCCGTATCTAGGCTTGACCACCGACCGCCGCCAGAACGGGACCCCCGATGGGCGAACGCCGCGACCGCGAGTTCACCGAGTTCGTGCTGACCAGACAGTCCCGCCTGCTCGGCGCCGCCTACCTGCTCTGCGGCGACCTGCACGCCGCCGAGGATCTGGTCCAGACCGCGCTCACCAAGCTGTACGTCGCCTGGCCGCGCGTCCAGCGCTCCGGCAGCGAGGACGCCTACGTCCGCCGGATCCTGGTGAACGCCTCCATCGACTCCAGCCGCCGCGCCTGGCGCCGCGAACGCAGTACGGCCGAACTGCCCGAGGTCGTCGAGCCCCCGGACTTCGCCCTCGAGGACCGCGACGAACTGGTCGCCGCCCTGGCCCGACTGGCCCCGAAACAACGCCGCATCGTGGTCCTGCGCTACTGGATGGGCCTCCCCATCGAGGACGTCGCCGCCGACCTGCAGGTCACCGCCAGCACGGTCAAGAGCCAGAGCGCCAAGGCCCTCAACAACCTCCGAGCCCACCTGTCCCCCGCGTTGCTGCCGGAGGAATGCTGATGAACGACGAAGACCTGATCACCCGCCTCGCCGCCAGCGCCGACCGCACCAACCACCTCGGCTTCGACCCCGACACCCTGATCACCGCCGGCCGCCGCCGCATCCGTCACCGCTGGCTCGCCACCGCCGCTGTGACGTTGACGATGGCCGCCGCGATCGTCTTCACGGGATTCCGGGTGATGACCGCACAGCTTGATGCACCGGCCGCAGGGCTCGACTCAACGATCCAGGTCAAACTCCCCGAGAACCTTCCGACCATGGACGTCACAACGCGGTACGTGTGGATGCTGAAGGCCTACATGGACCCTGGCGCCGAATGGCAGCCTCACGTGCGGGGGGCGTTCGCCACCGGCTCACAAACCAACGTGATCACCTGGAGAGGGGGTGGCACCGCCGCTCTTCGCGTTGTTCTTCCCGGGACCGGAATGCCTGCCTACGGATGGAGCCCGGTCGATGACCCCACCCGATGCTCGATGTACGACGAGCCGGTCGTCTTCAGCTCCTGCGAGGTGCTCCTGAAGGACGGCAGGGAGATCCGAGTCGGGCGGCGCGGGGACGACACGTTGTTTGCGAGCACCGTCCGCCCCGACGGAATGCTGGCGGAGGTTCAAGTGGTCGGCAGAAAGGTGGAGCTGGTCAGGCTGACCAGTTTGATCATCGATCCACGTCTCCCGAAGCCTCAATGAGCCGCCGCGTGTGCTCCAAGATCGTCGTCACCGGCCGCCCGGTCACCAGCTCCCCGTCCTCCACGAACCCCTCCTCGCGGCCCGTCAGATCCTGGATCAACCGCCCCCGCCACAACGCCCGCAGCTCCGGCGCCTCACCGACCAGGTTGTGCAGCTCCCCCGGATCAGCGACCAGATCGAACAGCTGCTCAACCCCCTTCGCCGACCCCCACACGTACTTCACCCGGCCATCAGTCACCCACTGCAGCGACTGATCCCAGTACACGTGCTCCCCGTGCAGCCACTCCCGCACCTCCGGAGCCTCACCCCGCACGAACCCCGCCAGCGACTTCCCGTCCACCGACTCCGGAATCGGCAACCCCGCGAGATCCAGCAGCGTAGGCATCACGTCCCGCAGCTCGACCACCTGATCCACCACGGCACCCCGCACAGCGGACGCATCCGACCGAGAACCAGCAACGATGAACGGCACCTTCGCCGACCCCTCGTACGGCACCGATTTCCGGAACATCCGGTGGTCGCCCATCATCTCGCCGTGGTCGGAGGTGAAGGCGATCACCGTGTCCTCCAGCAGCCCGAACTCCGCCAGCGACTCCCGGATCCGGTTCACCTGCAGGTCGATCTGCGCCATCAGCCCGTAGTACCCGGCGCGGGCCCGGTGCACGACCCGGTTCGGCAGCTCACCGATCGCGGCCTGGTAGTCCCCGTCCTGCCGGAACTCGTCCCAGTCGCTCTCCCAGTCCCCGAGCACCTGCTGGTACGCCGGCAGCGCGTCGTACTGCTCGAACGCCCAGCGCGGCGGGTCGTACGGCGGGTGCGGCCGGTGGAACGACAGGTACAGGAAGAACGGCTTGGTCGGGTCCCGCCGGTACATCCACTCGACGGCCTGGGTCCCGATCCAGTGCGTCGGGTGCAGCTCCTCGGCCTTGTCCCACGGCCGGGCGACGACCGAGTTGCAGTTCACCCCGTGGTCGAAGTAGTCCGCGTCAGGGCTCACCCCGGGCTGGCGCCGCAGCCAGGGCACGTAGTCGTCGAAGAACCCGAAGTCGCGTCGCTGCGTCCGCCGCGCGTAGTGCAGGAACCCGTCGTGCAGGACGACGTCGTCGAAGCCGAGCCGCGCCCGCTCGGGCCAGACGTGCATCTTCCCGATCGCCTGCGTGTGGTACCCGGCCTTCTTGAACTCGCCCTGCACGGTCACCGAGTGCGCGGCCTCGAACGGCACGCCCTCCTGGTACCCGACCCGGCCGTGCGCCTCCTGCGACTGCCCGGTGAACAACGCGACCCGCGCAGGCACACACGTGGGCGTCGCCGAGTACCCGTTGCTGAAGCGCACGCCGGACCGGGCCAGCTCGTCCAGGTGCGGCGTCTCGACGTACGGGTGGCCGGCGCAGGACAGCGCGTCGCCGCGCCACTCGTCGACGCAGATCAGGACGACGTTCGGCCGGCTCATCGGGTCGACTCCCGGACGATCAGCTGCCAGGGGAAGTCGAACACCTTGCCCGGGGCCCCTTCCCGGTCGGTCAGCCGGCCGACCAGGATGTCGGCCAGCGCCTCGTTGAAGCCGACCGGCCCGACCGTGGACAGCGACGGGTCGAGGTGCTCGCCGTCGGGGGTGTTGCCGACGCCGATCACCGCGACGTCCCCCGGTACGTCGAGCCGCAGCCGGTGCGCGGCGCGGACCGCGGCGATCGCCGCGAAGTCCGTCGTACAGAACAGGGCGGTCGGCCGGTCGTCCTTGGTGAGCAGGGACATCGCGGCCCGGTAGGCGCTCTCGGGGTGTCGCTCGAAGACCACGACGTCGTCCTCTCGGTAGGGGAGCCCGGCGGCCGCCAGGCCTTCGACGTACGCGCGGAAGCGGGTCAGCCGGTGGTTCTCGGAGGTGAGCGCGCCGATCCGGGTGTGCCGCTGGAGCAGGTGCTCCATCGCGAGGTGGCAGGTCGGCTCGGCGCCGGAGCGGATCACGTCGAAGCCGCGCGGCTCGAGCACCTCGCTGAACGCGACGATCTGGACGCCGCGGTCGGCGAACCGTTCCAGCTCGGCGACCACCTCGGGCTCGGGGTCGACGTTGTCGATGAAGATCACGTCCGGGGTCCGGTTGGCCAGCAGGGTCCGCCAGTCGCCGTCGGCGACGATCAGCGCGGTCTTGCCGAGCGGTGTGACGCGCTCGTTGACGGTCGCCGCGACCGCCTGCGACCACGGGTCGGCGAGCACGGTCAGCGAGAGCAGCACCAGGTCGGACTTGCCGGTCCGGATCGCCCGAGCCGCGTCGTTGCGCCGGTAGCCGAGCCGGGTCGCGACGTCGCGGACCCGGTCGGCCGTGGTCGCCGAGATGGTCCGGCCCCGCTCGTGCCCGGACAGTACGTACGAGACGGTCGCGATCGAGACCCCGGCCTCGGCCGCGACGGTCCGCAAAGTCGGTCGGTCGGACATGAAGGACATTGTCTCCTAGCCCTTCACCGCACCCGTGATCACACCCTTGGTGAAGTGTCGCTGCAGGAACGGGTAGACCATCGCGATCGGGACCAGCGCGACCACGACGACCGCCATCTGCAGCGACTGCGGCTGCGGCAGCGGTTCGACGCCGAGCTGGTCGGCCGACAGCGACTTGCCCTGCAGCACGTAGGTCCGCAGGATCACCTGGACCGGCCACTTCGAGGTGTCGTTGAGGTAGAGCAGCGCGTTGAAGAAGGCGTTCCAGAAGCCGACCGCGTAGAACAGCCCGACCACCGCGATCACCGCCTTCGACAGCGGCATCACCACCTTGCGCAGGATGGTGAAGTCGCTGGCGCCGTCGATCCGGGCGCTCTCCAGCAGCTCGCCGGGCACGTTCATGAAGAACGTCCGCAGCACGATGAAGTTGAACGCCCCGAGCGCGCCGGGCAGGATCAGCGACCACAGGCTGTCGATCAGCCCGAGCTGCTTGACCACCAGGAACATCGGGATGATGCCGGGCGCGAACAGCAGCGTGAACAGCACCATCAGCAGCACCGGCCGGCCGAACAGCACCGGCCGCGAGGTCGCGTAGGCGAGCGCGATCGTGGTCGCCAGCGCGACCGCCGTACCGACGATCGTGACGAACAGGCTGACCCCGATCGCGCGCGCCATCAGGCCGCCGCTGAACAGCGTCTCGTACGCCTTCACCGTCGGGTGCGCCGGCCAGAGCACGTACCCGCCGGCGTCGATGATGTCCTGGTCGCTGGCCAGCGAGGTCGAGATCACCACCATGATCGGCACGATGATCGCGACCGCGAACCCGCCCAGGACCAGCGTCTTCACCGACTGGTACAGCGGCGACGGCCGCTCCTTCCAGATCGGGCGCGCGCTCATTCGGCTCCTCGTTTCTGGAAGATGCCCGGCTCGCCGAGCCGGTGCGCGATCGTGTTCGCACCCCAGAGCAGCAATGCGCTGATCACGCCCTTGGCCAGACCGGCCGCGGCACCGCTGCTCCAGTCGCCACCGACCACTCCGGCGTAGTACGTGAAGGTGTCGAGCACTTCCGCGGCGCCCGGTCCGACCGAGTCGCGCTGCAGGATGAACTGCTCGAAACCGACGCTCAGCACGTCACCGATCCGCAGGATCAGCAGCAGCACGATGACGGTCCGCATCGACGGCAGCGTGATGTGCCACAGCCGCCGCCAGCGCCCAGCGCCGTCCGCGGCCGCGGCCTCGTACAGGGCGACGTCGACGCTGGTCAGCGCGGCCAGGAAGATGATCATCGCCCAGCCCGCGTCCTTCCAGACCAGCTGCGCGACGACGAGCAGCGGGAAGGTGTCCGGGTTCGTCATGAACGGGATCGGGTCGAGCCCGGCCTGCCGGAGCAGGTTGTTGACGAACCCGGCGCCACCGAGCGACTGCTGGAACAGCGCGATCACCAGCACCCAGGACAGGAAGTGCGGGAGGTAGGCAACGGTCTGGAAGGCGCGCCGGATCCGGTTGCTGACCAGCGAGTCGACGATCAGCGCGAGCGCCAGCGGCACCGGGAAGAACAGCACCAGCTGGGCCAGCGCGAGGATCAGGGTGTTGCGCAGCGCGTCCCAGAAGTCGGGGTTGGCGTACAGGTTGACGAAGTTCTGTACGCCGTTCCACTCGCTGTGCATGATCCCGAGGTACGGCTGGAAGTCCTGGAAGGCGACCACGTTGCCGATCACCGGCAGGTAGAAGAACACCAGCAGGAACAGCACGCCCGGAACCATCAGCAGCACCATCTGCCAGTCGCGGCGCCAGCGGACGGCGAACGGCAGGTTGTCCGACCGCCGCATCAGGACCCCGTGACCGGTACGCCGGCCGGCAGCACGGCCTCGAACTCGCCGCGCATCTTGTCACCGCCACCGGACTTCCAGCGCTTCAGCGCCTCGTCGTACGCGCCGATCTTCTGCCGCCCGGTGACGATGTCGACGATCGTGTCCCGGAACGCCTCGGTCAGCTTCGGCCCGACCTTGCTGCTGGTGTCGGAGTAGGTCCCGGCGGTCGGGTTGCGCATCGCGAACTTCAGCAGCTGCTGTTCCGTGGCATGGATCTTGCGAGTGTCGTCCGGGTACGCCGGGTTGAAGATCACGCTCTCCGGCGCGGTCATGATCTGCAGCGCGCTGACCAGACCCGGCGCCTGCTGCGTCCCGGCCTTGGTCAGCACCGGGTTCTTCTGCGCGTCGAGCTGGTACTGCTCGCCGGCCGTACCGAAGTTCTTCTGCAGGAACTCCTTGGTGCCGAACGGCGCCGACAGGTAGTTGACCAGCGCCAGCAGCTCGCGGATCCGGCCCTCGTCGGTCTTCTTGAACGGCGTGAACCCGACCGTGCCGTAGCCCATGTCGTAGACCGGCTTGGCCTTGCCGTCGTGGCCGAACGGGATCAGCGTGTCGACGAACAGCGTCGGGTCGAGCGCCCGGAAGTCCGAGGTCGCGCGCGGGCCGACGGTGACCTGGGCGGCGATCTGGCCGTTCACGGTCTTCGGCGTCGCGTCGGCCAGGTTGAGGTCGGGGTAGAAGACCTTCGCGGCCCACAGCTTGGCGGCGTACTCGACGGCGGCCTTGTAGTTGTCGGTCTCGTACAGGTGGGTCAGCGACCGGTCGGAGTTGACCCGCCAGCCGTTCGGGGCGCCGAACCACTCGCCGAACATGTGCAGCATGTTCACGATCGCGGGCTCGAGCGCGTAGTTGGTGCCGCTGGTCAGCTCCTTGCACTTGCCGAAGAACTCCTCGGCGCTCGTGCACTGCAGACCGCCGACCTTCGCCCAGGTCTTCGGGTTGCCCATCATCACCTGGCCGAACGGCGTCGACGGGATCGGGGCGCCCCAGATCTTGCCGTTCACGACCGCGGTCCGCCACGAGGCCGGCTTCAGCGCGGCCAGGTTCGGGTACTCCAGCACGGCGTCACCGGACAGGTACTTGGTCAGGTCCTGGAACTTCGCCTCCAGCATCGGCCCGACGTTCGGGATGCCCTGGTTCGGCGGCAGCCACATCAGGTCCGGCAGCGAGTCGCCGGCCAGCAGGGTGGCGAACTTCTCCGGGTAGCCCGGGTCGGTGCCGATGGTGAGCTTCAGTTCGCCGCCGAGCGCGCGGTTCAGCGCCTGCCACATCGGGTTACTGCCCATCGGGGGCGGCGGCGTCGCGAACGTCTCGGTGAGCGCGGTCACCGCGCTCTTGAGCGGCGGCGACTGGACGCTGGCGATCGCGTTCTCCGGGAACTTCAGGAAGCCCGGTTCGAGCCCGGACTCGGCGCCCGGCAGCTCCGGCGTCAGCCCGCCGAACGGCTTGTACGTCGGCAGCGCGACGTCTCCGGACGCCTTCGCGCCGCCCGCCTGCGCACCCCCGTCGCCGCAGGCGGAGGCGAACGCCACCGCGCCCACCGCGGCCGCGCTCAGCCCGAGGAACCGTCGCCGATCCAACCTGCGTTCCGCCGTACCCGACATGACCTGCCTCCTCGGTGACTGTTTCTGATCTTTTCGACGCCAAACGCTCAGAAAAAATCAGTTAAACGTTAACTCGGAGACCGTAGACCGCCGACCGAGGTCGGCGCAAGAGATCAGTCGGCCAGAAGTGACAGCGCGTCCGGGACCGAGTCGGTCACCGGGAAGCCCGTTGCCTGCAGCGCCGTCCGGGACATCGCACCGGTCGTCACCAGCACGCACTGCGCCCCGACAGCCTTCGCCGCGTTGGCGTCGTCGACGACGTCACCGATCAGTACGACGTCCGCCGGCTCCAGTTGCTGCGCCTCGAGGTGCAGCGCCAGGTGCTCGGCCTTCGAGCCGCCGCCGACCGCGCCCTGCAGCCCGTCGACGCGCTGGAAGAGCTCGGTCAGCCCGAACCCGTCGATCGTCGGGACCAGCTGCGCGTGGAACCACATCGACAGCAGCGACTGCGTCCGGCCCGACGCACCCCACGTCCGCAGCCCGTCCGGTACGCCGATCGCCAGCCCGCACGTGTGCAGCAGCAGGTCGTACCGGTCGTGGTAGAGCTTGTCGACCCGCGCCCAGTCCTCGTCGTCGAGCTCGCGACCGAGGATCTTCTCGTACGACAGCTTCATCGGGCGGGCGTACACCTCACGCCACTCGTCCCAGGTCAGCACGGGCCGGCCGAAACCGGTGCAGACCTCGTTGACCGCGGCAAGCACCGCGGCGTTGTCGTCGAGCAGCGTGCCGTTCCAGTCCCAGACGATGTGGGACGCCCTGAGCCTCATCACGCCGGTAACCCTAGAAGGCCCGCGCTGAGCGCGGGCCTTCCGGGGTTGGCGTTCCTAGCCCTGGCGGGCCTTGACGCGCGGGTCGCGGCGGTTGATCACGAAGACGCGACCACGCCGCCGAACCACCTGTGCGCCGGGGCGCGACTTCAGTGCCCTGAGCGAGTTCCTGACCTTCATCCGTGGCTCCTTTCGTCCTGCTGCTGACAGAACACGGAAGGAGCCCGTGGTGTTCCCGGGGGTGTGAGATCGCGGCGGGTGGGCACCGAGTGGTCAGGTAATTCAACGACCCGCGGGTAGTTCAATTACTCAGGTCGCGCGCGTTGTGCGAACCAGCGCGCGCGACCGACTTCCATCATCGCCCATCCGCCGTTCTCTTCCACGCTCGTCGCTGTCCGCGCATGGGTGGTCACCGTCGCGGGTACCTGACGAGTCACACGGGGACCCGGGAGGCGACGATGCGGATCGCGAATCGGTACCAGCTGGAGGCGGTGCTCGGTCGGGGCGGGATGGGTGAGGTCTGGCGGGCCACCGACGAGCTGCTCGGCCGCCCGGTCGCGATCAAGCTGCTGCCCCCGGAGCACTCCGACGCCCGGGCGATGGAACGCTTCCGCCGCGAGGCGCACGCCGGCGCGGTGGTGAACAACCCGCACGTGATCGGCGTCCACGACTTCGGCCCGTACGGCGACAGCTGCTACCTGGTGATGGAGCTCGTCGACGGCAACAACCTCGCCGCCGAGCTGCGCCGCAAGGGCTCGTTCGACCCGTCGTCGGCCGCCTGGATCGCCGCCCAGGTCGCCGAGGGCCTCGCCGCGGCCCATTCCGAAGGCGTCGTGCACCGCGACATCAAACCCGGCAACCTGCTGATCACCGCCGACCGCACGGTGAAGATCGCCGACTTCGGCATCGCCCGCTTCGTCGCCGACACCGCCGCCGACGACACCCCACCCGGCCACGTCCTCGGCACCAGCTACTACCTCGCCCCCGAACGCGCCAGCGCCCAACCGTCCGGCCCCGCCGCCGACGTCTACTCCCTCGGCTGCGTCCTCTACCAACTCCTCACCGGCGACCCACCCTTCGTCGCCGACACCCCCACCGGCGTCCTCCGCCGCCACGTCCACGAGTGCCCCGCCCAGCCCGACCAGGTCCACCGCAACTTCCGCCGCTACCTGCTCCGCATGCTCGCCAAGAACCCCACCGACCGCCCCAACGCCGCCGACGTCGCCACCTGGTGCTGGCACACGTACCTGAAGTACCCGCACCGCAAGCCCCGCCGCATCCCCCTCCCCACTACCCCCGCGGCCGACACAGCCCAGGCAACGGCATTCACCCTCTGACCCGTCGGCCCGGGGACTTCGGGCCGGCCGATCTCCCAGCGATCCGGCGCCGGCTCCGCCACGATGGGGCCATGACGCACCCCACGACCGAGGGCTGGCTCGACCCCGAGCAAGTCGGTCCATTCATCGAGCACCTGTCCGGCTGGATCGGCTACGCCTTCGACCTCACCGACTGGACCGCATTCGAGCACGGCCTCCCCCGCACCGACTTGGAGGACAACCGCTGGTTCGAGTACCCGCTCGCCGGCACTCCCGAACTGACCGTGCGCGCGGCGTACGACGCCAACTCGGGCCACGTCACCCTGGAGCTGACGGGTGCGATCGATCCGGTCCTCGCCGCCCGCATCGAGACCGCCTTCGAGCTGCTCTCCCGCGGCCCGAACCGCAAGTGGCCGCTCCCCCTCGACCTGTAGTGCGCGGCTAGTTGCCCTCCACCAAGTCCGCGCAGATGCTCCAGGTCGCGCGCCTGATCAGCTCCGCCGTCTCGGCGTCCAGTCCCTTCACCGGCACCTCGATCCCTTCCGGGCTCTCCCCCAGCAGCGCGACCAGGAACACGCACGCCGCCAGGTAGCTCCCCGCCGGCGCCGGGTGGCTGTTGTCGCGATCGTGCAGCACCGGTTCGTCGTACGTCGCCAAGAAGCGTTCCCACACCAGCCCAACCGGGATCAGCGTCGCGCCGGTCTCGGCTGCTGCTTCGGCGTACGCCGTCGTCAGCGCGGTCTGGGCCTCGGGCTGGTTGCGGCGGGCCCACGTCAGGTAGAGCGCCGTCCGCGCGCCCGCCGCCTCGATCGCCGCGTGGAAGTCGCGCACGCTCTCGCGCATCCGCGCCGGGCTCTTCACCGGCAGCGTGCTCTGCTCCTGCAGCACCACCACGTCGTACGCGCCGGACGCGATCTCGGCGAGCGCCTTCCCCGCGTTCAGGTGCTGCCGCAACGACGCACCACCCGCGGAGATCAGCCGATGTTCCACGGAGATCCCCCGCGTCGCCGCCATCGCGGCGAGCGTCCCGGGCAGGTTGTTGCGCGAGGTGAAGCTGTTGCCGACGTACAGGATCCGCATCCGCCGACGGTACTGGACGCAAGGGCTTGTCTCCCGATTCCCGCCGTAGCGAGCAGGTGCTCGGTGCGGTAGCTCGGAGTGCTGGAGGGAAGCCCTCGATGTTTTTCCATCGTGGGCTTTTCTCCAGTGCTCCGAGATGCCGTGCCGAGTGCCGCGCAGTAGGCGGGAATCGGGAGACAAGCCCTAGGGGCTCGGCCTGGCCGTCACGGGGGGAACGGCCAGGTCGAGCCGGAAGGAAGGTATCGATTCCAGCAGGGATTCGGCAAGCCCCTGAGAGAAATCGACCCCGTTCGGTCACCTAAAGGACGGTCGAGGGCTCAGCCGCAGTGCTGAGTCTTCTCTTCGGGGGTCATCACAGCGGTCTTCTTCGTGATCAATCCAGGGGCGTCCTTGACCGGTCCGACCGCCTCGAACTCCTGGTACCAGATGTAGTGGTCGTAGTACCGGTCCGGGAAGTGCATCTCGTACTGGCCCTTGACCCGGTTCATCTCGGTGGCGCGCTCGACCCAGCCCTTCTCGCCGGGCTTCACGTCGATGCTGTCGTCCTGGCCGACCGTGCTCGAGCTCTCCCAGGTGTGCTGGTACGACGTCTCGATCGACACCTTGAACACGTCCGAGAACCCGTACTCCGCCGACAGCGAGACCCCGAAGCTGTTCGACTCACCGGTCGTCTCGGACCACTTGACCGTCGAGCGCTGCAGGTCGGCCGTGCAGTTGAAGACCGTGTCCCCGACCTGGTGCACGTCACCGCGGAACGTCTCCGGCGGCCCGTACGGGTGGAACACGCAGCTGTCGGTCCCGTTGTTGCACTTGTCCAGCAGCTCCCGCCCGGTCGGGCCGTCCGCGGCGTACGCCGAGCCGGCGGTCAGGGTGGTGGCGGCCGCGAGGAACGCGGCACCGGTCAGGGCGATCACTCGTTTCGACATGGTTCTCTACTTCCTCACTTGTGGTGGTTGGGGCGAAACCGTCGCAGGGGAAGGGGAATCTCAGCTGAAGCCGACCGAGTCGGTGCGGTCGTCCATGAACTCGCCGATCCAGCCGGTGTTGGCGGTGAAGGGCCCGTCCCGGTCGCCGGTCAGGTTGGCGTCGGGGTAGAGCCAGATCTTGCAGCTGGCCCAGGGCTGGACGGAGCTGATCCGGTTGAACCAGTCACCGGGGAAGGTGAACTCGTAGTTGATCACTCCGTCGGAGCCGTCGCAGAGTCCCGCGCCAGTGACGGTGAAGGACGCGCCACCGAAGTCGCGGTTGTCGAAGAACGTTCCTTGAATGACCTCACCAGCAGCATCCCGACTCGCGCTGATCCTGGAGTTCAGTGCTGCCTTCTCAGCAGCGTTCGGTACTCCGGCCGGCGCCGTCGTCACCGCGCGGTGCGTCGCCTTGCTGATCGCCTCGGTGAACGTCCCGAAGCACTGCTGGGCGCCGGTCGTCCTGCTCCCCACGCAGTGCTGCCCGGACGGCGGCGCCGCGGATTCTGCGGACGGGACGGACAGCAGTCCGGTGATCCCCAAGGTGGCGACTCCGGCCAGGGCGGTTGCCTTGCGCATCTGAATCAACTCCAACGTCGGCGGACACTCGACGCAGCATGTGCCCGCTCTCACGCCGTCCCAGACAGCTCATCTGAGCGCCGATTAGTTGCCTCATCACCCTTTTTCGACGACTTCACGCGGGAGACAACGCTTTCCGATCACCCGTGCCTTTTTGCACACGTAAGGTGACCGCAACGTCACCGAGATGTGCGGAACCGTTTGCGCAAACGATTCCCTTCACTCCGCCAGCTCTACTGCTCAGACCCGCGCCGGCCACCAGAACCGATCCCCGAGCAGGAAAGCCAGCGCCGGTACGACGACCGTCCGCACCAGCAACGTGTCCAGCAGCACCCCCACGCAGACGATCACCCCGACCTGCGTCAGCGTGATCAACGGCAGCACCCCGAGCACCGCAAACACAGCCGCCAGCAACAACCCCGCGCTCGTGATCACCCCACCCGTCACCGCCAACGCGACCCGCATCCCCTCCCGAGTCCCTCGCGTCGCCGCCTCCTCGCGCGCCCGCGTACTGAGGAAGATGTTGTAGTCCACCCCGAGCGCCACCAGGAACAGGAACGACAACAGCACCACCGACCCATCGAGCGCCGGGAACCCGAAGACGTGGTCGAACACCAACCAGCTCAGCCCGAAACTCGCAAAGAACGACACCACGACGGTCAGCAGCAGAAGCAGCGGCGCCAGCGCCGACCGCAGTACGGCGACCAGAACCACACCCACGAGCAGCAGCACCAGCGGAATCACGACCAACTGGTCCCGCCGATCCGCCTCACGAAGATCCAGACTCTCCGCCGCCCCACCACCCACCAGCACATCGGTGCCAACGGCATCGAGTTCGGTCCGCAGCCCCTCGACGGTCGCGAACGACTCCGCACTCCCCGGCTCCGACGTCAGCACCACGTCGTACTGCGCGAGCTCGGCCGTCCGCGCTCCCGCCCGCACGGAGGCGACCCCGTCGACCCCCTTCGCGACCCGCGTGATCTCGGCGGCATCACCGGGCGACCCCAGTACGACGACCGGCTCGGTCGTCCCCGCCGGGAACGCGGCCGCGAGCACCTTCGCCCCCTGCACCGACTCGGGCTCAACCCGGAACTGCTCGTTCTGCGCCAGCCCGGTCCGTACGCCGAACGTCCCCGCTGCGAACCCCGCGAGCAGTAGCGCCGCCGCCACGAGCACCGGTACCGGCCGCCGCGCGACCATCCCGCCGAGCCGCCCCCACACCTTGCCGTCCCGCGCCGCGTCGCCGACCCGCGGCACAAACGGCCAGAAGATCCCGCGCCCACAAACCGCCAGCGCGGCCGGAAGCACCACGAGCCCGGCGAGCATCGCCAGCGCGATCCCGATGATGCAGGTGACCGCGATCCCGCGCAGCGTCTCGGTGCTCGCGAGCAGCAGCACCGCGAGCGCGCCGATCACCGTGCCACCACTCGCCAGCACGGGCTCGGCAACTCGCCGTACGGCGGTGCGCAAAGCCTCCAGCGCATCCTCCGTGCCACGCAGTTGCTCGCGATAGCGCGCGATCAGCAGCAGTGCGTAGTCCGTCGTCGCGCCGAAGACCAGCACGCTGGTGATGCCGGTGACCTGCCCGCCACCCGGCAGACCGAGCGCCGCGAGCGCCTGCTCCGACAGCGCGGTCGTCACCTGCTCGGTCAGCGCGACGACGATCAACGGAACGAGCACGAGCCCAGGACTGCGATACGTCAGGAGCAGCAGTACGGCGACAACTGCCGCGGTCACGATCAGCAGCCGCACGTCCGCGCCGTCGAACACCCGGGTCAGGTCGGTCGTGAACGCGGGCGGCCCGGTCACCTGCGCCTCGACACCTTCGGGCAGTTGCTCCCGGACCTCCGCCCGCAGCTCGTCGACCTGCCGCTCGGTCCCCGCCTCGTCCGCGGCGGGCAGCGGCCGGATCACCAGCGCGACCTGACCGTTCTCGGCGAACTGCGGCGGCGGTCCCGCCTTGGCGAACTGCCGGATCGCACTCTGATCCCCCGCACTCAGCCGGCCGTCACCACCCCGGCTGAACACGATCAACGCGGTCGACTCGTCGGCCTTCGGCAGCTTCTCCCGCAACTGCTCGACCTGCGCCGACTCGGCGCTGGTCGACAGCCCGGTCGCCGACCGCGGCTCGGCCGGAGTGGCCGTCGGCAACAGCAGCGCCAGGACGGCGACGCCGAGTCCGCCGAGCACCACCAGCGCGGCAGCCCGGCGGGAGCGGAGGACAGAACGGACACCTGGCACAGTGACTCCAGACAGTTCGACGGGAAATCTTGAGAATCAAGTATCTTGATAATCAAGACAATAGGAGGTGCGGGTGACTGCGCGCAAGCCGCCGGAGGGCGGACGCGACGAGCTGGTCCGGCTGGTGCAGACCTTCGTGGCCGAGGGACAACGGATCGGCCATGCCTTCGCGCACCGGCACGGGGTGCACGGGACCGACATCGAGGCGCTGATCCGCGTCCTGGTCGCCGGCGACGGCGGCCGCCCGCTGACCGCCGGCGAACTGGCCGCCGAGCTCGGCCTCACCACCGGCGCGGTGACGACGCTGCTCGACCGGCTCGAACGGGCCGGTCATGTCCGCCGTGAGCGCGACGAACGCGACCGGCGGCGGGTCAACCTGCACTACGGCGACGCGGGCCTGGAGCTGGCGCAGCAGTTCTTCGGCCCGCTCGGCGACCTGCACCGCTCGGTCACCAGTGACTTCACTCCCGAAGAGCTGGCTGTCGTACGCCGGTACCTGAGCGCAACGATCGATGCCTTCCGCACCTACCGGACCCAGCTGGACTCCTAAGCGGGCAAGGTCCCCCGGATGATGCTGTCCAGCGAGTGCGCCGGATTGCCGTCATCGGGTTCGAGCGACACATCCACGATCCGGTACCCCTGCGCCGGCAGGTCCCCCGGCACCTGGAACGTCCCGTCGTGCCCACCCGCGAGCACCCCGAGCGACACCATCCGCTTCCCGTCCTCGTTGATCAGCCACACCTCGAAGTACCCGCTCCCAGCGGCCAGCCCCGACGCCGAGACCCGCAGCTGCTGCTCACCACCGGACCGCACCAACCCCGCCGTACCGCTCCCGGACTTCCCGGCCAAGGGTGCCAGCTGTACGACGGTCGCCGGCTCCTCGTCCTGCCCGACCAGCAACGTCCCGCCGATCCCGACACCGATCCCCAGCACCGCAGCAACACTGGCCGCCAGCACAACCGACCACCGGCCACGCCGCCGTACCGGCGTGGCCCCGGCGAGCCCGAGCTCGGCACTCACCCGCTCCCACACCTCAGCCGGCGGCGCCTCGATCCGCGGCAGCTCGCCACCGGCCAGCTCCCGCAGCTCCTCCAGACTGCCCGCGCACTCGGCACAGTCGCGAAGGTGGTCGGCAGCCTCGCCGGAGGGCGCGACCCGCTCGAACGCCCACGCGGCCAGCTGCTCGTCGTCAAGATGCGTCGTCACCCTTCACCTCCTTCAACCGGTCCCGCAGCTGCAGCAGCCCGCGGCGGACATGACTCTTGACCGTGCCCAACGGTAGGCCGAGCCGGTCCGCGATCTGCGCGTACGTCCGGTCTTCGTAGAAGGCGAGCCGGAGGATGGTTCGGCGCGGCTCGTCGATCCGGTCCAGCTCGTCGGCGATCACCACGCGGTCGACCAGCACCTGGTCGTGCCCGGGCTCGGCCTCCCGCTCGACCAGGCTCTCGGCCGCGACCTGGTTCCGCTGGGCGCGGTACCGCTCGGCGAGCCGGTCCGCGATCCGGTGCCGCGCGACCCCGGCGAGCCAGGCGCCGAGCTCACCGGCGCCCGGATCGAAGCTGCCGCGGCCGCGCCACGCCGAGACGAACACCTGCTGGGTGACGTCCTCGGCGTCGGCGCGGTCGCCGAGCGCGCGCAGGCAGAGCGTGAAGACCAGCCCCGACCAGCGCCGGTAGGCGTCGGCAAGGCTGTCCTCCCGGCCGTCCGCGAACCCCTTCGCGATCTCGGCCGGCGCAGGCCCGGACTCCACGCCGCTCACGAGCGGCACTCTAACCGCCGGAGCCCGGTCTCGGTCAGTGCGCAGCCGCGGCGACTCACTGCGGCGATGCGCTGACGACGAGGTTGTCGCGGTACCCACCGCCCTTCGCGTCGTACGGTCCGCCGCAGGTGACGAGGTGGAGCCGGCGGGCGCCGGTGCGCGCGAAGAGGTCACCGACAGCCAGCTCCCGCTTGTCGACATCGCGCACTCCTTCCACCCGGTACGTCGTCGTCGAACCGCCGGCGCGCACCTCGATCACCGCACCCTGCCGCAGCTTGCGCAGCTTCACCAGCGGCCCGACGCCGTACTCGCGGCTGTCCAGGTGCCCGCCGAGCACGACCGAGCCCTCGCGGTCCCCGGGCGCCGGCCCGAACTTGTACCAGCCGACGACGGCGGGGTCCTTCGGCAGCTCCATCTGCCCGTCCGCGGCCACCCCGACCGCCCGGACCGGAAGGTCCAGGCCGATCGAGGCGATCGCCACCCGCTCGGGCGCCGGTACAGGTTTCGGCGCCGGCGTCTGCTCCGGCTCCGGCTCCGGCTCCGGCTCCGGTACGACGGTTGCTGATGGCAACGGATTTGCGGGAGGTTCTGTTGCTGTTGGCGCGCTGCTACCGCATCCACTCACCAGCAGCAGCAGACCAACGATCACCCAGTTCCTCACGACCGAGCGCGCACCACTGTCACACCGGCACCGACCACCAGCGCCCCGGCCAGCAGCCCGATCCACACCGGCATCCCGCCGTCCTGCTGCGCGGCCTGACCACCGGTCCCGCCGGGCACCCCGCTCGGGTTGCCGTGCAGCCCGGAGATGCTCTGCACCGCGAGCTTCAGGTTCTTCCCGCTCGCACTCCCCCACGCGTACACGATGGTGTTCGTGCCCTCCTTCAGGTTCACGTCGGCCGGCCCGATCGCGACCGTCGACGTACCGGCGAGCACGACATCCGCCTTGACGGTCCCGGCCGGCAGATCGGCCTTGACCTCCTTCGGATTGGTCAGCCCCTCGAAGACCGGCTTGCCACCAGCCCGTACGTCGACCGCCGGCGCAGCCGCGGTGTGCCGCACGGTCAGCCGCGCCTTGCCCGCGGCGAGCTTCGAGGTGTCGTTCACGAACGGCGTCAGCACCGGCTTGCCGGCCGCGTTCAGGTGCGCGACGACGGTGACGTTCGCCCCACCCGGTACGGCGACGTCGTTGGCCTGGATGACCGCCGCACCGCCCGCGCCGGCCCCGGCCGCGGTGACCTTCAGGTCGTACTCGCCCTCCGGCAGCTTCAGCGGGTCGGTCAGCGTGCCCGGCTTGAAGTCGGTGAGCAGCGCCTTGCCGTTGGCGTACACGTCGACGGTCGCGCCCGGCACGCCGTGCAGCACCGACACGGTCGCGTCGGCGGTCGGCCGGGCCTGCGCGCCGGTCGCGGCCGCGAGGGGCAGCGCCGCGGCGAGCAGCCCGGCCGCGGTCAGAGCGGTGATACGTCGTACAGACATGGAACCCTCCTGGTCCGGTGTTCTGGTTCCTGTCTGTTCCGGCCCGGACCGCGCGGCGGATGCACCGGGTGCGGCGCCGAACTTATGCAAAACTGGCGCGGTGGGATCCTGGTGACGAGTCGGCGACCGAAGGAGACACCATGGGCCTGAGCCTCAGCAGCATCGTCCCCGCGCCGCGCGACGAGGTCTTCGCCTGGCACCAGCGGCCCGGGGCGATCGAGCGGCTGACGCCCCCGTGGATGCCGGTCCGGATCAAGCAGGAGACCGACGACCTGGGCGCGGGGCAGGCCGTGCTCGGCTTCCCGTTCGGCATCGACTGGGTCGCCCAGCACTCCGACCTGGAGGCGCCCGACCACTTCGTCGACGAGCTCACCTCGGCGCCGCTGCGCTGGGCGGTGAACTGGAAGCACACCCACTCGTTCGATGCTGTGGGCAACGACCAGACCCGGGTCACGGACCGGATCGACAGCAACGTGCCCGGCTTCCTGCTCCGCTCGATGCTCGCCTACCGGCACCAGCAACTCGCCGACGACCTCGCCGCCCTGCGCCGCGTGCCGGGCTTCAAGCCGCTGACCGTCGCGGTCACCGGTACGCACGGCACGGTGGGCCGCGGACTCGTCGCTCTGCTCGGTACGGCGGGGCACACGGTCGTGAAGCTGGTCCGCGGCGAGCCGTCGAGCCCTTCCGAGCGCCGATGGAACCCTGACCACCCGGCCGACGACCTGCTGGACGGTATCGACGCCGTCGTACACCTTGCGGGTGCGCCGATCGGCGGCCGGTTCACCGACGCACACCGGCACGCGATCGTCGAGTCCCGGATCGGCCCGACGCGTGAGCTCGCGACGCTGGCCGCCACGAGCGACCCGCGGGTCTTCGTCTGCGCCTCAGCGATCGGCTGGTACGGCGCCGACCGCGGCGACGAGCTCCTCACCGAGCACAGCGAGCGCGGCACCGGCTTCCTCGCCGACCTGGTCGAGAACTGGGAGCGCGCGACCGACCCGGCCCGCGACGCCGGGCTGCGCGTCGTGAACATCCGCACCGGGCTCGTGCAGACCCCGGCCGGCGGCATCCTCCGGCTCCAGTACCCGATGTTCGCCGCCGGGCTCGGCGGACCGCTGGCCGGCGGCAAGCAGTGGCAGCCGTGGATCGGCGTCGACGATCTGCTCGACGTCTACCACCGGGCGCTGCTGGACGACGAGCTGTCCGGGCCGGTCAACGGCGTCGGGCCTGATCCGGTCCGCAACCGCGACTACACGCGCGTGCTGGCTCATGTGCTGCACCGGCCGGCGCTGTTCCGGGTTCCGTCGATCGGCCCGCGCATCCTGCTCGGCCCGGAAGGCGCGAAGGAGCTGGCCGAGGCCTCGCAGCGGGTGGTGCCCGCTGTGCTCGACCGCCTCGGGCACACCTTCCGCTACCCCAAGCTCGACGGCGCGCTGCGTCACCTGCTCGGACGCAACTCCACCGCGGACAGCGCTCCCAGCACCTGACGGATGCCGGCGATCTCGAGTCCGGCCTCGGCCGCCAGCGCGGCATACTCCGCCTCAGTGCGCTCGCCGGCGCCGAAGACGGCGTACATCAGCAGGTCCGAGGCCACGTCGGCGGCGTTGTCCGCGACGCCGTTCACTCGCTCGACCACGACGATCGGCCGGTCGCCCGCGGCGGCGGCCAGCCGCTTGAGGACAGCAACGGTCTCGGCGTCCGCCCAGTTGTGCAGCACCTGCACGATCAGGTAGAGATCGCCGCCCGCGGGGAGCTCCTCGAAGAAGCTCTGCGCGGCCAGCGTGACGCGATCCCTGACACCTCGTTCGGTCAACAGACTCGCTGCCCGGGCCGCGGTCGACGGCAACTCCACCAGCGTCGCGGAGGTCTCGGGCCGGGCCTCGAGGATCGCCGCCAGCAGCGCGCCGGTCCCGCCGCCGACGTCGACGACGTGCTCGGTCGTCAACCCGAGCAGCTCGACCAGCTTGGTCGTCCAGTGCCCCGACCACTCGGCGAGCTGCCCGTCGAACGACGCCACGAGCCGCTCGTCCTCGCCGAGGTCGTCGTAGAACGCCTTCCCGCGCGCGGCCTCGTAGCCGGACCCGCCGGAGCGGATCGCCTGCAGGAGCCCGGGCCACGCGTCGTCCACCCGGGCGTACCCGTTGGCGTGGTCGAGGCGAGCCCGCACCGCGTCCTCCAGCAGCACCCAGCCGCGCTCGCCCAGGCCGACCTCGTCGTTGTGGAGAGTGAAGAAGCCGTCGAGCACCCGGACCAGCTTCCGCAGCCCGGCCGGCTGAGCGCCGACGGCCTCGGCCAGCGCCTCGACCGGCCTGGGTCCGCCGGCCACCTGCTCGGCCAGGCCGAGCGACACCGCCGCGCGGACGGCGTACGGGGTGGTGAGGTCGGTGATCCGGTGCAGTTCCTGCAGGGCGCGCTCGGTCTCGGCGGGGTTCATCCGGTCAGTCTTTCAGGGCCTCCGCGAACAGCGGGACGACCTTCTCCAGCGCGTACGCCGTCGACAGCACCGAGTCGGTCGCGAACGCGGAGCTGATCGTCTTGTCGTCGAAGACCACCACGTGCCCGGCCTTCACCGACGGCACCGCCTGGAACAGCTGGTCGGTGGTGATCTCCTGCGCCTTGGCGCCGATCGGCGCCATCACGACCAGGTCCGCATTCAGCTGGTCGAGGTTCTCCCGGGACACCGGGACGGAGAACTTCTCGGTCGCCTTGGCCTGGATGGTCGGGTTGTTCTTGAAGCCGAGCCGCTCGACGAAGTTCACCCGGCCGGTCCCGCTCACGTACGCGCCGTACCCCTCGCCGGTCTTCGCGCCGAGGGTGATCGTCTTGCCGGCGAACTCGGGGTTCGCGGCCACGGCCTGCGCGAACTTCTCCTTGGTGGCGGCAATCAATTCCTTGCCCTGGGCAACCTTGCCGAGGGCCGCGGCAACCATCTCGGTCTGCTGCTCCCAGGACACCTTGTACGACTCACCACCGGCCGGTACGCCGACCGTCGGCGCGATCGCCTTCAGCGTGTCGTACCGGTCCTGGTCACCGCTGGACTTGGTGTCCAGGATCAGGTCCGGCTTCAGCGCCGCGACCTTCTCGTACTCCGGCTCCAGCGTGCCGATCAGCTGCGGCGCCTGCTGGTACTTGCCCTTGGCCCACACTCCGACGCCCTCGCCGCCGAAGGCCAGCCAGTCGCTCGCGCCGACCGGCTGCACGCCGAGCGCGAGCGCGGTCTCGGCGTCACCCCAACCGAGCGCGACCACCCGCTTCGGCTCCGCCGGGATGCTCACCTCACCGAACTTCGTCGCCACCTTCGCGTACGGCGCCGCGCCGCTCGCGCCGCCGTCGGAATCACTCCCGCACGCCGCCAGTGACCCACCGAGGACAGCAACCACCGCTAAGGCAACAAGTCTGCGCATGAACTAAGGATAGGCTGCCCTAAACCTGCTTGAGCATTGGGTCCTCACCAGCTCTTGTCGAGCGGCTTCCCCTCGGCATACCCCGACGCGGTCTGGATCCCCACCACCGCCCGCTCGTGGAACTCCTCCAGCGTCCCCGCCCCGACGTACGTGCAGGAACTGCGGACCCCGGAGACGATCGAGTCGAGCAGGTCCTCGACGCTCGGGCGCTCCGGGTCCAGGTACATCCGCGCGGTCGAGATGCCCTCGCCGAAGAAGCTCTTCCGGGCCCGCTGGAACGGCGTGTCCTCGGCGGTCCGGTTGGCGACCGCGCGCGCCGACGCCATCCCGAAGCTCTCCTTGTAGATCCGCCCGTTGCTGTCGTGGTGCGGATCGCCCGGCGACTCGTAGGTGCCGGCGAACCACGACCCGATCATCACGCTCGACGCACCGGCGGCCAGTGCGAGCGCGACGTCGCGCGGGTGCCGGACACCGCCGTCGGCCCAGACGTGCTTCCCGAGCTCGCGGGCCCGCGCCGCGCACTCCAGTACGGCGGAGAACTGCGGCCGCCCGACGGCGGTCTGCATCCGGGTCGTGCACATCGCGCCCGGCCCGACGCCCACCTTGACGATGTCGGCGCCGGCCTCGACCAGGTCAGAGACCCCGTCGGCCGTGACCACGTTCCCGGCGACCACCGGGACCTGGGGATCGAGGGCGCGAACGGTGCGCAGTACGTCGAGCATCCGCTCCTGGTGACCGTGCGCGGTGTCGATCACCAGGACGTCGATCCCGGCGTCGAGCAGCGCCTTGGCCTTCTGCTCGGCGTCGCCGTTGATCCCGATCGCGGCCGCGACCCGAAGCTTGCCGCCGGCATCGACCGCCGGCTCGTACAGGGTCGCGCGGACCGCGCGCTGCCGGGTCAGGATGCCGACGATCCGGCCGGCGCCGTCGACGACCGGGGCGAGCCGGTGGCGGCCGTCGTACAGCTGGTCGAACGCGGCCTCGGCGTCGATCCCGGCCGGGAGCGTGAGCAGCTCGCGCGACATCACCGAGTCGAGCTGGGTGAACCGGTCGACGCCCTGGCAGTCGGCCTCGGTGACGACGCCGACCGCGCGGCCCTGGTCGATCACGATCACCGCGCCGTGGCCGCGCTTGGGCAGCAGGTTGAGCGCCTCGCCGACGGTGTCGCCCGGGGTCATCACCAGCGGCGTGTCGTAGATGGTGTGGCGGTCCTTGATCCAGGAGACCACCTCGGTGACCACCGGCACCGGGATGTCCTGCGGGATCACCGCGAGGCCGCCGCAGCGGGCGATCGTCTCGGCCATCCGGCGGCCGGAGACCGCTGTCATGTTCGCGGCGACGATCGGGATCGACGTCCCGCTGCCGTCGCTGGTCGACAGGTCGACGTCGAGCCGCGAGGCCACCGCCGACCGGTTCGGCACCAGGAAGACGTCGTTGAACGTCAGGTCCTGCCCTGGTACCGGTCCCTGGATGAAGCGCACACCGACCACCTCACTGTGTTGTCCCGCCCGGACGTGCTTCCGGTCCCGAGGCTACGTGACCTGTTCCGGTCAGCGGGCGATCCGGGGCGCGAGGCGCTTGGAGAGTGGGCGGACCCCCACCTCGAGGAGCTCGTGATGCGAAAAGTTCTGCTGGCCGGCCCGCTGCTGGCCCTCACGCTCGGTGCCGGCCTGCTCTCGCCGGCCACGGCTTCCACGTCGGCTGACGTCTCCACCTCGGCTGACAGCACAACCGCGGCGGAGACCTTCAACTGGGGCACCCCGCTCCCCCAGTCCGACGAGTTCGACTACACCGGCGCCCCCGACGGCGCGAAGTGGTCGCAGGCCGGCGAGTGCTGGCCCGGCCACGCCGGCAACGGCCGCCGCTGCGCCTCCCGCTCGACCGTCGCGAACGGCGTACTGACCCAAACCGGCCTGGCCAACGGCGACTCCGGCTGGCTGGCCTCGAAACTCGGTCAGCAGTACGGCCGCTGGGAAGCCCGCATCCGCTCGAATCCCCAAGGCGCGGACAACGGCCGCCAGTACCACCCGCTGCTGATCGTCTGGCCCGACTCCGACCGCTGGCCCGAGGACGGCGAGTACGACTTCCTCGAGAACGGCGCGCCTGGCGAGGCCTGCGCCGAGTCCTTCATCCACTACCCGCACAACGCCGACGCCGCCGTCCAGCAGATCTTCACCCGCGAGTCCGACTGCGGCGCCCCGCTCACCGAGTGGCACAACGTCGCCGTCGAGTGGACCCCCGACCACGTCCGCGGCTTCATCGACGGCAAGCAGTGGTTCTCCCACTCCGGCGGCGCGAACAACGTCCGCAAGTGCATCCAGTGCATGCCGTCCGGCCACCTGACCATCCAGCTCGACAACTTCTACGGCAACTCGATGCAGCCGGCGTCGTACGACATCGACTGGGTCAGGATCTACACACTCTGACTGTCAGACGCGCAGGACAACCCGGAAGTAGCGAAGGTTAACCCCAGGGTTTTCGCCGGGGTGGTGCGGAAAAGTAGTGGGGGTGTCACGATCCGTGGCGTTGCGGTCAGTAGTCCGCTGGTCGCAGTCCGCCACGACTAGGGAGTGAGGCTCCTATGTCCCGCCGTTTGCTTTCCGCTGTCACCGCTGTTGCCGCCGCCGCGCTGGCTGTCCCCGCCTTCGCCGCGACGACGTCCACCGCCGCACCTGAGACCGCACCGACCGTCGAGGCCGCCACCTCGGCGTACGTCGGGACGGCGCAGGAGGAGGCCGAGACCAAGGCCTTCTACGACGCGGTGATGAAGTCCGCCCGGGCCAAGCAGGCCAAGAACCCGGACAAGACCGCCGCTGTCACGGTGGTCTACAACGCCAGCCGTGCCCCGCGGTTCGCGTCGCAGATCTCGCGCAGTGCGCAGATCTGGAACAACGCCGTCACCAACGTGCGGCTGGTCTCCGGCAGCAACTACGACTTCTACTACCGCGAGGGCAACGACCCGCGCGGGTCGTACGCGTCGACCAACGGTCACGGCCAGGGCTACATCTTCCTGGACTACCGGCAGAACCAGCAGTACGACTCCACCCGGGTCACCGCCCACGAAACCGGTCACGTGCTCGGCCTGCCCGACCACTACTCCGGTCCGTGCAGCGAGCTGATGTCGGGCGGCGGTCCCGGTACGTCGTGCACGAACGCGCAGCCGAACGCCGCGGAGCGCAGCCGCGTCAACCAGCTGTGGGCCAACGGGTTCACCGCGGCGGGCTTCACCACCGCCCGCTGATCGCCCCGCACTGAGCGCCCGCCCGCGCCGGTCCCGACGACCGGCGCGGGCGGTCCAGCGTTTTCACCAGGACCGAAGGGCTTGGCCGGTCGCTGACGAACCGTCAGGTTGGTGTCGTAAGAAACCCACCACCACTCCTCCCGCCGCCCCGAAGGAGACTTCGATGAGGAACACCCGCCCCCACCTGGTCGCCCGCCGGCGCCTGCTGCTCGGCGTACCGGCCGTGGTGGCCGCCGCGACCCTCGCCCCCCGGGCCGCGTCGGCCACCGAGCACCGACCGCACGTGATCGAGTGCGTCGCCGATCTGCTGCAGGCCACCTGATGGCCACGATCCCTTGGCTGGCCGACGTCCTGCGCGCCGCCGGCGTCCAGGTCGTTGAAGAAGGCAACTGGCTGGGCCGCGCGGTGAGCGGCTCGTTCAACCCGATCGGCGTGCTCTGGCACCACACCGCATCGTCCACCACGAGCCCGAGCAACCCGCACCCGGCGCTCAACATCGTCATCAACGGCCGCCCCGACCTGCAGGGCCCGCTGGCCCAGGCGCTCGTCGACTACAACGGCGTCTTCCACATCATCTCGGCCGGCCGCTGCAACCACGCAGGCGCGGCCAGGGTCAGCGGTCCGATCCCGGCCGGCGACGGCAACACGATGCTGATCGGCTGGGAGATCGACTACAACGGCGTCAGCCAGACGATGAGCCCAGCGCAGTACCAGGCCTCGCTCAAGGCGACAGCCGCCGTACTCCGCCAGCTCGGCCGCGACGCGTCGTACGCCCGCGGCCACCGCGAGACCAGCACGACCGGCAAGATCGACCCGTACGGCGTCAACCTCGACACGATGCGCGGCGAGGTCGCCGCGATCCTCGGCGGCACCCCGCCGCCGACGTACAACTTCAGCACGTACGGCGCCGGCGTGAACGTCCGCGCGGACGCCCGGCTGAACGCGCCGATCGTGACCACGCTGGGCGGCCCGACGCAGGTGTTCGTGCAGTGCCAGAAGCAGGGCGACACCGTGAACGCCGAGGGCCACACCAACAACTGGTGGTCGCGGCTGCGCGACCAGGGCGGCTACATCAGCAACATCTACATCGACCACCCGGCCGCGCAGCTCCCCGGCATCCCCAACTGCTAGAGCCGGTCGGCGTCGATCACCGCCTGCGCGAACGCCTGCGGCGCTTCCTGCGGGACGTTGTGCCCGATCCCGGCGAAGACCCGGTGCTCGTACGGGCCGGTGAACTTGTCGCGGTACCCCGTGCCGTCGGCAGCGGCTCCGTCGAAGTCGCTGCCGATGGTGATCGCCGGTACGCCGATCGCCGGCCCGGCCTGCAGCACGCGCTCGTAGCGGTCGTACTGCCGTTCGCCCTCGGCGAGGCTCAGCCGCCAGCGATAGTTGTGGATCACGATCGCCACGTGGTCGGGGTTTTCGAACGACGCGGCCGTTCGCCCGTACGTCGCCGCGTCGTACTGCCACAGTGGCGAGACGGTCTTCCAGATCAGCTCGTTGAACGCGCGCCAGTTCTCCCGGTATCCGAGAACGCCGCGCTCGGTCGAGAAGTAGTACTGGTACCACCAGCCGAGCTCGGCCGCCGGCGGCAGCGGCTCGAGGTTCTTCTCCAGACTCGTGATCAGGTACCCGCTGACCGACACGATCGCCTTGCACCGCTCGGGCCACAGCGCCGCGATGCAGCCGACCGTCCGCGCACCCCAGTCGAACCCGCCGAGCACCGCCTGCTCGATCTCCAGCGCGTCCATCAGGGCAACGATGTCGAGGGCAACGGCCGACTGCTGCCCGTTCCGGAACGTCTTCGCGGACCGGAACCGGGTCGGCCCGTACCCGCGCAGGAACGGCACGATCACCCGGTACCCCGCCTCCGCCAGCAGCGGCGCGACGTCGACGAAGCTGTGCGGGTCGTACGGCCAGCCGTGCAGCAGCACGACGGGCTGCCCGTGCCGCGGCCCGAACTCGGCGTACGCCGCGTCGAGCACGCCGGCCTTGACCCGCTTGATCAGCCCGAGCGAGGTGTGCTCCCCCGCCCCGCCGCGCAGCTCCGGTACGGCGGCCGCAGCCGTTGCCCCGGTCAACGCACTCCCCGCGACGCCGGCCGCGACCGCCTGGGTGAACCGTCTCCTGCTGATCATCTTTCCTCCTTGGTCACCCGGCCACCCTGCCGTGCCGGTGTAGACGTTTTGTCTACGCCGGGGCGTCGATCAAACGTCTATCCGGCCGGAGTAGCCTCCGAACTGGTTGTCCTGAGCAACTGGGCCCAGGGCAACCAGTTCGGATCGGATCCCACTCGGAGGACAGCCCCGCCATGCCCAGAACTCCCCGCCTCGCCCTCGCCCTGACCAGCACGCTGACCGCCGGCCTGGCGCTCGCCGTCGCCCCCGGCACCGCCGACGCGACGCCCGGTAGCGGCGTGAGCGCCGTCACGCTGTTCGACTACACGGTCGGCGACACCCCGTACGTGCTGCGCGAGATCACCATCGCGCCCGGTGGCAGCACCGGCTGGCACGAGCACCCCGGCACGCTGCACGGCGTCGTCACCAAGGGTGTGCTGAGCCACTTCGACGCCACCTGCAAGAGCGACGGCGTCTACAAGGCCGGCCAGTCGGTCAGCGAGGGCAGCAACTACGTGCACATCGGCAAGAACCTCGGGAGTGTGCCGATGGTGCTCGACGTGCTCTACACCAACCCGGCCGGTCAGCCGCTGGCGATCGACGAACCCAACCCGGGGTGCGACTTCCAGTAGCAAGCGCTGTCAGTAGTAAGACAGCGGTAATGCGTCACCTCTTTGACTGGTGACGCATCGAAGCGGCATCATCGACACCAGTTCAACCGGTGACGACAGAACGAGGATGCCGATGACCGACAACGCAGCACCCGACGACTCCGCCGGCCGCCCGATCGGCCGGCGGATCGTCCTCGGCACGATCGCCGCCGGCATCGCGGGCCTGTTCGCGGCGCCGACGCTGCAGCAGAAGTGGAGCGATCTCCTCGGCGCCGCCTCCCAGCGCGACCCCACCGGCCTGTCCGGCCTGCTCCCCAACCCCGGCGGCTTCCGCTACTTCAGCGTCGCCGGCTCGGTCCCGGAGAAGGACGCGTCGACGTACAAGCTCACCATCGACGGGCTGGTCGCGAAGCCCACGTCGTACACACTGCCGGGCCTCCAGAAGCTCCCACAGGAGCGGGTGACGCACGACGTCGTCTGCACCGATGGCTGGCGCGTCGACCAGGTCCCCTTCGTCGGCGTTCGCTTGTCCACGATCCTCGACGCCGCAGGCGTGCAGCCGAGCGCGAAGGCCGTCCGCTTCACTTGCTTCGACGGCGTCTACAGCGAGAGCCTGACGATGGAGCAGGCCCGCCGGCCCGACGTCCTGGTCGCCGTACAGATGCTCGACCAGCCGATCCCCCACATCAGCGGCGGCCCGGTCCGGCTCTTCGTCGGCCCGATGTACTTCTACAAGTCGGCGAAGTGGCTGTCCGGGATCACCGTCACCGACGAGGTGATCCCGGGTTACTGGGAGGAGTACGGCTACCCGGTCGACGGCTGGCTGCCCGGAGAGGAGCCGGCCGGTGCATAGATCCGTACGCCGCTTCAGCCGCGCCGAGCGGCTCGTGCACCAGACGACGCTGGCCCTGATGGTGATCTGCCTCGCCACCGCCGCCGCGATCTACTTCGGCCCGCTCGCGGCGGCGATCGGCCGGCGCCACCTCGTCGCGACCGTGCACGAATGGTCAGGCATCCTGCTCCCCGCGCCGTTCCTCCTCGGACTCGCGTCCCGCGCGCTGCGTCTCGACGTACGCCGCCTCAACCGCTTCACCAGCACCGACACGCGCTGGCTCCGGAACGCCTTCACCCGCAAACCGCACGACCACCTCGTGCCGGGCAAGTTCAACGCCGGCCAGAAGGTGTTCGCCGCCTGGCTGGCCGGCGCGATCGTGGTGATGGTGGCCACCGGACTGCTGCTCTGGTTCAAGTTCAGCCTGTCCGGCATCCCCCGCGCGGGCGTGATCGCGGTGCACGACACGCTCGCCTTCGCGATCCTGGTCGCGCTCGCCGGCCATGCCTACAAGGCATTCACGACGCGAGCCGGCGGTCCAGGAAGTCGGTGATCAGCTCGCTGGCCTCGTCCAGGTGGCTCTCCAGCAGGAAGTGGCCGCCGTCGAGGAGGTGGATCTCGGCGTCCCGGACGGACGTCGCGAACGCCTCCGCACCGGCCGGCGCGAAGATCGGGTCGTTCCGGCCCCACACCGCGAGCACCGGGGTCTGGGTCGCCGTCAGGTGCTCGTGCAGCTTCGGGTAGAGCGCTGGGTTCGTCACGTAGTCGCGGAACAGTTTCAGCTGCACCAGATCGTTGCCCGGTCGCGTCACTTTCTGTACGTCGTGGTGCCAGGTGTCGGGGCTGACCACACTCTCGTCCGGCACACCGGCGAGGTACTGCCACTTGATGCCCTCCAGCGTCAGCGCCGCCCGCACGCCCGCCTCGGTCGTCGCGTTCGGCTCGCGCTGGTAGTCCCAGACGCCCTGCCAGAAGTCCTCGACGAAGCCCGCCTCGTACCCGTTGCCGTTCTGGGTGACGATCGCGGTGACCGGCGACGGGTCCTTCAGCGCGAGCCGCCAGCCGATCGGCGCGCCGTAGTCCTGGACGTAGATCGCGTAGCTCTCGGCGCCGATCGCCCGGAGCAGTCCGTCGGTGAGGTCCGCGAGCGCGTCGAAGGTGTAGTCGAACTCGTCCACCGTCGGCGCGTCCGACAGCCCGAAGCCGAGCAGGTCCGGCGCGATCACCCGGTACGTCCCGGCCAGCCGCGGGATCAGGTCGCGGAACATGTACGAGCTGCTCGGGAACCCGTGCAGCAGCACGATCGTCGGCCCGTCGGCCGGTCCGGCCTCGCGGTAGAACAGCCGCTGCCCGTCGATCTCGGCGTACCGGTGGTGCACGGTGACCATGACTAACTCCCTTGATTGGTTTGAGTGGTTAGATGAAAACTCACCATCGTGTAACCTGTCAACATGACCAAGGGGGTTAGGCAATGACCGACGAGGAACTGCTGCTCGAGCTGCTGAACAGCACACCGCTCGTGGCAGGCGTCGAGCATGACCTGCTCGAGGAGACCGAGCTGTGGGCGTCCGACCCGACCGGCCGCAAGGCGCTGGCGGCAGTGCGGTCAGCGCTGCAGGACGTCGTACGGGGTGAGCAGGCGGCGAGCGCGCTCACCCCGTTTCTCCGCGGCGTTCGCCAGGTGCCGGCGATGACCGAGGACGGCATCGGCTGGACCCTCGAAGGGCCTGCAGCCACCCGTACGGCGGTACGCGCGGTGCTGGCCTGGAACGCGGTCAAACCCGGTCGGCTCCGCCCCTGCGAGAACCCTGAGTGCCAGCTGTTCCTCATCGACCGCAGCAAGGCGAACACCGCGCGCTGGTGCTCGATGGCCAGCTGCGGCAACCGGATGAAGGCCCGCCGGCACTACCAGGCGAACCGTTAGGACAACATCGACCGGAGCTGCTGGATGAACTTCGGCGGCGCCGGCGGCATCGGGCTGTCGACGAAGGCCTTCAGGCCGACGTCGTACCGCGGCCCCCAGTCGGGCTCGACGACCGCGTAGCCGTCCTCGCGGAGCTGGGTGACGTTGCGCTGGACCGCGGGCTTGGTCCACATGTCGCCGGTCATCACCGGGAAGAACACGACCGGGTACGTCGCGTGCAGCAGCGTCGTCCCGAGCAGGTTGGGCGCGGCGCCGGACGCGGCGGCCGCCAGGGTGTTCGCGGTGGCGGGGAGGACGGCCATCAGGTCGTGCTCGGCGGCCAGGCTGACGTGGTTGTCGATCGGCCAGCTCGCCGGGGAGTCGGCGGTGACGACCTTGTCGGCGAACAGCGCCATCGTGTGCGCGGGCAGGAAGGTCGCCGCGGTGTGCGTCATCAGCACCGTGACCGTCCCGGTGAACTGGGCGCGCAGCGCGGAGAGGTACATCGGGAGCATCGCGACCGCGCCGGACCCGGTCGCGCCGATCAGCAGCCGTCCCCCGAACTGGGACGCATTGTTGTCTGTCATACGGTCAACGCTAGGCGGCGCGGACAGCGGACCGAGGCGTCCCGTGCCACGCCTACTGACGATTCGTGCCAGTCGCTCGATAAGCGCCTGGAGTTGTGCCTGTGACCGACCGAAAGGCGCGGTTCAGTTGCGCGGCGCCTCCGAAACCGGACGCTCGGGCAACGACTTCCAGCGAGGGATTGGTCGCCGAGAGCAACAGTTGCTGGGCGCGGTTCACCCGGAGCCGGCGGATCAGCGCGCTGAGCGGCTCGTCGTCGGCGAGGGCGCGGTAGAGCGTGCGCCGGGAGATCCCGCAGCCGGCGGCCACCGCCGCGGCGTCGAGATCGGGGGCGGCCGCGTGGCGGCGGACGAAGTGGTGGATGCGCTCGCGGGTCAGCGCCGTGTTCGACGGCGCGGCACCGGCGGCCCAGTCGAGCGCGGAATCGAGCAGGCCGACGGCATGCGGGACGAGCGCGGCGGTCGGCGTCCGCTCCAGCCCGACCAGGAAGTCCGCGACCAGCCGGCCCGGGCCGTTCGGGTCCAGGGCCACGGCGGTCGCGCTCGCGGGCATGCTGGTCGCCGATCGCGGCACCCGCACGATCAGCTGGGAGAACGGCCCGTCGAAGCCGAGCGAGTACGGGCGCGCACTGTCCACGAAGGCGATTGCTCCTGGCAACAGTACGGCGTACCGGCCGTCCTGCTGGATCCGCGCCTGACCCTGGAGCTGGACGTTGGCCAGCAGGTAGTCCTGGTCGGCCCGCGCGATCATCCGCCGGGTCCGGTCCACCGCCTGGGCGCCCGACGAGATCACCGCGAACTCCAGCTCGCCGAGCGCGAGCTGCCGCATCCGGCCCTCGAAGACCTCGTGCCGAGCGGGCCGCGCCGACACCTGGACCAGAGCGTCGCGCACCACCTCGGCCCAGGAGTCGATCTCGCCGGTCGACCACTCCGCCCGCCTGATGCCCTGCGCAACCACTGTCACGACTCCATGATGCCCAGGGCAAATAGACGGTTGGTAGACGCTACGGGTGGTAGCTGCTCTCGACGTGGCCGCGGAGGTCGTCGGGGTGGAAGTACACGGGGCGTAGGTTCCCGCTCGCGTAGCGTTTCACTTGGTCGTCGAAGTGCTCCGAGTCCGGATCACCGCTGACGCCACCGGCGGTCACGGCCCAGGCGCGGAGCCTCGGACCGAATTCGACGACCGCGACGAAGCTGTTGCCGCTGGTCCCGTAGTACCGCTTCGTGCCCGGGTAGCGGCGGGCGCCGAACGAGGCCAGCGAACCCCATTGAGCCGAGGTGAACGGCACCGGGCTGCTCGGCTTGGTGTCGTCGAAGGTCTGCACGATCGCGCCGTCGTTGCGCTGGAACCGGTTGATCTGACCCCACGGCACCTGCCAGCTGCCGAAGTCCTGGACCAGCCGGGCCTGAGCCTCCTCGAGCGCGGTCAAGCGCTGCGCGTCGGTCGCGCGCTCGGCCAGGTAGTCCCACATCGACATGCCCGCCTCCCGCGCGGCCTGGGCCAGCGGCGCCCACAGAGCCTCACCCCAGAAGACCGCCAGCGAGGTCTCGGTCGAACTCGCGCTCCAGCGATGGTTCCACCGGCGGAGCAGCCGGATCGGCCCGGCCAGCTTCGTCTTCTGGGCCGCGCCGCCGGGCAGCTTGTCCCATGCCGCGACCAGCCCGGGGACGAGTCGCGCGAACGCCGTCAGATACGGATCGAAGGCCGCATCGATCAGCTTCTGCGGCGTGAAGCGACGCTCCCGGCTCAGCACGCGGATCGCCTGCGGCCCCCGCGGGTTCTCCCCCGCCTGGTCGAAGTACTTCGGGAAGTCCGCGGCCTTCGGGCTGTCCGCGCCCGCCGCGGTCCACGGCCAGTTGTTCGAGTTGTACGTCCAGCCGTTCCGCGGGTTCACCACCTGCGGCAGGCTGCGCAGACTGTGCTCGCCCTTCCAGTCGGTCGCCGGGTCGCTGCCGTCGACCGGCTTGCGGTAGTCGAACCGGTCCTCGCGGACCGGCATGAACTGCGGCATCAGGAACGCGATACTCCCTCGCGCGTCGGCGAACAGCGTGTTGTTCGAGCTGTTCGCCTTGAAGCCGGCGACGTCGATGAACTCGCGGTAGTTGCGCGCCTTGGTCCGCAGGAAGCTCTGCTGCAGCGCCGCGACCGGGCGGTTCATCAGCGCGGACGCGATCCACTTCCCGTCCGCCTCGCGCACGATCGGCCCGTGGTGCGTCGCGTACGTCGAGAAGCTCCGCTGCGCCGTCCCACCCTCGGCGGTCCGGTAGGAGAGCGTGATCCGCTGCGTCGTCACCGGGCGCAGCGCGCCGCCGTACCGGTAGGAATGGTTGCCGTCGGCACCGGTCACGATCGTCTCGGCGAACTCGTCGACGTTGTCGACGCCGCTCGAGGTGTGCATCCAGCCGGCCGTCGCGTTGAAGCCCTGGTAGATGAAGAACTGCCCCCAGGTGGCGGCGCCGTACGCGTTCAGGCCCTCGCCGCTGGTGACGTGCTGCTCGGCGCGGAAGAAGAAGCTGGTGTGCGGGTTGATCAGCAGCAGCGCGCGGCCGTCACGGGTGTGGCTCGGTGCGATCGCCATCCCGTTCGACCCGCTCGGCTCCTTGAACAGCAGCCCGCGCTCGTCGTCGGTCATCGGCAGGTCGCGCATCGAGTAGAACGCCTCCAGTTGGCTGAGCGGCACCCGCTCGATGTCGCCGCCGATACTGCCCTCGGAGAAGCTCAGCGCCATCCACGGCTCGAACCGCGTGATCACCCGCGGCTTCACCTCGGGATGCGTCGCGAGGAAGTAGTTGAGGCCGTCGGCCCAGGCGCGCATCAGCGTCCGCAGCCAGGCCGGGCTGCTCGCGTAGTCGCGCTTCAGCACCGCGTGGTCGACGAACAGCCGCTGCCGCAGGTCCTGCCAGATCGCGCTCTCCCCCTGCGCCTCGGCGAGCCGGCCGAGGCTGATCAGGTAGTTGTTCTCGATCCGGTTGAAGTCGTCCTCGGCCTGGGCGTACATCATCCCGAACACCGCGTCCGCGTCGGTCTTGCCGACCACGTGCCCGACACCCCAGTCGTCGCGGGTGATCCGGACGCGGCGAGCGTGCTCCTGCCAGCGAGCGGTGTCTGCGTACGCCGTACTGGTGGCTGCGGAGGCCGCTGTGCTCGGCAGGCCGAGGGCGACCGCTCCGGCTGCGGCGCCTCCCAAGACCCGGCGCCTGCTGACTTCATCGTTGTACACGCGATGCTCCGTCACTCTCGGGACCAGGACCGCAGCCACGCTAGATCCCGTCCGTGACAATGACAACACTTCGCGTATACAACATTCACGGCGGCCGATCGTCCGGGATCGGCCCTAGCATCGGGGCATGGAGCACGAGCTGAGCGGCGAGATCGTCGAGTGGCGCGGGCCGGCGCCGTACTACTTCGTTCCACTGCCCGACGCGGCGAGCGAGACGCTGCGGGCCGCTGCGACGGAGGCCGGGTACAACAGCTGGGGGATGCTGCCGATCCGCGTCCAGCTCGACGGCACGGAATGGAAGACCTCGCTGTGGTCGAAGGACGGCGGCTACTGGCTGCCGCTGAAGGACGCAGTGCGGAAGCCGCTCGGGCTGGACGCCGGCGATGTGGTGGAGCTTCGGCTCACGTTCGACGCACCTGCACGCCGGAAGCAGCCGCCGGCCAAGCGAGCGCCTCGCGTGACAGGCTCACGTGAGCCGATCGCCCCCGACCAGCTCACGATCGTCCCCGCGAACCAGGCATCCAGCGAGGACCTCGCCGCGGTCTTCGGCGCCGGTGACGCGGCCCGCTGCTCCTGCCAGCGCTTCCGGATGCTCCCCAAGGAGAGCTGGGCCTCCGAAGGCCCGGAGGAGCTCGCTGCTCGTCTCCGCGACCAGACGGCGTGCGGTAACCCCAAAGCCACCACGACCACCGGCCTGGTCGCGTACCTCGACGGCGAGCCCGTCGGCTGGTGCGCCGTCGCGCCACGCTCCCAGCACGCACGCCTCCTCCGCGACTACCGCGTCCCGTGGCAGGACCGCAGCGAGGACAAGACCGACCCGACCGTCTGGGCCGTCACCTGCTTCGTCACCCGCGCCGGGTACCGCCGCCGGGGAATCGGGCGCGCGCTGGCCCGGGCGAGCATCGGGTTCGCCGAGGGCCGCGGCGCCCGCGCAGTCGAGGGCTACCCGGACCTGGTCGACGGCGGCTCGGTCGGCACGCTCGCCATGTTCACCACCGCGGGGTACGCGGTCGTGAGCCGCCCGGGCAAGCGGCGGGCCGTCGTACGGGTCGACTTCTAGACCGCGAGGTCCTTCGGCTCCCCCGGGGTGAGCCAGGTGAGGCTGTCGCGAACGGCGGCGGGTGCGGCGGCGAAGGCGCGCTCGATCGTGTCCCGGCCCTGGGTGAAGTGGCGCCAGCCCTCGTAGTGCACCGGTACGACGGTGCGCGGGCGGGTCAGCTTGCACAGCTCCACACCGTCCGGGCCCGACATGGTGTACCGCACCGGCCCGGTGATGCCGAACTGGACCGCTCCGAGGTGCAGCAGCATCGTGCCGACGT
The DNA here is from genome assembly GCF_040681455.1 of Kribbella sp. NPDC051770. Taxonomy (NCBI): domain Bacteria; kingdom Bacillati; phylum Actinomycetota; class Actinomycetes; order Propionibacteriales; family Kribbellaceae; genus Kribbella; species Kribbella sp. NPDC051770. Next base: position 171,576 of record NZ_JBFAYT010000003.1, on the reverse strand, counting down.
CGAACCGGTCGGCGACCGCGCGCACCCCGTCGTACAGCACGGTGTCGCCGGTGATCCAGAGGACGCCGTGCTCCTGCCGCCAAGTCTTCGTGCCCCCGCGCCCGTCGTCACCACAGCGGCAGCAACGCGCGACCGGCGTCGTCCAGGTTGTCGCCGTGGTGGTCGTGGCTGAGCAGTACGGCGTCGATCGGCGGCAGCTCGTCGACGGCGACGGCCGGGCCGGCCTCCTTCACCGACGACGTCCCCCACCCGAACGTGTAGCGGCGTCCGGGCGGGTCGAACGTTGGGTCGGTGAGCAGCCGAAAGTCGCCGACCTCGATCAGCGCGGTCGGACCACCGAGGTGCGTGATCCGAACGCTGCTCACGAGCGTTTCGCGGCCTGGGCCAGCGCCCAGTCGAGCACCTCGTCGGCGATCGCCTGCCAGCCCTCCTGCGCGGGGAGCAGGTGCGCGTAACCGTCGTACAGCTTGAGCTCGGTGACGGTGTCCGACTTGTAGTGCTTGGCGTTCGAGCGCTGGATCTCCGGCGGCATGATGTGGTCCTCGGAGCCGGAGACGAACAGCAGCGGCGCGCGATTGTCGTTGTGGTAGTCGACCCAGGTGTCCTGGTGGCCGGGCTGGAAGTTGGCCAGCACGCTGCCCCAGAGGATGCCGCCGTTGGCCGGGATCGCGTACCGCTCGTACAGCGCCCGGGACTCCTCGTCGGTGAACGTGTTCGTGAACGCGTACTGCCACTGCTCGTAGGTCAGCGGCACCGCCTTGTGCCGGTTGGCCGGGCTCTTCAGCACCGGGAACGTCGACTTCACCTGCGACAGTGGTACGACGCGCACCCCCTCGGTCGGCGCCGAGTTCATCGCCACCGCGGCAGCGCCGAAGCCGTGGTCGAGCAGCACCTGGGTGAAGGCGCCACCAGCGGAGTGCCCGATGATGATCGGCGGTGTGGCCAGTGCGCCGATGATCGCCTCGTAGTGCGCGATGATCTGCGGCACGGTCAGCTTCACGATCGGGGTCGGGTCGGCGTTCAGCGCCTCGACCTCGACCTCGAACCCCGGGTAGCCGGGCGCGAGCACCGTGAAGCCGCGCTGCTCGTAGTGGGTGATCCAGTGCTCCCAGCTGCGCGGCGTGACCCAGAAGCCGTGGACCAGGACGATCGTGTCGGGTGCCATGACCGGAACCTAGTCGGCCGTCGGCGGTGCGACCTAGGATGTGGCTGCACAGGGCTTGGCTCTCGGTGCACACTTCGGCTGGTCGGCGGGGGCGACGGCGGCAGGGGGTTGACGTGGCTGTTCTGCTGGACACCGCCGCGCTGCCGCGTGCGGACCGCGAAGAGGCCTTCTACGCGGCGATGATGTCGGCGAGCGTGCCGGCCCGGGTCGAGCACGAGACGCCGTCCGGCGAGGTGCACGCCCGGATGGACTTCTGGCTGCTCGGTACGCCGGACCTCTTCCGCAACGAGGGCACCGGCATCCGCCTGGTCCGGACGCCGAAACACGTCCGGATCGGCGCACCGGAGCGCCTCGCGCTCGCCGTACAGGTGATCGGGACGGGCCGGTTCGACCAGGCGGGCCGCGAGCAGCGGGTCCGCACCGGCGAGCTGATGCTGGTCGACCTGACCGCGCCGTACGACTTCGCCTGGCGCGGCGCCGGTGCGTCGCAGGCGTTCCAGATCGACTACGCCGACCTCGGCCTCAGCGTCGAAACGATCCGCGCCGCCGCCCCTCGACTGCGCAGCAGCCCGCTCTACGACCTCGTCCTGCACCACCTCACCGTGATGCCGACCGTTGCCGACGCCCTCCAAGGCACCGAGTCAGCCGCGCAGCTCGGCGAAGCGACCACCAGTCTCGTCCGCGCCCTCCTGACCTCCGCCGCCGACCACCGCGACTCCGCCCCCGCGATGGCCGACGTCCTCTTCGCCCGCATCACCTGGTACGCCCGCAACCACCTGACCGACCCCGGCCTCACCCCGGCCCGCGTCGCCGCGGAGCACAACATCTCCCTGCGCTACCTCTACAAACTCTTCGCCAAGCACCAGCTCAGCTTCGAGCAGTGGCTGATCACCGAACGCCTGGCCGGCGCCCGGCGCCAACTCACCAGCACGCCGCATCGCCCGATTGCGTCGATCGCTGCGCAGTGGGGCTTCCTGGACCCCGCCCACTTCACTCGGCGCTTCCGGCGCGCGTACGGGATCACTCCGCAGGAGTACCGCCGCCGCGGCTGACGCCTGCGGGCCGTTGACAGTCGGTGACCCCGGGGGGACAGTCGAAGCACCGGCGCGAGGGGGGTCCGAGCGCCGGCCGAGGGGGAACTGGCATGGCTGCCAAGCGTGATACCGACGCGCCCAGTGCGGAACTGTCCGCCGCGTTGCGTGAGTTCGTCCGGACCAACGGGTCGGCGTACCTGAAAGACCCGAACGTCTCCTCGATCGGGATCGGCTACAAGATCCGCGACGGGAAGCAGACCAGGGAACTGTCGATCCAGTTCACCGTGAACAGCAAGGCCGAGCCGGAGGCGCTCGGCGCGCTCGGCACGGTGGAGCTGCCCAAGTCGATCACCGTGGCGGGCGTCGAGATCCCGACCGACGTGATCGAACGCAGCTACCACCCCGACTTCCGGGTCGTCCGCGAAGCCGACCAGGACGAGCGCAAGGTCCGCATCGACCCGGTGCGTCCGGGGGTGAGTGCGGGGCACCAGACGATCACCGCCGGCACCATCGGCGCGGTCGTGTACGACGCCGAGACCGGCCGGCCGTGCGTGCTGAGCAACTGGCACGTGCTGCAGGGCGAGGACGGTCAGCTCGGCGACACCGTCGTACAGCCCGGTCCGTTCGACGACAACCGGACCGACCGCAACCACCTCGGCCCGCTGCTGCGCTCGTACCTCGGGATCGCGGGCGACGGCGCCGTCGCCGGGGTCGACGGCCGCGACGTCGACCCGTCGATCTTCGAGCTCGACATCGTGCCGGAGGAGCTCGGCGATCCGGAGCTCGGCGACAAGGTGGTCAAGAGCGGCCGCACCACCGGTGTCACGCACGGCATCGTCCGCCGGGTCGACACGATCGTGAAGCTCGACTACGGCGGGCAGGCCGGGGTGGTCGAGATCGGTGGCTTCGAGATCGGGATCGATCCCGGTAAACGGCCCAGCGGCGACGAGGTCAGCAAGGGCGGCGACTCGGGCGCGGCCTGGCTGTTCAAGTCGGCGAACGGCCGGCCGAGCAAGGTCCTGGCCGGCATCCACTTCGCCGGTGAAGGAGCGAGCGACCCGGACGAGCACGCCCTGGCGTGCCTGCCCAGGTCGCTGTTCCAGAAGCTCGGGATCACCCTGGTCAAACCCGAAGGAGCGGTGGGCGGTTTCGACCCGGACTTCCTGAGTACGCCGGTGCCGGTGCCCACGCTCGACCCGGCCGCGAGTGCCGACGCGGTCGAGGTGGACGGCTCAGCGCGGATCGACTACACCCACTTCTCGCTGACCATGAGCCGCGACCGCGGGTTCGCGCACTGGGTGGCGTGGAACGTCGACGGCGGCGACCTGAAGAAGATCAGCCGGACCGGCATCCCGTTCGTGAAGGACCCCAGGCTGCCGGCCGGCGTCCAGCACGGTGACGAGCTCTACCGCGACAACCGCCTCGACCGTGGCCATCTGGCCCGCCGGGCCGATCTGCTCTGGGGCTCGCTGGAGGAGGCCGAGCAGGCCAATCGCGACTCGTTCTTCTTCACCAACATCACGCCGCAGATGGACGACTTCAACCAGAGCTCGCGGGACGGGATCTGGGGCGAGCTGGAGGACGCGGTCTTCGCCGACGTCGACGTCGACGACCTCCGGGTGAGCGTGTACGGCGGCCCCGTCTTCGGAGCCGACGACCGGGTCTTCCGCGGTGTGAAGATCCCGCGGGAGTTCTGGAAGGTCATCGTGTTCGCCGAGGCCGGCGTACTGAAGGCGAGCGCGTTCCTGCTGACGCAGAACCTCGATCAGCTGGAATCGCTGGAGCTGGACGAGTTCCGGGTGTTCCAGGTGCCGGTCGCGGACCTGGAGAACCGAACCGACGTGCAGTTCCCCGCGGCGGTCCACTCGGCCGACACCGCCCCCGCGCTCCCCGAGGCGGTCGGTGCGCGCCCTCCGCTGGACAGCCTGTCAGAGATCGTTTGGACCTAGCAGCCTCCGGACGACGGTGAACAGCGCGTCACAGGTTCCTGAACACGGCCACAATTCCAACCTCGCAACACGGCCGGATGTGTTGCAGCGGCGTTCATCCAGAGGTCTCCCCCGCCCCCGCACAATCGAGGCTCCTTGTGGGCCAACAGATTGGGAACGAAGTGAAGAAGCTGTTCATGGCGGCCGCGGCCGCTGCGGTGGTCGTCGGTGCAGGCGTCGTCACGGCACCCGTCGCGTCGGCGTCGCCGCTGCGCTACTACACCACCTTCTACGGCGGTGACACCTACTCCCAGTGCATCCAGCGCGGAAACCAGGGTCTCCGCAACGGCGAGTGGTGGGACTACCAGTGCAGGCTGGAGAGCTACGGCTCCGACCTGTACATCCAGATCAGCCCGAACTGACCCATTCGGCCGGCCGTCACCCGTCTTCGGGTGGCGGCCGCGCCTACTTCAGCTCTGCCGATGTCTTGCCGAGCAACCTGCGCGCCACGATCAGCTGCTGAATCTGCTGCGTCCCCTCGAAGATGTCGAGGATCTTGTTGGTACATACGCGACGAAAAGGCAGCAACCCACCAACTGGCCTCTGACCTGCGGTTTCATTGGTCGACGCTGATTACTCATCGTAGACGTTTGTCAGTGACCGACGGAGCTGTGACGGAGCAGAAGAGGGCGTCCTGGCCTGAACTCGACGCCTCGCACAAACCTTGCGCGAGACCCAAATGCGGCGATCTCCGTGCGATGGTTCGCAACCTGGCGTAATACGAGCGATCCCCGACCGGGCTCCTAGCGGAGATCTGAAACGATCTGTTCGCGCCGCCGTAGCTGCACTGTCGTACATGGACGCAGCCGGTTGGCTGATTGTTTCTATCAGCCCATCCCCGCAGTGGTTGAGGTGCGTGTCCGAGGGGGACACGCACCTTATCCACACGCCTGGATCTCAGTGGCTGAGGACGGCACAGGTCACCGTCGGGCACGTGATCTGCGGCGGCGCCGGTGCGGCGACTCCGGTCAGTGCGAGTGCGGCAACAGCGATAGAGCGGAGGATCATGGGCGGTTCCATCCTCGAGGCGTTGTGACAGCCATACGAGGAAGCGCGGGTGTTGTTCGGGTTTCGAACCGGCTATCAATCGAAATGATGCCGAGGTCTTGTCGCCGACCACCATAGGCGCGCACGCTGAGTGAACGCGGCCGAGCTGGGGGCGTGGTCGGAGGCACCGTGTCAGGGGAGAACAGATGCCGAACTCAGCGAGATGGATCATCACGTTGCTGACAGCTGTCGTGGTCTTCGCCGCGACGGTCGGGGTGGGATACGCGATCACCGACGAATTCAGTCCGCCGGTGACCGCCTTGGCCGGCGTGCTGGCCAGCGCGATCGTCGCGATCGGGGCGGCGTCGGTGGCACGGCAGCAGCGTCGGGATCGACGCAAACCTCCGCCAGTCCAGCATCAAATCTCGGGGCCGGTCACGGGGTTCGACGACGCGGTCGTCGGCAACTACACGAACGGAGACCTCATCATCGGATCCGGCGGCCGACGACAACGTCGTGGGTCCGGCAAGAAACCGTCGGCGTGACCGATGGCCTATCCGAGTGGCCCCGACGGCCCGACTCCACCTCCGCCGTACGGCGGACTGTACGGCCAGGACAACGCGGTGGTGGGCAATGCGGTTCAGGGCGATCTCACGGTCAATCAGGTGGCTCCGGAGTTGCTCGACAACTTGATGGCAGTATTCCTGGGGCTCGATCGCGAGCACGTAGGAGCGGCATTCCTTGATGAGTCACACCTGCGACGCGTCGGCCTGATTCAGAAGTTCGTCGAATCAGGCCGCGTCCGCAAGGCAGCACAGCTGACGGAGTGTCTGCTCGAAGCCGCACCTGCCGAGACTCGAGAACTCTTGCTGGCTCTGGATAAGGCTGTCGCCGCCGCCGTGTTGCCTCATACCACCACGAAGCATGCACGCCGGCTGATGGCAATGCTCGGCACAGAACGCGCCGCAGCGGTCCTGCTCCTGATGCCACCGAAGTCCGCCGCCGCGCAGCTTTCTCTACAGCTTCGCGGCAACGCGCCAGCTACGGCGGCGGCGATCTCGGCTGCTCTGCCGCCCGAAGCGTTGGCTGCGGCGGTAGTCCATCTGTCAACTACCGACCAAGCGACGCTCGCCGAACTGCTGCCATGGTCACATTTGCCGGCATTGATGAATATGTTGGCCAGACAACACGCGATCGTCGCCGCTCAGATTCTTGATCTACTGCCGGAACACCTCGCCGCTGACATCATCGAAGCCGCACAGAGCCCTGCCCGGATTCTGCATCTGCTCGATCTCGAGAAGCAAGCGCTACACCTCACCCGAGTCGATGCGCTGCTTGCCGTGGCTGTCATCGAACAGGTCGCCACCATGGACACGGCCATGGCCGCCGAGGTCGTGACCGAGCTGGCCAGGATCACCAGCGACCGTGCAGCCGCCGCTCTTCTTGCCGCAGTCGAAGGATGGAGCCCTTCAGCAGGACCGGTGCGGGCCGCGATGGCACACCAACTTGCCGTCCACCGCCTCTGGCCTTGGTGGACGGCGGCACGGACCGCCGGCGCGAACCTGTCCCTGCAGCGGATCAAGCGTCACGCGGCCAGGAAGGGATCCTTGTCGGCATGGCGCCGGGAGATCGCCGAGATCTTCGCCCTCTGGTCGATCGTGAGGCGAGCACTGATACGCGCCACGCCCCACCAACGTCTTCACCGAGAGCGAAACGCGTGGCGCGCCGCGTTCCTTACGGTCGGCTTGGGGTCGCTGATGATCGCCGTACTCGCGGTGACGGCCATGAAACCGGCGCCGGCGCGGACCGCGGCAGCAGGTGCCGGAGTCGAGGTGCCACTCGACGTCGAGCCGAGCCAGCCCCCCTCGGTTTCCGGGACCCCGTCCGAGCTCCGCTTCCCACCAGACCATCCGCTGCAGCCGTACCGCGGCCCATGGAACGCCAGTTGCCGGGCCCGGTGGATCGAAGAAACCGTCATCGAGCAGGACAAGGTGGTCCGGCACCGTTATCGATGCACGCTGGGCGAGGGTAACCGGAGGTACGAACTCGTCCTGGTCGAGTACCCGAAGGAGCTGCTCCCGAAGGTCAAGGACGTCGACCGCATCGGGAGTCCGGGGAGCTGGACAGGTCCGGACAACCGCGCGGGAACTTACATCAAGTACTACCAAGGACCTGGCCGTCCCGCTCTATGGCTCGAAGAACCGGCTCCGTCGCTCATCCATGTGTTGCTCTGGGCACCACCGGTCGCGATCGGCGCAGAACCCGTCGGCCAGAACAGCCCCGGCGAACAGCTCATCCTCCGACAGCTCGAAGCGATCATGGCGGAGCACGGCTTCGTTCTCCGGTGACGGTTCAGCCAGCGCGGTCCGCCTCGATTCTGGCCGCCTGCCGGCTGATCTCCTTCAGTTGGTCGAGCTGCTCCGAGGTGAGTGCGTCGATGACGTACTCCCGGACCTTCTCGACGTGGGCGGGCACCGCGTCGATCATGAAAGCGTGCCCCTGTTCGGTCAACGTCGCGACGGTAATGCGGCCGTCGCCTTCGAGTGGGTTGCGCCGGACGAGGCCGCGCTGCTCCCGCCGCTTCACCACGTGCGACGATCCAGGCTGTGGCAGGTTCGCTACGGCGCCATGCGCCGCGACTCGACCGCGCTGGACGACGTAGCCACGATAGCTCTCGCTCCGAGCCTGGAAACCCTCCTGCTGTTGCACCGCAGAGAAGACGCTGACCGCGGACCAACTGCGCCGCCGGCAACCAGCCTTCTGGACCGCACTGTCACCGGCAGCGATGTGTAGTTCGCTGTACTCGATGAGTGGCCGCAGGGCACCGCCCCGTGGGCTCCTTGGAAGCTTGCCCACTCCTCCTTGCTATACGTCAGTGGGTTTCGCGACACCCCTAGCACGGAGAGGTCCTAGGCTCCGGCGTCATGCTCGACGCGCTCCTATCCGTCCGCCTGCCTCAACTTGTAGTCCTCAACGGTTGGTGGAGCGGCACCGCGACCAGTCGGTACGGCTGGGAGCCGATCAGCCTTGCGGTCGGCGCGTTGCTCGGCGGCGCCGACATCGCCATCGGCGGCGCCGGCGAGATCGGAAGCACCGGATCGGCCCTCGTCGCTGCTGACTGCCTGCGTTTTATTGCGCAGGGACACCGGTCTCCGAAGCCCTTCACCGGGCCTAACCCGCGGCCGAACCCGGCATCCAGAACTCACTCCGTTCGAGTGCGCAGGCCTGCACGCCATCGGCCGAGCCCAGCCGCTCAAATCATCGCGCTGAACCGCGCAACGATCGCCGAGCCCGGGCGGCGCAGCCCCTCACGTACGTCGCCGAAACATCGAGAGGTCGTAGCCGGATCCTGTGACGCTGCTGGTAAGGGGCTGACCATCGTGCTTCTTGAATCGGAGTTCGCTCAGAGCGACGCCCGACAGGAAGGCGCCTTCGACTGGATACGTCTCGCCATGGCGTTTGATCTGGTTCGAGAGTTGCCTGGCAAGGTACTGGCTGAGGCTCGACTGTTCGCCCGTGCCGACGCCGCCGACCTTCAGACCGAGACTGTCAGCGAGGTCGTTGTGAAGCTCGTGAACCTTGATGGCCAATTGGTAGGTCGTTATCCAGGCTCTCCCGTAGTGGTGTCCGTCCTGATTCACAACCGGGACTGTTTCCAGTGCTTCGAGAACCTTTGCTTCGACGTCGAAGTCAGCCCAGTCGCTCATACCACGAAGGTTCTCGCCCAGTGGCCAGCGTCGTCAATGCGTGGCGTCGAGTCCGAGGGATGTCGATCGAGATCGTTTGCCGCTAGGCGCCGACGACGGAGACCCGTGCTCCCACGGTGCCGGCAGCATCGACAAGGAACGACAGAAGGGTCTCCCCCGCGTCCCAACCTGGAACCCGGGCTGAGTCGAGTCCTGGTTGGACGATCTGGATGCAGAACTCCGTGCTGGGCGGATTGGCTGCCAAGTGACGCAGGACTTGTCGGACCTCGTCGGCATCACCGACGAGTGTCTTGGCCCTGCCCGTCGAACGGCTCGCGAGCGTTTCCCAGAACGCCCGTGGATTGGCCAGCCACCGCACTGACCGGTGAGCTTGACCAACGAGCTGGTCGATGTCGCGCAGATCGCGACGGGGCTTGTCGCCGCCCGCCCACTTAAGATGGCTCAATGTCACGCGAATGGTGTCGAGTGGAAGGTCGGCGAACGGGGTGATCACCGCGCCGTTCTGGTCCCGCCATGAGCTGGGAAAGCTGATCACCACCAGGTCGGCGATCTCCCCAGCGCCGTCGTCGTTGAGTACCCGCGCCCGCGGGTCGCCGGTGCCTGCGTCGGTGTGCCACGCGGCCATGGCTTCCTGAACGTTCTTCTTTCCGTTGCGTCCAGGCTTGCTCTCGCGGTGAATGTCGACCTTCGTCCAGTCAGCTTGAACGAGGAGTTCAGGTGGAAACGCGAGGTGAGCTGTGGGCGGCGTGTAGAGGCGGTTACCCGAGCTGCTGGAAGCGTCGGCGTAGTACACCGTGAGGCTGGAACGCTCTTCGAGCGCGAGGTGTAGCGGTACCCCGATGTGGGCGCCGTCCAGGTAACACAGAAGCCCCGGGTCGTCAGGCAGCGGGTTCAGAGATCCGGCGGTGTCCAGTGCGGCTCGGAGCACCAGGTCGGCGCCGGCACGTCCGGTCACTTCGACGCTGGTTGCGCTGATCCGCTCCGGTGTGAGCTCAATCTCGACCAGCGGGATGCGGCGTGTGCCGAGTTCGACAGCTGCGGCCGTGTACAGCATGCGACTGTCGACGTTGACTGCGAGGGGGTTCTGGGGAAACTCACGCAGCGTCTGCGGGATCCGGAGTCCTAGCTGGGGCGCCGCGAGGGGGTCGCCGGTCGCCGTGCGACCGAGCCGGCCGACCTCGTTGCACCATCGGTAGAAGCCATTGAGATCTGTGCGACCCGAGTTCCACACCTTGGCACGGCCCATGCTCACGCCGACAGCGGCCGACACCGTGCCGTCCCTGAAGGGGTCGTTCGCCTGGAGGATCAGGTGCCCTGCGGCGTAGGCGATGCTGTCGGTCGCCGACACGGCAGTTCCGACCGAGGTACCAGCAAGGGTGCGATAGGTGGCGAGTGTACCGCCGGGCAGACGAGTGGCGCGCATGCCAACGGAGAAGTACGACAACACGTCGAGGCCGTTGAGGAACCTCGCGATCCAGCCGGTTTCCTCCGTGACGAAGTCTCGGAACCCCAGGGTGTCCACCAAGAGCCTGGCTGCCGAGTCGCTGGGCGCGTGCACGTACAGAAGCGGTTCGATGCTGTCCTTCACGATGACGAAGAGCTCGTGTTCCCGGACGTCCAATGCGTCACTGGAGATCCATGCTGGGCGACTTTCACTGGCACTGACGATGACGCGCATCCGGTGGTCCTCAGTGAGCCGGTCCATCACAACCTCCCCTCGGAGTTCGCTGATTCGTGCGGCTCCGAGGTCAATGCCGGCCGCATCAGACGCGGTGATGCGAATGACCTGGACTTCTTTGGCCGGCCGCAACGCGGCCAGTGACAATGGCTCGGGAAGGACAGGACGGACGCGGAGGTCGCCGAGAGAGTCAAGGAATTGGCGGCGGTCACGCTCGTCCTGCACAGCGGCATCGGCCAGTCCGGCCAGGATCCGGCTCCAGTCGGAGTCGGACTCGTACAGCTGACGTGTCTCGGCTGCGATGTCTTCGCCAGGAACAGCGAGGAGTTCAGCCGGTCCGAGCCCAGCGGCGGTACGGCTCACTCGGCCGGCGAACTGGAGCGTCGACCCGAGAGTCTGGTGCTTGCGGTGGTATACGGCGACCTTGAGCCGTGGGTAATCGAAGCCCTCTCCAAGAACGCCGACGCTTGCCAGGCCGTCGAGCCGATTGGCGTCGAGCTGGGCAAGAATCCCCTTGAGCTGTCGCGGTGTTGTTCTGCCAGTGACAACAGCCAACTCCGCACCCGCCGCCTTGTAAACGTCGACGAGCGCTTCCGCCTCCGTGATACTGCCGGCACGCACGATGAGCAAGCTCCTGCCTGCGACATGTTCCGGATCGTGCAGCCGGCCAACGGCAGCTTCGGCGAGTGCTTCATCTCGTCCTTGACCTGCCTTCGGGATGACAGGCTTGAACTGGACGGGCGCAATGACACCGTCGCGCAGTGCATCGGCAAGCGCATAAGAGTACACGAGCTCCGCTTGAATCTCCTGGCCATCCGATCTCACCGGCGTCGCCGTCACCAGCGCTCTGTGTGTGCTGGGTAACGCGTCGAGAAGAGCTGCCCAGGTCGTCGCCGGAACGTGATGTGCTTCATCCACCAGCGCCATTCGGAAGAGCCCACGTGGCGGCTCGGCGACTTCGCTGTAGGACGGCGACAGAACCCCCATGGTCCCGATGACGATGTCGGCGTCTCGCGCAGCTTCGATCCAGTCGTCCGGTGTGGCGAGCCGATGTTCGACTACATGGACCTTTGGATTCGGAGCAGTGTCCGGCACAGCCCCGACGCGTCGCAACACCTCCTGACTCCTCATCGCAGTGGCGAGTTGGTCGCGCACCAGACGGTTGGGAGCGGCCAACAGAACCGGTCGATCAGTGGGCACCAGGAGTGGCACGAGGCCAAGCACAGCGGACTTGCCTGTGCCAGTGGGGAGGACGGCCATGGCTGCGGTTGGGCGACCGGACATGAACGCGGCGCCGAGCGCCCAGGCCGCGCCGAGCTGAGCGCGGCGGAGCCCGGGCTCAGAGTTGGTCGCGACCTTCAGTCGCACCTCCGGTGCAACGTCCTCGAACCACGTCACGTCGGTCCCCCTGTACCGCATCACGCCAGAGCGCCTCAACGGACAAGAATGCTGACAGATCATGCAATTGATCTCACATCGACGCGCCGCTCGAGATCCTTGAAATGATGCTCCAGCCCTGGTGCCTAACCCGGTCAATTTCCAACGGCCAGGCGGCAACCGACCCGGTCGGTATCCCGATGGCCAACGGATCGTGGCGCGGGCTCTGAACGCCCCGCGTGCGCCGCTCCGGCGACGAGCACCTCGCCTTCGTTGGCCATCGAACAACTGCTCCAGATCGCGATGGCCGACACGTGGACAGCGCCGCCCGCTGAGGTCGGATCGCACCGGTTGTAACCCCTGGCACCCTCCGCGCGATGTAACCAGTGGTCGGGGGTGTCTGGGGGGACATGTGAGACGCGTAGCGCTAGCAATGGGTTTTGTCATGCTGGCCGTCGGGGGCTGTACGTCGGAGCCTCACGACGCCGCGAGATCGTCGCCGAGCGCGGCACCGACGAGTTCTCCGACTCCTTCGGCTGAGTCACCGCCTCGGCTGACTGGCGAGGCCCGGACGGTGGACTCAGGAGGCGGTCGGGTCAGTTGGCCGGGTGTCACAGTCGACGTACCGATCAATGCCGTCGCTGCGGAACGCACGATCACGGTGCGCGCAGGCGACAGGATCGGATCGGTCAACGGGCCGTATGGCAAGTAGTTGGCTGGAACTCCGATCGCGGTGGAGCATGACCAGCCTCTTCGCTCCCCGCTGACGCTGTCGTGGACCCTGCCGAACTTGACTGCCGCGCAGCGCGCGAGCGTGGTTCTGACGCGTTGGAACGAGAAGACGCAAGCGTGGGCCTTCACACCCGAACGACCGACGTGGCAGGGCATTGTTCTGTCGGCAAAGGTCCGCGACTTCTCGATCCTGAACTGGTTCGCCGACATCGGCCAGGGGACTGGCGAGATCGTCGGCACCAGAGTCGGTGAACCGAAGTGCAGCGGGACGAAGCTGGCGTCGTGGGTGACCGGCACCGTTGACCCGGACCAGGATCTGGCAGCGTCGGCCATCCGCGTCTGCTTCGAGCCTGACAAGGACAGCAGGGTCACTGTCCGCGTCGCGAACAACCGGACCTTCAGTCAGATGATGACCATGGTTCACGGCGGCCAGCGGTGGGCTTGGGCATGGCGCGGCGAGGACGCGTACGACGCGAAATGGATCGCGTACTCCATCGCGCAGAATCTCCTCGACTCGCCCACGCGGCACCTGATCCCGCCGCTGGCGACCCACGCCGTCGGCGTCGCCCGTCCGAACGCCGCCGGCAGCCATCACATCCAAGCACGCACGTCCGTTGACTACTGGACCGTTCTGGCCGACATAGCCGCCTTCGTCGTCGACAGGTCAGAAATCGCGGCCAACAGCCCGGCAGTGACGGCGGCCATCCAGGCACTCTACGAATGCGGAGGCAAGAGGCTCTTGGGCAAGCCGAACCTCCGTGACGCCTCCGCGCTGGCCCGTACCGTCGTTGATGCCATCGGCGACTGCGCGACGGAGCTGACGAGACCCGACAGCGAGTTCGGCACTCGGTTCGAGAATCTTTCCCGGGCCATGATCGCGAAGGGCGGCCTTTCTGAAACCGCAGCCATCCAGTCCAACCGGATCGCGCGCGAGCTGACGAGGGTTTTCAGCGTACTCACCGCGGGCGAGGTCGCCTTCTACGTGTCCGACCAGTTCGCCAACGCTCTCGTCGGACCGCTGTCGTGGTCGATCAACGGTTACGGCGTACCGGAGGCGCTGGGCCAGTGGAAGCCGACGTGCACGTCCGCTTCTGCCGATTCCAGGAGCCTTTACCGAAACCTCGCGCTCCAGGACGGCTTCGCGGACAAGAGCAAGGATCTGTGGCAGTTCAAAGACTTCGCCGCCTCCGCCGAAACCGCCGTCGAGCCACTCGAGAACTGCACTCAGGCTCATCGAGCGAGCCTGGCGAGCATGCTCCCCACCGACTGGGCCGACCCGAAGTCAGCTCGCATTGTCGCCGCGGCAATCATGGAAGGCCTGAGCGGGGTCAGTGCCAAATCGTTGCTGCGAGCCCAGGCACCCGCGCAGTGCGAGCATCCCTCGGGACCCCTGGTCAACGGCGCTTTGCCGGTCGCCGATCCGCTGATGCAGGGCTACGTCAGCATCCGACTCAAAGGCGTTCAGTACGTCTCGCCGTTGCCGTTGGCGACAACGGATTTGAACTCCGATGGCGTCCTGGACACCGTGGTCGCTTTCAGCTGCTCCGCCGGTGGCGTGACCTGGCCGGAGACGATCGCTGTGTACGGCCCCGGTCCGACGCTGATCGGTTCTGTGGACCTCGGCGACTACGTCCAAGCCGAACACAGCGCCGTCGACTCGTTCCAGGTCCAAGGGAACCGCATCGCTGTCCGTTGGACTTCCTACAACGGCGCCGCCTTCGACCAACAGAGATGGAGCGGGTACCTGAAGCTGAGCGACGGCAAACTCACGGTCACCGACAGAAAGCGCATCTAATCCATGACAGTTTCGGTCCCCGAGAAGACTCTCGAGCACTGGTCGAGCCAGTACCTGAACTACCGGTACCGGGCGAAAGCATCGCTGTGGTGGCCGGCGTACGGGCAAGACATCGACTTTGGGTGGCTGCCGCGGAGACCTGGAAAAGCCGTTCAGCTCGAGCTCAAGACCACGACTGTCGCGGGACCCATGCGGCACGACGTCCACATCAAACTTCTGCAGCTGTGGAACTACTTGTGCCTTCCGCTGAGCAAACAACCGTTCTACGCGTTTCCTCGTCCGACCTGGGGCGGGATCCTGGCCGAGGCGGCCACGAAGAGCGGCGTCGTCGCGTCGACACTCGCGTTCCAGCGGAGTGGCCCGGACTGGTGGTTTGCCGAGTGGATGGTCGTCATGTCGGCACGCGACGTGGCACGGGTTCTTCGATTCAAGATCGACCCCTTGGGCCACCGGACCGCAGTGCAAATCCTCGCCTCGTGCGGTACGACTTGGCCAGACGCCCTCCACAACAAGAGCAGTGGGCAAATCCTTTGCCCGGTTTGATGCGCCCCCTGAAGTGGCGCCACTTCTGGGACGAACTGCAGCGCTGCGGCCGCCCAGGATGGCCTCAACTGATCCGGATCCCGGCGAGCTACCTACCGCGCGGCAGGCACCTGAACACGCAGACAGTCCTGGCGTTGCTGGCTGAAGCGGGGCCTGACCGTACGTTCGACGATCTGATCGAACTCGAACCGGATCCCGACGGTGGTTTCCGGCGCGGCCCAGTCGAAGAAGTCGGAGCAGCGATCATCGCGAACGCACCCGCCGGAGACGAGGGCCATCGGCAGTTCGTCTTCATCGATGCCGACAGGATCCGTAGATAGGACGTAAATCGGGATCTCGCATCCTCGTTCGCCGGGGTCGAAAGGAGAGCCGGCAGATGACGGAGTACGGCGAACGCGTGATCGACGAGTTGCGCCGGCGGGTGAGGCCGGGTGGTGAGTCCGGGCGATTACGACTGGGGATCGCAGCGCCTGCATGGCACACGTTGGTTCCGCAGGAGCCGATGGCAGTGGTTCATGGACAACGTCGAGGACGCGGGCAGTCGTCGAGGTCGCGGATGAGTGGGGCCGTACGGTCTCATCACAAGCCAAACGGGAACGGTGCGTCCTCGCACTGATCGTCACCGCGCAGAACTTCGGCGGCGACAGAAGGACGCCTTCTACAAGTCCAACTGCTGATCCGTCGGTTGGTCGGCCGTCACGCTCAGGGCGGCGGACACAACGGACCTTCAGGAGATTCGCCGATGTCATTGACGCTGCTGGCGGCCAACGCACTCCCTTCTACCGCGGTCCAGGCGGGCTGCACCGATTCCGTGGAATCGACGCTCCGATGATCGGTACTACCCCGAAGACTGGGGCGGGTCGACGACCAGCCGATTCCGGCACGGTTGGCCTCTCCGCCCTGACGGAAGGATCTCTCCAGACCGACGCGATCGCAGGCGACCCGCAGTAGTGGCTCGGCGCGGCGCATGTTGCCGCGTACGGCGCCGTCCCGACGATCCTCGTCAAGCTGCTCGACGCCGGCCAACGGCTTTCCGCTGCACGTCCACCCCGGTCGCCGGTTCGCGAACGGCTTCGCCGTACGGAAGACGGAGGCGTGGTGATCGTCGACGCCGAGCCGGACGCGGTCGTCCACGTCGGCTTCGCTCGCGACATCGAGGCCGGCGAACTGGCCCGGTGGGTCGCTGAGCAGCGGACCCACGAGATGCTCGCGGTCACTAACCGCGTACCGTCACCAGCGCCTCTTCCTGGCACTTTGCTGCTCTGGTTCCGCAAGGGACTGCTGCCGCGGCCCAGTGACCCACAGGGCAGGTGGCGACCACGTCGATTGTCTCTCGTCGTCGGTTAACGCTTGAGCAGCAACCGCGCGGTCGGCAGCTACGTGGTCCGGTAACGCCACGGGAGCACGTCGAGTGCCGCCTGAAGCGGGGCGGTCTTGCCTAGCTCTACGAGGCACCCGCCGGCGATCAGCCACGAGGAGCGTGAGGACGGGCTGATGACGCCATCAGCCCGTGTGTGTCCGAGGGCCGCAGTGTTGCAGATGTGCCTACGTCCGTTCCGCACGCGACCACCGCGTCCATCTAGAGCTATCGACCGTCGGCCGACTTCACGCCGGACGGTACCAATCGCCTTCGACGTGTCGATGCTGTGGTTCGACATCGGAGTAGATCTTGGGCTCCACCCACTCGATCTCGAGATGCCGAACATTCCCGTTGCGTGGGCCGACGGATATCGACACCACACGCTGCGCGTTGGAACTCCCCACGAGCCCCTCCACGACAACAAGACGAACCACGGCCTCGGCGAACTCGTTGGGCAACTCGAACGCCTGCCGCAGGTCGTCAGCCTTGATCCCTGTTTCGGTCATGAAACTGAGCATGCCGAGCCGGTCCGGGATTGGCTCGCCCAGGAAGAGGCTGCGCACGCCCAGCTCGACGAGGTCGTCAGGCGTGTGGCCGTCGGTTCCAGCACGCATTCTGTCGCCGCGGACCGGCTGGACGTTGCCCAGTTCGATCATCAGGTCCTCGCCGCCACCGGCGCGGTAGGTTCGCTGCACGTTCATCAGCTTGCCCGCGGCAACCCGACTTCTCAGCACGACGTCAGACTGTTGACGTCCGAACCCTTGATCACGGAGTTCCTCCAGGCGATGTGCGATCTCCTCGCCGACGCGGGCCTTGATAGTGAGCTTGGTTCCTGAGTCGGTGATCTCGTCGGCGCGGAAGACGAAGTCTCCGACCTTGATCCACGGTGTCAGGGCCTCCGCCGCAAGTTCACCCAGACGCCGTTCGACCCTTCGCGCGAGGTCGGCGACGTCGCTGTACGTTTCGGTGGTCACAGAGAAGCGAACGCGCTCGATGAATCGAGCCAAGGATCCCTCCCGTCCCGGGGCTTCGGCGGCGACGTACACGTTGATGCGCTTCCCGATCTGACGCGCTCTGCGGTACTCAATCTCCGTCGCAGAATCGCCGTCAGGCGGGTTCGGACGGCCGTAGAGCTCGTTGAGCACGCCCACGTAGATCGTCGACGCCTCCAGCTCTCCTAGATAGGCTTCCTCTGCATCGGCATCTCGTCCGAATTCTTCGAACCAGACCGGGCGTGCGCTGAGGCCCTCGACTGCCTCAGCGACTGCGCGGCGCTCTGCCATCGTGTCGCCCATCGCGCTCGAGATGAAGACGCGTTGTTCCGCAAGCCACTCGGCCAGCTGATCACGGCCGACTCGACGGGCGGCCGCGGTGGTGTCGATGATCACTCGTCCACCGTACCGGCGCCACCGCGTGGGCCTGCACCGCCACGTCGATTCCGCGGCCTAAATGCTTCGTGCTGGGAAGCCGGGCCGACCGCGCTCCCCACGGATGGCCGAGAACGTGCGCTTCCTGGACCTATCTCCGGCAGGAGCGCACCTCACCACCGTAATCCGGGGCTACGGCGCCGGCGTCAGGTGCGCGTCGGCCTGCAAGAGCACCAGCGACCGGACGTCGACCTCGATCTTGCCGCCAGCGGCGACCTGCTGCTCGGCGGCCAGAAGGACCGGCTTACCCGGAAGAACGTCGATCGCCCGGGTGACGGCCGCGAGCGCCTCCTTGTGTGCTGCAACCTGCTCCAATTGTGCCGCGACGCTAATCCAAAGCGCGGCATCGATCTCGGGCGGCATCGGCTTCGGATTGGACGACTGAAGGTCCGCGTAGCGATCCTCAGCGAGTTCGCACCATTCGTCGATGCTCCAGCCAGGATCGAGGTCTAGAAGAACCGCGACGGCGAACGACGTCACGCTAGGCGGCTGGAGGACCTCGACTGCCTGCAAAATAGTTTCCTCTGGAGCTGGCCGGTGTAGACCCGAATGAGCGATCCGATGCCACAGGTAGTAAATGGCGAGCATCGACCGACGGGCGTCCGCGGGTACTCGGCCCAGCAGGACTTGTTCGACACGCTCGAGGACGGGGCGCATGTCGACCTGAAGTTGCTCCTTACGCCCTGACAACGTCTCGACGAGGACCGATACGAAGTCCGCGAATCGGCGATCAGCGGAGGCGGCCGTCATGGATCCCGGTTCGCCGATGAAGAGCTGCGGGGCGAACTCCACCTGGATCACGTTCGGAAGATGCTCACGATAGTCATAGGTACGGTCGACCGCATTCGAACCCCTCGCGACGAAATTCCGGAGAACGTGCTGGGAGAGCCTGTTGAGGCCCTCGTGGGTGAGCAATAGACGGTCCTGTGGCGGCTTGACAGTCAACGCTCCGTCTGGCGAATGCCACGCCTCACGGAGCAATTCACGAAGGCTGTGAACGCTCTCGGAGCGGATGTCATAGGCTCTTGAGAGAGCACGTCGGAGCGCAGGTCGGGTGATCGGTCGCAGAGCGCCCAGAACATCTTCCCGGAAGAGTTTTGGCTCGACATGGTCGAGCACGAACTCAATGAACCGGTGCTTGGCGCCAGCTCGCTGGGCTTCGAGAATCGCCGCGCGCACGGGCGCGATGCTGCGGCCTTCGAGCTCTGCGATCGCCGGGTCGAGAATCTTTCTTGCGCGGGAGTCGAGGCGCGTCCAGTCCATGCCGGGCGGATCGAATCCTGCCGAGAGCGACTCCAGTGCGGCAACGTAGTCCGTGTAGGACGACGTTGGGTCGTCTGCGGCGCGCTGGCCAGCCTCGACGATGCGCTTTAGCGCTCGCAGTGCCTGCTCGTAGACCGGTCGATTAAGCCGAAGCAGCTTGCCGATGAAGACCTGGGCATCCTCCTCTTCAGCTGGCTGGATCGCGAGGGACCGGTCGAACGTTCGCAACAGGACGTTCGTAGAGCCACCTCGGTCGGATCGGTTGTTGAGCTCGAAGACGAGTCGGCGAACGGTTTCGTGGCGCGTACTGAACGTGGCGTTGAACGAGAACGACAGGACCGCTGCCAAGTCGTCGAAAATCTCGTCGCCGCCGGTCGAGAGCATGAACTCGTCCTCACCGTTGAGTTGCTTCGCTTCGAGACGTTCGGTCAGCGACGCCCAGACTGTCGTCACCGGGGTGAAGGCCGACGACGGCGACAGCGTGGCCACACCCAGGTCAATGGGCTTTCGTCCCACGAAGTAGGCGTTCGTGAACAAGGTGCGGCGATGTTCGTACTCGTAAAGCGGCACGTCGCGGAAGTACATACCTGAAATGACTTGAAGCACTCAGCCAGATTGGCACAATCGCGATCATCGCGGCAGCCCGTACGACGAGGCGACTATGGTGCGTCGTCGGGGCCGTACAGGAATCCGCTATCGCGACGGCTGCCGCAGCGCTGACTGCAAGAGTGGTAGTCCGCGCAAGCCGTTGCCGATCGCCGCGTCGGCGTGTTCTCACGCTCACCTGCGACCGCCATGTCGCATCGCTCCATCCTCACTTGGCAGTCTCAAGGTCGGACTGCGGCTGCAGTCGACTCGCCGCGAAGGTAGCGTGCTAGCTCGCTCCACGCGCCCGATTCACTCCGTGGTCTACTGCCAGCGTTCTGTTCCACGAACCACAGCAGATCCGCGTTGGCCGGTTGGTCACCCGGCAGGGGGCCAGGTGCTCGGGTAGCCATCACGCGCCTCAGAAGTATCGTGATCTCGTCCGGGGCATCTGTGACAGGAAGGCAGATCCGAAGGGCCAATCGAAGGTTCCAGGCGGCGACGGTCGGGATCTCGTCTGGGCTGAAAAGCAGCCCACTGGCGACACCGAGTCGATAGCCGGCAGGCCAGTGCTGTAGGTCGTCGTCTGCGATGGCGGCGTCGACGCCCTCAATGCGAACGTTGAAGGTCTCCTGTGCCGTTCGCTGGCCAACAGCGATTCCTATCGACCGTGCGTGGCGCGGATCGTTCTGGGGCAGGTTGGCGCTCTGCAGTCGGGAGGCGAGATCGCCGGCAGAGAAGCTGATTCGGCCGGCCGGATCGCCGACGAGATCTCGTATCAGCGTTTCGGGGCGGCCCTGGGCGAAGTACCCCAGGCGTCGAACAGCCCACCGAACCCAGAGGAGGGAGCCGTCCATCGCCAAGTCCAGCATCTCGGATCGCAGCTGCGGCTGCCGGGCTCTCCCATGCCCGCCACCGTAGTTGTTGCGGATGGCGCTCATCGAGACAGCCATCTTGCGGGCTTGATTCGCGAGGTTGCCGAACGGACTGGTGTGCGCAAGCTCATGTCCCGGTTGGGCGGCGAGCAGGTCGTGCGCGCGCTTCACGGTCGGGTCGAAGTCAGCTCCGCCAGAAGGCGTTCCGTTGAGGTCGAGCACCACCTTGGCAACTGCCTCGATCAAGCACTTGAGGTAGCCGATAGCCTGCCCGTCATCCCCGGCTTCGATCGCTCGCGCGAGCCGTCGCAGCTCCAGGTCGATAGCCTCCGCGTGCGCAGCGCCGATATGCTCGGGCCGCGGGACGGCGAACCGGTCGTAAGGATCTCTCGTCACCGGATCAGTGTCTCAAGCCGAGCTGCCGACCCGTTCGCGAGTTCCCGCGCCTGATCGTGCGACTCAACGATTAGGTGACAGCAACGGGTCGAGAGCGCCCTGGGCCTGTGGGCACCAGGGACGACTCAGCTCAGCACTTGGATCAAGTTAGTGGTGCCTGGGTCTGTCGTCGGAGAACCTTCCCGAGTCCGAGCCGCGGTGGCCGCCCTGGTCGTCGCCGGGCTCGGTGGGCTACCGGTGGTGCCGCCCTTGTCATCGCCCGGCTCGATGGTTGAGTGGTTGGACGGTGACCGCAGCCCGCCGTTGTCGTCCGTCGGGTGGACGGTGGGGGCGGGATGCGGAGACTTGTCGTCGGGGTGCTGACGGCGGACCAGGCGGCTTGGCCGCCGGCTGCGACTCCGGCTGTGGCTATTGGGGCGATCACCAGGCCGACGCGCAACCGGACGGACGACCTGCGTGATCGCGCGACCGGCTGCTGCGTGGCTTCGTGCTGCTTGTCGAGGTTCATGCATCGATCGTGGCTCGCTAGCTCGGGCAGCAGCTATCGGACCATGGTCGTGGTACGGATGGCCCTTCAGCGGGTCAGCGCGGTGACGACCTGGTCGATGCCGAACGGGATGCTGAGGACCGAGTTGAAGGCCAGGGCGGCGCCGGTTGCCGGGGCGGCGCTGAAGGGGAGGTAGAGGGTGCGGTTCTCGCGGGCGACCGCGAGCTTGTCGAAGATCGGGTTGGCGCGGACCTGCTGCTCGGTCTGGTCGCCGGTGTCGATCAGCACGACGAGCTGGTCGACCTCCAGGAGGTCGAGGCGCTCCAGGCTCAGCGTCGCCACGTCGCCGCCCGGCTCGAGCTTGAGGACGGCCGGGGCGACGGTGAAGCCGAGGCCTTCGAAGAACTGCAGCTTGGGGTCGGCGGCGCCGAAGACGGCCCACTCGTCGGCCTTGGCGGGCTCGACCTTTGCGACTGTTTTACCGGCCCATTCCGGGTGCGCCTGCCGGGCCTTGGCGAACTGGACCGTGATGCCTGCGACCAGCTTGTCGGCTTCGGCCGTACGGCCGACGGCTTGGCCGGCGAGTTTCGTCATCACCGTCCACGGGCCGGCGAAGTCGGCGTAGTCGCGCGGCTGGGCGACCACCGGCGCGAGCTTGCTGAGGGTGTCGTAGTTCTGTCGGGTCATCCCGGAGTACAGGCCGACGATCAGGTCGGGCCTGAGCGCCGCGATCTTCTCGTACTGGTACTCGTCGCGCTCCCCCACGATCTCGGGCTTGCTGCCGTCCCACAGCGGGGTCTCCCACAGCCAGTTGCCGTACGGGCGCTCGCCGAAGAAGTCCACCACACCGACAGGGCGTACGCCGAGCGCCAGCAGCGGTTCGTGGTCGGTGTATCCGAGGCTGACCACTCGCTGAGGCCGGGTCGGCGGCGTGGTCGTGCCGTACTTGTGGGCGACCGGAGCGGCGGCTGCCGGCGCATCTGCACTCGGCTTGTCGTCATCACCGCATGCCGCCAAGCCGAACAGCGCTGCAGTGCTCCGTCCTCCGGCCAGGAAGCCACGTCGGGTCAGTTCGTCCACCAGCGCGGAGAACTCGAGGTCGGTGGTGGGGGCGAGAGTGGCCACGCGGAGATCTCCTGTGGTCATGGTTGGTCGAGATCGGTGTGAATCTCACGGTCGTCAAGCAGGACTGGTCGCGTTCCACGCGCACCCCGACAACGAGGCACTGGTGACGGGCGGAACCCTCGCCCGCGTCGCCGCCGAGGGACACCGAGTCGTCCTGGCCGCGGCCACCGACGGAGAGGCCGGCGCCGCCTCGGCGCTCGGTTGCGCCCGCGTTGTTCGCTTCGGCCTCCCTGACTCCGGCTGGAACCGGACCGAACGCCCGGCGTCCGGCACCTTCAGCCAGCTGGCAGTAGCTGATGCCGCCGCACCGCTCATCGAGCTCCTTCGCGAAGAACAGGCCGACGCACTGACGATCTACGACCCAGCGGGCGGCTACGGCCATCCCGACCATCAGCAGATCCACGCCCCCGGCGTCCAAGCCGCCCGCGCCGCCGGAACCAGGCTGGTGCTGGAAGCAACGATCGACCGGAAGGCGATCCAACGCCTCGTCCGCGTCGTCGAAGCAATCCCCGGCGTACTACCCGACGTCCACGCCTCCGACTACGCAGCCGCCTACTCACCACCCGAAGCCATCACCCACCGCATCGACGTCCGCCCGTACGCCGACGCCAAACGCCGCGCCTTCGCAGCTCACGCAAGCCAGGCCACCGCCGACCAAGGTGCCCGAACCCTCGCCCTGCTCCTCAAACTCCCACCATGGCTCTTCCGCCGAGCCCTAGGCCAAGAATGGTTCGTCGAACACGGCCGGCGACCGGACCGTCCCTTGGACGACGTCTTCGCGACCCTTCGATAGGAAACACCCCCGGTAAACGACATGCGCCCCAGCGAGCGATGCGCGTACCGTCGACTGTGTGAGTACGTCCAAACGCCATCACTACGTCCCACGTGCGTACCTCGAACGCTTTGGGCAGGACGGAAAGGTCGCCGTTCGGCGCAGAGCCGCGACCGGTTTGATCGTCACCAATCCGATCAACGTCGCGCTCGAAACAGGCTTCTACGAAACGATCGACGAGTCCGGTGCGAAGTCGGTCGAGGTCGAGGACTGGCTCTCCGAGGAGATCGACGGTAACGGCGCCAAGGCGATCGAGGCCGTCATCGTCTCCGACCAGCTTCCGGCAGTTGGTGATGGCGCGAGAGACTTCCTGGCGACGTACGTCGCGATTCAGCTGACCCGAACCGTCGATCGCCGGGAGGAGGCCATGTTCCCCGCCACCGTCGAGCGATGGCTGGCAGGAAGAACTCTGACAGCAGACTTGATGGCGGAGTTCTTGGAGTCCGAGCACCTGGGGTTCAAGCCGAAGCCGGCAGAGGTCGACGGCGCGTTCGCCTTCACCAGCGTGCAGTTGGACAACGGCGAAGTGCCCACGAAGACCGACGCGATCAGCCTCTCACTTCGGCTCGTCCACAAGCTGGCCGGTCTACTCCTGCGCATGAGCTGGCGCCTCGAGGTCGCCCGCAAGCCGCGCTTCATCACGTCGGACTCCCCCGTCATCCTCTGGAGCCCTCCGAGCTCCAAGGATCGGTATCAGGGCTACGGACTCAACGACTGTGACGAGGTGCGCTTCCCTCTCGATCCTGGGCATCAGATCGTGCTGACGAGGACGCCAGGGCCGGATACCGTCCTAGTCGAGCCGGCTCGTGTCAGAGCATCCAACGCGGATGTCGCCGCGAGCTGCCACAAGTTCGTTGTCGGGCACCCGACCCGATCCAAACCACTCACCGATGTCCATCTGGCTCCTCGAAAGCCAACTCTTCGATTCAACCTCGGCCCTGGTTTCCAGCGGCTCCCCGACGGCTCGGTGGAGCGCATGGAGGATGTCATCCACGTGTGGGTACCGCGCCGTGCGAGCATCGACTGATGACGAGCGACACGTCCTCGGACGATCGGCTGGGTGCGCTGAGGGTCTTCGCTGACCGGCTCGAGGAAGCGATCGAGATCAAGTCGCTGACGTGGAACGAATCGACCCCAGACGTCCGCGCCCTGGCCGTCAACAACTGCGTCCGGCGACAGAGGGACTCGCTGCGGGGAGCGATCGCGCTCGGCTCGGCTCGCCAAGGACATCTGGCGGTCGGATTCGTCCGCACCTTTCTCGAGGAGAGGATCTGGCTCGCGTTCCTGGCGACCATGCAGCGCGACGACGCTAACGCGCTTTTGCTAGCCATGGGGCGGTGGGACACCATCCGAGCCCTTGTCGCACAGCGTGACTTCATCGGGGACAAACTCATGACGCTAGACCTCTGGTACCCGCCAGGTTTCGTGGACGCTTGCAACGCGTTCATACCCGACATCAAGACTGAACTTCGCGAACTCCGCGCCAAGTGGGGATGGTCACAGCAGCTACCGTCCACCAAATGGATCGCCGAACAGGTGGAGCTCGATACGGAGTACGAGTACTTGCACTCCGCGACGAGCCGGGCGTTGCACTTCTCGGCCGGGGAGATTCTCCGAAGGGGGTGGGGCACCCCAGGCGGGATCCTCATCACCGACAAGCCGGAGTTTCGTGCACATCTCGCAGATTTCGCGTACGACGAACTGTGGCGGCAGCACCTAGGCACATTGCGCGGCGTCGCCGGCCTCCTGGATGATTCAGCGGTCCACACTCCCGACAACTTCTGGTCGGACGAGAGTCAGGAGGGCCTGATCTCGGACCTCGTACACCTCGGACGAGTTCCGCTGGTGCACGCACACGAATGGAACCTCGAGCCGCCGAATCCAGGAACGCGCCTCGCTTGGGCTGCCATAGTGCTCTCGAAGTCCTCCGACGCGGAGACCGACAGCTGACCAGGCCGACCCACCGAGCCAACCGCACTCAGCGGATTCTCAGCGGGGCGGGGCGAGACTGTTGGTATGCGGGTGCTGATGGTGGAGGACGAGGTCCGGCTGGCTGAGACCGTACGACGTGGGCTGAGCGACGCCGGGTTCGTCGTCGAGCTGGTGCACAACGGCGAGGACGCAGTGTGGGCCGCCACCGAGCACAGCTCGGTCCACTCGAGCGCGTAATCCAAGAAACTCTCCTCGCACCCCACCTGCTCCTGCTCCATGAGGATCCACAGCCATCGAGTCGCATCCGCCGGGCGTGCAAACTTCATACCCAGCAGGCCGATCCCCAGCGCGTTCCAGACCGGTGCACTGAGAACGCCGCCTGCCTCGGCGAACACCCTCCATGCGCTCGAGCTTCGGCGCTCATCCGACTCGAGTTCCGCGTCGTCTACCAGAGCGAAGCTGTGCGCGAACCATTCCGCAAGTTCGTTCGTGACCGGGCCCGGGCCAGTCCTTCTGTCGAACAGCTTTCGGAACGGCTCCCGTTTCGCCGCCCACTCGAGCCAGTACTTGTCAGTCGCGAACTCGCAGAAGAACCGGACTCGGTCCTCTCGCCCGAGTGAGTCCTCCAGGTACGACTCCTCGTCGGGTGCAGGCTCGGACGCGGTCGACAGCAACTCACGAAGGCGCCGGCGGTGGTCAAGGAGCCCGAGCCCGCCGAACTTCGCCCATTCGACCAAACAGCTGGTCAGCACCTCGTGGCGGCCGGTCGGGTACTCCAGCGCTGTCACCCGCAACCGGCGCCAGATCGCATTGCCAGGGTCGTCGGTGATGACGAACCGCTTCGACTCCGGACCCAGCCCGAGGCCCAGGTACTTCATCACGACATCGGAGTGGCTGTATCCAACGAACAGCACGACGTACTTACGAAACATTCGTTCCAGGAAGCGCGCAGCCCACGCGCTGTGGAAGTAGGCCGAGCTGAAATCGCGGTCGGTGACCACGAGCCTCCGCGGGTCATCCGCCGCGGAACCGTGCAGGTAGACCAGCCCGTCGAAGTCATCTCCCAGCGGCATCGCAGGAGCCCGGAACACATCCAACCTGCCCTCGTGGTGCACGGCGAGCGCCGTCTCCAAGTGCAGGTCATAGTTCGTGGTGACGACCCGGGTCGAGTATTTCGCAGCGATCCGCGCCAACGCGTCGTGGTTCGCGTTGGGTCGCGAGCCGGGCTCGGTCACGATGCCTTGGACAAGTCGGTGAACGTCGACGTCGTCACCCTCGTTCAGTACATCCATGAACGAGTCCAACTGGTCCTTCCAGACCTCGGCCGCGGGGTCCAGCGGCGACTGCACCTTGTGTGCGACCTGAGCAGCCAGGTTCAGGAAGCTCGGGAGGCCAGAGGGCGGGGCGATGGATGTCCCGGCGCCAGTGAAGATCACCAGCTTCCGCTCCTCCCACGCGGTGAGGACTTCAGCTGGGATCTGCACACCGCCGAGAAGCATGACCGAAGTGTCTCAGGCCGCTCGGACCATCGCGGCACCGCCGCTCGCACCAGGTCGCACCGCCATCACCTCTGGGGGCGCTGTGATCGTCCAGTGATCGCGCGCAAGAGACGTCTCTTCAGACGGTCCCGAGCTGCTGCCAGGTTCGCCCCCTCCTCGGGATCGCCAAGGAGCTCCTGCACCATGTCTCTGAGCTCGGTCATGTGCCGGCGCCAGTTTCGGCTTCGAGCGGGGGCATCATCCGAAGTGGTGTTGTAGGCGGCCGCCAGCCAGTCCGATGCCTTATCACTCAACCGGTAGTTCAAACTTTGACGTGTAACACCGAAGTCGGCAGCCATCACGGCCCAGGAGCTGCCTGCTTCTGCAGAGAGTGCGATGGCGCTCACTTCAACTCGTTTGATCAACTCGTGAAGAGCTACGACCCTCCCAGAATACGGTGGTTCCTGGGTGACCATCTCAAGCGCAGTCACGGCTAGCTCCAGACACGAGGCCATATGACGCTCAACGGCGTCATCCAGCGCGTATCGAGGCGCCGCCGATCGGGCCCTGGTCATCGCTTCGACACCAGGGTCTGGAGGCCACCCGCGACAGTTACCGCAGCGAGCACGGCCGCGGCTAGACCACTCAAAATCCCGATGACAATCGGTAGCGCCTCTCCACCTGCATCGTTTGCCACCGCGAGAGCCGCAGGGACACCGGCCGCGGGACCTGCAAAGGTGGCGACCAAGAGGGACGTTACCCAGATCATGCGGGTTGGTTGGGAGTTGAGGTGCCGCCGAGCGGTGCCGTTCGGGACAGCCTCATGCTTGCGCTCGAGACGCGCGCTACGTGAGATGTGGTTTAGAGTCATCCTGACTCCCTTTCATCAGCTTGCCGCTCTTGGAGGGATCGAACTGGGTGGACTCCCCGCTGCAACGGGGGGTCCGCCTTATTTGGGGGTGGACATCTCCTTGCCTTCGGAACTGGGAACTTGCTGTATTGGAGCCACGGCCGGACGGTGCCCGGATACCTAGACTCTAGGTGGGCGGAGCCCCGAATGAAGGCAAGCATCGATCTGTCAGTGTCGTTCTGACATGCGTCTTGCGTCAGTAGAGCTGTCATTCTGCCGCGATGAGCAAGAGCCGCCCCAGCACTCGACCTCTAGGCGCGCCGATTGAATGCGACGGTGAAATTCGTACACATCGCCGGTAGACAGAATCGCCCAACTGGGCGTCGAACACGGCTCGCTTCGATCACCAAGATCTCGATGGCCTCCGGAGTTTTCCTTTTCTGCCGTCCGAACGGGTTCGCCCTCTTCCAGCGCCGTCGCCGCATCAGCAACTCGCCGTGAGAGATCCGGCAGCCCTGCTGAGCCGAATTGCCGCGACAGTTCCAGGAGTTTCTGACCTGCGATGCCGAGACGATCAACCGCCGGATTTGATGTTCCTCGGAGGCGTATCGCATGCGTCCCGACGAGACCCAGGACAACGGGCCGATCCCCGTGGCCTTCAGATGCACCTGAGCTTTGTTGCGCCGCAGAATGCGCGGCTCGCTAGCACGAACGTCAGCAGCCGAACCCACCTCAGTATGGTCGCCAAGTACTCGCCCACACGTTGAACCTCGTCGGGTTCACGAGGTGGGAGATGGTCGATGGCGTTTGCGAAGGATCAATGGACAAGGGCTGTCGCGCAGCCAGATGGGTCGATGAAGCGGGAGCGGAACGACAAGCGGTGGGGACGAGGTAAACGGTGGTTGGGGGTGTGGACCGATCCGAACGGGCAGGAGCGGTCCAAGGCCTTCGATACCAAGACCGATGCGATGCGCTACGCCTCAGGGAAGGAGACGGATCGGGATCGGGGTGACTATCTCGATCCGAACGCGGGCAAGGTGCGTCTTGAGGAGGTCTGGGCACGGTGGATCAAGGCTCGGAAGATCGATCCAGCGAGCGAGATCCAGTACGAGTCCAAGTGGCGGCTGCACGTGGGGCCGGCCTTCGGGAAGCGGATGGTGAAGAGCCTCCTGCCGTCCGAAATCGGAGTCTGGCTGACCCAACTGATCGATACCTACGGACAGTCGACGGCCCGGAGCGCCTTCCTCGTCCTGAACGGGTGTCTCGAGCTCGCGGCAGCCGATGAGCTCATCAAGCGCAACCCAGCTCAGTCACGCATCGTCAAGAAGCCGGCGCGGCGGTTCTCCAAGGTCGTTGCCTGGGCCGATGACACGGTCGAGCGCATCATCGCGGCCCACCCCGAGCGGTACCGGCTCATACCGACCATCGGTTCGGCCGCGGGACTTCGGCAGGGAGAGATCTTCGGCCTCTCGATAGAGGACTTCGATTTCGACGAGATGGAGATCCGGGTCCGTCGGCAGGTCAAGAGGCTTGGGCGGCAGTGGGTCTTCGCGTTGCCGAAGAACGACAAGGAGCGGGCAGTGCCGATGCCGCCGCGCCTAGCTGATCTGGCCAGAGAGCACATCGACACCTTCGGTACGAAGGTCATCACGATGCCGTGGGAGAAACTCGACGGCGACCTGCAGGAACACGAACTCCTCTTCGCCTGGTCGGACGGCCGAGCTCTGCGTGCAGATCTCTACAACCTTCTGATCTGGAAGCCGGCCATCGCTACGGCCGGTGTCATTCCACCGCCCGCGAAGGATGCCCGAGGACGACTTCGGTACAAGGCCGACTACACGACCGGCATGCATGCCCTGCGTCACTACTACGCGAGCGTGACGTTGTCGGACGGCGTCAACATCAGAGAACTGTCGGAGTACCTCGGACATCACGATCCGGGGTTCACACTGCAGATGTACACCCATATGCTGCCCTCGTCGCACGAACGTGCTCGCCAGGCTGTGGACCGCCGGCTCGCGCGACTAGATCTGCGGCTCACGGAGCAGCGACGGAGCAGGCTCCAAATCGGGCCCGGGTACGACCCTCCGGACAACGGTCCGAGTCTGCTCTGATGAATATCGTCAGCGGCGGGAAAACCCTGTACTACAAGGCTATTTCAGCTCCGCTGACGTCTTCCCCAGCAGCCGCCGCGCGACGATGAGCTGCTGGATCTGCTGCGTCCCCTCGAAGATGTCGAGGATCTTCGAGTCCCTGGCCCACTTCTCCAGCAGCTCGTGCTCGGAGTAGCCGATCGAGCCGGCCAGCTCGACGCAGCGCAGCGTGATGTCGTTCGCCGTACGGCCGGCTTTTGCCTTGGCCATCGAGGCTTGCAGTGAGTTCGGGCGGGAGTTGTCGGCCATCCACGCGGCTTGCAGGGTGAGGAGGTACGCCGCCTCCCAGTCCGCCTCGAGCTGGAGGAACGTCGCGGCGGCGGCTGGCTGGAGGTGGACCGGCCGGTCGTAGTCGACCTCCACCCCGGCCTCCTTCAGCAGCTCCTTCGTGACCTCCAGCGACGCCCGTGCGCAGCCGACAGCCATCGCCGCGACCAGCGGGCGGGTGTTGTCGAAGGTCTGCATGACACCCGCGAAACCCTTGTCGGGATCGACATCCGGCGAGCCGAGCAGGTTCTCCGCGGGGACGCGACAGCCGGTCAGCCGGATCGTCGCGGTGTCGGACGAGCGGATGCCGAGCTTGTGCTCGACCCGCTCGACGGTCAGTCCCGGCGTGTCCTTGCCGACCACGAACGACTTGATCGCCGCCCGCCCGAGCGACTTGTCGACCGTCGCCCAGACCACGACCGCGTCGCAGCGGGCGCCGGCGGTGACGAAGATCTTCTCGCCGTCGAGCACGTAGTGGTCGCCGTCGCGGCGCGCGGTGGTCCGGATGTTCGCCGAGTCCGAGCCGCAGCCGGGTTCGGTGATCGCCATCGCGGCCCAGACGCCGTCGAAGCGGCGCAGCTGCTCGTCGGAGGCGACCGACGCGATCGCCGAGTTGCCCAGCCCCTGCCGCGGCATCGACAGCAGCAGGCCGACGTCGCCCCAGCACATCTCCATGATCGACAGCACCGACGACAGGTTCGAGCCGTTCTTGATCTTGCCGTCGTCGTCTCCGTCAGTACGCCGTACGCCGCCAGCTCCTGCACCAGAGCCGGTCCCACTAGCCCCCAGCCCGTCGACCATCGCGGCCAGCAGGTCGAGCTCCTTGGGGTACTCGTGCTCGGCCAGGTCGTAGCGCCGCGAGTTCGGCCGGAGCATCTCGGCCGCGACCTGGTGCGCCTGGTTGACGAAGGCGCGGAACTTGCGCGGGGTTTCCAGGTTGATCATCAGACCAGCACCGCGCCTTCCATCACGCCGACGGCCCGCAGGTCGCGGTACCACCGCTCGACCGGGTGTTCCTTGACGAAGCCGTGCCCGCCGAGCAGCTGGACGCCGTCGGTGCCGATCTGCATGCCCTTGTCCGTGCAGAGCCGGCGCGCGAGCGCGACCTCCCGCGCGTACGGAAGTCCTTGCTCGGCTCGCGATCCGGCCCGGTAGGTGACCAGGCGCATCCCCTCCAGCTCGATCGCGATGTTCGCGACCATGAACGCGACCGACTGCCGGTGGCTGATCGGTTCGCCGAACGCGGTCCGCTCGTTGACGTACGGCGTGACGTGGTCGAGCACCGCTTTCGCCGTACCGAGGCTCAGGGCGCACCAGCCGAGCCGCGACAACCGCACGCACTCGGCATAGTCATCCAGCGTCCCGAGCTGCGTGGCCGGTACGTCGGCCAGTAGCACCCGGCTCAGCGACGCCGCCCGCAGCCCCATCGACGGCTCGGCCTCGATGGTCACGCCGGGGTGGTCGGACTCGATCAGGAAGAGCGCCGGCCCCTGGTCCTCGAGCTGCGCCGCGATCACGAACACCTCGGCCTCGGCGCCGCGCGGGACGAGCGACTTCACGCCGTTCAGCAGGTACCCGGTGCGCTGCCTGGTCGCCCGGGTCTTGAGCGTGAACGGGTCGAACAGCGGCCGCGGCTCGACGATCGCGAGCGCGGCCGCCGGGACGTTCTCGCCGGTGAAGTGCGGCAGGTACGTCGCCTGCTGCGCCTCGTCGCCCCACAGCGAGATCGCCGTACTGACCGCGGCCGGCGCGAGACACGCGACGGCCTGGCCCATGTCGCCGTGCGCCATCGCCTCGGCGACCAGGACGCCGGTCATCGCGGACCGCTCGGTGACGATTCCGCCGAGCTCCTCGGGCACCTCGATCAGGCTCAGCCCGAGCTCGGCGGACTGCGCGAGCACCTTCGGATCGGTGGTCGCGGCCGTGTCCGCCTCGGCCGCCGCGGGCCGCAGGACCTCGGCGGCGAACTCGGTCACCACGCCAACGACCATCGCCTGGTCGTCGGTCGGCGTCAGGTCGAACCGGCTCCTGTTGTGCGCCGAGGGCAGCCGCGCGGGCTTCCCGAGCTTCGTCGCCTGGGTGAAGCCCCTGGTCAGCGCGCCGGCAGTCCGGAACCCGGTCCTGGTCGCCTCGAACACCACCCGCTCAGCGCGCTTGCGGAGCCCGAACCGGTCGATCACCCGGGCGCCGGCCACCTTGTTGAGCAGCGCAACGCCGTACCCGATCACGTCCCTGCGGTCGTCGGCCATGCGGCAACTGTAAACCGAAGTTACAACTCAAGTCACGCTTGGCCGGGCCTCGGCGCTCGGTCGCCGCAGTCCGGCGGCGAACTCTCCGATCTTGATCAGCGCCTCCTGGGCCTCGGGCAGGAACGACCAGAACAGCTGGAAGATGTGCGTGTCCACGGCGTACAGCTCCGCGACCACCGGCACCCCATCCCGCTCGGCGTGCTCGACCAGCTGCCGCGCTCCCGGCGCCACCGGATCACCGGTGGCCATCTGGATCAGCAGCGGCGGCAGTCCGGTCAGGTCAGCGGCGAGCGGGTCGATCAGCGGGTCCTCGATCGGATGGTCGCCGATGTACCAGTTCACCACCTGAGCCATCGTCGAGAAGCCCTCGTGCCGCGCCAGCGGCGACGTACCGTCCGCGATCGCTCCCATGTCGACCCCAGGACACAGCAGCAACGCACCGGCCGGAAGCGGGTGCCCCTCGTCCCGCAACGCGATCAGCAGCGAGACCACCAGCCCACCACCGCCGGAGTCTCCACTAAGTAATACCTGCTCCGGCCGAACTCCTTGCTCGATCATCCACAGGTAGGCACTCCGAGCGTCGTCGAGCGCCGCCGGGAAGGGATGCTCGGGCGCCAGCCGGTAGTCCGGGATCAGCACACCCGCCCCGATCGTGTCCGACAGCGCACCGGCGAGCCCGCGATACCCGTACGCCGATCCGAGCACGAACCCGCCACCGTGCAGGTGCAACACCGTCGGCAGGGCCTGGGCGCCCACCTTGAGCGCCGGCACTCCCCCACAGGTCACCGGGGCGATCACCATCTCCGCCGGCGGCGGCGCCTGCGCCAGCATCACCTCGTACGCCGCCCGCATGCCCACCAGGTCCTCGGCACCCGGTCCGCCCAGGGCGACCGGCGCCCACAGGCGGTTGGCCCGCCCGACCAGCTCCCCACCGACAGACCTGGTGGTCGCCACCGCGGCGTCCAGGTCGGCCAGCAGCGAGCGCGCCCGGTCCAGCAGGGCGTCGCCGGCCAGCGTCAGCTCCACCCGGTGCGTGGACCGCCGGAGCAGGTCGCAGCCGACCAGTCGTTCCAGCGCTCGGATCTGCCGGCTCAGCGCAGGCTGCGACAGGTACAGCCGGGTCGCGGCCCGGCCGAAGTTCAGCTCCTCGGCGACCGCGACGAACGCGCGCAGGTGCCGCAGCTCGATCGCGTCCGGGGTGTTGGACATCGCCAGCACGTCGGCGGACTCGTTGCTCATACCTGCCATTCTCACCACAGCAGCAGGCCGTTCGCCGTATGCCGGTGATGCCGATGCTGCACGACGGCGATGCACGATCGGCCTTTCCCCTGGACCAGGTCGCGCTGCGAGCGTTGCTGCCATGACCTCACCACTCGTGACCCGTAGCGCGGCCGTCCAGCTGCGCGGTACGACCGGGCCGATCTGGGCCCGCATCTACTGGCCGGCACGCGGCGGTGCCCGGACACCGCCGCTGCTGGTCTTCTTCCCCGGCTCCGACAGCACCGAGCCCGACCAGGAGTGCCGTGAGCTCTGCCGACGCGGCGGACTGGTGATCCTGGCCGGCCCTACCGCACCGGAGCCCGTGCAGGCGCTGGCTGACGCCCGCACGATCGTCGGCTGGGCAGCTGACCACGCTGCCGAGCTGGAGGCCGACCCGGCACGCCTACTGATCTCCGGCCGCGGCGACGGGCTCGCGCTGGCGGTGGAGGTCAGCCGGATCGCCGTACAGGAGGGGTGGCCGGAACTGCTGCTGCTCACCGACCTGATCACCACGTTGGAAAGGACGAACCATGAGTGAGACCACGACACTGCGCGCGACCAGGCGGGAGTGGATCGGGCTCGCCGTACTGGCGTTGCCGACGCTGCTGCTGTCGCTGGACATCAGCGTGCTCTACCTGGCGCTGCCGAAGCTCAGCGCCGACCTGGGTGCGAACAGCACTCAGCAGCTGTGGATCCTGGACATCTACTCGTTCCTGCTGGCCGGCTTCCTGGTCACCATGGGCACGCTGGGCGACCGGATCGGTCGCCGGAAGCTGCTGCTGATCGGCGCCGGCGCGTTCGGTGTCGCCTCGATGCTGGCGGCCTGGTCGAGCAGCCCGGAGATGCTCATCGCGACCCGCGCTCTGCTCGGCGTGGCCGGTGCGACGCTGATGCCGTCGACGATGGCGCTGATCCGCAACCTGTTCCGCGACCCGCAGCAGATGGGCCAGGCGATCGGTCTCTGGTTCAGCTGCTTCATGGGTGGCATGCTGCTCGGCCCGGTGGTCGGCGGAGTGCTGCTGGAGCACTTCTGGTGGGGCTCCGCGTTCCTGCTCGGCGTACCGGTGATGGCACTGCTGCTCGTCGTCGGCCCGGTGTTGCTGCCGGAGTACAAGGACCCGGACGCCGGGCGCCTCGACCTGGCGAGCGTCGTACTGTCGCTGGCCACGATCCTCCCGGCGATCTGGGGGCTGAAGGAACTGGCCCGGTCCGGCTGGGCGGTGTGGCCAGTGCTGGCCCTCGCTGCAGGCGTTGCTGTCGGAGTGCTGTTCGTACGACGCCAGCAGGCGCTGGAGCACCCGCTGCTGGACCTGAGCCTGTTCCGGTTGCCGCGCTTCAGCCCAGCGCTCGGGGTGCAGTTCGCCGGTGGGGTCGTCATGGCCGGGATCGCCTTCCAGGCGGCGCTGTTCCTGCAGGTGGTCGAAGGGCTGTCCCCGCTGCACGCCGGCCTGTGGCTGATCCCGCAGAACGTTGCCATGATCGCTGGGCTCACGCTGGCCCCGCGGCTCGGGCAGCGGTGGCCGACGTCGACGGTGGTCGCCGGCGGGCTGGTGCTGTGCGCTGCGGGGCTGCTGGTCGTGACGCTGACCGCCAGCGACGGCGGGCTCGGCGTACTGGTGGGCGGGCTGGTCATCGCGTCGTTCGGGATGGGGCTGCCGATGGCGTTGACGATGAACCTGATGATGGCGGCGACGCCGCCGCAGCGTGCTGGGTCCGCAGCCTCGCTCAACGAGACCAGCGGCGAGGCCGGGATCGCGTTGGGGATCGCGCTGCTCGGCAGCCTGGGGACTCTGGTCTACCGGCACTCGCTCGATGGCGAGCTCCCGGCTGGTCTGCCGAGCGGTGCTGCGGACCAGTCCCTCCAGAGCGTCACAGCGGCTGTTGCCACCGCTGGGCAGCTACCCGGGCAGCTGGGCACTGAGCTGGAGGCGCTGGCGAAGGCGGCGTTCACGTCCGGTCTGCACGCCGTGGCCGCGGTCGGAGCCGTCCTCTTCCTCGGCTGCGCGGTGATGGCGGCCGTCCGGCTCAGGACTCCTGCGGAGGAGCCTTCGGGTCGGGAGACCGAGCTGGTCTGACGTTCGCCGTACCGGCTGCTTTGGCCGTCAGGTAGCGCTGCTCCGGCAGGCTCGTCGTACGGCGTGCTGCCGCGAGGAAGTGCTCCCTGGCGGCGCTCACGTCACCGGCTCGCTCCAGGAGGTGCGCTCGGACGGCGTCCAGGCGGTGGTTGTCGGCCAGGTGCTTGTCGTCGTCCAGCGTCGCCAGCAGCTCGAGGCCGGCCTGCGGGCCCTCGACCTGGGCGAGCGCGATCGCGCGGTTGAGCGTGACCATCGGGTTCGGCGCGAGCTTTTCCAGCAGCAGGTAGAGCCCGAGGATCTGCGGCCAGTCGGTCTCCTCGGCGGTCGGCGCCTCGGCGTGCACGGCAGCGATCGCGGCCTGCACTTGGTACGAGCCGACCTCACCCTCGGCCAGCGTCTTCAGGACCAGGTCGGCACCCTCGGTGATGGATTCCTGGTTCCACAGCGAGCGGTCCTGCTCGTCGATCGGGATCAGCTCGCCCGCGTCGGTCGTCCGCGCGGCCCGGCGCGCGTCGGTGAGCAGCATCAGCGCGAGGAGCCCGGCGACCTCACCCTCGTCCGGCAGCGACTCACGCAGCATCCGGGCCAGGCGGATCGCCTCCGCGGTCAGCTCGACGCGCTGCAACTCTTCGCCTGAGCTGGCCGTGTAGCCCTCGTTGAAGATCAGGTAGAGCACCTGCAGTACGACGCGCAGCCGGTCGGCGCGCTCCTCCTCCGGCGGGAGGACGAACCGGCTGCCGGCCGCCTTGATGCTCTTCTTGGCGCGGCTGATCCGCGGCGCCATCGTTGCCTCAGGCACCATGAAGGCGCGCGCGATCTCCGCCGTACTGAGACCGCCGACCGCACGCAGGGTCAGGGCGACCTGCGAAGCCGGTGTGACGGCTGGGTGGCAACAGAGGAACAGCAGCGTCAGCGTGTCGTCCTCGGCCGGCTGCTCGTGGTCGGCGCCGGGCGAGACGAGCTCCTCCGGACCGCTCATCGCGGCGACCGAGTCCTCGCGCTTGCGCCGTGCGCTCTCGCTGCGGAACTGGTCGGTGAGGCGCCGGGTCGCGACGGTGATCAGCCAGCCGCGCGGATTCCCCGGTACGCCGTCGTTCGGCCACTGCTGGGCCGCCGCGATCAGCGCTTCCTGGACGGCGTCCTCGCAGAGATCGAACTGGCCGTGGCGGCGCGCTAGGAAGCCGAGAACCTGCGGAGCCAGCTCCCGCAGCAGCGGCTCGATCACTGGTTGTCCGACGGTTCGAGGATGCCGGACTCGATCGTCTGCAGCACAACCGCCTGCGCCTGCAGCCGCGACAATGCCTTGTCCTCGACGGCGTCCCAGCCGATGAAGACCATCCAGAGCAGCATCCGCATGATCCAGTCGACGGTCATGTTCCTGGCGATCACGCCCTCGCGCTGCCCGCGCGCGATCAGCACCTCGACCGGCTTGCAGACCAGGTCGAGCTTCTCGAAGAACCGGGCGACCTCGGAGTCCGGGTCGGGCTGGTTGAAGCTCGGCTCGCTGAACAGGAAGTAGATCCGCTCGCCCAGCTCGAGGTAGCCGCCGATCAGTCGCTGCAGCGCATCCCGCGCCGGCCCTTGATCGGTCTCGGCCTCGCGGATCACCCGCTCGAACACCGTCAGCAGGTCGTCGGCCAGCGCCTGGACCAGCTCCGCGCGGTCCGGGAAGTACCGGTGCAAGGTACTCCGGGCGACCTGCGCCTCCGCCGCGACGTCCGCGAGTGACGCCGCCCGGCGCTGGGCGAACACCCGTACGGCGGCGTCCAGGATCGCGCGTCGGGTCCGGCTCCGGCTGCCCGATTCGACCGTGTCAGTCATAGATTCCGACCTTATACGTCTGGGGCTGCTGTGTATATTAATAGGACAGTGATGTCCGATTCTGCTACCTTGATGATTCACCGCTTCCGGGAGGGGACCTGATGAGTGAGAACAAGCGCTGGCAGAACCTGAGACTGCTCTGGTCGTTCGTCCGGCCGCACCGAAGAACGCTCTGGATCGGCATCGTGCTCGGCCTGATCGCGACCGGCGCCTCGCTGGCGACCCCGCTGGTGACGAAGTCCGTGCTCGACGGGCTCTCGTCGTCGCAGCCGATTGCGCCCGCCGTCGCACTGCTCGTCGTCCTGCTGGTCGCGGGCTCGCTGATCGGGATGGCGCAGTGGATCCTGCTCGGCCGGATGGGCGAGCGGGTGGTGCTCGACGCGCGCAGCTCGATGGTGCGCCGGCTGTTCCGGCTCCGGATCGGCGAGCTCGCCACCCGCTCCCCCGGCGAGCTGGTCACCCGCGTCACCTCCGACACCGTCCTGCTCCGCGAGGCCGCCGCCTCCAGCCTCGTCTCGCTGGTGAACGGCACGATCGGCCTGTTCGGCGCGCTGATCCTGATGGGCATGCTCGACGGCACCCTGCTGCTGACCACGCTCGCGGCCCTCGCGGTGGTCGGCGCGGTCATCGGCCTGCTGATGCCGAAGATGGCCAAGGCGCAGGAGCAGGCCCAGGGCGCGGTCGGCCGCCTCGGCGGCGTACTGGAGGGCGCGTTGCGCGCGATCCGTACGGTCAAAGCCAGCCGCGCCGAGAGCCGCGAGAGCCGGCGAGTGATCGGCGAGGCCGAGGAGTCCGCCCGGCAGGCGATCCGCGCCATCCGCTACGAAGCCGCCGCCTTCACCGCCGCCGGCTTCGGCGTCGGCCTCGCGATCATGCTGATCCTCGGCCTGGGCGCCTGGCGAGTCAGCGAGGGCCTACTCACCGTCTCGGCCCTGGTCGCCTTCCTCCTGTACGCCTTCCAGCTGATGGAGCCGGTCAGCACTCTCGCCATGACCTTCAGCAGCCTCCAGGCCGGCATCGCCGCCGCAGCCAGAATCCGCGAGATCGACGCCCTCGACGTAGAACCCGACGACCCCACCCCAGCCCGCCGCACTCCCCTAGACCTGTCTACCTCAGCCCTGGTCTTCGACAACGTGACGGCCCGCTACGCCCCCGGCGCCGCCCCCGCCATCCAGAACATCTCCCTCGAAATCCCCCGCCGAGGCCACACCGCCATCGTCGGCCCCTCCGGCGCCGGCAAAACCACGATCTTCTCCCTCCTCCTCCGCTTCCTCAACCCCGACTCCGGCCAACTCGTCCTCGACGGCCTCCCCCTCCAGCACTGGCCCCTCGAAGACCTCCGCCGCCGAATCGTCTACGTAGAACAAGACACCCCACTGGTCCCCGGCACCCTCCGCGAGAACCTCCTCTACACCCACGAATCCGCCACCGAACAAGCCATCTGGGAAGCCCTGACCGCCGTCCGCCTCTCCGACCGAGTCAAAGAACTCCCCGACGGCCTCGACACCGCCCTCTCCACCGCCGTCATCTCCGGCGGCGAACGCCAACGCATCGCCCTGGCCCGAGCCCTGGTCGGCGACCCCGAAATCCTCCTCCTCGACGAAGCCACCGCCCAACTGGACGGCCTCACCGAAGCCGCAGTCCACGAGGTCATCGACAGAATCGCCCGAACCGGCGCCGTCCTCACCATCGCCCACCGCCTCAGCACCGTCATCGACGCAAACCAAATCCTCGTCCTGGAAGCCGGCCACCTCCGAGCCCAAGGCACCCACGAAACCCTGCTCGCGACCGACACCCTCTACCAGGACCTGATCGCCGCCCTGAGAATCAGCACCCCCGCGCGCTGACCCGCGCATCACCTCGAGCCAGCCGGCCGTCACGGCACCTTCCGCAACACCCACAACCACCGCCCCTGAACCCGTCCACGCGCTCACCCACGCCCATTGCCCGTCCACCTCAGCAACTGCCGTCCCCAACCCGACTCGCACACATCACCGCAGCCGCCAACACGCCACCTCCGATCCACCAACGCCCTACGTCAAGCAGCACCACCACCACCCACCACACTGGTCCCTGCCGACACCACCACCCGCCAACATCGCCTGCCGCCTCAGCTCAGCCAAACCACCGCGTCCCCCGACCAGCGCGACACCCTCTCGCCTCCACCGCGTGCCCCGACCACCGCGGCGCCCTCTCGCCATCACCTCAGCGCGACGGCCGTCACCCGCGTACAGGCCGCCGCAGGTAGCGGCTTGCCGGAGCGAGTGTTTCCGTTGCCCCAGCCGCACCGAAAAGCCCTGAGCTGACCTCCAGCCCGAATCATCTCACCGCTGGAGATGCCGCAACGCAAAGGTCGGGAACGCCCTGGTCACCGGACCCAGCACCGACGCATCGCGAAGAGCGGTGCGCGCCGCCAAGTGCCCGCACGCACCGTGGACCCCAGGCCCCGGGTGGATCGCGGAGCTGCCGAGGTACAGACCCTGGACGAACGTGCGCGCACTGCCCAACCCAATCGTCGGGCGGAAGATCAGCTGCTGGTGCAGCTGGGCGGTTCCCCCGCCCAGAGCACCCAAGCCCAGCGACGCGTTGGACTTGATGAAG
Source organism: Kribbella sp. NPDC051770 (assembly GCF_040681455.1). Taxonomy (NCBI): domain Bacteria; kingdom Bacillati; phylum Actinomycetota; class Actinomycetes; order Propionibacteriales; family Kribbellaceae; genus Kribbella; species Kribbella sp. NPDC051770. The sequence continues at coordinate 131,534 of NZ_JBFAYT010000003.1, read as the reverse complement.
TCCCCAGGCCGCTGCAGATCCCGGTCCTGTACGACGTTCGCGAAGCCCGGGGCATAGCGCTCGATGTGGCGATCCATCCGGTCGCCGAGCTTCTCCGCTGAAGCATCGTCGACAACGCCGCGCGGCAGATGCGCATAGGCCCAGACCGCCTCGGTCCCCTCCGGCGAACGCGTCGGGTCCGACTTGGTGGTCTGCCCGATCAGCATGAAGGGGGCTGACGGCAACCGACCGGTATCCAGGTCAGCCGAGATGTGGACCAGGTCATCCGCAGTCCCGCCGAGATGCACCACGCCAGCTCGCCGGGCATCGTCCGAGTTCCACGGGATCGGCGCACTGAGGCGATAGTTGAGCTTGACCGTCGGGTAATCCCACTCGAACTGCTTCAGATCCCCCCGCAGCCCAGCCGGAATGCTTGCCTCAGGCAACAGCCTGTCGTACAAGGTGCCGGCGGACACATCCCCGATCACCGCCCGCCCAACCGCGATCCGCTCCCCCGAAGCAGTCTGTACGGCGACCGCCCGCCCACCGGCCAGCTCGATCCCGGCGACCGGCGTACCGGCGACGAACAGCGCCCCCGCCCGCTCCGCCCGTCGCCGCAGCGCGGTGGACAGCGAGCTCGATCCCCCCTCGGCCACCGGAAACCCGATGTCCTGGGCAAGCATCGCCAGCAGCCAGCCCATCGTTCCGCTGACCGAACCGGTCAGCGGAGCGTCAGCGTGCAACGCGTTCCCCGCCAGCAGCGCGCGTCCACCAGGCCCGTCGAACAACTCGTGCGCCATCCGATGCACCGGCATCGCCATGAACCGCGCGAACCGCACCAACTCCCCCGCCGACCCCAGCCGCCGCGCCAACCGGGCGCCCGGCAGCACCGGGGGCCACGAGGTCAGCAGCGACTGCAGCAACGGCTCGCGGATCCGCACGTACTTCGAGTACAACTCCAGCCAGGCGTCGCCGTCCTGCGGGTGCTCCCGCGAGATCGACGCGGCCGTGTCGTTGGGATCCGGATGAATCGCCACCGAGCTCTCCGGGTCCAGCAAATGCGCCAAGGGCAACGGAGCGTGTGCCCATTTCAGCCCAAACTTCTCCAGCTCCATCGCCTTGAACACCGGCGACGCCAACCCGAGCGGGTAGTTCGAGCTGAACCGATCACTCACCCAGCCGCCCTCGGACGTCGAGCGGACCGCGCCCCCGAACGTCTCCGCCCCCTCCAGTACAAGCACGTCCCACCCGGCGTCCGCCAGCTCGACCGCACTCACGAGCCCGTTCGGCCCGGACCCGATGACCACCGCATCGACCCTACGAGGAAGCATGTCTACGACCCTAAAGCATGCCCCACGTCACACCCGGCAGGCCGCCACCAACCTGCGTGCGCCGTACGGCGCACGGGTGATTCGCCGCGGATGTGATTCCCGCACCCCACGAGGTGTTCGGTGAGACCGAGCTGCCGACGCCAGGCCCCGAAGACTGGCAGGCGAAGCGTTTCACCGGAGACAAACTGGCGCCGGCCCACCGCGCCGCCGTGGACGCGCTCGAACTACTTGCCAACGCTGCCGAGCCTCAGCACGCCGATCCGCACACGGCATCCGCGAACCACGACTGCCCGTTGGACAGCCGATGTCCGCACTGGCCACATCGATGCACCTCGCCACGGACCTCCACCACTCACTAAGCCGACTGACGACCAATTCACCACGCGTAAGCCACCCACGAACACCCGAAATACTCGGCCTTACTGAGTGATGCAGGTCCGTTGCCTCAGTCGACACTTCTGCGGGCAGACGCGCCGGCGGTGAGATCCAGCTCCAACTCCACCCGACGCGGAGCCCCGCGCATCGCGCGGCGGCCAACTCGCCTCCGATGCCACGCTCAACCCAAGGCACGCTGCCCAGCAGCCGAGGAGCGCCAGGCACACATCCCCGACTTTCGCGGCAACCCGGCCGCGATGGTCGGATGTTGGCAGGTGTACGACGACCGGTCGCAGCGGCGAATGGTCCGTTGGTCCAGCGGCGGGGGTCGGAGGGTGGTGGGTGGGCGACGACCCGGTCGCGGCGGTGCATGGCTCGGCGGTGCAGCCGCGGGGTCGGAGGTTGGTCGGCGACGACCTGGTGCACGCTGCCCAGCAGCCGGCGAGCGCCAGGCGAGCGTCCGAGGTCCCCGCGGCAACTCGCCCGCGGGGGCCGGAGGTTGACGGGTGGGCGACGAACCGGTGGTGGCAGCGGTGGGTGGCTCGTGGGTGCAGCCGGGGCGGGTGTCAGGCCTGGCGGGACTCGATTTGTTGCATGAGGGTGGTTAGTTCTCTGGCTCGGCCGAGCATGGCGGGGTCGACCATGCGGCCGTCGGGGAGGACGATGACGCCGCCTTCGGTGACGCCGGCTTTTTCCACTGCGGCAAGGAGGTCTGCGGCGTCGGCCAGTTGGGTGGCGGTGGGGGTGAAGGCTTCGACGATGGTGGGGAGTTGGCGGGGATGGATCGCGGTTCGGCCGACGAAGCCGAGGGTTCGGCCTTGGAGGCTGGTGCGGCGGAGGCCTTCCTCGTCGTTGACGTGGGGGTAGACGGACATCATCGGGGCGCCCAGGCCGGCTGCTCGGGAGGCGGAGACCAGCCGGCCTCGGGCCCAGGTGAGGCCTTCGGGGGTGTCTACGCCCAGGGCGCTGGAGAGGTCGGCTTCGCCCAGGGCGACGGCTACTACCCGCGGGTCGGCCGAGGCGATCTCGAAGGCTCGTTCGAGGCCCAGGGGGGATTCGATGAGGGCGGTGATCTTGGCCGAGGGGACTTGGGCCAGGACTGCGTGGACGTCGGCGGCGGTTTCGACCTTGGGGACGCGGACGCGGACGTCGGGCACTGCTGCGAGCGCCGCCAGGTCGTCCTCGATCCACGGGGTACCGGGGGCGTTGACCCGGATCTCGAAGGAACCGGTGGCGCGGGCGGCGATCCAGGCGACGGCCCAGCCTCGGGCGTCGGACTTGTCGTCGACCGGTACGGCGTCCTCGAGGTCGAAGACGACGAGATCGGGGCCTGCGGCAACGGCTTTGGCGAAGCGGTCCGGGCGGTTGGCGGGGACGTAGAGAGCTGTCAGCACGGGAGCGCTCCGGAGTTGAGTACGACGTACGGCATCAGTCCGCTCCGGGATCGCGCCGGCGTACGCAGCATCAGACCACCCCGGACTCGCGCAGAGCAGCCAGCTGCTCGGGCGTCACGCCGATCTCGGCCAGGACCGCGTCGGTGTCGGCACCGTGCGGGCGGCCGGCCCAGCGGATCTCACCGGGAGTCTCCGACAGGCGGAAGAGCACGTTCTGCATGGCGACCGGGCCGCCCAGTTCCTCGTCGTCGATCGTCGTGATGGTGCCCAGCGCGGCGTACTGCGGATCCTCGACGATGCCTCGGATGTCGTGCACCGGGCCGACCGCGGCTTCCGCCTTCTCGAAGGCTTCCATGACCTCGTCCAGAGCCCGGGCGCCGATCCAGGAGCCGACCGCCTCGTCGAGCTCGTCGGCGTGTTCGGCACGTTGGCGGCCGGTCGCGAACCACGGTTCGGCGACCAGGTCGGGGCGGCCGACGAGGGTGACGACGCGTTCGGCGATGCTCTGGGAGCTCGTCGACACCGCGACCCAGCGGCCGTCGGCGGTCTGGTAGACGTTGCGCGGCGCGTTGTTCGACGAGCGGTTGCCGAGGCGGGGCTGGACGTACCCGGTCTGCTGGTACGCCGTGATGCCGCCGCCGAGCATCATCAGGATCGGTTCGATGATCGCCATGTCGATCACCTGGCCTTGGCCGGAGCTGTCGCGTTCGCGAAGAGCGACCAGTACGGCGTACGCCGTCGCGAGGGCGGTGATGCCGTCGGCCAGGCCGAACGGTGGGAGGGTCGGCGGGCCGTCCGGTTCGCCGGTGACCGCGGCGAAACCGCTCATCGCCTCGGCCAGCGAGCCGAAGCCGGGGCGGCTCGACCACGGGCCGACCTGGCCGAAGGCGGTGACGCGGGCGATCACCAGGCGCGGGTTGGCCTCGAGCAGGACGTCGGGGCCGAGGCCCCAGCGCTCGAGGGTGCCGGGGCGGAAGTTCTCGACCAGGACGTCCTGGTCGCGGATCAGGTCGAGGAACACCTCCCGGCCGCGGGACAGGTCCAGGGTCGCGAGTCGCTTGTTGCGACCCAGGGTCTTGAACCACAACCCGATGCCGTCTTTCGAAGCACCGTGCCCGCGCGCCGCGTCGGGGCGGGCCGGGTGCTCGATCTTGGTGACGTCAGCGCCGAAGTCCCCGAGGAAGGTCGCAGCCAGTGGGCCGGCGAACAGGGTTGCTGCCTCGACCACCTTCACCCCGGCAAGCGGCGCAAGCCGCTGCGCACGCCCGCCCGAGGCGGGGGTGCTCGCCGGGGATGCAGCGGAGGCGGGTCCACTCGCCGGGACCACCGCGGAAGGCCCGCCGGAAGCGGGGACCCCGGAGGCGTCGGACGGAGTGGTTGCTGAGGGCTCGTTCCCGCTCACCGCGCGCACCGGAAGCCGATGGTCTCCGAGCGATCGAGCCCGCCGCCGGTCAGCACCAGCTTGAAGCTGACCTCCGGCTCCTGCGGCCCACCGTCGGAGTACCAGTCGGAGCCCTCGGCAACGTACCAGGAGCCGCCCTTCAGGATGCTGAAGCGGCTGCGGCCGTCGCGGTGCTCGGACTCGGTCCAGTTCCAGACCAGCGGCTCCAGACGCGTGAAGCCGTCGAGACCAGCCGCGACCTGCCACTCGTCCTCGGTGGGCAGGCGGCCGCCGGCCCACTCGGCGTACGCCCGCGCGTCGGCGAGGTCGACGTACGTGACCGGCTGGTCCTCGGTGCCGGCGGCGGGAGCGCCGTCGACCCAGTGGGCCAGGAAGCGGTTCGCGATCAGCGGGCGATACCCGGAGGCGGACAAGAACGCAGCGAACTCAGCGTTCGTCACCTCGCGCACCGCAACAGACACCTCAGTGAGTGACACCTCGCGAGAAACCGTCTGCTGGTCGTGCAGGCGCGGAGGCAACGGCTTCCACTCCTCCACGTACGGCGCGGTGTCGTACAACCCGGTCTCCCGGCGCCGATGCCGGACCACCAGAGAGCGCTCCCCCGCGGGCACCACCACAACCGGACCGAACGAAGCCTCACCAACCGGCATCGGCGGCGGAACGAGCCGTCCCGGAGCGACCGGGAACGCCGAGTCCTTCACATGCGGCCGCGACATCGTCCCCAGCCGCCGCGCAGTCGCCCGGCACGAAGCACCAGCCGTCGCTCCGACCCGCACGATCCCCGCCACCCCACGCCCCGGTACGACGAGCCGCACGCCCTCGTCGTCGGCCGTGATCGGCACGCCCGAGGTCACGTCGTACCAGTCGCCGACCTGGTCCTCCGAGCGCAGGACGACGCCCTCGAAGTCCTCGTCGTCGCGGTTGATCAGCGTCCAGAACGTGACGTCGGCCAGCTCGAAGCGCGACCCGAAGACCCCGTGCTCGCGGGCCTTGTCCGGGATCTCCGGCGTCAGCGGGATCCAGTCGCCGTTGATGAGAACCTCGGAGAACGCTCTCTGGGCCGCGACCATCCGCCGCAGCGTCGCGCGGTCGCGCGCGTTCCAGCCGACCCACGCGCCGAACACGCTCTCCCAGACCAGGATGCCGACGCCGTTCACCCACGCCGACTGCAGCTCGTCGCTGTGGTCGCGGTTCCAGCGCCGGGTGTGGTGCATCATGTGCCGGCGCTCGTACAGGTGCGCCCGCAGCACGCCGGGCGCCCGGGTGTCGGCGAACCACTGCGCCCAGGACAGCGCGTGGTCCGAGATCCTTGCCAGCGGCAACCGCGACTCGCCCTCGAAGGCGATCGCCGGGTTCACCTTGTTCAGCGCCCGGGTGAACGCCGGGTCGCCTTCCTTCAGGGTGTCGAGAAAGGCGCCGTCGGCACCGAAGTCGGCGACCAGCGCCGCGAACTCCTCGGCGTCCGGCCCGTCCGCGCGGCGGGTGCCGACGTCCCACGGGTTGTAGTCGAAGAACACCTTCAGCCCGAGGCCGTGCAGGTCGTCGACCAGTTGCCGAAGGCCCGGAACGTCACGGTAGAAGTCGAACTGGTTGCGCGAGTCGATCCCGATCACCGGGTACGCGTGCCACAGCACCACCGCGTCGTAGCCACCGAAGTCCTCGACCCCGTGCTGCACGAACTTCGCGGGGGTGAACGCCCCCGTGGCGACGTCGTACAGCTGGTCGTCCCAGAGCCAGACCAGCGCCACCGAGTACGCCGTCTGGGTCCACTCGCGACCGGGCTGCTCGTAGTGCGAGCCACCGTCGTACGCCGTCCGCCCGTAGGCGCCGGCCAGCCACTCGGCGAGCTTGCCGCGCCAGCGCGGCAGGTCGGCCGGGTCCTCGGGCGCGCCGAGGATCTTGGCGTCGTCGAGGAAGGTCAGGTCGGCCCGGAGGCCGAGATCGACCTTCGCGGGCAGATCGATGGGCCTCGGCTCCAGCGGGTTCACAGGTACACCTCCGCACAGCGCGCGTCGATAGCTTCCCCGTGAGGTACCGAAGGGATCGCCCCCGCGGTCTGGACACTCAATGAAGCAGCAACGGTAGCGCGTCGGACCGCATTCGTCAGGTCGCTCGCTGTAGTTGACGTCGCAGCAAGTGTGGCGGCCAGGACTCCGCAGAAGGTGTCGCCCGCGGCGGTGGTGTCGACCACCTCGACCCGCACCGCCGGCACCCGCACCTCGGCCACCGAACGGTTCAGGATCACCGCGCCCTCGGCGCCCAGTGTCACCACCGCGGCCGGCACCCGGTCCAGCAGGGCGGACAGCTTCGCACCAGCCACCGCTTCGGCCTCCGTCTCGTTCACGACCAGCAGGTCGACATGCCCCAGCAACTCGTCGGACAGCTCGGCGGCCGGGGCGGCGTTCAGGATGAAGTACCTGCTCGCCGCGGCTGCCGCCTGCACCGTACCGAACGGAATCTCCAGTTGGGAAAGCACTATTTTCGCCTCGCCCACGGCGGCCAGCGATCGCGGCGTCAGCGCCAGCAGACCGTTCGCCGAGGGCGCCACGGTGATCGCGTTCTCGCCGTCGGCGTCGACCGTGATGATCGCCGTCCCGGTCGGCGCGTCCACGGTCTCGACGAGCGACAGGTCGACACCGTCCAGGGCAGCGCGCAGCAGCGCTCCCCCGTCGTCGGCGCCGAGCGCCGCGACGAACGCGGTCGACGCGCCCGCCCGGGCCGAGGCGACCGCCTGGTTCGCACCCTTGCCGCCCGGACCGCGGGTCAGCCCGGAGGCCAGTACGGTCTCGCCGGGGCGCGGGATCCGCTGGACCGGGAGCACCAGGTCCACGTTCGCGCTGCCCACGACCACGACGTCAGCCACGCCGCTCCTCCTTCTTCACCACGGCCAGAGTTCTCGCTGCGAGTTCGTCGAATGAGACCTGGTTCATCCCCGGCAGACTGGTGGTCAGCCGGTTCTCCAGAGGTGTCGACCACTCTGCCGGAACACCCAGGACGGCGCCAAGCACAGCGCCGACGGTCGCGCCGACGGAGTCGGTGTCCCAGCCGCCCATCACCGCGCGGCCGACACCGGTCGCGAAGTCCGGGGCCGTCAGCGCGTACGCCGTGAGCGCGCTGTTGTTGATCGCGTGCACCCAGTGCAGCTGCCCGTACTCCGCGTGCAGCACGTCGAGCGCGTCGTCCAGCGGCTTGTCCGCGAGCGACAGCCCGAGCTGGACCGCCTGCGCGATCGCGCTGCCGGGATCGATCGCCTCGAGCCCGGAGAGCGCGATCTCGCGGGGATCGTCGAGCACCAGCGCGGCCGCGGACATCGCGGCGACCCAGATCGCGCCGTCGACACCGGCGCCGGTGTGGCTCAGGCGTGCGTCGGTCAGCGCGAGCCGGGCGGCCGCCGTACGGTCACCGGGGTGGACCCAGCCGTACACGTCGGTCCGGATCTGGGCGCCGATCCACCAGCGGAACGGGTTGCGGACCAGGGCGGCGCGCTCGGGTGCGACGCCGTCGAGCAGGTTGCGATAGGCGACTCGCTCGGCGGTGAACACCCGCCCGGCCGGCAGGTCGCTCAGCCACGCCTGCGCCACGTCCTCGGTGGTCAGCGCGTCACCGTGCTTCTCCACCAACTGCAGCGCGAGGATCGCGAAGTTCAGGTCGTCGTCCTCGGGCATGCCCGAGATCACCTCGCGCAGGCTCGTCGGCTTCGACCGCCGGTTCCACGGCCACCGCGCCTGTACGTCGTCAGGCACCCCCACCGCGGTCACGTACTGCGTCAACGGCCACTGCCCAGAGCTCGCCAAGATCTCCCGGATCCCCTCCCGGGGAATCTTCTCCACCGGCTTCCCGAGCAGGTTGCCCGCGGCCCGGCCGACCCAACCATTCGAAATCCGGCGTTCGATGCTCCGGGTGACCCGGCCGCCCGGGCCGAAGCCGGCGGCGAGCCGGGGAAGCTCGGGGATCTCCGGCGCGGTCCACGGGGTGGAACGCTTGTCGAGCTCGTCGAGCAGCACCCGGGCCAGCGCGCGAAGCTCCGGCCCGGCCGGGGTGGCCGAGGCTCCGGAGACCGGCGCCTCGACCGTCCCGCCGGCGGACTGCCAGCGCGTGACGACGTCCTGCACGTCCGCGCCCTCGGCCGCGGACTGGACCAGCTGGTGCGGCAGCAGATCTTCCGGCTGCACCCAAGTCAGTCTCATCCGAGCGCGTCCAGTGCCGCCGTACGCCGGGCCCAGCGCTCGGCGTCCGCCGTTCGCAGGTCCCGCGCCACCGACGCCATCACCAGGCCGGGCGCGACCAGATCGGTCTTGCTCGCCTCGGCGATCCGCGTCGTCCACTCCTCCGGTACGCCGGCCTGCCCGCTCAGCGCGCCGGTGACCGCGCCGGCCATCGACGCGATCGAGTCGGCGTCGCGCCCGTAGTTGGTCCCGCCGAGCACCGCCTGCCGTACGTCGCCACCGGAAACCAGCACGAACCCAAGCGCCACCGGCAGCTCCTCGATCGCCTTCGTCCGGCTCGGCCGCCGCGCGTCGAGCGACTGGTCGCGGTAGTCCGGACCGACCGTGTCGAACGGCTCGATCGCCTTCCGCAGCAGCGGAATCGCCTGCTCCCAGTCGTCGAGCCCCTCGGCCACCTCGGCGACCGCGGCAACGGCCAGCCGGGTGCCGTCCTTGGCCAGGTCCAGCGCCGCCTCGACCGCGCCCGAAGCCGTTGCCCCAGGCACCATCGCCGCGGCGACGGCGGCCGCGAACACGCCGGCCGCCTCCCGCCCGTAGCTCGACTGGTGCGCACCGGCCAGGTCGATCGCTTCGGCGTACGCACCGGCCGGGTCACCGGCGTTGGCGATCCCGATCGGGGCGGCGTACATCGCCGCACCGCAGTTCACGATGTTGCCGACGCCGGCCTCGCGCGGGTCGATGTGCCCGTAGTGCAGGCGTGCGACCAGCCACTTCTCGGCCAGGAAGACCCGCTGCAGCAGCAGCGCGTCCGCCTCCAGCTCCGGCACCCAGCGCTTGCCCGCGAGCATCTTCGGCACCAGCTTCTCGGCGACCGCGTAGGCGTCGAGGTGCGCGCGCGTCTCGTCGTACACCTCGACCAGCGCGTGCGTCATCAAGGTGTCGTCGGTGATGTGCCCGTCACCCTTGTGGTACGGCGCGATCGGGCGCGCGTTGCGCCAGTCGTCGTACCAGGGCCCGACGATGCCGGTCACCCAGCCGCCGTGCCGCTCCCGGATCGCCTCCGGGGTCCAGCCCTCGACGGCGCCGCCGATCGCGTCGCCGGCGGCGGAGCCCAGCAGGGCCCCGACCGACTTGTCCTCCAGCAGTGACTTCGTTTGGTCAGGCATCAGCTGTTGACCTGGCCCCACCCGTCGTTCAGCTTCTGGCCGAGCGCCGCGAGGTCGATCTTGTTGGCCAGGAACTCCTGCAGGGCGGGAGTGGCGATCTGGTCCTTCCACTTCGGGTAGTTCTCGACGCTCTGGAACGGCGCCTTGGTCATCTCGGTGCCGCTGGCCAACGTCTGCTGCCAGCCGTTCTTGCCGCCGGTCGCCTTCTGGATCGCGTCCCGGGCCGGCTGCGTGGTCGGGATCAGCCAGTCACCCTGGCCGACCGCGGCCAGGTTCTCGGCCTTCATGAAGAAGTCGATGAACTCCGCCGACTGCTTGATGTGCTTGCCCTCAGCCGGCACCGACAGCGTCTGCGGGTTCGCGGCCTGCTTCTCCGAGGTGCCCTTCAGCGGCGGCAGCACCTCCCACTGGAAGCCCTTCGGCGCCTGCTCGACCATCTGCTGGGCGGTGTAGTTGCCCGCGACAACCATCGCGTACTTACCGCCGAAGAAGCCCGGCAGCACGTCGGAACCGCTCTGGGTCAGCGAGGTCGGGTCGATCGACTTGTCGGTGTAGGCCATCGCGTGGATCCGCTTCGGCACCTCGAGCTCGGCGTCGCCGATCTTCGCCTTGGCGTCGCGGCCGCTGCCCTCGAAGAAGGCGGCGTCGAAGTTCATGCCCAGGTTCAGCACGGTCGCGGTCGGGCTCTTCAGGCCCCAGCCGAGACCGAACTTGCCGCCGGTGGTCAGCTTCTTGGCGTCCGCCTGCAGCTGGTCCCAGCTGAGCGAGTCGCCGGTCGCGGTGACGCCGCCCTGCTTGAGCAGCGCGGAGTTGCCGAACACGACGTACGACTGCAGGAGCGTCGGCGCGGCGATGATCTTGCCGTCGCCGGACTTGACGGTGTCCCAGACTCCCGCCGGTACGGCGTCCTTCGTCTCCTGGCTCAGGTACGGCGTGAGGTCGGCCAGGTAGCCCTGGTTCGCGAAGCCGGTGATGTCGGCGGACTCGTCGTGGATGATGTCCGGCGCGGTCGAACCCTGGAACTGGGTGACCAGCTGGTCGTGCACGGAGTCCCAGCTGCCCTGCACGTACTCGACCTGGACGTCGGGGTGCGCGGCGTTCCAGTCGGCGACGATCTTCTTGGTCGCCGCGACCGTGGTCTTCTGGAAGGCCAGGCTCTGGAACTTCAGCGTCACCTTCTCGCCCGGCGCGGGGTCGCCCGAGCTGTCGTTCCCGCTGCCACAGGCCGCGAGCGCCACCAGGGCACCTGCCGCCATCAGGGCGGTCAATGCTTTCTTCATGGGTTTCTCCTCAGGGGACGGGCTGTTCAGCCCTTGACAGCGCCGGACAGCAGGCCGGACGTCAGCCGGCGCTGCAGGAAGGCGAAGAACACGAGACTCGGCACGGTGGCCAGGACGGACGCGGCCGCGAGCGGGCCGAACTGGACCTGGCCCTCGGCCCCGACGAAACGGGCGAGCACCAGCGGCAGCGTCTTGAGCTGGGGGTCCTGGAGCAGGACCAGGGCGAAGAAGAACTCGTTCCACGCCGAGATGAAGGTGAACATCGCGGTCGCGATCAGGCCCGGCCGCAGCAGCGGCATCACGATCGAGACGATCGTCCGGACCCGGCTCGCGCCGTCGACCGACGCCGCCTCCTCCAGCTCCCGCGGTACGGCGGCGACGTACCCCTGCAACATCCACAGGGCGAACGGCATCGACCAGACCATGTAGACGATCACCACGCCGGGGATCGTGTTGGTCAGGTGCAGCTGGCGCAGGATCACGAACAGCGGGATCACGATCAGGATCACCGGGAAGACCTGGCTGACCAGGATCCAGCCGTTGGTGATCGGCCGCAGCCTCGACCGCAACCGGGCCAGGGCGTACGCGACCGGGAGCGAGACGATCAGCACCAGCACGGTGGTGGCGACCGAGATCTGCAGCGAGTTCAGCATCGAGCGGACCAGGCCCTGCTCCTCCAGCGCGTCGCTGAAGTTCCTGAAGGTCGGTGCCTGCGGCAAGAACGTCGGGTCGATGCTGGCGAACTCGCGCGGCGACTTCAGCGACGCCGAGATCAGCCAGACCAGCGGGAAGCCGAGGAAGAGCAGATAGGCCAGTACGGCGACGTACTGGGCGGCGCGGGTGGTGCGACGCGTTCTCATGCCTCGCTCCTCAACCGGTTGCGCAGGTAGAAGGCCAGGAACACGATGATGATCACGACCATCACGTCACCCATCGCGGCGGCCATCCCGAAGTTGCCGTACCGGAACGCCTCGTTGTAGGCGAACAGCATCGGCAGCATCGTCTTGCCGCCCGGGCCGCCGGCGGTCAGCACGTAGACCAGGCCGAACGAGTTGAAGTTCCAGATCATGTCCAGGCTGGTGATCGCGACGATCACCGTCCTGAGCTGCGGCAGCGTGATGTACCAGAACTGGCGCCAGGCACCGGCGCCGTCGACGGCCGCGGCCTCGTACAGGGAACGGTCGATGCCCTGCAGGCCGGCCAGCAGCGTGACGGTCGTCATCGGCATGCCGACCCAGATGCCGACCACGATCACCGCGGGCAGCGCCGTACTGAAGTCGCCGAGGAAGTTGATCGGGTGGTCGGTCAGGTGGGTGGTCTGCAGGATGTCGTTGACCGGGCCGTTGGTCGGGTGCAGCAGCAGGCGCCACATGATCGCGACGACCACCGGGGGCATCGCCCAGGGGATCAGCGCGAGAGTTCTCGCGATGCCGCGGAACTTGATGTTGGTGTTCAGCAGCAGAGCCAGGCCGAGGGCGGCGACGAACTGCAGCACGGTGACCGAGACGGTCCAGATCAGGCCGATCCGGAAGGAGTCCCAGAACAGGTCGTTGTGCAGCAGCTTGCCGAAGTTGCCGAAGCCGATGAAGTTGGTGTCGACGTTCAGGCCCGCGCGGGCGTCGGTGAAGCCGAGCGCGATGCCGCGCACCAGCGGGTAGACGCTGAGCAGCAGCACCGGGATCAGCGCCGGCAGGAACAGGAAGATCGCTTCCCGGTTCTGCTTCGGGCGCCCGGTGTTGCGCCCCGGCGGCTTCCCGGCCGCGCTCTCCGGCGCGAGAACAGCTTGGGTGGTCATGAAGATCTCCGCACACTCAGGGACGGCTGCACCACGATCCGCCGCGGGGCCCGGCTGTCGTCCTCGATCCTTGCCAGCAGCAACTCAGCCGCCCGGCGCCCCCGCTCGGCCGAACCGAGGTTCACGCTGGTCAGCGGCGGAAAGGACTGCTCGGCGAGCTCGCTGTCGTCCATGCCGATCACGGCGACGTCGTCGGGGACTTTGAGATTTCGGGCGGCGAGCTCGTGCATCACACCCACGGCGAGCAGATCGTTCGCGGCGATCACCGCATCGATCCCGCCGCCTGCGGCCGCGGGGAGAACGGAGTTGGAGGGGGCCGGGCCGCCCGGGGCCTTGGCGCCTTCGGCGCTCGGCGACACCCCTGCGGGACCTCCGCCCTCGTCGGTCGGCGACACCCCTGCGGGACCTCCGCCCTCGTCGGTCGGCGACACCTCCGCGCGACCTCCGCGCTCGGCGGTCGGCGACACCTTCGCGAGACCTCCGCCATCGGCGCTGAGCACCGGCGCCGGGCCGAGGCCCAACTGGTCGAGCAGGCGGCGGCCTGCTTCTCGTCCGGCGGCGAACGTGAAGTCTTCCGCCTCCACCTGCGCGACCGGCGTCAGGTTGTTCGCCTTCATCGCGTCGGCGAAGCCTTTGGCGCGGGCGGTGCCGGGGACGGTGTCGACCGGGCCGTTGACGAAGGCAACCTTGCGGCGGTCGGTGGTGAGCAGGTGCTCGACGGCCAGCAGGATGCCCTTCGGGGAGTTCGCGCGGACGGTGTCGACGCCCGCCTTCGCGGGGACGTTACCGGCGACGACCACCGGTACGTCGCACTCCTGGATCGACTTGATCAGGTCGTCGTCGACGCGCAGCGGGCTGATCACCAGGCCGTCGGCGTACCCGCGGGCCATGCCGCGGACCAGGGCGACCTCGTCGGCGACGTCCGGGCCGGTGGTGGTGACCACCAGCCGGTAGCCGGCGGCGGAGACGACCTCCTCGACGGCCCGCATCATCGTCACGTAGACGGGGTTACCGACGTCGGCGACCGCCAGCGTCAGCTGGAACGTGCGCCCGACCTTCAGCGAGCGCGCCCGCGCGTCCGGCACGTACCCGAGCTCGGCGACCGCGCGCTGGACCCGCTCGGCCATCTCCTCGGTGGCCGGCAGACCGTTCAGCACCCGGGAGACCGAGGCCACCGAGACCCCCGCGGCCCGGGCCACGGCGGCGATCGTCGGACGACTCACGCGGCGCTCCTGTAATCGTTCTTGTAATCGTTTACAGATCAGACCTTAGGTCGCCGCAAACCCCGAGTCAAGAACGGACCACTCCGTCACGTGGTCCGCACGGTCCGCGACCGGACCAGACCAGGAACGGAGAGCGCAGGGAGCGCTCTCCGGCGTTCTCGACGCTCTCCCGCGCACTCGGCGCTGCCCCGCCGTCTCCGCGCACTCCGCGCTGTCCGCGCTGTCCGCGCTCTCCCGCGCTCTCCGGCGTTCCCGGCGCTCCTCCGCGCACTCGGCGCGGCTCTGTCGTCTCCGCACACTCCGCACACTCCGCGCGCTCCGCGCCGCCCGCGCTGCCCGCGCTCCCGCGCTGCCCGCGCTCCCGCGCTCTCCGGGCTCTCGGCGCTCCTTCGCGCTCTCGCTAATTCGCTCGCCGCCGCCGCTCCCCCGCCGTACCGTGAGGCCGCCCCGACGACCCGAAGGACGAGCGACCATGCGACCCACCGGCCACGCCGACGAGAAGTTCGGCGCCGTCGCCGACGCGTTCGCGCGGAACTTCGAGGACTTCCCCGAGCTCGGTGCCGCGGTCGCGGTCTACTCCGGCGGGCGCAAGGTCGTCGACCTGTACGCCGGGACCGCCGACCTGACGACCGGTCGGGCCTGGACGAGCGAGACCGTCGTGCCGGTCTTCTCCTGCGCCAAAGCGCTGGTCAGCATCTCGATCCACCTGCTCGCGCAGGAGGGCCGGCTCGACCTCGACGCTCCGGTTGCGACGTACTGGCCGGAGTTCGGCAAGGAAACGATCACCAGTCGGATGGTTCTCGGGCATCGCGCCGGGCTGCCGGTGCTCGATCGCACACTGACCTTCGACGAGATCGCCGCCTGGACGCCGGTCGTGCGGGCGATCGAGGAGCAGGAACCGCTCTGGGCGCCCGGTACGACGTACGAGTACCACGGGCACGTCTTCGGCTTCCTGCTCGGCGAGGTGATCCGGCGGATCACCGGGCTCACTCCCGGGCGGTACTTCCGGCAGGCGATCGGCGACCCGCTCGGCCTGCGCGCCTGGATCGGCGTACCGCCCGACGAGCCCGTCGCCCGCCTCACCGAGGCCGAGGGGCGCCCACCGATGCCCGGCCCCGAGCACCTGCTCACCCGCATCGTCACGATGAACGGCGCTCTGGTCTTCCCGGGCCTCGACGAGCCGCACGGCTGGAACGACCCCGACCTGCTGACGATCGAGCTCCCCGGCGCCGGAGCAGTCGCGTCAGCCGACAGCCTCGCCGCCCTCTTCGCCGCGACGATCACCGGCCTCAGCCCGGCCAGGTCGGGCGTGAGCCCAGCCGGGACAGGCGTGAATCCGGCCGGCGCGATCCCGGGCGGGGCAGGCGTGAATCCGGCCGGCGCGATCCCGGGCGGGGCGGGTGCAAGCCCGGCCGACACGATCCCGGGCGCGGCAGGTGCAAGCCCGGCCGACACGATCCCGGCCGCGGCAGGCGTGAGGCCGGCCGGCGTGATCCCGGCCGCGGCGGACGTGAGCCCAGCCAGCGTGATCCCGGGCCGGAGCACCTCCGGCCCACTCCTCTCCCCCGCGACCATCACCGATGCGCTGACCGAGCAGTCCTCCGGTCCGAGCTACCTCGGCTTCGATGCCGGCGCCCGCTGGGGCTTCCTGCTCGACTCCGCGTTCCGCCCGATGCTCGGTCCGCGCAGCTTCGGCAACGACGGCGCCGGCGGGCAGTTCGCCTTCGCCGACGACGAGCACGGCCTCGCCTTCGCCTACGTCAGCAACCGCATGATCGGCCACGGCGACGCCAGGGCAGCCAATCTCATCGCAGCCCTGAAGGGCTGCTAGTCGTCCTGCTCGTCCGCCCCCGGGCGCTCGGCCCACGGGGTCTCCTTCGCGGGCCGTACGACGATCAGCTTGTCGCCCGCGGCCAGCACCGAGACGTTCGAGTCGTAGTACCGGTGCACCTTGCCGTCGCGGACGACGGAGACGACGCGGTCGGGCACCGACGACGGCGCCTTGCCGACCTCGCGGCCCAGCACCGGGCGTTCGGCGACCTCGAGGCCTTCGCCGTACGTCAGCAGGTCCTCCATCACCTCGCCGAGGTTCGGGCTGACCGCGGAAAGGCCGAGCAGCCGGCCTACCGCCTCGGACGACGTGACGACCGCATCGGCGCCGCTCTGGCGCAGCAGCGGGACGTTGTCCTCCTCGCGGACCGCGACCACGATGTGGGCCTCGGGGTTGAGCTGCCGGACCGCCAGCGTGACCAGGACGGCGGAGTCGTCGCGGTCGGTGGTGACGATCACCTCGCGGGCCAGCGACACCTCGGCACGCCGCAGTACGGTCCGGTTGGTGGCGTCGCCGTGGAAGGCGGCCATCTGGTCGTTGCCCGCGTCACCGATCGCCTGGGCCCGCGGGTCGATCACGACGATGTCCTCGCGCTTCACCCCGTTGCTGAGCAGGGTCTGCACGGCCGAACGGCCCTTGGTGCCGTAGCCGACGACAACAGTGTGGTCCTTCATGCGCTTCCTCCACCGCGAGTCGCGCATGATGCGACGACCTTCGTTCGCCAGGACTTCCAGGGTCGTGCCGACCAGGACCACCAGGAACGAGATCCGCAACGGGGTGACGATGAACGCGTTCACCAGCCGGGCGGCCGGCGTCACCGGGGTGATGTCGCCGTACCCGGTGGTGGTCAGCGTCACCGTCGCGTAGTAGATGCTGTCGATCAGGTCGACGCGGCCGTCGTAGGTGTCCTTGTAGCCGTCACGGTCGACCACCACGATGAGCACCATCACGGTCAGCAGCCCCACCGCGATCAGCAGCCGGCGGAACAGCTCCAGGACCGGCGAGCGCGTGCTCGCGGGCAGGTTGACCAGTAGACCGTGCGGGTTGCGACCGGTGGGCAGGGATGGCACGCGTCTGACGATAGGGCACCGGCCCCCGATCCACGGAATGCGACAGGCTCTGCGTGGACAGCGCGATGGCCACCATCAGGTTGTCCCCATCCGGTACGACGCGCGTCCGCATCCGCAGCCCCTCCACCGTCCGCAGCATCGCGGCGTTGTCCGGCTGCACCAGACAGACCACCCGGTCGGCCCCGAGCAGTCGCGCCTCACCGATCACCAGCCGGAGCAGCTGCGACCCCAGCCCGCGCCCCTGCCACCCGTCCTCGACCAGTACGCCGATCTCCATCGCCGTACCTTCCAGCTCCTCCCAGGGCGCCGCAGTAGCCATCCCGACGACCGCTCCGTCGACAGTCGCCACCACAGAGACTCCACCGGCCGGAGCCGACAGGTGCCGAGCGGTCCGAGCCGTCAGCCGCGGCATGGGGACGTGGTAGCGCCGTGTGCGGCTCTCGTACGAGCAGCGGTCGTGCATGGCGACCACTGCGTCGGCGTCACCGACAGTGGCGCGCCTCACGACCGGTACGCCGCCGCCACCCGGTCGCGGCGCCTCCTGCACCTCGTCGGCGTACCGGGCGGACAGGCGGCCGGCGATCTCGACCAGCACGTCGGCCCGCGCCCACTCGGCGGGGGTGTACTCGCCGAACCCCTGCAGCGCCTCCAGCTCCTCGTCGACCGCCAGCGGGTCGTCGATCAGCCGCAGTGCCGCCCGCAGGTACCTGGTCGGCCCGTCACTCAGTACGTCGGCCTGGCACGGCTGCACCGTCGTACGGACGCAGCCGGCGTCCAGCGTCAGCGCGACCAGATCGTCGGCGCTCCAGCCGACGCCGGTGGAGACCACCAGTTCGTCGACGGCGCCACTCTCCGCGGTGAAGACCTCCAGGCTGAGGATGTTGATGTCGTCCGCACCACACCGTGCAGCGAGCTCGGCCAGCGCACCGGGCCGGTCGGCGAGTTCGGTCCTGATCTTCCAGAGCATGCGGACGCCCTCCCTCGGTGGATCGTCCTTCCACTCTGGGCGGCAGGTGTGACCGCGCCGGGTCCGGCGTGTTACGCGGGTGTCAAACCTTGCGGCGGCGGGCCTTGGGGAGGCGGTCGGTCAGCTTCGGGCGCTGCTGGGCAGCCAGTACGGCGGCCGGCTCGCGCCGGTCGAGGTCGGCGTGCCGGAGCAGCTCCGGGTACGTCGCCTGCGGCACCGGCGGGTACGTCGTGACGATCGCGTCGCCGCTGAACACGAAGAAGATCGCCGAGCCGTCCTTGATCACCTTCAGCAGCGACCCCTCCCGCACGGTCAGCGCGTGCTCGACGGCCTTGCGGCGCGCTGAGCGCTTGGCCAGCGCGGCCTGGATCGCCTGCTGGGCCGGCTCCCGCCCGTGCTTGACCGCCTCGAACGCCATCGGCCCGTACCGGACGCCGTACTTGACCAGGTTCTTCGCCAGTCGCCCACGCTGAGGAGTCGCCATGTTCCCGACTGTACTAGCGGACCTGCACCACTCACCAAGGATCGCCGCGGCGGTTCGACCCAGCGGGAGCGACGGCCGGAGGCGGCGGAGAACGGAGGTTGGTGAGTGGTGGGCGTACCGGGTCGGCATGCGACTGTCGGCGGTGTCAGGGATCATGACTGCGTGACCGTTCCTACTCCGCGCCGGCCGATCCTGCCCGGCAACCAGCTGTTCGAGTCGCTGCCCGGTGCGGCGGCCGACCCGGCGAAGGTCGCCGAGGTGGCGCACCGGACCGCTGAGCTGCTGGTCCGTGGTGCCCGGTCGAGCGAAGACGAGGAGGTGGTCGCGCGGGTGGTGAAGCTGGCCGACGACTACGGTCTCGACGAGCTGGCCGACCTGTGGTCGGACTCCCCCGCCGACTCGCTGCCGGGGTCGCTGTGGCGGCTCTACCTGCTGCGCTCCTGGGTGTACAAGCAGGCCGACGCGGTCTCCCGCGAGTACGAGACCGGCCGCAAGTACGCCGAGGTGCACGCCGTCGTCGCCGGTGTCGCGGACCCGCCCGGCCCGGACGAGGTGCGCGCGATGGTCGACGCCGTACTGCGTGGTGTCGCGACCGGCGACTTCGCGACCACCCTGGACCGGGCGGCGGCGTTCGCCCGGATCGTCGCCACCGGCCGCGCGCACCTGGCCGACGACGGGCACGACCAGGTCCGGTCGGCGTCCAAGCTGGTCGAGATGGCCGACCAGCTCGCCACCGCGGCGCGCACCGAACGCGCCGGGCAGCTCTGGTAGTTGCGAAAACCGCGCGGTGGTGTTAGCAACCGCTCCCCGGAAACTCCAACAGGACAAGGGGTTTGGGCACCCGCTACACTGATCTACGCGTCGGGCCGTGGTAGCCCCGGGTCCCAAAATTAGCCGCTACGAGCGGCCACGCGCCGTGAGGCGCTTCCCGGTCCGGCGCACAATCTTCCGGCGTCGCAGCCGATCCCCCGCAAGAAACCTTCCGGTGAGCCCACCGGTTTGTAGGTTCTCTCCTGTCACACCCGCCCCAGCGGCCCCAGGCCGCTGCTCCCGACAGGAGACCCGCGATGACCAAGCTCGCAGTCCTCGGCGCCATCGGCGTCCTCGTGCTCGCCCCGGCCCTGACCGCGACCACCGCCTCGGCCGCCACCAGCGCCGACTGCGGCGCCCGCCCCGGCGGCGGCTGGGTCTACACCGCCAAGACCAAGGACTCGTCCCCGGTCCGTACCGGCCCGTACGAGGCCTGCGCCAAGCGCAAGACGTACGCCGCCGGCAAGAGCGTGCAGCTGGCCTGCTGGCTGACCAACAGCTACGGCAACCTCTGGTACAAGGAGAACAGCAGCAACCTCTACATCTACGGCGGCCACTTCGCCGCCTCGGTGAAGAGCCACGTCGAGGAGTGCTGACCGGGAGGCGGCGCGCGAGGTGAACGGCGCCGGGCGGTTACCGATCGGCCCCTGGTTGGTTACCTTCAGGAGGCACCGGGTATCCCGGAGCACTGAACCATCGGCCCCATCGCCCCCGTCGCCGACGAACAGGAACCCCTCATGCGCCGCCTCTCCCGCGCGCTGCTCCCGCTCACTCTCTCCGCCGCCCTGCTCGGGCCGGGTCTGGTCACCGTCGAGGCGTCCGCGTACCGCGGCCGCGAGCTCGACCTGCAGGCCCACCGTGGCGGGCTCGGCCTGACCGTCGAGTCCACGATCGCGTCGTTCACGCGCGGTCTGGAGACCGGCGTGAGCACGCTCGAGCTCGACGTCCAGATCACCGAGGACGGGTACGCCGTCGTCACCCACGACCGCCAGGTCACCGGCGCCAAGTGCAAGGACACCGCGCCGTACACGGCCGGGGACCCCGAGTACCCGTACGTCGGGAAGTACGTCAACACGCTCACCCTGAAGCAGGTCCAGCAGCTCGACTGCGGGTCGCTCCCCCAGCCCGGCTTCCCGGGCCAGACGCCCGACCCGGGCGCCCGGATGCCGCAGCTGCGCGACGTGTTCGCGCTGGTCCGGCGCTTCCACGCCGACGACGTGAAGCTGAACATCGAGACCAAGGTCGAGGCCGGCGCGCCGACCCAGACCGCGCCGCGCGAGCAGTTCGTCCAGGTCGTGGCGAGCGAGATCCGCAAGGCCCGGATCGGCCGCCAGGTCACCATCCAGAGCTTCGACTGGGGCTCGCTGATGCGGATGCGCCAGGTCGCGCCGGAGCTGCCGCTGGTCGCGCTGACCACGCCGGAGATGCTCGCGGTCGGCCAGCCGGGCAAGTCGCCGTGGCTGGGCGGGCTCGACATCGACGACTTCGGCGGCGACCTGATCAAGGCCGTCCGGTCGTTCGGGGCGAGCGCGATCTCTCCGGTGCACGGCTCGCCGCAGGACGGCAAGGTCGGCGACCCGGCGTACAAGCCGTACGTGACCGAGGCGATGGTGAAGTCGGCGCACCGGGCCGGGATCAAGGTCGTGCCGTGGACCGTCGACGACCCGGCCACGATGGAGTCGCTGATCGACAAGGGTGTCGACGGGATCATCTCCGACTACCCCGACCGGCTGCGTCAGGTCGCCCGCGCGAACGGCTTCAAGCTCCCCAAGGCGTACGACGCCCCGGCGATCCGCCCGCTCGCGTCGGCGCACGCGCACAACGACTACGACCACCGCCGCCCGCTGCAGGACGCCCTCGACCGCGGCTTCAACTCGGTCGAGGCCGACGTCTGGCTGATCGACGGCGAGCTGCGGGTCGCCCACGACCTGGACGACGCCGTACCGGGCCGGACGCTGGAGAGCCTGTACCTGAAGCCGCTCGCCGACCGCGTCCGCGCCAACCACGGCCAGGTCTACAAGAGCGGCCGCGACTTCCAGCTGCTGATCGACATCAAGAGCGACGGCCCGACGACGTACGCCGCGATTGACGTCGCGCTGCGCAAGTACCGCGGGATCAGCACCGTCTTCGCCGGCGGGCACACGTTCCGCGGCCCGGTCACCTCGGTGATCAGCGGCAACCGGCCGCTCGACGTACTGAAGGCCCAGAAGATCCGGTACGCCGGCTACGACGGCCGCCTGTCCGACCTCAACTCGAAGATGCCCGCGTCGCTGATGCCGCTGGTCAGCGACAACTGGACGAACAACTTCACCTGGCAGGGCGTCGGCCCGTTCCCGGCCGCCGAGCGCGAGAAGCTCCGCCAGATCGTCACCACCGCGCACCGCTCCGGCTACCGGGTCCGCTTCTGGGCCACCCCGGACACTCGCGGCGCCGCCCGCGACGCGCTCTGGGCCGAGCTGGCGGCCGCCGGTGTCGACCACCTCAACACCGACGACCTGCACGGCCTCGAGGACTTCCTCCGCAGCTAGGGTCTGATCTCCGTGAGGGCGACCACGTCGTCGCCCTCACGGAGAGCCTTCCGCTGCCTCACCGCGCCGTTGCCCTCGCGCAGCAGCCGGTCGATCGTCGTCTCCACTCGCTCGACCTCACCCAGCAGCTCCAGCGCCGGTCGCACGTGGTCGACCAGCAACCGCAGTACGAGCTCGATCGGCAGCACCTCGGCCTTCAGCACGTTCAAGTTGTTCCCGGTCAGCCCGTCCTTCGCCGCCAACCAGTACGCCGCCCGCAGCACCTCAGGTTGCAGCTCGGGCCCCAGGCTGCCGTCAGCCAGCGCGGTCATCACCAGCGCGCGGACCAGCGTCGCGTGCAGCACGGTCTCGTCCACGGTCAGCGGTACGTCGCTGACCCGGATCTCGACGGTCGGCAGGTGCGACGACGGCCGGACGTCCCAGTAGACCATCCGCTCGTCCATGATGCTGCCGGAGTCGACGTAGGTCCGGACGAGTGCGTCGTAGTGCGCGGCCGACTCGAAGTACGGCGGCTGCCCGACGCACGGCCAGCGCGACCACATGATCGACCGCCAGCTGGCGAACCGGGTGTCAGCACCCAGGTAGACCGCCGAGTTGGCGCTCAGCGCAAGCAGCGACGGCAGCCACGGCCGCAGGTGGTTGCTGACCCGTACGGCGGCCTCCCGGTCCGGTACGTCGATGTGCACGTGGCAACCGCACACCGCTTGCTCCTGCGCCAGCAGACCGTACCGCTCCTCCATCTCCTGGTACCGCGGCTTGCGGGTCACCAGGTGCGCCGCCTCTCCGGTCGGCGGGGCAGCGATCGCCAGCAACCGCCCGCCCTTGGCAGCGGCGGCAGCAGCCAGCTCAGCGCGCATAGCGGTCAGCTGCTCGTACAGCTCGTCGGAGGTCTCGCAGACCGGCGAGTTGGTCTCCACCTGTGCCCTGGTCAGCTCCAGCTCGACGTCGACACCCTCCGTCTCGGCCGCCACCTCCTTTCCCTGTGGCAACGGCTGACCGGCCGCGGAAACCAGCAGCAACTCTTCTTCGACGCCCATGGACGGATGCTTCACGCCGAGTCGGTACCCGGCGCCCACCGCGCAGAAACGGCCATCTAGGCTCTCCCGGGTGAGTCTGCAGACCGTCACCGCCACCCGCTACGTGCTGCCGCTGCGCGAGGGCGGATCGCTGCCGGGTGTTGTCGAAGGCAACGATCTCGGGACCTACGTGCTGAAGTTCCACGGCGCCGGCCAGGGCCCGAAGGCGCTGGTCGCCGAGGTGATCGCCGGCGAGTTGTTCCGCCGGCTCGGCCTGCGGATCCCGGAGCTGAAGCTGTGCCACCTCGACCCCGCGATCGGCAAGTCCGAGCCGGACGAGGAGATCCAGGAGCTGCTGGTCCGCAGCGCCGGCCTGAACCTCGCGGTCGACTTCCTGCCCGGCTCGTTCGGCTACGACGGGTCCAGCGGTACGCCGGACGCCGCGACCCGGGCCCGGATCCTCTGGCTGGACGCGTTCATCGCCAACGTGGACCGCTCCTGGCGCAACCCCAACCTGCTCGTCTGGCACAAGGAACTCTGGTTGATCGACCACGGCGCGGCCCTGTACTTCCACCACTCCTGGATGTCGGCGGAGCGGTTCGCCGCGCTGCCGTACGACGCGAACGACCACGTCTTCCGCGACGACGCGGCCGCCGTACCGGCGATCGACGCGGCGCTGGCGGCCGAGATCACCACGGACCTGCTGACCGAGGTGATCGCGCTGGTCCCGGACGAGTGGATCGCCGAGGGCGACCGGGATCGGTACCTCGGGCACCTGACCGCGCGGCTGGCCGACCGGTCCGCTTGGCTGCCGGGCGGTGCGCGATGAGCACTCCCGAGCTGGGCGACCTGGTCCCCTTCGACTACGTGATCCTGCGCGCCGCGCCGCGCATCCACCGCGGCGAGTTCGTCAACGTCGGCGCGGTGCTCTACTGCCGCGGGATGGACTTCCTCGGCGCCGCCTGGGACGTCGACCCGGCCCGGCTGCGCGCGCTGGACCCGGCCGTGGACGTCGACGTGGTGTGCGCGTCGCTGGAGCACATCCGGGCGATCTGCGCGGGCGACCCGGCCGGCGGCCCGGCCGCGCAGACCCGGATCGGCGAGCGGTTCCGCTGGCTCGCGGCTCCGCGCAGTACGGTCGTCCACCCCGGCCCGATCCACAGCGGGCTGACCAGCAGCCCGGCCGCGGACCTGGACCGGTTGGTGGACGCCTTCGTGCGTTAGTCCAGCGCGTTCGAGACGACCTGGCGGGCCTCGACGAAGACCTCTTCCAGGTGCTCGGCGCCCTTGAACGACTCGCCGTAGATCTTGTAGAGGTCCTCGGTCCCCGACGGCCGGGCGGCGAACCACGCCGACTCGGTCGTCACCTTCAGCCCACCGACCGCCGCGCCGTTGCCGGGCGCGCTGGTCAGCCGGTCGAGGATCGGCTCCCCGGCCAGCTCGGTCGCGGTCACCGCGTCGGCCGAGAGCGCGGCGAGCTTGGCCTTCTGCTCGCGGCTGGCCGGCGCGTCCACCCGCGAGTACGCCGAGGCGCCGAACCGGTCGACCAGCTTCGCGTGCGCCTGCGACGGGGTCTCGCCGGTGACCGCGGTGATCTCGCTGGCCAGCAGCGCAAGCAGGATCCCGTCCTTGTCGGTCGTCCACACGCTGCCGTCGAAGCGCAAGAAGCTCGCGCCCGCCGACTCCTCGCCGCCGAACCCGACCGAGCCGTCGATCAGCCCCGGCACGAACCACTTGAACCCGACCGGCACCTCCCACAGCCGCCGGCCCAGGTCCGCGACCACGCGGTCGATCAGCGACGACGAGACCAGTGTCTTGCCGACCGCGACGTCCGGACCCCACTGCCGGTTCGCGAACAGGTACGAGATCGCGGCGGCCAGGTAGTGGTTCGGGTTCATCAGCCCGGCGTCCGGCGTGACGATGCCGTGCCGGTCGGCGTCCGCGTCGTTGCCGGTGGCCAGGTCGTAGCGGTCCTTCTGCGCGACCAGCGAGGCCATCGCGTACGGCGAGGAGCAGTCCATCCGGATCTTCCCGTCGTGGTCGAGCGTCATGAACGACCAGGCCGGGTCGACCCGCGGGTTCACGACGGTCAGGTCGAGCCCGTGCCGCTCGCCGATCGCGGCCCAGTAGTCGACGCTGGCGCCGCCGAGCGGGTCGGCGCCGATCCGCAGCCCGGAGGCGCGGATCGCGTCCAGGTTGATCACCGACGGCAGGTCGTCGACGTAGTGGCCGAGGAAGTCGTAACCGCCGGCCTGGCTCCGGGCCTGCTCGAACGGCGTACGGCGTACTTCGCGGTTGCCGCCCGCGATCAGCTCGTTGGCGCGAGCCGCGATCCAGCCGGTCGCGTCGGAGTCGGCCGGGCCGCCGTGCGGCGGGTTGTACTTGATGCCGCCGTCGCGCGGCGGGTTGTGCGAGGGGGTGATGACGATGCCGTCGGCACCCGCTCCGTCGCCGCGGTTGAGTCGCAGGATCGCGTGCGAGACCGCGGGCGTCGGGGTGAGCCGGTCGGCGCTGTCGACGAGGGTCTGGACGCCGTTGCCGGCCAGCACCTCGAGCACGGTGCGCCAGGCGGGCGTGGACAGGCCGTGGCTGTCCCGGCCGACCAGGAGCGGGCCGCTGGTGCCCTCACCGGTGCGGTACTCGCAGATGGCCTGCGTGATGGCCAGGATGTGGGCCTCGTTGAAGGCGCCGTCCAGGCTCGAGCCGCGGTGGCCCGACGTACCGAAGACGACCTTCTGGGCCGGGTTGCCGACGTCCGGGGTGATCCCGTCGTAGGCCGCGAGCATCGCGTCGACGTCGACGAGGTCCTCGGGCTGGGCGGGCTGACCTGCGCGTGGGTGCATGTGCACATGCAACAAGCCCGCGGCGCGGAGCACAACTCCACCCGCTGGTTGCCCAACTTCCGGTCAGGCGGGGAACGGCGTCAGGAGCTGGTCGACCGGCGCGAAGTCGTCAGTCAGCAGGGGTGCGTCGCCGACGAACGCGCGGACGGCGTCGGCGCCGCTCACCACGTCGGCGCGCTGACCGAGCCGGGTCTTCAGCGCGGCGAGCGGCAGCTCCTGGTCGGACGCGACCAGCACGAAGTTGCCGCCCTGCTCACCCTTCAGCGCCGCGCCGGTCGAGACCACCGCGACGTTCGCGAACTCCGCGGCGACGGTCCGGACCTCCGCCTTGAGGAAGCTCTGCGGCCCGAAGTCGATGATGTTGGCGACGTACAGGCCGCCCGGCCGGAGCACCCGGTGGACGTCGGCGACGATCTCGCGGGTGGTCAGGTGCCACGGCACGGCGACGCCGCCGAACGCGTCCATGATCACCAGGTCGCGGCTGTCGGCCGGCTCGGACCGGACGCCGAGCCGCCCGTCGCGGATCTGCAGGTCGAGCTCCGGCCCGGCCTGCGCGCCGAGCTCGGCCTTGTCCAGCGCGATCACGCCCGGGTCGATCTCGTACACCTTGTTCTGGGTGCCCGGCCGGGTCGCGGTCAGCCAGCGCGGCATCGTCAGGCCACCGCCGCCGACGTGCAGCGCGTCCAGCCGCTGACCGGCCGGGGAGGCGCTGTCGATCACGGCCGCGAAGTTCTTGATGTACTCGAACTGCAGGTACGTCGGGTCCTGCAGGTCGACGTACGAGTGCCGCAGCTGGTCGAGGTACAGGATCCGACCGCTGGCCCGGCTCGGGTCGGTCTCGATCCGAGCGCAGTGGTACGCCGTCTCGACCTCGCACGGCCGCGGCGCGACCAGCGTCAGCCCGGTGCCGATCAGCGCGAGGGCCAGCGGCTTGGCGGCGGCCTGGATCCCGCGCAGGAAGATGGTGAGCACCGCGCCGGTCAGCACCAGCACTCCGCCGAGGCAGAGCACGATCACGCTGGTCGGCACCTTCGCGACGAACAGGAACCCGGTCAGCACCGTCCCGACGATCCCGCCCACGGTCGCGTACGCCGACAGCCGGCCGACCACCGTGCCGGTCTGCGTCAGCGTCGACAGCCGCAGCTTGGTCACCATTGGCGTCACCGCCGCCAGCAACGACGCCGGCACGAACATCGCGACCGCGACCGCGAGGAACACCGCGTTCTCGCCGCCACCGCGGACCGCTTCGCCGGTCCACCGCACGACCGGCAGCACCAGCAGCACGAGCGCGCCGCCGAGCAGGACCATCGGGCCCAGCGTCCGCGTCGGCGACACCGAGTCGGCGAACCGTCCACCGAGCGCCGCGCCGGTCGCGATCGCCGCCAGCGCCACCCCGATGATCGCCGTGTTGGTCTCCAGCGTGAGCCCGAGGTACGGCGCGACCAGCCGCAGCGAGACCAGCTCCAGCACCATCACCGCCGCCGAGCTCCCGAACGACATCCCGATGGCCAGCTTGTCGCCGATCCCGCGCACCCGGGTCTCAGTCTCACTCACCCGGGCCACCCTATCGACCTAGTCCACTTGGGCGGCCAACGTCTTCGGGGCGACCTGGCGATAGGCGTCGCGGACCAGCTCACGCAGGTGCGTCCAGTCCACGGCGTCGACGTCGAGGTAGACGCCGACCCAGCCGCGGTGGCCGACGTACGGCGGCCGGAAGAAGTGCTCGGGATCGGTGGTGAGCAGCTCTTCCTGCATGCCTTCGGGAGCGGCGCACCAGAAGCCGACGCGGTCGTCGTGGTGCTGGTTCGCGAACGTCACGAAGGTCTTCTTCTCCCGGATGAACCAGGTCGGCTCGCCGTGGCTGAGCCGCTCGGTCACCTCGGGCAGCTCCAGGCAGAGGGCCCGGAGGCGTTCCAACCCGTCCATAGTGTGTGCCTTTCAGTGCTGCGGGCCCGGGGCGACGACACCGGCTTCGTACGCGTAGACCACGGCTTGGGCGCGGTCTCTGAGGTCCAGCTTGGTCAGGATGCGGCTCACGTGCGACTTCACGGTCTGCTCGGCGAGCACGAGGTCGGTCGCGATCTCGCGGTTCGAGCGGCCCTTGGCGAGGAGTCGAAGGACGTCGGTCTCGCGCGGGGTCAGCTGGGCGTCCGGCACCGGCAGCACCGGTCGTGCTTTCGCGAAGTCCTCGACCAGCCGCCGTGTGATCGACGGCGCCAGCAAGGCGTCCCCCGCGGCCACCACCCGTACGGCGTTCGCCAACTCGCCCGGCGAGGCGTGCTTGAGGAGGAACCCGCTCGCACCCGCGCGCAGCGCGTCGTACACGTACTCGTCGAGGTCGAAGGTGGTCAGGACGATGACTCTTGTCTCTGTCGTCTTGAGGATCTCGCGGGTTGCCGCGATGCCGTCGAGCACGGGCATCCGCACGTCCATCAGGATCACGTCCGGGCTGGTCCGCTGGGCGACGTCGATCGCCTCAGCGCCGTCACCGGCCTCGCCGACGATCTCCAGATCCTCCTGGGCGCCCAGCAACGCGCTGAAACCGGCGCGGACGATCTCCTGGTCGTCCACCACCATCACCCTGATCACAACGGCATCGCCGCCTCCACCACGAACCCGCCGTCCGGCGTGCCCTCCGCCCTCACAGTCCCATCCACCAGGCTCACCCGCTCCCGCATCCCCAGCAGCCCGTGCCCGGCGCCGCTGCTTACCGCCTTGCTCCCCGCCGCGTTCGACACCGTCACCTGTAGCTCGCCCTGGTTCTCTCGTACGAGGACAGTGATCGCGGCACCAGGCGCGTGCCGTACGGCGTTGCTGATCGCCTCCTGCACCACCCGGTACGCCGTCAGCCCGACTGCTGCGTCCACGCTCACCGCCGTCAGCCGCAGCTCGATCGACGCGCCCGCCTGTCGAGCCCGCTCGACCAGACCTTCCAGATCCTCCAGCCCCGGCTGCGGCTCCAGCTCCCCCGACTCAGCCCGCAGCAACCGCAGCACCCGCCGCATCTCCGTCAGCGACGACCGCGCCTCCTCAGCGATCCCAGCGAACTCCGTCCGCACCTCCTCCGGCAGCTGCTGCAACCGGTGCGGCGCACTGTCCGCCCGTACGACGACCACGGACAAGTGGTGAGCCACCACGTCGTGCAGCTCCCGGGCGATGCGCGCCCGCTCCTGCCAGAGCGCCCGCTCGGCCCGCTCTGCCTCGGTCAGCTCCTCCTGCTCGACCAGCTGCTGCCGTGCCTCGGCCCGCGACCACAGCAGGTCGCCGATCACCACGGCAACCAGCGACAGCACCGCCATGGTCAGCAGCCCGACCCAGGAGCCGCGCTCCGGCGCCAGCAGCATCCCGGCGACGCCTAGGAGTTGGGTGGCGATCCACCAGCCGGCCGCTACCTTCCTCGGCGCACCACGGGCCGCAACGACGGCCAGCACGATCGAGTGCCCGAACACACTCGTCACCGGCCACGGCCACGGCTCGTCGGCGGTCACCGGGGTGGCCACCGCAGCAGTCAGCGCTGAGACGAGCAGCGATGCGGGCACGCTGACTGCTCCGCGATGCCAACCAGGACCACCTGTGGGACCGGCTGTCGACTGCGGCTGGAGCCAGGCCAGCGCGAGAGTCAGCGCGCGTGCGGCACCCAGCGCGAGCGCTGCACCGAGCGGCAGCCGGTAGTGCTGACCCAGATCCATCGCCGTGAGCACCAGCAGCGCCGCCGTACCGGCGCCGGCGACCCACTTCCAGCGCCCCCGCGGCCATCCCGTCATCTGGCGACCCTAGATCTGCTGCAGCCAGGAGACGAACAGCACCACACCGGCTGCGGCGATCGAGATCGTTGCCGGGAGCACCCACCAGCGCATCTCCTCGCCGTACAGGCCTCGGGTCACCGCGAGATGCAGCGCGCCAATCCCGTGCAGCGCGAGAGGAATCAGCACGATCACCGGCACCGCCACCGCGGCATGCACAGCCCACGCGCCGGCGCGCGTCGGCCCGCCCCAGGTCCCCGGACCGATCGGCCCGTGCTCGACGAGGCCGTAGAACGGACCGCGCACGATCGCGATCACCCACATCACGAGCAGGAAGCAGCTGAGCAGCCCGAGCACGACGCCGAGCACGCCGTGTGCAGCGACCAGGACGCGGGAGGGGCGCCAGAGCCCGCGTAGGCCCGCAACGACCAGCGTCACGTCGTACCGAACGCTCTGCGTGATCTTCAACAGCACCGGTGTGGTCGTCAAGGTGTCCGTCATCGTGTTCTCCTCGGTCTCAGGTGGCGAGATCAACGCTAGAAATCCGCGTCGTTCGGCACATCCGGCCAGGGAGCGAAACCGGACCCGGTACCCCGGTACTGGGTGTGATGTGATCCAGGTCACAGTGACCACGGTCCGTGTCGCCGCGTTACACGAACAGTGCCGGTGGTAGCGGCAGTCCCACGCTCACGGCACCCGACAGGAGGTTCGCACCCATGCGCATTCGGAACCTGGCGGTGACCGTCACGCTGATCCCGGTCCTGATGCTCGCCGGTTGCGGCGCCGGCGAATCGGCCGATGTGGCCGCGTCGTCCCCCGGCGCCCAGAAGGCGTCCAAGCACACCGATGTCCCGGCCGGAGCGGCTCAGCCGGAGGCCGCCGCCGGCTCCGACGACCCGGTCGTCGACGCCTACTACGACTACCGCGCCGCGCTCGACACGATGATGAAGAGCGGCGGCAAGGCGACCAAGCAGCTGGTCCCGGTGATGACCCCGCAGCTGTACAAGGCGTACAGCGCGCAGGCGAAGTTCTACCGCGCCCGCAAGCTGCGCAACACCGGCGCGACCAAGGTGGTCTGGGCCAAGCGCACTGTCGCCGCCTCCGGCGTCATCGTCCGCGCCTGCTACGACACCAAGGCCGCCCGCACGGTCGACGCCAAGGGCCGCAGCATGATGCCGGCCAAGTCACCGACCCGCTGGGTCGACGAGATGCGCGTCGAGCAGCACAACGGCCGCTGGGTCGTCGACGGCGGCAGCACGACACCGCAGAAGTGCTGACCCCCTGAACAACCTCCGGGCCTTGCCGGAGGAGAACCAGACTCCGGACCGCCGCCCTCGGGCACACCTCGCGACTCGGAGCCAGCCAACAGCGTGGAGAGCCCAGCTCTCCGCGCTGTCGGCTTGTCAGGCGTGCCCGAGCGCGCTGTTCCGGCCGATCAGGAAGTTCTTCGCGGGCTCGCCCGGCAGGTACCCCCACGGGAACGACGTGAGGTTGCCGCCGATCTGCCCGAACACGGCCGCGGCGGCCGGCAGGTCACCACTCACGCTGAACGCCAGCGCGAAGGTGTTCAAGTACACCGCCGAACCCGGGCGGAACTGCGCCGCCGGATGCCAGATGGAGTACTCCGCGGCGGTCCGCAGATCCCGCCGGACATCCGCACGGCTGATGTACTGCGTCGCCGCCTCGCCCTCCCGATCCGTCATCACCTCGAGGTGCGCGACCGCGACCAGGCTGTGCAGCATGCTGCCGTCAGGGCTGCGGCGGGCGGCATCCTGGGCGAAGCTGTGCATCCACTGCTCGTTGCCCTGCCACTTGGCGCACAAGGTCTGCAGCCACTCCTCGTGCGCCTTCAGGTGCGTCGGTTGCCGCTCGGTCGCCTGGCGGAACCGGAACTCGCCGTCCTCCAGCGGCAGCTGGAGCCCGCGGGCCGTCCGGACCAGGAACGCCCAGGCGGCGACCTCGTCCGGGTCGCGCGCGACCACGTCGTACAGGCAGGACTCGGCGATCCGGAGCCGCTCGAAGAACAGCCGGAACTGGTCGGCCCGCGTGTACTGCGCTTGGTAGCCGCCCCGCGCCTGCCAGGCCCAGGCGACCGCGTGGCAGCCCTGGACGAGCTGAGCCAGCGGGTCGTCGACAGCTCCGATCCAGTTCTGGACACCGAGCGCGGAACCCGCGGTGTCGAGAAGGAATGCGCGGTCGTCCGGATGCTCGGTGCGTTCCAGGATGCCGCGCGCGGTCGGCCAGTCGCGGGCGCTCAACGCGTCGCAGAACGAGCGCGCGGCCGGATCGCCCATGCAGGGATCGATCTCTGGCAGCTGCTGCTGTGCGGATTCACGGCGGAGCCTCATGTGGGTGATCCTCCGTCGCGGCGGTGCTTGACGTAGCTGACCAACCCGACGATCGCGCCCATCACGACGAACTTCGACGCCTGCGCGGCGATCTCCTCCGTCGCGAGCGCGAGCACCACGCCGAGGAGACAGAGCACCAAGAAGGGCGCCCACACGATCGGGCGGTTGCCCCAGTACTGCACCTTGTCGCGGGTCCGCACTGAGCTCTTCGGGATCTCCTCCGGCGCCCGCTCCGGCAGCTGCACCCGCAGCGGCCTCGCCACCGCCGAGTCGAGCAACGCAACAGCCTGCTGCCCCTTCTGCCACATCGTCGGCTCGACAGTCACCTGGTAGCCGTCCTGCCGGATCAGCAGCCGCCCGCCGTCCGGGTAGGCGACCATCGCGGCCAGATCGTCGTACTGCGCGGAGATCGCCGCATCCTCTGCCTGGCGGTGGATCTCGGTCCGCCCTACCGTCAGCTCACCCTTCGCCACGGGACTCCCGACCGGCCGGAACCGCTGGCCGCTCGGCTGCTTGCCGGCAGCAGGAGGACCGTCCAGCCACGTCAGCTGGGGGCTACCGGCACCAGCCCGGTCGACAGAGACCAGCAGGTCGCGCCACAGCCCGTGGGCAGCCTGCCGCACGTCCGCGACAGTCACCGCCTCGGTCTCGGCGACCAGCTCGTCGGCGCTGGTCGTGACCGGGCGTCCGGTCAGCACATCTCGTGCGGCGAGGAACGGCAGCCACTCATTGATCGGGTGGGAGGCGTACTGCCGGATCTGCTGGTTCAGGTCGTCGCGCAGCTCGGTCGGGTCAGGCCCGCGGTCGCGGAGCCGGCGCAGCACCGCCGTGCTCTGGTCCACCACCGTCGGCACCGCCTCGGCGAGGACATCCATCCCCGCGGTCAGCATGGCGTGATCAGCATCGACCGGCTCGTACGACGACCAGGCGCTGTAGCCGACCCCGGCCCCGTGCCGCAGCCCTCGCTGCAGGTCGCGCTGCAGCGCCCGCAGCATCGTCGTCGCCGCAGTCGTCCGGGCGATCGTCCCGGACAGCGCGATCGTGTTCTGACGGCCGACGAACCCGGCAGGCGTGGGCTGGTCGCAGGGGCGAGCAGGAGCCGGGAGGACTCGTGGGCCCGGCTGCAGCGGCAGCTCGAGCCCGGCCGGAGGTGGTCCTGACAGCGCGAGCACTGCGTTGCCCTGCGCGTACGCCCATCCGGCGAGCGCGCGGAGCCCGTCAGGCTCAGCCGTGTACAGCCCCAGTTCGTCGTACCCGCCAAGGCCCGCGCCGCGGGCGCCGTACCGCCAGAGCAGGTGACCGCCGGTCAGGCCACCGCCGCCGCGGGTCTCGCTCTCGGCCCGCAGTACTCGCCGCTCGTGCTCCAGGTCTTTGAAGTCCGGCTCGGCCAGCCAGCGGCATACGTCGCGCAGGAACGCCACCACATCCTCGGGCTCGCCCTCGACGTCGAAGCTCGAGTAGAGCAGGCTGACGTGCCCGTTCACCGGCACCCGGACCGAGTCCCGCCCGTGCAGCGCCAGGTGCTCGATCAGGTGCAGCCAGCCGCGCGTCGGCAGCGACTCGTCCACCATCCCGGCGCGGAACCACAGACTGGCCCGCAGCACCCCGTCCCCCGGCGCCCAGAACACCGGTACGCCGTCCACCTCCGTCGACTGCAACACGTCGCCGCCCACCCCTGGACCCCCAGATCTCGACCAAATACCGGCTCATCTTGCCGGATGTCGAGACGCGGAGTCGCGGGATTTGCGGGATTGCAGCTTTTGACATCGCCCGACGTGGGTCAGAGCGGGTGGCGGGACTCCTGGGCGATCAGTTCCTCGACGGCCGCGCGCAGCTCGGCGTCCTGGTCCGGCCCGGACCAGACGACGATCCGCGCTTTGTCGCCGAGCTTGTCGGCGACCATTTCGCGGGCCGGCGTCGGGTCGCCCTGGTTCAGCAGGACCACCAGGCGCCTGCCGTCGCGCTGCAACCGGTCGAGCAACGGCGGCAGCGTCGATCCGCGGAACAAGCCCGGATCGCTCTTCACCTTCGTCTCGACCATCACGCCCCGCCCGCGCACCACCAGCAGGAAGTCGGCGCGGTCCCGCGCGAACTCGCGGTCGTGGTAGACCCGGGCCTTCGGCCAGAGCCGCTGCAGCGCCTCGTCCACGTCGGCGTCGTACCGGGCCGCGAGCCGGCTGACCCGCGAGCTCGTCCCGCGCGGGCGGAACGACTCCGGCGTACGGCGTACCGGACGGCGGCGCCCGATCAGCGGCAGGAACCATCGGTAGAGCCTGGTGTCGATCATCGGCGGACCCCCTGGCCCTAGGTCGTCACTCACCGGGGAGTTTTCCAGAGCCCAGGAGCGGCAAAACCTTCCCGCCGGTGTCGACGGCCGATCGTGACCGCACTGCGACAAAAGACCGGGGCCGCCGAGCAGCGGCGACCCCGGTGAGAACTGCTGTCGATCGATCAGGCGTTCTTGATCGCCGAGACCTCGATCTCCAGGGTGACCTTCTCGCTGACCAGGACGCCGCCGCCCTCGAGGGCCGCGTTCCAGGTGACGTTCCAGTCCTTGCGGTTGATGGTGACCGCGCCGTCGAAGCCGACCCGGACGTTGCCGAACGGGTCGGTCGCCGTACCGGTGTACTCGAAGTCGATGGTGACCGGCTTGGTGATCGCCTTGATGGTCAGGTCGCCGGTGACGGCGAAGACGTCGTCGCTCTTCTGCTCGACCGAGGTGGAGACGAAGGTGATCTCCGGGTGCTCGTCCATCTCGAAGAAGTCGTTGCTGCGCAGGTGCTCGTCGCGCTGGCTGTTGCGGGTGTCGATGCTCTTGGCCTGGATCGTCACCTTGACGGAGGAGTTCGCCGGGTTCTCGCCGTCGATGTGGGCCGAGCCC
The DNA here is from genome assembly GCF_040681455.1 of Kribbella sp. NPDC051770. NCBI lineage: Bacteria > Bacillati > Actinomycetota > Actinomycetes > Propionibacteriales > Kribbellaceae > Kribbella > Kribbella sp. NPDC051770. Next base: position 96,902 of record NZ_JBFAYT010000003.1, on the reverse strand, counting down.
TCCCACTCGTTGAACGAGCCGCGGACCTTGGTCACCATCGCGTGCCGGGCGACGAAGCCGGTACGGCTGTGCGCGGTGTCGATCGTGTAGTCGCCGGTCAGCGCGGCGTAGCCGGTCGTGCTCATAACTGGATCCTCCGGGGCAGGTAGTTGAAGTTTGTACCGTTAGCGTGCCAGATCCAGGTTGATAAGTCCACCCCATGATGCGGCTGTCATCGAGCTGTGACGCAGCGGTGTCCGGAATTTGAGTTGCCTGCGTCGTCGATCCGGGTTTGAGTGGGGGCTCGGTCCAGGTGAGGAGTACGTGGTGCAGGCGCTGAACGCGGACGAGATCCGGCGGTCGTTCGTCAACTCGTCCAAGAGCCAGGTGAAGGCGATCACGCTGCCGGCCGGGCTGACCGAGCTGCCCTGGGAGTCGCTGGACTTCCTCGGCTGGCGCGACGCCAAGGCACCGGCCCGCGGGTACGTCGTCGTACCGCGCGGGGACGGCGTACTGGGCATCGCGCTCAACACCGCGGCCACCGGCAAGCCGCGGCGTGGGACCGGGCTGTGCGACCTCTGCCACACCGCGCACCAGGTCAGCGACGTGTCCTTGTTCGCCGCCCGCCGGGCCGGCTCGGCCGGTCGCGCCGGCAACACCGTCGGCACCTACATCTGCGCCGACCTGGCCTGCTCGCTGTACCTGCGCGGACTGCGCGACCCGGAGGTCCCGCAGGGCGAAACCGTCGGCCCGGAGGTCCGGATCGAGCGGCTGGAAAACCGGCTTGAGAGTTTCGTGTCGCGGGTACTGGCCTAGCGCCTGGAGCGGCAGAATCGGCTCCGGCAGACTGGACTCGGGGAACCAGGCTGGGATCAGGCCGGACAGGGAGAACGAGGTCGCGATGTCGGAGTTCAGAATCACCCACGAGATCCACGAGGTCCACCCGGACATCCGCGAGAAGCTCACCACCGCGACGATCGACGCGATCAACGAGTCGAGCGCCCGCTCCGCCGAGGACGCCGCGCTCGTGCTCCGCAACCGCCTCGGCGAGATCGGTGTCCACATGAGCCCCGAAGCCTGCCTGGCCGCGGTCGAACGCATCCGCTCCGGCAAGAGCCTCCGCTTCGAGATCGAACGCGAGGACCCGGAGGACTGAGTACGCCGTACGACGCCGGCTCTCCTGACCGGATGTACGTCGGCGTCGACCTCGCCTGGGGCCAACGCGGCGTCACCGGCCTCGCGGCCGTCGACTCCTCAGGTCGTCTTCTCGATGTCACCGTCCAGCAAACCGACGAGGACATCTTGGCCTGGCTACGCCAGTGGACCGCCGGCCCGTGCTTCGTCGCGTTCGACGCCCCCGTCATCGTCCGCAACGCCACGGGCCACCGCCCCTGCGAACGCCTGATCTCCCAGTACTACGGCCGCTACGGCGCTTCGTGCCATGCCGCGAACACCACGAACCCCAGCTTCACCAACGGCCCCCGAGCGTTGCGCCTGATCGAGCACCTGGGCCTGGACCTCTCCCCCACCGCCGAACGCCGCGCCGCCGAGGTCTACCCCCACCCCGCGCTGGTCGTCCTCTTCGACCTCCCCCGAATCCTCCAGTACAAGGCGAAACCCGGCCGCGACTTCACGCATCTCCACCAGGAGATGCTCCGCCTGGCCACTGGTCTGGAGTCCCTGTCGGCGGCGACCCCACCTCTGATCCTGGACACCCCCACCTGGCACACCCTCCGCCAGTCCCTCACCAGAGCCACCCGGAAAGCCGACCTCAAACGCGCCGAAGACGCCCTCGACAGCATCGTCTGCGCCTACATCGCCGCGTACGCAGCAACCCACCCGTCGAAGGTCCGCTTGTTCGGCGCTCCCGAGTCAGGCCAGATCCTCGCCCCGGTAACCCCAGCCCAAGCAACCCGCTACGACGCGTCGTTCACTCCTTCAAATCATCTGCCTTCAGCAACGAGATCAACCCAAGATCAATCTCCCCCAACGCCTCCGCCCCACCCTGCCCCCGATCAATCACACACAACGCCTCCCGAACCTCCGCCCCCAACCCCCGCAGCTCCTGCGTAGACACCACGATCTGCCCACCGCTCGTCACCACGTCCTCAACCACCAACACCCGCCGCCCCGCAACCTCAGCCCCCTCAGCCAACCGGCACGTCCCGTACCGCTTGGCCTCCTTCCGCACGAACGCACACGGCAACCCGGTATGCCGCCCCAGCGCCGTCACCACCGGAATCCCACCCATCTCCAACCCCGCTAGCACCTCAACTCCATCAGGCACCAACGCAGCCATCGCCTCCCCCACCGCATCCAGCAGCACTGGATCAGCCTCAAACCGATACTTGTCGAAATACCGATCGGTGACCCGCCCCGACCGCAGAGTGAACTCTCCCGTCAGATACGAAGCCTGATAAATCCGCCGCCCCAGCTCAGCTTTGTCCACGCCAGAGACCCTAATTCACCCGGCCTGACACCACTCTGCCCATCCCCACAGCACGCCCACTCCCACGAGCCGCTCGCCATTCCTCTTCACCACCGAGTCGGCGCCCACGACGTCAGCACGACGACCAGCCCACTCCACCACCGCCGGCCGCACGCCTTCCCCTAACCACCAGGGACGCCTGGCCAACCACGCCCCGGCCTTCGCTCCCTCACCACCACGCCCTAGCGCCCGCGCCCCCTCAGGCCCTCACCGCCACTACCCGCGCTGCGCCGAGCCAACTCCCACCCTCACGCGCCCGCTCCCCTCACCCCGCCTTGCGTTCCTCCTCCGGCGGCAGCAGCTTCCGGAACGCCTCCACCCCAATGATCGGCACCCCCAGCTCCCGTGCCGCCCGCGCTTTCAGCGACAGGCTGTCCACATCCGCCGCCACCACAAACGTCGTCTCCGCCCGCACCGCCTCCTGCGGGCTGAACCCAGCCGCCACCGCCCTGTCCCACCACACCTCGCGCGGCTCCACCATGTCCCCGGTGAACACCAGCGTGCTCCCCCGCGGGAACCCACCCGCTCCCGGCCGCGCCGGTACGACGTACAACCCGTTGCTAGCAGCAACCAACGCCTCGTCCACGTCAGCCGCCTGCCGCCCGAGCATCGCCGCGACCCGATCCAGATCCGCCCGTTGCTCCTCGGTCAGCCCACCATCCAGCCAAACCGCCGCAGCCAGCTCTGTCAGATACACCCCGTGCATCCGATCAACCTGCGACCGCGTCAGCCCCAGATCCGTCGCCACATGCACCAGCAGGTCCGCCCCCGCCGCATCGATCTCCCGATCCGCGAGCAACGTGTCCAGCACACTCAAGTACGAGTCAGCCTGCGGCGGCTCCGACACCCGTGGCAACTGATCGACGAGTCGACTCATCCACCCGTGCCGCCCACCCGCGTGCACCGGCCGCACCGTCGGCTCCCGATGCGTCCCCGGCAACACCGGCCACGGCAACGACCGAATCTCCTCGTACGCCCACTGCCAGGGCGGCGGCGACGGGAACGACTGCAGGTACCGCCCGAACAACTCCGCCGTCGCCCGAGTGTCAGCAAGCGCCGAATGCCAACCCTCCAAGGCGATCCCGGCCGCAGCGCAACAAGCCCCGAGCGTCCGCCGCGACCCCGGAAACAGAAACCCCGCCAGCGCCATCGTGCACATCGACCGCTCGGTGATCAACGGCACCTCATGCCCCAACCGCGCGAACTCCGCCCGCAGGAACCCCAGATCGAACTCGACGTTGTGCCCCACCACCATCCGCCCCGCCAGCAGCTCACCCAGCCGAGCCGCGACATCGACGAACTCCGGCGCCGCCAGCACGTCGGCGGTGAGAATCCCGTGAATGTGCTGCGGCCCCAGATCACGCTGCGGATTGAGCAGCGTCACCCACTCGTCCTCGAACCGCCCCTGCGCGTTCAGCAGCACAACGGCGATCTCGATCACCCGGTGCCGGTGCCCGGGCAGCAGGCCGGTCGTCTCGGTGTCGATGACGGCATACATCGGCGACGCCTCCTCCGGATCGGTCCGTGGTTTCCAGCTGCGACCAGCCAATCACAGCCCACCGACAATTCCTGACGCCACGAACTACCGCGGTACGTCGACCGCGATCTCCTCGCCGAGCGTCGCCCCGAGCCCGAGGTCCAGGTCGTCGCCGCTCCAGAACCGCCCCGGGTCGTACCAGTTCGGCCGCCGCCCGCCCGGCAGCAGCCCCATCTCCTCGTAGGTCAGCGCGACCACCTCCGCGCAGTACGCCGTCTCGAGCACCAGCTCGCGGTCCCCGCGCCGGAACGCCGGCACCCGGCCGCGGATCCACCGCGACGCCAGCCGCGCCGTCGACGGGAACGGCGTACCGTCCAGGCGCGCGACGACCCGCAGTACGGCGTCCTCCATCTCCTTGCCGACCTCGTGGTCCAGCTGCCGCAGCCAGGCCCGCTGGCCGTACTTGTGCGCCCATGTGGTCACCGCGTCGCGCAGGTCGTGCAGCTGGACGCCGCGCTGGTGGTTGCCGGTCCAGACGTCGGGCAGCGACCGGCCCAGCTCGGCGTGCCACATCAGCGGCGGCAGGTCCTCGATGACGATCGCCATGCCGACGTGGTTGACCGGGCTGTTGGTGGTCAGCTGAATCGCCCGGTCGGCCGCGGACTCCCCGCGGAACAGCCAAATGTCACCTGTTCGTGTCAGTTCCGTAGCGTCGTCCAGCGTTATCCGGGTCTCCACGTCGCTAGGTTAGTGCTCATGAAGGTATGGAAGGTGCTCGGAGTCGCCGGACTGGTGGGTGTCGCGGCGACCGGTGTGGTGATCGCACGGGGCGAGCGCAAGCGTCGCTCCTACACCCCCGAAGAGGTTCGGGACCGGCTGAAGGCGCGGGTCAAGGAAGCCGCGAACGCCTAGAGGTTGTGCAAGGCAACATCTTCCAGGCGGCCCGAGCTGATCGTGGCCGTCTGGTAGGTGCAGTACGGCTGGCTGCGCCGATCCGTCGGCGAACCGGGGTTGAGCAGCCGCAGCCCACGCGGTGACGTCGTGTCCCACGGGATGTGACTGTGCCCGAAGACCAGCACGTCCACGTCCGGGTAAGCCTTCTCCGCACGCAGCTCGCGCCCCTGCTTGCCACCAGTCTCGTGTACGACGGCCAGCCGCACCCCGTCGAGCGTCTCCCGGGCGACCTCCGGCAACCGCCTGCGCAGCTCCGGCCCGTCGTTGTTCCCCCAGCAACCGATCAGCCGCTCGGCGCGCTCGCTGAGCTCGTCGAGCAGCTCCACGTTCACCCAGTCGCCGGCGTGGATCACCACGTCGGCGGCGTCGACCGCGTCCCAGACCGGCTGCGGCAGCTTCTTCGCCCGGACCGGCAGGTGGGTGTCGGAGATCAGCAGCAGCTTCATGCCCTCAGTCTGTGCCGAGCTGCGCGATCAGTTCGCGCTCCCGCGCCGGGCTGAGCCCCGCCTTGCGCTCCCGGTCGAGTCCCAGCTCCTGCTCCCACGCCAGCGTGTCCCGGAGGACCTCCTCCCGCGACCGGTGCTTCAGACCGGCCTCAGCCGCCGCCTGGCCGCTACGGTTCGACCAGCCCTCGTAGCCCGGCTCCGTGAGCCACATGGCCAGTGAGTCGGGTCCCATGTACTGCTCGACCTTCTGCTCCTCCAGCCACTCCCTGGGGGCCAGCACCACCGGACCGGTGTGGCCACCGACAGCCCGCGCCGCCTCGATCCACTCGCCGAACGGCACCACTGGTCCCACGGTGTCGAACGTCCCGGTCACCCCCTGCTCAGCGCAGTCCAGCAACCAGGAGGCCAGGTCCCGTACGTCGATGATGGAGGTGGCGAGCTCCGGCGTGTCAGGTACCAGCAACGGCTCCTGTGGCGCCCTGGCCGCACGGGCGACCCAGGCGCCGCCCCGGTCGCTCCGGTCGCCCGGTCCGCCGATCAGGCCGGCCCGGGCGATCAGCAGGCGGTCTCCGACAGCAGCTGTCGAGGCCTGCTCGCAGGCGACCTTCGCTTCGCCGTACTGGTCGCGGTCGGCGGTCAGCGCCGCGGTGGGCTCACGCAGTGCGGCTGACTCGTCAGCGCCCGGCGTACTGAAGTCGGCATAGACGTTGCCGGTGGAGATGTAGGTCCAGTGCTTCGCCTGTACGCCGAACGCCTCCAGCGCTTCCCTGACGAAGCCCGGCTGCCACGACACCTCGAACACCGCGTCCCACTGCTGCTCCGGTACGCCGTCGTACGCACCGGGCTGGCTCCTGTCAGCCGTGACGAGCGTGGCGCCCTCCACTACGCCACCGCTCTCGCCGCGCGCCACACAGGTGACCGCGTGTCCGCGGGCCAGTGCCTGCGCCGAGATCTCGCGCCCCAGAAAGGCCGTGCCGCCCAGTACCAGAATCTGCATGCCTCCCAGCCAAGCAGCTCGCTGCAGCGTTTCCCACCGCCTCTGCTGACAGCAGAGAGCGCCCTGCCGCCAGCAGCCAGTCACCACGGCGTACGGGGTCTTGCGGAGCACCTGGTCGCGGCGCACTGTCAGCAGAAGAGGCCTACACCAAGGGGGATGTCATGACCGGCTTCGTGCAGTTCATCGAGTACCGGACGTCGCGGCAGGAGGAGATCGCCGCGCTGATGAGCGACTTCCGCGAGAAGCGGCAAGCCGCGGCCGACGGGCCTAGCCCGACCAGAGCGATGTCGTGCGCCGACCGCGACGAGGAGGGCCGGTACTGCGCGGTGATCGAGTTCGCGTCGTACGAGGAGGCGATGGAGAACTCCAACCGCTCCGACACCGGCGAGTTCGCGGCCACCCTGGCGGAGCTGTGCGACGGCCCGCCGACCTTCCGCAACTTCGACCGGCAGGACGTGGAGGAGTACCAGCCCTGACGTAGCGAGCGGGCCGGCACCGGAGGGAGTTCGGTGCTCGGCCCGCTCGGCGGGAGGACCGGGTCCGCGGCGCCGGACCCGGTCGTGGTCATGGAGTCATCTGGTCAGCCCGCGCTGGCCCGTGGCACTCAGCCCGTTGTCCATGAACTCGGAGAACAGGTCCTTGCCGGGAGCGAACCCGGAGTGCTCCGCGGGGAACACCGGCCCGGCTGAGCCGTGCTCGGCCGGGAAGATCGGCCTGGTCGCTCGCCGCCCCGGGCCTTCGCTGCCGCCCGAGCCCGGCTCGCCTCGCCGGGCGTCCGCACCGCCCGGTTGCGCCCCGCGGCTGCCCCCGCGGCCGTCCCCGCCCGGTTCCGCCGCCCGGCTGTCCCCGCCCGGCGGGTTCAAGCTCGGCCCCGGCCCGTCGTCCTCCGCCTCCGGCGCCGGATGCAACTCCGGCCACGGCTGCGGCGGCAGATCCTCCCGCCGCAGTACCTCCGGGTCCGGACCGGGATCAGGATCCAGCCACTCCACCTCGGTCGCCCCGCCGTGCCCGTGGATCGCGATCACCGACTCGATCCCGTCCCACACCGTCGTCGTCGGATAGTCGCCGTACCACCGCAAGGCAACAGCCCCGTCGGTGAACTGCACCCCTTCGGCAACCGCCCCCGTCCCGCTCACCCCCGACACGTCCTCGTGCCGCATCAACCGAAACCGGCGAGATCTCATTTCGGCGCGACCTCCCACAACCGCTCCCCCGGCAACGGCCGCCCGGTCCCCGGGTCCCCTGCCGCCACCGGCTCACTGGTCACCCGAAGCCCCGCGAACCGCCGCGACATCGCCGCCGCGTACCGGTCCGCCAACTCCGCCTCAGCGCAGTAGTCCGCAACCGCGTGCTCCCCGAACCAGACCCGCACCCGCCGCCGCTGCGGCCCCGCATGGTCCCCGCCCATCAGTGCACCCGACGCAAAACCAGGAGGCCCACCACGCAGCCCCGTGACCTACCCACCAGCGACATCGACTCGCACATCACGTCATCACTTCCACTTCCCTGTGGGGATGGGTTCACAGATAGTGACGACCCCATCACCACTTCATGACGCGACTTCTGAGATTTCTTTTTCAGTCCACCCACACCGCCGGCAGGAAGCGCTAGGTCACCTCACAACCCACGGCTCCCACACGGCCAGATCAGGCCCGTCAGGCGTCGTACCGGCCCCGAAGTACTTCGTACCCGCCCCCGGCAAATACGCAGCCACGAGCAGCGCGAGATTGTGCAGCAGCAGCACCGGCAGATCCGGCCGAGCACCGACGACCTTCTCGAACACCACCAGCGCCTCCCGCCGAAGCACCTCGTCCCCGCGGAAGCGGATGTCGACCTCCACCGGATACGCCTCGATCGCCTGAACATCCTCAGGCTCCGGATCCACCTCGACATGCCCGTTGCGGCGCACCACAAACCCCATCCAGTCGCCGCCACCACTCGACCGCCCCCGGAGCCTGACCTCATCACCGCCCCCGGCCATGATTTGGAGCCCCAACACGTCACTCAACCAAACCGCGACCGCGTCGATCGGCTCATCCGACCCGACGAACAGACTCCCGTTGTCGGACAACCTCAGTCCTCCCCCAGCAACACCCAAGGCGCCCACGGCTCCACCTCAGGCGGATCGAGCCAAACACCGTCACCGAAGTAGTGCATCCCAACCCCCGGCCGACTAGCCGCCACCAATTGCTCCAGGTTGTGCGACAACAACGCCGGCACGTCAGGCAGCTCCCGCGTCAATACCTCGAACGCCAGCCGCGCTTCCTCAGGCTGCGTCTCCTTCAACCGACGGCTCTGAATGTCCACCAGCACCGGATAGCGATCCATCGCCTGCACCTCCCCAGGCTCGGGATAGTGGTCGTTCGGTCCGATGAACACCCCGATCCACCCGTCGAACGACCGCCCCCGCGCCCGGTACTGAAGCTCAGCGCCGACCACGCCCATGTGCTCCAGCCCCAACGCCACCGCAACCCGCGCCGCAACGTCAGCCAGCGGCGCATCGCTCGCCAGGAACACCTCATCGCTGGCGGCCACCGCTCACCTCACAACCCACGGTTCCCAAACCGCCAGATCAGGCCCGTCAGGCGTCGTACCGGCCTCGAAGTACTTAATCCCCGCCCCCGGCAGATACGCCGCAACCAACAGCGCCAGGTTGTGACACAACAACACCGGCAAATCAGGCCGAGCCGCCACGACCCTCTCGAAAGCTGCCTTCGCCTCCGCCCGCAGCACCTCTTCGTCCTTCCCGAGGTACTGCACGTCGACCTCGACCGGATACCCATCCAGCGCCTGGACGTCCTCAGGCGCCGGATCCGCCTCGATGTACCCGTTGGCCCGCACCAGGAACCCCACCCAGCCGTCGTCCACACTCACCGCCCGCGCCCGCAACCCAACCTCCACCGGCGACCAACTCAACACCTCGGTCCCGAGCGCCGCCCCCAACCACCCAGCGACCTCGCCCACCGTCTCGTCCGACCCGATGAACAGACTTCCGTTGTCGGACATCAGTTCTCCCTCTCGTAAGTGACCAACCGTCCGTCGCCGAGAATCACGTGGACGACTGGTGCAACAGTTCTACCTGCCTGCGCACACGCACGGCGGAAAGCGCGCAGAGCTTGGCCGTACCCGAGATCGACCATCCGGCCGTCGATGACGACCTCACCGATACCCTCGACCTGGTCGGTCGCTCGCTCGATGCTGCGTTTCACTCCGTTGGGCGACGCGCTGTCGAGCCTCTTGAACTCCGTGACCCGTCCTGGGTCCGTCCCATCGCGACGAACCATGGCGTCCGGGTTCTTGAGCCCGTACTTCTCGTGGTTCTCCGGCCGCGCGTCCACTCGCCATCCTTCGATCACGAGCCGATCGGCGATCGCCTGCTCCTTCTCGTCGAACTTCTCCAACGGGTCGTGCACCGCAGGCGAGAAGTCAACCCCGAAACTCCGCGGCGTGAACGCCGGATCGAACTCCGTCTCCCCCACCTCGACCGCGATCTCCGGCACCTCCACCACCCCCGGCGCCTCCCCCTCCTCGTACGCCGGCAGCTCCACATCCACCACCGGTACGACGACCTCCGGCACCACCACAGCCTCGCCGTACTCAAAGCTGGCCGTCACCCGATCCACCGCGATCACCAGCTCAGCCCGCTCCCACGCCTGCTCCCCCGCAGCAGTCATCGCCTCCAGGAGCTCCCTCGCCGCCTCCCCCAGGTCGACCGCGATCTCGTACTCCGGCTCCTCGCGCTCCCCATCCTCCTCCGACGAGTCCGAGTCCGAGGACTCCTTCGCAGCAGCCCGCAGCTCCCCCTTCGGGTCGACCACGATCTCGACCTCGAGCTCCTCCTCCGGCTGCTCCTTCTCGCGTTCCTCGGCGTCCTTCTCCTGCCGCTTCCGCAGCTTCTCGAACGCCTTCCGCGCCACCCGCACGAGCGGCGGCTCCCCCTCCTCCGGCGCCTCCAACGGCTTGAACCGGGCAGTCAGCCGCCGAGTCCGCCCGAACACATCCTGCTCAGCGACATCGTCGCCCCCACCAGTCGCCTTGTTCCGATCCGCAGACCCCTCATCCGGCCGCGACGACGACCGCCCGTCCCCCACCAACCGCTCTGCCCACGCCCGCGCCTTAGGCGGCGCCATCGACAGGTAGTGCGCCGCCGCCTCACAGGCCCGAGCGGCAGCATCCAGCTGCTGCGCAGCAACCGTCGCCCGCCCCTGCGACGCCACGATCGCCAGCGCTGCGTTCTCCCGGCACCGGTCCGCCGTCCGCTGCAGGTGCTGCACCACCTGCGGCACCTCGTCCAGGCACTCGACCAGTCCCCGGGCCACCCGCTGCAGATCAGACGGCACGCGCTGAGACCTAGATCTGGTCCGCGTAGCTCTTGCAGCCGGCCGACGCGATCTCCAGCGCCTCAGCGGCCTGCTCGACCGCCTTGCCGGCCGCGTCGAGGATCTCCGAGATGTCCCGGTCCACGCCGGTCGCCGTACCGGCGATCAGGCTCTCCACCTGCGCACTGTGCTGCGTGAACCGCAGCTTGAACCCGGCCAGCCCGCCTGCTGCCTGCTTGGCCTCGGCAGATACCTGGTGCAGCTGTTCCTTGAGCCGCTGTACGTCCGACACGTCGACTGCCTCTTCCCTAGGAGTTGCGCTTCTTCGGCAGCACGATCGCCGTACCCGACACCACCACCGGTACGCCGATCGCCAGCCACCACGGCAGCCCGGCAGCCATCAGTACGACGACCAGCCCGGCGCCACCCCAGCCCCACCAGCGTGCTCCAGGCAACCGGGGCAGGCCCAGCACCCGGGACGCCGCCAGCATCGTCACCGCAGCGATCGCCGCGGCTTCCACACCGGCCAGGAACGACTGCGCCACCCACACCACGAGCAGGGCGGCCACTGTCAGGGCGGCGCTGATCGTACGGCGCTTGCGCCGCTCCTGCTCGGCCAGGGCTGTTGCCCGGACCTCCTCCAGCTTGTCGACCGTCTCCGCGAGCTGCTTGGTGATCCGTGCGGCGACCACCTCGATGTCGGCGATCGCCCTGATCTCCGGCAGCGGTACGGCAGTCCGCTTCCCGTCTGGCGGCAGTCCTGCTCGCTGCAGGCTCACAGCAGCCTTCTCCGCAAGCCCGTTGAGCCGGACCTCCAGCTTGTGGCCCCGCTCGGCCATGGCGTTGGCCTCTGCCAGCGCTGTCGCCTCCGCCTGGGTCTTGGTCGCCGTACGCCGGTCCTGCTCCTGCTGCGCATCCGTACGCGCTCCAGCAACCTGCCGCAGCGCCCGCGCGTACTCAGCCCACTCCTGCTCTTCAGTCTTCATCGCCGCACCAGCTCCAGGTAGCGGTCGACCTCGTCCACGCGCAGCGGGGCATAGGGCACCACGACCTGCGCCTCCGGGTGCAGCCCGTCCCACAGCAGCCCACGGTGCGGCTCCGACGCCCAGCGCACCAGCGGTCCAGCAACAGCCCGTACGCCGTCCTGCGGGTGCCGCAGGAACAGGTGGGTCGCCACGTTGGCCCGCCCGTACCCCAGCTGCTCAGTACAGACGTGCAGCCGGTTCCACCACCCAAACGTGACCAGCCCCTGCGTCGGCCCATCTCGCACGATCTCCTGCAGCGCGTTCGACGGGCTCTCGAAGAAGCCCTCCGCGTGCACCTGCATCTTCGGTACGGCGTGCAGCCCGAAGCCCAGCAGGTACGTCGTACCGCCGACGCGCCCCTCCTTGACCATGTCGCGCAATGCGAACAGCTTCGGCGCGACATCGCCGTGCTTGTCCACCGTCTCCACCTCGCAGCCAAGGGACCGCAGCGCTTGGATCAGCGCCCCCTTGCCCTCAGCAACGGCAGGAGCCGAGTCGGTCCCGTCCAGGAGCACGAACCGCGGCGGTACGGCGGCAGCAGCCGCAGCAGACACCGCCAGCCCAGTCAGCACACCCAGCGCATCAGCGGGCCCGTCTCCGAGCACCAGCACACCAGCACCCGGCTCCGGCTGCACCTCTATCGCCACCGGCTCCTCGGTAACCGCAATGGGCAGCCCCATCCACGGCCGGCCGAGCTCCGCCTTCACCGCAGCGGCAGTGTCAGTCAGCCGCGCCGGCTCAGCCAGGTGGAACACACGCGGCGCCCGCGTCGTACCGGAGCGCTGCCACAGCTCGTGCCGCAGCTCGTCGAGCACTGGTTTGTCGGCGAAGCTGACCAGCACGTGCTGGTTGTCGTCCGGCGAGCCGAAGTTGGCGTTGAGCACCGCCTCACCACGGAACTGCAGCTCGGCAGCAGCCGTGTTCGCGGTCCGCAGGATCGCCTGCGAGTCGGCAGGAGTCGTCTTGAGCGCGATCCGGTACGGCACCTGCCCGAAGATCGAGTCCCGCCTCGTCGACAGGCGCTTGACCCCCTCGATCGTCTGCGTCGCCAGCACGACGTGTACGCCGTACGCACGGCCCAGCCGGACCAACCGCTCCAGCAGCCGCGCCGCCTCGTCAGCCAGCTCGTCGTCGTCCTCCAGCAGCACCTGGAACTCGTCCAGCACCGCCAGGATCCGCGGCGGCCGCTCCGGCCCAGGAGCCAGCTCAGCAATGTCAGCAACGTTGCCGTGTGCCTTGAAGATCTCGCTGCGCCGAGCCAGCTCGTCGGAGAGGTGCCGCAGCACAGCGAGGCCGAATGCCCTGTCGCTGTGGATACCGAGCACCCGGACGTGCGGCAGCCAGTGGTCGCGCTCCGCGGCCGGCCCGAGCGCCGAGAACTCCACACCGTGCTTGAAGTCGAGCAGGTACATCTCCAAGTCCTGCGGCGCGTAGCGGGCGGCCAGACCGTGGATCATCACCAGCAACAGGTTCGACTTGCCCTGCCCGACCGCACCGCCGACCAGTACATGCGGCAGCGCCGGGTTGCCGCTCCGCAGACGGATCAGCGCAGGCGTGCGGTCGTCGTACCCGATGACTGTGCTCAGCTCGTCCCGGACCGGTTGCCACCAGCTGGAGCGATCCGGCAGCGTCCGCTCGAAGTCGATCGTCGGCAGGACGGCGATCTCGGCCAGCTCGGCCACCACGTCACAGATGCCGGTGGCAACGTTCGCCTCGAACGGCGGATCCGCCTTGGCCTGCACGTTGCCGAGCTGCGCGACCTCGACCTTGCCGTTGGTCACCGATACCGGTGTGAGCAGGTCGAGCAGCTGACGTGCGTCCACGTCGGAGTCAGCAGCCATCGCTGGGTCGTGGTGGACCAGGAAGCAGATGCCCCGCTCGCCACCGGTCGCAGCGAGCCGCAGCAGGTCGCGCTGGGCGAGCGTGTCGATGCCTGCCGGGTAGTCGAAGAGCACGATCAGCCGGTACGGGTCGGTGACGCGCCCGGTCTCCCGGATCAGTTCCTCGAACCGCTTGTGCCCGAGTTGCGCCTGCCGGCTGGCCCGCAGCGACGACACGTCGACCAGGCTGGACAGCACCGCGTGCAGCTGCTCGGCGGTGTGCGTTGCCCTGGGCACCAGTTGCGGGTACTTCGTGGTCAAGTGGCCGAGCAGGCCCATCATGCCGGTCAGTCGCGGGTCGAACGAGTCGATCCGCAGCCGGAACGGCTCCGCCGCCGCGATCAGCCGCAACGCGGTGCTCTGCAGCAACTGCCGGGCCGCCTCCGGCCGGTCGGCGGTGACTCGCCAGCCGTTCGTTCGCAGCAGCGGCGCGACTACCGGCGTACCGGCGTCGAGCTCGCCGACGCGCACGTACGACGGGATGCCGGCGCCGACCAGCTGGCGGGAGCGCCAGCGGGCGTCGTTCGGAGGGATGGAAGCGAGTCCGGGAGCGAGTCGGTCGGCCAGCAGCCGCGCAGCAGGCTCAGCACTGGCCAGCGCCTCAGCGGTAGCGGCCTCCACCAGCCCGCTGGACTCACGCCGGGCGATCGCCGTCTGCTCCTGCAGCTGACGGTGCAGCTGTACGGCGCGCTGGTGCTCGCCACGGGTCAGCTGGTGGGCGTTCTCGAGCAGTTGCGCCAGTGCGTGTTGCAGACCGCGGATCCGGGCTTCCAGCACCTCCGGAGAAACCGGTCCGGGCGTCGTTCCCCCGTCAGGCGCCTCCGTCACGAGCACCGTCCTTCCACCTTCGCCCCGCGACCTTCACTGCCGCGGTCAACCATGTCACACCAACCGTCCCATGTGTCACTCCAGGCACCACAAGTCTCACCTGCCGACCCCTCCGTCCGCCGCCTCAGAGCGGGGCGACGATCTCGAGCTCGTAGCCGTCGCCGTTGTGCAGGAACGCGGCGTAATGCCGCGGCCCGCCGGCGTACGGGTGCCGGTCGGCGAACATCAGTGTCCACCCCTGGTCGGAGGCCTCGGCAACGATCGCGTCGACCTCGGCCCGGCTGTCCGCGTTCAGCGCGAGATGGTTCATCCCGGGCCGCAGCCGGTCGTGCTCGGTGGCGCTCAGCGCAGGGCTCTGCTCGACCACCAGGTAGCTGCCGTCGGGCGCGGTCCAGATCTGCCCGCCCGGCCAGCTGTCGCCGTCCTTCCAGCCCAAGCGGCCGAGGATCCAGCCCCAGCTCTCGACGGCGCGGGACAGGTCCGGGACCCAGATCTCGACGTGGTGCAGCGCGGCGGCCATCGGAGCATTATCTGTGCTCGTCGAGACGGGTCGACACCGCCATCGAGACCAGCCCGGAAACGACCAGCCAGACCGTCGCGGCGACCAGCCACGGCCACCACTCGTGCCCGGCCGCGGCGGTCGCGACCGCCTTCCCGAAGAGCCCACCAGCAGGCGCGAAGACGAGCACCAGCAGTGCCCGCGCCACGGTGGTCTCCTTGGTCATACTTCATTGTCCGAGCCGATCGCCGCGCTCGCAGCGACACGGCGCGCCTTCCCCTTTTCCAGCGGCGTTTTCCGGCCGTTCGGCGCGAAGTTCCGGTCGAGTCCCGAAGAGTTCCGGTAGAGGGCCGGTTCAGGTCCTGGGCCGGGCCGCAGCGCCTGGGAAAGATTGTCCGTAGCAGGGTTTAACGTCTTTCTGGACAACGGAAACAGGATCGGGGGCACAGTGAGCGGGACCCGGATCGAGACCACGGCGTACGGCGCGGCCGCGCTGGAGCGGCTGTCCGAGGTCGTCGCGCGGCTGAAGGCCGACGACCCGATGAAGCCCGTCACGCTGCTGCTCCCCGACAACCTGACCGGTGTGGTGGCGCGTCGTTTCCTTGCCTCCACAGGCATCGCGGCGTTGTACCTGGCGACGTTGTCCCGTCTCGCCGAGCAGCTGGCGGCCGGTTTGCTGGCGCCTCGACGACCCGCGACCCGGCCGATCGTCGCCGCGACCTGGCGGACCGCGCTGTCCAAGGCACCAGGCATCTTCGAGGAGGTCGCCGACCACCCGTCCACCATCCAAGCGCTTGCTGCAGCGCACCGAGAGCTGCGCGACCTCAGCGATCCCGCGCTGGAGAAGGTCTCGGCCGCCTCCGGTCTCGGCCCGTCGCTGATCCGCCTGCACCGCACGGTCCGCGACGAGCTCAGCAGCGACTGGTACGACGAGACCGACCTGCTCCAGGCCGCCGCCGCCCGTGCCGAGGCCGAGCCGGCCGTCGTCGCCGAGCTCGGCTCCCTGGTGCTGTACCTGCCGCAGGAGCTGAGCCAGGCCGAGGCGTCGTTCGTCGCCTCGCTCGGGATCGCCGCCGCCGATCTGACCGTCGTCGTCGGGCTGACCGACGTCCGCCGGGCCGACCGCGCGGTCCGCCGGTCGCTGGAGAGGATCGGGATCGATCTGCCGCCGTCGATCTCGAAGAACTACCCGGTCGCCACCGAGGTGCTGAACGCCTCGGACGCCGACGACGAGGTTCGGTGCGTCGTCAGGGATCTCGTCACCGTGCTCGAGAAGACGCCCGCGCACCGCGTCGCCGTGCTGTACACCGCGGCTTCGCCGTACGCCCGACTGCTGCACGAGCACCTCGCAGCCGCCAAGATCACCGCCAACGGTCCCGGCACCCGCCCGGTGCACGAGCGCGCCTTGGCGCGGACGCTGCTGGAGGTCCTCGCGCTGGTCGACCGCGACCTCCCGCGCGCCGATCTGTTCCGTGCATTGGCCAACGCTCCGACCCGTGACTTCACCGGCGAGCGAATCCCGGTGCCACAGTGGGAGCGGCTCTCGCGCGCTGCCGGTGTGGTCCGTGGCGACGACTGGGAGATCCGCCTCGGTCGGTACGCCGAGGCCGAGCGGCGGACCGCCGAGCAGGAGCAGCTCACCGACGATCCGCGCCCCGCGGTGATCCGCCGCGCGCAGTACAACGCGTCGCACGCGCATCGCCTGCACACCTTCGCCGTCGAGCTGCGCCGCAGGCTGGGTGCCGCTGCGGTGATGGAGAGCTGGACGCAGTTGTCGGAGGTCGTGCTGCGGCTCTTCCACGACCTGCTCGGCGACTACGCAACACTGCCCGTCGAGGAGCAGTACGCGGCCGTCGCGGTCGAGGGATCGCTGCGCGGGCTGTCGACGCTCGACGAGCTGGGTACTCCGGCCAGCCTGAGCGTGCTGCGCGACGTACTGGATCTGGAGCTGCAGCAGTCGCTACCCCGGATCGGGACGTTCGGCACCGGCGTCCTGGTGGCTCCGCTCTCAGCTGCCGTCGGCCTGTCGGTCGACGTCGTCTACGTGGTCGGGCTCGCCGAAGACCTCTACCCGGGCCGCCTGCACGAGGACGCTCTGCTCCCGCACCACGTCCGCGAAGCGGCGGCGCCCGAGCTGGCCTCGGCACGCGATCGTCTCGACGAGAAGCAGCGGCATCTTCTCGCCGCGTTCTCGGCCGGATCGGCGCGGGTGGTTGCGTCGTTCCCACGCGGCGACCTCCGCCGATCGAGCCGTCGCCTGCCGACCCGCTGGCTGCTCGGGACATTGCGCGATCTCAGCGGCGACCACGCGCTGGCCGCCACACTCTGGGACCAGACGTCGTACGGCGATCGCCTGCTGACCTCCGCGTCGTACGCGGGATCGTTGACCACGGCAAGGATGCCGGCCACCGAGCAGGACTGGCAGGTCCGCGCCGCGACGGCCGGGCTGAACCTGGCGGACAGCGTGGTAGACGGCGCCCGGTCGTTGCTGTGGGCCCGCGCCGGCGACAGCTTCACCCGCTTCGACGGCAACCTCTCAGGCGTCGACGGCCTCCCCGACTACGCCCTCGAGGACCGGGTCGCCTCACCCACCTTGCTGGAGTCGTACGCGACCTGCCCGCATGCGTACTTCGTCGAGCGGCTCCTCCAGGTCGAGCCGCTGGAGGCGCCCGAGGACCTGCTGGTGATCTCACCGGTCCAGATCGGCAACCTGATCCACAACAGCCTGGACGCCTTCGTCAGCCGTCTCGCGGGTTCGCTCCCCGGGTACGGCGAACCTTGGACCGCCGAGCAACGATCGCTGCTGCTGGCGATCGGTGCCGATTTCGCCGACCGCTTCGAGGCCGAGGGCCTGACCGGCCATCCCCGCCTGTGGCAGCGCGAACGTCTGCGCATCCTCGGCGACCTGCTGGTCCTGCTCGACGACGACGATCACTGGCGCGCCGAGCACAACGCCTCGGTGGTCGCCAGCGAGCTCCGCTTCGGCCTCGACGGTGAACCGCCGGTCGAGATTGCGATCCCCTCCGGTCGCGTCCTGCTCCGCGGCTCGGCCGACAAGGTCGACCTCGGCGAGGACGGCACGATCTACGTCACCGATGTGAAGACCGGCGGCTTCTCCCGGTACGAAGCGATCGAGGCCGACCCGGTGGCCGCCGGGACCAAGCTGCAGCTCCCGGTCTACGCGTACGCCGCCCGCGCCCGGCTCGGTGAGGAGTCGACGCCCGTCGAGGCGTCGTACTGGTTCGTCCGCAAGGGCGGCCGCCGGATCCCGGTCCCGCTGACACCCGAGGTCGCCGACCGCTACGTGCACACCCTCGACGTGATCGTCTCCTCGATCGCCGCCGGCCACTTCCCTGCCAAGGCCCCCGAGATCCCGGACTTCCTCTGGACCCAGTGCCCGTACTGCAATCCCGACGGCATCGGCCACAGCGAGGCCCGTGCCCGGTACGACCGCAAACGCTTCGACCCGACCTTGGAGCGCCTCGTGCGGCTGATCGATCCCACCGCCCTGCCGACCTTCGAGGAGCTGAGCCTCGATGACTGACCTGCTCGACCCGGAGGCCTCGGCGTCGCACACCGTGGCCCGCCGCATCTCCGGTACGCCGCCCCTTGTGCGGAAGAGGATCCGATGACCGAGTTGCTCGACGCGGACGCCCGCGAGCAGATCCGCAACGACACCGGCACCACGCTCTTCGTGGAAGCCGGTGCCGGCTCCGGCAAGACCCACGCCCTGGTCGAACGCGTGATCACCCTGGTCCTGCGCGACGGCGTACCGCTGCGCACGATCGCCGCCGTCACCTTCACCGAGAAGGCCGGCGCCGAGCTGCGCGACCGCCTCCGCGTCGAGTTCGAGAAGGCCCGCAAGACCGCGGACCGGGAGCGTGCCGACGAGGCCCTCGACGACCTCGACTCCGCCTCGATCGGCACCCTGCACTCCTTCGCCCAGCAGATCCTGCTCGCCCACCCGATCGAGGCCGGCCTCCCACCCCTGATCGAGGTTCTTGACGAGGTCGGCTCCTCGGTCGCCTTCGAAGAACGCTGGTCCGAGCTCCAGCAGCAACTCCTCGACGACGACACCATCGCCGAACCGTTGCTGCTGGCCATGGCCGTCGGTGTGGAGCTCAAACACCTCCGCTCCCTGGCCCGCCTGTTCGGCAACGACTGGGACCTGATCACCGACCGAGTCCTCGTCGACCCACCTGAGCTCGTCGCCATGCCCGACCTCACCGGCCTGATCGCCGCCGCAGCCAAGATCGGCTCCGCCGCAGTCGACTGCCGCTCCAACGACGACCGCCTCCTCCCCAAACTCCACCGCGTCCGAGACCTGGGCCTCATGCTCGCCGCCGCCACCGACGCCGAAACCCAACTCGCCGTCCTCCAGGCCCTCCGCACCCTGAAGATCGGCAAAACCGGCCGCAAAGAAAACTGGCCCGACATCACCCACCTCCGCTCCGACTGCACCGAGGTCGTGGACGTCGCCGGCTCCCTCGTCGAGCTCCTCCTAGACTCTTGCCTAAGGCACCTTTCCCATTGGATCGCCGAACGAGTCCTCGAGTCCGCCGAACACCGCCGAGCCGAAGGCCGCCTCGAATTCCACGACCTCCTCGTCCTCGCCCGCAACCTCCTCCGCCAAAACCCCGCGGTCCGCTCCACCCTCCAGTCCCGCTACCACCGCCTCCTGCTGGACGAGTTCCAAGACACCGACCCCATCCAAATAGAACTGGCAGTCCGCATAGCCGCCGGCGCCGCAGCCACCCCCGAAAACTGGCAAGACGTAGAAATCCCCGAAGGCTCCCTCTTCGTAGTAGGCGACCCCAAACAATCCATCTACCGCTTCCGCCGAGCCAACATCGCCACCTACCTCACCGCCCAGTCCCTCCTGGGCGAAACAGTCACGCTCACCACCAACTTCCGCACCCTCCCCCCGATCCTCACCTGGATCAACACCGTCTTCACCACCCTCATCACCCCCGCCCCCGAAGCCCAACCCACCTACCACCCCCTAACCCCCCACCGCCCCAACCCACCCGCACTCCCGCCCGCCCCCACCTCCCCGACCCCCGCCATCTCCCCGGACGCCACACCCCCGCACCCCGCCACATCTCCGGACATCGCCACACCCCCGCACCCCGCCACACCCCCGGGCGCCGCCACATCCCCGGGCCCCGCCACATCCCCGGATGCCGCCACATCCCTGCACCCCGCCACATCCCCGGGCCCCGCCACTTCCCCGGATAGCGCCATGTCCCCGGCCGCCCCAACGTCCCCGCCAAACCACCCCATCCAACCTCCTCCCGCCTTTCCACCGGCCGCCGCGACCTCAACCCCCGGAGACCTCACCGGCCGCATCCCCACCACCCCAGCCACCGGTGAAGCGATCGCCCCGCCCCCGAGCGAGAGCAGCCCACCTCCGGCCGACCACCAACCCACCACCCCACCCTCATCTCGCCTTCCCTCGGCCGCCGCGACCTCAGCCCCCGCAGACCTCACCGGCCGCATCCCCACCACCTCAACCACGAGTGACCCGATCACCGCGCCCCCGAGCGACACCATCCCGACCGTTCCAGAGCGCCCCACCACCCCAGCCACCGGCGACCAGCTCTCCCTCTTCCCCGACACCGAAGATGAAGCACCAGAAGAAGACGACCACCCCCTCGCCACTGTCACCCACATCCGCCGCCACCTCACAGTCGTCCCCCCACCCGACGACAAAACCCCCTTCACCGCCGCCACTGCCATCCCCGGCTGGACCCCCAACGACAACCCACGCCCCGACAACCCACCAGCCGCCTCCCTCGGCGGCCCTCCAGTAACAATCCTCGGCGCCATCCCTCACGACGATCTCCCCCGCGCCCAAGCCTCGACCCTCCGAGAACGCGAGGCCGCCGACGTAGCCCAGGTCATCACCCAAGCCCTGCAAGAGAACTGGACCGTCCACGACGAGAAGACGAAAACCTGGCGCGCAGCAACAGCAGCCGACATCGCCATCCTCCTCCCCGCCCGTACCTCCCTCCCCTTCCTCGAAGACGCCCTGGACAAAGCCGACATCCCCTACCGAGCCGAAGCCAGCTCCCTCGTCTACCAAACCGCCGAGATCCGCGACCTCTTCGCCTGCGCCCGCACCCTCGGCGACCCCAGCGACCAGCTGTCCCTGGTGACCACCCTCCGCTCTCCCCTCTTCGCCTGCGGAGACGACGACCTCTTCACCTGGAAACACAACGGCGGCACCTTCACCCTCACGGCCAAGACCCCGGACAACCTCCTCACCCATCCAGTAGCCGAAGCCATGGACTGGCTCCGCAAGACCTACTACGCCTCCCGCTGGCTCACTCCCAGCGAGGTCCTCGCCAAGATCGTCGCCGACCGCCGAATCCTCGAGGTCGCCGCAACCGGCCCACGAGCCCGCGACACCTGGCGCCGCATCCGCTTCGTCGTAGACCAAGCCCGCGCCTGGTCCGAGGTCCAGCACGGCGGCCTCCGCGCCTACCTGGCCTGGGCCGCCCACCAAGGCGAAGAAACCTCTCGCGTAGCCGAAGCCGTCCTCCCCGAAACCGACGCCGACGCGGTCCGCGTGATGACCATCCACGCCGCGAAAGGGCTCGAGTTCCCCATCGTCATCCTCAGCGGCATGACCGCCTCCCCCAACCGCCAACGAGGCGTCCAGGTCCTCTGGCCGCAACAGGGCGGCTACGCGGTGAAACTCAAGTCCTCAGTCCAAACCGAAGACTTCGACCTGGTCCAACCGGTCGACGAGCAAATGGACGACTACGAACGCCGCCGCCTCCTCTACGTAGCCGCAACCCGAGCCCGCGACCACCTCGTCGTCTCCCTCCACCGCTCCAACACCCGCCGCCACTCCAGCAACGCCGAACTCCTCACCTCAGCCAACGCCCTGGAGGTCCCCAACCTCCACCACCTCACCCTGTCCCCAGCCACCACCACTCCAGCAATCGCCCCCAACCCACCAGCCGAAACCCCAGCCGCAGCCCCAGCCGCAGGAGGAGCCGCAGCGTTCATCCCATCCGGAGCCGGAGCGTCCACCCCAGCCACAGCCGCAGCCGCAGCCGCCACCCCAACCGCGGCCGGAGCAGGCGCCGCCACCCCTACCCCCACCGCCGCTCCCGCCTCTGCCTCTGCCGCTGCCGCTGCCGCTGCCGCTGCCGCTGCCGCTGCCGCTGCCGACGGAGCCTCTCAGCCAACCTCCACCCTCTCGGCCTCCCCAACCATCTCCCCACCCCTCAACCGAGCCGAGTGGCAGTCCCGCATCACCGAATCCCGCGCCGCCAGCCGCCGCCGTTCCACCCAAAGCCCCTCCGGCCTGGAAGGCACCACCCCCGAAGTAGCCCTCCACCAAGCCGACCCCGGCACAGCAAAAGCAGCCCGCGACATAGACCTCCCACCCTGGTCCAAGGGCCGCTACGGCACAGCCATCGGCCGAGCCGTCCATGCCGTCCTCCAGGTCATCGACCTCAAGACCGCGGCCGGCCTCGAACCAACAGTCCACTCCCAATGCCTGGCCGAGGGCATCGTCGAGTACGCCGACGTCGTCCAAGCCCTGGTCCGCTCTGCCCTGGCCTCCGAGATCGTCCAACGAGCCGCCACCCGCGACCACTGGCGCGAGTCCTTCGTAGGCATCCCCCAACCAGACGGCACCATCCTCGAAGGCTTCATCGACCTCCTGTACCGCGAAGACGACGGCACCCTGATGATCGTCGACTACAAAACCGACGCCATCCCCGCCGCAGCCCTCGAAGCCCGCATCGCCCACTACACCCCGCAGCTCCAGGCCTACACCACCATGCTCCCCACCAAGGCGAAAGCAACCCTCCTCTTCCTCACCCCCACCAAGTCCCACGCCCACCACCTATAACCACTTGCCCGAAGCAAGAACCAGGACCGCGAGGTCCGCGCGACGGCCCCAACAACCAGTGAGCGTCCAGGTCGACGACGTCAAGCTCCCTGTGCCAGGCCGCGCCTCACGCGACCAGCCGGTCGTAGAACCCGATGCCCTCGCCCCTCGGCCCGCGCCTGCTCGGGATCCCCGTAATTCACTTGCCGACGACCACGCACAGCCCGACGATCAGTACATGACCACGACGAAAGCCCACCTGCTGCTGCCTCCCACCGATCGTTCGGTGGCGGCCAAGCAGCAGTTCGGCCGACCGTTGGGAGCGATCACCTCCCGCACGTGATCACCGCGCTCGTCGCGGGCCTGATCGCCGGCTACGGCATCGCCATCCCCGTAGGCGCCATCGGCACCTACCTCGTAGCCCTCACCGCCCGTACGACGCTCAAGGTCGGCGCCGCAGCCGCCCTCGGCGTAGCCACCGCCGACGGCCTCTACGCCCTCATCGCCACCATCGGCGGCTCAGCCATCGCCCCTGCCCTGGCTCCCATCACCACACCCCTCAAGTGGATCTCGGTAGCAGTCCTCCTGGCCCTAGCCGCCCGAGGCGCAACCACAGCCATCACCCACCACCGCCGAATCCACACCACCAAACCCATCCCACCCCCACCCACCCCAGTCAGCGCCTACTTCACCCTCCTAGGCATGACCCTCCTCAACCCCACCACAATCCTCTACTTCACAGCCCTCGTCCTAGGCGCCCAAGACTCCACAACCCCCACCCGCCCCCAACAAGCCATCTTCATCACCGCAGCCTTCATCGCCTCCACCACCTGGCAACTCCTCCTCTCGACCAGCGGCGCCCTCCTGGGCCGAATCCTCACGACCCCCAAAGCCCGCCTCGCGACAGCCCTGACCTCGAGCGCGGTGATCACCGCCCTGGCACTACGAATCCTCATCACCTGACGACGCAACTGACCGCGCGCGACTCGGCGAGCAAGCAGAGACGATCAACGTATCCGGAGCTCTCTGTGCCACACCGACCGACGATCACGTAAGCCTGAAGAACGCCCGCCCTCAGCCTTCGTTAACGCTGCTCGCCGCGCCACCACGAGTCGTCGATCTCGCAGTCATCCAACTTCGCCTGCTGCGTCCGAACATACTCAACAAACACCTCAGGAAGCCGGACCTGATGTTCGAGGAGGTAGTGACTGAGACCCTCCGGCCAGACATAAACGAAGTCGGTCAGCTCCACCGACCCGTTCCGCCGACCACAGACCCGACAGGTCGCCGGGCCCATGTAAGCCCGAGCGACCAGCCCATGACGCAGATAGACCGCCGTCATGTCGCGCTCGTCCTCATCCCAGGCCGGGTCGATGGACGAGCGAACGTCAGGCCACGAGCCGTTGCCGTCGTCCCAATAACCGATACGGACCAGCTTCATCAGCGACTCCTCGGATGGAAGAGAACCCAGAACCCATCTAGGTCAAACAGCGATCTTGGCAGGGAAGGAGAATTCAGTCCGGTGCCGTTCGCCGGTCGAACCATGGGCGGCCTTCGGCTTCCCACTCGGCCCGATACTCCTCAAATGTCGACGGTGGGGCAGTCCCCGGATTGTCATCGTTTCCGAACTCGAATCCGCACCTGCGACAGACTTCGTACGACGGACGTCCGAGGTAGTCCTGGTACGGAGGATGGATGATCAGCCCAGGAGGCGGCGGCCAGATCTCGTACGGCTTCACCCCCAGAACCTCGGTGAAACACACCGGACACTCGAACATCACAGCACCTGCTTCGTCAGGATTGTCACGACGCCGAACGATCCGTCCGTCGCCGTTTGACCAATAACCGATGCGGGCCAACTTCATCAGCGACTCCCTGGATGGACGAGAACCCAGTCTGGTCATCGGCGGTCCAACCAGAAGATTTGCGATCGCTCGGTTGAAGCCGCCCCAGACCCCTGGGTCGACCAGGCAGTTGCTCGCCTGCAGCGTCAATATGCTGGACCAACTTAAGGGCACCAACCTGGACGGAGCCGGAGCCCCGCTCAAGGAAGCGCCGGCGGACCTACGGAGCTGACACCCGCGCTGGGTGGAGCGGACGGAGTACTCGCTGGCGGGACGGACTGGACACTGTCTCCGCGCCGGCAACCGGCGCCGCCTCTACCTCAAGTCGGCGACCTGGGGGCTTATGTCCCGTCAGCGTCTTTCGCTGGTGACTGAGATCGCCACCAATCAACGTCTCTTTCGACGACCTCGAGTTCATCCATCCTCGCGAGCACGTAACTCACAAAAGCGTTCGGAAGGCGGACGTCGTGCTCGGTGACGTAGTGCTGCAGACCATCCGGCCAGTACCACTGACCATCCGTCAACTCCAGTGCGCCGTTCGGCTCTCCGCAGAAGCGGCAGGTGGAGACCCCACCGAATCCGCGGAAGACGACTCCGGTCGCCAAGTATTCTCCAACGGCTTCGCGCTCCTCGGCGTCCCAATCCGGGTCAACGAAGTCGTGAACGTCTGGCCAATCTTGGGCCATTGGACCCTGCCAGTAGCCGATGAGCCTCAGGGTTACTTTCTCGGCTCGAACCACAGCCAGGTCCCTCCGTCGTAGATGTCCAGAGTCTTGCCGCTGTTGGATGCACCGATCTCGGTAGTCGGCGCCAGCACGCGCACACCAAGTTCGTCGGCCAGGTCTTGGGCGAAGGACCCCGATGGACAGGCAGTCCAGCAGGACAGCAGCCGAATGTCCTGCCCGCCGTACACAGGTCTCACCTTTGCAGCGATCTCGCTCGCCGACTGACCAGCGATGTCATCAGGGGATCCGTGGCCAAGGATGTCGTAGAACCCTTCCTTCGGATTTCGATCAGAGTACTTGAGCATGTTCTTCATCGCGTGGTCCGCACCACCAAACGCTGCGCGGCCGGACATCGTCGGGAACCGTCCAGCCACCTTTCCACCTGGCAGGCGGCTCGCCAGCCCGGCGATCGCGAGTTCTCCTGCGAGATGAGAACAGTTGCCCTTGACGACACAGGCTTCTGCCGACAGGGCGCCTCCGGCCACGCCGGACACGACACCGGTTGCTGACGACACCTGCATCAAGATCGGGATCGCCGGCGCGCAAGGCCGGTAGATGGTGCAACCGACGGCGGCGGCGATGGTGCCGATGGAGATCCAGCCGGAGATGTTGGAGACGTCGGTGAGGGTGCCGTTGATGTCGTCGAGGCCGGTTAGGTCGGTGCGGGTCAGGGGGTTGTTGCCGGCGTAGGAGTACGGGTGGGAGGAGGCGCCTTGGTCTGGGGAGAGGAAGGTGCCGGTGGTGGGGTTGTACTCGCGTTGGCCGAGGAGGTAGTTGCCGGTGGGGAGTTGGAGGGCTCCGGTGAAGGCTGGGGAGGGAGCCGGTGGGGTGGGGACCGAGGGGTGGGTGGGTGTGAGAGGTCGTTTGGCGCCGAAGGGCTCGTACGGGTGGGGTTCGGTGGTGGTTGGGAGGACGGTGCCGGTGGGCGTGGTGGTGTGGGTGGTTGATCGGCCGGAGGTTGTGGTGGTGAGGAGGCCTCGGGCGTAGGTGTGGCGGGTGGTGGATTGGGCGGTGGTGGTGCTGAGGATCTGGGGTGAGAGAGGGTCCCAGAGGTAGCTCGTGGTCTTGCCTGCGGTGGACTGGGTGAGGCGGCGGCCGTCCGCGGTGTGGGTGTAGGTGGTTTTGGTGGTGGCGGTGGTTGAGGTGGCTGGTTTGCCGGAGGCGGTCCAGGTGTAGGTGGTGGTGCCGTCGGACGTGAGGTTGCCGTCGGGGTCGTAGGTGTTGAAGGTGGCGCGCGGCGGGTCGCGCGGGTAGGTGTTGGGGGCGATGATCGAGGCTTGGAGTTCGTTGCCGGCGCCGAAGAGGGACCACTTGGTGCTGGTGGGGCGTTCTTCCCAGGTGCGGTTGCCGGCGCCGTCGTAGGCGTAGCGGATGTAGTCCTTGGCGTCGTCGGTGCACTGGTCGACGTCGTAGCAGACGGCGGTCAGTTGGTTGAGGGGGTCGTAGGTGTAGGCGGATTTGCCTGCGACGGAGTCGTTGGTGAGAACGAGGTTGCCTGCGGGGTCGTACGACGACACGACCGTGCGGACGGGTTTGCCGGGCTGGGTGAGGCGGAGCTCGGTTTCGCGGCCGCGGAGGTCGTAGCTGCGGGTTTCGGTCAGGCCGGACGGGCGCCGGCTGGTGATCTTGCCGCGCGCTACGTCGTACGTGTAGGTGGCGGCGGGCTTGCCGTCGACTTTGGCGGAGGTGAGGCGGTTGACGGCGTCCCAGGTATAGCTCTCCGTGTGCCCGGCGGCGGTGCGGGCTGCGAGGTTGCCGGCAGAGTCCCATCTGTACGCGACTGTCGAGCCGGGTCGACTGGCGGAGGTCAGCTGGTCGAAGGCGTCGTAGGTGAAGCGGGTCGTGCCACCAGCGTCGGTCATCGTCGTACGGCGGCCCGCGGCGTCCCAGGTGAAGGTGTTCGACGGCGTCTTGTCCGAGTAGTCGACGCGGGTCATCGCGCCCCGGGCGTCGAGGGTGAAGGACGCCGACTTGCCGGACGGGAGCGTCGTACGGATGAGGCGGCCGGCTTTGTCGTGGGTGAAGCGCCAGGTGCGGCCACCGTACGTCGTTGCGGTGAGCCGCCCGGCGGCGTCGTACTCGGAGGTCTGGGCTCGGCCGCTCGCGTCGGTCCGTTTGGTCACGCGGCCCGAGGCGTCGAACTCAGCGGTCGCTTCTGGCAAGGATGGTGCGGTGACGCCGACCAGTTGGCCGGCGTCGTCGTACCGGTAGCGGGTCGTGCCACCGCGGGCGTCGGTCGAGGTGGAGAGTCGGCCACGGCTGTCGTAGTCCAGGCGGGAGCTCTGGCCCAACGGACCGTGCGACTCGAGGGGCTGGTCGTCGGCCGAGTACGTGAGCATGGTCGTCTGTTTGCGCGGGCCGGTGACCTTCACGATCCGGCCCCACCCGTCGACCTCGTACCTCGTGACGTTCCCGGCCGGATCGGTCACGGCCGTCAGATCACCGGAAGGCGAGTAGGCGAACCGAGTCGTTCGCCCGAGCACGTCGCGCGTCGACAGCGGCAGGCCGCGAGTGTCGTAGGTGACCGACGAGGTCTTGCCTGCGGAGGACGAAGCGACCAGGTTGCCACGGCTGTCGTAGCTGAAGGTCGACCGGCGCCCAAGTGGATCTGTCGTCGAGACCGGGTCGTTCGAGGCACCGTACGCGCGTCGAGTGGTGAAGCCGCCTGCGTCGGTCGAGCTGGTGACACGGCCCAACCTGTCGTACGTGTGCCGGGCGCCGTGACCCAGCGGGTCGAAGACACGGATCAGGTTGCCCATGGAGTCGTAGTGGAAGGTGACCTTGACGCCAGTGGGGTCGGTCTGGCGGACCAGCCAGTTCCGTTCGTACTCGTTGATCCAGCGACCGCCG
Organism: Kribbella sp. NPDC051770; assembly: GCF_040681455.1. Lineage (NCBI taxonomy): Bacteria > Bacillati > Actinomycetota > Actinomycetes > Propionibacteriales > Kribbellaceae > Kribbella > Kribbella sp. NPDC051770. Next base: position 68,742 of record NZ_JBFAYT010000003.1, on the reverse strand, counting down.
GTCGGGTCGGTCATCGTGGACCTGCCACGGATCCCGCTGGTCTCCCAGGTCCACGAACTCTTGGCGCCCTTGCCATCGGTCTGGCTGACCACCCGGCCTTCGCCGTCGTACTCGGTCGTCACCGTCGGGCGGCTCGCGTCGCCAGGTTTCTCGGTGGTCAGCCGGCCATCGTCATACCCGTACTCCGTGCGCAAGCCACCCGGCGACGTGACGGCGGCGAGCTTGCCGTCGGCGTACTCGTACTGGACTCTGCGCGGCTCGGTCGAGGGCGCCGACAGCACCACCGCGGTGAGGAGACCGGTGTTGTCGTAGGTGTACTCGAGCGATCGCTGCCCGTTCGTGACCGTGTTGACGCGACCAGAGTCGTGGGTGATGGTCACGCCCTGACCGTTACGGTCCAGGATCGACAGCAGCTCGCCGGTCGACGAGAACCGCATCTGCTGCTGGTCGATGTCGGTCAGCAGGTAGTCGGTTCCCGAGCGCGTGAGCGTGAGGCGCGCGGCACCTGGCTCGATCACGAAGCCGGTGCCGCTCTGCGTGAAGGCGATCTCGCGGCCGTCCGAAGCCTGGTACGTCGCGGAGCGGGCGGCCAGGACGAGCTTGTCCGAGTACGACGTACGCCAGCCTGGGCCGAGCGGGCCGGTGGCCGGGTCGTTCGAGTTGTAGGTTCGGTCGACGCTCAGCGGGACGCCGAGACCGGTGACCGCGGCATCGGTCTCGACTGCTGTGAGGCCGCCAGTCAGGGAGTTCACCGGATCCGACTGCATCGCGAACGGACCGAAGAGGCCTCGCGCCTGCTTGTCGGGGAGGGCGAAGCCTGGGGCGCCGGCGTAGATGAACACCTCGCCGCTCGCCGCGGCCTTGCCGTTGGTGACGGACGCACCGAGCAGGCCGGGTGAGGACGGGACGTCGCAGTCGAGCGGGAGATCCACCGACCAGGTCAGCGACTGAGTCCGGGCAGGCTTCGGTCTCGGCTGGTTGGCGCAGGGCCAGGAACTGATCTCCCAGGTGCGGGCGTCCGTCTCCAGCATGGCGCAGATGCTCATCGACGCGGCGAACGTGCGGGCCGTGAACGTGAACGTCTGACCGGTCCCGGCGTGACCGAAACCGCCGTCGCTCGCGATCTGCGGGCCCTTGGTGAGCAACTCGCCGTCCGCGGTGACGCTCACGTCGACGTGGATGCAGAGGCCGTCCTCGCGCGGAGCGCCTGCAGCGGGCTGGGTGGTCCACGGGAGGACGAGCAGCAGCGCGAGGAGGAGACAGAGTGCGCGTTGGGCAGGCCGCATTTGCTCTCTCCGATCGCCGGGAATCTGGTCACAGAGAGTTTACGGGGATTGCTGGCGGTTACGGGGGTGGGAGATGCGGGCTGTGGACGGAGGTGGACGTCACCCTGTGGGCGGGGCGGGGGTGCTTTCCCCTACGATGCACCGCATCCGGATTTGATCGGATTCCCGGTCGGATCGCCCAATCCGGCTGGCGGGTTCGCCACCAAGAGTGTGAGGGTGTGGCTCATGAACATCGGTAGTCGGAAGATCGTCGTGGATGAGGCGATCGCGCAGTTGCGGATCTACTGTGAGTCCAACGGCGCGGTGCTGCGGTACTACGACGGGCTTCCGGGGCTGACCACGGTCGGTGGGTCGGAGCCGGACAAGGTGACGCTGGAGGATCTCGCGCGGACGATGGTGATCGGGTCGGACCTGCGCGCGCTGGACATCCCGTGGTTGCTGGAGGTGGACGCGGACAAGGAGTTCGCGGCGATTCCGGTGGACGCGAAGCTGGAGGACGCGGCGCCGGGGTCGGAGCTGTTCGACGCGGCGATCGCGCTGGACGAGAAGTTCTCGGGGCATCGCGGGTTCGGGCACGCGAAGAAGGCGAAGCTGCTGCACCTGAAGCGGCCTTATCTCTTCCCGGTCAGCGACAGCTTCATCCGGATGACGTACAGCGACGCTTCCGCGGGGGCGGAGTTCCTCGCGGCGGTACACCGGGATCTGGTGCACCCGGCGAACGTACGGGACTTCAAGGCGCTACAGGTGCGGTTGATCGCGGAGCCGGCCACTTCGGCGGCCAAGGTGTTGTCGGAGGCGCCGACGTTGCGGTTGCTGGACATCCTCGCGTCGCTGCTGGGTGAGGCGAAGTAGGCGGTACGGCGTACCGGCGGTCTAGATGACGCCGAGGCGGGCCAGCGGTTCGACGAGCTCGCGCTCCTCGTAGGACAGGTGGGACAGCAGGGTGTCGTCGAGCAGATCGACGGCAGCGCGGAGGTCGTCCAGGGTGCCTTCGCCGGAGACCAGGTTCACCAGCGCCTTGTCGACGTTCTCGAGGACGTCGTGGATGACGAGGTGCTCCTCCTGCAGGCGGTCGACGACTGGTTTGAGGCGGTCGTCGGCACGGCGCAGCCTCGGGAAGAGCGAGGCGTCCTCGATGGAGTGGTGTGTGGTGACGAGGCGGCAGTAGGACTCGCAGTACGTGCCGAGGGTCCAGTTGTTCTGGCGCATGGTCATGGTGTTGATGTGGGAGCGGGCGGCGCCGACGCCTAGCTGGCCGGCTGCCACCTGCTCCACCAGGTCGTGGATCTGCTCGAGCTCAGCTCGCAGGTGGTCGTGCACCTGGATGAGGTGCTCGCCCGAGGAGAGCTGGTACGGCGTATAGGTGCGCTCGGGGTCGAGCGCTGGTCCAGTGGGGCGAGCTGACTCGTCCCAGACCTGTACTGCGCTTCGCCGCGACGCTGGCGGAGCAGTTGGTACGACGGTGAAGTTGCTCGCAACAGGTGCAGCAACCGTCGCCGTCTTCTTCTCACCAGCACGAGCCGCAGCAACCGACTCCTTCACACCCTCAGCTACTTCAGCGAAGCGGCGGATGTCGTCCGGGTTGTCGGAGGCGAGGATGTACGTGCTCATGCCCTCCGACAGCGTCAGCTCGGTCAGCTGGTCGATCCACAACGACTCAGGCCCCTGGAGGAAGCCGCCGGAGCCCGCGAAGGTGCCGGAGAGGTTGTAGAGGCGGCGGATGGCTGACGGGTTTCGGCCGGCGGCGACAGCGGCTTCGTCGATCTGCTTGTTGAGAGACGGCAGGGCTTCGGGGCCCACGTAGCCGCTGGAGGGGAGCCAGCCGTCGGCCAGGCGGCCGGTGAGGGCGAGCATGCGGGGCTTGTAGGCGCCCAGCCAGATCTCGACGGGGTGGGCCGGCGCGGGGCCGCGCTTGGCGCCGGTCAGCGAGTAGTGCTTGCCGGGGAGGCGGATGCCGCCGCCTTCGGGCTTCCAGACCTCGCGGATGATCGCCAGCGCCTCCTCGAGGGCGGCGATGCTCTGGCCGGCGGTCAACGACGGGCCGCCGTTCGCGGCGACGGCCTCGCGGAAGCCGCCTGCCCCCAGGCCGAGCTCGACGCGACCACCGGAGATCAGGTCGAGGGACGCAACGCTGCGGGCGAGGACGACGGGATGCCGCAACGGCAGGTTCGCGACGTTCGTCGCGACGCGGACGGTTCGCGTCTGGGCGGCGATCACGCTCAGCAGCGTCCACGCGTCGGCCAGCCGAGGCTGGTACGGGTGGTCCTGCAGCGTAACCAGGTCGAGGCCGGCCTGCTCGGTCAGCTGGGCGAGGGCGATCACGCGGTCGACCTGATCGATCGCCGGTGTCAGGAACGTTCCGAAGACCAACTCGTGCCCGTAATCCACGTCCACTCCCACAACTAGTTCGTACCACGTACTATTACCCTGACGAACAAATTACTTCGCACCACGAACAATCACAAGTCAGGGAGCACCACCATGGACGAGACGCTGAGCACCGCGAGCAGCCTGGTCCGCCTCACCCACCTCGTGCACACCCTGTACGCCGAGGTCGGCCGCGGCTGCGACCTGACCACCGCCCAGGCGCAGATGCTCTGCTCCCTCGGCAACCGCCCGACCGGGATGGCCGAGCTGTCCGCGACGCTCGGCGTCGAGCGTTCCAGCCTGACCGGCCTGGTCGACCGCGCCGAGCACCGCGGTCTCGTCGTACGCCGGCCGGACGCGCAGGACCGGCGCGCGGTGAAGGTCGTGCTGACGGACGAAGGCATGGACGCCCTCCAGCGGTTCCACGACGAGCTGACCAAGAAGCTGGAGCAGCTCCTCACTGAACTTCCCGCGGCGGAGCGGGACCAGTTCACCGGGACGTTGCGGCGAATAGTTGCCGACGCCCCCGCTGTCTTCGCAGACTGACCAGATGATCCTGCACTCCGCCCTCCAGGCGATCGGCGCGACTCCCCTGGTCCGCCTGAGCAACACCGTGCCCGACGGCGTCGCGCAGGTCCTGGTCAAGCTCGAGGGCGGCAACCCGACCGGCAGCTACAAGGACCGGATGGCGCTGGCCATGATCGAGGGCGCCGAGACGAAAGGCATCCTCCAACCGGGGCAGCGCGTCGTCGAGTTCAGCGGCGGCAGCACCGGCTCGTCGCTCGCGTTCGTCTGCGCGGTCAAGGGCTACCCGCTGACCGTCGTGTCGTCGGACGCGTTCGCCGAGGAGAAGCTGCGCACGATCCGTGCGTTCGGCGCCGACCTGATCGTCGTACCGAGCGAGCACGGCAGGATCACCCCCGACCTGTTCGTCAGGATGCGCGCGGAGGTCGATCGCGTCGTCGAGCGCGACAGCGCCTTCTGGACCGACCAGTTCAACAACACCGACGCTCTCCGCGGTTACAACGTGCTCGGCCAGGAGCTGCTCGCCGAGCTCCCCAGCATCGACGTCTTCACCGCCGGCGTCGGCACCGGCGGCCTGCTGGTCGGCGTAGGCCAGACCATCCGCTCCAGCACCGGCCGACTCGTCGCACTGGAGCCGGCAAGCTCCCCGATCCTCACCAGCGGGTACGGCGGCCCGCACCGCGTCGAGGGCCTCGCCACCGGGATCGTCCCGCCACTACTCACCAGCACGGCGTACGACGAAGCCCGCGCGATCGACGAGGCCGAGGCGCGCCAGTTGGTGAAGCCACTCGCTCAGCGCGACGGCGTCTTCGCCGGTACCTCGTCAGCCCTCAACATCCTCGGCGCGATCCAGCTAGCCGCCGAGCTACCGCCCGAGAAGACAGTCGTGACTGTAGCCGCCGACACCGGGCTCAAGTACCTCAACGGAGACCTATACGCCTGAGAGCGCGTAGGCCTCTTCCAGCGTCAGCAACCGGCCCGCCTCGAACGCCTCGGCGTACTGCGAACCCAGCGCCGACTGAGTCGCCAGCGCGATGCGCTGCCCGTCAGCCTCCTCAGCCGGCGTGGCCGGAGGGCCTCCGTCGGCCGCCCGCGCTGCGGCGATCGCGCCGAGCAGGCGTGCGGCGACAGCCGGGGAGCCGGGCACCAGCGTCCCCGCGATGCCTTCCAGCGACCAGCACATCGCCCGACGCGACTGCTGCTCCGCCGACAGCTCGTAGGCCTCCGCATGCAGCGCACGAGCCCGCGCCAGTTCCCCACGCACCTCCATCAGGAACCCGAGCTCGTCCAGCACAATCGACAGGTACAGCACCGGCTCGCTCTGCCGCCGCGCCTCGTCGATCAGCGCCTGCAACCGCTCCTCCGCAGCGACCAGATCACCGCTACGCCGAGCAGCAAACCCCAGCACCAACGCACCGAGCGACTCCAGCGGCCGGTTGCCCTGCTCCATCGCCAGCTGAAACGCCTGCTCCCCGTACGCCGCCGCCTGCGCGTAGTCGCCCTCTCGCACGGCCGTCCACCCCAGCCAGCCGTACTCCCCCGCCACGTCCGGCCACAGCCCCAGCTCCTCGGCCATCCGCAGCCCCTCGGTGTGCAACCGCACGGCGCCACGGAAGTCGCCCACGAGCTCGGCATGCGCCCCTAGCCAGCTGGTCGCCTGCAGCAGCCCCCACCGATCGCCCAGCGCCCGAAACAGCCGAGCACTCTCCGCAGCATCCTTCTGCAGCGCCGGCAGGTCGTCAGCGACATGCGCATGCTTCGCCCGTGCAGCCAGCACCGCAGCAGTCCCCCACCGGTCGCCAGACTCGGTGAACTCCACCAGACACCGCTCCAGCATCGCCAGCGCCTGTGGCAGGTCGCCGAAATCGCTGCAGTGCAAGGCCATCCACAGCACCGACCGCGGTCCGACCTCCGCCAGACACCGGTCCCGTACGGCGAAAGCCTCCTTGTCGCCCTGCAGATACAGGTACCCCGCCAGCCACGCTGTCAGCTCAGGCGTCTCCGGCACCGACTCGATCGACCGCCGAGCCTCAGCGAAGCGCCCGCGCAGGAACCAGTACCAGCCGAGCGACGACACCAGCCGCTGAGCCAGCACGTCGTCCCCAGCAGCAACAGCCCCGTCCAGCGCACTCCGCAGGTTCCCGGACTCGTCATCCAGCCGCTGCAGCCACACACCCTGCTCAGCGCCGTACAAACCAGCAGACGCGACGGCAGCAAACTCCACGTAGTACTGCCGGTGCAGCGCCCGCATCGACTCGTACTCGCCGGCCTTGTGCAGCTTGTCCACGCAGTACGCCGCCACTGACTCCAGCAACCGGTAGCGCATCCCGTCAGCACCAGCCACCGGTACGACGAGCGACCGGTCGACCAGCCGAACCAGTACGTCGAGCACATCGCCCCCGCAGACCGCCTCGGCCGCCTCCGGCGTACAGCCGTCAGCGTGCACAGCAAGGCGCCGCAGCACCACCTGCTCCTCAGGGCTCAGCAGCTCCCACGACCAGTCGATCATCGCCATCAGCGTCTGCTGCCGCGGCGCCGCACCCCGATGCCCGGTCGCCAGCAACCGGAACCGGTCGTCGAGCCGAGCCACGAGCCCAGCAACGCCCAGTGCCCGCACCCGGGTCGCTGCCAGCTCCAGCGCCAGCGGAATCCCGTCGAGCCGCCGACACAGCACAGCGACCGCCGACGCGTTCTCAACCGAGAGCTGGAAAGCACGGTCCGCCGCAGAGGCCCTTGCCACAAACAGCTGCACAGCAGTGGACTCCTCAACAGCAGAGCCCGGCGCAGGAACCGCCAGCGTCGGCACGTTCCACACTGCCTCGCCAGTGAGCCCCAGTGGCTCCCGGCTGGTCGCCAGCACGCGCAGCGACGGCGCAGCCGCCAGCAACCGATCGGTCAGCGCAGCAACCTCACCGATCACGTGCTCACAGTTGTCGAGCACCAGCAACCGCTCCCCCAGTACGCCGGCCAAGTGGTCCACGGCGTCGACCCCACCCGTGTCCCGCAGATCCAGCGCAACCTGCAGCGCGTCGGTCAACGATCCGCTGATGTCCAGCGCGTCCGACGCGATACCGGCCAGCTCCACGAGCGTCACCCCGTCGCGGAACCGCCCAGCCGCGGCAGTGGCCGCAGCGATCGCCAGCCGGGTCTTGCCGACCCCACCGGGGCCGGTGAGCGTCACCAGCCGGTCCTCCGACAGCCGCCGGTCGATCTCGGCCAGCGCCTCGTCCCGGCCGATCAGCGACGTCAGCTGCGCCGGGAGGTTGTTGCGACGCCGCGGCAGGTCCTGCGTCAGCACCGACTGCTGCAGCGCAACCAGCTCCGGACTGGGGTCCAGCCCGAGCTCCTCCGCCAGCAGCACCCGCAGCTGCTCGTAGCTGTCGAGTGCCTCGCTCTGCCGGCCAGCCTGGTAGAGCGCCTTGATGTGTGCGGCTCTCAGCTTCTCCCGCAACGGATGCTCAGCCACCAGCGAGGCCAGCACGCTGACGTCAGTACAACAGGACTCCTGCGCTCCCAGCCGCAGCTCGCTCAGCCGCGCGACGGTTGCTGACACGAACGCCTCGTCAGCGAAGTCCGCGTACGCCGGTCCGCGCCACAGCGCCAGCGCCTCCTCCAGCCGCCCCTGCTCCAGGTACGCCGTGAACTGCAGCGCGTCGTACGTGGCACTGTCGACCTTCAGCGAGTAGCCCGCCGGACCGGAGACCACCAGGGCCCGCGCACCGGGCTCCGCGTCGTCGAACGCTCGCCGCAGCTGGGACACCTTCGCCGACAGCGTGCCGGACGGGTTGCCGGGCAGGTCGTCGCCCCACAGGTCGTCCAGCAACCGGTCCGCCGGCACCGGACGCCCCTCGTGCAGCAGCAGGTCGGCCAGCAGCGCCCGCACCTTCAGGCCCGGCACAGTGACCGGTTCGCCACTGTCCGTCCACGCCGCCACCGGCCCCAGCACCCCGAATCGCATGGCCGCACCCTACATTTCGGGCCGTCCGCAACGGACCGGAAAGAAACCGTAAACCCTCTCCGGCAGAGTCCTCCTCAGCAGCAAGACGCAGCAAGACGCCAGAACGAAGGAGGTGGACATGAGACTCGCAGTGATCGTCGCCAGCACCCGGAGCGGACGCTTCGGCCCCACGGTGGCCCACTGGTTCGCCGACCAGGCAGCCAAGCGAGCAGAGCTCACCATCGACCTGATCGACCTGGCCGCCACCCAGCTGCCGGCGGTACTGACCGACACCGACGAGCCGATGCCCGCCGAGGTCGCCGTACTGGCTCCCCGGCTCGCTGCCGCGGACGCCTTCGTGGTGGTGACGCCGGAGTACAACAGCAGCTTCCCGGCACCGCTGAAGACGGCACTGGACTGGTACTACGAGGAGTGGCACGCCAAGCCGGTCGCCATCGTCAGCTACGGCCGCGAGACCGGTGGCCTGTACGCCGCCGCGCAGCTGCGGCAGGTCTTCACCGAGCTGCACGCTGTCGCCATCCGCAACACCGTGGCCCTGCCCTGCTACTGGGAGCAGTTCGCCGCCGACGGCAGTTGGCCCCGCCCGGGGTCAGGCTACGAGCACGCCGTCAAGACCACGCTCGACCAGCTCGTCTGGTGGGCCGCCGCACTCCGCACGGCCCGCCTCCACACGCCGTACCAACCCTGAGAGGAACCACCTGTCATGCGCAAGATCATCGAAAGCACCTTCGTCTCCCTCAACGGCGTCATCTCCGACCCGCACCTGTGGAGCGCGCCGTACTGGGACGACGACCACTCCGGCTACAGCATGAAGCTGATGGAGAACACCGAGGCCCTGCTGCTCGGCCGGGAGACCTACGAGTCCTTCGCCGAGGTCTGGTCGACCCGCAGCGGCGACCCGTACACCGACAAGTTCAACTCGATGCCGAAGTACGTCGCCTCCCGGACGCTGACCGAGACGACCTGGAACGCCGAGCTGCTGCAGGGCGACACCGCCGAAGCGGTCCGCAAGGTCAAGGAGGGCGAGGGCGGCGACCTGCTGAAGTTCGGCACCGGCGAGTTCTCCCGCACCCTGCTGGAGAACAAGCTGGTCGACGAGTACCACTTCTGGATCTTCCCGGTGGTCGCCCAGGGCGAGCACATGTTCCAGGGCCAGGACCTGGCCGCCACCCACCTGGAGCTGCTCGACACCACCACCTTCAAGTCCGGCATCGTCGTCCACAAGCTGGCCCCGAAGGCCTGATCACCGGCCGCGCGGGAACGGAGTCGACGATCCGTTCCCGCGGCAGCCAACGGATCCGGGGCCCCAGGCATCTCATCTCCATGAGGGAGAACCGGATGCTGACCTGGGAAGAAGCGCAGTCGTTCAACCGGCTCGCCGAGCGCTACGACCGGCTCGCGGAGCTGACCGACGACCCGGTCGGCGTCTGGCTGCCGTCGGTTCTCGGCGACGTACGCCGTACGGCGAACGCGCTCGAGCTCGGCTGCGGCGCCGGCCGGCACAGCGTTCTCCTGGCTGAGCGCTTCGACCGCGTCGACGCATACGACCTGTCCGGCGCGATGATCCGGCTGGCCCGCGGGAAACGGGCCCGGAGCAACATCTTCTACCTGGAGAGCGATCTCTGCGACGTCGACGGCCGCTACGACCTGGTCCTCAGCGTCGCCACTCTCCACCACGTCACTGATCTCGAGGGAGCGCTCTCCCGGATCAGGGCTGCGACCAGCCCCGGCGGCCGGGTGGTCCTCGTCGACACCGTCTCGCCGCGTGCGGCCAACCCCCGCTGGCGCCTGTACGGGAACGAGGTGCGCAAGTTGCTGCGCAACCTCGTCCGCCGTGACGCCCGCGAGGCCTGGGAGATCTTCCGGTTGTCGACCGGTCCCTGGCTCGACCACCGCGTCAGCGACCGCTACCTGAGCCGGGAACAGTTCGAGAAGCTGTACGCCGAAGCGTTCCCCGACGCCACCTTCACCCGGGTCGGCAACGCCCACGCGATGATCTGGGACGCGACCTAGGGTGCGATGTTCTGGTTCAGGTGGAAGAGGTTGTCCGGGTCGTAGGCCCGTTTCACGTCGACCAGCCGCGCGTAGTTGTCCTTGTAGTTGTCGGCGATCCGGCCCTGGTCGTCGTCGGCCATGAAGTTGATGTAGCCGCCGGACTCCGAGTGCGGCGCGACGTCGTCGTAGTACGAGCGCACCCACTCGACGTTCGCGTCGTTGCGCGCCGGGTCCGGCCACATCCCCGCGATCACCGTCGCGAAGTTCGCGTCCCGGTACGCGAAGGCCGTCGCGTCGGCGGGGACCCGGTGGCAGGCGCCGTCGATCGGGTAGATGTGCACGGTCGAGTTCACCGCCGGCAGGCCGGGCGCGTGCCGCAGGTGCGCCTGGATCGCCTCGTCGGTCAGCTCGGTGACGAAGTTCGCCTTCCAGTAGTGCTGCAGGCCGGGCGGGACCAGCCCGTCGAAGGCCGCGTTCAGCGCCGGGTACGGCATCGGGCCGACGTGCTCGGCGACCACTGGCGCGAACTCGCGGAAGCGGGCGATTCTCGCCTCGCCCTCGCCGAGATCGCCCGCCCAGCAGCCGACGATGAGGCAGAACGGCTCGCCGTGCCGGTCCTCGGGGATGAACGGCAGCGGCGGCGCGAGCTGGAACGCCGGGAATCCGCCGAGCGCCTCTGGCGCGTCCTTGATCAGGTCCCGGAATCCGGCCACCACCGCGGCCGCGTCGGACATCTCGAACAGCATCGGGCCGCCGTACACCTGGTCGACCGGCTCCAGCCGGAACTCCAGCGCGGTCACGACGCCGAAGTTGCCACCGCCGCCACGCAGCGCCCAGAACAGGTCCTCGTGCTCCTTCTCGCTGGCGATCAGGAACCGGCCGTCCGCGGTCACCACGTCGGCCGAGATCAGGTTGTCGCAGGACAGCCCGAGGCCGCGCGCCAGGTAGCCGATGCCGCCGCCGAGCGTCAGCCCGCCGACGCCGGTGGTCGAAATGATGCCGCCGGTCGTCGCCAGCCCGAACGCGTGCGTGGCGGCGTTGAAGTCACCCCACGTCGCCCCGCCGAGCGCCCGCGCCGTCCGGGTGACCGGATCGACCCGCACCGCCCGCATCGCGCCGAGGTCGCAGACCACACCGTCGTCGACCGTCCCGAAGCCCGGCACGCTGTGCGAACCACCCCGGACCGCCAGATCCAGCCCGTTCTCCCGCGCGAACGCGACGGTCGCCATCACGTCGCCCGCGTTCTCGCACCGCACGACCACGCGTGGGTGCCTGTCGATCATCGCGTTGTAGACCTTGCGCGCCTCGTCGTACGCCGGATCGCCCTCGGCGATCACCGCGCCGCGGGTCCGCTCCCGCAGGTCCTCGATCGTGTACTCGCCCATGACTCCTCCACAGCCGTACGGGCATCACACGTCCCCGGCCGATCCCCCAGCCACCCGCCCCGACCGGCAGCCCCCGAAGAGCAGTGCCGGACCTCAACCCCTGTCCTTCGACCTTCCCGCCGCAAGCTCCCGAAATCAATCCCGCAGCCGATGTCAAAGCAGCCCGACCGGCTCCGACCAGAAGGCAACCAAGCCGAAGGAGCAGGACGATGCGCAAGACCATGTACTACGTGCACCAGTCGCTGGACGGGTTCATCGAGGGCCCCAACGGCGAGTTCGACTGGGCCCAGCTCGGGCCGGAGCTCGGCGCCTACTCGATGGGGCTGGCCGCGCGGTCGGACCTGTTCCTGTACGGGCGCACCGTGTGGACAATGATGTCGTCGTACTGGCCGCACGCGCTCGACCTGCAGCCCGACGAGCAGCACGTGCAGGAGTTCGCGCCGGTGTGGCTGAAGACGCCGAAGCTGGTGCTCTCGACGACGCTCGACGACGACCAGAGCTGGAACACTTCCGTCGTACGCCGTGCCGAGGACCTCCGCGCGATCAAGGAGCAGCCCGGCGGCGACATCCTGATCACCGGCAGCGCGAGCGTCGCGCACTCGCTGGCCGAGCTCGGGCTGCTCGACGAGTACCACGTGATCGTGCACCCGGTCGTGCTCGGCGGTGGCAAGCCGGTGCACCAGCCGGGCGCCCCGCGGATCGAGCTGCCGCTGAAGGAGTCGCGCGTCCTCGACGGCCGCACGGTCCTACTGCATCACGAGGTCAGTCCTTCCGCAGCGAGCTGAGCAGCCGGCCCTGCGCCTGCTCCAGGTGGTACGCCATGTGCTCGGCCGCGCGCACCGGGTCGCCGGCTTCGATCGAGTCCAGGATCGCCGCGTGCTCGGCGGCGACGGTCGACGGCTTCGCGGTCCGGTGCGCCTGGTACTGGCCCATCGTCAGGTGCACCTCGCCGATGATCAGCTCGTGCATCCGCGACAGCCGCCGGCTGCCGACGCCGGCGACCAGCGCGCTGTGGAAGGCGATGTCGGCCTCGACCTGGTTCTCGAACAGTTGGTCGCGGGCGGCGTACTCGATCGCGATCTGCGCCTTGGCCGCGGCCGGCGGGACCTCGCCGCCGGTCGCCAGCGTCGAGACCGCGGCCTGCTCGATCGTGGTCCGGCTGAAGAAGAGGTCGCGGATCTCCTCCTCGTCCAGGGTCGGCACGACGGCGGTCTTGTGCGCCGTACGCCGCAGCAGCCCGAGCGCGGTGAGCCGTTCGAGCACGGCCTTCGCGGTCGGCCGGGCGACGTTGTACTCGCCGGCCAGCCGCACCTCGGTGAGCTTCTCCCCCTGCGGGATGTCGCCGTTCACGATGCGCTTGCGCACCGACTCGTAGAGCGCCTCGGTCAGCGAGGACGGCCCGAGCTCCAGACTCGATTCGGTACCCACCGGGCACCCCCTTCCCCTCGATTGGTCAGGCAAGTGTACGGGCCATCCAACCCCGGCTCAGTACCCCGCAGACTTGTCGACGATGTTCACGAGTTCCTGCCCTGACAGGAAGCGTCCCAGGTTCTCGCGCACGATCTGCTCGCCACGCCGGGCCGTCCCGGTGCTGGTCGCGCCGTTGTGCGGCGTGACGATCACGTTCGGGAGATCCCAGAACGCGCTCTCCGGCGGCAGCGGCTCGACCCCGTGCGCGTCCAGCCCGGCGCCGGCGATCTGCCCGGTCCGGAGCGCGTCGAGCAGCGCGTCGTCGTCCGCGATCCCGCCCCGGGAGATGCAGACGAAGTAAGCCGACGCCTTCATCCGCGCGAACTCCGCGGCCCCGAACCGGCCGGCCGTCTCCGGGGTCCGCGGCGCGGTCACCACGACGAAGTCCGACTCGTCGAGCAGCGTCTCGAACGACACCTGCTCGACGTACGGCGAAGGCTCGCCGACGCGACGCCGTACGCCGATCACTCGCATGTGGAAAGCCTCGGCCTTCCGGGCCAGGTCCAGGCCGGAATGCCCGAGCCCGTAGATGCCGAGGGTCAGCCCGGCCAGCTCCCCGTGCGTGAAGCGCTCCCACCGATGCTCGGCCTGCGCCTTCAGCCAGCGCGGCACCTCCCGGTTCAGCATCAGCATGAGCAGCATCGAGTGCTCCGCGAGCGGGATCGCGCCGTTGCCGACCGACGACGTCAGCACGACGTCCGACGCGAGCATCTCCGGCGAGAGATCGGCGTCGACGCCCGCGGCCGGGCTGTGCACCCAGCGCAGCTTCGGCATCCGCGCCAGCAGCTCGCCGGGCACCCGCCCGATCACCGCCTCGACCGAGTCCAGCGGGACGCCGTCCCAGCCCTCGGTGAACAGCAGCTGGTCCCCGGCGATCTCCACCAGGTCCGACCGGTGCTTGCCAATGACAACAATCATTTGAGTCCCGTCGTCGCGATACCCCGGATCAGGTACTTCTGGGCGAAGGCGAAGAAGACCAGGATCGGCAGCAACGACAGCAGCGACATCGCGAACAGCATGCCCACCCCGCTCTGCGTCTCCGAGTCGACCATCGAGTTCAGCGCCACCGGCACGGTGAACACCTGCGTCCGGGTCAAGTAGATCAGCGGCACGAAGAAGTCGTTCCAGGTCCAGATGAAGGTGAAGATCGTCGTGGTCACCAGGGCCGGCCGCATCAGCGGCAGGACGACGTACCAGAAGGTCAGGAACGGCCCGGCGCCGTCGATCCAGGCCGCCCGGTCGAGCTCGCGCGGCAGTGTCCGGATGAACTGCACCATCAGGAACACGAAGAACGCGTCGGTGGCCAGGAACTTCGGGATCAGCAGCGGCCAGTAGGTGTTCACCAGGTCGAGCTGGGAGAAGAAGATGTACTGCGGGATCACCAGCACGTGGAACGGCAGCATCACCGAGGCCAGCGTGATCGCGAAGTACACCTTGCGCATCCGGAACTGCAGCCGGGCCAGCGCGTACGCCGTCAGCGAGCAGCTGAACAGGTTGCCGACGATCGAGCCGACGGTGACCAGCAGCGAGTTCAGGAAGAACACCGAGAACGGCCGGTTCAGTGCGTGCCAGCCGTCCTTGAAGTTGTCCAGGGTCAGGTCTTTCGGGATCAGCCCGGGGTCGGTGAGGATCTGGTCGGCCGGTTTGAACGCGCTGACCACCATCCAGACCAGCGGGTAGATCATGAACGCGACGAAGATCAGCAGGCCGGTGTGCTTGAGCGCTGACTTGATCCGCCGCTCACGTAAGAGCGGCGCCGTGGTCAGAGTCATCAGTTGTCTCCGTAGAAGACCCAGTACTTGGACGCGACGAAGTGCAGCGCGGTGACCAGCCCGATCACGGCCATCAGCACCCAGGCCAGCGCGGAGGCGTAGCCCATGTCGAAGGCAACGAATCCCTGCTGGTACACGTACAGCGTGTAGAACAGCGTCGAGTTCGCCGGGCCGCCGGTGCCGCCGCTGATGATGTGGGCCTGGGTGAAGGTCTGGAACGCGCCGATCGTCTGCAGGATCAGGTTGAAGAAGATGATCGGGGTCAGCAGCGGCACGGTCACGTGCGTGAACGTCCGTACGACGCCCGCGCCGTCCACCTTCGCCGCCTCGTACAGCTCGTCGGGGATCTGCCGCAGCCCGGCCAGGAAGATCACCATCGGCGAGCCGAACGTCCACACGTTCAAGATGATCAGTGTCGCGAGTGCGGTGCTGGGATTCTGCAGCCAGCTCTCGCCGTCGATCCCGATCACCGCCAGGCCCTTGTTGATCAGGCCCGCGTCGCCGAAGATCTCCCGCCACAGGATCGCGATCGCGACGCTGGTCCCGAGCAGCGACGGCAGGTAGAACGCGCTGCGGTAGAAGGCCAGCCCGCTCAGCCCGCGATCCAGGATGAGGGCCAGCAGCAACGCGAACCCGAGCTGCAGCGGGACCGACACCACGACGTACACCAGCGTGACCTTCACCGACGCCCAGAACTGGTCGTCGTGCACCATCCGCCGGAAGTTCTCCAGCCCGGACCACTCCGGCGGGTTCAGGATGTCGTAGTCGGTGAAGGCCAGGTAGAGCGACGCGAACAGCGGCACCGCGGTGATCAGCAGGAAGCCGAGCTGCCACGGGATCAGGAAGACGTGCGCGGCCCGGCCCTGCCGGTTGAGATGGAAGACGGGCCGCTTGCCCTTCGGCTTCGGTGGTTCCTCGACCGCTTGCTCGCGGTCGGTCAGCAGCGTCATTGCGCCCGCTTGATGCCGGCCGCGATCTCCTCGATCATCTTCGCCGAACCGTCGGACACGCTGCGCTTGCCGAGCGCGATCTCCTCGCAGATCCGGGCCATCGTGGTCCGCCAGGTGCTCGACCCGGGCGGCGCCTCGTACCGCGGCTTGCGCTGCGCGGCGCGGTCGGTCGCGACCACCGCGAGCATCTCCTTCTCGTCCGGGCTGGCGAACGCACCGGCGGCCTCGGCGACCTTCGGGTTGGTCGGCGCACCCATCGTCAGCCGGACCGTCTTCAGCATCTCCGGGTTGTTGACGTTGTAGTCGAGCACCTTGCCGGCCGCTTCGAGCTTGTCGTCGTCGATGCGCTGGTAGATCGCCATCCGCGGGAAGTACAGGTACTTGTGCCCGGCAACGGCATCCGCGTCGGCCGGCATCGTGCGCAGCCGGAACTTCTCGGTCGGGAACATCTTGGCGTCGTCGATGATGTGGTTGGAGTTGCCGAAGTTCACCAGGACCTTCTTGCCGACCTGCGCCCAGTCCGGACCCATGCCCTCCTGCTCGCTGAGCGACAGCGCGGCCCCGGCCTTGCGCAGCTTCTCCCACCACTCCAGCCAGCTGCCGAGGCCATTGGCGGTGAAGCCGACCTGCCCGTCCTCGGTCCACAGCTGCTCGCCGTGCTGCCGCAGCCAGGCCTCGAAGGTGAGATCGTGGTCGGGCGCGTACGGCGTGCCCTTGCGCTTGCCGGGGTTGTTCTTGCTGTACGAGATCAGCAACTCGGAGAGCGCGTTCCAGTTCCAGCCCGCGCCGTCCGCGGGCAGCGTGACCTGGTCAGCCTTGGCGACGGTCTCGTTGTAGCGGATCACCGGCACGAAGATCGCGAACGGGACCGTGTTCAGCTCGCCGCCCAGCTTGAAGGTCTCCAGGTCCTCCTTGCTGTAGTCGCCCCAGTTCAGCGTCGGGACGTCGTCGAGCTTGCGGTACAGCTTGCTCTTCGCGTACGTCATCACCTGCGGCGACGCGATCCAGAAGATGTCCGGGACGTCGCGGGCCGCGATCTGCGTGGTCATCCGCTCCTGGAACGCGGTGTACTCGGCGAACTCGGGCTCGATCCCGATGTCGGTGTTCGCGGCGCTGAACTGCTGCAGCGCCTTAGTGTAGTTCTGCTGACGGATGTTGTTGCCCCACCAGGCGTAGCGCAGCGTGGTCTTGCCGCCGGCTTCGCCGCCCCCACCACTCCCGCCGCAGCCGGCCACCGCCGCCACGGACAGGCTCGCCGCCGTCGTACCCAGGGCGAGCTTCAGGAACCCTCGCCGATCCAGTCCGGTCATCACGGTCTCCTGTTTCCTCAGGGTGGGTTCATTGTTTGGTTCTGGCACATGACGGTCAAGAGGTCATGCATAGTTGTTTGACAATTTGTCAAAAGACAAGCGTCTCGAAGAGCCCGATCGGTGGGAGCTCGACGTGGCCGTCGACGACCGGCAGCTGTACGCCGGCCCGGAGGGCCCGGACCTCGGCGGCTTCGCCGGCTTCGGCGACTCCGGCGGCTTCGCTGGTCTCGGCGGGCAGCTTCAGCCAGGTCGGCGCAATCGGCAGCGGCTCCGCGAACCGCTGATCGGCATCCCCCGACCTGTTCAGCAGATGAATCACCTGCCCGGCCGCCGACCGCCCGACCACGATCTCCACCTGCTCGGGCAGCCCGGTCCCGATCTGCTGCCCACCCGCCCACAGCACCTCGTCGACGACCAGCTCGCGATGCGCACTCAGCCCGACCTCGCGGTACGCCCGCCCCACGGTCCACGGCAGCATCACCGCCCGCCCCCGCCCGTACGACGCCCGCAGCCGTCCCGCGTGCTCCAGCTCGAGGTGCCCGTAGCACTTCTCCGGCGGCCCGTAGGGAGCACGGGAGAGCGCTCTCTGCCCGATCTCGGCGTCCGGCGACGGCTCGACCAGGTCGAACGCCCCGACCACCGGGACGACGCCGTACTCGGTCCGCAGGTGCAGCGACCGGACGGCCTCCTCGGTGTCGTGGCTGGCCAGCCGCCGTTCGGCCGGGAGACATTCGAGCTGGATCTCCTCGGCGACCACGCCGCTGTTGCCGGTAGCAACGATCGCGCCGCCCGCGCGGCAGTAGCGGTCGAGCGCGGGCGCGATCCCGCGCCCGAGCGGCCCGAGATCGGGCAGCACCACCACGTCGTACCGGCTGAGCTCGATGTCGCCGAGCCGCTCCTCGGGCAGCACCTCGAACGGGACGTGCCGCTGCAGCAGCGCGAGGTACAGGCCCTGGAACTCGCGGATCGCGCCGGGCTTGAACTGGTCCGGCCGGACCAGCAGCGTCCCGGCCGCGGGGACCAGCCGACGGTAGACGTCGTGGTGATCGCGATGGAATCGAGTCAGTTCCCCGGCGACCTTCAGGCACCCGTACGGGTTGTCCTTCGGCGTTCCCATGATGTACGTCGACGGGTTGGCGCCGCGCGCGATCGCCTGCACGAGGTACTGCGCGAAGTGGTGCGGCTCCTCGCCGGCCATCCGGTACGGCATATCGACGAAACCGACCGAGTTGGTCAGCACCGGGACGGTTGGGCGGAAGCTCTTCGCGGAGCTGACCGCCTCGCTGGTCCGGTGGTGCCACAGCGGCCGGCCGACGGCGTTGTTCGCCTCGTGGAACACGATGTCGGCGCGGTCGCCCAGCACCAGCGGCGCTTCGGGCCGGCGGCGAGCGAGGTGGTCGCGGATCCGGCCGGTGAGATCGGCGAGGATCTCGCGGGAGAACTGCTGCCAGGTCTCGTACCCCGGCGACTCCTTGTCCTCGGGCAGGCTCTCGCCCGGCGCGTACTCGGCGTACCGGCTCATGCAGGCCAGGCAGTGGCAGACACCGCGGTAGACGCGGCTGTAGTCGACCTCGTTGAACGACATCCAGTTGCAGAAGAAGCCGTCGACGGGATAGCGGTCGAGGACCTCGTCGAGTACGTCGAACAGCTTCACCTGGTAGTAGTCGCCGCTCGGGCAGACGCTGGTCAGGCCGTTGTAGACCTGCGGGTCGCCGGCCGCGTCGACGAAGCACCAGTCCGGGTGCTGCTCGGCCCGGCGGTGGTCGATCTTGGAGAAGTCCATCCGGCCCATCACGCGGATGCCGCACCGGCCCGCTGCCTTGACGGCGTCGCCGACGAGGTCGCCGGAAGCTCTTTCGGACAGGTAGGGGTTGCGGGTCTGGAAGTCGAGGTCGGTCGGGTAGTTGGACAGGATGCCGCCGACGCTGAGCAGCCAGGTGTCGGCGCCGAAGTCGACGAGGAAGTGGAGCACCTCGTCGACGTCGAGGCCGGCGTCGATCTCGCGGAGGTTGGTCTGGAACATGCGGAAGGGGTCCTGCCACCAGAGACGCGGGTGGGGCTGCTGCTTGGTCACGACCGCGGCCCGCCCGTCTGCTCGCGCCGAAGCGTCTTGTGGAGCGCCGAGTGGTCCAGGTCGCCGTCCCCGTCAGCGATCGCGGCGTTCATCAACTGCTGTGTGCCGGCAGTGTTCGGCAGCGCGATGTCCAGCTCCGCCGCCGCCTCGATCGCCAGCTTGAGATCCTTGCGGTGCAACCTGATCCGGAACCCGGGATCGAAGGTCTGGTCGACCATCCGCTGACCGTGCAGCTCGAGCACCCGCGACTGCGCGAACCCACCCATCAGCGCCTCCCGTACGACGCCCGGATCAGCTCCCGCCTTCTCCGCGAACAACAGCGCCTCGGCAACAGCCTCGATGGTCAGCCCGACGACGATCTGGTTCGCGACCTTCGCCGTCTGCCCAGCGCCCGTCGGACCGATCAGCGTGATGTTCTTCCCGAGCGTCTCGAACAACGGCTTCGCCCGCTCGAACGCTGCCGGCTCCCCACCGACCATGATCGTCAGCGTGGCCTGCTGCGCGCCCACCTCGCCTCCCGACACCGGCGCGTCCAGGTAGTCGCACCCCTCGAGCCGCTGCGCGAAGTCCTTCGTCGCCGTCGGCGAGATCGAGCTCATGTCGATCACCAGCGATCCCGGCTTGATGCCCTCGGCAACGCCCTGGTCCCCGAACAGCGCCCGCTCGACGTCCGGCGTGTCCGGCAGCATCAGGATCACCACCTCGGCCTCGGCCGCCGCCTCCGCCGCCGACCCGCAGTGTGTGCCCGGCAAGCCGTCGCGCCCCCGGTAGAGGAACAGCTCGTGGCCGGCCGCGGCGAGGTGCCCGGCCATCGGCGTACCCATCACTCCGAGCCCGACGAACCCGATCCGCATCACGACCTCCAGACCAGGTGCACGATCTCCAGCAGCCCGGCGGTCGGGATCGTCACCACCGCCCGGCCGTTCTCGACCGTTGCCTCGACCTCGACGTCGGCGACCAGCAACCGCGCCCGGACTTCGTTGCCAGGAACAACCACTGACACGGTTTGCGGGGGTAACGGCAACGTCTCGCGGATCGCGCCGCGCATCGCCATCGGGTTCGTCAGGTTGACCAGGGCAACGGCCACCTCTTGGGGGCCACGGTGAACCGCGACGTCGACCAGCCCGGCGCCCTCCACGGTGACCTCGGGATCCTTGCCCAGGGCCCATGCCACCGCGTTGGCGACGAGCTGGCCGTGGTCGCTCTGCAACGCCTCCCAGAAGATCGCGCCGAGGTTGAACGGGAAGTACACGGTCCGCCCGCCGCCGGCGTGCTCGCGGCACACGACCCCGGGCCGGTCCGGGGCCTCGCGCGGATAGACCTCCTCCATCGGCAGGTCGGGGAAGTCGGGGATGAACCGGAACGGCACCTGCGCGTCGTCCGTCGCCTCGACGCCGAGGATGTGCGAACCGCCGATGATCCTCGTCGTCCCGTCGTACCCACGGTTCAGCCGGTGCTCGCCGGTGAGCGCGATGTAGTTGTTCTTCACCTTCCGCGCCGGCTCCTGGAGGCGCACCCCCAGAACGTCGCCCAGCCCGAAGTCGTCGCGCGGGCGGCCGAGCTCATCGTACAGGGAGGTCTGGTACGCCGCGACGAGCGAGCCGCCGCGTTCGACGTACTGCTTCAATGCCGTGAGCTGGTCGTCGCCCAGCTGCTCGGCGTTGGCGAGCACGATCACCTTGAAGCCATCGAGACGCTCGGGCTTGAGCTCTTGGTCGGAGATGAACTCGAACGGAACCCGCGCCTCGACCAGCGCCTGGTAGAAACCGTCCTCGTGGCCGATCCCGTCGGGCGTCCGGAGCTGGCCGGCCCGGGTCGGGTCGAGCATCGCGACCTCGGCGGTGATCTTCAGGTCCTTCAGCACCGGCTCGACCTGCGCGTGCAGGGTGAACGCCTCGACGACCGGCGGGACCCAGCGGTGGTCCGGGACGCTCGCGTTGAACTTCGTGAACCACGGCAGCGCGCCCTGCGCGAACCCGTCGACGATCCAGGTCTTGGTCTCCTCGGCCGGTGCGACCGAGTCCTTCCAGCGGTACTGGTGGTGCTCGGGACCGACCGACGTGATCAGCCGGACCGGACGCTCGGGGAAGACGCCGCGGTTGCGCTTGCCGTTGCGGCCCGCGGCCCAGGGCGCCTCGGTCCCGGACCGGCCCTGCTTGTCGATGAAGAAGATCGGGTAGTGCTTCTCGACCAGTGCACGGTCGAGGTCGCGGGCCGCGAGCGCGCCCAGGTTCGGGATGAACCGGGTGTGCGGGCGGACGTCGCGGACCGCCTCGTCCCAGATCGAGACCAGCCGGCTCAGCTGCCGGCGGCGCCAACCGACGTACTCGTGCCAGTTCTCCTGGTGCTCGGCCTTGGGCAGCTCCAGGCCGGTCTCGTCGCGGAAGGAGCGGCGCGCGCCCTCGCTGTACGAGATGCCGCCGTAGCCCTCCCAGCGGTTCGCGAAGATCGCGTCGACGTCGTACTCGCGGACGATCTCGCGCGCCACCTCGGTGATGAACTCGCGGTGGTACCCGGTGAACGCGCAGGTCAGCCAGATGTTCGGGTGCGCCCAGTGCTCCAGCGCATTGCCGTCGCTGTCGCGGGCCAGCCAGTCGGGGTGCGCCGCGGCCGCGTCGGCGTGGATCGCGTGCGGGTCGACGCGGGCCATCACGCTCATCCCGAGCTCGCGCGCGCCGTCGACCAGCGTGCCGAACGGATCGGTGTCGCCGAGGAACTTGCTGCGGTAGTGGTACTCGATCTGCGTCGGGTAGTAGGCGATGTAGCCGCCGGCGCTGATGCAGGTCGCGTTGGACCGGCTGTCGCGCATCAGGCCGAGCCAGAAGTCGGCGTCGAAGTGCAGCGGGTCGTCCTCGGCCAGCGTGATCTGCGCCCAGCGGGTGGCCCGTTCCGGCCAGTCCGGAGTCCGGTCGGCGCTCAGGGGCGCTTGGTCAGGATCGGTGCGCATACGGCTCCTCCTGGGGATCGGCTGAAGCCTGGGGTCGGCTTGCAGAAGATTGTTAGACAAGATCGCATGAGTGGCAAGAGTTGGTGCTAGCCTTTTCGGCATGGATTTCCGCGGCTTCGAGGTCAGCGCCAACGTGTCGATGCTGTTCACCGAACTGCCCTACCTGGACCGCTTCGCCGCGGCGTCGCGCCTGGGATTCACGGTGGTCGAGTCGTGGTGGCCGTTCTCCGGTCCGACCGCGTCACCGGCCGAGGTCGATCTGTTAGTGACCGCGCTGAAGTCGGCGGGCGTCTCGTTGAGCGCGCTGAACTTCTACGGCGGCGACATCGCCGGCGGCGAACGCGGCGTCGCGTCGCACCCGGACCGCCAGGAGGAGCTCGCGGCGAACATCTCGCTGATGGTGGAGATCGCGGAGCGAACCGGTTGCCGGCTGTTCAACGTCCTGTACGGGCAGCTCGACGCGCGGTGGACCGCCGCCGAGCAGGAGGCATGCGCGGTCGAGGCCATCCGGTCGGCGGCTGCCGCTGTCGCCGGGGTTGGTGGGACGGTGCTGATCGAACCACTGACCGCCGGGCTGAACGGCGCCTATCCGTTGCTCACGGCAACCGACGTACTGGGGTTGCTGGACGGACCGCTGAAGGACGTCCCGAACCTGTCGCTGCTGTTCGACACGTTCCACCTCGCGAGCAACGGAGTCGACCTCGTCGCGTGTGCCTCTGCCGTCGGCGCAGACCTGGCGCACGTGCAACTCGCCGACTCCCCCGGCCGCGGCGAACCCGGCTCCGGGTCGGTGGATTTCGCCGGCGTACTGGACGCCCTGCGGCTGGCCGGCTACCAGGGCGTCGTCGCGGCGGAGTACAAGCCGACCGTCGACACCGCCTCGAGCCTCGGCTGGCTCTGATCGTTGCGGGGATTTTCGCCCGGTTTTCTCCCCTGCGCCGCAGACTGAGGAGATGAACCGGCGGATGACGTGGGCGGGGCTCGCCACGCTCGGGATGACGGCTGCGGTCGCCTGCACCACCACGGACGACGCGGCACCCCCTGCGTCCACTCCCAGTACGGCGGTCAGTTCCGCCCCCGTTGCACCATCCGTTCGCCCTTCTTCGCCGCCACCCTCCACCCCCGCAGCGCCGGCACCTGACCCGGTGTCGCTGCAGGCGTTGGCGGCGAAGAAGTTCACCGGCGGCCCCCTGCGCATCGGCCGCGTCCTGGCCCGCAACCCGGCGTACACCAGGTACTTCGTCACCTACCCCAGCGGCTCGCTGACCATCTCCGGCATCCTCAACATCCCGTCGACACCCGGCCCGCACCCCGCCCTGGTCCTCAACCACGGCCACATCGACCTCGACATCTACACCAACGGCCGCGGCCTGACACGCGAGCAGGACTACCTCGCAAGGCGCGGGTACGTCGTACTGCACACCGACTACCGCAACCACGCCCAGTCGTCGAAGGACCCGTCGTCGGAGGTCAACGTCCGCCTCGGCTACACCGAGGACGCAATCAACGCCGTCCTGGCGCTGCGCACCTCACAGCACGTCGACCCCACCCGCATCGGCATGCTCGGCCGCTCGATGGGCGGCGGCATCACCTACAACGTCCTGGTCGCCCAACCCGACCTGGTGAAAGCCGCCGTCGTCTTCGCCCCCGTCAGCGCCGACGCCACCGACAACTTCAACCGCTGGACCCGCCCCAACTCCCAGATCGCCAACGCCATCACCCGAGCCCACGGCTCCCCCACCACCAACCCCACCTTCTGGCGCAACCTCTCCGCCATCAACTTCTTCGACCAGGCCAAAACCCCGATCCTCATCCACCACGGCACCTCCGACTCGACCTGCCCCATCGCGTGGTCCACGGAGGCCCTGGCCGCCCTGAGGAAGGCCGGCGCCAAGGCGACTATGTACACCTACCCCGGCGAAGAACACGCCTTTGGTCCGGCATGGCCCACGTCGATGGCCCGCACGGTCGCGTTCCTCAAACAGAACGGGCTCTGAGCTCAACCGCCGTACTCGTCGAGCCGTTCCCGCGCCACCACGAGCAACTCATCGCTGAACAGCTCGCGGAACTGCTCCTCCAGCACCAGGTGCTCGACCGTCAGATCAAGCCGCCGCTTGAGATACAGCTGCGTGAACCCCTCCGACGGCGTACTGCTCCCGACCAACCGCCGAGCGGTCTCCAAGCCACCGTGCTCACTCAACATCCGCAGAAAGTACGTCGCGTTGTATCCAGCCTCGGACTTGGCCCGCTCGTAGATCCGTACCATCCGCCCCTGAAACTGCCGATGCAGCTCGTCGACCATCCCGCCCCCTCGTCGCTTCCCATCACCCTGCCGCAATCACCAGGACGACGTAAGTGCTCAGCAGCGTCGCCCCTGGGTGCACTTGTCGCTACTAGGGCTTCACCGCGACCACCGCGTACATGGTCAGCGACATGTGGAACGCACCGCGGTCCGCGGCTTCGGCGAGAGTTTGGGTGAGCGCCTCGGCCTCCGCCGGCGTGATCGTCCCGTTGGCGGCGCCCGCCTGGATCATCGTCGGGAGGAAACCCTCGCGCGCACCCGACTGCGGCTCGATCCAGGTCGCGGCGGTTTCGGCGGTGATGGTGAGGGCGTTGTCGGCGAGCAACGCGCGGAGCGTGCGGCCGGCGTACGGGTTGGCGGAGTCGGCGAGCAGGGCCTGGGTGAGGCGTTCGTAGACGCCGGGGACGACCGGGTGCAGCAGCGCGGTGCCCCAGTCGGTGTCGATCAGGGCGATGCGGCCGGTCGGGCGGAGGACGCGGGTCATCTCCGCGACGGCCTGGGCGGGGTCGGCGAGGTGTTGGAGGACGCGTTCGCAGCGGACCACGTCGAACGACGCGTCGTCGAACGGCAGCTTCAGCGCGTCCCCGTCGACGATCTCGAGCCCCGGAAACCGCCGTACCGACTCGGCCCGGAGCCCCTCGCTCGGCTCGACACCAACCGCGCACCCGGTCAGCCCGCGCAGCGCCGCGACGTCCTCACCCGTCCCCGACCCGACATCGAGCGCGTCCTCACCAGCCTTCGGCGCCAGCTCCGCCAGCGCAAACGCCTTCAACTCCCGTACGGCGGACCGCTGCGCGATCTGATCCAGAATCCACGCCATCCGTACGGCGTCCTCCGGCACCCCGTCGACCCGCTTGAACCCACTCCCGAATCCGCTCATGACGCCCTCCCCTCTCGCCAAGGTAGCGCTTCACACCGGCGGCGCAACCGCCTGCAGATACCTCTGCCCGATCAGCCGCAAGTGCTCGACGAGCGCGGGAGGCGCCGTCACCTGGAAGTCGATGCCGAGCATCCCGATGTACACGGCAACGACCTCGAGCGACTCCGCGCCGGTCACCAGTACGCAGGTGTGCTCGTCGACCGGTTCCACGATCCCGACCGCCGCATGGATCCGCGCCAGCACCTCGTCGGCCGACGCGAACACCGTGATCCGCGCGTGCACCTTCCAGCCCGCGGTCGCGACGTCCCGGAGTACGAAGTCGGTGTAGTCGTCGTCCGGCATCGGCCGCGGCTGGTACCGCCGACCCGTTGCCATCCGCAACTGCATCCAGTCGACCCGATAGGTGCGCCAGGCCCCTTTCTCGTCACGGGCGGCGAGGTACCAGTACCGCTGCCAGCTCATCAACCGGTACGGCTCGACCAGGATCGGGAAGCCGGGCTCGGCGTCCGGTACGGCGTACTCGAAGCGCAGGTAGTGCTGGTCGCGGATCGCGGCCGCGATCGTCGCGACGACGACCGGGTCGACCTCGGGGTCGGGCACGTTCGACCCCGTGTTGTCGGGCCCCTTCGTCAGCGTCGTGTGGATCGCGTTGACCTGTCGCCGGAGCCGGTGCGGCAGCACCTGCTCGAGCTTGGCCAGCGCCCGCGCGCTGCTCTCCTCCATCCCGCTGACGCCGGCGCCGGTCCGGAGCCCGACGGCGACCGCGACCGCCTCCTCGTCGTCGAGCAGCAGCGGCGGCATCTTCGCGCCGATGCCGAGCTGGTAGTGCCCGGCCGGCCCGCGGGTCGCGTCGATCGGGTACCCGAGCTCGCGCAGCCGGTCGACGTCGTTGCGAATCGTCCGGCCGCTCACCTCCAGGCGCTCGGCCAGCTCCGCGCCGGTCCAGGCCGGGCGGGTCTGCAGCAGCGACAGCAAGGACAGCAATCTCGACGAGGTTTCACGCACAGGTAAATACTCTCAAATAGGAACCTAGCTTGCCTATACGACTTCTACAGTGAAGCCATGAACAACAACGAGAGCAGCATCCGGCCCTTCACCGTCACGATCGACCAGGCCGACCTGGACGACCTGCAGACCCGCCTCGCGAACACCCGGCTCCCCGAGCCGGCCCCGGGCGACAACTGGGACCTCGGTACGCCGAACCACTACCTGCGCGAGATGGTCGACCACTGGCAGAGCGGCTTCGACTGGCGGGCGCAGGAGGCCCGGATGAACGAGTTCCCGCAGTACCTGACCGAGATCGACGGCCAGACCGTGCACTTCCTGCACGTCCCGTCGGCGGTCGAGGGCGCGACGCCGCTGCTCCTGATCCACACCTACCCGGGCTCGTTCGTCGACTTCCTCGACATGATCGGCCCGCTCACCGACCCGGTCGCGTACGGCGGCTCGGAGTCCGACGCGTTCTCGGTCGTCGTACCGTCGATCCCCGGTTTCGGCTTCAGCACCCCGCTGGCCGACCGCGGCTGGACGATGGCCCGGGTCGCGAAGACCTTCGACCAGCTGATGCGCCGCCTCGGCTACGACTCCTACGGCTCGCACGGTTCCGACGCCGGCGCGATGATCTCCCGCGAGCTCGGCCTGCTGAACCCTCCCGGCTTCCTCGGCCTGCACGTCCTGCAGCTGTTCTCCTTCCCCAGCGGCGACCCGGCCGAGTTCGAGAAGTTCAACGGCGAGGACTACGCCGCCCTCGAGCACCTGAAGTGGTTCCAGTCGGTCGGCGGCTACAACGCGATCAACTCCACCCGCCCGCAGACCGTTGCCGTCGGCATCTCCGACTCCCCGGTCGGCCAGCTCGCCTGGAACGAGCTCTTCAACAACTTCGGCGACGGCAAGAGCCTGGTCACCCGCGACCAGATCCTCACCGAGGTCTCCCTCTACTGGTTCACCAACACCTCGGCCGCCGCCGGCCGCTACCACTACGAGGAAGCCAACGCCGGCACCGAACCCGCCGTCAACACCGCCCCCACCGGCGTCGCCGTCTTCGCCGACGACTTCAAGACCATCCGCCCCCTGGCCGACCGCGACAACACCAACATCGTCCACTGGACCAACTACCCCGACGGCGGCCACTTCGCCTCCCTCGAGCGCCCCGAGAACGTGACCGCCGACCTCCGCAAGTTCTTCGCGAACCTCCGCTGACCCGCACCCCCGACCGGCCGGCCCCGCCCTGGGCCGGCCTTCGGGCGTTTTTGGGGGCTGTGGACAACTTGCTCCGCGTCCCGCCGATCTTTCCTATCCTGAAGCCGACGCTTGCCAACCTGGAAGGACCGGCCATGGACTCCGACGAAACCCAGCACCTGCTCCCGAACGGGGACACGGCCTGGGTGCTGTCCACCGCCGCCGCCTCCGAGAACCTTGGCAACCTGCTCAGGTTGTACCGCTCGGGCAACGCCGAACCGTTGATCTTCGGCGACGCGGGCCGGCCCGAAGCCGTGATCATCCCCTTCGAGGTCTGGCAGGCCCTCGTCGAGACCAGCACCGACGCCGAGGGCTTCGACGCCAGCTACTCCGTCGCCCGTCACCGCCTGAAGAACCCCGGCGGCCCCTCGGTGCCACTCGAAGACGTGGCCGCCGAGCTCGGCTGGGACCTCGACGACGACACCGACGACTCCGAGTTCCGCAAGCCGACATGACGCAGTACCGCCTCCTGATCAGCCGTGAGGTGCTCCACCAGCTCCGCACCCTCGAACAGGCGGCCAAGACCCAACAGCCCGGCGGCCTCCGCGCCCGCGAGTACCGCGCCCTCCGCGCCGGCCTCCGTGCCCTCGCCAACGGCGACGAAGCCGCCTTCGACGGCAAGCGCCTCGGCTTCAAGACCCACGACCTCAGCGACTGCGCCGAGATCAAGCTCCCCGTCATCCCCGAGTCCCGCGGAGACAGAGCCCTCGGACCGTCGCACCGCTTGATCTACCGCGAGTTCACACCGGACGACGACGGCCCGCCGTACCGCGAGGTGCTCTGCTTCGAACACCGCGGCAACGACCGACCCTTCGAGGTTGCGGCCCAACGCCTCGGCCGCGAAACCGGCAAGCGGCTCAACCTGTTGCGAGGTGTCGCCGACCAACGCCCCGGCCCAGTACGCCAACCACTCCCACTCGACCTGGCCCGAGCCCTCAAAGGCCTCGCCTCTCCCCGCGGAGCGACCACCCCGTCAGGAGCCCTCCACCCGAGCGCAGCTTCGCACGCCGTACGACGCCCACCCGAACCTCTTCGAGACCGCTGACCGCCCTACTGCGGCCCGATCTCCCAAAGCCGCTCGTTCGGCAACGGCCGCACCGGTGCCCCATCACCCGGCACCGCCTCGTTCGTCACCTGCAAGCCGGCGAACCGTCGTTCCATCGCCTTCGCGTACCGCTCGGCCAGGGTTGCCTCGGCACGGTAGTCGGCGATCACGTGGTTCCCGAACCAGACCCGGACCCATCTCTGCTCGACACTCGTCACGATTCCTCCTCAAGCCCAGCCGCTCTCAGTATCAGCAGCCGTCGGCAACTCGGAGGAGGGCGAACCGCTGTCGGAAACCGGCATGGCAGAAACCGGACGTCCGACCAGCCAGTACGGCGCCGGGCCGATCCCGATCCGTCATCTTGTCGGTGCGGTCTGGCAAGCTCTCCGCGTGGGGGTGACGGGATGAAACCAGGGATCTACGACGCACTCGTGACGCAGGGATTGCTCGAAGCATTGCGGCAATCCGATGACGTCACATCCAGCACCGGTAAGGTCGACGACGCCGATCAGCCGGAAGTGCTGTCGCGACACCTGCGGGAGGCCGTTCTTCGCGTTCTCCAATCGACCCGTGACGAGGCAAAGCGACTCGTCATCGTCAATGATTTGCTCAGCCAGTTGGCACAGCACGCAGATGCGCTTCCCGAGCCGCCACTTGAGCGGCTCCTCTCGGTCGGCGAGGCGGCCGGCCCCGGCGTGCAGTCGGTCGCATTGACCAGGCCGACCACACCGCTGTCGGATGCCGCGCTGCTGACCAACGCTCACGGGGAACCTGCACTAGGTACCGAACTCCGCGCCGAAATCGACTCGTCCAATGAAGTCGACCTTCTCTGCGCCTTCGTCAAGTGGCACGGGCTGCGGGTACTTGAGCCTGAGTTGCAACGTCTGCGGCTGCGGGGCGCGCCGTTGCGCGTCATCACCACGACGTACATGGGCGCCACCGATCGACGAGCGCTCGACCGGCTCGTTCAAGACTTCGGCGCAGAGGTCAAGGTGCAGTACGACGCACTCCGGACCCGGCTGCACGCCAAGGCTTGGCTTTTCCGCCGCGCGACCGGCTTCGATACGGCGTACGTCGGTTCCTCGAATCTCTCCCGCGCTGCACTGCTGGACGGCGTCGAATGGAATGTCCGGCTTTCCAGGATCGGCACGCCGAGCCTGCTCAACAAGTTCGCGGCCACGTTCGACACCTACTGGAACGACCCGAGCTTCGAAACCTACGATCCCGAACGCGACCGGGATCGTTTGGACGATGCACTCGCTCATTCCCGGCGGGACAAGACCGCGCAGCAAGGCACGGTGTCGCTGGCAGGACTTGAGGTACGACCTCGCGCGTATCAGGCAGAGATGTTGGAGACGCTCGACACCGAGCGCACAGTTCACGATCGGCACCGAAATCTCGTAGTCGCGGCGACCGGTACCGGCAAGACGGTGATCGCCGCCCTCGATTACCGCAGGCTCAAGGAAGCGGCCGAGAGCCAGGGCCAGCCCGCTCCATCACTGCTCTTTGTCGCTCATCGGCGGGAGATTCTGCAGCAATCGCTCCGAACGTATCGCGAGGTTCTGAGCGACGCCTCGTTCGGCGAATCGTTCCACTCTGGATCGCGTCCCGAGCGGTGGCGGCACGTCTTTGCCTCGATCCAATCCCTCTCCGTCGATGACGTCACAGCGATGCCTCGCGATGCGTTCGACATCGTGGTGGTCGACGAGTTCCATCATTCGGCCGCGAAGACCTATCGGACACTGTTGGAGCACCTGCAGCCACGCGAACTTCTCGGTCTGACGGCGACACCGGAACGCACGGACGGTTTCGATGTCCAGACGTACTTCGGCGGCCGGACCGCGGTGGAGCTCCGGCTCTGGGATGCGCTCGCTGACGATCTGCTCTGCCCGTTCCACTATTTCGGCATCGCCGACGGCACGGACCTCGCCGGATTGGATTGGAAGCGCGGTCGGTACGACGACAGCCAGCTCAGCGAGCTCTACACCGGCAACAGCGCCCGCGCTCGCATCGTCTTGCGTGAAGTTCGCGACAAGATCACCGATGTCCAGCGGATGCGCGGGCTGGGGTTCTGCGTCTCCGTCGCGCACGCGGAGTACATGGCTCGCGTCTTCACCGAGGCTGGCATCCCGGCCAAGGCAGTGTCGGGGCAGACGTCATTGGCCGAACGCGAGCAAGCCCTCGCGGATCTGAAGGCCCGCCGGGTGAACGCGCTCTTCGCAGCCGACCTCTTCAACGAGGGTCTGGATCTGCCAGAGGTCGACACTGTGCTGTTCCTGCGGCCAACCGAGAGCCCCACGATCTTTCTTCAGCAACTCGGCCGAGGCCTGCGACAGGCGCGGGGTAAGCCTGTGCTGACTGCGCTCGACTTCGTCGGCCACCAGCGCAAAGAGTTCCGCTTCGATCGGCGGTTCCGAGCGCTGACCGGCGATACCCGTCGTGGACTCGAGAAGCAGGTCGAGCGGGGCTTTCCGTTCCTCCCGTCCGGCTGCCAGATCATTCTCGACAAGGTCGCGCAACAAGCAGTGCTCGACAACATTCGCTCGCAGATCGGTAGCCGGTGGAAGGATCTGGTCACCGAACTGCGGGACCACGGCGACCAGACGTTGCCGACGTTCTTGGCTGAGACTGGCGTCGAGCTCAGTGACGTTCTGCGCCAGGGCACCCCACAGCGGACGTGGACGACGTTGCGCAGGGATGCGGGCTTGCCGACTCGCGCCGGAGGCGATTCCACGCTACTCAGACGTGTTCGCGCGCTAGCCCATGTAGATGACGTTGAGCGGACTCAGGCCTATCGCAGGCTCATCCTCGACGGAGCACCGCCGTACGACGAACTCGACGAATCCGAGCAGGGCTACGCACGGATGTTGTTCTTCTCGCTCTGGCCCAACGGCGGCGGCTACTCGTCGTACCAGGAAGGCTTTGAAGCGCTCCGCGGCGAAGAAGCGGTGCGCGACGAGTTGTTGGAGATCATCGACTACGCGATGGACCAGGCTCGGCATCGCGCCCAGGCTCTGGCCGGCCCGCTTCGGCGATTGAGCTTGCGAGTGCACGCCCGCTATCAACGGGAGGAGATCCTCGCGGCGCTCAACCACGCGAGCCTGAAACAGCCGCCGAGCAACTTCCGCGAAGGGGTGCTGGCCTTGAAGGAGCCCTCGACCGATGCGTTCTTCGTGACCTTGAAGAAGTCCGAGGCGGATTACTCGCCGACCACGATGTACCAGGATTACGCAATCAGCCCCGAGCTCTTCCACTGGGAGTCGCAAAGCACGACGTCGGTCTCGTCCTCAACGGGTCAGCGCTACTTGAATCACCTCGAACGCGACTCGAACATCCTGATCTTCGCGCGGATGCACAAGAAGAGTGACCTCGGTACCGCGCCGTACCTGTTCCTCGGGCCGGCGACGTATACGGGCCATACCGGTGATCGACCGATCGCCATTACGTGGAAACTCCACTATCCGATGCCCACGGATGTGTTCCAGGCGGCCTCAGTGGTCGCCTGACCTGCACTCAGAAGCTCGACCGATCACACTGTGCGGATTCTTCTGTTGGAAGTCTGAGCCGAAGCCACGCAGGGTGGGAGGCATGGACTTTACTCAGCTTGGGCGGACGGGACTGAAGGTCAGTCGGATCGTGTTGGGGACGATGAACTTCGGGCCTCACACGAGCGTGGAGGACTCCCACGCGATCATGGATGCGGCGCACGAGAAGGGGATCAACTTCTTCGACACCGCGAACGGGTACGGGCGGGCGATCTACCCGGGGCGGACCGAGGAGATCATCGGGGAGTGGTTCGCGAAGGACCCGGTGAAGCGGCACAAGACGGTGCTGGCGACCAAGGTCTACGGGGACATGGGCGAAGGGTGGCCGAACGAGGGGAAGCTCAGCGCGCTGAACATCCGGCGCGCGCTGGACGCTTCGCTGAAGCGGCTGCAGACCGACTACATCGATCTCTACCAGTTCCACCACGTGGACCGGGAGACGCCGTGGGAGGAGATCTGGCAGGCGATCGAGGTCGCGATCCAGCAGGGCAAGATCCTGTACGCCGGGTCGTCGAACTTCGCCGGCTGGCACATCGCGCAGGCCCAGGCGGCCGCCGAGAAGCGCAACTTCACCGGGCTGGTCAGTGAGCAGTCGATCTACAACCTGATCGTGCGCGACGTCGAGCGCGAGGTGCTGCCGGCCGCGGAGTACTACGGCCTCGGCGTCATCCCGTGGTCGCCGCTGCAGGGTGGGCTGCTCGGCGGCGTGATCCGCAAGGACACCGAGGGCGTACGCCGCCTCGAGGGCCGCGCGAAGGAGACCGTCGAGCGTCTCCGTCCGCAGATCGAGGCCTACGAGTCGTTCGCCGACGAGCTCGGCACGCAGCCGGGCGACCTCGCGCTGGCCTGGCTGCTGCACCAGAAGGCGGTCACCGGCCCGATCGTGGGTCCGCGGACGATGGAGCAGCTGGAGTCCGCCGTACGGGCGGTCGACCTGAAGCTCGACGAGAAGGCGCTGGCCCGACTCGACGAGATCTTCCCGGGGTACAAGACCTCCCCGGAGGACTACGCCTGGTAGGCATCACGCCTGGCACAGGTCTGCGCATCGGGTCGTTCGCCGAGAGATCGGTGGGCGACCCGATGCCGCGTCCGAGCGGCAGAGCGGCGTACGGCGTACTAAGTGCGTGTGGTTGGGAGCATCCCGATCAGGGCGTCCGCGGTGAGGCTGGCTGCCGGGCTGGTCGGGACGGCAACTGAGACCTGCCAGGCCGAGGCGGAGTTGGGTTTGAGGGGGACGGTTTTGTGGTCGCCTCGTTTGGCGGCGATTCGTTCGGGGACGAGGGCCACGCCCAGGTCGTGAGCGACCAGGGCCAGGAGGGTGTGGACGTCGTTGACCTCGATAGTGACGGGGTGAGCGACGTTGGCGGCGGCGAAGGCGTGGTCGGAGATGGCTCGGGCGCCCCAGGTGCGGTCGAAGTCTACGAAGGACTCGCCGGCCAGGTCTTGGAGGGAGACTTCCGCGGCGCCGGCGAGGCGGTGGTCGGGGGCGCAGACGAGGACCATCGACTCGGTGGAGAGGGGGCGGAGGTCCAGGCCGTCTACTGGGTGGCCGGCGGTGGCGACGAAGGCTACGTCGAGGCGGCCGGAGGCGAGTTCGTCGAGCATGGGGGTGGAGCCTGCTTGGCGGACCTCGATTTCCACGCCGGGGTAGGCGGAGCGGAACTTCGCGAGGAGGGCCGGGACGTCGACGACGCCTAGGCATTGTTCTAGGCCGACGGTGAGGTGGCCTCGGACCAAGCCTTGTACGGCGGCGACCGCGTCGCGGGCTGCCTCGGCTGCGGCGAGGGTGCGGCGGCCTTCGCAGAGGAGGGCTCGGCCGGCTTCGGTGAGCTCGACGCTGCGGGTGTTGCGGACGAACAGGGAGGCGTGGAGTTCGCGTTCGAGGGCGCGGATCGACGCGGACAGGCCCGACTGGGAGATCGACATCACCTCGGCGGCCCGGGTGAAGTGCTTCTGCTCGGCGACGGCGATGAAGTGTTCGAGGTGGCGCAGCTCCATGACTCAGAAGTTTAGTCGATGGATGGCAATCGATTGACCGGTCGCGTGTTTGACGATCCAATCAGAACCGCACGTACGCCGTACGGTCGCGCCCGGGGTTGTAGATCGAGACGACGCGGCGGCCTTCGAGGTCGCTGACGCGGCGGGCCTCGCGGAGTGCGGCGTCGCGGTCGGCGAGCCGGGTGGTGACGTCCAGGTAGCACTGGCCGGAGGACGGGTTGAGCCAGGTGCCGAGCCAGGTGCCAGCGGTCTCGCAGACGGCGCGGTTGTGGTCGATGAAGGTTGCGAGCTCGGCCGCGAGGTGGTGCTGGTCGACGATCGCGGTTCGCGAGGGGTGTCTTGGGAAGTACCAGTAGTCGGCCGGGGGCACGAAGGAGAGAGTGGTGAGGTCGAAGGTCGCGCCGCCTGTGGTCAAGGTGCGAGTGGTGATGCGGTGGATGGCCTCGGTCGGGATCGGTTGCAACGGCGGCTCCTCCCCGTGAACGGCTGGCCGGCGCTTCGGCAGGGTAGCTGAGCAGAACCGTCGTACCGGCTGGGTAGGGTGTGCGCATGGCGGATGAGGAGTTTCGGGTTGTTGTCGAGCTCGGGAACGATGAGCACGGGCTGACGTTCTGGGAGCGGTTGCGGGCGCTGGATCTGGACGACGACGCGCGCAAGCGGCTCGGGCGGCAGGTGACGGTGACGCGGGACGGGAACCGGATGCTGCTCTACACGCACACGCTCGAGGACGCGCAGGAGGCGGAGCGCACGGTGAAGGAGCTCGTCGCGGACGACGAGCTGAGCGCGGAGTACACGGTGACGCGCTGGAACGCGGGGCAGCAGGAGTGGACCGACCCGAGTGTCCCGGAGGGCGCGCACACGCCGGCCGAGGACGCCGCGAAGAACGCGGACATGGAGGTTCCGGACCCGCGGTACGTGGTGATGCAGGCCTACAAGCCGGAGTTCCTGCGCGACCTCGGGCTCTGATCGGCAACGGTTCGGTGACGGGTGCGGGAACGACCGCGCCCGCGAACCTCTCCACGCACTAGCGTTCAGCGAGCGCGCGGTCACGGCGAGGCTTCCGCCCTGGACGGCCCCTGTCTGCGACGCTGATCGTCTGAGGAGAGGGGAATCCGTGGCGCGTCGTCGTGGTCTTCTGGCTGGAGTACTGGTGCTGGGCGTGGTGCTGAGCGGCTGCACGGACGTCGCCGCGGAGGAGCCTGCGAAGACACCCTCCAGTACGCCGACAGCCACGCCGACCGGTACTCCGACAACCAGCGTCCCGACGACCACCCCCACCGGCGCCCCGACAAACACGCCGACCACCGCGCCGACGCCGACCCCGACCACCAAGCCCACGGTCAAACCGACCGCCGCGGTCAACTACCCCCTCGAGGTCGAGAAGCGCCTGGCCGCCTGGGGCTACCCGGTCGGCGACGTCGACGGCGAGATCACCGCGCGCACCAAGCAGGCGCTGTGCGCGTGGCGCGAGACCAACGGCCTCCCGATCAACCGCGAGCGGCTCACCACCGCCGACGTCCGATCGGTGCTGCTGGCAAAGAACCGCCCCGCCCCGACCAAGCCGGCCGGCATCTACGTCAACAAGACCTGCCAGGTCCTCTACCAGGTCGTCAACAACACCTACCGCCGCATCGTCTGGGTCTCGACCGGTGCCCCCGGCTACGACACCCCGAACCGCACCGGCAAGGTCTGGCGCAAGTGGGCCGGCGCGCACGAGAGCAGCCTGTACGACGACGCGTACATGTACGACTCGATCTACTTCCTCAAGGACCGCCCGGGCATCGCCCTGCACGGCTCCCGCTCGAACAGCCTGATCAAGACCTACCCGGCCTCGCACCGCTGCGTCCGGGTGATGCGGCCGCAGATCCGCCAGATCTTCAAGGAGACGAAGATCGGCACGACGGTCTCGGTGTACGGCCAGTACTGAGCTCGTTGACCGCGCTCCGAGCCGTCGGCTAGCGTTGCCGGAGCGCGGCCGGGGCCGCGTCGAGACTCGCCGGCAGGCTGGAAGCCACCCCGCCCCAAGTGGTTGTCGCTCCCCTTGTGGCCCGTGCGAGTCCGGGCGCGAGAGGACGCGCGATGCGATTTCTGCCGGACAAGCCAAGTCTCGGGTTCCTGCGCAAGGAGGCCAAGGACCTGCTGGCCGCGCTGCGCGAGTCACGTCCCGGTACGTCGTTGACCGAGGCCCAGCAGGCCTTGGCGATCGAGTACGGCGTACGGGACTGGGCCGCGCTCAGGTCGGAGGTCGAGCGGCGGGCGGCCGACGTACCCAAGCCGCCGGACGGGCTGGCCGATGCGCTGGCGGCGGCGTTCGGGCTGGGTCGGGTGAGCGGCGAGGTCTCCCCCGTCTCGCTGACGCCGATGGGTCGCTGCTGGTCGATCACGACGGACCGCGGGCGCTGGCTCGCCGTCACGGTGTACCCGTGGATCACGAACGAGCAGGCCGAGATCGGGACGCGCTTGCGGGACGCGGCGGTCGCCCGCGGAGTCGCCGCACCGACGCCGGTGCGGAGCCCCGCCGGGCGGTTGATCGACAGCGTGCGGGAGCAGAGCTGGCGGGTGCACGAATGGATCGAGGTCGGGCCGTCGCCGGTCAGCCCGACGCCGACTGGGGTCGCGCGAGCTGTTGGTACGACGTACGGGATCTTGCACTCGTTGGCGATTCCGAGTGCGACGCCGGTCAATCCGTACCTGACGGCTCGCGGGGACGATGCGCAGTGGGACGACCTGGTCGCGCATGCGCGGCGAGCCGGGAAGCCGTGGGCTGACGAGTTGGCGGCGCTGTTGCCGATCGTCGGCGAGCTGCGCACGATCGAGGCGTCTCTGGACGGCGATCTGATCCTGTGCAACTGCGTCGTGATCCCCGAGAACGTCCGGATCGGGCATCACGACGAGCTCGTCGTCACGGAGTGGGACTTCGCTGGCTCGCTCACCGTCGAGCAGGAGCTGGGGGCTGCGCTCGGGCACTGGGCGCTGCGTCCGGAGCTCAACCGTACGGCGCTCGCGGGCTTCCGCGAGGGGTACGTCGATGCCACGGGCAACTGGCCCGACCTGGAGCTGTCGTCGTTCGTGGTCGGTGTCACGGGGTGGCTGAACTGGACGTACAACACGGTGTGCGAGGCGATCGATCCGTCCGATCCCGATCGGACGGCGTTCATCGACCACGAGGTCGCCGATCTGCTGGCCCGGCCGATGACCCGTAGGGGCCTGCAGCAACTGCTCGAGGGCTAGCGGCGAAGCTGAACAAGATGCGTCGACCGGTCAATTGGTCGGCGTACCTGCCTCAGGTTCGTCCTCAATCGCTGCCTGGATCGCATCCCAGTACGCCGCCAACTCGTCGGCAGACGCCGCAAGGTCGGCTGCCCGCACCCAGGGGAACTTGGTGACAGCCGTCTCGTCATCGGCGGGGAGCTTGTCCGAGAACGTCGCCGAGCGCCGCAGAGCCGCGAG
The DNA here is from genome assembly GCF_040681455.1 of Kribbella sp. NPDC051770. Taxonomy (NCBI): domain Bacteria; kingdom Bacillati; phylum Actinomycetota; class Actinomycetes; order Propionibacteriales; family Kribbellaceae; genus Kribbella; species Kribbella sp. NPDC051770. Next base: position 31,245 of record NZ_JBFAYT010000003.1, on the reverse strand, counting down.
AACCCGCTGTGCCCGAACGTCCGAGCCGCGCTTGATGGCGGCAACGTTGACCGACAGTATCGGCTCGTCCGCATCCGCGTACACGGAAACCACCGACCTGCGTTTCCCATCCTGTGGGTAGTAGATCCCCGCAGACGGCACCGGCCCCGACCCTCCATTGACTACAGCGCCTCGATCCTTGGCGTGTGCAAGAACGCTTTCGACGAACTGCCGGGCCTTGCTGTCCCCGATCTGAGAGATCGCCTCGTCGAGCTCCCCACGCGTCCATCGGCGCTTCACGCCGGCGACCCGATCCCGGCGTTCGGCAACCTCCGCTCCGTACGTACGCGGAACAAGAACCTGGCTGTCCCCGGCCAGCACACGACCGAGCTCCAGCGCGATGATGGTGACGGTCTCGGCGAGGTGGAGATTCAGGTACTCGACGATCGCTCGCAGTTCGGTGGTGATCTGATCCACCACGATGATCAGCCGGAACCGGCCCTTCGCCAGCGTCTTCGTCAGCTCGACCTCGAAGTCCTCGACGGAGAAGTCCGGCCCTGCCGCCTCCGTGATCACGTCCGCCAGAGAGCGGCCACATCGGCCGGCGAACTCCTGCCCGAACTCTGCTCGCGACATCTCGCTCATCCCGCTGGCATACGCAAAGATCTGGCCCACGACCGAGCGCCTGATCTCCGGGTTCTTCGCGAGCTTGCACTCGACCAGGCTGATCGCACCGGTGTCATGCACACACACCAGATCCACCGCACCCACGCTCGGGATCCGGAACTCGGTGACTACTACTGCGCCCTCACATCCCGGCATCAACTCAGGTGAGTCGCACAACACCTCCTGCAACTCTGCCTCAGAGGCCCACGACGTCAAGGTCGCCGGAGTCCACTTTCCCTCACCCCTGACCAACACAACCATTGCCGCTCCCCCTGGTTGTTCGTACCCGGATGCTAGTTCCTGAACTAGAGGATCGGCCAGGCTGTCGGGAAGGTTGATTCCAGCCACGTCGCCAGGTTCAAGGCGGCGTGGTCCTGGAATCGTGGGGCGGCGATCTGGAGGCCGATCGGGAGGCCGGTGGTGGTGCGGCCGCAGTTGACGGTGAGGGCCGGGTGGGTGGACATGTTGTACGGGACGGTGAAGGCGATGTGCTCGAAGGGTTCGAGCGGGTTGCCGGTCGGGTAGGCGAGGTCGGCGGGGAACGCGGCCATGGGGGCGACCGGGGAGATGATGAAGTCGTACGCCGCGAAGGCCTGGTCGACTGCGGTTGCCATGGTTTGCATTTGTGAGTAGCCGTGGAAGACGTCGTACTGGGTGAGGGTGGCTGCGGTGCTGGTCCACTCCTGGATGGCGGGGAGGACTTTCGCGCGACGGGCCTCGGGGAGGGCGGCGAGGTCGGCGGCGGAGCGGACGCGCCAGAAGTGGTCGAGGCCGTCGAGCATTCCCCTGGTAATGATGGGTGCGATCTCGGTGATGGTGGCGCCGGCTGATTCGAGGGTGTGGGCGGCGTTGGTGACGGCGGCGGTGATCTCGGGGTGGACGGGGAGGCCTGGGCCGGCGTTCAGGAGGAGTGCGACGTTGAGATTCCTCAGGTCGAGCTCGGTGTCGTCGACGGTGAGCGGCGGGAGCGACGTGTGGTCTCGGCGGTCGGGACCTGAGAGGACCTCCAGGGCGAGGGCGGCGTCGGCCGCCGTACGGGTGATCGGGCCGATTGCCCTGCCGGGGTAGGGGTTTCCGACGGCGATGCGGCCGTGGGTCGGTTTGAGGCCGACGACTCCGCACCAGCCGGCGGGCAGGCGGATCGAGCCGCCGATGTCGGTGCCGAGGTGAATCGGGCCGTACCCGGCAGCGGCCGCCGCGGCCGCGCCCGCGCTGGATCCGCCTGGGGTTTTGGTGAGGTCCCAGGGGTTGCGCGCGAGGTGGTGGAAGGTGCTGACGCCGGACGACAGCATGCCGTACTCCGACATGGTCGTCTTGCTGAAGATCACCGCGCCGGACGCGCGGAGGCGGGCCGCCGCGGGGTGGTCCTCGGGGGCCGGGACCAGCTCGGTGGCCGCGGTGCCTTGCGGGACGGGCGTGCCCTGGGTGGCGATGTTCTCCTTCACCGTGACCGGTACGCCGTCGAGCGGGCCGGCCGGTTCGCCTCGGCGGTAGCGGTCCTCGGCGTCGGTCGCGGCCTTGCGGGCGCGGTCGGGGTCGAGCGCGTACGTCGCGCAGAGGCGCGGCTCGACGGCCTCGACGCGGGACAGCACGTCCTCGATCACCTCGACCGGTGAGAGATCGCCCGCGCGGTACCGCGCGACGAGTTCGGTGGCGGTCAGGTCGGCGAGGCTCATCAGCGGTCTCCGTCAGTTCGGGGGGGTGAAGCGGTCTCCGTCAGTTCGGGGGGTGAAGCGGTCTCCGTCAGTTCGGGGGGTTGAAGCGGCCGTCGACCGCGGTCCAGCCGGCGTCCACGTGCAGGACCGAACCGGTGACGAAGGAGGCCGCGTCGGAGGCGAGGAACACCACGGCGCCGGCGAGTTCGTCCGGGGTGGCCCAGCGGTTGAGGGCGCTCTTGGCGGCGTACGCGTCGTACCAGGGTTGATTGGCTTTGATCTGCTCGGTGAGAGGGGTCTCGACGACGCCGGGGGCGATGGCGTTGACGCGGACGCCGGCTGGACCGAGCTCGGCGGCGGCGGTGCGGAGGAGTTGGACGAGGCCGGCTTTGGTTGCTGCGTAGACCGATTGGCCTGGTTCGACGGTGGTCGCGCGGATGGAGCTGAAGCCGATGATGCTGCCGCGGCCGCGGTCGGACATCTGCTTGCCGAAGGCCCGGATCAGGTCGAAGGAGGCGCGGAGGTTGAGGGCGACCACGCGGTCGAACTCCTCGCCGGTGTAGTCGAGGATGCGCTTGCGGACGTTCGTGGCGGCGGTGAAGACGAGGATGTCGACGGGGTCGAGGGTTTGGGCGGCGGTGGTGATGGCTGCTGGGTCGAGGACGTTGAGCTCGTACGGCGTGAGCGCGGGTGGTTGCGGTGGCGGGGTGGGGCGGCTGGATGGGGTGGTGGCGCTCGGCGCGGGGGTGGCGCCAGGTGTGAGGTTGCCTAGGGCAACCGTCTGTTCGGCGGCGGGGAGGTCGCGGTCGGCGCAGGTGACGCGGGCGCCGTGGGCGGCGAGGGCGAGGGCGGACTCGCGGCCGATGCCGCTGCCGGCGCCGACGACCAGGGCGTGCCGGCCGTCGAGGCGGAACAGGTTCGCGTAGTCGTGCGGCACGGGGCCTCCCGGGGTCGGTGGGTCAGGGCATCTGGTCGGTCGTCAGGGCGGCTGCGGGGTCGGGGCGGGTCAGAGGGTCGGGCGGATGATGGCCATGCGGGTGGTGGTGAGTTCTTCGATGGCGAAGCGGGGGCCCTCGCGGCCGGTACCGGAGTCCTTGACGCCGCCGTACGGCATCACGTCGGAGCGGAAGCCGGGGACCTCGTTGATGACCACTCCCCCGACCTCGAGCTGGTCTATCGCGGCGAAGGCGGTCGCGAGCGAGGCGGTGTAGACGGCGGCGTGGAGGCCGTAGCGGGTGTCGTTGACGACCTGGAACGCGGTCTCGACGTCGGGGACCGAGCGGATCGCGATCACCGGACCGAAGATCTCCTCGTCCCACGCCTGCTGCCCGTGCGGGAGATCGAGGAGGACAGTCGGGCCGACGATCGGGCGACGGCGTATGGCGGGGGCCGGGGCGGCGGTCGGCTCGTCGGCGGGGGCAGCCGTCAGCTGATCGGCAGTCGCGGTCGTCACGTCCGGTGGGTCAGCGGGTGGCTGGTCGGGGGTGCTGGGGAACGTGGTCTGGTGGGCGAGGGTGGCGCCGGCGGCGAGGGCTTCTTCGATCCACGTCGCCACGCGCTGGGTGGAGCGTTCGTCGATCAGGGCCGAGACCTGGGTGGTGGGGTCGCGGGGGTCGCCGACCTTGATCGCGTTGAGGCGGGGTTTCAGTTCGGCGAGGAAAGCCGAGCGGACCGACTCGACGACGATCACGCGCTGGACGCTGATGCAGGCCTGGCCGGAGGCGTAGTAGCCGCCTCGTACTACGGCGTCGGCTGCCGCCGCGAGGTCGGCGTCTTCGGCGACGACGAGTGCGGAGTTGGAGCCGAGTTCGAGGAGGACCTTGGTGGGGGCGGCGTCGCGGGCGATCTGGTGGCCTACGGCGGCTGAGCCGGTGAAGGAGACCGCGCCGATGCGGCGGTCGGTGGTGAGGGTGGCGCCGACGTCGACTCCGCCGGTGACCAGCTGTACGGCGTACGGCGGAGCGCCTGCGGCGACGAGGGCTTCGCGGATCAGGTGGACCAGCCAGAGGGTGGCGAGTGGGGTTTGGGGTGCAGGTTTGACGATAACCGGGCAGCCGGCGGCCAGGGCGGGGGCGATCTTGTGGGCGGCGAGGAGGAGGGGGTAGTTGAAGCCGGTGACGCCGATGACGACGCCGATCGGTTTGCGGACCCAGAAGCCGATCAGGTTCTCGCCGCTCGGGAGGAGGTCGAGGGGGACGGTCTCGCCGTGCAGGCGGGCGACCTCCTCGGCGGCGGTCTGGAGGGTGAGCAGGGTGCGGTCAAGTTCGACCTGGCAGTCGACGCGGGGTTTGCCGGTTTCGAGGATCAGGAGGTCGATGAAGTCGTCGCGGCGTGCGGAGAGCGCGGAGAGCGCTCCCTGAAGGGCTGACCTGCGGGTATGCGACGGGAGGCGGGCGATCTCGGAGCGCGCGGAGAGCGCGATCTCGAGGGCCTGGGTGGCTAGGGCGGGGGTGCCGACGGGGGCGTGGGCGACGAGGGAGCCGTCGTACGGGAAGTGGACGGGGGCGGTGGTGGGGGTGGTGAGCCAGGTGTCGCCGATGGGGAGGCCGGAGGGGAAGGCGGGGATGACGTGCGGCGGGGAGGCCGGCGTACCGGGGACCGAGGCCGGGGAGCCCGGTACGGAATCTGGAGTGGTCATTTGGGGGCTCCCTTCGGGAGGAGGTCTTGGGGGGTGGCGCCGGCGAGGGCCTTGGGGAGAGTCGGGATGGCGGCGACGAGGCGGCGGGTGTACGGGTGGCGGGGGGCGGCGTAGACCTCGCCGGTGGTGCCGGTTTCGACGATTTCGCCGGCGTGCATGACGGCTACGCGGTCGCAGACGTGCTTGACGACCGAGAGATCGTGGGAGACGAAGACGAGGGTGAGGTCGAGCTCGTCGACGAGGTCGGAGATCAGGTTGAGGACCTGGGCGCGGACCGAGACGTCGAGGGCGCTGACTGGTTCGTCGGCGATGAGGATCTTGGGGTTGGGGGCCAGGGCGCGGGCGATGGAGATGCGTTGGCGCTGGCCGCCGGAGAACTGGTGCGGGTAGCGGTCGCCGGCGTCTGCTGAGAGGCCTACTGCGTCGAGGAGTTCGCGGACTCGGGCGGAGGATGCGGGGTGGCCCTGGACGACTAGGGGTTCGGCGATGATGTCGCGGACGCGCATCCGGGGGTCGAGGGAGCTCATCGGGTCCTGGAAGACGAGCTGGAGGTTCTCGCGGAGGAAGCGGAGGCGGCGTTCGGGGAGGCCGGTGATGTCTTTGCCGTCGACAACTACTTTGCCGGAGGTGGGGCGGTCGAGGGCGGCGATGATGCGGAGCAGCGTCGACTTGCCGCAGCCGGATTCGCCGACGATGCCGAAGCGTTCGCCGGGGTGGACGTCGAGGGAGACACCGCGGAGGGCGTGGACGACTTCGGCGCGTTTCAGGAGAGAGGTGCGGGGGCGGGGGTAGTCGCGGGTGACGTCGGTGATGCGGATGAGGGGCTCGACGGGCTGAGGAAGGCGAGTCAGCTCAGGCATCGGGGCCTCCTCGGGGGGTGTGCGGTGGTTGCGGTTTCTGGTGATGCGGCCGGGGAGGTCGTGGGGGCGAGGTCCGCTGCGGCCGGAAGGACGAGAAGAGTGTTGGGGAGTGGCGAAAATGTGCTGGCCGGCGTCGGGGGCGCTGCGGGCGGGAGCGGGTCAGGCATCGCTGACCCCCGCGGGATGGTGGGAGGCGTCGCCCGCGGGGTGGTGGCAGGCGTAGCCGGCGTGGCGGTCGCCGGTCCAGGAGGGCGCGTCGGCGCAGAGGTCTGTGGCGTGGGTGCAGCGGGTTCGGAAGACGCAGCCGGTGGGGAAACGGCCGGCGGCGGGGACGGTGCCCTGGATGGTGGGGAGGCGGCGGCGGGCCGGTTCGGAGGTGGTGACGGGGCCGGAGTCGGCGGATTCCAGGTCCGACGCTGCGAGGAGGCCTTGGGTGTAGCGGTGGTGGGGGTTGGTGAAGACCTGGTGGACGGGGCCCGATTCGACCACTCGGCCGCCGTACATGACGAGGACTCGTTGGCAGGTGGTGGCGACGACGGCCAGGTCGTGGGTGATGAAGAGGAGGGCCGCGTCGCGGGCGGTGACGCCTTGGAGAATGAGGTCGAGGACCATCGCCTGGACGGTGACGTCCAGGGCGGTGGTGGGCTCGTCGCAGATCAGGAGGGCGGGGTCGTTCGCGAGGGCGATGGTGAGGACGACGCGTTGGCGTTGGCCGCCGGAGAGTTGGTGGGGGTAGGCGCGGGCGACGTCGGTGAGCTCGACGCGGTTGAGGAGGTCGACGGCAGCGGCTCGGGCGGTACGGCGGGTGGTGCGGGTGCGGTGGATGAGCATCGTCTCGGCGACCTGGTCGACGATCCGCATCGTCGGGTTCAGGGCGGTCATCGGTTCCTGGAAGACCATCGCGAGGTGGTTGCCGCGGATACGGGACAGGCGGCGTTCGTCGGCGGCGATCAGGTCGTGGTCGACGCCGGCGAGGCGGACGGAGCCGGTCGCGGTGACGTCGTCGGGGAGCAGGCCGAGCAGCGAGAGCGCGGTCAGGGACTTGCCGGAGCCGGACTCGCCGATCAGGCCGACGCGCTCCCCCGGGCCGACCGTCAGGTCGACGTCGCTGACCAGTTGCAGGTCGCGGACGGACACGGTGAGGCCGCTGACCGTCAGTACGTCGGGAGCCGCCGGCTCCGAGGGCGTGCGGACGGGCGTGTCCGCGGGGCTGCTCATCGGCGGTCCTCCAGCTTGGGGTCGAAGTGGTCGCGCAGGCCGTCGCCGAGGAGGTTGAAACCCAGCACAGCCAAGGCGATCGCGATGCCGGGGAAGACCGCGAGGCGCGGCGCGGTGAAGAGGAACTCCTGGGATTCCTGCAGCATCCGCCCCCACGACGGCGTCGGCGGCGGGGTGCCGTAGCCGAGGAACGACAGCGCCGCTTCGGCCAGTACGGCGATCGCGAACGAGACCGAGGCCTGGACGGTGATCAGGCTGACCACGTTCGGCAGCACGTGCCGCACGGCGATCGGGAACGGACGGCGGCCAGCGGCACGCGCGGCCAGCACGTACTCCGTGCGCATCACCTGCAGCCCGCCGCTGCGGATCACGCGGACGAAGCTCGGGACGGTCGCGATGCCGATGGCAACCATCGCGGTCAGGGTGCTGGCACCGAAGACCGCGCCGAACATGATGGCCAGCAGCAACGCCGGGAAGGCGAGCAGCAGGTCGTTCGCGCGCATCACCAGCTCGCTCGACCAGCGGCGAGTCATCGCCGCGAGGATGCCGAGCGGTACGCCGATCACGGCGGCGACGCCGACGGCGACCAGGCCGACGAAGAGCGTGGTCCGGGAGCCGACCATCAGCTGGCTGAAGATGTCGCGGCCGAACTTGTCGGTGCCGAGCCAGTGCGACCAGGACGGCAGCTGCAGGCGGCCGGCCGGGTCGACGAGCGTCGCGTCGTACGGCGTCCAGACGAACGAGACCAGAGCCAGCAGAACGATCACGAGGACGATGAAGCCGCCGACGAGGAGACTCGGGTTCCACCGGCGACGGCCGCCGACGGCGCGGCCGACCGGGCCGAGCGCGGCGCTCATCGGCTCACCCGCAGGCGCGGGTCGAGGACGACGTACAGGAGATCGACCAGGAAGTTCACGACCAGTACGGCGACCACCAGCACCATCACTACGCCCTGGACGAGCAGCAGATCGCGGTTGGAGACGCCGTCGAGCAGGAGGCTGCCGAGGCCGGGGATGACGAAGACGCGTTCGACGACGACGGCGCCGATCAGCAGCGTCGCGAGCTGCAGGCCGAGGACGGTCACGACCGGTACGGCGGCGTTGCGCAACCCGTGCCGCCACAGCGCGCGAAAGGGCCGCAGCCCCTTGGCGCGCGCGGTGCGCAGGTAGTCCTCACGGAGTACGTCGAGGACGGCGCTCCGCACGTACCGAGTCAGGACAGCGCCTTGGACGAGGCCGAGCGAGAGCGCGGGCAGGATGAGCTGGCGCAGGAACATCCCCGGGTCCTCGGCCGGTGGCGTCCAGCCGTTCGCGGGGAGCCAGCCGAGCTTCACGGCGAAGAGCATGATCAGCAGAATCCCGGCCAGGAAGGCGGGGACGGCGACGCCGACCTGTGAGATCGCGGAGAGCGCGAACCCGGAGATCTTGCGGTGCCGCGCGGCCATCACCGTCCCGGCCGGCGCCGCGACGAGCAGCGCGATCACCATGCCGGTCACCACCAGCCAGAGCGTGACCTGGAACCGGTCGGTGATCTGCGGCCCGATCTCCGCCTTCGAGATGTACGACGTACCGAAGTCGCCGTGCAGCAGCCCGGTCAGCCAGTCGACGTACTGGGTCGGCAGCGGCCGGTCGAGCCCGAACTGGCGGCGCAGCTCGGCGACCGCGTCGTCGGAGGCGTTCACGCCGAGCGCGACCCGCGCGGGGTCGCCCGGCAGCACGGCCAGGAACGCGAACACCAGCACCGAGCTGACCGCGAGGCTGACCAGCAGCACCGCGGTCCGCGAGACCAGCCGCAGGATCATCGCGGCCTCCGCGCGGGGCGGCGCCGCTCACGCCCGCAGACCCGCAGTTCAGCGATCATCGCGACACCGGTCGCAGGGTCATCGCGACAGCGTGGACAGGTCGAGCGACTCGGTGATCGCGTTCTGCGGCAGGCCCTTCAGGTCCTTGTCGGCGACCATCAGGTTCGGGATCAGGAACAGCCAGTCCGCGGCCGCCTGCTCCGACAACCGGCGCGCCGCCTTCTTCATCTCGGCGATCTGCGTCGCCTCGTCACCGGCATCGGCCGCGGCCAGCTCCTGCTGCAGCGTCGGGTCGTCGTACCGGGTGTAGTACTTCGCGTTGAAGACGGCTCCGAGGTCGCGCGGTTCGACGTGCGCGATGATCGACATGTCGTAGTCGGCGTTCTTCAGGACGGCGGTCAGCCAGGCCGCCGGGAACTCGAGCTGGTCGATCTGCACCTTCAGCCCGGCCTGCTCCAGCTGGCTCTTCACCACCTGCCCGCAAGAGGTTGCGTAAGGCAACGTTGGCAGCCGCAACCGAAGACTCTTGCCGGTGGCACCAGCTGCCTGCAGCAACGACTTCGCCTTGTTCAGGTCGTACGGCGCGACGCCGGTCAGGTCCTCGTACCAGGGATCGGTCGGCGGCACCATCGACCCGATCAGCTTGCCGCGGCCCGCCCAGCAGGTGTCGAGCAGCGCCTTGTGATCGATCGCCGACCGGATCGCCTGCCGAACCCGGATATCGCTCAGCGGCGCCTTCGCGTTGTTGAACGACAGCAGCACCTCGCCGTTGGTCGTGCCCTCGATCACCTGGTACTTGTCGTTGCTGGTGAACTGGCTGAGCGCCTCCGGCGCCTGCACGGTGCCGACCACGTTGATGGTTCCGGTGAGCAGCGCGTTGTTCAGCGCCGTCGGGTCCTTGAAGTACTTCAGCGTCACCTGGCCGAAGTACGGCTTGGTCCCCCAGTACGCGTCGTTGCGCTGCAGCACGATCGAGTCGCCGCGCTTCCAGGAACCGAACTTGTACGGGCCGGTGCCGACCGGCTCTGTGGCCAGCTTGTCGACGCCGGTCTTGGAGAACATCGCGCCGATCCGGGTCGTCATCCGGAACAGCCAGTCGTTGCTCGGCTTGGCCAGCGTCACCTGGAGCTCGGTCGGCGACACCGCCTTCGCGGTCTGCACCACGTCCATCGCGGCCTTCAGCGACGTCGTCCACGCCGTCTTCACCCGGTCGATGCTGAACACCGCGTCGTCGGCGGTGAAGGCCTGCCCGTTGGTGAACTTCGCGTTGTCGACCAGCGTGAACACGTAGGTCTTCCGGTCGGCCGAGACCGTCCACGACTTGGCCAGGTCCGGGACGATCTTGCCGGTCTCGTCCTGCTTGACCAGGCCGTTGTAGACGTTGCCGAGCAGCGCCTGCGGGATCGCCGCACCGTCGGTGGTGGTGAAGTCCAGGCTGGCCGGCTCGGCGACCAGCCCGATCGCCAGCGACTGGTCCGCGCCGGGCGAGCCCGACCCCGAGGAGGAGCCGGAACCGGCCGAGCAGGCCGCGACCGCCAGCAGCGTGGCCGAACCGAGCAGCGCGACCACGGGGGTGAGGTAGGACTTCACGCAGGAGCTCCTGAACTGGTCGGACAGTGTGGCCCCCTAGTCTGCCGCGCGGCGCGCGGCAGGCTCGGAGGCACGCCCTCGGGCAAACCGGTTCACCAGGGTTGTCCGACCGTCAGGAGGTGTCAAGGACCTTCCGGCCGTACGCCGTACGGCCCGACGCTGGTCAGGTGTCGTGTTCCACCACGCGGACCCTCGGGACCTTCAGCTCCTTGCGCGCCCGGGTGGTCCAGTCCGAGCAGACGAACCGGGCCGCGGTCTCCGGCCAGGCGACCACGACCACCTCCTGACTCTTCGTGCTGTTCACCAGGGTGCGCAGCGCGAGCAGGATCTCGCCGTGCGTGATCGAGACGTTCACGGTGCCCGGGTTGCGGCCGCGCAGCCGGCGCGAGCTGTGCTCGATCACCGACGCGAGGTCGTACTGCGGGTCCGCGAGCGCGGTCGCCGTACCGGCTTGGGCGGCGGCACGGGACAGCCCCGCGACGTCGGCGAAGCTGGACCCGAGCAGGGCCATCGGCCCGGCGATGCCCTCGGTCGGATGGCTGGAGACGAGCAGGTGGTAGTCCACCGCGTCGTCGTGCCTCGCGTGCAGGGCGGCGACCCTTGCGGCGTCGCCCTCGCTCATCTCACGTTCGATGAGCACCACCACGTCGTAGCTCATGGTTGGCTCCCTTCGCCGACTCTTCCTTTGTACTCCGGTCCCGGGCCCACGTCGCCGCCGCACCGCGGCGCGTCACCGGAATGTGAAACTCCGCAACCTCGTCGCGACGCGACGCATCGGGGTGAGTGGGGCCCGTGCAGGTGCTGCCGGAGGGTGAGAGTCCGGCAGCACCGCCCACGAAGTGGTTGGGCGGGCCGAGGGCCGGGCGGGCCGGCCGCTGCTCCGCCGCAACTGCCGACGCGACTCAGTGGGTGGCGAGCCGGGCTCGGGCGTCAGGCTTCAGGGGCGACAGCAGGCTCGGGGCGGCGATCAGGTGGTGAGTCGTGGGGTCCAGCAGGCGAGGATGCAGCGCGAACACCGTCGCGCCCGGCGGCGGGTTCAGGTCGTCACCCGAGAGCACCGCGACGAAGTCGGCGCGCTGAGCGGCATCGGTGTCCCACACGCGGTCTGGTTCCCGGCGGGTGGTGAGGCGGTGGGCGAAGGTTGTGGTGTCTTCTTCGGGGGTTCGGACGTAGCCGACAACTGAGCCGTCGGCGCAGCGGACCACCACCTCGTCGGTGCGGGCCGCTGCGTGCCAGCAGGCGATCTCCCAGAGCGAGACGCGGTCGCCCGAGCCGTGGACCTCCTCGAGCGCGGCCGACATCAGCGCGAGCTGGCCGGCGTACTTCGCGATGCTGTGCCGGTACCCGGCGGCGCTCAGGTTGACGTCGTACCAGCGCAGCTCCTTGGTCTGCAGGTCGACGCCGAACGGCATCAGGATCTTCGCCGGGCCGGTCAGGTCGAAGCGGTCCTCGACGGCCATCGGGTCGAACAGCTCCGCCGGCTGTCGCATCACCCCGGCGAAGCCGCGCTGCAACCGGTCGAACGGGACGTTGTTGTAGCTGAAAACGACGGGCAGTAGATACCGCCCGCCGACTCGCCGGACGGCGACGAGATCGAGGTCGACGAACTCCGTCGCCCCGAGCGGACCGGGCGCCGACGTCAGATCGCCGGAGTGCACCAGCGCGTCCTGGTCGAAGCGGAGCCGGGTGTAGTCGCACAGCCCGACGAACCGCCACTCGGTGTCGAAGACGGCGACCGACAGGTCGAGATCGACGCGCTGCGTCGGCGGCTCCTGCCAGTGCAGGAACAGGCGCAGGTGGTCGTCGAGCGGGATCGGCTGGGCACTCCCCCGGGTCATCCGCAGCAGCGTCGACGACGTCGCGCGCTCGGAGCCGGGTGCGGCGAGCAGGCTCAGCTCCTCGTCGAGGAAAGCGCGTCGCAGCCGCGGCAAAGCGCTTGCCCTGCGCAACAACTCGGCGACGATCAGGCCGGCCAGCGCGGTCGCGAGCGGCGCCGGGAGCGGGTCGCGCTCGTCGACCGTGGTCCAGACCTTGGTGGTGCCGCCGCGGGGGAAGAACAGCCGCAGATCGCCTGGTGGAGTGCGGATCTGGCCGAGCGCGGCGGTGAGCACGACCGGTGAGACGTCGGAGACCGCCGTGCCGAGCGCTTCCACCAGTACGCCGTGCGCATCCGGCGGGAGGACGCGCGCCAGGTGCACGAGGCGCCGCACCAGATCACCTGGTCGCTGGCGCAGCAGGTCGAGCGCGGCGACCGGCCGGTTGTCGGCGAAGGCGCCCTCGAGGCGGCCGGCGAAGGTGTTCGTCTTCAGCTGCACACCGCCGCCGGGGACGGGCTCCAGCCGGAGCCACGGGTGCCGGGCGGCTTCGGACAGTACGGCGGGGTGCGCCGAGGTCAGCGTCGTCCGGCGGATCAGCGCGAACGCGGTCGCGGCCGCCGGGTAGCGCTCGGCGTACTCGAAGGGGTGCAGGTTCTCGGCGATCCGCTTCCAGGCGCGCTCGTGGCGGAGCAGGTCCTCGACCAGAGTCTCCAGCGGGATGAGGTCGAGGCGGGCCAGGACAGTACGCCGTACGGCGCGCGGGAGCGAGCGGCGGCGTACGGGGGCGGTGCGGAGGCCGGGGTCGGCGTCCATCAGCGCGTACAGGAGGCGCAGTACGTCGGTGGCGGTCTCGAGCTGGTCGACGACCGACGGGTGCCGCTGCATGAGCTGGGCGACGACGACCGCGCGGGTCTCGCGGACGGGGATCTCCGGTGGGAGCCAGCTCGGGTCGGCGTCGTGCAGCAGGACGGCGAGGTCGGCGCGATCCACCACGGACAAGGGCGATCGGCGCGCGAGCAGGTCTGCGGCGGTGGTCTGCGCAGCGCTGGGCGGAGCCAGCCCGAGCAGGCGCAGCCGATCCCCGTCGACCGGACCCGGCACCTCGTCGTACGACGGCTCCAGGAACGGGTCGTCCTGGTCGATCCGCCGCAAGCACAACGGACACGCGCTGAAGTCCGCGCCGTCCCAGCAAGCGCGGCAGACCAGATGCGCGCACGGGGACACCGGATGCACCTTGCCGGTCTCGCCACACAGCACGCACGGCTGCTCCGGCCCCTGCAGCAGCCTGGCGAAGACCCGGTTCACGTAGAAGGTCTCCGTGTTGCCTGGCACGCTCTCCGGGAAGCCGCGGAACAGCGGGACGTGCTGGGCATCAGCACCCGACTCCTGGCCGAGCAGCGCGAGCAGGTCGCGGCCGAAACCGGTCAGGGCCAGCGGGTTGAGGCCGGCGGCGTACCGGTAGAGAGCGACCGACATCAGGAAGCCGCGCTGGATCAGGTCGGCCTGCAGCGCGCCGAGACCGGTCTGTGTGCTCAGCGGACGCTTCAGCCACTGCCAGGCGGAGCGGCGGACCGGTGGCGTCAGGCGGTCGCCGTCGACCAGGCGCCGGCGGCGCAGCAGCACCGCGGCGAGCGCGTCCGGCATCGAACCTCCTGGCAGGCGAAGGAGAGCAGCGCCAGGGGCGGAGAGCGGACGCGCTACTTGGCCTTGGAAAGGAGAAGGAAGCACGTCCAGGAGCCGCCCCTGGCCAGAAGAACGCTACCGGGAGCCACCGACAGTTTGCTGCGATCCGGGGAGAGATTCTCGAACCCGGGAGAAGAGCTCCAGTACCAGGGTCGGGGCCGCCCCGCCCAGACCCCGGTACCGAAGGACTCCAGGATAGAGGGCAGGGACAAACGCATCGACACCCGGGCCAGGGATGTGGCACTGATTCGCCGTACTCAAACCCTTGATCCACGCCTGGTGTCGGCAAGGTCACGCCGAAGGGATTCCCCTGTCGTCACAGCGGGCAGGTGTGGCAGCACTGATTGTGGTTAAGGTCTCTGCATGGTCGGTGGGGTGGGGGTGGAGCGTGCGCGCTGGCGGGACGTCTTCGGGCACACGGAGTTCCGGGCGTTGTTCCTGGCCGGGATCCTGTCCGTCGCCGGTGACCAGCTGGCCCGGGTGGCGTTGTCGGTGCTCGTCTACGAACGCACCGCGTCGGCCGGACTGACCGCTCTCACCTACGCGCTGACCTTCATCCCGGACCTGGTGTTCGGGCCGCTGCTGGCCGGATTCGCCGACCGCTACCCGCGGCGTCAGGTGATGATCGTCACAGACCTGGCGAGGGCTGTAGTCGTTGCAGCGATGGCGATCGAGGCCCTGCCGCTGTGGGCGGTCATCGTGCTGCTGCTCGGTCTGCAGGCGTTCGGCTCGCCCTTCAACGCAGCACGCGCCGCCACGTTGCCAGTGGTACTACCGGGCGACCACTACGTGCTGGGCAAGGCCGCCAACGACATGGTGGTCCAGTTCAGCCAGGTGCTCGGCTTCGGAACCGGTGGAGTCATCGTGGTCGCCGTCGGCGTCTCCGGCGGTCTGCTGCTCGACTCCGGCACGTTCCTGCTGTCCGCACTGCTCATCGCCGTCGGTGTCCGCAGCCGCCCGGCTCCTCCGCAGGAAGGCCGCAGCGAGCGAGCACGCGGCAGCTACTTCAGCGACCTGGCCGCAGGCACCTCCCTGGTCCTCCGTACGCCGAAGCTGCGCGCGCTGATCGCCCTGGCGACCATCGCCGGCTTCTACGTCACCGTCGAAGGCCTCGCAGTCCCGTACGCCGACGCGATCGGCCAGGGCAAGGAGGCGTCGGGCCTCCTGCTGGCCGCCAGCCCGGCCGGAGCCGTGCTGGGCATGTGGCTGATCACCCTCCTGCCGCCGGAGCGCAGGATGCGGCTGATCGGTCCGCTGGCGGCAGGGGCGTGCATCCCACTGGTCCTGTGCGCGTTCGAGCCCGCGCTGCTGCCCACCGTCGGGTTGTGGGCGCTGTCAGGGCTCGCGTCGGCGTACCACCTGCCCACGAGCGCCGCCTTCGTCCAAGCCGTACCGGACCACCAAAGGGGGCAGGCCTTCGGTGTGGCCAGTACCGCGCTGAAGGGCAGCCAAGGACTCGGCATCCTGCTCGCGGGAGCGCTCGCGGAACCGTTCGGAGCACCGCTGTCGGTCGCCGTGATGGGCACCGCGGGCACGCTGGCCGCGGTCGCGGCAGGCGCTGCCTGGGCACGCGCCCGCCGAGCTGCGACCGAGCCCGGAGAATAACGGAGCGGTAAATCCCGAATACCGTTCCGGAATCACCGGGTTTGAATGTAAGAGGGCAGTAAAGATTTACCGACCGTCACCAGTCGTTGCTGGCCGTACGAACATTTCCGCAGAACCAGTCGTTGCTGCCGCCGGTGAACCAGTCGTTGCTCCCGCCGACGAACCAATCGTTGCTCTGACCAGCGAACCAGTCGTTGCTGCCACCGGTGAACCAGTCGTTGCTGTGGCCCGTGCCGCGCGTCGTCTTAGCCATGGTTCTCGACCCTTCCGAACAGTTGAATGAGGATTCCCCCGGGGGTGGGGGTGACCTGAAGTGAGCAACCCACTACGATGTTCGTAATACCGTTCAGGCTGAACAGTGTGAGGCTAATGATGATTCTGATCGGTCGGAGCGGTTGGGTGCCACCCCGGCAATGGAAACTGTGGTCGCTGCCGCCCTCGGCGCTCGGTTACGTGCTCGCGGTCGACGCGGTCGCGCTGGCCATCACTGCCCTGGCGGTGCGGTCGTCGGTGCTCGGCGGCCCGATCAGCACCGCGGAGTGGACGGCGTTCGCCGTCCTCGCGGTCGCGTCCACGCTGCACCTGGAGTCCGCCCGCGGGATCGAGCGGCGCCGGGAGATGGCCGCCAACACCTCTCCGCACACGAACCTCAAGTGCCTCTGGTTCTTCGCCAGCCTGCTGCTGCTCCCGCTGTCGCTGGTGATCCCGCTGATCGTGCTGTCCTACGTGTACTCGTGGTTCCGGGTGTTCGGGCGCACGATCGCGCACCGCAAGATCTTCTCCAACTCCACCTGCATCCTGGCCAGCGCCGCTGCCGCTGCCGTACTGCGCAGCGGCGGTCTGCTCACCGAGCCGCGGGTTCCTACGGACTTCTGGTCGCTGCTGGTCGTCCTGGCCGCTGCCGCGACCTGGTGGCTGGTCAACTACGCGCTGGTCGTCGGCGCCATCCTGATTTCGTCGCCGGAGGCAACGGCCAAGGACGCGCTCGGCGAGCTGTCGCACCAGCTGGTGATCTGCGCCGGTCTCGGGCTGGGCATCGCGATCGCCGCGCTCCAGTCGTCGTACCCCTGGGTCGTGCCGGTGCTGATGGTCACCGTCCTGGCGCTGCACCGGGACCTGCTGCTCCCGCAGTACCAGCGGGCCGCCGGTGTCGACGTCAAGACCGGCCTGGCCACCCCGTCGTACTGGGCGAACGCAGTACCGGCCGAGCTCGCCCGGGCCGAGTCGCTGCGCAGCAGCGTCGGGCTGCTGATGCTGGACCTGGACAAGTTCAAGGAGATCAACGACACCTACGGACACCCGGCTGGTGACCGGGCGCTCCGCGCTGTCGGTGAGAGCGTCCGCGCCGAGGTCCGACAGGGCGACCTGGTCGCGCGGGTCGGTGGCGACGAGCTGGCGGTGCTGCTGCCCGGCGCCTCCGAGGGCGAGGTGCTGGAGGTCGCCGAGCGGATCCGCGACCGGCTCAGCGCCCTCACCGTCTCGGTGGAGACGGCCGCCAACCGTACTGCGGTGATCAGCGGCGTCCCGGCCTCGTTCGGTGCCGCGGTGTACCCCGACGTCGCCGGCACCATGGACCAGCTCGTGCTGGCCGCCGACAACGCCCTGCTGACCGCCAAGCGCGGTGGCCGCAACCAGATCGTCTCGGCGCGGCCCGGTCCCCCGCTGGACCACCAGTCCATCGACAACTGACGCACGCCTAGGGCGTGCAGGGCTCAGCACAGGTGTGGTCATCGGCGGGACCTCCCACCTGTCTGGTGCCCGCCTGAGCCCCGCAGCTAACCCGTCGTGGCCCAGTCGTAGTCCTCTCGGCGCTACTCGCCTGCCACGCGGTCGTCAGCTGACGCGGATCAGGGCCTTGCCGACGAGTTCGCGGCCAGTCATGGCGCGGTGGGCGTCGGCCAGCTCGGCCAGTGGGTAGACGCGGTCGACGACCGGGACCAGGTCTCCGGCAGCGGCTCGGCGGAGGACCTCGTCGGCGCTGACGGTGGTCGTGGTGGTGTCGACGCGCAGGTCGAGGATGCCCTTGACGGTGATCCCCCGGCGCGCCGCGTCCGCTTCGTCGTACGCCGCGAAACCGCCGCTCGGGGCACCGTGCGCGGAGAACCAGCCGTGGTCGGCGGTGACCGTGAAGGCGGTCGCGCCCAGGGTGCCGCCGGCGCCCTCGAAGACGATGTCGGCACCCGCGCCGTTGGTTGCCTCTAGCACCGATTTTTCCCAGCCTGGTTGGCTGTAGTCGATCACGACGTCGGCGTGATGGGCCCGGACGAGGCCGAGCTTGGCCCGACCGCGGGCGGCGGCGATGACGTGCGCGCCGGCGCGGTGCGCGAGCTGGACGAGGAGGATCCCCATGCCGCCTGCGGCTGCGGTGATCAGGACATGCTTGCCGGTCAGGTCGGGGACCAACTCTTCGAGCATGAGCGCGGTGTAGCCGTCACCGGAGACTGCGACGGCGGTCTCCAAGGTGAGGCCCTCGGGGACCTCGTGGAGGCCGTCCGCCGCGGCGACGGCCTGCTCGGCGTGCGCGCCAAAGGATGCTGTCCGGCCGGTGACGGTCTTGCCGATCCAGTCGGCGCTGACCCCCGCACCGACCGCGCGGACGACACCGCCGAACGAGTTGCCGGGCACGTACGGCGGAGTGACGTCGAAGAACCCGCCGTGCTGGCCGGCCCGGATCGCCGTCTCGACGAAGATCAGGTCGGTCAGCTGGACGTCGACGAGCACCTCACCGGCGGCGGGAACGGGTCGGGGAAGGTCCTGGATCTGGATCACGCCGGCGTCGCCGAAGGCGGTCACGACGGCGGCTCGCATGGTGGTTGTCATGGGTCGCAGCCTGGTACCTGAACGATGGTTGAGGTCAAGCTGTCGGTGCGGCCGCGTACATTGCGGGGCGTGGTCGAGGTGGTCTTCCTTCCCGCCGACCCGCCGCGCGCGGGCCGGCTCGCGCTGTACGGCGACGGCGTGCGCGGTGACGAGCGGATCGAGGTGGTGCAGCCGCGGGGTGAGCGGGTCCGGCGGGTGACGGTGCCGGCGAAGCTGCTGAGCGTTCGGGAGGCCATTGATCATTTGAGTCTTGATGAGGTGAACGCGAGTCTCAGTGGGCGGGCTTGGGCTGCCGCTCTCTGGGCGGGCTTCGCCGTGATCGGCCGCGGCCGCATCGTCCCTGATGCGACCCCCGCGGGCTTCGGCGCCTGGCGCGTCGCTCCGCTCGACCCCACCGACCGCGGCTGGCTCAAGAACCTCGCCGCCGCGATGCCGGCGTACGGGCATGCTCTGCCGGTCCCCGGGTCGAAGCCGCTCCGGCTGGTCGCGCCCGACGAACTGGTGCGCGCGTTCTGGGACGCGCTGGCCGACACCCTCGTCCGCACCCCCGCAGCAGCGGTCGCCGTACGAGCTGGTGCAGCAGCGTTCGCCGACACCGAGCCGCGCGAGCTGACCGGCCCCACCGACTGGCTGAGCGAGACGGCGCTCGCTGAGGAGGCCGGCGCCCGCCTGGTGCTCCGCATCGAGCCGCCTGACCACCTGGAGGACTTCCGCGCAGTGCTGCAGCTGCGCAGCGGAGTAGACCCGAGCCTGCTGGTCGACGTGGCCGACGTCTGGAGCGCACCTCCCGCCGTACTGGCAGCGCTGGGTGAGCGAGCCGAGACAGACCTCCTCCTGGCGCTGCGACGCGGCGCACGCGTCTGGCCACCGCTGACAGCAGCGCTGGAGGACGCAGCGCCCTCCGACATCACCATCGACGACGACGCACTTGACGACCTCGCCACCGACAGCACCGCGCTGGACGGCGCAGGCATCGAGGTGCTCTGGCCGGCCGAGCTCTTCGCCGGTGAGCTCGCCGTACGAGGCGCAGTAGCAGCCACACCGACTCCGACAGCGGTCAGCGGCCCCGACTTCACGCTGCACGACCTCCTGGCGTTCAAGTGGCGCCCGACACTCGACGGCTCCGAGCTGACCGAGCAGGAGATCACCGCACTGGCCGAGGCGAAGCGGCCGATGATCCGGATGCGTGGCCGCTGGGTCCGCATCGACCAGGACCTCGTCCGCAAGCTCCGCCGGGGCACGTCCCGCAAGCTGACCGGTGCTGAGGCGCTGGCGGCCGCGCTGACCGGCCGGGTCGAGGTGGACGGGGAGCTGGTCGAGTTCGAGCCCAGCGGCTCGCTGGAGACGATGGTGGACCGGCTGCGAACAGCAGAGGAGCCGCAGCCCTTCGCTGAGCCAGCAGGTCTCCGAGCAACGCTTCGCGACTACCAGCGGCGCGGTGTCGCCTGGATGGCCCAGCTGGCTGAGCTGGGGCTCGGCGGCTGCCTCGCCGACGACATGGGCCTGGGCAAGACGATCCAGGTGATCGCGCTGCACCTCCACCTGTCCGGCCGCGGCCGCGGGCCGACGCTGGTGGTCTGCCCGTCGACGCTGCTCGGCACGTGGGAGCGCGAGTTCGCCAAGTTCGCGCCCGACGTCGCCGTCCGCCGGTACCACGGCACCGCCCGCTCGCTGAGCGATCTCGGCGCCGACGAGGTCGTGCTCACGACGTACGGCGTCGTCCGCCAGGACCACCGCGTGCTCGGTGAGATCGGCTGGGGCCTGGTCGTCGCCGACGAGGCGCAGCACGCGAAGAACCCGCTGTCACGGACCGCGCGCACCCTCAGAACGTTGCCCGGAGCAACCAGAATCGCGCTGACCGGGACACCGGTCGAGAACCGGCTGTCCGAGCTGTGGTCGATCCTCGACTGGGCCGCGCCCGGCCTGCTCGGCACGCTGGAGCGGTTCCGGCACAGCCTCGCCGTACCGGTCGAGCGGTACCACGACGAGGAGGCGACCGCCCGGCTGGCCCGCGTGACCAGGCCGTTCCTGCTCCGGCGGCGCAAGTCCGACCCGGGCATCGCGCCCGAGCTGCCGCCGAAGACCGAGCACGACGTCGTCGTACCGCTGACGACCGAGCAGGCGACGCTGTACCAGGCTGTCGCGAAGGAGACGCTCGCCAGGATCGAGCAGGCGCAGGGGATCGAGCGGCGCGGGTTGGTGCTGAGCCTGCTCACTCAGCTCAAGCAGGTCTGCAACCACCCGGCGCAGTTCCTGCACGAGCCCGGCCCGCTCCCCCGCCGCTCCGGCAAGCTCGCTGCGTTGGACGAGCTGCTCGACGTCATCCTGGCCGAGGGTGAGTCGGTGCTGATCTTCAGCCAGTACGTCGAGATGGGCCGGCTGATCGAGGCGCACCTGACGACGCGGCAGATCGGCTCGCTGTTCCTGCACGGCGGCATCGGGGTCCGGCGGCGCGAGCAGATGGTCGAGCAGTTCCAGTCCGGTGAGCAGCAGGTGTTCCTGCTGTCGCTGAAGGCCGGTGGGGTCGGGCTGACGCTGACCAGAGCCACGCACGTCGTGCACTACGACCGCTGGTGGAACCCGGCGGTCGAGGACCAGGCCACCGACCGTGCCTACCGGATCGGCCAGGACCAGCCGGTGCAGGTGCATCGGCTGGTCACGGAGAACACGTTGGAGGACCGGATCGCTACGGTCATCGCGGCCAAGCGCGACCTGGCCGACGCAGTGGTCGGCTCGGGCGAGGCCTGGCTCAGTGAGCTGTCCGACACCGAGCTGACGGAGCTGGTCGAGCTGACGACGGCTCCGGTGCCGGCTGGTGCTGCCAGCGTCCACAACCCTTCTGCTGTGGGGAAGAAGCCATGAGTACGCCGTGGCAGAGCTGGCGCCGGTCCAGCGACAACGCCGGGCTGCCAGCGGCCAAGGGGCCGGGTGCGCGCAGGCCGTTCGGTACGACGTGGTGGGGCAAGGCCTGGGTGGAGGCGCTGGAGCACCGAGCCCGGCTGGACCCGGGGCGCCTGGCGCGCGGCCGGTCGTACGCGCGGCGCGGCAGCGTGCTGGAGCTGGTGGTCGACCCGGGCGTCGTACGGGCGGAGGTGCAGGGCAGCCGCGTCACGCCGTACGGGGTGACTGTGGAGATCAACGCGTTCACCGACGCCGAGTGGGACTCGGTGCTGGACGTGGTGTCGGCGCAGATCGGGCGGGTGGCGGCGCTGCTGGACGGTGAGCTGCCGCCGGAGCTGCTGGACGACGTACAGGCTGCTGGGCTGGAGCTGCTGCCGGGTGCTGGTGAGGTGCGGACGGCGTGCAACTGTCCGGACTTCGCTGTGCCCTGCAAGCACTCGGCGGCGGTCTGCTACCTGATCGCGGATGCGCTGGACGACGACCCGTTCGCGTTGCTGCTGCTGCGGGGGCGGAGGCGGGACGAGCTGTTGGAGGCGCTGCGGGCTCGGCGGAAGAGCAGTGCTGCTCCGACAACTGCCGTCAAGGTGAAGCCTAGCGGCGTACTGGCTCGGCAGGCGTTTGCTGCGACAGCTGCTGCTGTGCCGACGCCGCTGCGGCCTGGTGGGCAGGCCGGCGTACCGGCTGCTGTGCTGGCGCTGGGGCCGCCTCGGTCGTCGGGTGTTGAGGCGGCTGACCTGGTGACGCTGGCGACGGACGCTGCGCGGCGCGGGTGGGAGCTGGCTGTTGGAGACGGCGACGGTGGGTTGTCGCTGAGTTTTGAGCAGGACTTGGCTCGGCGGGCAGCAGAGGTGCTCGGTCGGGCTGCGCTGGCGGACCTGGCGCATCGCGCCGGGATGTCCTCGCGGAAGCTGACGAGCTGGGCGGTCGCCTGGCGTGAGGGCGGAGCCGGCGGGCTCGCGGTGGCTGCCGAGGCGTTCCAGCCGGAGCCGGGAGCGCTCGCTGAGGGCGAGGCGGCGCTGGCGGCCGCAGAGGCCGACAGTGGTCGCCTGGCGGGCGCTAGTCGCGGGCCTGCTTGGGCCGACGCGCCCCGGGTCGACAGGAACCGGGTGACCTCGGGGCGCCGGCAGCTACGGCTCGGACGTGACGGGCTGTGGTACCTGTTCGCCGAGCACTTCGGGGACTGGACGCTGACCGGTCCCCCGGCGGCAGACCCGTGGTCGCTCAGCGACGCCGGAGGCCGGTGAGCTCCTCCAGGACGGGGATCAGGCGGTCGGCGATCGCGGCGTGACCGGCGACCGACGGGTGCAGACCGTCGGTGCAGTCGGCCTCGGTGATCCAGCCGGTGGTCGCGACGTAGTGCACCGCCGCGTCGTCGAGCGACTTCACGCCGGTCTCGATCTCGGCGGCGTACTTGCCGCTGAAGGGGCTCAAGGCAACGATCGTGCTGGTCGGGTACGCCGTCCGGACGACGCGGACGTAGCCGGCGTACTGGTCGGGGGTGAGCGTGTCGTCGTTGACGCCGAGGTTGAGCACGACCAGGTCCGGGGCGGCGATCCGGAGCGCGCGGGAGCCAGCGAAATTCCAGCCGAACGACTCCGGCCCGGCCGGGACCCCACCGTTACCCGGCTTCACGACGCCCTGGCGCCCGAAACCGACCTGGTACGCCGAGGCGCCGAACGCGCGCGCGGTCAGGTACGCGAACGCGCGCGTCCCGTCGGCGCCGGCCGACTCCGGGTCCGCGCTCAGCGCGCGAACGCCCTGCGTGATCGAGTCGCCGTAGAACTCGAACCGCGGACCGCCCGGCTGCGCGCCGAGCCGCAGCGTCGACCGGTCGTTCAGGACCAGACCGGCGAAGCTGACCGCGCAGGCGAACGGCGGCTCCCACCGGTTCACGAACTCGTTGACGTCCTTCACCACGAGCTCGACCGTGTGCCGGCCGTCCTCGACGTCCAGCTGCAGCACCGGCTCCTCGATCAGGTGCAGCACCGGCTCGCCGTCGTCCACGGTCACCCACAGGTGCGGCGCGACCTCGAGACCGTCGGTGTCGAACAGCACCTGCAGCCCGGTGCCGCTGAAGCCGAACGCCATCCGCGAGCCGGTGTTCACGGTCACGGCCAGGCCCGGCTGGTGACCCCACTGGCCCTCCAGCAGGATCCGCGGATCCCCCGGCGCGACGACTTCACCCGGTACGAACGGCACGGCGACTCTCCCTGTTCGGCGACGACCGGCCAATTCTCGCCCGGGCGTGGGATCGGTGGGCGAGCGGGTTGTCCACAAGCTGCCGGTCAGTCGGTTTTCGGTCTGGTGCCCCCGGTCGCTAGAGTCCCTTGTCTGGTCGCCGATTCGGGGCGGAGACCGACGGGAGGAGGTGCGATGGACGCCACGTTGCTGGACGCCGAGGCGGAAGCCGCGGTGCTGCGGGTCTACCGGCAGGTGTTCGCCGTGCTCGCCCGCGAGGCCGGCGCGATGATCGTCGACCCGGAGCTGCTCGACGTCGACCAGGCGATCCTGGACGCGTTCGCCGAGGCCGGCAGCGACGGGATGACCGTCGAGCAGGCGACCCAGGCCTGCCGCGCGTTCCCGCACGACCTGGTGGTCCGCCGCTTCGAGGTGCTGCGCCAGTACGGTGCGATCACCAAGCTGGTCGACCGGCCCAACGAGCTGCGCCACCGCGCGGCGTTCGCGCCGTACGTGATGCTGATGTTCCTGCGCCGGATGTCGGTCCAGGGCGGCCAGGGCGAGCTGCACCAGCTGCTCACGCTCGAGGCGCACAGCGTCAGCGACCCGCGGGCCACGCAGGACGAGGGCCAGGCATCGATCCTGCGGCTGACGAAGGTCTTCCGCCTGCTCGGGAACGAGCTGGCCATCCTGGTCTCGACCAGTACGACGGCGCAGCTGCGCGAGAACGCGCAGCTCGCCTGGGGAAACGAGCGGCTGATCGAGCAGGCCGAGAAGGTGCACCGGACCGTCCTCGAGCGCTGGCCGTCACTGCACCGGGACTGCACCCAGCTGCGGATGGCGCTGGCGGCGTACGCCGACGCGGTGCAGCTCGCCGCTGGGCGGCTGGTCGAGCGAGCCGGGACAACGCGGGCGCTGGGGCTGCTGCCGATCGAGACGTGGCTGTCGTTCACGCGGGGTAGCGAGACGGAGGTGTTGGCCGGCGTACTGGATGGGTTGCTGTTCGACGCCGCCGCGCCGGACTTCTCGCCGGAGACGATGCTGGAGGCGGTCGAGACCGGTCGGCGTACGGGGTCGGCGCGGATGGCGCCGCCGCGACCTTCGGCGGAGACCGAGGCGCCTGAGTCGGCGGCCGCGACGGATCGCGAGGATCTGCGCGCGGAGGCCGAGCGGGTGCTGGCCGGACGGTCGAGCGTGGACATCGTGGCCGTGGTGGACGACGCCGGGGACTGGGTGACCGCGCGGCGCGTGCTGGCTGAGCTGACCGCGGCGCACTTGCACGACGAGCTCGACTACGAGCTGGTGTGGTCGGACGGGATGCGGATCGATCCGTCGGCCGGGACGCCGTGGGCGACCGAGGGCGTGTTCCGGCGGGTGGTCCGATGACGTCGGAGGTCGTGGAGAACGGGCGGGTGTACAACGCGCTGTGGTGGGCGAAGGTGCAGTCCGGCGGTGCTCTGAAGGTCGATGTGGACACGCCTGCGGTCGCCGGTCTGGCGCGCGCTGTCGAGCCGGACGGGTCCGGGGTTTGGGTCCTGCCGATGCTTCCTGACGGCGCCGGCCACCGGGTGCTGGAGGAGCTCGGCGCTCCGCCGGTCGCGGTGGAGATGCCGAACGAGACGGCGCGGGTGCTGTCGATCTGCGTCGCGTGCTGCTGGACCGAGCGCGATGCTTCGGCTTGGCCTGGTGTCGTGGGGACGCTGACTCAGATCAAGGCCGTGTACGCCGGGATGCGTGGTCGGCCTGAGCAGTCGAGTGATCTCACGCTGATCATCGGGAGTCTGCGGCGGTTGGCCGCCACGCAGTGGATCCTGTGGGACGAGAAGAACGGCGAGGTCCGGTTGGGGCCGCGGACGATCACGTGGGGGGTGAGCGACCTGGCGACGCTGCGGGAGATCTGCCGGGTGCTGCCGGACCCGCCGGCCGCCGTACTGGTGGAGCGCAAGGCGGAGACGCCGGCGGATCCGCTGCCTTCGGACGAGGCCGACGCGGCTACTGCTGACGCTGCCCCCTCGGTTTCCTCCCCGGAGGACTCCGTTGACTGACCAGCACGCCCTCTTCGACCCGATCCTGCGCGACCTCAGCGACCGTTCCCGCGACGAGGTCCTGGCCGCCTTCAGCGCAGTCCAGTACGCCGCCAACCCGGTCGCCGAAGTCCAACTCCCGGGCCTCCGCGACGTCACCCTCCGCCGCCAGGTCCAGAAGATGCTGACCCTGATCGGTCGAGTGCTGGTGAAGGTCGACGGCACCCACTGGACCTCCGGCTACGCCGACGACGTCGCCGAAACCCTCACCGCCCAAGGCTGGCAGCCGCTGTCCGCTGTCGACCGCGCTGTACTGGTCCTCGTGCTGATCCACTCGGTGGCGATCCCCCGCAGCGAAGGCATCCTCACCGGCGACAGCTGGAAATCAGCCCGCCCCACCACCGTCGACGAGCTGCGCACCACGAAGATCAGCGGCGAAGAACGCCGCCTGGCCCTGCAGAGACTCCGCGCCGCCGGCCTGATCCAACTCTCCGGCGACCACTCCGGCGGCCCGAGCTACATCCCCGGCCCCCAACTCCAACGACTCACCCCGGCCGCCCGCCGCCGCCTCCAGGACCAGTTGATCCTCGCGGCCGCCCCAGCCAGCCCGATCGCGGAAGCCATCCGAGCCCGCAAAGGCATCACCGAAGACGAGGCACCGGCATGACCCCACCCCAGCCCGAGCAGCCGAAGGAAACCCCGAAGGCAGCCGCGCCGCCCGCGTCGCCCAAGCGCTCGAAGAAGGCAGCGCCAAGCATCGCCTCGGACGCAACCTCCGCCGCGCCGGATGTCGCGGCCGACACGCCTGCCCCCGCGACTACTCCGGGCGCTGCTCCCGCCGCCCCGGACACCGCAGGCGCGGACACCTCTGTCTCCGCGCCCCCGGAGCCCAGCGCTCCCGCAAACTCGAGCACCCCCGTGAGCCCCGAGCCCACCAGCGCGAAGCCGAAGGCGACCAAGCCCGGCGCCGCCACCGCGCCCGCGGACGCGACCGACTCCGACACGCCCGCAGCGACCCACGACGCGGATGTCCCGGCCGACCCCAAACCCAGATCCCGCCGCACCCCCGACTCCCCCGCCGACGGCGCCTTCGACATCCTCGGCTCGAAGGTCCTCCTCGGCGTACAGGTCGTCGACCTCTCCCGCCTCTCCACCCACCCGATCCCGATGGTCGGCCAAGGCCTCGTCACCGTCGCCGGCCAGGGCCCGGTCGACTCCAACGGCGCCGGCAAGTCCTCGTGGATCGCCGCCCTCTCCCTCCTCCACGCCGACGACCAGTGGCGCCTCACCAGCGGCGCTCCCGGCGCCGCCGAGCTCCTCTTCACCGCCGAAGCAGCCGGCCAGGAGGGCAACTGGTCGAACGTGGACCGCGGCTACATCGTCGGCGTCTTCTCCGACCCCGACCTGACCGATCTCGCGGAGATCGAGGCGGCCGCGATCACGGTCTGGATCCGCATCAACCGCAAGGCGTCGTACCTCGATCTGCGCTGGAAGAACGGCCTGCACGTCCCGTACGGCGCGACCGAGTCCGAGCGCGCCGCCGGCGCGGACGCCCTCTGGGCCGCCCTCCCGCACTCGAACGGCCGCACCGACTACCACGCGAACAAGCTCTCCCAGGTCCTGTACGGCGGCCAGGTGCGCTGCGTCTCGTTCCTGTCGACGTCGGTCCGTTCCAGCCCGACCGCGAACCTCCTCGCCGAGCCCTTGAACGAGCTGGGCCCGGCGCGCATCTTCAACGCGATCGCCACGCTCACCGGCCTCGACCACGAGCTGGAGCAGGAGCAGGCGCACCGCTCCGCCGAGCACACCCAGCGCGAGGCGACGAAGCAGGCGGCCGCCGACCTGCAGCGCTGGGAGCAGGAGATGGCCACCGTCGAGGCGGGCATCCTGCAGCGCGCAGCAGCCCGCTCAGCTCTGGCAGCAGCCAAGGAGTCGTGGCTGGCGCGCTGCGCCCGACACCTGGTCGACGGCGACGCCCGCAACACGGAGATCCTGCAGGAGCTGGCCACGCTCGACGAGCGCGTCGCCGAGCAGGAGGCGCGCCGCGAGGCGGTCGACAGCGAGATCGACGCGTTCGGCAGCGAGGAGAACCTCCTCCGCGACGTACAGCTGACCCGCCAGGAACGCGACAAGCTCGACGCCCGCGACCGCGAGCTGGACCTCGCACAGCGCTCGGTCCGCGAGCGGCTGGAACGCCTCGGCCAGGAGCACCGCCGCCTGGTCGACGCGGGCCGCTCCGCCGACGGCCGTGAGCTGGACGTCGCGCTGACCGAGCAGGACGAGGCGCGCGCCGTACTGGAGGAGCACATCGGCCGCGACCACGCGGCCCGGCTCACGGTCGACCAGGCAACCGCCGACCTCCGCGAGGCCGAGAGCGGCCAGACGGTATCCGCACCTCAGCAGCAGGTTCTGGAGAACGCCGGCATCGCCTGCGGCGCCCTCACCGACATCACCGAGCTCCCCACCGCGGCCCGCGCCGAGTGGGAGCCGCGCCTCGCGCCGTACAGCGAAGCCGTCGTCGTCGACGCCGACGACGCCACCCTCGCCGCCATGGCGCTGGCCGACGCGGGTTACCCAGGCTTCCTCCTCATCCTCGCGAACCGACCTGGCGACAGTACGACCACCGGTCAGTCCTCGAAGGGTCGCAAGTCCGCCGGTGGCCCGGCCTCCGCCGACTCGCGCTTCTCCCTCGACACCTTCTTCGCCACGCTCGCCGAGCGCGCCTCGAAGGAGTTCATCGACGACCCCGCCGGAGTCCTCTCCGTCGGCCAGCACGACGAACCGATCACCGGCCGCACCGCCCGCATCGAGGCAGCCCGCCGCCGCCTGGAGTCGGCAGTCGAGGCCCGCACCGACGCCGCGGCCGCCCTCGAACAGGCCCGCTCCCGCGTCCAGCAGGCCGAACGCCGTACGGCGGCCGCCCGCGCACTCGGCACCGCCTCCGACCTGCAGGAGCAGATGCTCGCCCTGCGCGAGGAGAACGACCGCCACGAGTCCGACCGCGACCTGCTCGCTCCCCAGCTCCAGGCCGCGAAGGAGTCCGCCGAGGCAGCCGCCGGCCAGCAACTGGTCCGCGACGAGCGCCTGAAGAACCTCGAAGCCACGCGCCGCGAACACGACCGCCTCCTCGACGAACTCGGCGGCCGCCGTCTGGTACTCCTCGAGGAGCAAACCGGCCTCGACCTGGTGTCCCGTACGACGGCCTGGGGCGGCACCGCCGACGAAGCGTCCGAATTCCTCCTCGCGCTCCCCGCCGACACCCAGCGCCGTACGACGGCCGACTGGAACCACCAGACCTCGACGCAACTCGACGACGTCATCCGCCGCTGCTTCCCGAACGCACGCTCCCGGGAGGAAATCCCGTCCGAGCTGTGGGAGATCCTCAACGGCGCCGACGGCTGGTCAACCGGCACCCTCGGCACGCGTGTCGGCCTGGTCCCCGCGCTGCAGCGCACGCTCGCGAGCCACCTCGCCCAGCACGAGACCTTCGACAGCCTCCAGCAACAACAAATCGCCAGCCAACGCGCCGAGCGCAACGCCGCCCTGGAACGCGCCCGCGAGGGCCTCGGCGAAGCCGAAAGCACCGCCCGCGCCCACCGGGCGTCCCTGGCCGACGGCATCAAGTCCCGCCTGCGCCTCGTCTCGAACGAGTTCGACCGCCTGGACCAGGCGTACGGCGGCTACGGCGCCAAGCTCGAGTTCCCCGAGCCCGACCCGCCGTCCGAGCCCGACAAGCCCTGGCGCTGGACCGTCACCCCCAAGTGGCGCCGCTCCGAGGGTGGCCCGTTCTCCGCCTTCAACGTCAAGGGCAACACCGCCCAAATGGACGAGAAGGCCGTCAAGCTGGTCTGCGCCGCAGCCCTGGCCGGCGGCAGCGACCGCCCCCTACTCCTCATCCTCGACGAACTGGGCCGCAACCTCGGCTCCCAGCACCGCCGCGAGGCAGTAGCCCTCTTCGAACAAATCGGCCGAGACCGCAACATCACCGTCATCGGCGCCCTCCAGGACGACATGGAACGCTACGCCCTGGCGTCCTCCCGCCTGTACGTGAAACTCCGCCGAAGCTCCGACACCATGCCCTACAACCAGTCCCCAGTCGTCAAGGGCAACGAAGACTACGCCGCGCGAGTAGAACTCCTCCGCACCTGGCTCGACTCCTACCGAGGCCCCGCCCCCACCCTCGACCTCCCCACCCCCACGCTCGACACCCAGTAACCCCCCACGCAGAGGCGACCACCAACCACCCGCCAAGCCCACCCACCCAAGCCTCGGCACCCCAAGGTCCCCTACCCCTACCTAGGCACCCTTCCCCCAAACCCACCCGGGCCTCCGCTACCCAAGGGCATTCTCCCGGGCGCCCAACGCGCCCCGAGCCCGCTTCCGCGAGCCCTCCGCCAAGCCCCACCTCGACTGAGCCACGACTCAGCCGCCCCACCTCCGCCGGGCCGAGCCTCCGCATGGCCCATCTCGGCCGAGCCATGCCTCGGCCGTCCCCACTGCCCCGTCTTTCCTTCTCTTCCCGGCCGCAGCGACCTCACCCCAGGCAACCCCACCGGCCGCATTCCCACCCCCCCAGCCCAATCCGGCCCGAGGGTCTCGGGAATCCACCCGTCGACGACGACCGTGCGCCACCCGCCGTGCGCCAGCACCCGCACCCGCACCCGCACCCGCACCCGCACCCGCACCCGCACCCGCACCCGCACCCGCACGACAACGACGTGCGCCTCCCCTCCGTCCCTCCTCATCCACCCCCTCCAACAGCCCCCACCACCACCCGATTTGACCGCGATCCTCCGAAAACCCACCCCGGTGGTCTGGACCGATCCCCCGATCCGGCAGACTAGACCCGTGACGCGTCTGCCGAACGGGGATCTCCCCCGCTCCCACCGCTCACATCTGGCCAACCC
Organism: Kribbella sp. NPDC051770; assembly: GCF_040681455.1. NCBI lineage: Bacteria > Bacillati > Actinomycetota > Actinomycetes > Propionibacteriales > Kribbellaceae > Kribbella > Kribbella sp. NPDC051770. The sequence continues at coordinate 903 of NZ_JBFAYT010000003.1, read as the reverse complement.
GTCATCACGCGGCGTACCGTCCGTGGGGCAACTCCAGCCGGTAACCGATCGGAGGGCGTGAATGGCGACCTGGCTTCTGCGCGCCCAGTGGTCGCACCGCGACGAGTCCGTCGAGCAGCGCGCTCTCCGCGTAGGCCGAACACTCACCGCAGTCGCCGTGGCCTTCCCCGACGTGCACGCCTGGACCCAGGACGAGCGCTGGGGCTACCACGTACTGGAGGCCGACGGCACCACTCCCCTCGAGGAGATGGTTGAGGCCACTACCAAGGTCCTGTCGAACGGTTCCAGCACCACCAGACTCCACCTCCAGAGCACCGGCGACCTGCCCTGGCTCTTCGACCTCTCCATGGGCAGCACCCTGACCACCGCGTCCGACCAGCTGACCCTCCACTGGAGCGACGAAGACGCTCTCATCCAGTCAGAGCGCTTCGCCCAGGTCCTCCGAGCGGTTGTCACCATCTGGGAGCCAGAGTGGGCGAGCATCGCCGACACCGAGCTCGCGACCTCCGCAGGCCTGTTCCGCCGCGGAATCCCCACGATGGGCTGGCTGACCTACGTCCGCGGCATGGTCGCCGGCGCCCACGGCATCGACATCGACCTGACCCCGTTCGAACGAGGGACTCTTCTCCAGGCCCCGGTAGCCCCGATCGACCTCTCACCGGTCCACATCTGCGCCGCAGCCGCCCTCGTAGGCATCACTCCCGAAGACCTCTGAACGCACGAAAGCGGCCGGCCTGACAGGCCGACCGCTCGAACGATCTGCTGACGAAGAGTCCTTGGGGAAATGTGCTGCCCGAGAGTTCTGGGGAAATGTTAAGGGCCACCCCGGTGTGGGGTGGCCCTTAACAGTGTGAATGTCCGGCGACGTCCTACTCTCCCACGACCTCCCGGTCGCAGTACCAT